>NZ_JBGORN010000007.1:0-165056 GCF_041679625.1 Enterobacter cloacae complex sp. ESBL7
CCCCTGCCGTTAACAGATTTTCTGGACTGGCTGCAGAGTGGCTGTCCGCAGGGCGGTGAACCGTCACGGCACACAGCACACCCTGAGCACGCCGACCCGACCGGAAACGGTACCGGGTAATCAACACTCGGGCGGTGAGATGGCGGAGTGCTGCAGCTCCGTGCCGGCACCGGCCTGTACTCTGTTATAAGGAGGTCAGATGGTCCCGATTGATACGTTACCGGAGTTTCCGGTGCTTTGTCTGTGGATGCTCGGCGCGGCGGCCCTGTCGGCCGGCGTCTGGGTGGTGGTGGTGGTCCTGCCGGGACGGCGTGACCGCTGTATTTTTCGCCGCAACCAGGCGGGACCCCTGCGCTGGCTGCGGGGGGAGTATTCCGTGTTGTGCACCCTGCTGACGGGCGGTCCGCTGGCGGCGGCCGGTCTGTGGTGGGTCTGCGTGGCGGGACTGCTTCCGGTGGGGCCGTGGCTGGAGCTGGTCGTGGGGCTGTGGTGCCTGCTGCTGGCGGTGGCCCTGCTGAATGCGGCGCGAAAGTCGCACCCCGAGGGCATTGCCTGTGCCGGGGTGGTGATACTGGTCACCCTGCTGCTGCTCAGCACCGGGGTGTTCACGGTCCGGTGCGTGATGCTGCTCTGCACCGGGACATAAACAGTAACGTCGCGGTGAACTCATCTTCCAATTGTCTTTTGGTTCGTTAGCATCGGTTTTCCCTCCAGTTATCTGGTTATTGAGGAACATCATGCAGGAACGAAAAATCTATACGCTTGAAGAAAAAAGACAGCATGTGGCCAGCTGGCGAACCAGCGGTCTGACCCGCCAGCAGTACTGCGAATTACATAGCATCAAGTTTTCCACCTTCCGGGAATGGCCGCAGGATACCAAAGCGGAGCGCAGGGCTAATGACTCCGGGCTGATACCCGTACGCATTGCTACTGCGCAGCCCGTCGTTCCGGCTCCTCCGGTCGCCAACGATCCCGTCATGTTGTTTTTGCCTGGCGGCATCCGTATGAGTTGTCACACCACTCAGCTCACCGATGTCTTCAGAGCGCTCAAACATGCTGACGCCTGAGAACGTTTTTCTCGCGGTCAAACCGGTGGATATGCGGCGCGGAATTGACACGCTGACGCAGTATGTCCAGGACGAGCTGAAATCATCGTGGCACGAAGGGGCAGCCTTCGTCTTCACCAACAAGGCCCGCTCGCGCATTAAGGTGCAGCGCTGGGACAAACACGGCGTCTGGCTGTGCGTTCGTCGTCTGCATAAGGGACACTTCCGCTGGCCTCGTGCGGGCGACAAAGCCTGGTCGCTCACTCAGGATGAATTTAACTGGCTGATTACCGGCGTTGACTGGCAGCAGCTCAACGGCCACGACCTCGCCAAATGGGTCTTCCACGAGGAGAGTGTTCCTGCTATTACCTCGCCGTAATAACACCCGGTAACATCATGAAAAACCTTGAATATCCATGCCGGAGTATAATTATCGGTATGGATATATCACTTCTTTCCACCACCACTGACATCGAACAGCTCCGCGCTATGGCCCTTGCCATGGTGAGAAAGGTGGTGGACGAGAATCATCATCTTCAGTTGCAGAAAAACGCCGAGCTGATAGCAAAAGATCAGCGTATCCGACTGCTGGAAGAGGCGCTGATGCTGGCGCGTCAGCAACGCTTCGGCCGTAAAACCGAAATGCTGTCCGGCCTGCAGCGTCAGCTCTTCGAAGAAGATACCGAAGCGGATATCGCCGCTGCAGAAACGCAGCTGAACGCGTTGCTGCAGCAGGATATAAAGGAAGACGCAGAAGAATCATCAGCTTCCCGTCCTGTGCGAAAAGCACTGCCGTCGCAACTTCCTCGAATCAAAAAAACTATCCCACCGGTGTCGGATACCTGCGCCGACTGCAACGTGGCGCTTCGCTTCATCCGCGATGAGATCAGCGAAAAGCTGGAGTACCTCCCGGCGCGCTTTGTGGTCAATCAGTATGTTCGTCCTCAGTATGGATGCCCCTGCTGTGAAAAGGTGTTCAGCGGTCAGATGCCGGCACAGCTCATCCCGAAAGGTATAGCAGAAGCCAGCCTTGTGGCGCAGGTGGTGGTCAGCAAGTACCGTGACTACCAGCCCCTGTACCGCCAGCAGCATATCTTCGCCCGGGCAGATGTTGAGCTACCGGTCAGCACGATGGCGGGCTGGGTGGGCGGAGCCGGTGTGGCGCTTAACCCGCTGGAGGAACTGTTGCACCGGGAACTGCTGACCCGCAGCGTGCTGCATGCCGATGAAACCACCATGCGTATCCTGGATACCCGCAAAGGCGGTAAAACGCGTTCTGGCTATCTGTGGGCCTATGTCAGCGGAGAAAAAAGTGGTCCGTCGATCGTCTGCTTCGACAGTCAGACGGGGCGTGGACATGAACATCCTGCGACCTGGCTTAAGGACTGGCGCGGTTCGCTGGTTGTTGATGGGCATACGGCTTATAAGACCCTGGAGGAAAACGTCCCGGGGATCACGCTGGCTGGATGCTGGGCCCACGCCCGCCGTGGCTTCGCCGATCTGTATAAAGCGAACCAGGATCCGCGTGCGGCGATGGCGGTCAGACAGATCGCCGGGCTGTACCGGCTGGATAAGAAGATCCGGCATCGACCGGCAGAAAAGATCCGCCAGTGGCGACAGCGCTACTCCCGGCCCATTGTCGACAAGCTGTGGTTGTGGCTGGAGCAGCAAAAAGAAGCGTGCCCGGAAAGCTCCGCGCTGGGTAAGGCCATAAACTATATGCTGAAACGACGTGAAACGCTCAGCCGCTTCCTTGATGATGGCTCGCTACCGCTCGACAACAATCGCTGTGAGCGTGCTATCAGACCGGTGGTGATGGGCCGCTCTAACTGGCTCTTCGCGGGTTCACTGGCGGCAGGAGCTCGTGCCGCGCAGATAATGAGCCTGCTGGAAACAGCGAAAATGAACGGTCTGGAGCCGCATGCGTGGCTGACCGACGTGCTGACGCGTCTGCCCTCCTGGCCTGAAGAACGTCTGCAGGAGTTACTGCCGTTCCCGGCGTACTGCTTCGCCAGTCCTGGGTGATGCCCCCGCGCAGTATCCTGATACCCTGAGCGACTATCCCGCTCTCCACACTCTCGTCCCTGACACAGTAAACAGTCTGCACGCCTGACGGCGCGTGGCTTACAGCACAAATCGATGCCCGCAACCCCTTGCTCAAACACCTGACGCAGAAACCCGGAGACCTGAGGCATCACTACTGCCTCAGCACTTGCAGCCCTGACCTTGTTGACCCGAAATCACTGCAGGCAGGAAACTGGCGTTGCACGAGTGGCCCCTGCCGTCAATGTGAGTTCAGCGCGACGTTACGGTGCACCCCGGTCACCATTCGTATGTTTTTACAACAGGCCGTTGACCATTACCCACGGCTGGTGGCGTTCAGCTTTACGCTGACGCTGCCGTATCGAGAGAGCATGGCCGATTACCGGTCATTGATTCTGCGTTTTCATACCGAAGTCTGGCAGCGCACTGGCGAATATTCGTGGCAACGTCAGCAGGAGCGACAGAGTTCACCACCGACGCTGTTACGCTGGATATGGGAGGCGGCCAGCGCACCAGAATGCAAAATGGTGCTGCTGCTCAACCTTGAGACGCTGGGGAGAGTCCACGATGAAAGGGTTCGGCAGAGGATTAGCGAGATGCTCATTGATGCATGGACAACGGTAACTGGCGCAAATCGTAAAAACGTCACGAATATAACGCCAGTCATCCTGAACCGCGTTGCCCGGGGAGTCTTCACAACGCCCTTTAACCAGCTTACCACGCAGATTAAGGCAATGACGGTACCCGTTACTCTCGCCCGGACGAGTGTTATTTGCGCCTGAGCGTGCAGTCTGACGATGAGGAAAGATGTCACGCCCGGCGCTGATATTATCCCCCCGGCCTTCAGCCCTTTTCCGCTCTACGTGCTGCCGATATAATCCCCGCCATGAATAAAACGAATCATACTGCATTACCTCCTGAAGAATCACTGGCTGACCTGTCACATCTCGCATGGTGTGCACTGGTGTCGCTGCGACTGGCTCAGCAGGAGGGCCAGGCACGTTCACCGCTGACCATTCACACGTTTTTATTGCGCTGGCTTGCTGTCGCGCAAAAACAGCGCCGTTTTCCCCGTTCTGTGGCTGAGGATATTGACAGCCTGTTGCGTCTGGGGCGAATGAAAGGTCCTGCTGCGGATTTACAGCAGCGGCTGCAATACCTCTGGCAGTCCTGCACGGAGCCGGTGACGCAGCAGTCGGATTTATTTCGCCTGACCCATGCGATTGAGCACCTGAAATCACAGGGCTGGGTTAATGCTGTGGTTGCGGACGAAGAGTGGGTACCTGAAACTCTGTCCGCTGAATACGCGGACGTATCCGCGCTGTTGGTGAGAAAATCAGAACTGCAGCGCCATTTTACGGAGCAGGGCCAGCAGTCCGCGCCGGTGGATTTCATCGTCGTTGGTGATCCCTGTGATGTTGGAGATGCGTTTGATGCGCGGGAGCTGCGTTACACCACGGGTGAGCAACATGCTGGCTGGGGTTTGCTGTCACTGTTGCCAGCAGCAGATGCGGGTGTCTCCGAAGACCAGGCTGCTACCTGCTAACACAGAGAAAATGACCATGGGGCGAATTGACTACCAGATCGAGAAATACCAGTTTTCATGCGATGGCGAGACGCCCCGTTTGACCCGACAGTGGGCTGATGTTCAGGAAGAATGCAGACACCTGAAAGCCGGAGCGGCAGAACGTCTGCGTTTTGCCCTGCTGAACGTCGATTATGTCACCAGCTTTGAACTGCCTTTTCGGCTGCTGCTGATACGCACTCCCCAGTTGATCGCCGCGCTGCGCGACGAATTACAGCTTAATCAAAAAGAGGCTGTCTTCAACGGGAAGCGCTTTGGCTGCGTCTGGAGCCTGCAAACTGATCTCAACACAATACCGGACGAGTTTCAGTACCGCATGGTCACCCGCATCCGGCGTCTGGATCCCACTGGTGTAACAGCCAGGCCTTATCAGCAGATAGCCAAAGACGTGAAAGTACCACGCGAGCGGCTCAGACTGGCGCTGGAAAGTGGGCTACAGGTAACCGCACTCGACGGGCTATTCTGGTTCGGCATTCAGAATTAAGCCACAGAAAAACAGGGATAAATAATTCCCGGTGAACCGGTGACGGTTATCTGTATTGACTCTGCGGGTCTCCCGGTTCCATCTTCCGGAGCGATATTCCCTGAAAATACCAGAGAGGTTGCCATGTCAAAGTTATCGGTTGTTTTGCTGGGGGCTACGCTGTCCCTTTATGCTGCGGGTTCTTTTGCTTCAGAGCCAGTATCACCATTGAGTCAGACCATTCAGCATGCGCAGAGCACCACGGTGAAGTCTGAAGCCACAAAGGCCACCAAAAAACATGCGAAAAAGAAAGCGGTGCGAAAGGCAAAGAAAAAAGCGGTCAGCACGCTGGCTAAATAAGTCATGAATCAGGGCGGTTTTCTTTTACAGAGAACCGTCCTTTAATAAGGAATATCGTTGTTAAATATGTTACCAGAGATTGTTGATATTCGGCATTACTTGCAATACTCCACTTTTAAAAATAAACCATAACCCGTCATCTATTCTGAATAATTCAGTATTACCGTTTATATTTTGGAAAGTAATTATCATGCAGAACCCTGAAACCCTTAATGCTGATGCGTTTAATGCACGTTCACGGGCTGCCAGAAAAAGTACGCTGGTCAGTGTTATCGTGAACATTTTGCTGTCGCTTATGCAGATAGTGGTGGGAATATTTTCAGGCTCACAGGGGCTGATTGCCGATGGCATTCATTCGCTTTCGGATTTAGTAGCCGATGTTGTTGTGCTGATTGCCAGTTTCAAAAGTCGTCAGCCGTCAGACAGCGATCACCACTACGGACACTGGCGCTATGAGAATGGTGCCTCGATGATACTGGGCGCAATATTGTTTTGTGTGGGGGTTGGCATGCTCTGGTCGGCAGTCGGGAAAATACTGCACCCTGAGACCATTCCGGTTGTCCACATCGTCGCCCTTTGGGTGGCCCTGGGCGCACTGACGGCAAAAGAGCTGTTGTTCCGGTATATGTTGGCCGTCGCAACGCGGATCAAGTCTTCACTGTTGATTGCGAATGCCTGGCATGCCCGCTCGGATGCGGCGTCATCACTGGTAGTGGCAATTGGTATCGTCGGGAATCTCATGGGGCATCCGTACTGCGATCCGATTGCGGCGCTGATTGTTGGCGTGCTGGTGGCCCGAATGGGGTATTCGTTCGCATTTAATGCCCTGCATGACCTGATGGATCGCTCTATAGATTCCGTTGCAGAGCAGGCAATCAAAGAGACCCTTCTCTCCACGCCAGGTGTTGCTGGCCTTCATGACCTGAAAACCCGTAAGTCTGGCGATCTCATTCTGGTGGATGTGCATATTGAGGTTCCTGGCGAGCTGTCGGTTAGCGCAGGCCATGATATCGCTGTTAGTGCGCGCAACAAGGTGATGACCAGACACAATGTACTCAACGTGATGATTCATATCGATCCACATGAACCAGGTGTAAGCCAGGTAGCGGCTTATAACGAACCGATGCGATAATCTGCGTGACGCTCATTAATACCATAATCTGGAGTGCCGTTTGACAGCAACCCTTCCAAAACGCCCGACCGAAGAACTTGCGCACCTGGCATGGTGTATCCTGGTGGCAGTTGGCCTTGCCAGACAGGAAGGCAGAGCGCTTTCTGCCCTGCAGACGCATATGTTCATCATGCAATGGCTGCTGACGGCGCAGAAGCGTAAACTGTTTCCCCGAACGTTAGCATCGGACATCATCTGGCTGCAGGAGCAGGGTAAGCGTTACGGGGCATCAGCGAGGCTTTACAGCAAAGTGGAATACATCTGGCTCGCCAGTTCTGGCGAGCTCACGCAGCAGAGCACGTTGTTTCGTTTTACGTACATGATCGACACGCTTCGGACGATGGGCTGGGTAGACTGGCTGGTGTCGGCAAAAGAGTGGGAAGACAAAGCTAAATTAGCGGGTAACGTCTGTGCGATCTACACGCCAAAAGACGAACTGCACCAGGTGTTCACCGACAGAGGCGAACTTATCAAGCCGATGGAGCTACGACTTACCGGCGATATCAGCGGCATTCCTGCGTTGCTGGCGCAATGTAATCTGCATGCTGAACGGTTGCCTGATGACGATGGTTTTTCGGTGTTACGTTTGCTTTCAGACAGTGGTATTTAAAGAGGCTCAGGTTTAATTTAACATTTTTCGACAGTCTGTCATGTGCATGAGGTGGGCACTATAAGTATCAGCAGGCCAATTGCTGTAATCTTCTGTAAACGTACAGACCTGAAGAGAGTATTGGTGACAACATGAAGAGGATACTTGCTTATGCGAATTGGTAGCTTAAAAATTGAGGAAGTATTTGCCATTATAGATTGGTGTATGAAAAAATCTTTTCCTGATGATTATGATGCCAGATGCTTGTACAGTGCATGTGCAATTCACTCAATCTTTGTAAACCAGGGAATCAAATCCTCAATTATTGGTGGGAATTTAGGAGCATTAACCCTTTCCATTGACGGGAATAAAGCATTAATAGAGGGGTTTGGTGGAGGAGATGAAACTCATCCGAGCCACTATTGGGTTGAAGCAAATGGAATAATCTTTGACATAAATGTGTCTTATTTGCCTAAAAGGTCACGACTACAAGCAGTAGCCATGCCAATGGTCGCATGGTCAAAAAATATTCCACTACCGAACTGTCTACACTATGTAGAGAAAATCAGATATTCGGAGGATGTAAAAATTCGTTTCCCAGATGAAATTGCAATTCGGATGCAGGATTTTATTGATTTATGTAAAAAAAGATACTATTCAAATGTGGCGAATAAGCGACTTGGTACCTGGCTACTATCTAATCCAACAGGTCTGAATAATGCTGCGAGAACAGGGGATAAATGGGCTCGAGGTGCTATTCGTTTCCAGGAGATAAATTCAGCGTCGATAAATATTGGCTAAATATTTGTTTCCCAGCACACATCAACTGGGAGTAGTAATATGCTTGATATGGCACTGTCGTTTCTTCGTGAGCGCATGGAGTGATTTGCTCTCCCCTTATGCAATCAGATGTTTAAGGAAGACGGCAGGTCTCACAGAGTGAGCAGAAAATAAAAAAAGAACATGACGAGAAAAGGACGCCCGGCCATGAAGGCTGAGCGTCCTGTTTTTTTATCTTTGGTGATGTAACGATATAACATCAATAGTAAAGTTATTCCGGCAGAGAACCCGCCAGATTCTTTGCCGAAACACTGCTGGTAGACCGTTCCGTTACCTCTGGTTGTCGCTCTGTAACCGCTACCGCTACAGGCTGATGCGATCCTGGCTGAATGTTCAGAAACGAGACCAGCATAGTGCGCAGTGTTTCCGTGCTCGTGTTGTCAGCCAGCAATGCGGCCAGTACCGATGGTAACCGGCGGTCAATCTCGCCCAGCGCTATACCAGCCAGTAATGCCGTTCGCGATAACTCACCGCGATCGCCCCGGTGATGCGCCTCAATTCGCGCATCCGCAAAACGTTCGCTGGCATGTGTGGCAGGGCGAAGGTAAATCAGTATTTTTCTTCGGTTCATTAGACATCCTTATTAACCCAGTACTTTCAGGCCGTGCACCAGTGCGAACTGCGGATCCTGAGCCACAAAGAAACGATCTTCGCGCAGGTTAACGTGAGTACGAATGCCATCAGCCAGCAGACAAGCTCCGCCACCCACGACAGCAACGTGGGTATAGCCCTTGAAGCGATCAACCGCGTCCAGAACCCGAACCCGGTAACGCGCAATACCGCTGTGGATAGCCTGTTTTATGGAATCGACAGCCCTCGGGTCGTTGATGTTGTTCGCCAGGTACGTGTCATCGAAACGCTTGATAATCAACCGGTCCACGTTGTAGCGGGACAGCGCCATACCGGCTTTACGCAATGCCTGTTGCACTTCATCAGTCACCAGAGACACGCCTAACGCCGGATCGCCGTAGATACGTGAGACAGAAGACATCTGGCCTGCCACCTGCGAGATATCCAGCGTCGTTCCGCCGAGGTCAATTATCAGCACCGAGTTGGAAGCCGAGAGTTGATCGCACAGCGCAATCCCGGCAGGAATGGACTCCGGGCGCACGGTAACGCGGGTGATGGTAAAGACGTGACCGTTATTCAGTACCACAGGTTGCAGCAGGCTCCGTTTCTTGCGCTCGATATTATCCAGCCGGTACTGAGCATCTTCGTCGTAGAACTCCGCCAGCGGCAGCGTCACCACGATATCCACGCACTGCGGCGCAAGACCGCTGGTCTGCAGCGCATGGTGTACAGCCACCGCGTTGAGCGGGCTGTACTGCCATTCAATATTGCTGGTGGTGAGGGTATCGGGAGAAATGAGGTCAAACGAGTATTTTTCTTTGCCAGCAGTGTAGTTAAACGGCTTACCGCTGCCAAACGTGGCTGACCACCCACGTTTGAAGCTGTTGGGGCTGATGTGGGTAAATGTCTTGCCGTGCTGCTCCCACAGCATTTTGATGTGGGTCGAGCCATCGTCGATATAAATGCGCATTTTGCACCTGAGTTGAGTTAGATGTGAGTTGAAACTGAGCCGTCCGGCGTTGCCGGACGAATAAAAGGTGGTTATTGAGCCAGCACTGAGAGCACGATGAGATGAATCAGTGCCAGCAAGCGCTCAATGAGAAAAGGCAGTGCTGCCAGTGATACAAAAATGAGGATTTTTTTCATTTGGTCTGTTTCCAGCTTGGGGTGAGTAAAATGTGAATTGCCACACAGGATTCAGGAGACCGACCTAAAGGATTTATAGCGAGGTTTTACGTTATGAATTGCGCATGGAAAATTAAATAAAATATCAGTTTATTTAAAATGAAATGCAGTGGTAGTATTTGATGGGGAGTTAAAGCGCTGCTATGAAATGAAAGGCGCTCAACCATGAAGGCTGAGCGTCCGGTTTTATGTCGTTTTTATTTGCCACGGCTCAGACTATCGATATGGTCAGCGTACCACTGCATCATCTCGCGACGACCATCCAAATACTGCGCATGGTTGTAGGTGCCGCGAATACTGTTTTTATCCACATGGGCCAACTGTAATTCAATCCAGGCTGAGTTACAGTCATTATCATGCGCAATAGTGCTGAATGTATGGCGAAAACCATGCGCTGTTGTTAGATGGTGCCAACCAAGCTCTTGCAAAAAGTCATTAAGACATTTTCGATGTCTAGGTTTGTTAGGATAACGAACGCCCGGAAAAATATATTCAGATTCAAACTCAGCGGTTGACTCTTTGATGCTTCTCAACAGAGCAAGAGCTTGTCGGGACAAAGGGACTACATGTGGGCGACGCATTTTCATGCGCTCCATAGGCACATGCCATAGTGCTTGCTCAAAATCGATCTCCTCCCAACGTCCCAATCGAAGTTCTCCTGAACGCAAAGCTGTAAGGAGTAATAAATACGTAGCAAGTGCCATCAATTTATCTGAGTGTTTTAGAGACTGAATAAACTCCGGGAGCTGAGATTCGCTCAAAGCCCGGTTGTTCTCTCGTACGGGCGACAATAAGACGGTATTCAACGACGATGCTGGATTGAGGATAGTACGCCCTGTAGCGATAGCATAATCAAAAATCTGTACGCAAAGCTGGCGGGTTTTACGCAAAGTCTCCAACTTGCCTTCCGTTTCAATTTTGCGCAAACATTCAAGTATTTCCATTGGCTTAATATCCGAAACCGGACGGTTTCCAATAACTGGATGGAGATTATTTTCGATACGTGCAATTTGGTCTTCCAGATACCGGGGAGTCCACTGACGTGCTTTGTGGTCAAACCACTCCTGTGCAACAATCTTGAAAGTACAGGATGCACTCGTCGAGCTAGCCCGCTTTTTTGCCTGCTTTTCCTGTGAAGGATCCCTTCCTTCTGCCAGAAGCTTACGAGCGCTCTCTCGGTGCGCCCGAGCCTGAGCTAAGGTAATCGAAGGATAAACACCAATGCTGAGTTTTTTCTCTTTACCGGAAAAGCGATATTTTAAGCACCAGTATTTGGCCCCTGACTTTTTGACAAGCAGGTACAGTCCCTGACCGTCGGTAAGTTTATAGTCTCTGTCAGCAGGTTTGGCAGTATCAATCTGCCGGACGGTTAAATTCATCAATATGCTCCTCTGGTTAGAAATGGCCCCTAAAATAGCCCCCAGGAGTTCCTTGATTCCCGTTGAGTTATGTTTACCATGATAGACAGTAAAGAGAAGAAAAATCCACAAGAATAGAGGAATAGCGAGGATTGAGTAGAGGCCTGTTGAATCTGGTAGATATCAACAGACCATTTACGGACCTCCCGACGGGAGAGGGAGTTAACATGTGGAGGGATTGTACCGCCTCCGACGCCGAAGTGTTATAACCCGCATCAAGCCTTTGGCGGTTCGGTACGGGCAAAGCTCTCGCGGCTAAAAAGCGTGTCTGCCAGTTTCACCAGCAGCGGACGGTCGACGCACCAGCCAGGGGAAACCCGTCGGAAGTTGAGATAGCCGATGGCGCAGGCGATAGCGATAGTTGCCAGGTTCAGGCTGTCGGTTTGAATTTTGCCCTCCCGGATAAGCTGTTCGCACCTGTCCAGGCTGCGGCTGATTTTTTCCCGCTGGCGTAACAGTTCCGTTTCCGACTGCTGGGCGACGGGCCTTGCCTGTTCACGCACGGAGGTTAACGCCGCATCCATAATGCCATCGGCCAGGGCTTCAATTTGCTTCACTGCCAGCGCCGCTTTTGGGTCAGCCGGCAGCATTGCCGGGGCAACGCCCAGCAGCTCGATATACTCCGCAATAATAGGGGAATCGAACCAGTATTCACCCTCGTCCGTCACCAGCGCCGGGACTTTCCCCAGCGGGTTGTACTGCGCGACGCCGTTTTCAGCGTTATAGGGCTGTTCATTGATGAATTCAAATTCAATCCCTTTCTCCAGCAGGAGAATCGAGATTTTTCGCACGAAGGGACTGGTGTAGCTACCGATGAGTTTCATTGCCTGATCCTTGATGCCGGAAAAAAGTCAGTATGGATCAAGCGATGAAAAAAGGGCAGGTATGCGTGTCGCATTCCTGCCCTGGAAGGATTAGTGATCGAGGTAGAGGTAGTGCATCCAGCTGGTCATGCGCAGCAATACTTTACGCATCACCGAGACGTGGGCGAAATGGTCCGAGTAGACCGCCACCTGGGCATAGATACCGTCTGGCAGCGCATCGACTTCCGCATTCGGATCCAGCTCAATCGTACCCAACACGCCGTCCGTTCCCGGCACCACCGTCAGCGACTGCAGCGCGCCCTGCGCCTGATAGGAGCCTCCCGGCACCACCGGCAGAATCGCGGTGAGCTTCCCGGAGAACACCTGGCCCGGCAGCGCGTTAAACACCACCTCCGCTTCATCGCCCGGCTTCAGACGCAGCAGCGAGTTCTGACGGAACTGGGCCACGATCTGACGCTTCTGTTCAGGAATAAAGACCATCACCGGACGCAGCGGCAGCGCGGCGGCGTACGTCCCCGGACGGATCAGCACCTGGGTGATGTAGCCATCGCTTGGCGCACGGACCACGGTCTGATCCAGGTTGTATTTCGCTTCAGCAAGCTGCGCGCGTAAGGAGGCAATCTGCGACTGCTCGCCGTTCACCATGCTGTCCAGCTGGCTTTGAATCTGCGTCTGTTCGGCAACGGAGCCTTTCACCATCGCATCCTGTGCGAGATAATTTTGCCGCGCGTTGTCGATATCGCTTTCAGAAAACGGATTCACCTTTGCCTGGCTGCCTTTCAGGTAGCGCTGATAATCTTTAAACAGACGATCGCGTTCAGCCGACACGCGGGTGGTATTGGCGACCGCTTCCGAAAGCTGCGCTTTCAGATTGTCGATATTGTGCGTTGCGGTCACCAGGTCGGCCTGGAGTCTGTCGACGCGCGCCTGGTAGCGGCCCGGATCCAGTTTAAATAACACTTCGCCTTTTTTAATTAGCTGGTTATTTTTATCGGTCACTTCACTGACCACCCCGGTAACCTGCGGCGTAATTGGAATAGAAATAACCGCCTTTTGCGCCGTAAAGGTGTACGGATGGTTATAGTTCATTAACAGAATAAGCCCGGCAACAATAAACACCCCGCCTAATGTCGCGGTGGCAAGCGTCCACTGATTTACCGGAATACGGAATATTTTAAAAATCACCCAAGCAAATGCCACATAGGTCAAAATAATTAACAGATCCATGATTAGCGCTCCAGCGTGTTTTTATCAGCGGCGGGCTGTACCGCGGCCAGCTTTTGTTCTAATTCGGCCACGCGTTTGGCCAGCGCATCCATGCCCGGAACCTCATCAGGCTTGGTGATGTGGTTTTGCATCCCCCAGCCGCGATCTTCACGGTACAGCGTGGCCCATATCCACAGGAACGGCCAGATGGCATGAAGCGTAAACAGGCTAATCCAGCCTGCCGTATGAATCGCATCGGCATGCGGATGGTTACGCTTTTTGGCCATATTATAAGGAATGTCATGGATGGCGATGATTCCATAAAAAAGAACCAGAAATACAAAAATCAATACGCCCAGCGCAAAATAGTTGAGAAACATATTCTCCTCACTTAAACAACGTCAACTCATTGAATTAATAAAACAGTACGCAACCTAATTAATTTATTTTGAAATACATAAGGTATGCTGGTTATTTCAGAGCCGGGGAGTATCGGTTTTTATAATATCTCCATGCAAGTTTATAAGCGTGTCAAAATATATCCTGAATAATAATATACTTAACCTTACAATATGAGCGTAATCCACGTTTTAACTTTTCGCCATACCACACATCAAAAGTGGTTTTTTAGCTTAACGTGTCGCGCTATGCCATCCTGACGCCGAATCGCTAAGCAGAGTTTGCCGCCGATCGCAGCCGGAGAAATCTGCATAAAAATATTTTGTGAAATCAGTCACAATCCAGAAACAAACACACAAAACCAAATCGTGACAACCGTCACAAAAAAGGGTGGTTTTTGCCGTATTTCTCGCCATCGTATTTTTTTTGCCCACCTTTTTTGTGACCAGGATCACCTCATTGACATCCACACCCCCTACCTTTACGTGACATGCATCACACAAATTTTCGCTGTCTGGACAGTTGAACGATTCAGTGCCAGATTTCACAGCATCAGAACAGGGCCCGGCTACCTCTGCCGCCTCATTAACAATAAACCTCGGGCCGCAAGCCTAAGCGTAAACAGAAGAAGGGGTGTTTTATGTCATCCGATTTCAAGATCAAAGTTCAAAGCTTTGGTCGTTTCCTCAGCAACATGGTGATGCCAAATATCGGCGCGTTTATCGCGTGGGGTATCATCACTGCATTGTTCATTCCGACAGGGTGGTTGCCTAACGAAACGCTGGCGAAACTTGTTGGCCCAATGATTACCTATCTCCTGCCGCTGCTCATCGGTTTCACCGGTGGTCGTCTGGTGGGCGGTGACCGTGGTGGCGTAGTGGGTGCCATCACGACCATGGGTGTTATCGTCGGTGCGGATATGCCGATGTTCCTCGGTGCAATGATTGCCGGTCCTCTGGGCGGCTGGGCGATTAAGAAATTCGACGTCTGGGTTGATGGTAAGATCAAATCCGGCTTCGAAATGCTGGTGAACAACTTCTCTGCGGGCATCATCGGGATGATCCTCGCGATTCTGGCGTTCCTCGGCATTGGCCCAGCGGTTGAAGTGCTGTCTAAAATTCTGGCGGCAGGCGTTAACTTTATGGTGGCGCACGACATGCTGCCGCTGGCGTCTATCTTCGTTGAACCGGCGAAAATCCTGTTCCTGAACAACGCCATCAACCACGGCATTTTCTCGCCGCTGGGTATTCAGCAGTCTCACGATCTCGGCAAGTCCATCTTCTTCCTGATTGAAGCGAACCCGGGTCCGGGCATGGGCGTTCTGCTGGCGTACATGTTCTTTGGCCGCGGCAGCGCTAAGCAGTCTGCTGGCGGTGCGGCAATCATTCACTTCCTGGGTGGTATCCACGAAATTTACTTCCCGTACGTGCTGATGAACCCACGTCTGATCCTGGCCGTTATCCTTGGCGGTATGACCGGCGTGTTCACCCTGAGCGTGCTGGGCGGCGGTCTGGTGTCTCCAGCTTCTCCGGGTTCTATCCTGGCGGTGCTGGCGATGACACCAAAAGGGGCGTACTTCGCGAACATCGCGGCCATCTGTGCGGCCATGGCCGTTTCCTTCGTGGTCTCTTCTATCCTGCTGAAAACCAGCAAAGTGAAAGAAGACGACGATATTGAAGCGGCGACCCGTCGTATGCACGACATGAAAGCCGAATCCAAAGGCGCGACCCCGCTGGCGGCTGGCGACGTGTCTAACGACCTGAGCCACGTGCGTAAAATCATCGTTGCCTGTGACGCCGGTATGGGTTCCAGCGCAATGGGTGCAGGCGTGCTGCGTAAGAAAGTGCAGGATGCGGGTCTGACCAACATCTCCGTCACCAACAGCGCCATTAACAGCCTGCCGCCGGACGTTGACCTGGTCATCACGCACCGCGACCTGACCGAACGCGCCATGCGCCAGGTGCCGCAGGCACAGCACATCTCGCTGACCAACTTCCTCGACAGCGGCCTGTACACCAGCCTGACCGAACGTCTGGTTGCGGCGCAGCGTCACGAAGACAACGAAGTGAAAGTGCGCTCAAGCCTGCAGGACAGCTTTGACGAAAGCAACGCCCACCTGTTCAAACTGGGTGCGGAAAACATCTTCCTCGGTCGCACAGCAGCAACCAAAGAAGAAGCGATTCGCTTTGCCGGCGAGCAGCTGGTGAAAGGCGGCTACGTTCAGCCTGAATATGTCGACGCAATGCTGGAACGCGAAAAACTGACGCCAACCTACCTGGGCGAATCCATCGCGGTTCCGCACGGTACGGTTGAAGCGAAAGATCGCGTCCTGAAAACCGGCGTCGTATTCTGTCAGTATCCGCAGGGCGTGCGCTTCGGTGAAGAAGAAGACGACATCGCCCGTCTGGTGATTGGTATCGCCGCTCGCAACAACGAGCACATTCAGGTGATTACCAGCCTGACCAACGCGCTGGATGATGAATCTGTCATTGCGCGTCTGGCGAGCACCACCAGCGTGGAAGAAGTCCTGGCACTTCTTAACAAATAAGTTCTCTTCCCTCTCCCCTCTGGGGAGAGGGCTAGGGTGAGGGGAAAAGTTCCTCACCCCAGCCCTCTCGGGTAAAAACATTGATGAAGGTTAACACTATGAAAGCATTACATTTTGGCGCAGGTAACATCGGTCGTGGTTTTATCGGTAAACTGCTGGCAGACGCGGGCATTACGCTGACATTCGCCGATGTGAATCAGGTGGTCCTGGATGCCCTGAATGCGCGTCATAGCTATCAGGTCCATGTAGTCGGTGAAAACGAGCAGGTTGAGACGGTATCCGGCGTCAACGCGGTCAGCAGCATCGGGGAAGACGTTATCGACCTGATCGCCAGCGTCGATCTGGTCACCACGGCCGTGGGTCCGGTCGTCCTTGAGCGCATCGCCCCTGCGGTTGCGAAAGGCCTGGCAAAACGTAAAGCGCAGGGCATCGACGCTCCGCTGAACATCATCGCCTGTGAAAACATGGTGCGCGGCACCACGCAGCTGAAAGGCCACGTGCTCAACGCTGTAGCCGACGAAGACAAAGCCTGGGTTGAAGCGCACGTTGGGTTTGTGGATTCCGCCGTGGATCGCATCGTTCCGCCGTCTGAATCCGCCACCAACGACCCGCTGGAAGTGACCGTGGAAACCTTCAGCGAGTGGATCGTTGATAAAACCCAGTTTAAAGGCGCCCTGCCGACCATTCCGGGAATGGAATTAACCGATAACCTGATGGCATTTGTCGAACGCAAACTCTTCACGCTGAACACCGGGCATGCTATAACCGCGTACCTCGGAAAATTGGCCGGTCATCAGACCATTCGTGACGCGATCCTCGATGAGAAGATCCGCGCGGTGGTAAAAGGGGCAATGGAAGAGAGCGGCGCGGTGCTGATCAAACGCTACGGTTTTGATGCTGATAAACACGCAGCATACATCCAGAAAATCCTCGGTCGCTTTGAAAACCCGTATTTGAAAGATGACGTTGAGCGCGTGGGCCGTCAGCCTCTGCGCAAACTGAGCGCGGGCGACCGTCTGATTAAGCCGCTGCTGGGCACGCTGGAATACGGCCTGCCGCACGCCAACCTGGTGAAAGGGATTGCCGCCGCGATGCACTATCGCAGCGAGCAGGACCCACAGGCGCAGGAACTGGCTCAGCTGATTGATGACAAAGGCGCGCAGGCTGCGCTGGCGCAGATTTCCGGTCTGGACGCCAACAGCGACGTGGTTGTGGAGGCGGTTAACGCATACAACGCAACCAAATGATGCACAGTGCGGCGCAGGTTAACCTGCGCCCAGATAATAGATTGTCAGATATGCAGGCAATAATGGAACAAACCCAGGCCTTTGAAAATCGTGTGCTTGAGCGTCTGAATGCTGGCAAAACCGTACGAAGCTTTCTGATCGCCGCCGTCGAACTGTTAACCGAGGCGGTGAATATCCTGGTGCTTCAGGTGTTTCGCAAAGACGACTACGCGGTAAAGTATGCTGTAGAACCGTTACTGGACGGAGACGGACCGCTGGGCGATTTATCCGTGCGTCTGAAGCTGATTTATGGTCTTGGCGTGCTCAACCGACAAGAGTATGAAGATGCGGAGCTGTTAATGGCGCTGCGCGAAGAGCTCAATCATGACGGTAACGAGTACACCTTTACCGATGATGAGATCCTGGGGCCCTTCGGCGAGCTGCACTGCGTCAGCGCGCTCCCCCCTGCTCCCCATTTTGATAACAGCGACCCTGAGCTCTACGCGATGCAAAAGCTGCGTTATCAACAGGTTGTGCGTTCCACGATGGTGCTCTCCCTGACTGAGCTGATTTCCCGAATCAGCTTAAAAAAAGCGTTTCAGAAGTAAGCCTGCTCACATTGGTGTATCCTTCCCTGTAAATTCCCCGTTTTCAGAGTTATTTGTCATGAAAGAAGTCGAAAAGAACGAAATTAAACGCCTGAGCGACCGTCTGGATCTGATCCGCCACCAGATGGCTGGCCTGTCACTGGTCGATTCCGCCGAGAAGTACGCCGAGCTGGAAAAAGAAGCCGCCACGCTGGAAACAGAAATCGAGCGTCTGCGCGAAGTGAAAGGCCAGAAGCTGAGCAAAGAAGCGCAGAAGCTGATGAACATGCCGCACCGCCGCGCGATCACCAAAAAAGAACAGGCCGACATGGGTAAGCTGAAGAAAAGCGTCCGTGGTCTGGTGGTGGTACACCCGATGACCGAGCTTGGCCGCGAAATGGGCCTGAAAGAGATGACGGGCTTTTGTAAGACCGCGTTCTGATACTTCCCCCTCTCCCTGTGGGAGAGGGCCGGGGTGAGGGCATCAGGCCCCACCCCACTTCAAATTGGCCCAACCAATCCCCCTTTTCTTTCTTCCCCGGTTCACAATTCCGTTATTTTCGCTCACAAAACCATTGCTAGCTCATAACATCTGGTTAACCATTCATTGTCATTAACCCTACAACACAACATTGGCAGGACCACTTTTACACAACCTGTGATGCAGAGTTGAGCGGAGACTCACCCGCAGCGCAGGCTGTCTGGTCCCCAGGAGACCTGCATGAGCCTCTGGCAACAAAACTACGACCCGGCCGGAAATATCTGGCTGTCGAGCCTGATCGCATCGCTTCCGATCCTGTTCTTCTTCTTTGCGCTGATTAAGCTCAAGCTGAAGGGCTACCTCGCCGCGACGTATACCGTTGCCATCGCTCTGATGGTGGCGCTGTTCTTCTACAAAATGCCGGTCGATCGCGCGCTGGCCTCCGTCGTCTACGGTTTCTTCTACGGCCTGTGGCCGATTGCGTGGATCATCATCGCGGCGGTCTTTGTCTATAAAATCTCGGTGAAAACCGGGCAGTTCGACATAATCCGCTCGTCGATTCTTTCCATCACGCCGGACCAGCGCCTGCAGATGCTGATTGTCGGCTTCTCCTTCGGGGCGTTTCTGGAAGGTGCGGCAGGCTTTGGCGCACCGGTGGCGATCACCGCCGCGCTGCTGGTCGGTCTGGGCTTTAACCCGCTCTATGCCGCCGGTCTGTGCCTGATTGTGAACACCGCGCCGGTTGCGTTTGGCGCGATGGGTATTCCGATTCTGGTGGCCGGACAGGTCACCGGGCTGGACAGCTTCGAGATCGGCCAGATGGTTGGCCGCCAGCTGCCCTTCCTGACCATTATCGTCCTGTTCTGGATCATGGCGATTATGGACGGCTGGCGCGGCGTGAAGGAGACCTGGCCTGCGGTGATGGTGGCGGGCGGTTCGTTCGCTATCGCTCAATACCTCAGCTCGAACTTCCTCGGCCCGGAGCTGCCGGACATCATCTCTTCGCTGGTGTCGCTGGTCTGTCTGACGCTGTTCCTGAAACGCTGGCAGCCGGTGCGTATCTTCCGCTTCGCCGACATAGGCGCCTCGCAGGTTGATCAAACCCTGGCGCGTACGGGCTATACGGCAGGACAGGTGATCCGAGCCTGGTCGCCGTTCCTGTTCCTGACCGCAACGGTGACCCTGTGGAGCATTCCGCCGTTTAAAGCCCTGTTCGCCCCGGGCGGCGCGCTGTACGACATGGTGATTAACATCTCCGTACCGTTCCTCGACAAGATGGTCGCCCGTATGCCGCCGGTGGTACACGCCGCTACGCCGTATGCCGCGGTCTATAAATTCGACTGGTTCTCCGCCACCGGTACCGCCATCCTGTTTGCCGCTATCCTTTCCGTGGTGTGGCTGCGCATGAAGCCTGCGGCCGCGGTGCAGACCTTTGCCGCGACCATTAAAGAGCTGATGCTGCCGATTTACTCCATCGGCATGGTGCTGGCGTTCGCGTTTATCTCGAACTACTCCGGCCTGTCATCGACGCTGGCGCTGGCGCTGGCCCATACCAGCCACGCCTTCACCTTCTTCTCGCCGTTCCTCGGCTGGCTGGGGGTGTTCCTGACCGGGTCAGATACCTCGTCTAACGCCCTGTTTGCCGCGCTGCAGGCAACGGCAGCCCAGCAGATTGGCGTGTCGGACGTCCTGCTGGTGGCGGCGAATACCACCGGCGGCGTGACCGGGAAAATGATCTCTCCACAATCCATCGCCATTGCCTGTGCGGCGGTGGGACTGGTCGGTAAAGAGTCGGATCTGTTCCGCTTTACCGTGAAACACAGCCTGATATTCACCTGCATGGTGGGGGTGATCACCACCCTGCAGGCCTATGTCTTAACCTGGATGATCCCATGATAGTGATGCCCAGACGCCTGTCCGACGAGATTGCCTCTCGCGTGCGGGCGCTGATTGAAGAACAACAGCTTGAAGCGGGCATGAAGTTGCCCGCCGAACGCCAGCTCGCCGCCCAGCTTGGCGTGTCGCGCAATTCACTGCGCGAGGCGCTGGCGACGCTGGTCAGCGAAGGCGTGCTGGTGAGCCGTCGCGGCGGCGGCACCTTTGTGCGTTGGCAGCATGACGACTGGTCCGAGCAAAACATCGTGCAGCCCCTGAAAACGCTGATGGAGAACGACCCGGACTACAGCTTCGACATCCTTGAAGCGCGTCACGCCATCGAAACCAGTACCGCCTGGCACGCGGCCATGCGGGCAACCGACGCGGACAAAGAGAAACTCATCGCCTGCTTTGAGGCCACGCAGAGCAGCGACCCGGATATCGCCTCCCAGGCGGACGTCCGTTTTCACCTGGCGATTGCCGAGGCGTCGCACAACGTGGTGCTTCTGCAGACCATGCGCGGGTTCTTCGACCTGCTGCAATCCTCCGTGAAGCAGAGCCGTCAGCGCATGTATCTGGTTCCGCCTGTGTTTGCCCAGCTGACCGAACAACACGAGGCGGTGCTCAACGCCATTCTGGCCGGTGATGCCGAGGCCGCACGCAAAGCGATGATGGCGCATCTCGGTTTCGTGCACACCACCATTAAACGATTCGATGAAGACCAGGCCCGACAGGCGCGTATTACCCGTCTGCCTGGCGACAGTGATATTTCCAGGGAGAACAAAGCATGATTATTTCAGCAGCCAGTGACTATCGCGCCGCGGCGCAGCGCATTTTGCCCCCGTTCCTGTTCCACTATATCGACGGCGGGGCGTATGCCGAATACACCCTGCGCCGCAACGTGGAAGATCTGTCGGAGGTGGCTCTGCGCCAGCGCGTGCTGAAGAATATGTCTGACCTGAGCCTTGAGACAAAACTGTTTAACGAAACGCTTTCCATGCCCGTCGCGCTCGCGCCTGTGGGCCTGTGCGGTATGTATGCCCGCCGCGGTGAAGTGCAGGCCGCGGCTGCGGCGGATGCCAAAGGCATTCCGTTTACGCTTTCCACCGTGTCCGTCTGCCCGATTGAAGAGGTCGCCCCGACCATCAAGCGCCCAATGTGGTTCCAGCTGTACGTCCTGCGCGATCGCGGCTTTATGCGCAACGCGCTCGAGCGAGCCAAAGCGGCGGGCTGCTCCACGCTGGTCTTTACCGTCGATATGCCGACTCCCGGCGCGCGCTATCGTGATGCCCACTCCGGCATGAGCGGCCCGAATGCCGCGCTCCGCCGCTACTGGCAGGCCGTGACCCATCCGCAGTGGGCGTGGGATGTCGGCCTGAACGGTCGGCCTCACGATCTCGGGAATATCTCGGCTTACCTCGGTAAACCGACCGGGCTGGAGGATTACATCGGCTGGCTGGCGAACAACTTCGATCCGTCGATCTCGTGGAAAGACCTGGAGTGGATCCGCGAGTTCTGGGACGGCCCGATGGTGATCAAAGGGATCCTCGATCCGGAAGATGCCCGCGACGCGGTACGCTTTGGCGCAGACGGGATTGTGGTCTCTAACCACGGCGGACGCCAGCTTGACGGGGTGCTCTCTTCCGCACGCGCTCTGCCGGCCATCGCCGATGCGGTGAAAGGCGATATTGCGATCCTGGCCGACAGCGGCATCCGCAACGGGCTGGACGTGGTGCGCATGATTGCGCTCGGCGCCGACAGCGTGCTGCTGGGGCGCGCGTATCTGTATGCGCTGGCGACGGCGGGCCAGGCAGGGGTGGCGAATCTGCTCAACCTGATCGAAAAAGAGATGAAGGTAGCGATGACGCTGACAGGTGCAAGAACGATTAGCGAAATCAGTAAGGATTCTCTGGTGCAGGAGTTAAGCAAATTACCGGCGGCGCTGGCTCCCCTGGCTCAGGGAAACGCGGCCTGACCTTCTCCGGTTAACCCCTCTTTCTCACGCGCCCGATTTCCCCCTCGGGCGCTTTTTTACGCCAAAAATAACATCCAGATAACATATTAGATAAGAAAATTTGACATCCACCTGCCGCCCGCAATTGTATAGACAAGCAAATACAAGAACACAAAAACAACATCAGATTGGAGTGGAGCGTATGGCGTATTCAGGTAAGGTGGATATTCAGCAGGTGATCGATGAGAGTCCTTTTTCAGGGTTTCACTGGCTGCTCATTGTGCTGGGCTTTCTGGTTCTGGCGATCGATGGTTTTGATACGGCGGCGATGGGTTACATCGCGCCTACGCTGTCGGCAGAATGGGGAATACACAAACAGGATCTGGGGCCAGTGCTGAGCGCGGCGCTGCTGGGGCTGTCGCTGGGCGCGCTGATTGCCGGTCCGGTTTCGGACCGGATGGGGCGCAAGCGCGTGCTGGTCTTTTCGTGCCTGTTCTTCGGCCTTGCGAGCCTGGGGACGGCCTGGGCGCAAAGTCTGAATACCCTCACGCTGTGGCGCTTTCTGACGGGCCTGGGGCTCGGCGCCGCAATGCCTAACGCCATCACGCTGATCTCCGAGTTTGCCCCCCAGCGCTGTCGCGCCATGGCGATTAATACCATGTACTGCGGCTTCCCTCTGGGTGCGGCGGGCGGCGGCGCGATCTCTTCCTGGCTTATCCCCCACCACGGCTGGCGAAGCGTGCTGCTGACCGGGGCGATTGCGCCGCTGATTTTAACGCTGCTGCTGGGGCTGTTTTTACCGGAGTCCGTGAAGTTTCTGGTGCAGCGCGGGAAGGACGTCATGCAGGTCCGCCGTATCGCCAGCCGGTTCGCCCGCAGCACGCTGGATGGCGTCACGGGCTTTTTCCTGGCGGAGGAGAAAGTCGCATCTAAAAAAGGGAGCGTGTCGCAGCTGTTTTCTATGCCCTGGCTGCCCGGCACCCTGATGCTGTGGGTGACCTATTTTATGGGGCTGGTGATTTACTACGTCCTGCTTAGCTGGATGCCGACGCTGATGCAGGGGATGGGCTATGCTCTGGCTGAATCCGCCTGGCTCACCTCGCTGTTCACCTTCGGCGGTACCGCAGGCATTCTGCTCGCGGGCTGGATGATGGACCGCTGGGAAGCGCATAAAGTTGTCGCGTGTGGTTTCGTGCTGACAATGGGCCTTATTCTTTTACTGGGTATTGAACATAACCATATCGCTCTGTTTGGCGGGCTGATTTTCCTGATGGGGATCGCGATGAACGGCGCGCAATCGGGCATGCAAACCCTGGCCGCCACCTTTTACCCTACCGAGTGCCGCGCGACGGGCATCGCCTGGATGCAGGGGATCGGCCGCTTTGGCGGCGTGGCGGGAACCATGACCAGCGCCCAGCTTCTCGCTATGCAGTGGCAGGCAGACAGTATTTTAATGATCCTCAGCGTGCCCGCTCTGGTGGCCGCTGCGGCAACCGTCTACAAAATGCTGTACAGCCGCTCGCAGGAACCCGGCGTCGCGTAGTTCCTCTCTTTTCTGCTATTCTGCCCCCGCAATTAAGGGGGCAGCATGCTTAACATCGTTTTATTCGAACCAGAAATTCCGCCGAATACCGGCAATATTATCCGCCTGTGTGCCAACACCGGTTTTCGTCTGCATATCATTGAGCCGATGGGCTTTACGTGGGACGACAAACGCCTGCGTCGCGCAGGGCTGGATTATCATGAATTTACCGCCGTCGTTCGCCATCACGATTACGCCGCGTTTCTGGAAGCAGAGAAGCCGCAGCGCATGTTCGCCCTGACCACCAAAGGCACGCCAGCGCATAGCGCCGTGAGCTATCAGGCAGGTGACTATCTGATGTTTGGCCCGGAAACCCGCGGCCTGCCGGCCACGATCCTGGATGCCCTGCCCGCCGAGCAGAAAATCCGTATTCCGATGATGCCGGACAGCCGCAGCATGAACCTGTCGAACGCGGTGTCGGTGGTGGTGTATGAAGCCTGGCGCCAGCTGGAGTATCCGGGCGCCATTCTCAGAAGTTAAATGCCGTCACCATACTCGAACGTATGGTGAATGCCGTTGAAGTGCTGATCCATGTCCATGGAAGGCTTATCGCTGTCTGGTTTACCGACGATGCGCGCCGGTACGCCAGCGGCGGTGGTATGCGGCGGCACGGGCTGGAGCACCACGGAGCCTGCGCCGATCTTCGCGCCGCGCCCGACTTCAATATTGCCGAGGATTTTGGCACCCGCGCCAATCATCACCCCTTCACGGATTTTCGGATGGCGATCGCCGCTGGTTTTACCGGTACCGCCCAGGGTAACCGACTGCAGGATCGAGACGTCATCCTCAATGACCGCCGTTTCCCCGACGACAATCCCGGTGGCGTGGTCGAGCATGATCCCGCGGCCAATCTTTGCCGCCGGGTGAATATCGACCTGGAACGTCACGGAAACCTGGTTTTGCAGGAAGATCGCCAGCGCGCGGCGGCCTTCATTCCAGAGCCAGTGGCCGATGCGGTAAGCCTGCAGGGCGTGGAAGCCTTTCAGGTACAGCAGCGGCGTAGAATATTTATCGACCGCCGGGTCACGCGTGCGCACGGCCTGAATATCGCAGGCGGCAGAGGCGATCATTTCCGGGTCTGCGGCGTAAGCCTCTTCCACCACTTCACGAATGGCGATAGCAGGCATGATCGAGGAAGCCAGCTTGTTGGCGAGCATATAGCTCAGCGCGCTGCCGAGATTTTCGTGCTTGAGTAGCGTCGCGTGGTAGAAACTGGCCAGCATAGGCTCGCAGTCGGCCAGCGCCCGGGCTTCG
This sequence comes from Enterobacter cloacae complex sp. ESBL7, assembly GCF_041679625.1. Taxonomy (NCBI): domain Bacteria; kingdom Pseudomonadati; phylum Pseudomonadota; class Gammaproteobacteria; order Enterobacterales; family Enterobacteriaceae; genus Enterobacter; species Enterobacter cloacae complex sp. ESBL7. The sequence goes on from NZ_JBGORN010000007.1 coordinate 25,207, forward strand.
GCTTTAATATTGTTCCAGACGATATCCAGTTCTTCACACGGCATTGCTTACTCCAGACGATAGTTAATGACCAGCCAGTTCTGCGCTGGCTGGGTCATTCAGGTGACAACGGTTCCGACTAGTTACTGCTGCGCTCGTCCTTGCGCGCGCGACCTAATAAGGTCAATGCTGCCTCGCGCGCATTTTTTCCGCAATACAATACCTGATAAATTTCCTCGGTTATTGGCATTTCGACACCGAAACGGTGCGCCAACTCGCGGACTTCTTTGGTATTGCGGTAGCCTTCAACCACCTGACCAATCTTCTCCTGCGCGCCTTTAACATCGCTGCCCTGTCCGAGCATCATGCCAAAGCGGCGGTTACGAGACTGGTTGTCGGTACAGGTCAGCACCAGGTCGCCCAGGCCAGCCATTCCCATAAAGGTGGCCGGATCGGCACCCAGCGCTTCGCCCAGGCGGGACATTTCGGTCAGTCCTCGGGTGATCAGCGCCGTACGCGCATTGGCACCAAAACCAATGCCGTCTGACATCCCGGCACCAATCGCAATCACGTTCTTCACCGCACCGCCCAGCTGCACGCCGATAAAATCGGGGTTGCTGTAGACGCGGAAGCTCTTGCCGCAGTGCAGCAGCTGTTGAAGATCGTCTGAGAAGGCCTGATCGGTGGAGGCCAGCGAAATCGCCGTCGGCAGGCCAGCGGCCAGCTCTTTGGCAAAGGTCGGGCCGGAGATGACCGCCAGCGGGATCTCATCACCCAGCGCTTCACGGGCAACGTCCTGCAGCAGGCGTCCGGTTTCGGCTTCCAGTCCTTTTGTCGCCCAGACAATGCGCGCATCCGGGCGCATCAGCGGCTTAATCTGACGGAGCACGTCGCCAAATACATGGCTCGGAACCACAATCAGAATGTTGCGGCTGGCCGCCAGCGCGGTCGCAAGGTCGCTTTCAAGGTGCAGGGAGTCAGGGAACGGAACATCCGGAAGAAACGCCACGTTACAACGGTCGCGTTGCAGCGTTGCGATATGTTTTGGATCGTGGCCCCAGAGAACCACTTCGTGACCATTTCTTGCCAGCGTGATGGCAAGAGCGGTGCCGTATGAGCCGGCACCGATCACAGTCATTGACGCATTAACAGTGCTCATCAGGCATCCTGATGTTGTTCAGCACCTTCGCCAGCTTGCTGCTGCAGATAGTTCATGAACAGCGCATCAAAGTTAACTGGCGCAAGGTTCAGTTGCGGGAATGTACCGCGAGAAACCAGGCTGGTGATGCATTCACGCGCATACGGGAACAGAATGTTCGGGCAGTACGCACCCAGGCAATGCGCCATCTGGTTGCCTTCGATACCACCGATAGAGAAGATGCCGCCCTGCTGAACTTCACACAGGAATGCAGTTTCTTCGCCCAGGGACGCGGTAACGGTCACACGCAGCACGACTTCATACACGTCATCTGCCAGTTGGGTAGATGCGGTATCCAGATCAAGTTTAACCTCTGGCTGCCAATCTTTCTGGAAAACATGTGGCGCATTTGGCGCTTCGAAAGAGACGTCCTTGGTGTAGATACGCTGGATCTGGAAAGTCATTTCGGTGTTGTTTTGTTCTGACATGGAAATACCCTTTTTAATTGTCCTAAAGTCTCTTAGCTCAGCAGCGGATCGAGTCCACCACGGGCATCGAGCGCATACAAGTCATCACAGCCGCCAATGTGCTGCGCATCAATAAAAATCTGCGGAACCGTCGTGCGACCACTACGTTTGATCATCTCTTCGCGTTTAATCGCGTCACCGTCGATCGGCAGTTCCTGGAACGTGACGCCTTTGCTGTTCAGCAGCGCTTTCGCACGATGACAGAACGGGCACGTCGCTTTGGTATAGATCTCAATATTGGCCATGACTGAACTCCTTATTTACCGCGTACCAAAGGAAGATTTTCCCCGCTCCAGCCGGAAATACCTTCTTTCAGCACCGTTACGTTTTCGAAGCCTGCTTTATGAAGCGCGCTGGCAGATTCCTGTGCCTGCATGCCGGTCGCATCGACAACGATAATCGGCTGGGCTTTGTGTTTCTCAAGCTCACCGACGTTGTTCGCTTTGATTTCAGCTGGCAGCAGGTTGATTGCGCCCGCAATGTGACCTTTACGGAAATCGTCACGCTGACGCAGATCGACCACGACGGCATCTTCTTTGTTGATCAGACGCGTCGCTTCACCACGGGTGATAACCTTAATTTTAGACGTCAGGCTCTTAAATGTGGTGAACAGCACAGCAGCCAGCAGGCCAATCCACGCGATGCTCAGAACCGGATGGCGGCTAACGAATTGCATAATTTCTTGCATGGAGGGTAACTACTCCCGACTAAGTGATAAAAAAAACCAGGACAGGAGTATACCTGTGCGTTCTGGCAAATACAGCCAGCGACCATAACCTAATCCATTTTCTGCGGCATGCCACCTAAAAAAATGCCTCAAAATGGTCTGGTGTACATCTTGCCCCTGCGCTTTCTTTGATCTTCTGCGGCTATTTGATCGATTCAGCTGTAGTAAAATTACGCAAATTTTGACTCTTGAGCATGAGGTTGTCGCAATGTCGGTTTCTAAAAAACCTATGGTACTGGTGATTCTGGATGGCTATGGCTACCGTGAAGATAGCCAGGATAACGCTATTTTCAACGCCAAAACTCCGGTCATGGATGCCCTGTGGGCGAAACGTCCGCATACGCTGATTGACGCGTCTGGCCTGGAAGTGGGTCTGCCGGACCGCCAGATGGGCAACTCCGAAGTCGGTCACGTAAACCTGGGCGCCGGACGTATTGTGTATCAGGATCTGACGCGTCTGGACGTTGAAATTAAAGAACGCACCTTCTTCTCCAACCCAACGCTGTCTGGCGCGGTCGATAAAGCCGTTGCCGCTGGCAAGGCCGTACACATCATGGGCCTGCTCTCTGCTGGCGGCGTTCACAGCCACGAAGATCACATCATGGCGATGGTTGAACTGGCCGCCGAGCGCGGTGCGGAAAAAATCTATCTGCACGCCTTCCTGGACGGTCGCGATACGCCACCACGTAGCGCAAAAGGCTCTCTGCAAGCCTTCGAAGAGAAATTCGCCGCGCTGGGCAAAGGCCGCGTAGCGTCCATCATTGGCCGTTACTACGCTATGGACCGCGACAACCGCTGGGATCGCGTTGAACAGGCCTATGATCTGATGACCCTGGCAAAAGGTGAATTCCAGTTCGCGACCGCCGTTGAGGCGCTGGAAGCGGCCTATGCACGTGATGAAAACGACGAATTCGTGAAAGCGTCCGTGATTCGTGCTGAAGGCCAGGCCGACGCCGCCATGGAAGATGGCGACGCGCTGATCTTCATGAACTTCCGCGCTGACCGCGCGCGTGAAATCACCCGTGCGTTCGTCAACAGCGACTTCGACGGTTTTGCCCGTAAGAAAGTGGTAAACCTCGATTTCATCCAGCTGACCGAATACGCGGCAGACATCAAAGCGCCTTGCGCGTATCCGCCAGCATCTCTGGCAAATACCTTTGGCGAGTGGATGGCTAAGAACGACAAAACGCAGCTGCGTATTTCCGAAACTGAAAAATACGCGCACGTGACCTTCTTCTTTAACGGCGGCGTTGAAGAGCCGTTCAAAGGCGAAGACCGAATTCTGATCAACTCTCCGAAAGTCGCTACCTACGATCTGCAGCCAGAAATGAGCTCTGCCGAATTGACGGAAAAACTGGTTGCGGCCATCAAGAGCTGTAAGTACGACACCATCATCTGTAACTACCCGAACGGCGACATGGTTGGGCATACCGGGGTGATGGAAGCGGCAGTGAAAGCGGTTGAAGCGCTGGACCACTGCGTTGAGCAGGTAGCGAAAGCGGTTGAATCCGTTGGCGGTCAGCTGCTGATCACCGCTGACCACGGTAACGCTGAACAGATGCGCGACCCGGCGACCGGCCAGGCCCACACGGCCCATACCAACCTGCCTGTTCCGCTGATTTATGTGGGTGATAAATCACTGAAAGCAGTGGAAGGCGGCAAGCTTTCTGACATCGCGCCAACCATGCTGTCGCTGATGGGTATGCCGATCCCTGAAGAGATGACTGGTAAGCCGCTGTTCATCGTGGAATAATCGCTCCCCATGAGGGGAAAGGCGATTTTTTCAATCACATGGGTCGTGAAGCCGCTTAGGTTATCAGTCAGACCTCTGTTTTACGCCAGCGCACTCAGCGCTGGCGTATTGCTGTGCGCCGCATCCGCCCACGCGGATGACCGCGACCAGCTGAAATCCATTCAGGCCGATATCGCCGCCAAAGAGCGTGCGGTACGCCAGCAGCAGCAGCAGCGCTCCGCCCTGCTCGCCCAGCTCAAGCAGCAGGAAGAGGCGATCTCCGCCGCCACGCGTAAACTCCGTGAAACGCAAAACACCCTCGCCCAGTTGAATAAACAGATCGACGAGATGAACGCGTCGATTGCCAAACTCGAGCGCCAGCGTGACGCGCAGGAGCGTAATCTTGCCGCACAGCTTGACGCCGCATTCCGCCAGGGTGAACATACCGGACTCCAGCTGATCCTCAGCGGCGAAGAGAGCCAGCGCGGCCAGCGCCTGCAGGCCTACTTTGGCTATCTCAACCAGGCGCGTCAGGAGACGATCGCGCAGCTGAAGCAGACGCGCGAAGAGGTCTCCACGCAAAAAGCCGAGCTGGAAGAGAAGCAGAGCCAGCAGCAGACGCTGCTTTACGATCAGCAGGCCCAGCAGGCGAAGCTTGAGCAGGCGCGCAACGAGCGTAAGAAAACCCTTTCCGGCCTTGAATCCTCCATTCAGGAAGGTCAGAGCCAGCTTAGCGAAATGCGCGCCAACGAATCAAAACTGCGTAACAGCATCGCCCGTGCGGAAGCGGCGGCGAAAGCGCGCGCCGAAAAAGAGGCTCGCGAGGCGCAGGCCGTTCGCGATAAGCAGCAGGAAGCATCCCGCAAAGGCACTACCTACAAGCCAAGCGAGAGCGAACGTTCCCTGATGTCGCGTACCGGCGGTTTGGGCTCTCCTCGCGGTCAGGCTTTCTGGCCCGTTCGCGGTTCAATTCTGCATCGCTATGGCGAACAGCTGCAGGGTGAGCTACGTTGGAAAGGAATAGTTATCGGTGCGTCTGAAGGTAGCGAAGTAAAAGCCATTGCCGATGGCCGCGTGATTCTGGCTGACTGGCTGCAGGGTTACGGTCTGGTGGTGGTGGTCGAACACGGTAAAGGTGACATGAGCCTTTACGGCTACAACCAGAGCGCGCTGGTCAGCGTCGGCACGCAGGTGCGCGCAGGCCAACCCATCGCCCTTGTGGGCAGCAGTGGCGGTCAGGGCCGCCCGTCACTCTATTTCGAAATTCGTCGCCAGGGTCAGGCGGTCAATCCACAGCCGTGGTTGGGAAGATAAGTTTTGCTTCAATTTCGTCGAATGGTTTTCTCCGTCGTCAGCGCGCTGGCGCTGGCTGCACCGGTATACGCAGGTAAACTCGCTATCGTGATTGATGACTTCGGTTATCGTCCACACTATGAAAATCAGGTGCTGGCGATGCCGTCGGCCATCTCTGTCGCCGTCCTTCCAAATGCGCCCCACGCGCGTGAGATGGCGACCAAAGCCCATAACAGCGGTCATCAGGTGCTGATCCACCTGCCGATGGTCCCGCTCAGCAAGCAGCCGCTGGAAAAAGACACCCTGCGCCCGGACATGAGCAGCGAGGAGATTGAGCGCATCATCCGCGACGCCTATAACAAAGTGCCGTATGCCGTAGGGCTGAACAACCATATGGGCAGCGCGATGACATCAAGCCTGTACGGGATGCTCAAAGTGATGCAGGCGCTGGAGCGTTACAACCTCTACTTCCTCGACAGCATGACTATCGGCAACAGCCAGGCGATGCGTGCCGCTCAGGGAACCGGCGTAAAGGTGATTAAGCGCAAGGTGTTCCTGGATGATACCCAGAACGAAGCCGATATCCGCATGCAGTTTAATCGCGCGGTACAGCTGGCCCGCCGCAATGGCTCAGCCATCGCCATCGGTCACCCGCACCCGTCTACCGTTCGCGTCCTGCAGCAGATGCTGCCGACCTTGCCTGCCGATATCACGCTGGTGCGTCCGAGCGATCTGCTGAACGAGCCGCAGGTAGATACCTCTACACCAAATTCTGCGCAGCCCGTCCCAACAGCGCCGCGTAATCCGTTCCGCGGCGTGAAGCGCTGTGTACCGAAGCAACCGCTTGAACCGGTCTATGCGACCCGCTTCTTCTCCGTCATCGGAGACAGCATCAGTAACAGTACCCTGGTGAAATACGTCCAGCAGCAGTGGCAGGGATGGGGTAAGAAAGCCTGACGCTTATTTCGCAATCTGAGAGTCCGTCTGCTCGTTAGCAACGGACTCTTTTTTTTCCTGATGCTGATACCAGGATTTGAAATACTTCAAAAAGCTATAGGCTGTGGCATACAGTCCCGTCGCCACCCCCACTTTGCCCTTACGCCAGGCGCCGCTAAACAGATACCATTTGAAAAAAGCCCCGATGGCGCTGATTACGCCGCGCCCTATAGAGGGCCGTATTTTTTGATGTTGAACCAGGCGGGTTGTATAACAATTTAATTTGTTAAAAAGCTCATGCAGCGTGGGAAACGTATCATGTTTTACATAACCCGGAATACGTTCACAACGGAGAAAACCTTCGACCTGATCGTCTACCGGTCGGTTATTAAACCGGGACTGTTTACGGTTAAAAAGACGCACAGGATAATCAGGGGATGAAACTGGATAAATCGTCCGGACTTCTTCACCCAGAACAAACCAGTGGCGGCATATTCGCCATGCTATTCCGGGGTCTGGCTCATCGCCTGCTTTTAACGTTAAAACGGCATTAACCGTTTCGTGGTCAAGAATTTCGTCGCTGTCGATGCACAGGACCCAGTCATTGCTGGCTAAGGATATGGCATGGTTCATCTGCTCGCCATGCCAGCTAAATTTTTTATAGACAGGTAGCAGTCCAAAACTTTCACAAATATATCGTGTTTTGTCCGTACTGCCAGAATCGACCACGACAATTTCATCCGCTATTTTCAAAAGAGGCGGGATAACATCGTGCAATAATCTTTCTGAATTAAACGTTAATAAGCAGACCGTTATTTTAAACATTTTCCCACTCTCAATAGCAGCCTAAATTAATATTATTAATACTATATAAATGAGGAGAGACGATTAAAGTCCTGAATCACACTTTTCAAATAAGCAAGCTTGAAATTTTGTCTAATTCTGAAGGGAAATAAAATAGAAAAATCTATTTTATTTCAACAGATTCTTTATAATGCAGTCAGATGAAGGGTAGCACACGGATTCAGACATGCCGCACAAAAGTAAAATTCTCCTCCTGGATACGGGTAAAGAATGGGGGGGAGGCACCAACAGTATGCTTGAGCTCCTGAAGCGAATCAATCGCGATAAATTCGATATTACCTGTTGTTTTTACAGTGATTATAGTCGTGCTGAAGGTGAGACGATTGGCCAGGTGCTCAACGGCATCGGCATCCCGCTCATCGTGATCCCTCAACGTCCGCAGCCGGTCTGGGCCAAATTGTTGAAGGAAGCGGGACGTAGCCTGCTGTTTTTCTCACGCGGCGCCCGCAAGGCATTGACGCGTCACGTGGATATCATGTGGCGCATCAGGCCTAACGTCAGCAAAATCGAAACCCTTTTCACGCAGGGCGGTTTCGATACGCTCTATATGAATAACCAGCCGGGCTCAAACGAGGAAGGCTATCTGGCGGCGGCGAACCTGCAGGCGCGGTTGATCCAGCACTGCCGCATTGAGCCCGTTTTGACCCCGCCGCTGGTAAAGCTGGTTAATGCCCATGCCACAAAAATCATCGCCGTCTCGCACGGCGTTGAACGCGTGTTGCTTCAGCATGGCGTCCGGCCCGAACTGTGTACGACGGTCAATAATGCCATCGACATCCACCAGCCTTTACCTGACCGACGCGCGATGCGCCAGCGCCTGAACATCGATGACGACACGTTTGTGTTCGGCAGTATTGGGTCGTTAATCCCTCGCAAAGCCAACCACCACACGCTGGAGGCGCTGGCACAGTTCAGCCAGAAGCATCCCGAGGCGAAATGGAAAATGGTGCTGGTCGGAGAAGGTGCCGAGCGTCGCGCTTTAGCGGAACAGGCCCGAGCGCTGGGAATTGAAAACCACGTCATCTTCACCGGTTTTCAGAATACCCCATTTAATTACCTCGCTACGTTTGACGCCTTTATTCTGGCCTCAAAAAGCGAAGGGCTGCCGCGCGTGGTGCTGGAAGCGATGCTTCTCAATATCCCCGTGATTGGCTCTCAGGTGACCGGCACGGCAGAGTTGATTGATCATGATTCGACAGGGCTGCTCTTCCCCTGGAGCGATGTTTCACAGCTTGCACAGCATCTGGACAATATCTGGGCAGACGCGGAGCTGCGGGCTCGACTGGCTGCGGCTGCATACCAGAACGTCTGTCATACCTATGCCATCGAAAACTATGTCAGCGGTGTCGAAGCCGTGCTTGGCGCGCACTAACCAAACGAGATAACTATGTTTAAATTTCTTAATGCTCGCTATCGTCATATCACCGGGCGACACAACATTCCTTACAGCTCTCTGCCCGTGACGGGCGCGCTTGCTGCGGTGGATTCTATTGTGATTCCGTGTACCGGCGCAGATTTCGTCGAAGAAGCATTACTCTCTGCCACCTTCGCGGAACGTTATGCCACCGGGGTAAGCGAAATCGTCATCGTCAGCGATCAGCCTGAATCCGCCTTTGGGGTACTGCCGCCTAAAACCCGCGTAGTGACGCTTAATCTTCCGGTTCGTGAGGAAGGTTACCGCTATAAGCAAATCTACCTCAGCCGTCTGGTGAAGCTTAACGCCCCGCTGCAGGCGCGCGGTGAAGGGATATTGATGATCGATTCCGATCTCAACCTACTCAAGATGCCCGAGATCAGCATGGCCGACATGCATATCTACTCCAGCTTCCGTCAGGGCAAAATGATTGCCAAGCTGGACGGTGCGCCAGCGGAGAAAGTGCCGGCGTATTACAAGGAGACGGTGCGCCCGTATCTGGTCGATCACGTTAACGGCGCGTTTCTTGCGGCAACAAAAAAAACCTGGCGCCGTATCTGCCCGCTGTGGCTGACGCTGTTCCAGGATACCTGGGAGCTGATGGACGACACGCAGCCGCCGACCGATCAGCTGCCGCTCGCCGCGCTGCTGGACATGCTGGATTTAAAAACGGTTAACCTGGGTGACTGGATGAACTGGCCGGTCTCCAAGAAGATCGGTGGTCAGGAAGCCGTTGTACCGAAAGAGGTGATTGGCGCGCACGGCGGCTTCCCTCTCTCCGAATGGCAGAAGTATCTTGAATCGCCGAATAACAAACTGCTGTTCAAAGGCCAGGACTACACCCGCAAGGTGCGTTACCTGACGGACGAAGAGAAAAAGAATCAGTAAAAAAGGGGCCTCAGGCCCCTTTTTTCATTACTTATCCCAGCTCAGGATCACTTTCCCTGACTGGCCGGAACGCATCGCGTCGAAGCCCTGCTGGAACTCATCGATGGAGAAACGGTGAGTAATAATTGGGGACAGATCCAGACCGGACTGGATCAGCGCCGCCATCTTGTACCAGGTCTCGAACATCTCGCGGCCATAGATGCCCTTAATGAACAGCCCCTTGAAGATGACTTTGTTCCAGTCGATAGACATGTCTGACGGCGGAATACCCAGCATCGCGATACGGCCACCGTGGTTCATGGTGTCGAGCATGGTGCGAAATGCCGGCGGCGCGCCGGACATCTCCAGGCCAACGTCAAAGCCTTCGGTCATGCCCAGCTCTTCCATCACGTCGGTCAGGCTCTCTTTCGAAACATCCACCGCGCGGGTGACGCCCATTTTGCGCGCCAGCGACAGACGGTATTCGTTCACGTCGGTGATCACAACGTTGCGCGCGCCCACGTGCTTCGCCACCGCAGCGGCCATAATGCCGATTGGGCCCGCGCCGGAGACCAGCACGTCTTCACCGACCAGGTCGAAGGAGAGTGCCGTGTGCACCGCGTTGCCGAACGGGTCGAAGATGGAGGCCAGGTCGTCAGAGATATTGTCCGGGATTTTGAACGCGTTAAACGCCGGGATCACCAGGTATTCCGCGAAGCAGCCCGGGCGGTTTACGCCCACGCCAATGGTATTACGGCACAGGTGCGTACGCCCGCCGCGACAGTTACGGCAGTGGCCGCAGGTAATATGGCCTTCACCGGAGACGCGGTCGCCAATTTGGAAGCCTTTCACTTCCTGGCCGATACCCACCACTTCGCCGACATATTCGTGACCGACAACCATCGGTACCGGAATGGTTTTTTGCGACCACTGATCCCAGTTGTAGATGTGAACGTCAGTACCGCAGATGGCGGTTTTACGAATTTTGATCAGCAGATCGTTATGACCGACTTCCGGCTCCGGCACGTCGGTCATCCAAATCCCTTCTTCCGCTTTCAGTTTGGATAACGCTTTCATCACACGTCCTCAGGCAATTACGCCCAGCTGTTTGCCGATGCGGGTAAAGGCTTCCACCGCACGTTCAATTTGTTCAGGCGTATGCGCCGCAGACATCTGGGTGCGGATACGCGCCTGACCTTTTGGTACCACCGGGAAGAAGAACCCGGTGACGTAAATCCCTTCTTTCTGCAGTTCGCGGGCAAATTTCTGCGCGATGACCGCATCGCCCAGCATCACCGGGATGATGGCGTGATCGGCACCGGCCAGGGTGAAACCTGCGGCGCTCATTTTTTCACGGAACAGACGGGCGTTGGACCACAGGCGGTCGCGCAGCTCAGCGCCGGACTCCACCATTTCCAGCACTTTGATGGAGGCGGCAACAATCGCCGGTGCCAGGGAGTTGGAGAACAGATACGGGCGGGAGCGCTGGCGCAGCCACTCGACCACCTCTTTACGCGCGGCGGTATAGCCGCCGGACGCGCCGCCGAGCGCTTTGCCCAGCGTACCGGTGATGATGTCCACGCGGCCCATCACGTCACAGTATTCGTGCGAGCCACGGCCGTTTTCGCCGACAAAACCGACCGCGTGAGAGTCATCAACCATCACCAGCGCGTCGTATTTATCCGCCAGGTCGCACACGCCCTTCAGGTTGGCGATCACGCCGTCCATGGAGAACACGCCGTCGGTGGCGATCAGCACGTGGCGAGCACCCGCTTCACGCGCCTCTTTCAGGCGCGCTTCCAGCTCAACCATGTCGTTGTTGGCGTAGCGGAAACGCTTCGCTTTGCACAGGCGAACGCCGTCGATGATGGAGGCGTGGTTCAGGGCGTCGGAGATAATCGCATCTTCTGCGCCAAGCAGGGTCTCAAACAGACCTCCGTTGGCGTCAAAGCAGGAGGAGTACAGAATCGCGTCTTCCATTCCGAGGAAGCTCGCCAGCTTTTGCTCAAGCTGCTTGTGGCTGTCCTGCGTACCGCAGATAAAGCGTACGGAGGCCATGCCGAAACCGTGGGTGTCCATGCCGTTTTTTGCAGCGGCAATCAGCTCAGTGTGATTCGCAAGACCTAAGTAGTTGTTCGCACAAAAGTTGATCACATGGCTGCCGTCGGCAACGGTGATGTCCGCCTGCTGGGCAGACGTGATAATACGCTCTTCCTTGAACAACCCTTCCGCACGTGCGGTGTCGAGGTCGCTGTTTAACTGTTTGTAAAAATCACCACGCATTGCAATTCTCCAGACTCGGCAAATTTCGGGACATATTACCCAAACCTATAGTTCATGACGAGATGACACGTCATCTCTTGTCGTTTTTGCAGCATAAATCACGCGTACCCCTGCGCTGTGAAGGTGAATGGCTGAAGGGCAGCCATACTAATGATATGATAGAGACATTAGCGTCCGGGATTGTCCCCGGGCTCCACACTTCAAAGGTTACAGTTATGATCATCGTTACCGGCGGCGCGGGCTTTATCGGCAGCAATATTGTTAAGGCTCTCAATGACAAAGGCATCACCGACATCCTGGTGGTTGACAACCTGAAAGACGGCACCAAGTTCGTCAACCTGGTGGATCTGAACATCGCTGACTACATGGATAAAGAAGACTTCCTTATCCAGATTATGGCAGGTGAAGAGTTCGGCGAGATCGAAGCCATCTTCCACGAAGGTGCGTGTTCTTCCACCACAGAGTGGGACGGTAAGTACATGATGGACAACAACTATCAGTACTCCAAAGAGATCCTGCACTACTGCCTGGAGCGTGAAATTCCGTTCCTGTATGCCTCCTCCGCGGCAACCTACGGCGGCCGCACCTCGGACTTTATCGAGTCCCGCGAGTACGAGCAGCCGCTGAACGTCTACGGTTACTCCAAATTCCTGTTCGACGAGTACGTGCGTCAGGTTCTGACAGAAGCAAACTCGCAGATCGTCGGCTTCCGCTACTTCAACGTTTACGGACCGCGCGAAGGCCACAAAGGCAGCATGGCGAGCGTGGCGTTCCACCTGAACACCCAGCTGAATAACGGCGAAAGCCCGAAACTGTTCGAAGGCAGCGACGGCTTTAAGCGCGACTTCGTTTACGTGGGCGACGTAGCCGCAGTGAACCTGTGGTTCTGGGAAAACGGCGTATCCGGCATCTTCAACCTGGGTACCGGCCGCGCAGAGTCCTTCCAGGCGGTGGCTGACGCAACGCTGGCGTATCACAAAAAAGGCAGCATCGAGTACATTCCGTTCCCTGACAAGCTGAAAGGCCGTTATCAGGCGTTCACCCAGGCTGACCTGACCAACCTGCGCGCCGCAGGCTACGACAAGCCGTTCAAGACCGTTGCCGAAGGCGTAACGGAATATATGGCCTGGCTGAACCGCGACGCATAAGTATGAAGATTCTGGTGATCGGCCCGTCATGGGTGGGCGACATGATGATGTCGCAAAGTCTCTATCGCACGCTCAAGGCGCGTTATCCCCAGGCGATAATCGACGTGATGGCACCCGCGTGGTGCCGTCCGCTGTTGTCGCGTATGCCGGAAGTGAACGAGGCGATCCCGATGCCGCTTGGCCACGGGGCGCTGGAAATTGGCGAACGCCGCAAGCTCGGTCATAGCCTGCGCGAGAAGCGCTACGATCGGGCGTATGTCCTGCCAAACTCCTTTAAATCCGCTCTGGTGCCTTTCTTTGCGGGCATCCCACATCGCACCGGCTGGCGCGGTGAAATGCGCTACGGCCTGCTGAACGATGCGCGGGTGCTGGATAAAGAGGCCTGGCCGCTGATGGTGGAGCGCTATGTGGCGCTGGCCTACGACAAAGGCGTGATGCGCAGTGCGAAAGACCTGCCGCAGCCGCTGCTGTGGCCACAGCTTCAGGTTAACGACGGTGAAAAATCCCAGACCTGTAACGCGTTTGGTCTATCGTCTGAACGCCCGATGATTGGCTTCTGCCCCGGCGCCGAGTTCGGCCCGGCGAAACGCTGGCCGCACTATCACTATGCGGAGCTGGCGAAACAGCTGATTGACGAAGGCTACCAGATTGTCCTGTTCGGTTCGGCAAAGGACCACGAGGCAGGCAACGAAATTCTCGCGACGCTCAGTAATGAACAGCAGGCCTGGTGCCGCAACCTGGCGGGAGAAACGCAGCTTGAACAGGCTGTTATTCTCATTGCCGCCTGTGAGGCCGTGGTCAGCAACGATTCGGGCCTGATGCACGTCGCCGCCGCGCTCAACCGCCCGCTGGTGGCGCTGTATGGCCCAAGTAGCCCGGACTTCACGCCCCCGCTTTCTCATAAAGCGCGCGTCATCCGCCTGATCACCGGCTATCACAAAGTACGCAAGGGCGATGCCGCAGAAGGCTACCATCAGAGCCTGATCGACATTACGCCAGAGCGCGTTCTCGAAGAGCTTAACGAACTGCTGTTGAGCGAAGAAGGATAACGAATGCGGGTACTGATCGTTAAAACCTCTTCGATGGGCGATGTTCTGCATACGCTCCCGTCACTGACGGACGCCATGCGGGCCATTCCCGGCATTCGTTTTGACTGGGTGGTGGAAGAAGGCTTCGCGCAGATCCCCACCTGGCATGAAGCGGTTGACCGCGTAATCCCGGTGGCGATCCGTCGCTGGCGCAAAGCGTGGTTCTCCGCGCCGATTAAAGCCGAACGCAAAGCCTTCCGTGAGGCGGTGCGGGCACAGCATTACGACGCCATCATCGACGCCCAGGGGCTGGTGAAAAGCGCCGCGCTGGTGACGCGTCTGGCACACGGCGTAAAGCACGGCATGGACTGGCATACCGCCCGCGAACCGCTGGCGAGCCTGTTCTATAACCGTCGCCACCACATCGTAAAGCAACAGCATGCCGTAGAACGTACCCGCGAGCTGTTTGCAAAAAGTCTGGGCTATGCGAAACCGGAAACCCAGGGCGACTACGCCATTGCGCAGCACTTTTTGCGCAATACAGATCCCTGTGCGCAGCCTTATCTTGTCTTCCTGCATGCCACAACGCGCGACGATAAACACTGGCCGGAAACGCACTGGCGAAGCCTGATTGAACTAATGCAACCTACCGGCATCCATATTAAACTGCCCTGGGGCGCTGAACATGAGCGGCAGCGTGCAGAGCGTCTGGCAGCAGGTTTTTCACACGTCGAGGTATTGCCGAAACTCACGCTGGCGCAGGTTGCCGCGCAGCTGGCGGGAGCGAATGCTGTTGTTTCCGTTGATACAGGTTTAAGCCATTTAACCGCGGCGCTGGATCGTCCGAATATTACGATTTTTGGTCCGACCGATCCCGGATTGATCGGGGGTTACGGTAAAAACCAGCATCAGATGGTCAGCCCGACCCAGCAAACGAAGGATATCAGCGCAGATGCTATTTTTTCATTTTTACAGGGCAGCCGTTGGCTTTCCAACAGGGATATCTAACGCATGAGTTACGTATTTCTGCTGATTTTACTCTTTCCGGTGAAGCTTATCCGGAAGCTGTTCCGCAAAGAGACAGGTAAAAACCTGGTCATTCAGACAGCAAAAATCGGCGATTTTGTTAATGCAACGCCCCTTCTGGCATACCTGCAAACAAGCGACGTGCTCATCAGTCGTAGCGTAGGTGCGCTGGCGAAGCATGATGAGACGATCGATGAGATTTTTTTTATCGAGCAGCATAAGCGTAACCTGTGGCGAAAGCTGGTCTTTGCCTGCCGGATCATGAACCGCTATGACAATGTCTATCTCCTGCAACCCAACAGCGTGAACCTCTTTTTCGCCTCCGTGTGTAACGCTAAAAACAAACAGTTTTTAAGCACTTACACGCGCAGATGGTATCACGGTATTTTCTATGCAACGGCAGACGGTACTGTTGAACACGGTAAGAAGGCTCTTTCAGTCACGAACTATCTCAAACTGGCCGATCGCACCTTAACCTGGCAAGACTCGCCAAAGCACGCCACAAAGCCACTTTTCAAACCTGCGACCTATCCGGCAATCCTCGATAAACCCGGCGTGATCCGCATTGGCATCAGCGTAGCCGCCGGGAATAAAGCGAAAACCGTTCCGCCGGTCATCTGGAAGCAAATTGCCGATCGTCTCGCCGACCTGCCCTGCGAATTTTATGTGTTTGGCGCCCCGAATGAACAATCGTGGATGGATGATATCACCCGCGCTTACGGTGAACTGCCCAACTTTATTAACCTGATTGGCAAAATCTCGCTTGAAGAGCTGCCGTGGGCCATTTCTAAAATGGATTGCTATATCGCGTCTGATTCGGGGAATATCTATATTGCCGATGCGGTCGGCGTGCCGGTAATCTTACTGTTCGGGCCTTGTTGCCACTATGAACAGCGTCCGCTGGGCAACGTATTGCTGATTGGTAATGATGACAACATTTGCTCATATGTTTTTGAAACACGATATTACTTCTCACAGAGCCGGGAAGAACTCTTCGCTGTAACAGACGAAGCGCTACGTGAACTCAAACACTTCATTTGCGAGTTACCCACAATTAATACAGACGCATACTCCTTTGATGCTCAGGGAAACTAATTATTATGGCTTTTCTAAGCATCATTATTGCCGCGCATAACGCCAAAGATACGCTTCACACCACGCTAGAAAGCCTGCAAAACGCGATTGAGGGTGCGGGGGATGATGTAGAGATCATTATCTTTAACGACAGTTCCAATGACTCAACGCAGGATATTATTGAAGCGTGGCTGCCAATACTTCCGAATGCGCAATCCCGATACGTCGAGTACCGTAACGTAGGCCATGTTCGAAACAGTGCCCTCTCGCTGGCCACAGGTGAATACATCACCATGCTGGATAGCGATGACCGGATGAAACCGGGCAGCATCAGGGACGCTGTGGCGTTTCTCAAATCAGAGCGCCCTGAAATGCTCCTGACGCGCCTGCTGGAAATTCGCGACACCAAAAAAATTACAGCCGACTGGCAGGGGTTCTCTCCTGTTGCTTTGTCACAACATGAGGCAATAAAGCGGTTCCTGCAGCACAAAGATTTTCAGGCACATCTCATAGGGCAATTCATTCATCGGAAATTGTATGTAAATAACCCGATTCCTTCGATGATTTGTTATGAAGATTTCGCCGTGTTTCCCGGCATGCTGATGCAATCGAGTAAAATAGTCTATCAGCGTCAGGGACACTATTATTACATCAAACGTAACGACAGTTTGTCGAGCCGTCTCGACGCCAGTAAAATCGCTACGCTGGTTGATTGCACATTACAAATGGAAAAAACATTCCCTCGTTCTTTTAAGCATCTTGTGAATTGTCACTGGTTTGATATCTACAGAAACCACCGACAGCATCTGACTGACCAGCAACTCAAACTGGTTAAACAGCGGGTCAATGCACTTTATTCTCTCTCTTTCTTCTTCACCAAAGATGTACGTTTCAGCTACAAAAAAAGGGTCATTGAGGCATTATGGAAAAAGTAAAACTGCGGCTTTATCAGCTGACGCTGATTTTGAGCCTTATTTCGCTTGCGCTGGCGCTGCTGAGTTCAGGTAAGCAGCGGGAGTTTTTCTATATTGCGATTTATGCCAGCATTATCGGCTTGGCGTGCGAATTTAAAAAAATCACAGTGCGTCCTTTTTCTATCGCATTGCCGATTTTATTGATTGGCCTGCTTAATCTTGGCTGGTATCTGGTGTATGAATATCATAGCGAAGGTCTGAACGTTTATAGCGATTATCTCGGTGCAAGTAAAAAATTAATTCTGGCAAGTATTCTCATTTTTTACCTTGACCGGTTTAAGTCTTATATTGATAGAGCATCCTTCCAGAAATATTTTTTATACGCCTCTGGTGCAGGGTTTATACTCGCCACTGGCTATGGCTTATGGCAGGCTTCACAGGGTATGGGGCGTATCGAGATGGCCATAAACCGTGCGACCGTGTCGGCCTATGTTTATTCTGTATTGTCACTGGCGTTTGTATATAGCCTTTATCTACAGAAAAATATCAAACTGTATGTAGCCGCAGGACTTATCATCTTAATATCTTATTTCGTCATTCTTCTAACGGGCACCCGTGCCGCAATGGGGTTATATCTACTCCTGGCGATTGTACTCACGCTTTATCACTTCAGAAGAATCCACCTTAAATCTACGCTGATTTTCTTATGTATTGTGGCGGGTATTGTTATCGTTAGCTACAAGCCATTAATCTTACCTAAGATACAACAAACACAAGCTGAAGTTGAAAGTTATCAGAAAGGCTATGATGCAACCTCACTCGGCGCACGTTTTTCTATGTGGAGTGTTGGCATTCAAAACGGGCTGGCCCATCCTTTAGGGCAGTCAGTTGAAGACCGCGAAATATGGACACAGCAATATGTGAAAAATGGGCACCCACACCTCGCGGCTGCACTCGAGTTTATCAGGGTGCATCTGCACAATGAGTTTATTGAAAAATATTCTCTGCAGGGGATCCCAGGGCTGGCGATATTAGTGTTTTTCTATATATCGATGATCGCTTACGCCCTTAAAAACAGAAATGGCCTGCTGCTGACGACCATGCTTCTTTTATTACTCTATGGCCTGACTGACGTCATACTGTTGAGTTCTGAAGCTTTAATCTTCTTTGTCACCGTGTTTGCGCTGAGTACCCCCTTTTCGCAAACCAGGCAACGCTAATGATAATGCCCGCCTGGCGGGCATTATTTTTTCTTGTATTGATAAAACTCCGCCAGCGTCATCCCTACCGTCTTATCTGATAACCAGCTAAAGAGCGTTTCTAAATCCTGATACAACCCTTCAATCGCCGCCTCATCTTTAAACGTTGGGCTTCCGCCAGGCATAAATTCCGACGAATGAAGCATAAACTCCACGTACTCACTTCCCTGCGACAGGCATTGCTGTGCGACCTGAATCATTTGCGCCGCATTCCCACCGGACGGTCTTAGCCAGTTCACAGAGGGAGAGCGGTATTTACCGCGAAGCCTGTCGTAACCCTGTTTGATCGTGTTCAACCACGACGGGTGTTTATACTGAATGCTCATCGGCACTTCGAGTAATGGGCTATTGCCTGCCCGGGAAATATTGTCTAAATCCATGAAATAGGCGTGGTCGGGGAAATGCTGATAATCCGTTCCGCCATTACCCTGCGGGGCGCCTTTCGCATTGCGCCAGTTCACGCGTGGCGTCACGGAGCAATCCACCTGGTAACCCAGTTCAACGAGCAATTTTGCGTAGCGACTGTCAAATGCCCAACGTCCGGCACGGTGGCTTAACATTTTGGTCTGGAAGGTCTCTTCCAGCAGGCGGGTCATGAACAGCACTTTTTCGCGCATCACCTCATCCGAAAATTCAACCAGATAAGGCTGCCATCGCCAGTCATCGCCCGTGAGATCGTGTTCCGGCGGGCTATTCCATGCGTGAAGGTGCATTCCCACCTCCCCCTGACCGCGGGCGATTGTGTCCCTGGCGAATTCGATGAAAACGGGTTCGATCGCCATCTCGTAATTGGTCAGCCACACGGGCTTAAAGCCGAAACGCTCACAAAGCGCCTGAAAACGCGCCAGATAACGCGCATTTTCCGTTTTAATGACGCGGTGATTTTGCCAGAGATTATCGCCCTCAGTATCAATTGTGATGATAAACGCTGGTTTGTTCATAATGAGTCCGCAAGACAGGAAAGTTAGCGCTATGTTACGCACTCTCCAAAGCATGAGTAAACCCTTCCAGGGAAATTACTGAGATTATGGAGAAAGAGTGCAAGTCGCTATCAGGTCTATTAGAATTGCCATCAGTACAACGCCGATAAGATGATGATGAATAACTTACCTGACACACCTGATTTGCGCATTTTACTTATCAAACTCCGCCATCATGGCGACATGTTGCTGACCACTCCCGTCATTGATTCGCTACGTCAAAAATGGCCGCAGGCGCAGATTGATGTCCTGCTGTATGAAGAAACGCGCGATATGCTCGCCGCGCATCCGGCGATCGGTACAATTTATGGAATCGATCGTAAATGGAAACAGCTTGGCACGCTCAAGCATCTTCAAAAAGAGTGGCAGTTGCTGCGTGCGTTAAGAAATCAGCATTATCATCTGGTGATTAACCTTGCCGATCAATGGCGTAGCGCGATCGTCACCCGTTTCACCGGTGCACCCGTTCGCCTCGGATTCGCGTTTAACAAACGCAACAGTGCATTCTGGCGTTTTTGTCACACCGATCTGGTCTCTGTCGACGGCCACAAATCCCTGCATACGGTCGAACAGAATCTTTCCATTCTGGCGCCATTACCGGTCGCGCCGCAGCCTGCCGTCACCATGGCTTACACCGCAGAAGACTGGCATCATGCCCGCCAAAAGCTGACGCAGACGGCTGTGGGTGACAGCTATATCGTGATCCAGCCGACGTCCCGCTGGTTCTTTAAATGCTGGAGCGAAGACAAAATGGCGCAAACCATTACTGCACTGCAGCAGGATGGTCATACGGTTGTGCTCACCGCGGGGCCGGATAAAAAAGAGCTGGCGATGATCGATCGCATTCTCGCCGCCTCGCCAAAGACGGGAGTCGTCTCGCTGGCGGGCCAGCTAACGTTGCGCCAGCTGGCCTCACTTATCGATCATGCGCGTCTTTTTATCGGCGTTGACTCCGTTCCAATGCATATGGCCGCCGCGCTGCAAACACCCTGCGTGGCGCTGTTTGGTCCTTCTAAACTCACGTTTTGGTCTCCATGGCAAGTCAACGGTGAAGTCATCTGGGCCGGCGATTACGGCCCGCTACCCGATCCGGATGCCATTGATACCAAAACGAAAGAACGCTATCTCGACGCCATTCCCGTTGATGCTGTCGTCTCCGCCGCAAGGAGATATCTGTCATGAAAAACCATCGTCTGGCCATTGTTCGCCAAAAGTATCGCCCTGATGGCGGAGCGGAACGCTTCGTTTCGCGCGCTCTCACCGCGCTGAGCAATCAGAACCTTGAGCTCAACGTCATCACGCGTGAGTGGCAGGGAGAGAAGCAAGACGACTGGCATATCCATATTTGCAACCCTCAAAAATGGGGCCGCATCAGTCGAGAGCGCGGATTTGCACAGGCCGCGCGCGCGCTGTGGCAGCAACAGCAGTTTGATATTGTTCAAAGCCATGAGCGCATCCCGGGTTGTGATATCTATCGCGCGGGTGATGGGGTGCATCGTCGCTGGCTGCTGCAGCGCGCACGTATTTTACCTGCCTGGCGTGCGCAAATGCTGATGTATGACCGCTATCACCGCTACGTGATGCGTGCGGAACGGGAAATGTATCAGGCGCCTGAGTTGAAAGCCGTAATCTGTAATGCGGAGATGATCAAACGCGAAATCGTTGAAGACTTTGATATTGACGCAAATAAAATTCATGTGATTTATAATTCTATTGATTCCAGCCGCTTCGTTCCGGCCCAGGAGGCACAGCGTGCGATGCTGCGCCAGCAATTTGGTTTGCCAGCCGATGCCGTTGTGCTCTGTTTTGTTGGCTCAGGGTTTGAACGAAAAGGATTAGCCAGCGCCATACGCGCTATCGCTGGAACATCAGCCTGGCTGATTGTGGTTGGGCAAGATAAAGCAGAACGTCGTTATCGCGACCTCGCCCGTTCGTTAGGCTGCGAGGGGCAAATCCGTTTCCTGGGGGTGCAAAAAGAAACTCTGCCTTTTTATCAGCTATCCGATGGTTTACTGTTGCCAACGCTGTATGATCCCTTTCCTAACGTCATTCTTGAAGCGATGGCCTGCGGCTTGCCCGTCATTACTTCAGAGAGTTGCGGTGGTGCAGAGTTTATTCAACAAGGCCAGAACGGATTTTATTGTGACGCACTTGATATCAGTACACTGAAGGAAGCGGTAGCCGCCATTCCTTCACTGGAAAAAAATAACAATATGGGACGAGCGGCACGTGAACGTGTAAAAGACGCCACTCCCGAAAAACTATCAAGTCAGCTTATTACGCTTTATCAAAAATTACTGGATTAAAAATGCGCATCCTAATGATTATTGATGGTTTACCCGGTGGAGGAGCTGAAAAAACGGTTCTTACACTCTCCCGTGGATTAATAGAAATGGGACATCAGGTCTCTCTATTCTCTCTGCGGAAAGTGTGCGACTACGCCATCCCGGACGGCATCGATTATCAGGTTGTTCAGGACACATGTAAAAAACCGTGGCGAAAGCTGACGGAAATCCCACGCCGCGCCCAACTGCTGGATCAGGCGATTGAGCAAGCTGAGCGCAGCGGCAAATTTGATGTGGTGTTCTCTCACCTGCACAAAACCGACCGCATTGTGTCGCACTGCCGCGCGCTGGAACGTGATAAAGTCTGGTTCTGCGTGCACGGCATGTTCTCGTTCTCCTATCTTCGCCATCGCAGCGGACTTTCGCGCTGGTTTAAACATCTTAAAATTCGTCATACCTACGAAAACCGCAACGTTGTCGCCGTCTCAGGCGCCGTGTTGACAGATCTTTCCGAGACGCTGTCGCTCAATCTTCGACGCAAAGCGGTTATCCATAATCCTTTCGATATTCCTGAAATTCAGCGTCTGGCGGATGCGCCCTTCGAGATGCAGGGAAAGGATTACATTATTCATGTTGGCCGCTTCCATGAGCACAAACGCCACGACCGACTCTTACGTGCGTTCGCCCTGAGTAAAATTGACACCACGCTGGTCATGATGGGCAATGGATCTGACGCTCAAATTCAAAAACTCAAGCAGCTTGCTGCCGAGCTGGGTATTGAAAACAAAACGGTTTTCCGCCCGTTCGAGTCTAATCCCTATCCCTGGATTAAAGAGGCACGCCTTTTAGTGTTAAGTTCTGACTGCGAAGGTTTTGGTAATGTGCTGGTCGAAGCCATTATCTGCCAGACGCCACCGGTCAGTACAAATTGCCCCGGAGGCCCTGCCGAAATCCTCACCGGCGCTTTAGCGCGCGGGCTGGCAGAGTTAAATGACGAGTCACTGGCAAAAACGCTGGCGGATATTTATACCGCCCCGCCGGTCGTTGGCGATACAACCATCGCGTCGTTCGGTATCAATGCCATTTGCCAGCAATATGTTGCTCTGGTCGACAATCAAAAATAATCAGGTTTCTTATGCAAAATTCAGCCCCATTGTTAAGCGTGGTGGTTGCCGTTTATAACGGTGAAGCTTTCCTGGATCAGTTCTTTACCTGCCTTGTCAATCAACGCATCGACAGCATGGAAGTCATCATTGTCAATGACGGCTCTACTGACCGCTCGATGGAGATCGTCGAAAACTGGCGAGAAAAACTGCCGCAGCTGCAGGTCATAGAACAGCAAAACCAGGGCGTATCCATCGCGCGTAACACCGGTCTGGCCGTTGCGACGGGTCAATATCTTTCTTTCCCGGATATTGATGATGTCTTTAAACCCGGCATGTACCAACACCTGCTGGATATGGCCGTCACGCAGGATCTGGATGTCGCCACCTGTAACGGGAACTACGTCTGGGAGAATAACAAGAAACCCTCGCGCCCGATCTTCCCTGAAGACAAACTGGCTTCGACAGGGGTCATGGCTGGCCCTGCGTGGTTAAAAATGGCGCTGGACTCTCGTAAATTCCTTCACGTCACCTGGTTGAACATCTATCGCCACGACTTTATCCGTAAACACAATTTCCATTTCGAACCCGGCCTGCGCCATCAGGATATCCCGTGGACCACCGAAGTGCTGCTTGCGGCAGAGCGGGTTCAGTACACCAGTGAACGTTATTACGACTACTACATTCACTCTGCATCGGTGTCCCATATGCCGGACAATGACGACACGCTGATTCGTTCCGCGCGTCACTACATGAAAATCCTGCAGATGCTCGACGCCATCAATCAGCGCTACCCGGATAAAGTGAAAGGGATCCCTGCCTGCCACTGGCAAATTGCCAAAGAGGGCCTGGGCATTATTCACACCTTCGACAACATGAAGGATGAGAAGAAGAAATCAATGATTATTAAAGAGTTCTTCGAAACAGGCATCTGGAAACTCATCTGGAAAAGTGCAAAAAGTCCGCGTCTGCGCTGGCGGCTGGGTCGACGTTATTTCCGTTTGAAACGGTATCTGGCATAAGAGATAGCTTTACCTGGCCTAAATGCTTAGAATTTGCCCGCCGAAACTAAAAAAACGGATAATCGCTTGGAATTGTTGTATACCGCTCTGCTCTACATCATTCAGCCACTGGTGTGGCTGAGACTGTTGCTTCGTAGCCGAAAAGCGCCTGCGTATCGTAAACGCTGGGCTGAACGCTATGGCTTCTGCCGCAATAAAGTCGTACCGGACGGTATTTTGCTGCATTCCGTTTCTGTCGGTGAAACGCTGGCGGCGATCCCGCTGGTTCGCGCCCTGCGTCACCGCTACCCTTCGCTGCCAATCACCGTCACGACGATGACGCCAACCGGCTCGGAGCGCGCGTTATCCGCTTTCGGTAAAGACGTGCAGCACGTCTATCTGCCTTACGATCTGCCCTGCGCCATGAATCGTTTCCTGAATACCGTTCGCCCGAAGCTGGTGATCGTGATGGAAACCGAACTGTGGCCGAATATGATTTCCGCCCTGCATGCCCGTAAAATCCCGCTGGTCATTGCCAACGCCCGCCTGTCAGATCGCTCGGCGAAAGGTTACGGCAAGCTGGGTAAGTTTATGCGCCGCCTGCTGAGCAAAATTACGCTGATTGCCGCGCAGAACGAAGAAGATGCGGCACGCTTTATCTCTCTGGGCCTGAAACGCAACCAGCTTGCGGTAACGGGCAGCCTGAAATTCGATATTTCCGTTACCCCTGAACTC
Organism: Enterobacter cloacae complex sp. ESBL7; assembly: GCF_041679625.1. Lineage (NCBI taxonomy): Bacteria > Pseudomonadati > Pseudomonadota > Gammaproteobacteria > Enterobacterales > Enterobacteriaceae > Enterobacter > Enterobacter cloacae complex sp. ESBL7. The sequence continues at coordinate 49,520 of NZ_JBGORN010000007.1, forward strand.
GCCGCCCGTGCGATCACGCTGCGTCGCCAGTGGGCCCCGCGTCGTCAGGTCTGGATTGCCACCAGTACTCATGATGGCGAAGAAGAAATCATCCTGCAGGCTCACCGCAAGCTGCTGGAAAAATTCCCTGATTTATTGCTGATCCTCGTGCCTCGCCATCCGGAGCGTTTTAAAGATGCCCGTGAAATGGTGCAGAAAGGCGGCTTCAGCTTCACGCTGCGCAGCAGCGGTGAAATTCCTTCCGGCAGCACCCAGGTGGTGATTGGCGATACGATGGGCGAGCTGATGCTGCTGTACGGCATTGCTGACCTCGCGTTTGTCGGTGGCAGCCTGGTCGAGCGCGGCGGTCATAACCCGCTGGAGCCGGCAGCCCACGCTATTCCGGTGCTGATGGGGCCGCACACGTTTAACTTCAAAGATATCTGCGCGAAACTACAGCAGGCCGATGGTTTAATTACCGTGACCGATGCGGATTCGGTGGTTAAAGAGGTATCGACCCTTCTGACTGACGAAGATTATCGCCTGTGGTACGGGCGCCATGCCGTCGAAGTGCTGCACCAGAACCAGGGCGCACTGACCCGACTGCTGCAGCTTCTGCAACCTTATCTGCCCCAGCGGAGCCACTGATGTCAACGCGTCTGTCGGTCGTGATGATCGCCAAAAACGCCGCCGACCTGCTTCCGGATTGCCTGGCGTCGGTTGACTGGGCTGACGAGATAGTCATTCTTGACTCCGGAAGCACGGACAACACGGTGGACGTTGCCCGGGCAGCGGGCGCAAAAGTCTTTGTCGACGCTGACTGGCAGGGCTATGGCATCCAGCGCCAGCGCGCGCAGGGCTATGCCACAGGTGATTATGTCCTGATGCTCGACACCGACGAACGCATCACGCCTGAGCTTCAGCAGGCCATTCAGGCTGTGCTTTCCTCGCCCCAGCCTGGCGCCGTGTACAGCATTGCCCGCCGCAACTACTTTCTTGGCCGTTTTATGCGCCACAGCGGCTGGTACCCTGACCGCGTGATGCGCCTCTACGAGCGCGAGCGGTATCAATACAACGACAATCTGGTGCATGAATCCCTGAGCTGCGATAGCGCCCTGGTCATTCCCCTGACGGGCGATTTGCTGCACCTGACCTGTCGTGATTTCGCGAGCTTCCAGCGTAAACAGCTCAACTATGCCACCGCATGGGCTCAGGAGCGTCACCAGCGCGGCAAGAAGGCCTCGCTGACGGGTATCTTCACCCACACGCTGGGCGCGTTCCTGAAAACGCTGCTGCTGCGTGGTGGCGTCCTGGACGGCAAGCAGGGCTGGTTACTCGCGGTTGTGAATGCCCAGTATACTTTCAACAAATACACCGAGCTGTGGGCGCTCTGCCGCGGCTACTCAGAGAAAACGTGAGCCATGAGCACAAAAGCGATTTATCCGGGTACCTTCGATCCGATCACCAACGGTCATCTTGATATCATCACCCGTGCGGCGTGCATGTTCGACAAGGTGATCCTGGCCATTGCCGCCAGCCCCAGCAAAAAGCCAATGTTTGATCTCAACGAGCGCGTACAGCTCGCCACCGATGCCATTTCGCATCTGCCGAATGTTGAGGTGGTCGGGTTTAGCGACCTGATGGCAAACTTCGCCCGCGCTCAGCAGGCCAATATTCTGATCCGTGGTTTGCGCGCGGTGGCAGACTTCGAGTATGAGATGCAGCTGGCGCACATGAACCGCCACCTGATGCCGGAGCTGGAGAGCGTGTTCCTGATGCCCTCCAAAGAGTGGTCGTTTATCTCTTCCACGCTGGTAAAAGAGGTGGCGCGTCATCACGGCGACGTCACCCATTTCCTGCCGACTAACGTCCACCAGGCATTGATGGAAAAGCTAAAGTAACCCTATTTCTGGCACTGACGGCAGTAAAACGTGGCGCGCTGGGCGTGCTTCGTGGCAATCACTGGCGTGCCGCAGACTCTGCACGGTTCGCCTTTACGGCCATACACCTGCAGCTCCTGGGCAAAATAGCCCGGCTTGCCGTCACTTTGCAGGAAGTCCTTCAACGTTGTCCCGCCCTGCTCAATCGAGCGAAGTAATACGGCTTTAATCACCCGGACCAGCAGCTCGCACTCCTGCGCCGACAGCGAAGAGGCCAGCCGATCGGGATGGATCCCCGCCGCAAACAGCGATTCGCTGGCGTAGATATTCCCCACGCCGACCACCAGCTTGTTATCCATCAGCCAGGGCTTAATCGGGCTTTTCTTCTTCGCACACTTCGCCTTGAGGTATTCCGCGTTAAACGCGTCTGAAAGCGGTTCCGGGCCCAGATGCGCCAGCACGTTATGACCTTCCAGCTCCTTCGTCCACAGCCACGCGCCAAAGCGCCGTGGGTCGGTGTAACGGAGCACTTTGCCGTTGCTCATCACCAGATCGACGTGGTCGTGCTTTTCCGCAGGCAGTTCTTCGGTAAGAATGCGCAGGCTCCCGGACATCCCCAGATGGACAATAATCCAGCCGTCGGGCAACTCCAGCAGCAGGTACTTAGCGCGGCGCTGTACGCTAAGGACGGGTTTATCGCTCAGGGCATGGATCTCATCGGACACCGGCCAGCGCAGACGTCCATTGCGGACCACCGCGTGAAGAATCGTCGCGCCGACCAGATGGGGTTCAATGCCGCGACGGCTGGTTTCTACCTCAGGTAATTCTGGCATGGTTCCTCCGTTGAGATTCAGAATGCAAAAAACCCCGCAGTTGCGGGGTTTTTCGATACAAGGAGACTAAAATTATTTGATTTTAGCTTCTTTGTACAGTACGTGCTGGCGTACAACTGGATCGAACTTTTTCAGTTCCAGTTTTTCCGGCTTAGTACGTTTGTTCTTCGTGGTGGTGTAGAAGTGACCTGTACCAGCAGAAGAAACCAGCTTGATTTTCTCGCGAATACCTTTAGCCATGATTTATTTCCTCTTTAAGTACTTAGTACTTTTCGCCACGGGCACGCAGTTCGGACAGAACTGTATCGATGCCTTTCTTATCGATTACACGCATACCTTTAGCAGATACGCGCAGGGTGACAAAACGCTTCTCGCTCTCAACCCAGAAACGGTGAGAGTGCAGGTTCGGCAGGAAACGGCGTTTAGTCGCGTTCAGTGCGTGGGAACGGTTGTTACCGGTCACCGGACGCTTGCCAGTAACTTGGCAGACTCGGGACATGTCTATTCTCCAAAAATCAAATTAGCTCGAGCTTCGTATGGGGTATCGGCGCCTCGTCAGGCTTTACAGCCCGGTCATCGCATAGTTCTAAGTGAACTCTCGATTGCCAGGCCCAAATGCCAAACCCGAGATTCTCAAAGGTGGCGTAGTATACGCTGACTCGGCGGTGTGCTCAAGTCCCGAACAGACAAAGATCCCGATGGATCGCGAGAAATAGCCTAAATCCAGCCATGTTCTGCGAAAGAAATGTACTCACCGCGGCCAATTATCAAATGGTCCAGCACACGAATGTCCATGAATTGACAGCATTTGATAATGCGTTCGGTGATTTCTTTGTCCGCTCTGCTCGGTTCTGCACAGCCAGAGGGGTGATTATGCGCGAGGATCACGCCCGCTGCATTCACTTTTATCGCTTCCCGCACAATTTCACGCGGATGCACCTCAACGTGACTCAACGTGCCCGCAAAGAGACAGCTATGTTTCAGCACCCGATTTCTGTTATCGACAAAGATCACCATAAAGATCTCGCGTTCGATATCGGTTAACTGGCTTTGCAGGAATTCGCGCGTCATTTCAGGCGTCAGGATCGGATCTTCCTTCTCCATGCGGACATTGTAAAAACGGCGGGCAAGTTCAGCAATGCCCCTCAGCTGGGCATATTTCGCCACGCCAATTCCCTCAACGTGCTTAAACTGCGCCATATCGGCGGTCAATAAACCGTACAGCGAACCGAAATGTGCGATCAGCTCTTTTGCCAGCGTAAATACCGTTTTTCCGGGCGTTCCGGTACGTAAAAAGAGCGCCAGCAGTTCATCGTCTTTTAACAGGGTAACGCCATAGCGCAGCAGTTTTTCGCGCGGCAGCAGCTCCTCATCCTCTTCTTCCATGCTCTTTCTCCCCTTTTTAACCTCATGCTGCCACAGGCCAATCCGTCGCTCGACGGCCACATTGCGTTCTTGCGTAGCGCCTCGCAAAGTGGTCGAAGGACAAAATCACCCCGCTTTGGGGATTGTGATAAAATGCCCGCTCTCTGGTGAAACCCAACAGGAAAGAATCATGATGAGCCTGGCCGGTAAAAAAATCGTTCTTGGCGTGAGCGGCGGCATTGCTGCTTATAAAGCGCCGGAGCTGGTGCGTCGTCTGCGCGAGCGCGGAGCTGACGTGCGGGTCGCGATAACCGAAGGCGGTAAAGCCTTTATCACTCCCCTGAGCCTGCAGGCCGTTTCAGGATACCCGGTATCTGACAGCCTGCTCGATCCGGCCGCCGAAGCCGCGATGGGCCATATTGAGCTGGGAAAATGGGCAGACCTGGTTATCCTCGCCCCCGCCACGGCTGATTTAATCGCTCGGGTTGCGGCCGGTATGGCAAACGATCTGGTCTCCACTATTTGTCTGGCCACGCCTGCGCCTGTTGCCGTCGTTCCTGCCATGAACCAGCAGATGTACCGTAACGCGGCCACCCAGCATAATCTTGAGACGCTGGCCTCACGCGGCCTGCTTATCTGGGGTCCGGACAGCGGCAGCCAGGCCTGCGGCGACGTTGGCCCGGGTCGCATGCTTGATCCGCTGACGATTGTTGATATGGCCGCAGCCCATTTTTCGCCTGTCAACGATCTGCAACATCTCAACATCATGATTACCGCGGGCCCCACGCGCGAGCCGCTGGATCCGGTGCGCTACATCACCAACCACAGCTCCGGCAAAATGGGCTTTGCGATTGCCGCCGCCGCCGCAAGGCGTGGCGCGAACGTCACGCTGGTGAGCGGCCCGGTATCGCTGCCTACCCCTGCGTTTGTGAAGCGAATTGACGTCACCACCGCGCTGGAGATGGAAGCCGCCGTGCAGGCACATGCGCAAAGCCAGCAGATTTTTATCGGCTGTGCGGCCGTCGCAGACTATCGTGCCGAGACTATCGCCGAGGCTAAAATTAAAAAGCAAGGCGATGAATTAACACTAAAAATGGTGAAAAACCCGGACATTGTCGCCGGTGTCGCCGCACTAAAAAGCCATCGTCCATACGTTGTTGGGTTTGCCGCAGAAACGAATAATGTGGAAGAATATGCCCGGCAAAAACGTACCCGCAAAAACCTCGATTTGATTTGCGCGAACGACGTATCGCTGGCCACACAAGGATTTAACAGCGACAGCAACGCACTGCACCTTTTCTGGCAGGATGGAGATAAAGTCTTACCGCTTGAGCGCAAGGAACTCCTGGGCCAACAATTACTGGACGAGATCGTTACCCGTTATGATGAAAAAAATCGACGTTAAGATTCTGGACCCGCGTGTTGGCGAGCAATTCCCGCTGCCAACCTATGCCACCTCCGGCTCTGCCGGTCTTGACCTGCGCGCCTGTCTCGATGACGCCGTAGAACTGGCTCCGGGTGCCACTACCCTGGTTCCAACTGGCCTGGCGATTCACATTGCTGACCCGTCTCTGGCAGCAGTGATCCTGCCGCGTTCTGGTCTGGGCCATAAGCACGGCGTTGTGCTGGGTAACCTGGTCGGCCTGATCGACTCCGACTACCAGGGTCAGCTGATGGTCTCCGTCTGGAACCGCGGTCAGGACAGCTTCACCATTGAACCTGGCGAGCGTATCGCCCAGATGGTCTTTGTACCGGTGGTGCAGGCAGAATTTAACCTGGTGGCAGACTTTGACGCCACCGACCGTGGCGAAGGCGGCTTCGGCCATTCCGGGCGCAAATAACGGCCCGAAAGACACGTATCTCACAGCGTCATAATGCAATAACAAACCGCAAACGCCCGTTTGCGGTCGCTGTGTGGATGCCAGCCTGGCAAGTGCTTATTTTCAGGGGTATTTTGTAACATGGCAGAAAAACAAACCGCGAAAAGGAATCGTCGCGAAGAAATACTTCAATCTCTGGCTCTGATGCTTGAATCCAGCGATGGCAGTCAACGCATCACCACCGCTAAACTGGCCGCCTCTGTAGGCGTGTCTGAGGCGGCGCTGTACCGTCATTTCCCGAGCAAGACCCGGATGTTCGACAGTCTGATCGAGTTTATTGAAGACAGCCTGATCACGCGCATCAACCTGATTCTGAAAGACGAAAAAGACACGACCGCGCGTCTGCGTCTGATTGTGCTGTTAATCCTGGGCTTCGGTGAACGCAATCCGGGCTTAACCCGTATCCTCACCGGCCACGCGCTGATGTTTGAACAGGACAGACTGCAGGGCCGCATTAACCAGCTTTTCGAGCGTATTGAAGCGCAGCTGCGCCAGGTACTGCGCGAAAAGAAAATGCGTGAAGGCGAAGGTTACACCATTGATGAAACGCTGCTGGCGAGCCAGATTCTGGCGTTTTGTGAAGGGATGCTCTCCCGCTTTGTGCGTAGCGAATTCAAATACCGTCCAACGGACGATTTTGACGCCCGCTGGCCATTAGTGGCTGCTCAGTTGCAGTAATCCGTAAGCCCGGTAAGCGTAGCGCCACCGGGCAATTTAATTACACCCCGAACTCTTCCCGGTATGCACGTACCGCCGCCAGATGGTCCGCCATCTCGGGCTTCTCTTCCAGATACGCAATCAGGTCTTTCAGGGTGATAATCGACGTCACTTTGCAGCTGTAATCGCGTTCGACTTCCTGAATAGCGGAAATTTCACCGCGACCACGCTCCTGACGATCCAGAGAAATCAGCACGCCAGCAAGCGTCGCACCGTTGGCCTGGATAATCTCCATTGATTCGCGGATCGCCGTACCCGCGGTAATCACGTCATCGACCAGCATGACGCGGCCCTGCAGCGCGCTGCCGACCAGATTCCCGCCTTCACCATGGGTTTTAGCTTCTTTGCGGTTAAAGCAGTACGGCACGTCGCGGTCATGGTGTTCCGCCAGCGCCACCGCGGTGGTGGTCGCAATCGGAATGCCTTTATAGGCCGGGCCAAACAGCAGGTCAAAATCAATCCCGGAATCCACCAGCGCTTCGGCATAGAAACGGCCTAACAGTGCCAGATCGCGCCCGGTATTAAACAGCCCGGCGTTGAAGAAATAGGGACTCTTACGCCCGGATTTCAGCGTAAATTCGCCAAACTTAAGTACCTGCTTGTTAAGCGCAAACTCAATAAACTGGCGCTGATACGATTTCATGGATTTGCTCCTTTGGTTTTTCTGTCTTACAGGCAAAAAAAAGGCGACTCATTGGTCGCCTTTAAAATCAATTTTCTAACGCCGCTTTCTGCGTCGTTACAATGGATTCGATTCCCCCTCGGGCCAACGCCAGCAGGGAGAGAAGCTCTTCGTGGGTGAACGGCTCGCCTTCCGCCGTGCCCTGCACCTCAATGATGCGACCGTCTTCGGTCATCACCACGTTCATGTCGGTTTCGGCTGCGGAATCTTCAACGTATTCCAGATCGCAAAGCGCTTCGCCGTTAACGATACCGACAGAAACCGCCGCAACCATGCCTTTCATTGGGTTGGTTTTCAGCTTACCGGCCGCAACCAGCTTGTTCAGGGCATCGGCCAGCGCCACGCAGGCGCCGGTAATGGACGCGGTACGCGTGCCACCGTCAGCCTGAATCACGTCGCAATCGAGAGTGATGGTGAATTCGCCAAGGATTTTCAGGTCAACGGCGGCGCGCAGCGCACGCGCGATCAGACGCTGAATCTCCATGGTACGGCCGCCCTGCTTACCCTTTGCCGCTTCACGGGCATTACGGGTATGGGTCGCACGCGGCAGCATGCCGTATTCTGCGGTGATCCACCCCTGGCCCTGACCTTTCAGGAAGCGCGGAACGCCTTCTTCGATGGAGGCGGTGCACAGCACTTTAGTGTCACCAAACTCAACCAGCACGGAGCCTTCAGCGTGTTTTGTATAGTTACGGGTCAGGGTGACGGGACGCACCTGATTGGCGCTACGGCCTGATGGACGCATGATGGATTCTCCGGCTTGAAACGAATGTGGCTGCGCATTATACGGATAAAGGACGCTTATTCCTATCCTGAGAAGCCCCCGAAAGCTATAATCCCCCCATCTCTCCTTTAAAAACGGGAATGTCTATGATCCGCAGTATGACCGCCTACGCCCGGCGTGAAATCAAGGGTAGCTGGGGTAGCGCCACATGGGAAATGCGCTCGGTAAACCAGCGTTACCTGGAAACGTATTTCCGTATGCCGGAGCAGTTCCGCAGCCTTGAGCCTGTCGTACGTGAACGTATCCGTACGCGTCTGACGCGCGGAAAAGTGGAATGTAACCTGCGCTTTGAGCCTGATGCGAGCGCACAGGGCGAGCTCATCCTCAACGAAAAACTGGCAAAACAGCTCGTGAATGCGGCGAACTGGGTCAAAATGCAGAGCGATGAAGGCGAAATCAACCCGGTTGATATTCTGCGCTGGCCTGGCGTTATGGCCGCCGGTGAGCAGGATCTGGACGCCATTGCCGCTGAAATCCTGGCAGCTCTCGACGGCACGCTGGACGACTTTATCGTTGCCCGCGAAACCGAAGGCCAGGCGCTGAAAGCGATGATTGAGCAGCGTCTTGAAGGCGTGAGCACCGAAGTAGCGAAAGTCCGCACCCATATGCCAGAAGTGCTGCAATGGCAGCGCGAGCGCCTTGTCGCCAAACTGGAAGAAGCGGAAGTTCAGCTGGAAAACACCCGCCTGGAACAAGAGCTGGTGCTGATGGCGCAGCGTATCGATGTCGCTGAAGAGCTGGACCGTCTGGAAGCGCACGTTAAAGAAACCTACAACATTCTGAAGAAAAAAGAAGCTGTGGGCCGCCGTCTGGACTTTATGATGCAGGAGTTCAACCGCGAGTCGAACACCCTGGCGTCTAAGTCGATCAATGCAGAAGTGACGAATTCAGCGATTGAGCTCAAAGTGCTGATTGAACAGATGCGCGAGCAGATCCAGAACATCGAGTAATGCTTTTCGGGTGGTGTCGAATGCACCACCCATTACTATTTTTAATCCATCTCAACGTCCATTTTGTCGTTTTACCGCCTTTCATCAAGCTTTCTCTATAGAACTTGATAAAAATTTATAGGGCAAACTGACTCGCCTTAGAAAATCTCAATCGTGATCTCGCGCACAAATCGCTAACCTCCCCCGCGTTCACACCGGAGGGTATATGCTGCTTCACATCCTTTATCTCATTGGCATCACCGCAGAAGCCATGACCGGCGCACTTGCCGCCGGACGTCGCCGTATGGACACCTTCGGCGTAATCATTATTGCTACCGCGACCGCACTGGGCGGCGGTTCCGTGCGCGATATCCTGCTTGGCCATTACCCGCTCGGCTGGGTTAAACACCCTGAGTATGTGATTATTGTTGCGACGGCCGCCGTGTTAACCACCATCGTGGCGCCCGTTATGCCCCATCTTCGCCGCCTGTTCCTGGTGCTTGATGCGCTGGGGCTGATCGTATTTTCGATCATCGGCGCGCAAATCGCGCTCGATATGGGGGAAGGACCGGTTATCGCCACCATTGCTGCCGTGGTCACGGGCGTATTCGGCGGCGTGCTGCGCGATATGTTCTGCAAACGCATCCCCCTGGTCTTTCAAAAAGAGCTGTATGCCGGCATCTCCTTTGCGGCAGCGGTGCTCTATATGGCCCTGCAGCATTACGTTTCAAACCATGATGTGGTGGTCATCTCAACGCTGCTGTTTGGCTTTACGGCCCGCATGCTGGCGCTGCGTCTGAAGCTCGGGCTGCCCGTTTTTCATTACAAACACAGCGCCCACTAGCTTCAGAACCCGTTGATGTGCTGTTCAGCGAGCCATTTCGCCAGCACATCAATCTGAGGCGCGTGAATCCAGTTTACGATTTGTCGCGCTTTCTCCTCTCCCGTTCCCGGCAGGGTCTGCCAGCCCTTTGCGTTGCGCCCGCTCATCTTCTGCCACGATATGTCTCCCATCGCCTTCAGCGAAGCCTGGGTCAATGGCACACCCATTGCCATGAGCCAGCGGATAAACGGCTTCTCGCGCACCAGATTAAATCGGTGCCAGAGCGCCAGCCCGCGTGCTGAGGAAAACCCCGGTGTAGCCTGCAGCTGCGCCTGCGTTAATAACAGCCATGAAAAGAGATGTTCAAAACGATGTGCCTGCCAGAGGGTCCGCCAGCCTGATTCGCCTAATCCTTCAATATCGAATACCTGCTTTGAACTGAGCCAGGTCAGCCGGGCAAAGAACTGCTCCATACACTCCGGCGAAGCATAGAAACAGCTAAGAGCATGATAGCGTGAGGCCGGTGGCTCTGGTTTATGTCTGTCAGTCCCGCGCCAGAGCACCTTATCAAACCGGGGGATACCCTGCCCGGCCAGGCTGATCTGTATCTGATCCCCCGGAGCAATATCCAGACTCTGCCAGCGCCCAACCGAGCCCAGACTCACCCGCTGCACCTGTTTATCATCCAGTTGCACGGGTTCCAGCGCTGCTACAACGGAAATTTTGCCCGTGCGCCCCATGGAAAAATGAATACCGCTCACCTCAGCGACCTGAGCTGCGGGAGGATATTTCCACGCGACAACCCAGTGGCCTTCTCCCGGTAACCACTCTTCGCCCGCAGGTTCATCCTCCGAACGCACCACAATGCCATCCGTGGCAAAGGGTAATGCGGTCACGTGCCAGGCCGCGCGCTGCTTCTCGACGGCATCGACAGACTCAGCGGGTAGCGTGTACCGTGCCGACAACGGAAAACCGGCCTGAGACAGTTCAGCTAAAGAGGTACTCATATCTTTCGGTCCGTCCGGCCAGGCCCAGATGAATACGCCGATCTTGCTCAATAGCGAGTTATCCTTTTGCCGCATCATCGCCCCCGCCACCTTTGCGCGAGCGTTCATTCCGCCCAACTGGCTCTGAATGTGGTTGTCACGCAACCAGAAAAGCTCGCCCTGCAAGACGCTATTCGCCAGCGCGCCGGTGAGATTTTGCGGAACAGACGGGATTAAACGTACCTTCCCGGTCCAGTCTTCCCCTTTGAGGCCATCACCGCGACTAATAGCCTGGGTTAACTTCCCGTCACGATAGACCAGCGTCACCGCCACACCATCAACTTTCGGCTGCAGCCACAGATGCTTTCGGACACGCATCCACTGTCTCAACTCCTCTTTGCTGGCCACTTTATGTACGCCCGTATGGGCAACAGGATGTTTTACGCTTCCCGCCAGTGCAGGGAGTTTCTCTTCTGAAGGCTCGCTGCCAAAACAGCGCTGCCACTGCGTTAACCGCCCGTGAAGCTGGTCGTAAACCTCGTCGTTGATCTCGCTCACGCCCTGCTTCCAGTAGGCCTCATCCCAGCGTTTGATTTGCGCGCTTAACGACGCCATCTCTTTCTCTGCTTTTGCCTGCGACCACACCGGACACACCGCCGCGCCATAGCCACACCACAACAGCATTAACCCGCTTATCCATCGCCACATCGCTACCCCTCCTTTGCATTGCAGGAGGTATACCCGGATGCCTGAAACAACGCTAACGGCAACGTTTCACAATGCGAGACGCTATCCGGTGTTTCTTTTGGTTGCTGAAAACCACAGATAAAACCTGAAAACGGCACGCAAAATTCAATAATCCAGGGGAAAAAGTGTGACAAAGGCTACGTCACACGGCGGTGACGTGTATAATAAGCCCGTATGTAGGACTTCTTCGTTAACACATACAAAAGACTCTCATGGCTCAAGGCACGCTTTATATTGTTTCTGCCCCTAGTGGCGCGGGTAAATCCAGCCTTATTCAGGCACTGTTAAAAACCCAACCGTTGTACGACACACAGGTTTCTGTTTCTCACACCACGCGAGCGCCGCGTCCGGGTGAAGTGCACGGTGAACACTATTTCTTTGTGGATCACGACGAATTCAGAGCGATGATTGGCAGAGACGCGTTTCTTGAACACGCTGAAGTATTCGGTAATTACTACGGTACCTCGCGTGAAACCATTGAGCAGGTTCTGGCCACGGGCGTGAATGTGTTCCTGGATATCGACTGGCAGGGCGCACAGCAAATTCGTAAGAAAATGCCTGATTCGCGCAGTATCTTTATTTTACCGCCATCGAAAGATGAGCTGGATCGCCGCCTGCGTGGCCGCGGTCAGGACAGCGAAGAAGTGATCGCAAAGCGTATGGAACAGGCTGTTGCAGAAATGAGCCATTACGCGGAATATGATTACCTTATTGTGAATGATGATTTTGATGCCGCACTGAGCGATCTCAAAACCATTCTTCGTGCAGAACGTCTGCGTATGAGCCGCCAGAAGCAGCGACATGACGCATTAATCACCAAACTGTTGGCAGACTGAACCCACTTTCAGTATCATGCCCAGTCATTTCTTCACCTGTGGAGCATTTTAAGTATGGCACGCGTAACTGTTCAGGACGCTGTAGAGAAAATTGGTAACCGTTTTGACCTGGTGCTGGTCGCCGCGCGTCGCGCTCGTCAGATGCAGGTAGGCGGTAAAGATCCGCTGGTACCGGAAGAAAACGATAAAACCACCGTTATTGCACTTCGCGAAATCGAAGAAGGTCTGATCAACAACCAGATCCTCGACGTGCGTGAGCGCCAGGAGCAGCAAGAGCAGGAAGCCGCAGAACTGCAGGCCGTAACCGCTATTGCTGAAGGTCGTCGTTAATTAAACCTGCGGGTCGCCCTTGTATCTGTTTGAAAGCCTGAATCAACTGATTCAAACCTACCTGCCTGAAGACCAGATTAAGCGTCTTCAGCAGGCGTATCTCGTTGCACGTGACGCTCACGAGGGCCAGACACGTTCAAGCGGTGAACCCTATATCACGCACCCGGTAGCGGTGGCCTGTATTCTGGCCGAGATGAAACTCGACTACGAAACGCTGATGGCCGCTCTGCTGCATGACGTGATCGAAGATACCCCTGCCACCTATCAGGACATGGAACAGCTGTTTGGCAAAAGCGTTGCCGAACTGGTGGAAGGGGTCTCTAAGCTTGATAAGCTGAATTTCCGCGACAAGAAAGAGGCGCAAGCCGAAAACTTCCGCAAGATGATTATGGCGATGGTGCAGGATATCCGCGTCATTCTCATCAAACTCGCTGACCGTACCCACAACATGCGCACGCTGGGCTCACTTCGCCCGGATAAACGTCGCCGCATTGCCCGCGAAACCCTCGAAATCTACAGTCCGCTGGCGCACCGTTTAGGTATTCACCACATTAAAACCGAGCTGGAAGAGTTGGGTTTTGAAGCGTTGTACCCGAACCGCTATCGCGTGATTAAAGAGGTGGTGAAAGCCGCACGCGGTAACCGTAAAGAGATGATTCAAAAAATCCTCTCGGAAATTGAAGGGCGCTTACAGGAAGCTGGAATTCCGTGCCGCGTCAGCGGTCGCGAAAAACATTTGTACTCCATTTACTGCAAAATGGTGCTCAAGGAGCAGCGTTTTCACTCGATCATGGATATCTACGCCTTCCGCGTAATTGTCCACGACTCGGACACCTGCTATCGCGTGCTGGGGCAGATGCACAGCCTCTACAAACCGCGTCCGGGCCGCATGAAAGATTACATCGCCATTCCAAAAGCGAACGGCTATCAATCTTTGCACACCTCGATGATCGGGCCACACGGCGTGCCTGTTGAGGTGCAAATTCGCACCGAAGACATGGACCAGATGGCAGAGATGGGTGTTGCCGCACACTGGGCATATAAAGAGCACGGTGGCGAAAGCAGCACGACCGCACAAATCCGTGCCCAGCGCTGGATGCAGAGCCTGCTGGAGCTTCAGCAGAGTGCGGGTAGCTCGTTTGAATTTATCGAGAGCGTTAAATCCGATCTCTTCCCGGATGAGATTTACGTTTTCACACCAGAAGGTCGCATTGTCGAACTGCCTGCTGGCGCAACGCCTGTCGACTTCGCATACGCCGTGCACACCGATATCGGGCATGCCTGCGTCGGCGCGCGCGTCGACAGACAGCCTTATCCGCTGTCTCAACCGCTCTCCAGCGGCCAGACGGTAGAAATTATTACCGCACCGGGCGCACGTCCGAACGCGGCCTGGCTGAACTTTGTCGTGAGCTCCAAAGCGCGCGCCAAAATTCGTCAGCTGCTGAAAAACCTCAAGCGCGATGATTCCGTCAGCCTGGGGCGTCGTCTGCTCAACCACGCGTTGGGTGGCAGCCGTAAGCTGGCTGAAATTCCGCAGGAGAACGTCCAGCGTGAGCTGGAGCGCATGAAGCTTGCGTCGCTTGACGACCTGCTGGCAGAGATTGGCCTCGGCAACGCCATGAGCGTGGTGGTGGCGAAGAATCTGCAGCAAGGCGACACGACAGCGGTGCCTGCAACCACGCAAAGCCACGGACACCTGCCGATTAAAGGCGCAGACGGGGTGCTGATCACCTTCGCAAAATGCTGTCGTCCAATTCCTGGCGACCCGATTATTGCGCATGTCAGCCCGGGTAAAGGGCTGGTTATCCACCACGAGTCCTGTCGTAACATTCGCGGCTACCAGAAAGAAGCCGAGAAGTTTATGGCGGTCGAGTGGGATAAAGAGACCGCGCAGGAATTTATCACCGAAATTAAGGTGGATATGTTCAACCATCAGGGTGCTCTGGCGAACCTGACGGCAGCGATCAACACGGCTTCATCCAACATTCAGAGCCTGAATACGGAAGAAAAAGATGGCCGCGTGTACAGCGCCTTTATTCGTCTGACCGCCCGTGACCGCGTGCATCTGGCGAATATTATGCGCAAGATCCGCGTCATGCCGGACGTGATTAAAGTCACCCGAAACCGAAACTAGGTTTATGAATTCACAACGTTATGCACGTATCTGCGAAATGCTCGCCAGGCGTCAGCCTGACCTGACGGTCTGCATGGAGCAGGTACATAAACCTCATAACGTCTCTGCTATCGTCCGTACCGCAGATGCCGTCGGTGTGCATGAAGTGCACGCCGTCTGGCCGGACGGCCGTATGCGCAATACGGTCTCGGCGGCGGCAGGCAGCAACAGCTGGGTGTCTGTCAAAAATCATCACACCATTGGCGAAGCCGTATCGCACCTGAAAGGGCGCGGGATGCAGATCCTCGCCACTAACCTGTCCGCTAAAGCCGTAGATTTCCGCGAGATCGACTACACCCGCCCGACCTGCATTTTGATGGGTCAGGAGAAAACCGGGATCACCCAGGAAGCGTTGGATCTGGCGGATCGTGACATCATCATTCCGATGATCGGCATGGTCCAGTCTCTCAACGTCTCCGTGGCGTCCGCGCTCATTCTGTATGAAGCGCAGCGCCAGCGTCAGAACGCCGGAATGTACGAGCGCAGCAACAGCATGCTGCCGGAAGAGGAACAGCAGCGCCTGCTGTTTGAAGGTGGTTATCCGGTGCTGGCTCGCGTTGCGAAGCAGAAAAAATTGCCTTACCCCCACGTCAACGCGCAGGGCGAAATTGAAGCCAATGCCGGGTGGTGGGCCACCATGCAGTACGCCGGGTAAGCGATGAAAGGCCGCCTGCTGGATGCCATCCCGCTTAACAGCCTGACGGGCGTGGGCGCGGCGCAAAGTAATAAGCTGGCAAAAATTGGCCTGCACACCATTCAGGATCTCCTGCTTCACCTCCCCCTGCGTTACGAAGACCGCACCCAGCTCTACAAGATTGGCGATCTTCTTCCCGCCATTTACGCCACCGTTGAAGGCGAAGTCCTGAACTGCAACATCACCTTCGGCGGACGCCGGATGATGACCTGCCAGATCAGCGACGGTACCGGCATTCTCACCATGCGTTTTTTCAACTTCAGCGCGGCGATGAAAAACAGCCTGGCGACGGGCCGCAGGGTGCTGGCCTATGGCGAAGCCAAACGCGGGAAATACGGCGCAGAGATGATCCACCCGGAGTACCGCGTGCAGGGCGATCTCAGCACGCCGGAAATGCAGGAGACGCTCACTCCGGTTTACCCGACGACCGAAGGCATCAAGCAGGCGACGCTGCGCAAGCTCACCGATCAGGCGCTGGAGCTGCTGGATACCTGCGCCATTACCGAGCTGCTGCCGCCAGAGCTGGCGCAGGGCATGATGAGCCTACCCGAGGCGCTGCGAACCCTGCATCGACCGCCGCCAACGCTGCAGCTCAGCGATTTAGAAAGCGGCAAACATCCCGCACAACAGCGTCTTATCCTTGAGGAATTACTGGCCCATAACCTGAGCATGCTGGCGCTTCGCGCGGGCGCGCAGCGTTTCCACGCTCAGCCGTTAAGCCAGAATGATGCGCTCAAAGATAAGCTGCTGACCTCGCTGCCGTTTAAACCCACCGGCGCGCAGGCGCGCGTCACCGCCGAGATTGAACGCGATATGGCGCTCGACGTGCCGATGATGCGTCTGGTGCAGGGCGACGTGGGCTCCGGTAAAACGCTGGTTGCCGCCCTGGCGGCCCTGCGCGCGATTGCTAACGGTAAACAGGTGGCGCTAATGGCGCCGACCGAGCTGCTGGCTGAACAGCACGCCAACAATTTCCGCGCCTGGTTTGCGCCACTCGGGATTGAAGTGGGCTGGCTTGCCGGGAAGCAAAAAGGCAAAGCGCGCCTTGCGCAACAGGAGGCTATTGCCAGCGGGCAGGTGCAGATGATTGTTGGCACGCACGCCATCTTCCAGGAGCAGGTGCAGTTTAACGGTCTTGCGCTGGTGATTATCGACGAGCAGCACCGCTTCGGCGTGCATCAGCGTCTGGCATTATGGGAGAAAGGCCTGCAGCAGGGCTTCCACCCGCATCAGCTGATCATGACCGCTACGCCGATCCCGCGTACCCTGGCGATGACCGCCTACGCCGATCTGGATACCTCCACCATCGACGAACTGCCGCCGGGCCGTACGCCGGTCACCACGGTCGCCATTCCCGACACGCGCCGCAGCGACATCATCGACCGCGTGCGCAACGCCTGCACACACGAAGGGCGTCAGGCCTACTGGGTCTGTACGCTGATTGAAGAGTCTGAACTGCTGGAAGCGCAGGCTGCCGAAGCAACGTGGGAAGAGCTTAAGCTGGCGCTGCCCGAGCTGAACGTGGGTCTGGTTCACGGACGCATGAAGCCCGCCGAAAAACAGGCGGTGATGCAGTCGTTCAAACAGGGTGATTTGCATCTGCTGATCGCCACCACGGTGATCGAAGTCGGCGTGGACGTCCCGAATTCCAGCCTGATGATCATCGAAAACCCGGAGCGTCTCGGCCTTGCCCAGCTCCACCAGCTGCGCGGGCGCGTCGGCCGCGGCGCGGTGGCGTCCCACTGCGTACTGCTCTACAAAGCCCCGCTTTCCAAAACCGCCCAGATGCGTCTGCAGGTGCTGCGCGACAGCAACGACGGTTTTGTTATTGCGCAAAAAGACCTGGAGATCCGCGGCCCGGGCGAACTGCTGGGCACGCGTCAGACGGGTAATGCGGAATTCAAAGTAGCGGATTTGCTGCGCGATCAGGCCATGATCCCCGAGGTTCAGCGGCTCGCCCGCCATATTCATGAACGCTACCCCGAACAGGCGGCAGCGTTAATTGAGCGCTGGATGCCGGAAACCGAGCGGTATTCCAACGCCTGATCTTAGGCAAACATCGGCAGCATCAGGTACAGCTTGATCACCAGCGCGTTGACGATATCAATAAAGAACGCCCCAACCATCGGGACCACCAGAAACGCCATGTGCGATGGTCCGAACCGTTCGGTGATCGCCTGCATGTTGGCTATAGCCGTTGGGGTAGCCCCCAGACCAAACCCGCAGTGACCCGCCGCCAGCACCGCCGCATCGTAGTTTTTGCCCATCATGCGCCAGGTCACGAACATGGCGTACAGCGCCATAAACAGCGCCTGTACCGCCAGTATCGCCACCATCGGCAGCGCCAGCGAGGCCAGCTCCCACAGCTTAAGGCTCATCAGCGCCATCGCCAGGAACAGCGACAGGCAGACGTTGCCGAGCACCGATACCGCCCGTTCAAACACGCGGTAGAAGCCCATCAGCGCCAGACCGTTGCTCAGGATCACCCCGATAAACAGCACGCAAACAAACGTCGGCAGTTCAAACGCGGAACCCGCCAACCATTGCGCAACCACTTTGCCTACGGTCAGGCAGATGGCAATCATCGCGATGGTTTCAATCAGCACCAGCGAGGTGATGCTGCGCCCGACGTCCGGCTTTTCGAACGCGGTCGGCACCAGCTCATCGTCAGGTCTGCCGTTCGGCGTGGTGGAGTGCTTAACCAGATACCGCGCCACCGGACCGCCAATCAGGCCACCCAGCACCAGGCCAAAGGTCGCACAGGCCATCGCCACTTCCGTCGCGTTTTCAAACCCATAGCGCTCGATGAACAGCTTGCTCCACGCGGCCCCGGTTCCGTGACCGCCCGAAAGTGTAATCGACCCCGCCAGCAGACCCATCAGCGGATCCAGCCCCAGCAGCGTTGCCATGCCGATGCCAATGGCGTTTTGCATCAGCAGCAGCCCCACCACCACAATCAGGAATACGCCGAGCACCTTACCGCCCGAGCGCAGGCTCGCCAGGTTGGCGTTCAGGCCGATAGTGGCAAAGAAGGCCAGCATCAGCGGATCTTTCAGGGACATATCAAAATCGATTTCCCAGCCCATGCTTTTTTTCAGTATCAGCAGGGCCAGCGCCACCAGCAGGCCACCGGCAACAGGTTCAGGAATGGTGTATTTCTTCAGAAGGGAAACGCTATGTACCAGCTTGCGACCAAGCAGAAGAACCAGCGTTGCGGCAACAAGGGTCGACAACGTATCGAGATGAATCATAAAAGGCTCCTGTTATGCGCGTGTTCCATACACACGCGGCGTTATCCTGGGCCGGTTTGCGCTCTTCATGAGCCCCCGGCGCAAAAAGTGTAATTTTTTTTCCCCACGCGTTGTAGGAAACCTGCTCACAGCGGCAGATTTTCTTCCCTTTTTTTGCTGGCAATCGTTTGCTTTTACCAGGTGGTCAGATAAAATGCCCGCTTTTCCACCGTGGGATTGCCGCCGATGTCCGTTAACACCATAGAGTCGCCTGATGCGCAACCGATTGCGCAGAAGCAAAATAGCGAACTGATTTACCGCCTTGAGGATCGCCCGCCGCTGCCGCAAACGCTTTTCGCCGCCTGCCAGCATCTCCTGGCGATGTTTGTTGCGGTGATCACCCCGGCGCTGCTGATTTGCCAGGCGCTCGGCTTACCGGCGCAGGACACGCAGCACATTATCAGCATGTCTCTCTTCGCCTCCGGCGTGGCCTCGATTATTCAAATTAAAGCGTGGGGTCCGGTGGGGTCGGGATTATTATCGATTCAGGGCACCAGCTTTAACTTCGTGGCACCGCTGATCATGGGCGGTACGGCGCTGAAAACCGGCGGTGCGGATGTCCCAACCATGATGGCGGCGCTGTTCGGCACCCTGATGCTGGCCAGCTGTACGGAGATGGTCATCTCCCGCGTTCTGCATCTGGCTCGCCGCGTCATCACCCCGCTGGTTTCCGGCGTGGTGGTGATGATTATCGGGCTGTCGCTGATTCAGGTGGGCCTCACCTCCATCGGCGGCGGCTATGCCGCAATGAGCGACCACACCTTCGGCGCGCCGAAAAACCTGCTGCTGGCGGGGGTCGTGCTGGCGATCATTATTCTGCTTAACCGTCAGCGAAATCCTTACCTGCGCGTCGCCTCGCTGGTGATCGCCATGGCGGCGGGCTACCTGCTGGCGTGGGCGCTGGGCATGCTGCCGGAGAACACCGCGCCGACCAACAGCGCGCTGATCACTGTCCCCACGCCGCTGTACTACGGTCTGGGCATTGACTGGGGCCTGCTCCTGCCGCTGATGCTGGTCTTTATGATCACCTCTCTGGAAACCATCGGCGATATCACCGCTACCTCCGACGTCTCCGAGCAGCCGGTGTCCGGACCGCTGTACATGAAGCGTCTGAAAGGCGGCGTGCTGGCTAACGGCCTGAACTCGTTTGTCTCTGCGGTATTCAACACCTTCCCGAACTCCTGCTTCGGCCAGAACAACGGCGTCATCCAGCTGACCGGCGTTGCCAGCCGCTACGTCGGTTTTGTGGTGGCGCTGATGCTGATCGTTCTCGGCCTGTTCCCGGCGGTAAGCGGCTTTGTGCAGCACATTCCTGAGCCGGTGCTGGGCGGCGCAACGCTGGTGATGTTCGGGACCATCGCGGCCTCCGGCGTGCGTATCGTCTCCCGCGAGCCTCTGAACCGCCGCGCGATCATGATTATCGCCCTGTCGCTGGCCGTCGGTCTGGGTGTTTCCCAGCAGCCGCTGATCCTGCAGTTTGCGCCTGACTGGGTGAAAAACCTGCTCTCTTCCGGCATTGCCGCGGGCGGTATCACCGCTATCGTTCTGAACCTCGTTTTCCCGCCTGAAAAGAACTGATCCTCTTCACGGCAGGCAGCCAATGCCTGCCGTGACATCTAATTACACCATTCCCGCCTTGAGGATTGCGCATAAATCGTGCATAACTCCCTTATGTGCGTTTTGCGGGATGGAAGACCATGAAATTTATTGGAAAGCTCCTCATCTATCTTCTGGTAGCCCTGCTCATTGTGCTGCTGGCGTTCTACATTCTGCTCCAGACCCGCTGGGGCGCGTCTCAGGTCAGCAGCTGGGTGACGGTGAATACCGACTACGAACTCAGTTTCGACAAGATGAATCACCGCTTTTCGTCGCCTTCCCACATCATTCTGGAAAACGTCACCTTCGGTCGGGACGGTAAACCCGCCACGCTGGTAGCCAAAAAAGTCGATATCGGCCTGAGCAGCCGCCAGATAACCGATCCGCTGCATATGGACACCATCACCCTGTTCGACGGCACGCTGAATCTCTCGCCCCAGACGGCACCGCTGCCTTTCCAGGCGGATCGCCTGCAGCTGAACAACATGGCCTTTAACAGCCCGAATACTGAATGGGACTTGAGCGCGCAGAAGGTCACGGGCGGCGTCAGCCCGTGGCAGCCGGAAGCGGGCAACGTGCTGGGGAACAACGCGCAGATCCAGATGAGCGCGGGCTCGCTGACCCTGAACGGCGTACCGGCGACCAACGTGCTGATCGAGGGCCAGCTCAACGGCAAGGAAGTGGTGCTGAAAACGATTGGTGCCGACATGGCCCGTGGCTCGCTTACCGGCTCCGCCCTGCGCAACGCCGACGGGAGCTGGATTATCGACACGATGCGCCTGAATGAGATCCGCCTGCAGAGCGATAAAACGCTGATGGCGTTCTTCGCGCCGCTGGCCTCCATCCCTTCTCTGCAGATTGGTCGTCTGGACGTAACCGACGCCCGGCTTCAGGGCCCGGACTGGGCGGTGACCGATCTCGATTTAAGCCTGCGCAACCTGACTCTCAGCAAAGGCGACTGGCAGAGCCAGGAAGGCCGCCTGTCCATGAACGCCAGCGAGTTTATCTACGGCTCGCTGCATCTTTTCGACCCGATCCTGAATGCGGAGTTTTCCCCGCAGGGCATGGCGCTGCGTCAGTTCACCTCTCGCTGGGAAGGCGGCATGGTGCGCACGTCCGGTAACTGGCTGCGCGACGGTAAAGCGCTGGTGCTGGACGATGTTGCCATCGCCGGGCTGGAGTACACCCTGCCGCAAAACTGGAAAACGCTGTGGATGGAGCCTCTGCCGGAATGGCTTAACAGCGTCACGCTGCAAAAATTCGGCCTGAGCCGCAACCTGGTGATCGACATCGATCCCGCCTTCCCGTGGCAGATCACCTCTCTGGACGGCTACGGCGCAAACCTGCAGCTGGTGAAAGATCGCCAGTGGGGTATCTGGGGCGGCAGCGCAACCCTGAACGGCGCGGCGGCGACCTTTAACCGCGTGGACGTGCGTCGTCCGTCGCTGGCGCTGAATGCGAACGCCGCCACGGTGAACATTACCGACCTGAGCGCCTTTACCGAGAAAGGCATTCTGGAAGCCACGGCGACGGTTTCTCAGCTGCCACAGCGGCAGACTACGGTGAGCCTGAACGGTCGCGGCGTGCCGCTCAGCGTGCTGCAGCAGTGGGGCTGGCCTGCGCTGCCGATTACGGGCGACGGCAATATCCAGCTCACCGCCAGCGGCAGCGTGCAGGCCAGCGCACCGTTGAAGCCAACGGTGAACGGCAAGCTGAACGCGGTAAATATGGATAAACAGCAGGTGCAGCAGACGATGACGGGCGGTGTGGTATCGACCGCACCCTCACCCCAGCCCTCTCCCTGAAAGGGAGAGGGAGCAAACCCTTCCCTCGCCCCTTTGGGGAGAGGGTTAGGGTGAGGGGAATTAAAGGTGAACCACCACCTCATTCCCCTCCGCTTTCACCACCACACCCCATTCGCTGCCCGCGTGTGAACCACCTTTTACGCCACTCACCTTCTGTACGTTGCGCAAGCACACCGACCAGTTTTTCGCGTCTCCCGCGCCGGTAAAGGTCACGATGTCGCCCCGACGTGACGCCTTCAGCGTAAACGCCACGGCCCCGTCCGCCGCAGGCACTTCGCTCACCGCCGTTGCGCCGTCGTCCAGGTTAAACAGCTGGAAGGCCGTCCCCGCGTTCCACGCGTAGTCCGGCTTCTGGTTATTGTTGCCCAGCGCCAGTAGGGTGTTGTCGCGCACGTAGACCGGCAGGCTCATGAAATCGTGCTGCTGCTTATGCCAGCGGCTGCCCTGAATTTCGTCGTTGTGCCACAGGTGCGTCCAGCGGCCTTCCGGCAGATAGAACTGCACGTCGCCCACCTCGGAGAAAACCGGCGCGACCATCACCGCATCCCCCAGCATGTACTGGCGGTCGAGGTAATCGCACGCCGGATCGTCCGGGAACTCCAGCATCATCGCCCGCAGCATCGGCGTGCCGAACTCGCGCGCCATCGCCGCCTGGCGATACAGATACGGCATCAGCTGACACTTCAGCTGGGTGAAGTGGCGCACCACGTCGCAGGACTCGTCATCGTACGCCCACGGCACGCGGTAGGATTTGCTGCCGTGCAGGCGGCTGTGGCTGGAGAACAGCCCGAACGCGCACCAGCGTTTATAGACGTGCGCCGGAGCGGTGTTTTCGAACCCGCCGATATCGTGGCTCCAGAACCCGAAGCCGGACAGGCCAATCGACAGCCCGCCGCGCAGGCTTTCGGCCATCGATTCATAGTTGGCGTAGCAGTCGCCGCCCCAGTGCACCGGGAACTGCTGTGCACCCACGGACGCGGAGCGGGCAAACAGCACCGCCTCTTCCTCCCCCACCGTCTCTTTCAGCACGTTCCACACCAGCTCGTTATAGATGTAGGCGTAGTGGTTGTGCATCTTCTGCGGATCGGACCCGTCGAACCACTGCACGTCGGTCGGGATACGCTCGCCGAAATCGGTCTTGAAGCAGTCGACGCCAATATCCACCAGGCCTTTCAGCCTGTCGGCATACCACCGGCACGCGTCCGGGTTGGTGAAGTCATAAATCGCCAGCCCCGGCTGCCATTTGTCCCACTGCCACAGGGAGCCGTCCGGGCGCTTGAGCAGGTAGCCCTTCTCTTTCAGCTCCCGGAAGATCGGGGATTTCTGGCCGATGTACGGGTTGATCCACACGCAGACCTTCAGGCCTTTCTCCTTCAGACGGCGGATCATGCCTTCCGGATCCGGGAAGGTCACCGGGTCCCACTCGAAGTCGCACCACTGGAAGGCCTTCATCCAGAAGCAGTCGAAGTGGAACACGTGCAGCGGCAGGTCGCGCTCGGCCATGCCGTCGATAAAGCTGTTTACCGTCGCTTCGTCGTAGTTAGTGGTGAACGAGGTGGTGAGCCACAGGCCGAACGACCAGGCAGGCGGCAGCGCCGGACGCCCGGTGAACTGCGTATAGCGGTTCAGCACCTCTTTCGGCGTCGGGCCGTCGATCACGAAGTATTCGAGATATTCCCCTTCCACGCTGAACTGCACTTTGGAGACCTTCTCGGAACCGACTTCAAACGAGACATTTTCCGGATGATTCACCAGCACGCCGTAGCCGCGGTTGGTCAGGTAGAACGGGATATTTTTGTAGGACTGCTCGGTGCTGGTGCCGCCGTCGCGGTTCCAGGTTTCGACCGTCTGGCCGTTGCGCACCAGGGCGGTAAAGCGCTCGCCCAGACCGTAGACCGTTTCCCCCACGCCCAGATCCAGACGTTCAAACACGTAATTGTGGTCGGTATTGCTGTCCTGCACGTAGCCGTTATTTTTCAGCTGGCTGCCGGTAATGCGCTGGCCGTTGCGAAGGAAATCCAGCGCCCAGAACTCGCCTTTGGTGACGCGCACGCTGACGCTGCCGCTTTTCAGCTCGGCAAAGTCGGCGTTGTTTTCAATCTCTACCTTCACGTCTTTAAGAACGTTCAGCGGATAGTGCGGGCCGTTATTCAGCACGCCCTGAAAATGCTCAATGCGCACCCCGACAATCCCTTCCTGCGGGGCAAACAGGCGCACCGTGAACATCAACGTGTCGAGCTGCCAGGTGCGTTCGCGCACGTCGCGCGGCGCCACATACACCACCAGGTCGTTGCCCTGCTGCTCCACGTCGAACACCTGAACCGGATACGTCACGTTCAGGCCCGGTTGAATAAGCCAGTTTCCATCACTGATTTTCATGCTCTCGTCCTCTTAGTTCTGTAATTCTTTGCTGACCGGCAGGTTTTCAAATTCCTGCTGATTGCGGCGCGCGCCCTGCGCCAGCTCGCCCATAATTTTGGTCAGGAAAGGTGTTTTCAGCGTGTAGTAGCGTTTGGCGATAATGGCGCTCAGCACGTAACAGGCCGCCGGGGCCAGGGTAAACAGGCCGATAATGATGCTGATGGTCGCGCTGTTCTGGGTTTTGGCTGCCGCGTCGTAGCCGCCGCCTGCCAGCATCCAGCCGATCATCGCCCCGCCCAGCGCCAGGCCGAGCTTCAGCACGAACAGCGTGCCCGCAAAGCTGATGCCGGTCAGGCGCTTGCCGTTGGTCCATTCGCCGTAGTCGACGGTATCGGACATCATCACCCACTGGATCGGCGTCACCAGCTGGTGCAGCACGCCGATGACGAAGATAAAGGCGAACATCAGCACGGTGGCGTGCATCGGCACGAAGAACATCGCCACGCTGACCACCGCCAGCGCGGCGTTGGTCCACCAGAAGATGCTGACCTTGCACTTCCAGTCGGTGAGCGGTTTCGCCAGCGCGGAGCCAATCAGGTTGCCGACGCAGTAGGTAGTGAGGAACGCGACGAACACCTCCGGCGAGCCCATGATCCAGGTGCAGTAGTACATCATCGCGCCGCCGCGCACGCAGACGGCGAGGATGTTGAGGATGGTGAGCACGCCGACGATGCGCCACTGGTCGTTGTGCCAGATGTCGCGCAGGTCTTCCCGCATGGAGGTGGTGCTCGGCGGCACCTGGATGCGCTCTTTGGTGGTGAAGAAGCAGAACGCCAGCATCAGGAACGCGACCACCGACAGCACGGCGATGCCGCCCTGGAAGCCGAACGCCTTATCGTCGCCGCCAATCAGGTTCACCAGCGGCATCATCAGCACCGTGGAGAGCATGCCGCCCGCCGTTGCCAGCACAAAGCGCCAGGACTGAAGGGAGATACGCTGCGTCGGGTCGTTGGTGATCACGCCGCCCAGCGCGCAGTAGGGGATATTGACCACGGTATAGAGCAGGGTCAGCAGGGTGTAGGTAACTGCGGCGTAAACCATTTTGCCGTTGAGGCTGAGGTCCGGCGTGGTGTAGGCCAGCACGCAGACGATGCCGAACGGGATGGCACCGAACAAAATCCACGGACGGAACTTGCCCCAGCGGCTGCGGGTGCGGTCGGCAATCAGCCCCATGCACGGGTCGGAGATCGCATCCAGCGCGCGCGCCAGCAGGAACATGGTGCCGACAAACCCGGCGGGAATGCCGAAAATATCGGTGTAGAAAAACATCATGTACAACATGACGTTATCAAAAATGATGTGGCTGGCGGCGTCTCCCATGCCGTAGCCAATCTTCTCTTTTACTGACAATACTTCGCTCATCTTTTTTTATCCTTCACGCTGTAGGGGGCGCTGAGACCGGTTACAGAGTTTTAAACCATTGTTTCAGGAGCGGGTATTGCGTTTTCTGGTTAGCAGATTACGTTTCTTGTTTTTTGTGATCGCGGTAAATGTTGGGAACCCGAGGGGCTAACATGAGGATTTTCTTAGGAATTAACTGAAACAGGGGGGTACAGGTCAAAAGAGAGGTGAAAAAAGTGTGTCTGGGTATGTGGTAAATGCCTGAAAGTAGCTATAATGCGCCCCGCCTCCATGTAGCAATCGAGGCGCGGAAGATCGTCATCTCCGGTGAGGTGGCTGGACTTCAAATCCAGTTGGGGACGCCAGCGTTCCCGGGCAGGTTCGACTCCTGTGATCTTCCGCCAATTAGCCTCTACTGAACTCTCTCAAAGTCAATAAATCCCCTCCAAGGCCTTATAAATCACGGCTTATCCGTATCTCGAAGTCAACCGACTTCAACCCCCATCAAGTTGTTTTTGGGGGTACCTTAGGGGGTGTTATTTTCTCTTAAAATATCAGCACCCCCACAATGTCAAAAATGTGATATATAACAATAGCTTTAAATAAAATCTTTGTTATACAAGGGATACATTGGGGGTATCTGGTTAGTTCTAGCAGAAATCCCCTCAGGAGCATGGATTAATTAAAAGCCGGAGGATGTCATGGCGCTAACCGATGTTAAAGTGAAAACCGCGAAGCCCAAAGAAAGGCCCTATAAGCTGGCTGATGGCGGTGGTATGTATCTGCTGATTAACGCTAATGGTTCAAAATACTGGCGAATGAAGTACCGCTTCGCCGGTAAAGAAAAGATGCTTTCTATTGGCGTATACCCCGATGTTTCACTGGCCGGCGCGCGTGAAAAACGCAGCGAAGCCAGAAAAATTCTCGCCGCAGGAATAGATCCGGGAGAAGCAAAGAAAGAGGAAAAAATCGCTCAGAAAATGAGCCTGAAAAACACTTTCGAAGCTGTCGCCCGTGAGTGGCACCAGTCAAAAGCCGATCGATGGTCATTACGCTATCGTGATGAAATTATTGATACTTTTGAGAAAGATATTTTCCCCTATATTGGCAAGCGTCCTATTGCCGAAATCAAACCAATGGAGTTGTTGGAAGCACTACGAAAAATGGAGAAACGCGGAGCGCTGGAGAAAATGCGAAAAGTTCGCCAACGTTGCGGTGAGGTCTTCCGTTATGCGATAGTCACTGGTAGAGCTGAATATAATCCCGCCCCCGATCTTGCCAGCGCTTTAGCTACTCCCAAAAAGGCTCATTTCCCCTTCCTTACCTCCAGTGAACTTCCGTATTTCCTCAAAGACTTAGCTGGTTATACTGGCAGTATCATAACCAAAACGGCAACGCAGATTATTATGTTAACAGGAGTACGCACACAGGAACTACGTTTTGCCCGATGGGAAGATATCGACTTTGAAAAGAAATTATGGGAGATCCCTGCTGAAGTGATGAAGATGAAGCGGCCTCATATTGTCCCCTTATCAGAGCAGGTTATTGTGTTATTTAAACTACTTGAACCAATCTCAAAGCATCATCCTCTCGTCTTTATCGGCAGAAACGATCCACGCAAACCTATCAGTAAAGAAAGTGTGAACCAAGTCATTGAATTACTAGGATACAAAGGTCGACTCACAGGGCATGGCTTTCGCCACATGATGAGTACCATTTTACATGAGCAGGGTTTTAACTCGGCTTGGGTTGAAACTCAACTTGCACATGTCGATAAAAACTCGATTCGTGGAACTTATAACCATGCGCAGTATTTGGATGGTCGGCGTGAAATGATGCAATGGTATGCTGACCACATCAATAGTCTGAGCAGTGGAATGGAAAGCAAAGTGGCATAAAACAGGATGCTCAGCCTTCAAGGTTGGGCGTTTTTCTTTCATAGCCGTTACTTCAATTCTCCACTACTGTTTTCATTTTAAATAAACTATTATTTTATTTAATAAGATACAGCAGTCTCAATATCGGGCACTGCAGTAAATTCTCTACGACGATCCCCTAAATCTTGTATGGCAATTCGCATTTCACTCTCCCCATACAGGAAACTCACCCGATGAAAAGATTTCTCATATTTGTCTTACTGATAATGCTGCCTTTTCTCATTGAGCGCTTTATGAAGCTGATTCATCTCATGGTGCTCTCAGTTCTGGCTCAATAAACGCCCTTCACGTGTCCGGCAACGCCGGATGACTCAATCTCAACTCATATTTGACTCAACTTAGGTGCAATATGCGCATTTACATCGACGACGGTTCGACTCACATCAAAATGCTGTGGGAGCAGCACGGCAAAACGTTCACTCATATAAGCACTAACAGCTTCAAACGAGGCTGGTCAGCCACGTTTGGCAACGGTAAGCCGTTTAACTACATTGCAGGCAAAGAGAAATACTCCTTTGACCTGATTTCCCCCGATACCCTCACCACCAGCAATATTGAATGGCAGTACAGCCCGCTCAACGCGGTGGCAGTGCATCATGCTCTGTTGACCAGCGGACTTGCACCACAGTGTGTGGATATCGTGGTCACGCTGCCGCTGGCGGAGTTTTACGACGAAGACGCCCAGTACCGGCTTGATAACATTGAGCGCAAGAAACAGAGTCTGCTACAACCTGTGGACCTAAATAACGGTCGCCTGTTTACCATCACCCGCGTTACCGTGCGCCCGGAGTCCATTCCTGCAGGGATTGCGCTGTGCGATCAACTCTCGTCCTCCAACTCGGTTTTGATAGTTGACCTTGGCGGAACCACACTGGATATCTCGCAGGTAGCGGGCCAGATGTCTTCAGTATCGCGTATCTACGGCGATCCGGCGTTAGGCGTTTCGCTGGTGACTGATGAAGTTCAGCAGGCATTACGTAAAGCCGGTATGTCGCTATCCCGTTACAACGTAGACAGGTTGATTATCAAACGGCTCGACGATACCTATCTGGCGAACAATATCAACGATCCGCATGCCGTCGATCCCATAAAACAGGCAATCCACAGCGGTATTACGCGTTACCGGGCGCGGGTGCTGGAAGCGATTAATCTATTCAAAGGGTATACCCATGTTGCGATTGTTGGCGGTGGAGCCTGTCTGCTGGCTGATGACATTCGTACTCATGTTCACCTGCGCGACGATCGTTTCTTCGTGGCACAGGAGCCGCAGTTTGCGCTGGTTCACGGATTGAAAGCCATTGGGTGATGGAGATGGAAATGAACCGTAGAAAAGTACTGATTTATCTGCGCCCTGGAACACATGCCAGCGAGCGCTTTGCGGATGCGAGGATAGAAGCGCATCACCGGGGCGATCGTGGTGAAATATTGCGAACGGCATTACTGGCAGGCATTGCGCTGGGTGAAATCGACAGCCGTTTGCCGTCTGTACTGGCGGCGCTGTTAGCCGATAACACCTCCCCGGAAACTCTGCATACCATGTTGGTATCGTTTCTGAACATTCAGTCAGAATCATACCAGGCCACAGAAGTACCTTCTACAGAACCACAACAGTCATCGGCAGAGCAGAGCACAGGTAGCATTTCCGCAAAAAATCTGGCTGGAGCTTTGCCTGATTAATTTGAGTTGAAATGTTATATAGTTAATTCATGGGTGGTAAAACAAACGTCATCAATCTGAACGCCCAACCTTTGTGGCTGGGCGTTTCTGCTCTATTTTTTCTGGTTGTGATGTTTGCTTAAAAAATACACCTTTGAGAAGTCATGAACCTTGCGCATTTATGAACAGGTAATTATACTGCATTAATATCTATTAAATTATATTGAGTGGTATAAAATGAAAAATTACCCCGACACTCATATTAAAGTTGAAAAAATCGCGCCCCTTCCGTCAGGTGAGTGTTATGAAGCAAAGGTCTCTCGTGTATTTATAGAAAATGATAATCAAGACAGAGAAGAAGTCTTCCCCCCAAAATATATTTTTTGGGGGTTGACCGAAAACGAGGCAAAAAGCAAAGCAAAAAACGATGTTGATGAATGGCTAAAACTAATGAATTACATCAAAACATCTTAATTGAATTAGCTCAGACTTGACCTTTCAGCTCAACGAAAGCTCGAGAAAAACGCTAGACTATAGCTCACCCGCAGAGCGATTCAACAAGTGTGTTGCATCCATCGGTTGAACTCACAGCGAAAAGCGGACGGTATTGGCAATCACTACATGGATTTTAATTCTGAAAGTATTTTATCCCCCAATCGTCCGGGGTAATTAATTACAACTCTCTTGCCTGAGCTAATTTTATGGGCTAAATCTGTAAGCTCTTTTACACTTACTTTCTCCCATTTTTTTTCAACAGCCCAACGACGAATAGCCTGTTGTTCTAATTCAACACCTATTGAATGAAGAAATTTAAACATTTCTTTTGTTCTGCTTTCGTCAAGTGGGTGAGAAAGCATTCCAGCGGATACGTTGTTAACAACACAGAGATAATCCAATGCTTTTTTCAGTTTCTCATTCATACTCCCTCCAGTATTTAGTTTTTAATTACATCAAAGCCTAATTGAACAATGTGATTACTCTGATATTTCATCAAAGTATGCCTTGTACATTTCTATTACTGTGCTGAAATACTCGCGGATATCTCTACCATCGACCAGATGGTATTTTCTATTAAGCCGATCACCGCACCGCATCAATCCTACCCGAGCGTTTTGTACCGATGACATCGCAGGGGTATTGCCTTTATCTTTAAAGTGCTTTGCCTTATTAAATAAACTAAGTATCATCCTGAATTCATGCATTTTATATAACTTCCCAAAGAGCAACTCCTCACGTGTTCGTAGTTGTTCCGGTAACTTCTTTAGTCGCTTATGCCCATCAGGGTAAACCCATTCTCGTAAATGAATAAGTGGAAATAACACATCAGTTAAATGCTCATCTGTTGGGTTTTCTCCGTAAATGGATACTTTCCATTTAAGATGATCAAACATTTTTTTCGGGGAATTGATACCATATACTCCAGCCACAACTACTCCTGCTATTCCAGATCAGAATGGACCATTACAAATATAAACCTCATAAACCTCATAAACCTCATAAACCTCATAAACCTCATAAACCCAGTATAACCTTACAATGCCGACTGCAACGATTTCATATTTACCTCCGAACACAAGGAAAGTTAGCATTAAATGTTTTATCGGCTACTTTCGCATGCTTGATGACCTACGAAAAGACCTTTACATCAGGTACGACTTCCATCATTTCCTTTTCCGCGTATAAGCCGTTCGCACGCTTTTTCAACCGCTCTTTGAGTCCTGTCAGGAAAAATTGTGGCCTGCTGTTCTGCTATGCTCAGGTGCATATTTTTCTCCAGCAGCGCCCAGTCCTCATCGCTCCAGCGACGAAACCCGACCCGACTTTCACGGGATTTCTTCAGACCCAGCCGCCCTGCCATTATCAGAATACTGACTTCATTTCTGCCTGGCAGTTGGTGGGCAACTTTCTTACCCAGCAGGGGATAATGTGCTTTCAGAATACGAAGTTCGTCTTCACGCCAGAACCGACCGCTGAGTACCCCCATCGCCTCGGCTCGAGAGAATATCCCCCTCAGCAAGACTCCAGCGTTCATGTCTGTTAATAACCCACCCGGCCTGCCGCAACTGCTCCAGGATAAATCGCGTGGTGTGCTCACTCAGGCCTGTCATGGTGGTGACTGCCTGTAACGTCATGACCGGTGCTTCTCTGAATGCGGCCATAATACGTTTTGCGTCATCCGTCATCGTCTGTGTCATTTCACTCAAATTCATCGTGTTACCAATCTACAGAAAAAATTAATCAGGGCGCCAGGGTATAATCCAGCACCATGATATCCTGTAGAATCGGTCGAAATATCGTTTTAAGATCATCATGTACAGGATGTGGCAGATATCGCTGGCGAGCTGTCTCATTCGCGAACGTCATCAGTACACAGTGAGTAAACCCTGCATTCTTATCTTCCGGACTGTCGTTTACGCCCCACTCCACACTTGTAACCCCTTCAATCCGATCGGGGATCTGCAGAAATGCCGTTCTGACGGCCAGTATTTGTTCCGGTAGAGCACAATCAGTAAATGTAATAAATAAAATATGACGAATCATTGTTTCCCCGTTAGCTCACATTGATAAATTCGCTGTCCAGATAAACATCATTACTCCTCATCATCGTGCTTGCTAATATTTACAAACCACCATAATGAACACTATTCCCTTTACTCCATCCACATGAGGGAATCATGCTATATATCGGCGCAACAGGAAAGAAAAAGAAAAATAAAAACCATAATAAAGCCCATTTTCCTCGCAAACTTCAAAATAGAGAGAATGTGTTTTCTAAGTAATTCCCACCGTTAATAATGATTAAACCATTACCCCTTGTCATGTTCAGGCTTACCGCTATGCTTTTTAGCGTATCGTCGCAATCCCAGTCTCTCTGCCTGGTGGTGGATCGCACTGTTCGTCCTGCCGGGCAATACCCTGGTCAACTTTCTTCCCAGTATCGGGTAAAGCTGCTGAAGAATGCTGAGCTCCTCGGGTGTCCATATCTGCGCTCGTGTTAACCCTAATTTGGCAGCCTGCGCCTCAATGGCTTTTCTGGAACGATGGGGCAACAGTGAATGAATGGCATCAAGGTTACCTGAGTTACCATAATGCCCGGTCAATATCGCGTTTTCCTCACGGGTCCACCTACTCAGTTGCGTTTTCCCCAGCTTAAGTACATTTGCCCGGTTCCTCACAGCACTGACACTTTTATCAAGGGCTGCAGCAACCTCCTCAACAGGCATACGACCATAATGCTCCCTCAGGAATGCGATGGCGTCAGGATGCCATTCCCGCACATCGGTGAGACCTGCCCTGGCCGCCTGTTTCCTGATAGACTCCATATCACGGTGCGGCAGCAATGCCCTCACCATGGCGATACCGGCACCATGAGAGTAATGTTTTTTCATGATGTTAATTTCCCACATATCCCAGGGTTTCGCTCCCGGGCGACCAACACCAATCTTTAATGCCATCGACCTGACCGCAGCCACCCCTCTTCCCAGAGTCGTGGCTATTTCCCGCGCCGGGAGTTTGCCGTAGTGTTTCTCAACAAAGGCAATTTCTGCCAGCGTCCATTGCACATAGTGATTACGGCGCGTGGCACTTTTTTCTGCAGCACCCACTGATGATGGATTCGGTTTCATTTTCATTATTCAGTCACTCGAGCCGCCATGGGTAATCAACACATAACGGTTCTGCAACTGTCGCAGATTCTGTTCTGCCTGCTGTTCTGCGGTAGGCTGATTGCCGTTCTCTTTTTTTTGCTGTGACAACTGACGTAACTGTTCTTCCAGCGGCACGTTCTGGCTCAGCGTCTGCGTGATAGCAAACACCGAGGATTTCAGCTCCGAGACCGTCAGGTATTTTCCTCGCTGTATATCGGTGCTGTTGAGTTTCTCCATCAGCAACTGCAACTGTCCCATCGCCTGATGCCAGCCCTGCAGACGCGCCTCCGGCAGGGCATTTGCCTCCACCTGTTGCTGCCACTGCTTCGCAAGCGCTGCCGTTTCCGGCTGATGTGGCCACAGGCGCTGCGTCTGCGCCACCAGCGCGAAGCCGTAATCCTGCGACCATGACGGGGAAAGACCTGCCACCACATCCAGCTGACGACGCGTGCGTTCCGTAATAACACGCCCCTGTGACTGTAACGCGGCGGCATTGTCTTCAATCATTGCCCCCTGTTCAGAGGCAGAGAGCACGACCGGCAACGGAGAGAGCGACGCGTCAATCAGGGTTTCTGGCTGATTATCCTGCCAGTGCTGCCAGCCCAAGGCGCTCAGCGCCGTGAACAACAGTGTTACGCCGACACCACCGACAAATCCCGTCCACACACCGCGACGATGACGCTTCAGGATGGAGGTCTGTGTGATGTGCTGTGTACCATCATCCCGCACCACCAGTACCACCGGTTCACTGTTGCCACAGGGTTGCCCGATACTCTCCGGTATCGCACGGGAGGTATGCAGGTATGAAGACTCAACGGCCGGGGGCAAGGGGGCATCTTTTGCGTTCTCCAGCCTCACCACCGCCGCGTGCATCCAGTGCAGCAGTGCATCCATTTTACTCACCTGGCGAAGCACCAGACGCTGCAGCAGGTCACACAGGTGCCGAAGTTGTTGCTCAAGACGATAAATAGCAGGCAGGTCCTGATGACTGAGGGTAAACCGGCGCAGGCTCAGCATCAGATGTTCACTGAGCCACACCAGAATGTCCTTGCGCACCGGCATCTGGGGAGGCCACATGACGCTCCACTGGTGCGTTATCAATGAATCCACCAGCTCCAGACCTTCCGACAGCCCCGTGAGGCCGGAACGTTGCAGGCGGGCACAGCAAAACCACGCCGCCGTCTGCAGGTCGGTACCATTGTGGCGAAACAGGGTCACACACAGCTGCTCCACGCTTTGCCAGTCCACGTCGGGTCTGGCCGGGTGGGTCAGCTTGCTCAGTTCATCGCGCAGTTGCGTGTATTCAGACCACGCGCGCGGGTCCTGGCCCGCATGCAGGGGCAGGTGTCGGGAAAACATAGCGTCAGTACCTTTAATCAGGAGGGAAGAATACGTTGTTGCTTCAGGTGGCGGAGCAGAACTTTGCCTTCGGACATAAACTCGGTGCCAAAGCGAACCAGTTCACCGTCCGGCATCTCAGCCTCGATGGCGTAGCGCAGCTCACCGGGCTGGGCCTGCTCCAGCATCACCACATGAATGTCCTGAATGCGCGGCTCGTATTTCAGCAGCACTTTTGCCAGCGTGGTTTTCAGCTCATGGGCGGTACCGGGCATCCCCTGCAGTATCAGTGTCATATCCGGCAGGCCATAGTCCGGCAGATGCGCCACCGAGCCAGCCCGGGTATTGAGCACCCGCTGCAGGTTATCCAGCACCGACAGAATGTACTGGTTTTCTTCGCTAACCTGCCCCAGGGGCAGACCACCGGCAAAATGCCCATAGAGTTTTTCGTACAGAGACGGACGGCGCATGTTATTACTCCTTCACCGGCAGCAGCGTCAGCAAGTTATCACGGGCTTCAACGATCCGTGCTTTATCCGGATCCAGCGCTTCCCGGTCAATCACCAGACGCCAGTTCTGCTTCGCGTCGTCCGGCTGGCGGAAGAAGGCCGCCACCGCCACAAACTTCGCCTCCGGGTCCATCGGCAGATTCAGCGCTTCGTCGGCACCGGGTTTCAGCACCACGTCATGCTGGCTCAGCAGGTCACCTTTCAGCACCCCACTGTCGTCTTTCACCAGTTGCTGATACAGCGCCAGGTCAAACGCTTTCCGATCCTTCATCTGGTATACCCGCACCATCACCGGCTCGGAGATATGGCTGCTTTCCATCGCGTCAGTATTCAGCGCCTCGCGGGCGGTGATATCGAGATGCAGGGTGGTGATTTTTTTGTAGAAAATGGCTTTCATGGTTGAAGCCGTGCCCTCTGAGGTCCGCTGGGCCAGCCCACAGCCTGACAACAGCACCGCCAGCAGGAGGAGGTAATACCCTTTAGTCGAACTGATAGATAACACGCGTGTTTCCTTTCGTTGATACCGCCGGTGTAAGCCCGTGGTAATGGCAGAGTTCAAGGGTAAAATCGGGCGGGATATCATCCGGAATATCGTCCGTTGTAACAGGGCCGTCCACGCTCAGTACGCCGCTCATCCCGAGTGAAAACCCGGTGTCACCCAGCGGTCGAACGGCAAGCAATGCCGTGCTGAGTGTCAGCGTGATACGGGCTTTGCAGCGCCAGCCGAGATAGACACGCAGCATCACCAGAAAATCATGATATAACTCACCGCCCGGAAACCAGGACTGTGCTTCCTCTTCATCAGCGGTACGCAGGCCAATCCGTATCTGGCTGTTCAGCTCCGTCAGCTCATCCCCCAGCGGAAGGCTGCCATCCAGCAGAATACTTCCTTCATCCGTGAGTTCCGGCGGTTCTCTCACCGGCACCGTCCTCGGGCTGTAAGGCAACACCTGAACCGTGGTGGCCGGTGCCAGCAGATGTACGATTGCCCTGATCCCCGCTTCGGTACGTCCCGGCAGACGCAGTACGCTCAGCAACGCCAGGAAGCGCGACACCGGCGTGGCAATGTGGCTTGCCGTACCGGGGATCCCCAGCCCCACCAGTCCCAGCAACGACTGTGAAATGGCATCACTGCCCCCGGCTTCAAAGGTGGCCGGGTACGAGTATTTGCGCCAGATCCGGTAGAACTGCGTCATGATGCGGTGGCTGAAGATGTCGAGAAACCCCTGCATCGCCTCATGGCCTTCCCGCCGGGTAACAATGTCATCAATCCAGGTGGTCGGCAGCGGCGAGTCCACGCCATACAGTCCAAGAAAGGTGGTACGTATTACCGGCGGGGCGTGACGATCACTGTCGTCATACTCCACCGCTTTGACTTCACCCGCCGGAAAGACCATACCGGGATGCGGATAAAAACGCACCGGATCGTCAGCCGGGTTCGACGTGCTGCCGGTTGGCGGATGACCGGCATGCCGTTTTTCGAGGATCTGGCACAGCCGGTAAAATCCCACCCGGGTGATGTCCGCCTCCAGGCGCGGATTTAACCGGGTATCCGTCGCGAATGTTTCTCTTCCCATTCCAGGCGTTCTCCGGTTGGCTGCAGAATAAAGACCAGGCGATTAAACAAATGAATGTCGGTATAGAGCGCAAAGAATCGGCTCAGCATCTCACCAAACAGACAGATATCCCCGCGACCGGTGAAGCCCGTACTGTCCAGCGTCACTTCAATCAATACGCCGCGCAGCAGATAGCCCTGATGGAAGCGTTCAGTTTCGCTGTGTCTGACGTCAATTATCGCCTCCAGCCGACGGCGGTTCATTTCCTCACCGGTCCAGTCATAAAGCGCCAGCGTCCCGCGCAGCACCTCGGCGTTATCCATCATCGACAGAAAACCGGACCCCAGGTGGCTCAGTACGCGCCAGTGAAAGCGATCGCGATCCGGGGGATAACAGGGTTGAGTGGGCGCGCACAGGTTACGTACGGACAGGGCCACCTCTGTGCCTTTCACCACGGTATCCAGCACGCTGTTTTCCAGCGCCCGCCGGGGGAGCTGCCCGTTGGTGGCGGTCAGGCTGAGTGACAGGTGTTCATCCGGGATGCTCAGCGTGTCAAACCCCTCACCGCCCAGTATCAGCCAGGTGTTATGCAGCCCGGATGCGCCCCGGCGCACACGGGTGTGGTAATAATATTCCGGCGCGGCATGGCGCATCATCCCGCCCTTATGGCGAAAACTGGAAAATGGCACGTAGCGGTGTCCGCTGCCGGAGAGCACCGTATCTACCGAGTAAATTTCGGTATGGCCGTCCTGAATACGCATGGGACACAACTGATAGTCCGTCTGCAGGGCACTGATACTCAGCGGATCTGACTCCAGCGGAAAAAGATTGATAACCGGCACACTGTTCAGTTGCAGATGCCGCGCCTGGAACGAAAAGGGATGCTCCCAGTGTTTATTCAGCACCACGTCCAGCTCAAACCCGGAAAGTACTTCGGGTAATTCGACGGTTTCCAGCCCCCGCAGGCAGACCGACATAAACTTTTCGCGGAAGGTAAAATACTCCTGCAGCAGCTGCCAGCCAGCAAAACTGCTGCCGCCCTGCGGCCACAACCCGTCATCCTCCCCAAATCCCTGCGCCGCAAAATACCCGTTCAACGGACGACGATCCGCTTCACCGGGTAAACGCAGCCATATGTCTGCCACATTCAGCGTCAGGGCCTCGTGCAGGGCGCAGGCCAGAGCGGGATCGGCATTCAGATACAGCGGCAGACGGGATACATCCGTTTTGCTCCAGTCGGCCAGTCCGCTGCAGGCGAAGCGCAGGCGGATCATGGCGCGGCCATCGGTGTCGTTTGTCAGCGTGGCCTGTTCAAGCGACAGCGGTAACAGATTCACCTCCCGGGTGG
The DNA here is from genome assembly GCF_041679625.1 of Enterobacter cloacae complex sp. ESBL7. NCBI lineage: Bacteria > Pseudomonadati > Pseudomonadota > Gammaproteobacteria > Enterobacterales > Enterobacteriaceae > Enterobacter > Enterobacter cloacae complex sp. ESBL7. The sequence continues at coordinate 87,602 of NZ_JBGORN010000007.1, forward strand.
TGGTATAACGGCAGCGGGTGCCCTTTTCACCCACAGGGCGGGACATCACCTCAAAACCCCTGGGGAGTGTAAGGGGATCTTTCATGACCTGCCAGTCCGGGGTGAAGGCCACCACAGACAGCGAGGGAATGGCACGCAGATAGTGGGGCCAAAGCAGACTGACCAGCCCCTCGGTCAGTTCTGGCAGGTCATCATCAAGCTTCGCCCGCAGGCGTCCCATCAGAAAGGCAAACCCTTCAAACAGACGTTCGACGGACGGGTCGCGTGCACCGACCCGGTCGGGGAGCAGCATTGCTGCCTGCTCAGGGTGGGCGCGGGCAAACTCCTCTCCCGCCTCCTGCAGGTAGCGCATTTCCGCGTCAAAATAACGCAGGGTTACATCATCCATAAATTCATTGTCTCAAGGCATATTTACGTTGCGCAGCACGACGATGTACTTGTTCTGAACGTCGTTACGCTTTTTTGGGAAAAGCAGAAATGTCCACGTAGTATTTCTTATAATTATCAGGTGAGACATACACCGTTAAACTCTCACCTGAAATAAAAGGGGATGGGTCATAATAAAAGTTGGCGCTGGTGAAAACGTGAACCGTGTTGGTTTGTGGCTCTAACCACTGGCAGACAATATTCCATGGCGAACGACCATTAAAGCTAATGGAATCATTAAGCTCCACTGCAATAATTTTCGCCGTCAGTGGCTTGCCGCTTCGCATCAACGTACGGTGCTTGCTTCCTTTGTTCAGTAAACGTGAACTCACCAGGCCAAAAAACAGCAATACGCCCCCCAAAACACCGAGGACAGCAGGACCGAGATAGAGCCCTGTTACATCATTGATTTTCGCATTTTTGGCATCGCCATGTTGATAGAGAACATCGACACTGTCACCAAGGCTATTGCGATAAGAAGAGCTGCCTGTTGAGGATTCAAAGATGACTCTTTCATTCTGTTCATCTGTAAAAGTAATTTGCGGATACCAGACCGCCGATGAATCATGACTTTTACTGTAACGAAGGTCTGTTATTTTACCTGTGGAATGCAGTGCCGTACTCTGAAATAAGTAATCGGTGTAAGACAGATATCCCGCGCCCCCAATAAATACCAGACCAACCACTAACATAATCCTAAAAAATTTATTCATTGTCACTCCCTTCCTTGATTAAAAACCATTCACACTCAAATTTACATTCATTGACGTCATGAGTAAGCATTCTCACCAATCAAACTTGCCGCATTCCCATTAAAAAATAAAAAAACAAAAAATCACTTACAAATACAGCTCAGCAACAGGTTTGATAATTAATGGATTAACATCTGTTGTTTTATTTTAAAAGGGCACCTCGTCAGCGTTTATTCGTAAGTATCGGTCGTCACTGACGGAATAAAATGCGCCTTACACGGGCAGGTACTGGTGCTGTGCAGAGTTCCGGCCATGTGGCGATCGTGAACGATATCGCCCGGGATCCCCCCGGTGATTTTGTAAGTACCGGCATGTTGACCACAGGTGACCGGATCGCCCTCACAGGCTGCCACGTTACCGGGCAGCTGATGGTCGGCGGTGCCGCCCGTGATTTTGCCACCACAGGAGGTTTTATCCCCCTGCGCCAGGTAATAGCCAGTTGCCATTGTGTTTCTCCTTATTCAGTTGTGATTATCCACACAGTACGGCAGCCCGTACCGGATCGAGTGCAACCAGTCCGGCGAGCAGTGCCTCCATGTCCGGCTGCAGTCGCGTTTTCTCCGTTTCGCTGCGCCCGGCCTGCAAACGCAGTAGTTTGAGTTTCCGGGCCTTCACCTCAAACAGCAGCTCCGGCTCCCAGTGACGCAGTGTGAGGTCACGGGACCGGGTATGCAGTTCACCCAGCAGGTGCAGGGCCAGCGCATTTTTTCCGTACTGTTCCGCCAGACGGGCCATCAGCAGTTGCATCAGCCAGCGGTCGCGGTCGGTGACCACGCCGGGGCGGTGCTGCAGCCAGCTCAGCGCGGCGTCCAGACCGTCGCTGTCAGCCATTGCCTGCGCTTCGCTTTCCAGCGCCAGAATGTCATTATCGGTGTGGCTTGTGGCCGTCACCTGCTGAACCAGCATGTCACTGTCTTCATTCAGCACCTGCTGCTGTATCCAGCTCAGCGTCACCTCATCGGCGAAGGGGGTGCCGTCACTGAAGGTGAGGCTTTCCAGTCCGGGCAGACGGCGCAGTAACCCCAGCAGGTCGTTGCGGACAATATCGGCCAGTACGCTGTCGTTGCCGGTGTTCACCAGCGCCTGCCAGACGTACCACTGCACGTCCAGCCACAGATGGTTCACGCCCTGCATAAACAGGTCGTCGGTGAGTGCCCGCAGTTCCGTCCATGACTGCTGCAGAAAAAGACGCTTCAGCTGTGCACGGTGCTCCGGTTTCGGTACCGCCAGACGGGTTCTGCCGGAGGCGTCCAGCGCCGGTAACTGGTTAACCGGTGCCCAGCGTACGGCCTTCATCAGATGGTGGCCTGCGAGCCATCCCTGCGGCTGTTCACGCAGCCAGGCCGCCATCAGGCGGGCCTGGTCGAGCAGCTCGCGGCTGTTGGTGATTCGGGTCGATACGGATACTCCCCCCAGTGGTGAGGTTGTGGCATTCGTTACTGTTTCTCCGGCAGGCAGGGGCGACGGGTCCTGTGTACCGCCGCTACGCTCAAGCCGGGTCAACAACGCCAGGCTCAGTCCGGCAAACGGGGACGACGCCACCTCTTCGGGTAGCAGCGCGGATTCCGCCAGCAGCAGGGCCCCGGCAATACGCTGCGTCATGAGCACATCCGCCTCAGGCCAGCGGGTGAGGCTGTCGAGCATTTTCGGGCCGGAAAGCCATTCCAGCGCGCTTTTACGACTGGCCGCACGCTGTGGATACAGGTCCGGGCCAAAACGCTGCAGCAGACCGGCCATCAGCTCCAGCCCTTCCGCCAGTCCGCTGTCACCCTCCTCCTGCAGACGAGCCCAGGCACAGAACGTCGCCACGCGAATATCCTTGCAGACGGTGGTCAGCAGTTTTTCGGCCAGCCCGACAATCTGCGATGTATCTATCCCGGAGAGGCGGTTGATTTCCTCGCGAAGCTGCTGAAAGTCATCATCATACGCCGGGTCTTCCCCGACTGGCGCAGACTCACTCAGCGGCAGAAGCCAGGTATTCCAGCGCTCTGCGTTTATTTGTGCCTGACGCCTCAGCAGGTCAGCATCCGCCTGACAGACAACCACCAGTTTTTGAAGCGTACTCATGGCACCATCCCGTCAGTTTCATCATCATCGTCATCCGCCTGTACCTGGGGGGGCGTAGTGCTCCCTGCCAGGAAAATCTGCTCCGGCAGGGTAAAGCCGCGCAGGGACAACAGCGCCAGCGGGCCGCTGCCAAGTTGCGGGCGCAGCACCCACTGCAGGGTGTTGCCGTCTGGGGCTTTCATGCTAAGCATCCAGCGGTGTGGGTCAAGCTGCTGGCGCTGGCTCTGGTCCAGCCAGCGGATAAGCCCCCATATCCCGCTGTAATCCCCGTAGAGACGTGAGCCGGTGGTAGTGGTACTCCAGGTCAGCATGGTGCCCGGGCTGTAAGTCTCGCCCGGCCAGTGAAACGCCTGCCATTCCGGAAGCTGGTTAAAGTAGTGCAGCACCTGCCCGTCAACGGTGAGCGTTGTGTCAACCACCCGGGGCACAGGCCGGGCCTGCAGGTCAAAACTCAGCCCCTGGCCGCCGTCGGCAAACAGCACCGCCGAGAGACCGCTCAGTTCATTGATGGCTTTCAAAAACGCCAGGTTCACCGTCAGCCCCTGGCTGGCTGATTTATCCTGCACCCAGCGGTTACCCTCCTTATGCAGTACCCCGGCAAGCTGGCTGGTTAAAAAGGTGTCGATACGGCCGCTGCCCTGGCGGATGTATTCCGCCAGCTCCGGCAGCGACGCATCGCTTCCGGCAGCCACAAACGGATAGCGGCCGTCAAAGGCCGCATCCCAGCCGGTAACCACCGAACGCCGCCACTGGTCGTTCAGTCCTGCTGCAGACGGGCGGAGTACGTTTTCCCAGGCCTGGGTCAGCGGTCTCACAAACACGGTCTGCCCGAAGCTGTGCCACTCTTCACCCAGCCCCGCCGCCATCAGCGTGCCGTACTGCTGCGTGTCGGTCAGGTCCACGCTTTTCCCCTGAAACACCGTCTGTGCCAGCGTCTGCATCATCGCCTGCGGGTCCGGTGAGGTTGCCACCTGCTGCAGATGAAGACGTACTCGCGTGACCTGCGTGAGGTATTCCGCGAGGGTCAGCGTACCACCTGTGCTGACAGCACCGTCGGTGTCTTTTTTCCCGGTCAGCGCCAGTAACGGGCCAAAGGTCTCCTGCAGCGGACCTGTGGGTCCGGCCTGCTGGTCAATGGCGGGGATATCGTCACGCTTTATCAGCTTCTTCGCCGAGTTCATCAGCGAGTCCGACAGCCCGATGCCCTGCTGACCGGTCTGGCCCTGAGTGCTCAGGGTGTTCATCAGTGCAATCAGCGGCGACTGACGCACGTCGCTCATCAGCGTCAACTGGTCGGTCACGTCGGCAATGTTGCGGGCAGGTACCCAGCGCAGACTGTTGAGGAAGCCGAGCCAGCTTCCGGCAAAGTCGGTGAAATATCGCTGCGTCAGCCTGGCCTTCAGTGCCTCCGGTGAAACGTCGCCGGTCACCGGTTTACGACTGTCGCTGAGCACCCAGTCAATCTCTTCGCGACGGGCAGAAGCCGCCTGGTCAATGGCGTCCTTCACCTCATTTTCCCAGGCCCGGCGGGTGAACATCCCCGGCACACTCTCTTTTGTGGTAAACAGACGACCGGCCTCGGTACCGGCCGTCATGTCCTCCAGAGTCAAATCGGTGTAGTTGTGACGCACCTGCGTGAGGATATTCTCATACAGGGTGCCTTCGGCGTTGCGCCTGCCGAGCTGCTGGAGCAGACTCTGGCGAACCTGCGAGACCAGCGCTGCATCAGGTTTTATCGCCATCTCAGGGTGCCCGGCCAGTTCAGCGGCATAAAACGCCCACAAATCCGGGGCCAGGCTCTGCCACAGCCCCGGCGAGATACCAGGCCGTGCGGACTGTACGGTTTTCATCGTGGCAGCATAAAACGCCGCCTCCGCTTTATCGGGGCGGCTCATCATCAGTAACGCTTTCAGCTGGTCATAGACGGGCTTCGCCTGCTGTGAGCGCAGCGGGCTTGCCGGAGGCAGGTCCGCAAAATGACGCAGTTTTTGATGCAACGCCTGCGTGGCCGGGTCACGCAGCAGACGGTTATTTGCCTCGATATACCACGGCATCAGGGCGTCGAGCAGAGGTTGTGCATGATTCAGGCCAGAGCGCTGATACCAGGGTGCTCCCGAGCGGACATCGTGCTGCAGACGCCCGGCCTGATTGCGCAGGTCGTGCAACGCGGTGAGCTGCGCATCCGATACCGCCGGATGCGCCACCAGTGCCCGCGCCTGGTCCGCGACCAGGATAATCTGCTGACGGTTGAGGACAAAGGAGAGCACCATGCCCGCTGCACAGCAGCCGGTTGCCAGCAACACTGCACGCGGCAGCCAGCTTTCGCGTGCGGTGACAGGACGGGAGCCCCGCACCTGCTGACAGGCCGCAGTAATACCCGGCCAGAGCGTTGAAGGCGGCAGCACATGCAGCGCGGTGACCGGTTGCGCCTCTGCGGCGGCAGACTCCGGCAGACTGAACATCACACCGCCCAGTGGAACCTTCTGCTGTGAGGCGTAATACCACGGCACCAGACGCTGCTGCCAGTGTGCAATCTCCCCGTCCGTCAGCGACTGTGCCAGGCGCAGCAGAAAGTCATGCTGTGGATTAACCGCAATCTGCGCCATCCCCTGTTCACGCAGCTGTGGCAACAGCCCGGTCAGCTGTGCCGCCACTTCGTCTGCGGAGGCCTGACGGGAGAGGGAAATCCCCACCGGCTGGGGGACACGTCCTGCCTGCGACCATTTGCTTTTACACAACTGCCAGAGCCAGACCGGCGGCTGATGGCGCAACAATCCCCCCACCTGCTCCAGCCAGCGTAAATCCGAATCGCTGAGCGCCGGGGTCATTGTCTGCTCTGCACCCAGCACGCGGATAATGCCGTCAAGCGGATGACCGTAACGCAGCTGGCGCAGGGCGGTGAAACGCTCACTGTCCACCGCCTCAGCAGGGTCACCACCGTAAATCAGCACGGTGCGGTTACCCTCCTGCCACTGTGCAGCCACCAGGCCGGGAACCAGCTGGCTGACGGTGGCTTCATCACCGACCACCAGCAACAGAGTGACCTTATTACGCCAGAAGGTGTGATAGCGAAAATGCAGATGGCTGCGGATTTGCGAGATGAGCGGCAGTACCGTCGCAACCGCAGCATCCTGAGCTTTAACCACATCGTCATCGCCTTTATCGCCCGCATTCTTGTTAAACGTCCCTTTACCTGCACGACGTAAGGCAAAGACCGACATCAGCAGCAAAAAGAACAGGACGGCAGAGAGCGTAAGGGTAATGTTCATCCAGCGCTGCTGCTGTGCACTCCCCTGAACCAGCCCCAGCATGGCGGGGTCATGCCAGGAGACATAACCCAGTCCCAGCACGACAAGAAAAAAAACGGTGAGGATGCACACAAAAGTGACTTCCCCCGATGAGGGTAAAATCAGTGACCTGTAACGTTTCAAGCGTCCTTCTCCTGGTGGAAATCAACCGGCGCGATAATGGCGCTCCATATCTCATCTGTTTTGCTGTCCCCGGTTATCACCATATGGGGATGTCCGGTTATATCGGCGGCGTTCGCTGCGGCGGCAAACATCAGCCAGCAGGTTGCCACCCCGGCCTGTCCGATGGAGCGGTCAGGCTGAATAAGATTTTCCTGTTCAACAGCACCGGCAGGGAAAGCATTGCTGTGGGTCATCACGGCTGAGCACTGCGCAGGCGTCAGCCCGGAGTACCAGAGGTACTGAACGTCATCGCCGTGCAACGGTACGTGATAAGCTGCCTGTTTCATGCCGGTGTCCAGCGTATCGGCTGACGAACGATCCGGGCGGTGTAGCAGCACCGTGGGGGTAATTGTGGTCTGCGTCAGGCGATTTCCGAGTAACAATGCCACCGCCGCTTCGCCAGTGTTGTCGGTCTGTTCAGGATCAATCTGTAGCGCCAGGACCAGAAGAAGGGCTTTTTCGCGAATGCAGTGATCGAGCCAGTGCTCCACCACCTGCACGCCGCTTCCGGCGATGAAGACAAAGGGATTCATCAACCCGGCGGCCTGCCATTGTGCGACAAATACAGACTTCACCTCATCAGCACTGAGCGATGAGGTGCTTTCCAGCAGGATATTGATTGGTTGCGTGGGGGGAAGCTGTAACAGTGGGGTCTTTATCTCCAGCAACAAATCAGTTACCGTCCGGGTAACGATGTCCTTCACTGTGTCGGTCCGCTTTGCTGCCAGTTGCGAATGGTTGATACCTTTGTTACCACCACGGTCAGTTTGCGCTGCAATGATTCTGTCGTTTGCCATCATTGCTTCCAGCGGAGGCTGCGTGGCTGAGTTATCGGGATAAGCGGTAATAAATTTAGCCTGCAGGACCTGCAGGGCCCGACGGCTCTGACAAGTCTTTTGCCACATCCATACTTCGCGCTCGGTGTCATATCCGTTGGCAATGATGTGCTGTATCAGCCAGAACAGGAGGTAGCCGATAAAGCAGCACGACCAGACGGCAATAGCACCACCTGTCGCCAGCATCCAGAATGACAATACATCGGTATACTTACCGATCACGCGGGTCAGGATAATCCCTGCTACGATTAAAAAAAGGAAAAACAGCAGCCAGGGCAGCGCTGTTAGCGGATCCGGTCGGTACGCGACCGGAGGGGGATTTTTTAAGGAGTATTTCATCGTTATCTTTATTTAATTGATAACCACCGAACACCAGTTTGCATTACCATGTTCAGATAAACTAATGCATATCAGCTAGTTGTGGATTTTTTATTAAAAAACCGTTTATTTCATACACCCATTTTGGCCTAAGGTAATTTTCTTACTGAAATTAAAGGCCATTTATTAATCATGTAGCTCAGCAATGGTTTGGTTGTTCTAAGGTTGTAGTCTGGGACAGGATTTCTGGGTTTATCATTCTTATTGCCATCATTGCTAACAACAATATTTTCTTCCCCTCGCAGAGAGTATTTAATCCCATTGTGATAAGCGAAGTATTTTAAATCAACAGCATCAATCCCACCTACACACCCTATTCTGTAGGCAAATAATACAGTCATAACCCCATCATTGAAGACATTTTTAAACTCCACAGAGCCATTAGCTAAATCCAGTATTTTATCAGCATCACACTCTGTTAAATAATCTTTTAAATGCCAGTCGAGATGCGCCCCTGTTTTTTGCTCAACAATTAAATATTTTCCACCACCAAATTCATCAGATGCTAAGTCGCCACGTGTAAAAGTTACTTCATGGTGTCCTGCAAGATCATCCCATGTTTTGTATAACAATATTTCCTTGGCAAAGGCTGAAAGGTTAACAAGTAAAAATAAAAAACAGAGCCTGTATTTCATCTAAAACCCTCCTTGCCTTTTGATTAAACTTTGATATTTAGTGCATCTAAACTTCTTTAAGGTCAGAATTATTAATAACAAATAGCTGTAAATGTTGTTAAAAACTACCGAAGCATTAGGTATTTATTTGCTGCCTTGCAGGATAACACCGCACCAGAGTAGCTAACTTCAGAATCAAAGTCTGACAATATCACTGTCCCACTTTTCTTTTTGAAATCAAAAAAATAACCATAAGCCCCATCATCATCACATTTTATTCTAATCTTTTCTGGTAAAGAAAACATAACCAACCTTACACAAACGTTACCTTCAGGAAAAGACTTTGCAGAGTTAGATAGGTTAGCAACTTTACTGTCCTTACTCCATCTATAGTCCACCTCAGATACATTTCTAAGAGTCACGTTATCATTAGTGTAGAAATCCTCAGAAACAAGATCGGATTTAATTGAGTCAATGGCTAAGTTTTTTAGACTAAGTTTGTCATTAGCGAGAAATAATTTAGATATAGTAGAAACATCATCCTTGTTAAAACAATCATTACTACTAGCATGAACTTCAGTAGTAAGCAGAAGGACCAAAAGGAATACATACCTCATAATTTTCACCTTAACATATTAACGCGTTTTATTTTCATGCGTTGAATGAGTAGGGAATCCAAGATGCTTTCTTAAAGCTCTAATGTTATCGTAAGTTGGTGGTAAATCACCACCCTTCTTCAATATTTTATTGGCCTCTGGGTAGTAATTAATCGGAACATAGTAGCCAACCAATTCATATTTTAATATTGAACTTTCGCCTGAATATACTCGATACATTGGATTTATAGTAACACTATCCCCTTGGTTTCCTCCTAAAACACCAATTTCACCATCCTTCATTTTACAATATACCATTGTTACATGCCCACTTCCTTTCGTCCCTTTTTTGTGGAATACAACAATTGCGCCATATACAGGTTCATCAATTTTAACGAAATTATTGCTATGAGCGAATGACTGTGAATTTGCACTACCTGACATCAAATAACCACTTTTCTTCAGGCAATAGTTGACAAAAGAGGCACACCAGGCGTTAGCGTCACCCACCATAGTTTTATATGGGGCTCCCGTTTCAGCATGATAGTTAATGTTTTTATACCCTTCTTTATTTACTCCCCAGTGCCATACCTCGGCCCCCTCATGAAAAGCAATAGCCATCCATGGAGCTTCACGTTGATCATGAGGTAAAATCGCGATCGGATTGCCTGATGTTTTGCTACCAACCGGTTCCAGTTTCACTTTATGGGTAACAGCTGCGACTTTCTGTACTGTCGGTGGTGTCGGATTATCTTTGGTCGCTGAGTCTGGTAAAGTCGATCTAACCGAATTCGTTTTGTCCGTTGATTGAACCGCTACTGATTGATGATAAAGGACGATAGTCTGCCCGGGGTAAATCTTGTTCACATCCTTGATGTTGTTGCTTTTCGCCAGTTCACCCACACTTACCTGGTATCGGGTAGCAATTTTGGACAACGTATCACCAGACCTCACAATGTAATTAATTGGTTTTGGCTGACTTTTCTCTCTCGGTGTCTTTGGTGTACGGACTAAAGTACTGGCAGTAAACTGTGAGAACTGACGTGTGATGAGTACATTTTTCGTTTCATCTCCGGCAATTGCAGAGTAAACAATATCTTCCTTACCAGCAGAGTTCACATATTTGATGGTAATAACCATACCTTTCTTCATGTGTATGATTGGTTTTAATTTCCCGTAGGTATCCGTTTTCCATTCGTAAGTCGTTTTGTCAAGAGTGACATTAAAAGGCACATCAGCAACAGGACGGGCACCATCAGAAACTGTTATATTCGTCACGTAAACCCATTTTTCTGTTCCCGGCTTTAAACCACCTTCCTGTTTGCTAATGGCTTTTAAAAGCTTTCCAAAGTCCTCATCATCAAGATCACCGACTTTTTTATTATCCGGTATCCCCGTTTCTTTCATAATGAAATTAGCATACTCTACGGGATCATTCCCCCCTTCAGAAGGTGAGTATTTTTCCGTGACTTCAGGAATTGTTTTATCTTTGTATTGTTCTTTTAACAACCTGTTTTTAGCTTTCTCCCCGAGTGAAATGCTTGCAAATATTGCAAACTTATTCGCTTCTGGATTATGAACAATAGCAGAACCAATCCTTCCCGCCTGCTTACTAGCATCCTTTGTCGCCATAAGATTTCCAGGGTTATTAAATCGCCAGTTAAGAGTACCTCCGGTTTTTAGTAAACGGGAACCATCGTTAGCCTCATACTCAACCGTTTTTAATGTTTCGTTATATGTAGCTTTAACAAATCTCATCTCATCACTTCCTGTAAAAATCACTTACCATCAGTAAAAGTCACATTATCCAGTAAAACTGGCTCTACATGATATCCAGTTTCAGCAAGGAAAATGCTTCCCTTAACAGTGACCATGGTATTAAGCAGGTTTTCCCTTGTTTTATATTCGCCACCAGAAATAACAAGCTGAACTTCTTTATTCCAGCGTTCCAGATCTGTATTAGCATCGACAACACATGTAAGCGGCGTGCTTAGATGTAATATCCAGTAATACATTTTTTTATCATGTTCTTTATCCTCCCCCCAGTTTGGGGGGCCATAGAACATTTCTTTTTTCATGATGCCGCTAAGTTCCACACTGTCTCCCTCTTTAAGGCAACCAGCATAAACAGTGGTGCTCATCAGTATAATGAATACACCAACTATCCATTTTCTTAATGTTGTTAACATAATTCGTAGCCTCATGATGTACGGAGTAATTTTTCCAGCATGCTTTCCGTCAGCGACGTTTCCGGAACATCCTCACTGTCTAAAACAAAAATTGTCGGATCCTGTTCATCATCCAGTAAGTTATCAACAGGTTCTTGATCCACTGACTGGCTAACCAAAGTTTCAGACTGCCATTCTTCATCACCGATAATTAAATTCAGTGTTTCATTCTCTTTGGTGACAATCTCCGGCAATCGCCCTGCTGTGTCAGTTCTCCCGGATGCCAGAATATTTCCTTTCCCGTCATCGATCGTATAGGGCTGATCCACCATCAGATCCATGACCTCTGCGGCAGTATCTGCTCCGGCAAAAGCAAAGCGCATGCTCTGTTCGCCGGGTTCAATCACCGGAAATACCGGAAACGTTGTTTTTTGCGATGCGCCTCCCGAGCGAATAAACTGCCCGGCGTTGATCCGAAAATCACCAATCGTTGCTGAAATAATGCCATTTTGATCCAGCGTGATCGAACTGCCGCCACCGCCTAAGGTCAGTTTTTTATTCGCAAGAACTTTGATCTCATCTTCCGTGCTGACGATATTGATGACTTTACGCGCCAGCAGGTCCATCAGGTCATTCTGGGCCTGGAGCTGAACCGGTCCCTGATTGGCAATGAGTTTGATCCCCAGTTTGCGCACAAACACGCTCAGCGTATTCCCGACGCCAATAAAGAAATTCTTCACCACGCTGATATCAGCATTTTTACCGGCAGTGGCAATGAGGTTGCTGCCTGCCGACAGCTGCAGTTGTTCGCCGCTGGTCATCGCCGCACCATCCGGGGCGCTCAGCAGCAGAACGGATTGTTTCAAATCTGTCAGTTTCTGCTCCAGCAGGGCAATCTGTGCCTGTAAATCCGCCGGGCTGGCGGTGGCAGCCTGTGCATCCGCAGAGATTTCGCTCATCTGCTCGCGGGCCAGGTTCAGGTTACCGAGGGCTGCATCCATCTCCAGTTGCTGCCCCTGCGCCATCGGCTGGCCGTCGGCGCTGATAAATATCCCCTTACCGGCACGGAGCGCTCCCCAGGTGTCGGTGCGCAGCTCAAAGCCGTCACCGCGTTTCTGGTTCTGGAGCTGACTCTCACCCGCATCATCCACGATATGTCCGAGGCTCAGGCTGCTCCTGCCACCGTATTCGGTACGGATGCGGATATGCTCCTGCTCCCGGCTGTCACCAAGCTGAATCTCATTTTTCGCGGGAGTACGCAGAATGTTACGCCTGTCATTGCGGATGGTCACGTGGTCCGGGTGTTTTGAGTCGTGAAGCACCCCGGCAATATACGGGCGGTCCGGGTCGCCGTTCTCAAACCCAATCGCCACTTCCGTTCCCGCCAGCATCGGCAGGTGCAGACCGTAAGTGTCACCGGCATAAGGCCGTGACTGCCGTACCCACAGGCTCTCACCACCAGGCCGCCACTCATCGCGGTCAAACAGCATGTTGACGCGGTAACGCCCGTCAGGGTCAATATGACCGTAGAGTTCGTTCCCCGGGGTACAGGTCACCCGGGCAGGCAGCGTTCCGGCCATCACAGGGCGTGCCGGTGGCTGTGGACGGTAAGCATAGTTGTCGTTATCCGGTATCGCTTCAAAACTGACCACCAGCGCTTTATCCCGGCGGGCTTCGCTGATAATCCGGGTCACCAGCACGCCTTTCGCATAGATGTCGCTGACCTCATGACCACCAGTGACGCGCATCACCTGGCCGGGGAAAAGCGTGCAGCAGGCGGTCTGTCCCGTCAGGTGTGTCTGCGCGTTAAGGTAGCGCTCATGGCGCAGGCGGGTATAAAACATGCCGCTTTCCGGCTCAGGGTAACGGGCGTAGCTGTCACCGGGCGTGAGGTAGTTGTCGCCCCAGTGGTATGCCTCGCCGTACGTGGTGCTGTCGCCCCGGGTGACATCCGCCTTCGTATTCATGTCCTCTGCTGCCTGGCGGTAGTTGTATTCCCGCAGGCTGACCTGCTTTTCCACCACCGCAAAGTGGCTTGCCATGCCCCACACCGCATCAGTCTCCCCGTCAAGCTGGCCGGAAGGCGGGACGGAGGGCAGCGTCAGTCCCCGCTCATACCCCTGCTGACTGTCATAAAACTCCACCACGTCAATCATCAGGCGGGTGTCGGTGGTAAAGCGGAACCAGATACCCACCTCGCCCAACAGGCGGGTGATAAAGGTCAGGTCATCTTCACCGAACTGCATTACCTGTTCGCGACGCGGGTATTTTTCGGTATCGAAGGAAAACAGAAAATCCTGGCCGCGCATGCCGTGACGCTCGCGCAGAATGTGCTCCACAATCTGTGGTACCGACTGGTCCTGATAAATCACGTTCTGGTGCGAACGGTCCAGCAGCGCCAGACGCGGCTGCAGGGTCAGGGCGTAGCGGGTTTCGTCCTTCGAGGTGCTCAGGCATTCAAAACCGGTCACCACACCGCGAATGATACGCAGGGGCTGGGCCGCCACTTTCCGGTTACCCGGTTTCTGAAGCGTCAGTGAGGCCGGTTTCATCAGCATGGCCTCACGGGTGATACCGTGGTCATCGCTGGTAAATTCAATACGGTAGCGGAACGGCGTGCTGAGCCCTTCATCGCCTTCCAGTGCCAGCACGTCCAGCATGGCGCTGCAGCCTTTCACCGACAGCAGATGGTGACTGTGGCTGTATCGAACGGATTGTGTACTCATGCGTTAACCTTCCCTTTGTGAATAGTTCTCGTCCCGCAATTCATTACTGTTGTTGCTGAGAAACTCAATCCGTTGCGTGGTCATCTGCGTCTGGCATTTAAAAATTTCAGCCCGGCGTTCAACCGGAATGGACTCAAGGCGGGTGTCGCTGATTTTTCCGCACTGGCGGGTTTTGGCACTGACCCAGTTAACCTGCTCAGTCTTCATGGCTGCGCGGACCGCGTCCGGAAGGTCTTTCCAGACGGCGTTCAGACGCGCGTCCTGCGATTCGTATTCGGTGCGGACATCGGCCAGCGCCTGCGCATTCACCTGGTTAATCAACTGGTCCTTGTTCACGCTGGCCCAGGCGGTTTTGGTCATCACGGCGGCAATATTGTCCATGTCGCTGACGGTGATATCCTTTTTGTTATCCGCCAGCCTGATGCGGTACGAATAGTTTTTCCAGGTCACATGCCCGTTGCTGAACGCGCCGTTTTCCTGGAGATATTCGTCAAAAAGACCAAGGATTTTTGTGGCGGCAATCAGGGCATTCTCCGGCAGGGGGATGGAGATAGTCGCCGTACAGGCGATGCCATTCTCATTCTGGCTGAGGGTGGACACACCGCGAACATCCGCCTGTATGTTTGCCAGCGCGGTGCTGTAACTGTTACGGGGCTGTGTGAAGATACCGGCTTCGGTAATAAACTCCGTCTGCAGTTTCGCGGAAGCATCATCCCGGATGGCGTTTTTCACAGCCTGTACCGCATCGTCCCGGCCGCATTTGAAATCCCCTGAATCACCGAACATGCCTGCATGTGCGCAGACGGATACCACCAGGAGGCTCAGGACTGACGCTGTTTTCTTCATACGCATAAAAGACTCTTTCATTATCTGTTGTTTATCAAAAGGGTAAAAAAGGGATGGCGGGTTTACGCTTCGCGGTTTGCCCTGGCGTCAAATTCCATCACGATACCTTCGTCCTCATTCCAGCCCAGCGTCAGGTGCTGCGGCTTCTGTCCGGCAGCGAGGTGATGCAGCAGCTGCTGGCTCAGCACCGGGAGTATCTGCTGGTTAAGCAGGCTGTCGATATTGCGCGCCCCGGTGTCCGGCAGCAGACAGGCCGCCGCCAGCGTGTCGTACAGGCTTTCATCGATGGTGGTGGTGATGCCGTAGTGGCGGGTGAGTCGTTGCATGACCTTCTCCAGCTTCATCGCCACGATGGTGCGCAGCGGGGCTTCACCGAGCGGGCGATACAGCACCGTCTGAAAACGTGCCAGCAGCGCAGGCTGGAAGTGGTCGCGCAGCAGCGGGCGGACGAGCGCGTGCAGCTCACCGTCAGTGGTCTCCGGGTTTTCCGTTAATTGCTGCATGATGTATTCGCAGCCCAGGTTCGAGGTCATCAGGATGACGGTGTGGCGAAAATCAATCTCGCGTCCTTCACCGTCGCGCATGAATCCCCGGTCAAACACCTGATAGAACAGGTTCATCACGTCCCGGTGGGCCTTTTCCACTTCATCAAGCAGCACCACGCTGTAGGGACGTTTGCGTACCGCTTCGGTCAGAATACCGCCCTGGCCGTAGCCGACGTAGCCCGGCGGGGAGCCCTTTAGCTGGCTGACGGTGTGCGGCTCCTGGTATTCGGAGAGGTTGATGGTAATCAGTGACTTTTCCCCACCGTACAGCGCGTCCGCCAGCGCGTGGGCGGTTTCAGTTTTGCCGGTACCGCTGGGGCCCGCCAGCAGGAACACACCCTGTGGCCCGTTCTCCGGCGTCAACCCGGTTTTTGATGCCCTCAGGCGCTGTGCAATGGCAGTGAGTGCCGTCTCCTGCCCCACCACGCGCTGTTGCAAATGCGCCTCCAGATGCAGCAGTTCGGTCTGTTCATCCTTCAGCAGTGACGAGAGCGGCACGCCGGTCCAGTCGGCAATCACCTCGGCCACCGTGCGGACATCCACATCCGGGCACAGCAGCGGGTTGTTCTGCTGCAGGGTGTGCAGCTGTTGCACAAAGGCAGCGGTTTCGGCCTGCTGCCCGGAGGTCTTGCGGCTGTCCAGCAACTGCGTGACCAGTTGCTTCTCCTGGCTGTAGCGGACTTCAAGCATCTGCTGCTCGGCAGTGAGCTGGCGGGTCTGCCGTGCAATCTCCGTCAGTCGGGTATCGGGCACGGACTGGCCCACCGCCTGGTCCTCCAGCAGGGCCTCCTCTTCCAGCACCAGCGCGTTCTCCTGCACCGCCAGCCGGGTGAGGGCCTCCGGGGCCGTGTCGAGACTCATGCGCACGCGGGCGGCAGCGGTATCCAGCAGGTCCACCGCCTTGTCCGGCAGCTGGCGTCCGGTGAGGTAGCGTCGCGACAGCGTGACGGCGGCGCGAACTGCCTCATCGCTGATGTGCACGCCGTGGTGCTCCGCGTAGCGGGACTTGAGGCCCCTGAGCATCAGGCAGGCTGTATCGTCATCCGGCTCATCCACTTTCACCATCTGAAAGCGCCGCTCCAGGGCAGCATCGCGTTCAAAGTACTGTTTGTATTCCGACCAGGTGGTGGCGGCAATGGTGCGCAGTTCGCCCCGGGCCAGGGCGGGCTTGAGGAGGTTAGCCGCGTCGGCCCCGCCTGCCTGATTGCCCGCACCAATGATGGTGTGGGCCTCGTCGATAAACAGCAGCACGGGGTGGTCAGACTGCTGCACGGCATCAATGATGTTTTTGAGGCGCTGTTCAAATTCGCCTTTGACACCCGCACCGGCCTGCAGCAGACCGAGGTCGAGGGTGCGCAGGATGACCGGTTTCAGGCTCGCCGGGACGTTGCCTTCCGCGATACGCAGCGCCAGCCCTTCGACCAGGGCGGTTTTACCCACGCCCGGCTCCCCCACCAGTATTGGGTTGTTCTTGCGACGTCGGGAGAGAATGTCCACCATCTGGCGAATTTCAGTGTCACGCCCGAATACCGGGTCGATTTTCCCGTCGCGGGCTCTGGCGGTCACGTCTGTGGTGAAGCGGTCAAGCACGGCCAGCAGGGCCGCCGTGGGTTTACCTTCTTTTGTGGCTGAGGCTGCTGCCCCGCCCGCGCCGACCGGACGACCGACAAAGGTCACGTTACCGTTGCCAGTATCATGGCTGTCATCGGCCATCATTTCCGCTTCTTCACGCTGGACGTCCGGGCGTTCATCGGAGTGCATATCCAGCAACGGGCGCAGCTGCGCTATCTGCCCGGCCGTCAGGGAGAGCAAAGGCCAGAGGCCGTCGCAGCGCAGCAGCGACGGATGGCTGCGAAACGCCATCAGTAAATGGATACTGCGTATCTGCTCTTCTCCCGCCATCGACGCACACAGCCAGGCCTGACGCAGCAGTTCGTTAAACTGCGCAGACAGCTGCGGACGGCTTCTGACCGAACGGGGCAGACGGTCCAGGTATGCCAGTAAATCCTGCCAGACGGCATCCATGTCCCATTCATAACGGCGGGCCAGCACGGTGAGGTCGCCCTCCCCCTGCTCCAGCAGCTTCAACAGCCAGTGCTCAGGATGAATTTCCGCATGGGAACGGGTCTGGCATAGCGTGGCAGCCCCCTCCAGCGCGCGGGCGCAGAACGGGTTGAGACGACGTAACAGTACAGCAGGATTTTCCATGTTCATTTACTCGCAGTCGGGGATTTCAGACACGCTACCGCCCATCGCCGTTTCCCGTAGATAAGGAGCCCCAGGCGCATCAGGTCAGTTTTTCGGATTGTGGTGTTTTTTTGCTCAGCACCCGCAGGGCAGGAACTGAACAAAAAAGGCGGACAGAAAGGGCTGTCCGCCAGAGGGCTTACGCGGTGGCGCGTTCGTTCCAGGAGTCGGAATGAATGATGTTGCCGTCCTTGTAGGTCCAGGTGATTTTTTCGTAGCGCAGCTCAAGCTGCTCCAGATGATTGTGTTTCTCGTAGGAAGGGTCCTTGATGTCGTGCATCACCGGATTCACCTTCACCACTTTCACGTTCTCAAGCAGGGTGTTGAAGTACTCCACTTCCTGACCGGCATCGTTGATTTTGTACCACTTAAATTCCGCAGACTTCAGGGTCTGACCGGTGGTCACCGCCTTGTACAGGTACGGGCTGGCGCTGTCGATTTCCTTGGTGAGCATGAACGGCGTGTGGATACGGGTGCCGGTCAGCTTGCCGGTGTTGTTGTCAGTCGGGATGTAAAGCTTGTGCTCCTGTGCGACCACTTCGATGCTGCCCTCGCGGTCCTTCACGTCCACAGAGCCCTTGATGTCCGCACCGCCGTCGTCTTTCAGCCACAGATAAACCGGAATTGCCATTGGATTGCTTCCTTTATTCATGATGTTGAGAGGCGCCATCATCCTGTGATGACGCAGGGTTTACGCCCGGTATCCGGCAGGCATCCGCCTGCGGCACCAGACTGATTTCAACCCGACGGTTGGCCGCCCGGCCCGCCGTCGTGTCATTCGCCTGCAGGGGACGGGTGGCCCCGTAGCCCTGCACGGCAAAACAGCTTTCCGGCACGCCGCCGGTGTCGCGCATCCAGTCGCGTACCGCTTCGGCCCGTTTCAGGGAGAGCGTCTGGTTCAGCACGGGACTGCCGGTGTTGTCGGTGTGCCCGCTGACCACAATCAGCCAGCCGGGTTTTGCTTTGATGCCGACCAGTGCATTCACCAGCACCTTTATGGAGCCGGGTTTCAGGGTGGCGCTGGCGGTGTCGAACAGCGACAGGCTGTCGAGGCGCACGGTGGAAGGCGTGGCTGTCACCGGACGTGGTTCCGGGGAGGTCGCCGCAATCTGTGGGGTATAACCGCGCAACGTGTCCAGTACCGGCAGATACAGCCGTTCGCCACGGTACATCCCCAGCCCCAGACGAAGCGGTTCACCATTGCGGGCGTAGTCATCCAGCTGTGCTGCATCCTGCTGCAGTTGTTTTACGGCAGCAGCGCGACGCTCGCTCTGGCTGCCCGCATGGACATACTGCAACATGTCAGCAGCCAGTCGCTGCATTAACTGATGGTTATTCCAGGCACTGCTGCACAGGGCCACCACGGCTGCCAACAGGAACATTCGCAGCACGCTGCGCCCTGCCCGTTGTCGGGCCGTCAGCCCGTGCCCGCCGGGCAAGGATGACAGAATAAAATCCGGCAACGCAGGGAGGTGAGAGACCTCATTTGCGGCAGGCTGCCAGCCAGCAACCCGCTGTAGCGCGGTATGTTCACGTAACCAGCGCGTCCAGAGGGAGGAGGACGGTGAACCATCCACAAAAGGGATGCAGCCCCACAGCACGATGGACGGTGATACGGCAGGAAAATCAGCCTGTACTTCGCCCAGCACATCCGTGACGTGCCGCTGACACCATGCGCTCAGGCTATTTATCAGTATCTGCTGCTGTACAGCGCATGAACCACAGGCGGCCATCCATGAGGCTACCGGCCCATGCGCCACCTCACCGGACCAGACGCTGACATGCCCCCCCGGCAACAGCACCTGCCACAGCGGGACGGGTGTCAGGGAGGAACTCACTACAGAACAGAGCACCAGCGGCAGTGCGCCCCCAGTCTCCCGGCGGCCCTGGCTGAGCTGTCCCCGCAGAGAGAGCAGGCGGCCGGTCAACACCGCGGTATCGGTATGCTGCTGCGGACAGATGCAGACCATCACCGACAACTGTGTCCCCCACCCCGGACGGACCTGCAACAGCTCCCGGACCACCTGTGCCACATCCTGCTGCACTGGCACACGGATACGGCAGCCTGTTGTCGTGATCTGCACGTCTGGCGCATCCTGCCAGAGTGCGTCAGAATCGCCGCAGACCAGCATCACTGGTTGACAATACGAGGCCGGAGGCAGTGTCCCGACCCAAAAAGACGAGGCCGCTGTGGTAGAAGCACGGCGGCGGGTGAGCAGCAGCGCGGCAATTCCCGCCCACAGACAGACCGTGAGCGCGATGGCGACAGGTAGGGAGACCGGCAGAAAGACCAGACAGAGTGCCGACGACAGCAGGGCCGCCCATAGCGCCAGCGCACGTTGTAGCGTCTGGCTCATTTCACCACACCCGGCAACAGTGATCCGAGGATCTGATCGAGCCAATGATTTAACCCCCACCACAGCCCGGCCAGCAGTAATGCGCCGACGGCCGTCTGCAGCGGCCAACTGCTCAGCCAGCCCGAAAGGCGGTAACCGGCCTTCATGCCCGCCAGCACCGGCTGTGACTGCGCATAACGCAACGGGGGGACCCGTGCGGCTAATTCAGTGACCAGCTTTTGACGTTCAGGCGCATCCAGTGCCCGGTATTCCCCAAGGAATCCCAGCATCATCGCCCGGTGAAAACAGGTGAGTACCCGCTGATCTGCAGACGGATCACGCAGTACCTCACGCATCCGCGCGCACAGCGCATCCCCGGCATCAATATTGCCGAAAAAATGGCCCTGCAACGGCATCACGTACCACTGAACCCAGGCATCATCCTGTACGTTGCGGCCTTTCACCGCTTCATCGAGCAGCGAACACTGGACGTAGAGAATATCTTTCCGGCTGGCCTCATCCATTCCGGCCTTCTCCAGAACGCTCTGCACCCTTTCGGCAGTGGCCACACAGTACGTCCAGAAACTCTGCCCTTCTCCTTCCTTAATTGTTGGGCCGTGGCGCAAACTGATAACCTGCAGCCAGGTGTCCTGCAACAGGGCGTCGATATCCACAGATTGGCGTTTCGGGTTATCACTCATGTCCGCAGCACCACAAACAGTTCAAGTTCCGGTTCGCCCAGCGTTCCCGGTGTGTAAAAGACACAGTGACCACTGTCCAGCATCGCCTGAGCCGCCGGGCAGGAAAGGTCGAGAGAGAAATACTGATTCTCCATGCGCAACGGTA
The DNA here is from genome assembly GCF_041679625.1 of Enterobacter cloacae complex sp. ESBL7. NCBI lineage: Bacteria > Pseudomonadati > Pseudomonadota > Gammaproteobacteria > Enterobacterales > Enterobacteriaceae > Enterobacter > Enterobacter cloacae complex sp. ESBL7. The sequence goes on from NZ_JBGORN010000007.1 coordinate 108,455, forward strand.
CTGCAGCCGGAACATGACGCAGCGGCTGAAGGGGAATACCCTGACGTGACGCATTCACAAGATCCGTGACCTCATCCGGGCAGCCGACTTTGCACTGCCGTGGAAACTGTTCCTGGAGCTGTGCCACGGGCATCGATGAGCGCACCGACAGATACCAGTCGGCGCCTTCGCGCAGTCGGGCATCCCGTAAATCCGCATGCCACTGGTGCAGCCGTTTATCGAAGGTGAGTTCAACGTTGATCACCCGTGATGGCAGGCTGGCTTCCAGCAAATCACTCAGCAGATCGAATAACGCCGGAAAGACACTTTCCGGCCGGGCATGATCGTATTGCGGAATAACACTCGCCTGATGGTCCAGCGAGAAGGTCAGCAGATTCCCTGCCAGCTGGGCCAGCACAGGCCACAGCCTCTCCGGCGGCGTCTGTGGAAAACGGAGAAAACTCTCCAGCAGCGGATCCGCGCCGTTGAGCGCATTGAGCAACCAGAACAGCGACACGTCCGCCACGGCAAAATCGGCCATGCGTTCGTTACTCTCCCGACGCATGGACATGAGGCGCTGAAGACGCGCCCGTAGTTGGGTCAGAAGTCGCCCGAGGCTATTCGCCAGCCAGGGGCTGGCCCGCATGCTCAGCAACGGCGGCAGAAAGGTCTCATCCGGCACCCAGTTCCCCTGCGGCTCGCGGTGCAGGCGCGCCACCGGACAGGTCAGGTATTCGCTGTTGTCCTGAGAGGCCAGCCGGAGTGAGACTTCATGCTGCAGCACGGTTATCTGACGGGTGCCGTCACCGTACTGATCGCGGATTTCACGCCACTGCTGGCGGTAACGGATCGGGCGCTCGGCCCGTTCTTCCGCTTCCAGACAGTTGCTCTCACCGCTGTGCAGCAGCGGCAGGGCCAGCACCACTTCAACCTCACCGGTGAGTCCCTCCAGTGCCAGGACCGGTGCCGGGGTGTCGGTGTTACCGGTCTCAATCAGCGTTCCGTCCTGAAAACGCACCGACAGTCGCTGCACCTGCAGACGCTCCACCTTCAGCGATTCGGTTTCAAACGTGGCTTCCAGCACGCCCCAGGGGTGATTCAGCCCCATCTGTGCAATACACTCACTCTGCCAGGCTGACGCCGTGATTTGTTGCTGAAAGTGGTGCTGGGAAATGAAAACACCTTTTCCCCAGTACGGTTGTGTTATCTTCACGCGCCCCTCCGGCGTCAGTCTTTCGCCTTCGGCATCTTGCTGACCAGAGACAGATTGACGTCCATCCCCTCCACCTGGAAATGCGGCACCGCAAACAGCCTCACGCGGAAGAAGCCCGGGTTATCATCAATGTCTTCCACCACCACTTTGCCTTCGCGCAGCGGGTGTGACGCCTGTAGCGCATCGCCCGGGTCGGTCATCTCCGTCACCAGACCGCTCAGCCAGCGGTTCAGCTCCTGCTCCAGCACCCGGCGGTCTTTGGTGGTACCGATGTTCTCGCGCTGAATTACCTTCAGGTAATGCGCAATGCGCGACATCAGGAAGATATACGGCAGACGGGCGTTAATGCGGCTGTTGGCCGTGGCGTCCGGTGTATCGTACAGCGCCGGTTTCTGGGTGGAGTTGGCCGAGAAGAAACAGCTGTAGTCACGGCCTTTGTAGTAGGACAGTGGGATCAATCCGAGATTGGAAAAATCAAACTCGCGGGTTTCGGAGATCATGATTTCAGACGGAATTTTGACCTGGCTGCCGGTCCCGAGGTCATACAGATGGATGGGCAGGTCTTCCACTGCGCCCCCGGCCTGCGGACCGCGAATTTGCACGCACCAGCCATTGTTCTCAAAGCTGCGCACCATGTTGGCCGCAAAGGCAAAGGACGCACTGGTCCACAGGTATTTGTCGTGATCCGGGCCTTTGACTTCTTCCACATAGTTAAAGCTGCGCACCGGCACGGTGTCCGGGCCATACGGCAGACGCCCCAGCACGCGCGGCATCGTCAGACCGATATAGCGCGAATCATCGCTGTCCCGGAAGCTCTTCCATTTGATATACTCTGCGCGATCGAAATAGTTGGTGACATCTTTGATCGCGGCCACTTCATCGATCGTGTTTTTCATGAAGAACGCCGGGCCCACCGAGCCAATGAACGGCATATGCGCCGCGGCGGACACCTTAGAGATATTACGCAGCAGCGCGATATCCTGCGCAGACGCATCAAACTCGTAGGCAGAGATTAATGCTGCAATAGGCTCACCGCCCGGAGTATCATACTCATTTACATACGTATGTTGGTATAATCCACTCTGGATAATTTCCGGCGCATCCTCAAAATCTTCCCGCAACGCGTCCTTGGACAAATCAAGTAACTCTACGCGAATATTTTTTCGGAAATCAGTTTTACCCACCAGGTGCTCCACACCGCGCCAGAGGCTTTCCACCTTCTGAAACTCCGGGTGGTGGAGGATTTTGTCCAGATCCTGGCTGAGCTGGCGATCCAGTTCGCCGATCATCTGATCCAGCAGGGCTTTATCCAGCTTATCGACTTTACGGGTACCCGACTGGCGCAACTGCTCCAGAAAGACGCCCAGGGCAGCGGTCACGCGCTGGCTTGCACCGGCTTCCGCCATATCGGCTTCATCTTTCCAGGCGCTGATATCGCTGAGCTGCTCAACAGGTACCAGGTTGATTTTATTCAGTAAAGATGTATAGATCCCGGCAGACTGCTCCTGCACCAGAGTTTCTGTCGTTGTGGCTGTCGTATTTTCTGCTGACATGGTTTATCTCGTGAATGGAAGGAGGAAGATCAGACGTCCTGAGGAGCCAGCGCGGAAATATCGGCGCGAAGTTCGTCGCTCAGGGCGGGGTCACGCAGGATATTGAGCAGCTCGCGGCGGAAACTGGCGTCATCCAGCAGGTTCGCTTTGAGATCGCGCAGGAGATTGCGCATCGTGAGCATCGCCTGCAGTCGTGGCACTTGCTGTGCAATGCACTCAGGGGTAAAATCTTTCATATGGCGGAACGTGAGGTTGATCTTCTCTTCCGTTTCTTCATCACCGTCTGTATGCTTCACGTCAAAGCTTGCCGACGGCGCGAACTCTGCCAGCACCTGCTGCATGTTCAGCTTATTGATATTGACCTTATTCCTTTCTGAAAGCGGTGCCGTCTCCCGGCCATTACTAAAGTCTCCCGACACGACCAGCTTCAAAGGGAGCTCAGCCTTCTTCTGCGCGCCTCCCGTGAAAACATCCAACTTCAGATTAATACGTGCTTTGGGTATTTCTGACTGAAAAGAGTTAGACATAACTGTCCCTGTTCTGTGGGTTAATAATGTCAGCCAGTATCCCTGTGTCTTTAGTGCAACAGCGTCACTCCGCTATTTTGTTTGCACTGCGACAAACTCAAATCACAGTATTAATGATCGTGCTTATTTATTTTATAAGCACGACAGACATCAATTACCCATGAAAACAGGGATAAAATATCGGCCAACCGAAGCGGGAAACATACGAACGGTTTTTTAACAGGGATATTCATTTTTTGTAACCTGGTGATACCAGACGTAAATTTAATGAATTCACAGTGCCGACATTCAGGCCTGGCGTGGGACAGGGGCGGGAAGACAAACAGGTATGACCTCAGGCTGTCACGCAGGCAAAAATCTGACGCGTCATTAAGGCCAGTAGATTAAACGGCACAACAGAGAAGGCCCTGCGCATTCAAGTGGATGGCGCTCGCCAGCGTTGCGTGGCCTGGGCTGCGACTACAGATAGGGTGGGTGTATTGCGAGTTTTACATGTAGCTAAGTACGGGGATCTGGTGATCAACAGCAACCATGCCCGGTATTGGTACACATCGACTGAAAATGGGCTCTCCGGCCACTCAGGGTTAACCCTTCATCGCAGGCCGAAGAGCCAGTATGGACCGCCATCCGGGCCTCAAAGCCCGCACCTGCAACATCAGTGTCACCGGCTCTTTCCTGCTGAGCGAATGGCGGTCAGTGTTTCCAACACGGTGGCGGATATTACGAACGGGAAATGAGTCACACAAGGGCTGATGATTAACAATACGTTTCAACTGAATTTCAGATGTTAATTAAGGTGTGGTTTTATAACGGGTGACCTGATAAACGGGACGGGGCGACGGGACGTGAAAGAGTAAAGATAGGCTCCTGTAACGATGGATCATCACGAGGGCGCGTTACATGCCATCATATCGATAAACCGGAACCCGGCGGGTTGTCCCCGTCAGTGTGTCGAAGATGTCGGTTTCTGAGGTCGCAATTACCATCCCTGTCTTACGCAGTCGCAGCACATCCGCCGCCATACGCTGGCAACCGAACCAGAAGAGAGCATCCAGTGCGGTCACCGGCAACCCTGAGGCAAGTGCCAGCCTGATACGCTCTCGGGGCGATTTCACCTCCTTTGCGATCTGCTGAAAGGGTACTGCCGAAACGCCATCAGGGCTCACACGGCGTATGCGGGTCACCAGGTGATAACGGAACGCGTCCGGTATTGCGCTGAGATCGGTCTTCAGGCTCCAGACGCAGCCAAAACGTTTCCCGTTGAAAATCGCATCTTTCTGATTAAGCAGTAGCTCATCTCGCAGACCGGCGATCAGCTGTGGTGTACGGAGCAACAGTAAGCGGAAAGGCAGCTCAAAACTGGTCACGTAATCGACGTTGAGCAGGGCAATACGCAGGCGTTCTTCTGCTCCGGCTTTCAGATGGCGGCATTCCTCCAGCACGTCGGCCCACTGCCGGGTCAGGCGGGGCGACTCGTCAGCGCATGAAAAATGATACTTTTCCAGGTGATAATCAATCCGCTCCATGCTCATCCTTTTACGGTAGTGTTGCTAACAGCACTTCAGATATCGGCTACTGGCAACAACGATAACAAACACCACCCGGCGTGTTGCTCCTGAATGACATAACGCAACGCCCGCGCATCAAACGCATCGCCAACGACACGCACCTCTCCAGCAACGATAAACTCCACTGGCGCGGACTGCTTACCCTCTTCAGTAAAATGGCGCTGCAGTTCGGACTTTCTCACCAGCAACGCAGGTACGTCCGCGTATTCGGCGGACAGGGTTTCAGGAACCCACTCTTCCTCCGCCACCACGGCATTGACCCAGCCCTGTGACCTGAGATGTTCGATAGCGTATGTCAGGCGGAACAAATCCGACTGCTGTACCAGCGGCTTCGTGCTGGACTGGAGGAGGTATTCCAGCCGCTTTAACAATCCGGCTGTGAGGCCTTTCTGGCGTCCGAGTCGTAGCAGGCTGTCGATGTCGGAAGCCACAGAGCGCGGAAAGCGGCGCTGTTTTTGCGCATCAGCGAGCCAGCGAACTAAAAAGGTGTGAATGGTCAGCGGTGACAGAGCCTGACCGTCCTGCTGAGCCAGTCGTAACCCCACCAGCGCGCACCAGGCAAAATGCGCCAGGTCAGCCAGTGATTCTTCGGGAGGTAATGCAGTGAGATTCTTTTTATTCATGACGGGGATTATATCGGCAGCACGTAGCGCGGAAAAGGGATGAAGGCCGGAGGGATAACATCAGCGCCGAAGAGTGACATCTTTCCTCATCGTCAGACTGCACGCTCAGGCGCAAATAACGCCTCTGCGCGGTAAGCTGGTTAAATGGCGCAGTGAAAGCATCCCGACCTGTGCGACTGATAACGAGCGGCGTGATAGTAGTTACGCCAGCAAAGACGGTATCGTGGCATAGTTTAGACACACGATGAGTACTATTCATCACGAACAAAGCTATAACTCGGCGTGGATTTAGACGCAGCTTGCCTACGTGGATAAGAACAGTCTCCGTTGCACTTACAACCACGCTAGATACCTGGATGGACGACGCGAGATGCTACCGTGATATGCCAACTATTATACTATATTGACAACCAGAGCGCGGCGGGGAATGGAGAAAGTAAAACAACGTTATTATATTAGCCTCAGAGAGTAAGCTTCTGAAAAGGCTATGGAAGAAGCACAACTCACAGGGATATAGATTGTATGCACTGGCTCTTGGCTATGAGCCTACAAGAAGATCAGCGAGCCGATGAAAAAGATGTGTTGTATCATGAGACTTGAATTTTTGGAGCGTATTTTATCGGCCGGATTTAGGTCTGAGTCTAATTAATGCACATTTTCATAGTGTCTGAGGCATATACACCGGAACGTTGAAGGAGCTTACTGTCATGGATAAATATCAGCTCAGCGAGCGTGATATCTGCACAAAATTCATTACACCCGCTATTCAACAAGCTGGCTGGCAGCAGCATCAGTTTCGAGAGGAAGTCAACCTCACCGATGGCCGTGTCATGGTACGCGGTAAGATGGCCTCTCGAGTCAAAAACCCTGAAGCTAAAGGAGGTCCTAAACGTGCCGATTATGTACTTTATGCAAGACCAAACGTGCCTATCGCAGTTTTAGAGGCCAAACAGGCGAAGTTCTCCATTGGGCACGGTATGCAACAAGCTCTAGCCTATGCCGAAATGCTAGACGCGCCGTTTGCCATTAGTAGTAATGGTGATGGTTTTCTCCTGCATGACCGAACTGGCCTATCCCTGCCTGTCGAACGCGAGCTTCAGCTTACCCAATTCCCGACCCTGGCCGATTTGTGGACGGTATATCAACAATGGAAAGGATTAGTTGCACCTGAAGCTGTAACGCTGATTGAACAGCCGTTTTATACCGATGGCAGTGGTCGTGAACCACGTTACTATCAACGTGTGGCAATCAACCGTGCCATTGAAGCTGTAGCCAGAAGGCAAGCACGAATATTGCTGGTCATGGCCACCGGTACAGGGAAAACGTATACAGCTTTTCAGATTATCTGGCGCTTATGGAAAGCAAAATCCAAGAAACGCATTCTGCTTTTGGCCGACCGTAATATCCTCGTCGACCAGACCATGCAGCAGGATTTCGCCCCTTTCGGTGAGGTGATGCATAAGGTCACTAACCGCGAAGTCAAAAAGAACTATGAGATCTACCTTGCTCTCTACCAAGCGGTAACGGGGAAGGAAGAATGGAAACAAATCTATCGCCAGTTTCCAGGGGATTTCTTCGACTTAGTCGTGATTGATGAATGTCATCGTGGCAGCGCCGCGGAAGACTCAGCATGGCGCGACATCCTGGATTATTTCACTACAGCCACCCACATTGGCCTAACAGCCACACCGAAAGAAACCAATGAAACAAGCAATACCAGCTATTTCGGATACCCTATTTATACCTATTCGCTCAAGCAGGGCATTGAGGACGGTTTTCTTGCCCCCTACAAGGTGATACGCATTGCAACCGATGTTGATGCAGTCGGCTTCATACCAGAGAAGGGCAAAATCGATAAACTAGGCCAGGTCATTGAGCAACGGCAGTACAACACAAAAGACTTTGATCGCACTCTAGTTCTGAAGAAACGCACATCTCTTGTTGCCAACAAGGTATGGGAATACCTCCAGGCAACCGATCCGATGGCCAAGACGATTGTTTTTTGTGACGACCAGGATCATGCGGAGCGGATGCGCCAGGAGCTGGTAAAGCTCATCCCTGCCGCTGCAAACAATCGCCGTTACGTCATGCGAATTACCGGAGACGATAACGAAGGGAAAGCACAGCTCTCTTACTTTATCGACAACGATGAGCCTTACCCGGTTATTGCCACCACCTCAAAGCTACTTACCACGGGCGTAGATGCTAAAACCTGCAAGCTGATTGTCCTGGACCAGAGCATCAACTCGATGACGGAGTTCAAACAGATCATTGGCCGCGGCACCCGCCTGCGCGAGGACTACCAAAAACTCTACTTCACCATCATGGACTTTAAAGGCGCTACGCGGCTGTTTGCTGATCCCGATTTTGACGGCGAACCCGTGGCGATCTACGAACCTGACCCAGAAGATCCTGTGGTACCGCCAGATGTCGTCACGCTTCCCAGTATAGAAGAACCAGAACCTCTAGCCTATGACTCTAGTCTCACAGATAAGGCAGGAGGCGGCGTAAGCCGAGTAAAGTATGTGATTGATGACGTCAATGTGTGTTTAGCGGTTGAACGTTCGCAATACCTTGATGTCGAGGGCAAGCTCATCACTGAGGACTACCGAGTCCTGCTCAAAAGTGACATTAAAAGCACCTTGCAGGCTAAATTTGGTAACCTAACCAACTTTCTACGGCGCTGGAGTAGCGCCGAACGCAAACAAGCTGTGATAGAGGAATTAACTGAACATGGCGTACCATTCGAGCTCCTGCAACAGGCTGTCGCTAACGGCAGCGAACTGGATGCTTTTGATCTGGTAACCCACGTCGCCTTTGACCAGAAGCCACTCACCCGGCGTGAACGGGCTAACAACGTGAAAAAGCGTGATGTGTTTGGCAAATACAGTGAGCAAGCCAAGGCCGTACTGGAAGCTTTACTCGAAAAATTTGCCGATCATGGTGTACAAGACATAGAAGATGCCAATGTGCTGGAATTACCTCCATTTGACCTATTTGGCAGCAAAACACAAATCCGTCGGGGTATTTTTGGTGGCGTAGAGCAGTACACCCAAGCCGTGAAGGAGCTGGAACTGGCTCTATACGACATATCCGAACAAAAACAGGCTTGATTAAACAGCAGCCCTCAACAGCGAATAAAAAGATGAATCTCAGCAGTACCATTAAATCCATTCAAGACATCATGCGCAAAGATGACGGCGTCGACGGTGATGCACAGCGTCTCGGCCAGCTCACATGGATGTTGTTCCTCAAAGTGTTTGACCAGCGCGAGGAGGAATGGGCGGATGATAATCCGGCGTATATATCTCCCTTGCCCAAAGAGTACCGTTGGCGTAACTGGGCAGCTTATATAGCGGGGGCTGATGGCAAAAAGAAGCCACAAATTGCCGGTAGCGAATTGATTAGCTTCGTCAACAACGAGTTATTCCCAACACTCAAAGAGATTGATGCTAACAAAAGCCCTCGGCACAAAGTCATCCGCAGTGTCTTTGAAGATGCGAATAACTACATGAAATCCGGCCCGCAGATGCTGGCAGTGATCGAAAAGCTTGAAGATGCTATCAATTTCCACGATTTTACCATCCGTGCAAATATTGGCGATGTGTACGAGCAATTACTCAACGATTTGCGCGGTGCAGGTAACGCAGGGGAATTTTACACTCCGCGCGCCATCACCGCTTTTATGGTTGATAGGATCAACCCGCGTTTAGATAAGCGTGAGACAGTAATGGACCCTGCCTGTGGAACAGGCGGTTTTTTGACCGCTGCCATAGAGCATTTCCGCAACCAACTCGCGACAATGAAATCACCACGCCCTGAAGACAAGCGCGCCATTGAAGCGCTGATCCTCGGCATCGAAAAGAAGCAGTTGCCGCACCTGCTCTGCACCACAAACATGCTACTGCATGGAATTGACGTTCCCAGCCAGATCGAGCATAAAAATACCCTAGGCATCGGATGGAACGAGTGGAAGGCCAGCGACAAGGTTGACTGCATTATCACCAACCCCCCATTTGGAGGCTATGAAGATGATGGCGTGGGCAGTGACTATCCTGCTGATCTGCGCACCCGCGAAACAGCTGACATGTTTATGGCGCTCATCATCAAAAAATTATTGAAGGAAAAAGGGCGCGCCGCCGTGGTGTTACCTGATGGTTTTCTGTTTGGCGAGGGCATCAAAGGCACGCTTAAAAAACTGCTGCTGCGCGACTGCAAATTGCACACCATTATCCGCTTACCTAAAGGCGTTTTTGCTCCATATACCACCATCAAGACCAACCTGCTGTTCTTCACCAAGGGTGGCACGGTGGACGATGGCACTGAATACTTCCACACCGACACCATCTGGTATTACGAACACCCCTATCCAGCGGGCTACAAGAGCTACTCCAAAACCAAGCCTATCCGGCTAGAAGAATTCGAAGCCGAGCGAAACTGGTGGGGCTCGGAGGATAACGATTTTGCCGATCGCGTAGAAAACGAATTCGCCTGGAAGGTGGATTTCAAAACTAAGCGCGAACAGGCTGAAGCCGCTGTGCAACCATACTGGCAACGCGCTGAAGAGCTGAATAACCAGGCCGCTGCGCTCGAAAGTGAAGCGAGTGACTTGCGCAGGAGCCTGGTCGGTACCACTGATGCTGCCTATCGCGAAAAGATCGACGCACAGATCGCAGCGTTGCGCGCTCAAGCTGAACCGCTACGCTTGCAAGCCCGAGACGCACAAGCAGCTGGTGACCGTATCTACTGGCCGATTTTTAATCTTGACATCAAAAACCCCAATACGGCAGAAGAAGAAACCCACGACCCAGACGTACTTCTAGAGAAATACAAAAAGCTGCTGGGAGAAATTGAAGAAACTGAGAACCAGCTCAAAAGTGAGTTGGCAGCCGTGCTGGCACATCATTTTGTTGATGAGGATGCCTGATGGACGCGAAACAATTTTTGGCTGAGTTTGGACATATTGCCAATGCGCCGGGGGGGATTGGGAAACTGCGGGAGTTGATCCTGGAACTTGCGGTGCAAGGAAAACTAATCGTTTACACAGAATCTGATGTGTCGTCACGTGTTTTGCTGGACGAAGTTCGTGCGATTAAAGCGGAGCTGGTTTCCTGTAAAAAGCTCCCGCGTCAGAAGCCGTATCCAGAAGTGTTGAGGAGAGAAATCGCCGTTGATGCTCCATCGCATTGGGAGTGGGCTCGTTTTGGTGAGCTCTGGCAACTTTTATCTGGTCGCGATCTGGTGCCTAGTAAGTACAACGATTCAAAAAATGGAATTCCGTATATAACAGGTGCTAGCAATATTGTGAACGGGATCATTGTAGTTAACCGATGGACCCCAGACCCTGTTGTGATTTCAAGCACTGGTGACTTGTTAATAACATGTAAGGGTACTATTGGAAAAACAGTATTCAATACCCTTGGCGAAGTTCATATTGCTCGCCAAATCATGGCAATAAGGAATTTCTCGAAAAAACTAGACACAGGTTTTCTGAAAATCTGGCTTGATGGCTTTGTTAGTCAACTGGTCGAAAAGTCCAAGAGCATGATTCCAGGTTTTTCAAGAGATGACCTTGAGTTGGCGGCTTATCCTGTGTTACCTATCGAAGAACAGTCCCGCATTGTCGCCAAAGTCGAGGAGCTGATGGCTTTGTGCGACAAGTTGGAGGCGCAGCAGCAAGCCCGCCGCATACTGCAAAATGCCCTCCGCCAGTCCACTTTACAAGCCGTCGCCAAAACCACCAGTCCGCGCGAACTGCAATCCACATGGACGCGCTTAGCTGAAAACTTTGGGCGACTGTTTCATGCCCCGGAGGATGTAGGGCAATTACGCGATCTGATTCTTGATTTGGCCGTTCATGGACTTCTGGTTGAACAGTCGGAAGCCGATGAACCAATTAACAATTGGTTGGCGGATGTCACTGCTACAAAAGCAGCCTTGGCAAAGCAAAAACTCATCGCTAAACAGACCGCAATGACAGCACTTTCCGAAAATGAACACCCCTTTTCTCTTCCAAAGGGATGGGCGTTTGTGCGACTTGGCCAGATCACGAATAAGATCGGCTCAGGCAGCACCCCTAAAGGGGGCAGAGACGTTTACGTTAAAAAGGGCATTCCATTCTTGCGATCACAGAACGTTTGGAACGATGGTCTGCATCTGGACGATATAGCTTGCATTACCACGGAAGAGCACGAGCGTATGTCTGGGACTGCAGTATTGGGTAACGATGTACTGCTGAATATTACGGGCGCTTCATTGGGGCGCTGTACACTGGTCCCCTCAGAATTTGGCGAAGCAAACGTCAGTCAGCATGTTACGATTATTCGCCTGACTGATCCCCAACTGTGCGAGTATCTTCATATTTGCATTTTGTCGCCTTACACCCAATCTATGATTTGGGAGCGTCAAGTCGGGATGGCTCGTGAAGGCTTGAGCAAGAAAGTATTAGAGCAATTTGAAATTCCATTACCTCCTATTGCAGAGCAGCACCGAATTGTTGCTCTAGTGAAGGAGTTAATGCGTTTCTGTGACGTAATGGAGCGGCAACTGAAGCGATCGCTGCAGGTGGCTGAGAAATTGGCTGTTGCATCTGTGGCAAGCATCACCGGCATCGCCATCGAACAAGAAGAGGAACCCATGAAAGCCCCACAAACCGAGCTGATCGCCCCACTACGCTTGGGTACAGTACCCGATATCAAAGCCCAAGCTCCGCTGGCCACCATTCTGGCCCGCCACCACGGCGAAATGAGCGCCAAGGATTTATGGCAGCGCTTCGGCGGAGAGATCGATGCCTTTTACGCGCAACTGAAAATAGAAGTATTACGCGGCTGGATTCTGGAACCGGCCCCCGCCGAAGTGCGTGAAAAACCATCCGATACGGTGAGCGCCTGATATGCAACTGCTGCGCATTCTCATCCCAACCTTTCGAAACCTGCGCGATCTCGACATCGCTTTCGCAACGCACTCGCAGCCAACTACAAGCGCAACAGATGCACCACCCAAACCCATCCGTAGCCATGCTCTGATTGGCCAGAACGGCACCGGCAAGTCCAATTTGATCGAAGCATTGATCACCATCTTCCGTGATGTTGATCTCGACCGTGACGCCGCCTTCGATTTCACGCTGGAATATAGTATTCGCGGCCATGTTGTGCGCATTGAGGCCGATACCTTCAAGCAGAAGCGCCCCTATGTTTGGGTGGACGGTAAAGTCGAATCACAGGGCTATTTGCTGAAAAACCGTGAGCTGTTGCCTGCGCATATTTTTGCCTATTACTCGGGCCGCAACGAGCGCATCGAAGTTTTGTTTCAAGAGCACCAGCGCCGCTTTAACCAGCGCCAGGAAATCACTACAGATGAAGTGCTGTCTGAGCAACTGCTGGAGAACTTTACCGGCTCCGAGTCAGATATTCGCGCTGTCGAAGAAGCCAAACGTCGTCACGAGTCGCGGTTGAAGCAAGCGGGAGACGACCGCTTGCGCCGCCTGTTCTATTGTCGCGGTGGCCATAGCCAACTGGTGCTGCTGGCTTGTCTACTATCAGATGACCCAGTGTTTAAGAAGGTGCTAAAGAACCTACACATAGAGTCGCTGGAATCCGCACTGTTTGTGTTGAAGGAACCGTACCGATTGCGTGAAAAGCGGCGTAGCGGCAAATTTGACGAGCAAGAACTGAACGAGGGCGATCCGCGATTCTGGTATGCGCGCGGAAATGTGGTGAGCGAATTCCTCGACAAACTCTGGCAAGTGGCTTGGGCTCCAATTGAGCAAGAGGCGACCAAACAGATCGACTTCCGTGGCCGAAACGAAAAACAAAAACAGCTGTACCTTTTTGTGCCAAGTCAGGAGAAGCTTAAGCTACTTGGCGAACTGATCGGCAGTACCGACAGCTTCTTCCGCTACGCCGAGGGGGCTTACATTGGTGATCTGATAGACGAAGTGCGCATCACGGTGAAGAAGCGTGATGAACACGGCGGCAAGGTAAGCTTCACACATTTGTCAGAAGGAGAGCTGCAAATGCTCACCGTGTTGGGCCTGATGCGCATCACCCGTGAAGACCAGTGCCTGTTCCTGCTTGATGAACCTGATACCCATCTCAACCCGATCTGGAAATTGCGCTACTTCGACGATATTGAAGGCGTGCTGAGTTCCGATGATGCAACGATGGTTAAAAGCGAGTCGCAAATAATCATCACCACTCATGACCCCATGATGGTGGGCAGCTTGAAGCGCGAGCAAGTATATATCCTGCGTCGTGATGGTAACCGTACGTTGGTCGAGATCCCGGATGAGCACCCGCAAGGGATGGGCGTCACTGGGCTACTCAAGAGCGAATTGTTTGGTTTGTCATCCACGCTGGATATCGAAACCGAGCGACGCCTCTTCCGGCGCAATGAACTGTTCGTCCTGTCACCTCGCTCCCCCGAAGAGGATGAGGAACTGAGCCGCTTGTCAGCAGAGCTGGCTGACCTGGGCTTTTCGACCGCTGACTTCCGTGACCCCGATTACGCAATGTTTGTGCGCAAGATGGCGCAACACCGCCGTTTCCGCAAACCCGTGCTCACACCCGAGGAACAGGCCGAGCAGGATGCCATTGCCGATTCGATCATTGATGAGATTTTGCGAGAGGAGGATGGTGAGTGATTTTTATCGATCTTGAAAATAAGCTCCCAATTGATGCAGACCTTCCCGCTGAGATTCGCTGGTCACCAGCCGATTGGGACGCTTGGTTGAAAGAGTCTGATCGCCTGGTAGGCGAACTTGCCAAACTCGATGCTGCGGGAACAATTAAAGAGCGCAATGAGTTGATAGATAAACACAGCAGCCATTGGGGAAAATTAAAACCTTGGTTACTGGCGTTGTCTGGGGGGAAATGTTGGTTTTCAGAGGTGCGCGAGCTGTACTCACATTATGATGTGGAGCATTTTCGACCCAAGAAAGAAGCTAAGGCATTGGATACAAGTCTGCGTGATGGCTACTGGTGGCTGGCATTTGACTACATGAATTTTCGCGTGTGCGGCAATGTTGGTAACCGTAAAAAAGGTGGATGGTTTCCACTCAAGGACGGCTCACTTTGTTCAACCTACTCCGAGCCCTGTGAGGAATCTGAAACGCGTTATCTACTCGATCCGATTGATGATGATGACGTTGCGCTTATCGCCTTCGACGAAGAAGGGAAGGTCATTCCTATGCCAGGTTCCTCTGCTTGGGAGCAGGAGCGGGTCAACGAGACGGTAAAGCGGCTCAAACTCAATGAACATCCTCCCCTGGCAGAAGCTCGTCGCAAAGTCTGGCAGCAAGTTGACAGGCTAATTGATGATTTTACACAAGCCAAATCCCGTTGCACGACAGGCAATAATCCAGCAGCCAAAGCGAAGTTGATCGAAGTTCGAGCTCGAGTGCGCGCAATGACCACCACAACAGCTGAACTATCGGCTGTTGCTCGTTGGTGTTTGCTGGTACGCAACGATCCACAGCTTTCTAGGTTGGTTGGGTGAGACGAAGACATGATCAACCTCTAGTCTCACTAAGCTTGGTGAATTTTTACTTTATGCGACAGTAGGTGGCTGTACAGCCACCTACTGCCTCAGTAACTTGAATCCGTCACGTCCGTACATCTGACGTTCCAACATTATCAGGCGATTTATATGGATCTTTACCGGTGCTGATTTCACGTTTGGTTTGGTCGATGCGATGATATTTGGTTTTGCCCTCGCGTTTTTTTTTCGCTGCCCAGATGTTGCGTGCGGGTAAAGATTCATTAACGTACTCTCAACGTTGTGCCAGCAAGGGGGAGTGATTTGCAGCGGTACAGAAGATTAAAATGATTGGGTATGGCAAGGCAGGAACTTGATTCGCGCCAGAGCCATCACAATAAGCTAAATGCTCGCTCACTCGCTTTTGGTGGTCGGTTTGCTTATCCTGCTGAACATAAAATTCAAATCAGTCATGTGAGCGATAACAATGAATAACGCCAATAATTACCCTGTTGAGACTTTTCCGCCTTTTTTACGTGATGCAATCACCGCGTTTCATGAAGACACACAAATTCCTGTCGAGATGATCGGCAGTACCGTTCTGGCGGCTTTTGCTCTGGCCCTGCAGCCTTTGATTAACGTTGCCTCTCCTTTCGGAAATAAAAAACCGGAGCCCTGCTCCCTGTATTTTCTGGTACTGGCAAAATCGGGTGAAGGAAAGAGCCCCGTCCGTGAATGCATCATGGAGCCCTTCGAGAATTTCGCGGCAGAAATGCATGCTGAATATGAAGCCCTGTTTGATGTTTATAAAAAAGACTATGCTATCTGGTCTTCAAAAGAAAAAGCACTCAACCGTAGTTTTCAGAAAGCCGCTAAACATGGTGGAGACAGTGACATTGAGGAATTATTGCTTCGCGAACACCAGGCCGCAGAGCCAACAAAACCCAGGGCATTTGACATGTTCTATGAAGATGCCACACCCGAGGGAATAATTCAGGGGTTAAAAGAATACCCTTACGCCGGGGTATTCGCTGATGAAGCGATTACCTTTTTTACCGGCCACCTGAAAAACAACCTGGGCCTGCTTAACAAAATCTGGAAAAATGAACCCCTTTCGCTATCCCGGAAAAAAGACGGTAATATCCGACTCAATGCATACCTGACCTTTTTACTCATGGTGCAGCCTGAGATATTTGACGAATATTTAGAGAAGCATGGCAGGCGGGCTGTTTCCAGTGGATTTCTGGCCCGGTTTCTTTTTACGCATACGGCGAGTACTATCGGGCAACGAAAAATAAATTTACATCAGGAGAAATCGAAAAGTGCCTTTGAGTCCCTTCACAGAGGCTTTAACCGTATCCTTCAGGAACAAAAGAAACGCTTTTATGACGGTTCAGATACTAAAAAGACGTTAGCACTGTCAGACAATGCTAAGAGGTTATTTGAAGATAAGATAAGTCACTATCAGTCACTGATTGGTGAGAATCACCCCCTGGAGCATATCGCGGAATTTGTTTCTAAAGCAGGCAGTCATGCAATACGCATTGCTGCGTTATTTAGCTTCAGTTCAAAAGAAGGTATCTCTGAAAGTACACTGCAGGATGCCTTTGCTCTTACTGAATGGCATCTTAACCAGGCCGACAGGTATTTTTACGTGCTGAGCGAACAGTATCAGTTACAGCAGGATGTGTATGAGTTATTTGACTGGATAAAAAACAAATTTAATAACCCCAAAGGAAAAATGAAAGGTGTCGTCAATCAGTTTGGTGGCATTCAGGATGTGGGCCTTAATCCGTGGCAGCCTTTTTCGAAAAATGAACTGGAGACTCACGGCCCGGCCAGGCTGCGAAAAGTTGAACGTTTAACGCCAGTACTGAATCAGCTTATTCAGTTGGGACTGATTGTCACCCTGTGTTATCCACCACAACGTGCGCTTTATATCGCAGTAGCACAGACAGGCGTGTACAATTATATCACTCCCCTCAACCCTTTCTTCCCGACGTTTAACGTTGTTAACTACAAAAATAATGCCACACCCCCGCTGAGTGGTTATGATCCCACCAGACTGCAATGGTAATGATTGTTGCGGTTATGTCACATAATGCCATAAGGACAGTCTGTGCGGTCAATCCGGCAGACGCGGCATCACTTACCGTCAGAAGTTAGTCTCAAAACAGACCAGACTTCTCTCTGACACACGCTAAAGCTGCTAAAATTTACTTCTTTAGCACCTTTAGCTGTATGCCGTGAAAAAATCCATGCGAAAATAGTGCAAATTTAATCCAGTTGTAAACCGTGAAGCTCCCGGCTGGTTCTGGCTCCAGCGGCCGTGACGCCACACCATAATGTTAAATTATTGTTATGAAAACCCACTAAAAAATCACTTACTGACTCAGCGCTGTTTGTCTGCATTATTGCACATTTGATTATTTAACTCACTATCCATTCAGGACTGACATTCTTCGTCGCGTATTATCCGCACCAGCGTTTATTATTCAAACGGTGTCAGTGAGAGACCTGTGTAGTACATATAAAACACCCACGCAGGCTCTCATTACAAATTAAAGCACCAGAATAATGAATGTATGCGTTTCTGCGCATTTTTAATTTCGAGGATAACCGACAGGGCTATTTGAAGATTTAAACGCCGCAGGGAGGCTTACAGGAGGTTTAATGGCATAATATTATTCATGCAACAGGATTTATTACGCACGGGATTCAGCAATGCGTTTCTGAACCCAGGCTTCCACCTCACTCTGTAACCAGCGGGAGCTACGCCCCAGTTTAATCGGTTTAGGAAACTCACCCAGTGAAATCAGTTTATAAAACCATTTATCACTCAGCCCGGTGAATTCAGTGATGAAGACCATATCGACCATTTTATCACTCAGCAGGCCTGTAGTATTATTCGGCATTGTCATGACGTTTCTCTCTGTCTTAAGGGAATGGAAAACAGAGGCGCCGGGATATACTGATTTATCCTTATCCAGGCACTCTGTCATAACATATCCCCTGACAGTAAAAAAATACTGCTCGGGTTAATCAGTACTGGCTACACCCGAAATTACGCTGACCGTCTGAATAGTCTTTACTGTATTCTTTTGCCAGATAATTAATACGACCAGTGACACTTGCGTACTGCGTGTTAAAATCAACGCTGTTTTTACTCAGGTGGTAATAACAGTTAGCAGGAAACTCCACCAGTGAGTAATACTGATCATCGTTAAGCCCCAGCGTACGTACCCAGGCCTCCATAATCATGAACGCCAGATTATGAGAATACTCACCGTTCACTGACCGGTAATTTCCCGGATACGGATAAGCCTCACGATTGAGGAGTAACACCACGTGGTAATGTTTCTTGCCGGTGCGACTGAATTCACGCGCCCAGACATAACGAACACGACACGGATGGATGCGTTTACCGGCATTCGTTCTCTTCAGTAAATCAGCTTCAATCTGTGCTTTCAGGGAGACAATGAACCGGGTGATTAACGATGAGTCTGAATTATACGAGTCTGTACCGAACTCAGGCAGGCGTAAATCCACTCGCAATACCAGCGTACGGGAATATTCATTAATCGATTTATTCAGTGTATCCTGGATACGTTTAACATAGGTTTTGTTCAGTGGGCAATGGCTGTGTGTATTGAAACTCATGAGTAATGTCCTTACGTTAGTTGTTCAATAAGATACAAGGTTGGAGTAATAAATTACTTTGATGAAGTACCGGGGGATGGGAAAGGTGTCGGGGTAATGGATTTACAGATATGAGTTCTACAAATATGCTATAGTAATCGTACGGATTATTTATAACGGTAATTACTCCCCCTGGTATAGGGTCATACTGAGATCTTCAGTGGTTGCAATGCCATTCCAGTTACTTGTTTCTAATTTTGTGTAGCGACACCATTGAAATAACGTTACACCAATGACTTATAATAACACTGATTTAATGCCTCCCATTGACACTCCTCTAATACGTTTTAAGATACTCTTCTATATAGTTATATTACCAAACCGACATCAGCCCCCCTCTTTAACTACTAAAATGCAATAGAAGAAGAAAACTATAAAATCGTCAATTATTTTATTAAGTAACCATTGTTTTTTACTCTCAAGTTAGCATTGGATTTACATATAATTAAACACACCAAAACAACCTAAAATAATTCTTCAATTCTGCTGTTCCTACATCCCTCTAGCAGTATTGAATATTCACATTCAAAGAAATTTCAGACCTATATTACCAGTGTGCGAACGGCAGCAGAAATGCTGCCGTTTTGTTATTTCGCTCACGGAGGTTAATGTGTCTGATAAGAAAAAACGGGGTTCTGATGCCCTGCCGCTACCCTTGTTCCGTCTCCCCGGTGAACTGTCCTGTAAAATACCCGCGTGCATGTTTCCCCCGCTCCAGCTCGACCCTATTCCCTGCTCCGGGACACGGCCCACCTGTGCATTCAGACGGGTGGTTATTGCCAGTAATAAGGGAGAACGAAATGCATTGTCCGAATTGCGGTTTCACAAAACATACAACTGTGCCATGTGGATATAAAGACAGGCGGGGTCATTGGCGCCACAGCCGGGGGACTTGCCGGTGATGACCGGGTCCGCACAACGCGTGGTTCTATCCATCCTCCTGCTTCACTGGCGATAGCATGTCCTGACGCGTATTTTCCCACCCGTTAATCACGTGCCATAACCGCAGCCAGCATCGTCTGAGTCATCATTCACTTTTCTCCGTTGTACTACCGGGCGAAGCATGCGCTGAAAAGTACAGTTTCTCGTACATCTTAAAAACAATAAAAAAATACACTTATCATCATGATTTATAATTTAAATATCCTGCTTCCATCACAAAGATTCACCTTTGAATCTTTTGATATCACTCCAGGATTACAGTAAATTTCTGCATAAAATCACGTTAATGAAATTCTGGATTGGTAAAAATGGAGCAGATTACCCTGCCAAAACTGCACGCACGCAGTGTTCGTGAAGCCCTCTTTTATCTGCACGAGCATCGTGAGCATGTCGCCGTCAGCGGATACAACCTCACGGAGCTCAATGAAAAGATCCACCACTTCTTCTATGAGACCGTGCTCCATGGTAAAGAGGCGGATGCGCTGAAAGGGGTTGATTACGCGCTGCAGCCGGAGCATGTTCCTTATCTTCTGATGGTCAGGAAAGACGAATGGGCCAGAGCGGCCATCGACAATAAATATTTCGCCTGGATTGCTGAGGATGAGCTGGCAGGCATGTTTGTCTGGTTCCATTTTCTGGAATTACTGCAGAATGACGGGTACCTGAATATTACAGGTAATGAAAAAGACAAACTGGATCTGAATGACTGGACAAGAGCGGATGATGTCAATATTGTTCATCCGGATACGCCGGAAGAAAGGCTGCTTGCCATCCAGAATATTTTTGACACATCCCCTTCCCCCTGTAAAACAAAAATAAGGATCATCACCGAATTACACCAGGAATGGGCATTCGTTGCGCCAAAACTCAGGAAACGTTTTCGGTTTTTATTTAAAGATAACGTGGTCATTCCGGAAGCCATTAAACAAGTCATGGAATATGCTGTTGATGAGGGGCTTCCGTCATTTGGTCTGAACAGCGTCAACCCGGAATCACTGCGGCTGGCTGTTCCCTGTATGTATCATTTTTGTGATCGCCGTGACCGTGACGTCATCAAAAGACTGAGCCGCATTTATTCCGTTAAGAAATATCAGGAAAAAAATAAAGAGAAACTGATGGTCACGCTGTTGCTTGACCCCGAAGTCAAAGACATGCTGGATGAAATCTCAGAAATAAGGGGGATCAGTCTGCATAAACTGATTACGCATTGGACCCGCCGACATTATGGCACGCTCAGAAAGCCCGTACAGTAATGTCGATGTCGTTTTAAAAAAATCACAGATATATATCACCTCAGTGAATTCCCTCCCGTTTATCTGCAACAGGCCATCCCCTCCGGATGGCCCTTTTTTCATTCAGAGGCCAGTATGAAACATCCCTCAGGCTATGCCCTTATTCGCCGCCATCTGCGGCGTTATCCACACGCGCTGCGTCAGCATTTGCTGAAGGAGCTCAATCAACTCGTCACGTACGAACCCGTCATTGGCATTATGGGCAAAACCGGTGTCGGGAAGAGCAGTTTGTGTAATGCACTGTTTCGCAGCGAAGTCTGTGCGGTCAATGCGGTGGAAGCCTGTACCCGCCAGCCTCAGCGTATGCGGCTGCGTTTTGGCAGCCATTATCTGACGCTGGTCGATTTACCCGGCGTGGGCGAAAGCCAGGCTCGTGACGGGGAATACCGTGAGCTGTACCGTGACCTCATGCCACAGCTCGATATGGTGCTGTGGGTGCTCAAGGCCGATGACCGCGCTTATGCGGTGGAAGAGCAGTTTTATCAGGACGTCTTCGCGCAGTTCAGCGGACCACAACCGCCGGTATTGTGGGTACTCAACCAGGTGGACAAAACCGAACCCGCCGAACAATGGCACTGGCTGTCGGCTCAGCCTTCGGCGTTGCAGGCGGAGCGTATTGCGCAAAAGCAGCAGGCCGTGGCCCGTCAGTTAGGTATCGCCGAAATTGATATCCTGCCGGTCTCGGTACGGGGGCGCTACCGCCTCTCACGTCTGGTGGAGGCCATGATTACCCGGCTCCCAAAGCAGGCCCGCAGTCCGCTGGTGCCGCACCTGCAGACCGGGTATCGCACCGAAGCCGTTATCAGCACCGCCAGCAGCAGCTTTGGCGATGCCGTGGTGGACGTCATCGATAAGGTCATTGACTTCGCCCCGCTGCCGCAGGTGGCCCGTTCGGCGCTGCATGCAGTCACCCACACCGTCGCCCGTGCGGCACGCTCCCTGTGGGGATTTTTCTTCGGTTAAATAAAAGCCTTCATCGCTGTCGATAAGCCTTTTTGCTTAACGACGATCAATTTCGTCGATCGAACAGATCGACATTTATCGTTGTACCTGATGAATCCCACGGTTACATAATCCACGGGGATTTATGTCATTACGTTATTTATTCATTAAAAATCAATGCGATGAATCGCAGGCTTTGCCACGCTTTAAGGAGGTCACTCGCCCCATTTTCACGCGGCCAGCAAGGCATATCCCTGAATCAACACGGTAAGGACAATCGATGAAAAAACATATTCTGATACCGGCGTTCATGCTGAGTGCGCTGACACCCACTGTATCTCAGGCCTTTGGCAATCACGATGCCTGGACCAGCGGCTTCGCACAGGGTACGGCGGAATACACCATCCGCGGCAAGGGGCAATCTCAGCTGTATCTCGCCTGCGACAGCTCAGGCTCACAGGCGGCCACGATTATCTTCACCGACGTGAGAGGCCATCAGGTCAGCATGGACAGCAGCCAGACCCTGACCATGAAAATCGATAACGCTGACGTAGCCGACATCAGTGAGAGCGACTCTCACGTGGGGGAAAACAACCTGATGTGGGCGTGGAACCATTTGCGTACCGGTAAGCACGTGGTCGTCTCAGGCTCAGATGCAAAACCCGCGATGTTCACGCTGAACGGCGCTGCCGGCGTTATCCCCGCGTTCGGTGACAGCGGCTGCGTGGCGAAGTTTGACGTACCATAATGCCGCTGCGAACGCTTCCCCATATCCACCCCACTCATTTTTATCAACCCACGGTATAACAAGGAAAATCCCAATGACCGACATTTCGACACTCAGCCAGCGACTGGCGACGCCAACCCTGCATTTTGTTCTGCTCACCGTCGCCACCTGCGGCATCTGGCCGTTACTGTGGCTGTATAAAAAGCAGGATATTATCAGCGACACCACCGGATATCCGGTTTGCGGCAACCTGTTTATCATCTGGCTCGCCGTCTGTTTTGGGCTCGGACGACAGTTCGGCGTGATGGCCTCACCGGACCTGGCGGGCTACGACACGGGCAGCGATACACTGCTGGCCTTAAGCGGCATTCTGTCGCTCGCCTGCGGCGTGATGTACATCGTCTGGGCCTTTAAGGCCAGAGCAGCACTGCGACACTATGCGCTGAACACCTTCCGGTTTGACCTGAAGATGAATGCGTTTTATACCGTAATTTTCAACGTCTTCTACATTACATACTGCATCAACGATATGCCGCAGGCACTGGCGAAGCACCGCATTATTCATGGTCAGGCCCCTGTGCCGCCAGAATCTCCGTCACCGCAGTAACGCTGCTCTCCTCTTATTATCCGGCCGGGGCATTCCTGTGTGCCCCAGATTCATCCGGATCCCCCCTCTGAGATTTGACCCAATGACATTACTGAAAATCGTGCTCAACACCCTGCGTCAGGTGCTGACATGGTGCGCCAGCAGCAGGGCACAGCAGTTTGTGGAAGACCACTTCCGCGAAGAAGGCTATGACGAAGACAGTATTTACATCGCCAGACAGGCGGCAACCCTGCTCGCAGGTGCCTTAATCACAGCGCTCATGGAACAGATACTGCAGCTTATTGCCACACACTTAACCCACTGATGCCCTGCTCACTGAGCGGGGCATTTTGTTTTATGTCATTCATCAGGAACTGAATATGCAAGCCACTGACGATACGTCGTTACCACCAGGGCCATTCACCCGCCGACAGGCTGAAGCCGTGGTCGCGCTTTACCACAATGTCACTATTGAAGACGACCAGGGTACGCACTTTCGGCTGGTTATTCGCGACAGCGAGGGGACGTTAACCTGGCGGGCGTGGAATTTTGAAGCCAGTGCCGGGGAAGGGTTCAACCGCTATCTGCTCAGCCACGGTATCCCCCGGGACTGACACACCACAGGCCTCGCCCGGATACCAGCAACACCATCAGGCCATGTTCCCTTCGGGGAGCATGGCTTTTTTGTTTATGCCGTTCAGTCAACCAACGCAGGAAATTAACAATGAGACTAGCCAGCCGCTTTGGGCGGACAAACCAGATCCGCCGAGACCGTCCCTTAACCCGTGAAGAACTGATGCAGTACGTACCCAGCGTCTTCGGGGAAGACAAGCACGAATCCCGCAGCCCGACCTACACGTATATCCCCACCATTACTCTGCTGGAGAACCTGCAGCGTGAAGGATTCCAGCCCTTCTTCGCCTGTCAGTCACGTGTTCGTGACCCTGACCGCCGGGAGCACACCAAACACCTACTCCGGCTGCGTCGTACCGGTCAGATAACCGGCCAGCAGGTTCCCGAAATCATTCTGCTTAACTCGCACGATGGCTCCAGCTCATATCAGATGCTACCAGGGCTGTTCAGAGCCATCTGCACCAACGGACTCGTCTGCGGACAGTCGTTCGGTGAAATTCGTGTACCGCATCGTGGCGATGTGGCAGGGAAAGTGATTGAGGGCGCTTACGAGGTGCTCAGCGTCTTTGATCGGGTGGAAGAGAAACGCGACGCCATGCAGTCGCTGCTGTTACCACCACCCGCACAACACGCCCTGGCGAACGCCGCACTGACCTACCGTTTTGGTGAAGAACACCAGCCGATCACCACCACGCAAATACTGACGCCACGCCGCTATGAGGATCGTCAGGACGACCTGTGGACCATTTATAACCGCATTCAGGAATCGTTGTTGAAAGGCGGGCTGAGCGGACGCACCGCACAGGGAAAACGTACTCACACCCGCGCGGTTAACGGTATTGATGGCGACGTGAAACTCAACAGGGCGCTCTGGGTGATGGCCGAGAACATGATGGATTTACTCAGCAAATAACCACCTGCACCACGTCACCGCAATCAATCCCCATTCAACATATTCAGGTATAAGGAAAAACGCAAATGAACGACAAGACACTACCGCTGTTCACCCCGGAAGCAACCGTTCCTGTAGCGACTAAACAGCAGATTGCCGCTACACAGGTCACCGATGAGAACCGCGTCAGTTTCTGGCCGCAGCACTTCGGCAGCATACCGCGGTGGATAATCCTCGAGCCGACTGTCTTCGCGTGGATGGACCGCTTCTGTGCGGACTATAGCGGCGGCATCTGGCAGTTTTACACGCTCAGCAACGGCGGCGCGTTTATGGCCCCGGAAGCGAATGAGGATACTGATGAACAATGGTCGCTGTTCAACACCCTGAACGGTAACGGCGGTGAGCTCAGCGCTGAAGCCGCCGGGATCGCCGTCTGTCTGATGACATACAGCCACCACGCCATGCGCACCGAATGCGATGCCATGACGGAGCACTATTACCGTCTGCGGGACTACGCGCTAAACCACGCGGAATGTAACGCCATTATGCATATCATCGACTGAGGCCAGACGCGATGAAACAACAGCTACCGTTGTTTGCTGTCGGACTCCCGCCGTCGGCACAACACACCATCCGGGAAGCCCTGACCCTTCTGGAGCGCCAGTTACGCGAACCCGGCGCGTCATTTACCTCCAGCCATGCCGTCCGCGACTGGCTGCGTCTGCAGCTTGCCTCACTGGAGCGCGAAGAGTTTACCGTGCTCTTTCTGGATAACCAGCATCGCCTCATTGCTTACGAAACGCTCTTCACCGGCACCATCAATCATACGCAGGTCCATCCACGCGAGGTGGTTAAGGCCGGTCTGAAGCATAACTGCGCCGCTGTCATTGTGGCTCATTGCCACCCGTCAGGGCTTGCCGAACCCAGCAATGCAGATCGTCAGGTCACTATGCGTATCCAGCAGGCGCTGGAGCTGGTTGATATCCGCCTGCTGGACCATCTGGTTGTCGGTGGCATGGAGATCGTCTCGTTTGCAGAGAGGGGCTGGCTTTAAGGAGAAAATATCGATGAAGATTATCAGTAAACGCCAGGCGATGGCGCTATACCGCCAGCACCCGCAGTCCCGGCTGTTTCGCTTCTGTTCCGGGCGTTATCAGTGGTCCGGCAGCGTCTGCCACTACGCAGGGCGGGAGGTGCAGGATATCCGCGGTGTGCTCGCCGTCTTCGCTGAACGCCGTCAGGACCGCAACGGCCCGTATGTCGTATTACGCAGCGTGACCCTGAATTAACTCAAATTTAAGGAAGGCTAAAAATGTCGAATAAAATACCGCCTGTAAACCACGATATCGTCGAACCCTGGTGGGGGCTTAAACGCGATATCACACCCTGTTTTGGCGCACGCCTGGTGCAGGAGGGCAACCGTCTGCATTACCTGAACGACCGCGCCAGCATCACCGGCACCTTCACCGACGCGGATTTACGCCATCTCGATCAGGCATTTCCGGTACTGCTCAAACAACTGGAGCTGATGCTGCTTTCCGGTGAGCTTAATCCCCGTCATCAGCACTGCGTCACCCTGTATGCAAAAGGACTGGTATGCGAAGCCGACACCCTCGGCTCGCATGGATACGTCTATATCGCAATTTATCCGACACCAGCCACAACCGCATAAACCTTCTTACTACTTACCCTCGTTCTTACCCATCAACAAAGAGATCCAACAATGAGAATTTATCCTGTTTCCGCAAAACGGGCCGCTGAGATTGGGCGGTTATCGCATGTATCACCGATTGCCGTGTGGCAGCGCCTCCTGACATATCTGCTGGAACGTCACTACGGTCTGACACTTAACGATACGCCGTTTGGCGATGACAGCGCAATTCAGGAATGCATTGACGCCGGTGATTCGCTGGTTGACGCCCTGAATGAGATGGCTGAAGACTGCGACCTGGAACGCACTGATAATCGGGGAAAATCACTTCTGTTCAGCTCGTCGCTGCTCACACCCACAGATATCCTGAGCGCCCAGAACGCGGTGGGTCTGGCCGGTAACAGCGCCACCCTCATTATCAGCGGTCAGTCGTCATTCGGCAGCTAACGCCCCCCGTCACACCGCCGTCTTATAGAGGCGATCCGCCGCGCCAGTATCCGTTGTCGTAACGGCTGGCGTTTCTCTGTTTACGGAGTAAAACCAATGCAAACCCAACCACAATCTCAAACGCGGGAGGCACCGACACGCCCGTCTCCCGTGGATGTCTGGCAGCGTCTCCTGAGCCACCTGCTGGATCGTCACTACGGTCTGGCGCTCAACGACACACCTTTCGGCAACGATGGCGTGATCCAGGAGCATATCGACGCCGGTATTTCACTGTGCAACGCCGTGAATTTTATTGTGGAGAAATACGACCTGGTACGCACCGATCGTTGCGGTTTCAGCGCAGAAACACAGACGCCGTTTCTCACCCGTATCGATATTCTCCGCGCCCGCAAAGCCACCGGGCTGATGACCCGCAACGGCTACAGGGCCGTTACCGATATCACCACAGGCAAATACCGCGAGGTGCAGCAATGAAGTTATCCCTGACGGTAGAAGCCGACGCCATCAACGTTCTGGCCCTGAATACGGGCCGGATCGCCGTCGATATTGACGGCATTGAACTGTCTGCGCTGATCGATGTGGTCTGTGACAACGGGTATTCACTTCGCGTTGCTGACGAGCCAGGCAAGCTGGTAGTGGAAGATCCACTGCCGCCCGTCGCCCACGTAAACTGCATCCAGTGCAGCACCGCGCATATCACGGCGGAAGACAACACTCTGTTGTTTACCCTTTCGCACCAGTATGAAGACTTTGGCGACCAGGAATGGATTTCGTACACCGGATCGGGTTATCTGCTCTACCTGGGCGCGTGGTCATTTCCGGTCTTACGGCTCAAACGTCTCGGCCTGTCGAAAGCCTGCCGTCGGTTAGTGGTGACGCTTATGCGTCGCTACGCCGCTGGCATTGTTCATCTGGATGCCTTTGGCGAAGTGCTGCCGGACTTCGCTACGTTTGACTGGTAGCTCAACCTCAATTGCCACAAGGAGAACACATGTCGGAATTAACCACTGAAACTGCATTGCAGATCCTGAGCGACTGGCTGCAAAACAACATCGACTGCGGCACGATGCTCATCTGCGACTTCTGCAACAAACCAGAACGGATTAGCCACCGAACGGTACTCGTCACTCGCGTATGAGTGCCAGCCCTCACCGGCTGGCGTTTTTTAGCGATGTCGCGCAACAGCGTCAGTGGGTGCCCGGTATGGCGATTAGGGTGCGTCGTCTGCTGCGGTGCAGAATTCGCGAGATCCACCGGTTAACCTTGCGCCTTCGACACAACGGCGGAGAAGTAAATTTTACGAACCAGCTTCAGAAGGAAGAAAACATCGCTCAGGCTGCTTATACCGGGCAGTAGCTGGCGAAAGGATATCCGTGTGCAAAAACTGACACGCAGCGCTGGCTGGTGACTGACTTTGCGACGGTACAATCCGAGAAAATGGCGGCACTCCACCAGGGCATGTCTGACCAGTGCGCGTCGGGTAGCGCGCTGTAGCTGTTGTTCGCTCAGGGCGAGAATATCGGTTATGACGTCAATATAGCTGGCCGCGCGGATATCGTAATAATCCGGGCGGTGGGTAATGGACGCAGGATTGCTGATGTAGGTGTAGTCCTGGCGGTCGGAGAAATAAAACCGACCGTTTCCGGCGGCAAGATGGAGGGTCCAGAGAATGTCTTTGTGGCTTTTCCCTTCCTGGAACCGCAGGTTATGCTCGCGGATATACGCCGAACGGGTGAGCTGCAGCCACAGGTAATGCGGCCATTCCTGCTGCCTGACGCAATGGCGTATCCACTCCCGGCCAGTGAGCATCTGCCCGTATGACTGTTTCAGGTGTACGGGGGAGCGCTGATAACCGGTACTGTCGGCCCGCCAGCCATTGAACACGGCAACATCGGCCTGAGCTTCATGAGCAGTTCGTAGTCGTTCCCGCAAAAAGCCGTCGGCAATCCGGTCATCGGCATCCAGGAACACCACCCACTCGCCGCCGTGCACCGCCAGCGCGGCGTTACGTGCGGCATACACGCCCTGATTTTCCTGATGAATAAGCATCAGCCGCTCATCGGTGATGCCGCCGAGTATGGTCCACGTTTCGTCGGTGGAGCCATCATCCACGACTATCACCTCCATGCTGAGCGTCTGCTCGCTAAGGAGCTTATGCACCAGGTGGCTGATGGTGGCCTGCGCATTGAAGGCCGGGATAATGACGCTGACATCAATTTCAGGCTTCATACCGGGCTACGCTTTCCCCTGGCTGTCATCTTTCTGATGCCTGACGGGGAGAATGTGTTTTTCCCTGATTTCCTGCTCGGTATCAAATAAGCACTCGTCACAAAATTCTGTATCGAGTCCGAAAATCCGGTCCAGAACACACCTTTTCTTATTACAGCGTGCGCATCTTTTCATCACATCATCCGTTACGTTATTTCACTGCCGTGTTTTCAGGGCAAAAGGCGGTCGCTCCTCGTCAAGACAGGAAATGA
This sequence comes from Enterobacter cloacae complex sp. ESBL7, assembly GCF_041679625.1. NCBI lineage: Bacteria > Pseudomonadati > Pseudomonadota > Gammaproteobacteria > Enterobacterales > Enterobacteriaceae > Enterobacter > Enterobacter cloacae complex sp. ESBL7. The sequence continues at coordinate 137,683 of NZ_JBGORN010000007.1, forward strand.
ATTGATAAACAATCAGTTAAATTCGTTTTCGGGATTGTGGCACAGGGATAACCAGGCTGAATAATTCATTTTGCAGATCAATTTTCGAAAATCGATCGGTTACATCGATCGATGGTTGCGCCCCACTGTTTTACCTGCCTCCTGTGCTCCTGATGGACCCACAACACTTGGCCTGCACTCGTTGCGGGCCTTTTCTATTTATGGAGATTTACTATGCAGACTGAAACCGAAGTATTAACCGACCATACCGACGTGATTTGCTCTACCAGCATTGAGCGTATCGTCACCGGGCGTAATGCCGCGCTGATGCAGATTGAAGTGCTCATGCAACAACTTGACGATGTCTCGACGCTGACCCGCAGCATCGGCGGCAAAAGCGCGCTGGACTGGGCCATGAAGCAGGATTTCCGCTGCGGCTGCTGGCTGATGGAAAAAAGAGAAGCGGCGATGAAAGCAATTACCCGCAATCTCGATCGCGGTATATGGCGGGATTTGATGAAGCGATCAGGGATGCTTGCCATCATGGACGCTCAGGCGCGTGACCAGTGGTATAACAGCCTGGAAAAGGACGACATTCCAGCCATCAGTGAAGTAAATATTCTGAGTACGTTCGAGCAGTTGCATCTGAATAAAGGTGAGGTGTTTGAGCGCGGCGTCATTAATGTATTTAAAGGGTTGAGTTGGGATTTCAAAACGAATAGCCCCTGCAAGTTTGGAACAAAAATTATCGTTAGCGGGCTGGTCAAATGCGACCGGTGGGGATTTGGGCTTAACTGGGGCTGGCAGCGTGACCGCCTGGCTGACCTTGAGCGTATGCTGATGCTACTGGATGGAAAACCCATCCCTGACAACCGCGCTGACGTTACTCGTCGGTTAGGTGATCACATCCATGCGAATCGGCACAGCACCCGGTATGAAGATGAGATGTTTGCTATCAGATACTTTCAGAAGGGAACAGCCCATATCAGCTTCAAACGACCTGAGCTGGTCGATAAACTAAATGACATCATTGCTAAACATTATCCTGGAATGTTACCTTCACAATCTAGCGCCACGAATTGATTACAATCGCTATTTAGCCCACATTCCCCCAAGTAAAACCATTTGGGGGTGCTTATGGGGGTTAGTCATTTATCCAACACGAAATATCAACATTTAATCAATAAGTTAACCACCTTATACGACTCCTGTGATCTCCGCCAAAAATGATTTGTATTTCCCCACCCCATTTATTTATTACTGCTGTTACTATTCACATTTTCTAACCTACAGGATTAAAAATGAATGATATAATAAGTAATATTCGTAATGAGCTTGAAATAACCTTACAAGAACTTGATTCAAAAATCCCCAGCACACAAGCACTAAATATTGCCCATAATAATTGGAGTTTTCCCGGTGTTTCTAAACAAGAACTCATAAATCAAACCCAAGAACTCATTGATATCATAGATGCAAACAAAGAATGTGAGATAGATCAAAGTTACGAAGAATTATTGGCAGACTATTTACCAAGGTTACAAAGATTAAATACACTAACTATACCTAATATTTGGGGAAACGGAAACCAAGCCTTACCTGCATTTCAAATTACTATTAACTACCTTGCAAAAGCACTTACAACAGCATTAAATAAAAATCATAGCGCTGCTATGAGAGATTTATTAAAAAAGGTTAGAACATTAGAAGCAAGAATAAAAGACCTTGAGCCTAGAACTGATAGTTTAAGAACGATGGTTACACGAATAGAAGAAGCTTACAACGCAGCAGATCAGCTTCCAACGGATTTAGAGTCGCTTAGTGAAGCCCGGAACAAAATTAAAGATATTCTACAAAATGCCACCACCGAACATGCGCAAATAAATATTATATTAGATAAAAGCACTAATATTGAGAATGATTTAGAAACAAAAAACACTACAGCAGAAAGTATCCTAAAGCGTTGTGAATCAGCTTACTCTGCAGCAACTACAGTAGGTTTGGCTGCAGCCTTCATTGAGCGCTCTAAATCACTTTCTAATTCGATGTGGGTATGGGTTTCTGGGTTAATCATTTCCTTAGGTATAGGAAGTTATTTTGGCGCTAATCGTTTGCATGACCTGTTAAAAGCAACATCAGCTCCAGATCCGTCTATCACATTAATTTCCACAAATTTTATTTTGTCAGTACTATCTATCGGTGCACCAGTATGGTTTTCCTGGTTAGCAACTAAACAAATCGGACATAGATTCAAATTATCTGAAGACTATGCTTTTAAAGCCTCAGTATCTAGAGCCTATGAAGGTTATCGAAGCGAAGCTTCAAGGATTGATAAAAAACTAGAAGTGAAATTACTTGAGTCCGCTTTAAACAGGATTGATGAATTACCTCTTCGCCTCGTTGAGGCAGAAAATCATGGAAGCCCGTTCCATGAGCTTCTTTCATCTGAAACTGTAAAAGAAGCATTAAAAACAGTTCCAGGATTTGTTGAAAAAATAAAAAACACCGCATCCGAATCAATTACAACTTTCGCAAACATGAAAAATACACAAACAGCTAGCAATGGAAATATAGCTGAAAAAGAAAGTGCATAATTATAAAGGCCTATTTTTTGATTAGGCCTTTATTTCCTAATGTTTTTATTCGTGTTAGCTAAATATAGTCTGCATGCATCTTTTACCCAACGACTAAAATTCCCTTTCCCTGCCGCCTTCTCAATCTGTTCCAAAAGCTCATCCTCGAACCGGATGTTCTTCATCGTGCTCTTTGTGCGGTCAAAATTTGGTTTCTTTTTTTCTTGCATGGTAGGTACCACTTCGGTTGGTTTATCTGCCTGTGGTACCTACCACACGGATTCAGAATTCTAACAACGCCCAGCAGTGTTGGTGCACTAAAGGGCATCTAACCTCACCAACTATCAAGGAGTTGATTATGGCTGATTCGCATTCTACCCCAGACACCGACCAATCAGGAACCGAGCGTTCGTTAATTGTGGGATACCGCCCGAATGTTTTCGACAAATCCACGCCGAAAATCATCCTTTCCGGCAAGTGGCTGCGCGCGGCAGGTTTTGATACCGGACAGCAGGTCACGGTAAAGGTGATGAAAGGGTGCATCGTTCTGGTGGCGTATAACGAGCAGGAGCAAAGGATTCTGGACGATTACAAACGCACTAAAGCAAAGTTATGCCAGATCGAGAACACGCTGGCGAGCCTGCAATTATCATAACCGTTCCCGCTGTTATCAAGTTGGCTGCTGGGCATGCAGCCAACATAAAACACATTATGGAATGCCAGATTTCTTCCATAACATCCAAAAAGCAATCGAACCCAACATGTAATGCTAACTTACAAGTTCAATATTTGATGACATTCATCATTTCAATACCTGATGCTATTTTAAGTTAGCATTTCTCTTACGATGGCAACGAAATCATAATTCAACGTTATAATCTTTAAAAACCCATCTGAGAAACTTATACGTCGCAAAGAGCAATTTTAAGTCCCACTTCCATATTTTATTTTCTATTTTGAAATGAAAGTCACAATTTAAATCCATAATGAAGAGTAGTTTCCCTCAGTCTATAAAAGGAGATTGAGATGGCTATCCCTGTTTACTTATGGCTCGAGGATGATTCAGGCCGGAGGATTAATGGATCTGTCGATATAAAAGATCGCGAAGGTTCAATAGAAGTGATTGAATTTATGCATTCTATAGAACAGCCTATAGATAAATTCCCCGGAAAAATCACAGCAAAACGCATTTATAGTACCTATGCATTCATGAAAGAGATTGATTCATCATCCTCTTATCTATACAAAGCCTTGTGCACTGGACAAACACTAAAAAAAGCTGAATTCATATTTTACAGAATCAACTATAACGGACTAGAAGAGGCTTACTTTAAGACAACTTTAGAAAACGCAAGAGTTGTTCAAATTGAACCTATCATGTTTGACATTAAACACCCGCAAAACGAACACTATACACACCATGAATATGTAGATCTGACATATGAAAAAATCACATGGCACTACATTGATGGAAACATCATTCACTCTGATACCTGGAAAGTGCGCGCTTAAGGAGAAAGTATGTCCTGGGAATATGATGTAAAAGAGCATAAATTTTATCTGGATGGTGTCTACCAATTTGATGCAGATTACGCAGGAGCAAGTGGTTACAAAAACGATCCGTCACAAGAATGTGTAAAAAACAGCGGACCGCTGCCACGAGGCACCTACACTATTGGGTCCCCTCATAATTCAGCCCACACTGGGAAATATACTCTCAGCCTCACGCCCTACTCGACAAATGATATGTGTGGTAGGGACTCATTTAAAATACATGGTAAAAGCAGTTTGCACCCTGACGACTCTTCAGAAGGCTGCATCATTGCTCCTCTGAGTGCCAGAAGGAGTATCTGGAAAAGCAACGATACGGTATTGATTGTCAAATGAAGCATTTATTTTGTTTATTGCCATTACTCGTTGCAGTCAGTTCGCATGTCTCAGCAACTGAAATGACCGGCTTCGCGACCCGGTATTACGATGAAGACGGATCGCGGACGGAAATTCCTACAACAGTGCCCCTTTCCCCAACCATCACTATAGGCAAGCAAGCCGTACGAATGGAGATTACTCACCTGTCAGATATCTCCAGCACACCAGTTAACAAAGACAGTTCCGCACGCTGGGTCTGCCTTCATGACGACGATGACACGAATTACTGGTTCATTTCCGATAACGAAATGGGTGCAGGATTGTTAACTGCGCTAGTCATAGCCAGGGATGGCATCCATAAAGAGTGTGCTAACACAACGGAACCTGTCAGAGTCTCAGTCGCTAATGTTCCATTATTAAATGCGACGCATGGCAATTTAGTCGCATTGTTCGGCAAGAAAGAGATCGCCAAAAAGAAAGCGATGCTTTTTTATCAGGAGACGCCAGTACAGAATGGATTCATCCAGAGTAATACGGTCTCTTATTACTTCGATGGCGAAAAAGTGCGTGGCGTAATCATCGGGCAAATTACCAGTAACTAGCTTGCAGACTCCCTCTCCAGAGGGAGAGGGCGTTAAACCTGCCCACCCAACCGCATATGCAGCAACGGAAACGGATTCCCCTGCCCGTCCAGTTCCGAGCGTCCGACCTGCTCAAACCCCATATGGCGATAAAATCCCACACCCTGCGGGTTCTGCTCATTCACGTCCACTTCGTTCGCACCAAACTCTTCGATGGCGTGCTGGAGCAGCAATTTCCCGACGCCCTTCCCGCGGCTCGTGTCATCAACAAACAGCATTTCAATGCGGTTTTCATCCACGCCTAAAAAGCCGTGAATAACGCCTGCGTCATCGCGAGCGATCACGACCTTGAGGTTAGGCAGATAGGCGTTAAGCAATAGCGGGCGCAGCGCCGCAACATCGCTTTCCTGCAAAAAGTGATGGGTGGCGCGGACGGAGGATTCCCAGATCGCAACCAGACGTTCGAAGTGTGTGGGAAGTGCGGTTTCAATTTTCATGGGGGGATCATGATTGGAAAACCGAACTATTTCAAGCCACGCTTTGCGGTCTGTTCCCCCTCACCCTAACCCTCTCCCTCAGGGAGAGGGAACTGACCGTGCGGTTTGTCATCCCCCACCCTAATCTCCATCACCGCGTACACCCCATCCTTCGGCACCACCACGGTGACGTTTTCCACCGGCACGCCCGCCGCGAGGTGAATATCCTGCAGCTGCTGTAACGACCTCGGGTAAATATCCTCCCAGCCGATACCCCGCAGAACAAAGTCAATTTGCGGGCTGCTGGTCAGCATGTTCGACACAATCACCGCGCCGCCGGGCTTGACCAGCCGCAGCGCGCGCTGGAGAAAAATCACCGCATCGGTATCGTTGAAGTATTCGAAAATCCCCAGCGCGTCGACCAGTTCGGCCTGGTGCTCGCCCAGCTCCAGCAGCAGGTCCTCGTTACGCACCAGCGTATGGAGCAGGTTGCGCCTGAGCAGCGTCAGCTGTTCGCCCACCACAATCCCTTCCTGCGCCGCCATGGTTTCGGCCCAGCTGAGCGCCACAGGGTCTTTGTCCACCAGCGTGAGATATACACGCTGGCCGTCGAGCTTTGCTTCGCGCAGCGCCTCCAGCACCGGAATGGCGGCACCGCTTGCGAGGCTAACCCAGTTATTTTCACTTTCGTTGTGAATGTACTTATCCACCAGCGCGGCCAGCACCCTGGCGCGGGATCGCACGCCAACCGCATCGTTAGCGTGGATAAACCACTGGCGGCTGTCGCTGTCCATTTTCGTGCCGTCGGGCAGGCGGTCCTCCAGCGGGTTTTGCACCACAAACAGCGCCAGCGCGGAGGGCACCAGCCGGGTGCGCCACGCGGTGAGCGCCGGGCGGTTGCGGAAGGCCTGTTCGGAATAACGGTTCTGCGGGACAAGCACGGCCTGCCCCCCTTCGTCGTATTCCACCCTCGGAGGCCGGAGCGCTGGCTCGGCTTTCAGGGCGCGGTCAAGGGAGGCGATCTCACGGGCAGCGTCGTCTTTCATCGGCCACTGGTCGCTGACGTCGGGAAATGACGCGCTGAAAATCGTCATATTTTCCGGTGCATCGCCGCGAAAAGGCTGCCAGTTCATGTCGTCTTCCCTCCGTTAGGCTTTTAACGGAAGTCTATCCAGGCGAGCCAGTAATACCCTACGAAGAAAGCACGAAATAGGTGCATCAGTTCTGCGACGTGCGCCATACCCCCGGCGTGCAGCCGTACTCGGTCTGAAAATGACGAATAAAGTGGGCGCAGTCGCTAAACCGCATCCGCCGCGCAATATCCGTCACGCTTTGCTGAGAGTTTTTCAGCAGCCAGCAGGCATAGCGCAGCCTGGCGCTGCGAATAAATTCCCGCGCCGTTTTGCCAAACTCGGCGTGAAACAGGCGGTTAAGCTGGCGTTCGCTCAGCTTAACGTCCTGCGCGAGCCTGGCGGCGTTCAGCGGGTGAGTCAGATACTGTTCGACAATCGTCACCGCCCTGCGAAGCCGTGAATCAGGGATCATGGCGATATTCGCAGGCCGCGGCGTGGCGGCGTCATGCGGAGGAAGGGACAGCCGCCGGGAGGTGGTGGCCGCAATGTCGTCTCCCCCGTGGGCGCGGATCAGCGCCGTTACCAGGGTGAGCGTTGAGATCCCGCCCGGGCAGGTCAGCACATCGCCTTCGTCGATAAAATCGAGGCCTTGCTCAGCATAAACCTGCGGAAAGCGTTGCGTGAAAACGTCATGGTGATGAGGATGAATCGAGGCGCGGCGCTCGTTCAGTAGGCCTTCCTCCGCCAGAATAAAGCTGCCGGTACCAATACCAATCAGAGGAACGTTGTTGTGATAAGCCTCCGTGAGAAACGCTCTGTCGCCACGGTGTCCCTGGTGAAGATGCTCCAGACCTCCGCCGATCGCCGCAATATAGTCGAAGTCGCCGGGCGGCGCATGGGCGGCCTCAGGCCGCACGCTGAGCCCTGAGCTGCTCACTATCGGTAAGTCGGGATAAGTGCTTATCAGGCTGAGTTTAAAGCGTATTTTCTGGCTACGCTTCTGGACGCTGGATGCAATACGTAACGCCTCTATTAATCCTGAATATGCGAAAAGCGAGAAATGGGGCCACAGGAGTAAACCCATATGCAGGGATTTATTCCGTGCAGGCGTCATTCTGACGCTATCATCAATTATATTTTTCATTAACTTGCCGAAGAATAATTACATTATCGCAACATTATTGTTGCTGTTATATTTTCCTAAGATAGGTCCTGGCTGTTAAATCAAGCATAAATGATGCCCGCAAAAACTTAAAAACATTTCTCCCTGTCGCTATCCGTTTTTTGACGTGTGGCACACATAGGTTGGCAGCGTCCCCAGAATAAATAAATAATTCTCATTCTGCTGTTTCTTAATACGCATATAAATATTCTTATTCGGATAGATAAAAAATAAGGGCTCGTACTTCTCCAGCCAGCTGTCGCTGATGTTGTCGTCCGGAAATTTCATATTGCGTATGGACGTTAGATTATAGACGCTGTCTTTGCGTTCAATCTGAAAGAAAACTTTGCGATTCAGGGTCTTCGTGGGATCGCTTTTCAACCGGCCATTCATGCTGAGTATTCCGCTGTTACCCTCCACGGTGTAATTCAGCCACAGAGAGAGCGTTTCATCACGGTGATGCTGAATAAAGTTCGCCTGGCAGGAAAAGGGCTGGATGTAATGGCGATGCCAGAGGTAATACGCCGCCACGACAGCCCCCATCAGCAGGCACAGGCAGAGCGCAACAAGCGTTTGACGGTAGCGAACCATACTAGCGATCCTCTATAAAATAATCGGACATACAGCGGTTGGGTTCCGTCATCGGCCTGTCACAGCGAATGACCGATGCGCGAGGCAGCAGGATGTAGCCGCTGACGTACACCCAGGGATAGTTCGCGCACTGGTCCTTAAACGGGGCGGCATAGGCCAGGGCTTTATCCCGGTCGCGCTGCGTTTCAATATCGCGAGAAAAATAGAGCTGGCATTCGCCCATCTTCATCGCGAAGCGATACCCGTCGACGAAATAGCTGTCATGCAGCAGGTTATGGCTGATAACGCTCACGCCAGCCAGCATCAGCAATAGCACCAGCGCGCCCGGCAGCCAGAAGCGGCGTGTCGATACCGTCCGGGCGACGGTTTCTTCGGCGGCATCCGGAGCAGCACGTTCTTCCTCTTCAGCCTGCGGCTGCGTCTCTTTAACGGTGATTTGCGTATCGCTTGCGAGCGTCAGTCCAATGCGCGGGATAGTGACAATCGGATCGGTTTCAAACCCCACTTTCTTCAGCCCCTTACGCAGAATAGAAATATTCTGGTAGTAGGTATTAGGCGAAACCAGCATCCCCCGGCGCTGCCAGACAATATCCATGCACTCCTGTTGAGTCACAATACTTCCGACTCTTTCTATTAATAACAACAAACAGCGCCCCGCCGGGGAATTTAATACCACCACCCGGTCAGGATTGTTGAGATCGCGTAATGTGCTGGCCGCTGGATGAAACTCTACCAGGCCATTAATAATGTAATGCTTATGCATAGAATGGGCTAAATACCTCCGGTCAACGCCTGTTGCTCCAGTAGATTCCCTTCACGGTTAACCTGCGTATCCCTCGCCTGTGTAAGGATTAATGTGACGGATTAATGCGCAACTGTATATCCTGGCGCCTGGCGAAAAATCTTATTTTTCCTTTCTCTTTATCTGACCGGTCTGAAGTTTTCTTAACCGCCATTTAAAGCCGTCTTGACACTGACAAAACTCGACAAAGGCGCCCGTTGAACGCTTTAGCCATCATTGTCTGAATTATTCAGCGCGCTTAATTTGTTTTTTTAATAAAAAGCAGAGAGGACGCGCTCTGCCAGCGGGTTTCGAAATTACGACCAATTCGAAAGCTGTCGTCTTAATTAACAATTTCGGTGCGAAACTGTTAGCCACCGTCAGTAACAACCCGCGTCGCATGACGTCCCCAGACTATTTCCTTACAAAACATTTATTAAAGCCAACTTTTCAATAAAAACTACCGGTATGATTATTTACAGGCAAATAAGCAAAAGCCGGTTCAGCGAGGAGAAATTGACGCTACACCTAAACCGTACTTAAAACAAATTAAGATTAATTCAGGTTACCTCTTTTACGCCCTGAGTATAGTGGGCTCACACCGTGCAATGCTTAATTGCTTCGAAAATACAGGCATCGTTCTGCCAGACAGACGAGTCTCATTACAATTATAAATCGAGGGAATGACATGGCGAATAAGCTCAACAACACACGTCATTTAAATGTCGCGCTATTGGGTGGAGATCACTTTGCGCGCCAGGGGATCGCCGCGTTATTAAAAAATATTGTCCCGGCTATGCAGATTACAGCATCGATCGATAATTACGCGGAGATCGAAACGATACTCGCAGCCGCACCGGTAGACGTGATTTTTTTATCCGGCATGGAGAAATATCACGCGGGATATGACTGCCTGAAATATATCAGGAAGATGAAAGTACTTTATCCCGACGTACTTATTTGCATGTATTCCGCACCGGCAAATTCCTGGCTGTGGATACGCGGTGAAATAGACGCCTATCTCTCGCTGCAGGACCCGCTTTATCACTGGCGAGCCAGCGTATTAAAAATGGTCGATAGCCGTTATCGCCCACTAAAAAAACCCACGGCGTTATCGCTGACGCCGGGTGAATGGAGGGTATTGAAGGAACTGCGAAAGGGTCTGGATATGCGTTACATCGCCGAAACAGAGCAGCTTTCTTACCGTCGTGTCAGCGCGTTAAAAAGCTCAGCGATAAGAAAACTCGGGCTCAGGAACAAGACAGATTTGCTGGTCTTTTTAACCAGTTAGACCTGCTGCTTTCAGAGCAAATCTCGACATAACACCATAATGGAATCAGGACAATGAAAGCTCAATTCAATAATAAAACGCTGCTCGCGATCGCTATTGCGGCATTACTGCCAGCGGGCACGGCCCTGGCTGCCGGCACCAGCGGCGGCACGGTGAACTTTAGCGGCAAAGTGGTGACCTCCGCCTGCGCCATCAGCGCGGGAAGCGCCAACATTGACGTGGACATGGGTGAAGTGCGTACCGCAACGCTGAAGACGGCAGGCAGCGTTGCCAGCACGGCAAAAGCGTTTGCCATCACCCTGGAAGATTGCGAAATCGCCGATACCTCAGCCTCTACGGATGAGAACCCGATTGCCGCCACAACCGTGGCCGTCACCTTCACCGGCACGCCGGACACTTCCGATGTGAATAGCTTGTCCGTCGGGGCAAACGGCAGCGCCAACTCTGCGCAAAACGTGGCTATTCGCCTTTATGACGAGCAGGGCAACGTGGTGAACCTGGGTGAACCTGCGGCGGCCATCCCTCTGCGTAAGGGTGCCAACACCCTGAACTTCAGCGCGAAATATTACTCGCCGAAGGGCGGCGCCACCGCGGGTGATGCCAGCGCCGTCGCAACCTACACCGTGACCTATTCGTAATCCTCAGGCCCGGTCTACGGCCGGGCCTGTCTTAGCTTTCAGGAGAAACACTATGCGCGTAAACACATGGATTTGCCTGGCGGGCGCGTTATGTTCCTCCGCCGTCTATGCCGGCGGCGTGGGGCTGGGCGCAACGCGAATGGTCTACTCCAGCGCCACCAGCCAGGCCATGATGCAGGTGAGAAACACCCATCCCGACGCCACGTTCCTCATCCAGTCGTGGATGGAGAATGAGAAAGGCGAACGCACCAACGACTTCATGATCACGCCGCCGCTGTACGTCATGAAGCCGGCCAGCGAAAGCGCGGTGAAAATCATGTTTAACGGCAAAGCCCTGCCAGAGGATCGGGAGACGCTCTACTGGATGACGGTAAAAGCCATCCCCCAGCAGGCGAAAAGCGGCGCCGGGAATACGCTGCAGTTTGCCTCGGCTAACCGCATCAAGGTCTTTTATCGCCCGGAAGGACTCAGCGAGACCCCGGGAGAGGCGTGGAAAAAGCTGGCCGGTGCCTATCGCGCCGGAAAAGTCACGCTCAGCAACCCCACGCCGTACTACCTCACCACCATCAACGTGAAAATTGACGGTATGCCGGTGCAGCCGGTGATGGTGCCCCCGAAAGGCAGCGTGACCCTGGCCGAAACCTTCAGCCATGCGGGCAGCATGAGCTATCAGACCATTAACGATTACGGGGCATGGACCCCCGCCACGCGCGCGTCGTTATCCCAATAATAAAAACAGTAAGGCGTGACCACGTGAAAATAAAAATCCTGTGCGCCACGGTGATCTCCCTGGTGATTCGGCAAGCCGTGGCTGCTGAAAGCGAGCTGCAATTTAACCCCGCGTTCCTCAACGGCGAGAGCGCAAACAGCGCCGATCTCGCCTGGGTCAACGCCGGGAGCGCGTTGCCGCCGGGTGATTACAACCTCAACGTATATATCAATACGAATTATGCGTTCACGGGTAACGTCACGTTCCGCCTTGCTGAAGACAGCACGGGTGAAGCGCTGCCCTGCCTCACGCCTGAACAATTCGCCGCGCTGGGCATCGATAGCCATCAGGCGAAGGGCGGCGACCTGCCGCTGGCGCAGCGCTGCATCTTCTTAACGAAGGCGTTTGCGGATACGCAGTTTGATCTGGACCAGAAGACGCTCACCCTGAGCTTCACCGTACCGCAAAGTGCGATGCGCAATTTGCCGCGCGGGTACGTCAGCCCGGAAAGCTGGGAGGCGGGCATTCCTGCCGCGTGGCTGAATTACGTGGTCAATGGCTCGAACAATGAGTATCGCGGCGAGACGCGCACGCGGGAACAGCAGCTTTTTGCGAGCCTCAACAGCGGCGTCAACCTGGGCGCGTGGCGGCTGCGTGATTTCACCACGTGGACCAAAGACAGCAATGAGCTCACCCACGTGCAGACCTGGCTGCAGCGCGATATTCACGCCCTGCGCGCGCAGGTGTATGCCGGGGAAACGTACACCTCGGCGCAGGTGTTCGACTCCGTGGGCCTGCGCGGTATCGCCCTGAAAACCGATGACAACATGCTGCCCGCCAGCCTCAGCGGCTATGCGCCAGAAGTCCGGGGCATCGCGCGCAGCAACGCGACCGTAACGGTTCGCCAGAACGGCAACATCATCTATCAAACCTCCGTCCCGCCGGGGGCGTTTGTGCTGAAAGATCTCTACCCGACCTCCTCGGGAGGCGATCTGGCGGTCACCATTCAGGAGAACGACGGCAGCAAAACGCAATACACGCTCCCCTTTGCCAGCGTGCCGAACCTGGTGCGTAACGGACAGGTGAAATATGCCCTCGGCGCCGGGAAATACCGTCCGACGGGCAATCAGGACGCGCCCTCTTTCGCGCAGGGCGAGCTGTTCTACGGCTGGCGATACGGCCTGACGTTTTACGGCGGGGCGCAGTTTGCCGATCGCTATAACGGCCTGGCCCTAGGGTTTGGGCAAAACCTCGGCCGCTTTGGCGCCTACTCCATCGATCTGACCCACGCCCGCAGCCAGCTGGCGGACGATCGGCACTATACCGGTGATTCGGTGCGCCTGCGCTACAGCAAGCTGCTGAACGACATTGGCACGCGGGTGAATTTCTTCTCGCTGCGCTACTCCACGAAAGGGTTTTATACCCTCAGCGACACCACGTACAAAGGCATGTCGGGCGGATCGCCAAAGCAGACGGTGGAAGACGATGGCACCGTCACCACCCAATACGACACCGTGTACAACCTGCGCATGTCGCGTAAGGCAAAAAACCAGCTGCTGCTGTCGCAGCCGATGGGACAATACGGCTCGCTGTCACTGTCGTGGGATCAGCAGACCTACTGGAACACGTCAAATACCACGCAAAGCCTGCAGTTTGCGTGGAACGCCACGTTTCGCAACGTGTCGCTTGGCGTCAGCGTCCAGCGAAGCTCGAGCCTGTATGACGACAAGAAAGATAACATCCTGTCGATGTCGATTTCGGTCCCGCTGGGCAACCCGACGCTGTCGACCCGCGCGCGCTTTACCACGACCCATGCGGATTCCACCGGCACAACAACCAGCACGGGCGTGAGCGGCTACCTGCCGGGTGAGGAGAATCTGTTCTATAGCGTCAACCAGCGCTACAGCTCCCGACAGCACTACGGCGGCGATGCCACCCTGCAGTACGAAGGCGCGTGGGGAGACTACAACCTGGGCTACAGCTACGCCAGCGACTCCCGCAACCTCAGCTACGGCATCAGCGGCGGCGCGGTAGTGCATGAAGATGGCCTGACGCTGAGCCAGCCGCTCGGAAATACCAACATTCTGGTGAAAGCGCCGGGGGCCAGCAATGTCGCCGTGCTTAACCATAAGGGCATCAAAACGGACGGCCGTGGCTACGCGGTGATCCCGTACGCCACGCCGTACCGCGTTAACCAGGTCGCGCTGGACGTGACGACCGCCGGCAACGACGTGGAGCTGGAAAACGCCATCGCCAACAAAACGCCTACCGATGGCGCCCTGGTTCGCGCCACCTTCACCACGCACCAGGGGGCAAAAGCGATGTTTATCGTGCGTCACGGCAACGATGTGCTCCCCTTCGGCACGCTGGTCTCGCTCGATGATGACAAAACCAGCGGCATCGTTGGCGATGGCGGCAGCCTGTATCTCTCCGGTTTGTCAGAGAAGGGCACGCTGAACGCCGTGTGGGGCCGCGGCAGCCGCCAGCGCTGCGCCATTACCTACGCCTTAAACAAGCAGAACTATAACGCCCGCACCGGTCTTTATTCTCAGGAGGTGGTATGTCAGTAACGCTTCGGATCGGCTGCCTTGCGCTGCTGCTGGTTTTCACGCTCCCCGTTCGCGGCTACGACGTGCTGGTCTCCGTCACCGGCAATTTGATCGGCAACACCTGCGTGGTGGCGCAGGACTCCGGGGAGCAAAACGTGCCGCTGGGCACCATTGGTATTAAACAGTTCAGCCGTGCCGGGGCCGTCAGCAATATCAAAACGCCCTTCACGCTCAGGCTTGAAGCGTGCGGGCCAACCTTTGCTGGCGTAAAAATTCGCTTCAGCGGTTCGCCGGATGATGCCAACCCGCAGCTGCTGAAGATTGCCGACGGTGGCGCCACCGGCGTGGCGGTGCAGATCCTCGATAAAGAGAGCGTACTCATTCCCCTGAACACAAAGACCACCGCGTACGGAACGGCGGGGGATGACAGCGTACAGATGACTTTTTACGCGCAGCTGGTTGCCACCGCTACGCCGGTGAGCGCCGGCGATGTGTCAGCCCTCGCCACCTGGACAACGGAGTATCTATGATGCGTTTAGCGTTTCTTCTCGGCGGATTACTTTTCTGCGCCAGCGTGCAGGCTCTGGACTGGAAGTCGGACATTACGCTCTCCCCTCAGCCGATGACCTACAGCGGGCCAGCGGATTCCGTGGTGCCGGGCAGCATTATCGGCTCGACCTGGAGCGCGACAGCCAGCGTGCAGCAGGTGTTCTGGTGCGGGCTTATTTTTACCTGCAACAAAGGGACGCTGCAGCCCAGCAGCAGCGCCATCTCAAGCGGTGCGACGGTCACCGTCGACGGCGCGAATTACACCATTTTTGAGACCGGCGTACCGGGCGTGGGGTATATCATCGGGCTGAAGGATTTTAAGAGTACACAATATATTCCGCTGCAAACCGGTATCACGCAAAGCTACCCGGCAGAGGGCACCAGTGGGTATGCCCAGGATCTGGGCTGGTCAGCAAAGGTCACCTTTATTAAAACCGGTGCCGCCCTGAAATCCGGCGTCTATAACATCCCGACCATCAACGCCGCGGTGCTCACCGCCTATAACAACGAGACGAAAACGGCGCAGGTGATTATCAGCCCGACCACCATCACGGTGACCGCCAGCGGGTGTGCGATCGGCAGCAAAAACGCCAGCGTGGCGCTGGGCACCATTGATATTCGCACCCTGCCCACGGTGGGAAGCACGTCGCCATCGGGGACGTTTACCGTCGGCCTGACCTGCGACGCGAACGTGGCGGTTCACGCGGTGATGACCGATCAGACCACGCCGTCGAACACCTCGTCGGTGGTGACCCTGACCGGAGACTCCACGGCGTCCGGCGTTGGGGTGCAGTTTTTCTACAACGGCAGCGGGCCGCTGACGATGGGGCCGGACAGCTCGGCCGCGGGTGCGACCGGCCAGTTCTTCATCCAGAGCACCACGGCGGCGCAGACGCTCACGTTACCGTTCCAGGCGCAGTACATCCGAACCGGCGAACTGGTCCCCGGCTCGGCCAACGCGCTGGCCAGCATTACGTTTTCCTACCAGTAGGGGCTACTGCTTCACCCACACCAGCTGATCGGTTCGGAAGCCCAGACCGCGCGCGGTGTTCAGGTAATCCTGCTTCACCGCATCCGGAATGGTTGGCGTGCGCGACAGGATCCACAGGTAGTCGCGGTTCGGGCCGCTGACCAGGGCGTACTGGTACTTATCGTCCAGCCTGATCACGTTATAGCCGCCGTAGAACGGGCCGAAGAAGGACACCTTCAGCGCGGCGGTGGTTGGCTCGCCGGTAAAGTACGCTTTGCCTTCGCTCTCGTTCCACTTGTTCTTCACCGGATCGTAGCCCCGGTTGAGCACGCTGATGCCGCCGTCGCTGCGCTTGCCGTAGGTGGCGGTTACCTGCTCCAGCCCGCGTTCAAAGCGGTTTTCCAGACGGGCGACCTCGTACCATTTGCCAAGATAGCGGCTGGCGTCAAAACCGGAAATCGGCTGCACGCCCTTCGGCGGCGTGGGGGATTTACAGGCGACCAGCGTCAGCGCAATGGCAACACCGGTCACTACAGGCCATAGCTTCATGAGAATTCCTTTCATTTGCACGGTTGGACGTTAAGTGTAGTGCACCGTTTCGGCGCTTCATCCCGTTCGGGAAAATTCGTAGTATATTGAGAGTATTCCTCCACTCTGGACACGGACATGGCTTACTCCATCGGCGAATTCGCCAGACTCAGCGGCATCACCGCCACCACCCTGCGGGCGTGGCAGCGTCGCTATGGTTTACTCAAGCCACAGCGCACGGAAGGCGGCCACCGCCAGTACAGCGACGAGGACGTCCAGCAGGCGCTAAAAATTCTCGACTGGGTCAAAAAAGGCGTCCCGATCGGCCAGGTCAAACCGCTGCTGGAACGCCCGACGCCGGGACGGACCAACAACTGGCAAACCCTGCAGCAGAACATGCTGCAACGCCTGCAGGACGGCAAGGTCGAGTCCCTGCGCCAGATGATTTACGACGCCGGACGCGAATACCCAAGGCCGGAGCTGGTCGCGAACGTGCTGCGCCCGCTGCGCAGCCAGGTTTCGGCCAACGTCGCCGCCGCCATGACCCTGCGCGCGATCCTCGACGGCATCATCATCGCCTACACCTCGTTTTGCCTCGAAGGCGATAAAAAAGCGCCGGGCGATAATATTCTGCTCAGCGGCTGGCACCTCAACGACCCGTGCGAGATCTGGCTCGAAGCCTTAACGCGTACCGGGCAGGGCCACCGAATCGACATCCTGCCGGTTCCGCCTGACGCGCTGGCACCGGAAATTTTCCCCGAGCGCAAATGGCTTCTGGTCACCAGCGGCAAACTCACCGCCGGGCGGAAAAAACAGGTGGAGCAGTGGCAGCAGCAGGTATCGCTTGAAGTGATTATCCTCTGATAATTTTCTCCTGCGGGAATCTTCACGAAAAGTTGAATATTTTCCCGCGCCGCAGATGCTAACGTTTTCCTGTAACGAATCACTCAACAGGAAAACACCATGAAAAAAACTGCCCCTCTGCTGATCCTGGCCTCGATGGCCTTTGCCCCTGCTGCCTTTAGCGCCCCTGCCGGCACGCTGAGCGTCCACATTCTCGACCAGCAAACCGGGATGCCGCCGTCGGACGTGACCGTTACGCTGGAGAAACAGCAGCAGGACAAATGGACCCCGATTGCCAGCGGTAAAACCGACCACGACGGCCGCATCAAATCGCTCTATCCGCAGGATCAGGACATGCAGCCTGGCGTGTATAAAGTGACCTTCAAAACCGCAGAGTACTTCCACGGCAAAAAGCTGGACTCCTTCTTCCCGGAGATCCCGGTGCTGTTTACCGTGACCCGCACCAACGAGAAGCTGCACATTCCGCTTCTGCTGAGCCAGTACGGTTACTCGACCTACAAGGGCAGTTAATACGCATTGATTCTAAAGGAATAAAAAAAATAGTTCCGCTAATACTTGGACAAATTAGTCATGTTGTGTAAGTTTTAATTATATGAACGGGAGGACTACACCATGACAACGAAACCTGTGCTCGGTATTAGCGGATGTTTGACCGGATCCGCCGTTCGCTTTGACGGCGGACACAAGCGTATGGGCTTCGTCATGGATGAGCTGGCCCAGTGGGTGAATTTCAGGCCCGTCTGCCCTGAAATGGCCATCGGCCTGCCGACGCCTCGCCCGGCCATACGCCTGACGCTGACGGACAGCGGCGAAACGCAGCTCCGTTTCAGCAAGCCGCCTCATGATGACCTCACGCAGAAAATGGCCGACTTTACGGCAGACTATCTGCCAAAAATCGGCGATCTGTCGGGATTTATCGTCTGTGCAAAATCCCCAAGCTGCGGCCTGGAACGCGTGCGGCTGTACGATGAAAACGGCAACCGGGGCCGCAAGGAGGGCGTCGGGCTGTTCACCGCCGCCCTTCTTGAAACCTACCCGTGGCTGCCCGTCGAGGAAGACGGTCGGCTACACGACCCGGTGCTGCGGGAAAACTTTATCGAGCGGGTATTTGCCCTGCACGAGCTAAACACGCTGCGCGCTAAAGGTCTGACGCGACGTGGGCTGCTGGATTTCCACAGCCGCTATAAATTGCAGCTGCTGGCGCACCATCAGGCAGGCTACCGTGAAATCGGTCCGTTCGTTGCCTCGCTGCACGAGTGGGAAGACCTGGACGCCTTCTTCGTGGCGTACCGGGAAAAGCTGATGACCATCCTGAAAAAACCCGCCTCGCGGAAGAATCACACCAACGTGCTGATGCATATTCAGGGATATTTCCGTAACCAGCTGAACACCCGCCAGCGCGGCGAACTGCGCGACGTGATCCTGCACTATCGCAACGGACAGTTGCCTATTCTCGCCCCGATCACGCTGCTGAAGCACTACCTGGCCGAATACCCCGACCGGTATCTGATGACGCAAAACTACTTTGATCCCTATCCTGATGATTTGGGTCTGCGTCTGGCAGTCAAGTGATCATAAAAATGCGAAGGCCCCATTGACCCGTAGAGGCCCAAAGCAGTACCCCGTTTAGACGACATCCTCACTGTCGTCTCTTTTTTGCATTTCATCTCAAAGACTGTGATTATATACAGGCTTATTCTGCAAAAGGGGCCTGCCTGTGATCAACACCCTGCACATTCAAAACTACCGATCCATCCGCGACATGTCGCTGGAGCTGGAGCAGCTCAACATCGTCTTCGGGCCGAACGGCACCGGGAAATCCAATATCTACAAGGCGATACACCTGATGCACAGCGCCGCCCAGGGGCAGTTTTCCCAGGCACTGGCGAACGAGGGCGGCATTCTGAAGGTGTTCTGGGCAGGCAAAACCCGCAGCGACCAGCTGCGGCGGATGAATCTGGCGGTGGAAACAGAGACCTACGAATACGAGCTGCAGGTCGGGTTTGTGGAGAAGCTGCCCTATCCCTCGCAGTTTCAGCTCGACCCGGTGATCAAAGAGGAGTCCATCTGGCTGAGCGGCCAGCACCGTCGGCCTTCGTCACAGCTGATGAAGCGTAAGAACCAGGCAGTGTTTCTGAACAACGTGCATCACGAGAAAGTGACCCACAGCGGCACGCTGTACGAGAACGAATCGGTGTTCGGGCAGCTCGGCGAACCGCATCTTTACCCGGAAGTGTCGCAGATGCGCGAGTCCCTGCGTAACTGGCGCTTTTATCATGAGTTTTCTGTATCAATCGGCTCGGCGATGCGGGCTCCGCAGGTCGGTTTCCGCTCCCCGGTGCTGGCCAGCGACGGTGCCAACCTGGCGGCCGCGTTTCAGACTATCGTCGAGATCGGCGACGAGCTGCTGCTGATGCGCATCCTTGACCAGGCCTTCCCCGGCTGCGTGTTTTACAGCGACAACACTGGCGGACGTTTTCGCATGATGATGCAGCGCGAAGGTCTTAGCAGGCCGCTGGAACCGGCGGAGTTCTCCGACGGTACCCTGCGCTTTCTGTGCCTGGCGGTAGCGCTGTTAAGCCCGCGCCCACCGGCGTTTATCGCGTTGAACGAACCGGAAAACAGCCTGCACCCACAGATGCTGCCCGCGCTGGCGAGCTTAATCGCCGAGGCCAGCCGCTACTCGCAAATCTGGCTCACCAGCCACTCGCCGGAGCTGGCGAAGTTGATTGAGAAACAGCGATCGTTTTCGCTGTATCAGCTGTCAATGGTGGAGGGGGAGACGCGGGTGGAGAGGCTGGGGTAGTTCTATACCCTCATTCGGGTAGATCTTCAGAGCGCTTCTTTTCTTTTGAAATAATGCGCAATATTCCTCCAACGGCAAGAGTAGTTATTGGAGAATCAGAATTGACCGGAAGACGATACGGCCAAATACGTCTTATCTGGAAGTGAAAAAGGGCAAATCCAAAAATCCCGCCGACATTTGGCGGGATTTTGAATCAACCTTTGCAACGACTGAGGGCAAGTCGCAGACCCGCGCCAATTTCGGCTGGAGTGCTATCTACAGAGAGAACGACATTCTCTATGCCATCACCTTTAGTTCTTCCCCAACCTTCTAGTTTCTCATGGCGAGTTGGTGAAAAAGTGATAAAACCATTGATACAATGTACACCACAGTTCTTCATATCTTTGAATAAAGCACGTTTGGTTTTATAGCCGTATTTTTTCATCAACATTGCTATCCAGGCAGCATATTGTGCTTTGCCTTTCTCAACATCAAAGAACGTATCACACTCTTCAACCGTCAATGTCCGGCTATCTGACAACGCTTGTAAAACAACTTCACCGATACTTTGATTATCGGCATCGGGGTGCAATAAGTGGGGAGGAAAGAGGGGATCAGCAGCGACCATCCCCAGCCCTGATTGAGTCTCAACAAGCAATAATTCAGAGTTATAGTAACAACTAGCCCTGTAATCCTGACTTTTATTAAATTTCATCATTTCACCTGTGTCACTTTAACTGTCACACCCTGACTCTTGCCATATTCAATGGCTCGGTTTATTTCTGTCCACTGCGTTTTTGTTGTAGTAGCAGGAACAGCAAGCTGGACCTCTCTATTAGCAATCATAGAAGAATCAATTGTCTTTCGAGAGAGTGTGTATGTATCAAATTTTGCAGCTGCATCAATATTTCCTTTGATCGAACTGTAAATCTGATTAGGGTTTGCCAGCTTCGCCATTGTCTGTGTATCCAATGATTTAGCGCTCACAGCTGTTTTAGTAGATACATCATAATAGTCAAACGTTTTAAAATTCTGGGGCAATCTGGCACTGGAGGGTAAGGATGAACCAACATAATCCTCCCAAGGCATACCTTGTTTAATATTACCCTGGCCCCATTGCATTCCGAGTTCAGAGGCTTTGACAGTAGCCGTTGCAGTATTGCGGCTCATGAACGATAGCGCCGCTTTGGTTATGTCTTTTACAAGCAGCCCACCGCTGACAAGCATGGCCTGATTTTCCGGATCGGACGCGAATACCGCATACTTCATCCACTCCGGACTGTTTTGGTCTATTTTCGCCAGATCCTGACCATTCCACTGTTGAACGTAGGTCTTGGCTTCGTCACTGGTCATAACATCAGCGCCGATATTTCCCAACCAGCCGGGGCGCTCCGTCATATCGTAGCCACCCTCAGCAACTTCCTTATTCCATCCAACAGCCGTTAGGGGATCATCCTTCAATAGCTCATCAACTGTAGCACTTTGCTCATCACTGACTTTTTTCCATTTATCGATAATCGCCTGACAGTCACCACCAGATTTTCGACACTCAGAAAGTTCCTTATCGAATGCTACTGCCTGCGTACTGCTCAGATAGTTATTCTCAACACTATTCTTCCCGGCACTGGCCCCGGCCGCCGCACCAGCCGTATTTCCCCCAGCAATCCCGCCGGCTATGCCCGCTGAAACAGATGCCAGCGTACTCACGGTCTGCTTCTGCTCTTCCGTCAGCTTCGACGGGTCTGTGTCCGGATAGAACTGTCTGGCGATTGCTGTCGCAATCAGTTCGCCGGATGCGGCCCCCACAGCGCCCGCTGCGGCACTGTTTCCCTGAAGGGCTGCAGTTACGCCGCCGAGGATGGCATGGGCAATCGCTTTTGCCGCCGTGTTGTCATCAATGCCTGCATGATGGCCGATGATGTTCGCCAGCTCCGGTGCCGACGCGCCCGCCAGCGCCCCTCCGATATTGCCGCCCGCCAGTCCCTGCAGCGCTGCCGTGGCCGCCTGGATGCCGCGCTGCATATCGCTGCCGGTTCCGTACGTCACCATCACGTTTTTGTATGCCTGGGTATCTCGCAGTTTCGCCAGATAATCCTGGCGCTGTTTCTCTGTCGCGTTTGCGGGGAGTGTTGCGCCGGTTTCTTTCTGGGCCGCCTTCAGCCCGTTCAGGTCACCCTGCGTCCTGGCAATATCCGCCACCTGGCTGCCAATGTCGCTGATCATCCCAACCGCGTTCAGGCGGTTCTGCTCTTTCTCCTTGTCGAAGATCGGGCTGATGCTGTCGTTGGCATGTTCGGTGTCGCGGCTCAGTTCGGCCACGTCCTGCTTCTGGTTTGCCTTGTCGCGGATAGTGAGGGAGCCCTCTGCCACGGCGGCCTGCGTGGTGCCTTCCTTATGACCTTTGTTACCCGCAGCGGAGATCATGCCGCCCGGCAGGTTGCCCTGGAATTTATCCCCGAAGCTGCCGCCGCCGCTCAGGCTGATACCGGAGTGCGAGGTTTTAAAGTCCGCTTCGTTGTGGATATCGCTGAAGCCCAGCGTTCCGGTATCGAGACTGTTTTTGTCCGGCGTGGCGGTGGAGGCGATAACCGCGCCATCAAGCTGGGTGTGATGCCCCACGGTGATGTCGAAGCCCCCGTCCCCGGCATACAGCCCGGTCTGTTCGGCCACCGAATCAAAGCGGCTCTTCATCTTGTCCTGGCTGGCGTTGATATAGCCTGAACCGGACATGGTGCCGAAGGTGAAGCTGCCCCCGGCCGCAACGCTGGTCTGCTTGCTGTCGTAGTCGCTGTTGTTCTGCTGGCTGCGCATCAGCAGGTCGTGACCAACGTCTGCCACGATTTTATTGCCGTTAACCTGGGCGCCATCAAGCACGGTGTCGTGCCCGCTTTTTAGGGTGACGTTTTTGCCGCTGTCGATTGTGGTTTCGGTCCAGTCGGTACCGTTACCTTTATCCTTGCCGTGCGCGGCGTTAACGTTGGCAAACACGCTGATACCCGCGCCGTTGCCTCCGGCACCGATGCTTACCCCAATACCGCCACCGCTGCTGCTGTTCTTGCCGCTGGTTTTTTGGGTATTCGCCGTACCGGACAGCAGAATATCGTTCTGTGCATCCAGCGTGGTGTCGCCCCCGGCTTTCAGCTGGCTGCCCGCAATCACGATGTCGCCGCTGTTTGCACCTTTGTTTTTGCCGTTCGCGGTGATGGAGAGATTGTTGCCTGCGTTCAGCGTGCTGCCTGCCACCGCATCACTCTCAGCATGCTGCTGTGATTTCGACTTCTGGGTCGTCAGCGAGAGGCTCACACCCATTGCGTTCGGGTCGCCGGTGGTTGCCGCCATATCCGCTGCCTGCCCGGCCTGCACGCCGGACAGCACCGTTTTGGTGGCCTGAAGGGCTTTCAGACGGCCATCACTTTGCTCTTTGGTCTCCTGCGCCGCGCTCACGGCATTGTTAATAGCGCTACCGACGGTGCCGGAGAGCGCCACGGTGAGCCCGCTTTTCTTCTGCTCAAAGGTTTCATCCCGGGTGCGCCTGTCGTGCCCCGGCTCGATGATGACGCTGTCGCCGCTGAGGCTTAAATCCTTTCCGGCGATAAGATCCGCCCCGCCGACGTGGGCCTGGTTTCCGGCAGAAATCGCGACGTTACCGCCCGTCGAGCCCACCGTACTGAAGCTCTGGCTCTGGGTGGTACCCTTCTCACGAAGATCGTGCGTGCTTTTGCTGCTGCCGATGGTAAAGCCAATCCCGCCCGATCCCATCAGGCCGGATTTTTTCTCTTCCTTGAAGCGCCAGGAGGTGTCGCTGTTGGTGGCCGCCACGATATCGACGTTGTTGCCCGCCTTAAGCTGCACGTCGCCATCGCCCGCCACGGCGGAGCCGAACACCCGCAGGTTATTGCCCGCCACCACCTGCACGTTATCGCCGCTCAGCAAGGAGCCGGATTCACGCGTCGCGCTGTCCTCCTCGATGGTGTGGGTGGTTTTCTTGCTGAGGAAACCTTTTTTGGTTTTGGTCTGCTCTTTGTAGTGATAATCGCTTTCGGTTGCGGTATTGAGGCTGACGTCGCGGCCTGCCGCCACGCCGATATCGCCCTTCGCCGTCACCTGCGCGGCTTCGGTGGTCACATCGCGTCCGGCGAGGATTTGAGTATTCTCCCCGCTGGCGATCTCGGTTCCCTGCTGACGTACCGATTCGTTAATAACGGTTTTCTTGCCTGACCTATAGCTGTCGCCCTGCGTGGTCTCTTCCGCAGCCAGATTCACGTCGCGACCCGCCTGCAGCCCGACGCTTTTCTCCGCTGCCAGCGCGGCGGCCCGGGCGTTGATATCCTGCCCGGCCTTCAGGACCAGGTTATCGCCTGCGGAAATCGCGGTGCGGTCGAGCCCGGTGCTGTGGGACTCGCTTTTCCCTTTCCGGCTGCTTTCACTGGTTTGCTCCGCGTTCAGGTTCAGATCGTTGCCCGCGCTCAGCCCCGCGCTGCCGCCCGCCTTCAGGTCGCTGGCGGTCACGTCAAGGTTGTGCCCGGCGTTCACCAGCAGGTTGCCGCCCGCGGTGACGTTACTGCCCTGATACGTGACGGACGAACGGCTGGTTTTCGCCCGGCTGGAGCTGAATGCGTCGTTGATCTGATTCGCGTTGACGGCAATATCGCCCCACGCGTTCAGCAGCATATCGCCGCCGGAGGCCAGGTTCGCCCCGGTAACGGTGATGTTTTTACCCGCCTCAAGCGACAGGCCATCCTGCGCGGTAATGGACGCCGTGTTGCCCAGCAGGGTGTCCTTCAGGCCGATGTTGCCGTATTTACCTCCGGCGTTGATATCAATCTGCTCAACCTGCGTCAGGTTGTTGATGCTGCCGTCCAGGCTCTCCAGCGCGACCGTTTTGCCGCTGATGGTGGAGCTGATGTTATTGATATCGCCGATGGCGCTCAGGTTCAGGTCGCCGCCCGCTTTCATCAGGCCGTTGCTGAGGTTGCTGATGCTGTTCTGGCTGTCGAGCGTCAGGCTGTTTTTCGCCAGCAGCGAGCTGCCGCCGTTGGTGATGCTGCCGCCCTTCAGGGTGACGTTGTTGCCCGCGATCACGCTGCCGTTGTTGACGGTGACGTCCTTCGGCGACAGGTAAAGCTTCGGCACCATCACCGTTTCGCCGTTGACGGTGGCTTTCTCCCACCACAGCAGGCTGTGGTCGAGCGCGGCAATCTGATCGGCGGTCAGCGAGACGCCAAACTGCAGGCCCAGCGACTGCTGCGCCGCCGCGGCGTTGTCCATCAGATAGCGCATCTGATCCAGATCGGAGCCGATGCCGTTCAGGTAGCGGTTACCGGTCTGGTTGAGCACCACGTTGGAGACATAGCGGGTATCGAACGCCGCATCGCCGAGGAAGCGGTAGTCGTAGTCCGGGTTCAGGTTGAGGCGGCCAAGCATATAGGACGAGCCGAGGAACTGCTTCTCGTCGGTAAACGCCAGCCGCGTCTCCTGCGGCGCCGTGGACGACGGTTTGATCCCGAGCATCGCGTTCAGATCGGCAAACAGGGCGGGATCAAGCTGTCCGAGACCGTTCAGTTTCGGGTT
This sequence comes from Enterobacter cloacae complex sp. ESBL7, assembly GCF_041679625.1. NCBI lineage: Bacteria > Pseudomonadati > Pseudomonadota > Gammaproteobacteria > Enterobacterales > Enterobacteriaceae > Enterobacter > Enterobacter cloacae complex sp. ESBL7. The sequence goes on from NZ_JBGORN010000007.1 coordinate 163,222, forward strand.
GATGCCGATCAGGTACGGGCTTTTCGGGTTGTCGGAGAAGACAAAATAGCCGTTGTTGCCCGACGGCAGCGGGTAAGCGCTGGTGTCGACGCGCTGGCCCTGATAGTGCCCGACGGTACCGCCCTGCGCGGTGCGGAGATCGGCGGTGGTGACCCCGGCGTTCGCCAGTGCGCCCAGCTGGCCGAGGTTCGCGTTGCCTTTCTGCGTGGTGGCAATGTTGCTGAGAGACGTGCCGGACACGCCGCCGTTTTCCAGCGCGCCGCCGCCGTTAAGCTGCTGCAGCGCACCCTGGAGCCGATCGTTCCACTGCGGCGAGTTCACCGCCACGGTGCCGGTAGCGTTCAGGCCCTGTTTTTGCACACCGCTGCCGACAGTCTGGTTGCTGAGGGTGTTCAGCGACGGGGTGGAGATAACGTTGCTGACGCCGCCCGCGTTAGCGGTGGTATTAGTGTTGCTGATGTTGCTGGTGAAGTTTGCGGTGACGTTACCGCCCGCCTGGATGACGGCGCGTAAGGTTTCGCCCTCCACCGATTCATTCGTCAGACCTTGTAACTCATAAATAAAGGTCGAGTTAGCTTTTGGTCCAGGATATCCCGTTTCCGAAGATGATCCCCCTGTAGACCTGAGATATTTATAATTATAAAAAGTCCCCGTTGTTCCTGATTGATAACTCTCATTGTTCAGCTGTGAGCCTGAAAGAGATGCGTTACGTTCACTCAGTATTTGACTTGATTTATTTTCCAGAGCACCAGCATTGATAACCAAATCGCGTCCCGAAGCGATGCGTCCCGCGCCACCGCTCGCACTCACATCAAGATGCACCACTGAGCCAGCAAAGCGCATTTGGCTGCTCTCTGCGGTAGGAACAAATGATGAACTGTAAATATCGTATTCAATTGCACATGTACAGTTGCGATACCCTTTGCTTTTCGTATTACTAATGCTGTAAGACGTCGAAGGGAGACTCAGGACAAGAAGTTCAATCGTTGCATCACCGACGTTTTCAGCCAGTTGCGAAGTCTCGGTCCAGCTATTTACCGAAAGTCCATCACGGGTATTCAGCAAATGCCCCGTTCTGATCCCAATATCCCCATTCTGCGTCTCAATATTCCCCGACGTGTTCACCACCTGGCTGTTCGCATTCCCCGCCGCATCCCGCTGCATCCACAGGTTATTTCCCGCCATGATGTCGCCGCGCCGGTTGGTGATGCTGTCGGCAAACAGCGCCAGGTTATTCGCCGCGTACAGCAGCGCGGTGTTGACGATGGACCCCGGCGCGCTCAGGGTCAGCGAGCCGCGCGTGCCGGTGAAGCCGTCGACGGTAATGTTGCTCCGGCTGGCTACGGTGATGTCGCCCCCGCCCTGCACCGCGCCCGCGGCATTGAGCGCCACGCTGCTGCCGGAGAGCGTGCTGGTGCCGCCGCCGGTGGTGATTTGTCCGTTGTTGCTGAGCTGCCCGCCCGCGCTGAGGTTAACCGCCTGCCCCTGCAGCACGCTGCGGTTATCGATGTCGCCGCCGCTGCTGATGGTCAGGGTCCGGCCTGCCGCCACGGCGGTCCGGCTGGTAAACGCGTTCGTCAGCTGCAGCGTTAAGTCCCCCAGGGAGACCAGCTGGCCGGTCAGGTCCAGCCCCCGGCTCTGCAGCCACAGGTTGCCGCCGCTCAGCAGCCTGCCGCCCGCGCTCTGGGTCACCTGGTCCGCGCCAATATTCAGCTGCGCGTTGCCGAGCAGCGTGCCGCTGTTGTTCAGCTGGCCGTAGTTAACCGTCAGCTGTCCCGCCTGGGTGGTGCCCTGGCTGGCAAAGGTGGTGCCGGTCAGCGTGGCCCGGTCGGCCA
>NZ_JBGORN010000008.1:0-139937 GCF_041679625.1 Enterobacter cloacae complex sp. ESBL7
TTTGCCTGGCGGCTTTAGCGCGGTGGTCCCACCTGACCCCATGCCGAACTCAGAAGTGAAACGCCGTAGCGCCGATGGTAGTGTGGGGTCTCCCCATGTGAGAGTAGGGAACTGCCAGGCATCAAATTTAGCGTGCTGATATGGCTCAGTTGGTAGAGCGCACCCTTGGTAAGGGTGAGGTCCCCAGTTCGACTCTGGGTATCAGCACCACTTTATACTTAGGTTAAAGTTCGGCAAGAAGTAAAAGAATTTGTCTGGCGGCTTTAGCGCGGTGGTCCCACCTGACCCCATGCCGAACTCAGAAGTGAAACGCCGTAGCGCCGATGGTAGTGTGGGGTCTCCCCATGTGAGAGTAGGGAACTGCCAGACATCAAATAAGTGAAAAGGCCATCCGAAAGGATGGCCTTTTTGCGTTTATGGGCGAAAAAAGGTAGGCCGGGTAAGGCGAGCCTCCACCCGGCAGAGCAAACACCTAATGAATTACCTGTGACAGGAATGCTCGCGTACGTTCTGACTTCGGATGGGCAAAGAACTCATCCGGCGGCGCCTGTTCAACAATCTCGCCGCGGTCCATAAAGATCACCCGGTCGGCCACGGTTCGCGCAAACCCCATCTCATGCGTCACACAGAGCATGGTCATACCGGATTGTGCCAGCCCAATCATGGTGTCCAGAACCTCTTTCACCATTTCCGGATCGAGGGCAGATGTCGGTTCATCAAACAGCATAATTTTCGGCTTCATACACAGCGAACGGGCGATAGCCACACGCTGCTGTTGGCCACCCGATATCTGGCCAGGGAACTTATTGGCATGCTCTGCGATACGTACGCGTTCAAGGTAGTGCATTGCCAATGCCTCCGCTTCCTTTTTCGGCATCTTTCGTACCCAAATCGGTGCAAGCGTACAGTTCTGCAGAACGGTCAGGTGCGGAAACAGATTAAAGTGCTGAAATACCATTCCTACTTCCTGACGTACGCGTTCGATATTGCGGATATCTTCATTCAGCTCGATACCATCAACCACAATGCGTCCTTGCTGATGTTCTTCAAGATGATTAATACAGCGAATGGTTGTGGATTTTCCGGAGCCCGAAGGGCCGCAAAGGACGATGCGTTCTCCCTGCTTTACCTTGAGATTAATGTCCCTCAGGACATGAAATTGTCCGTACCATTTATTCACATTTTCCAGCGTAATCATCGCGTCGGCGGGTGTCATAGTTATTTGGCTCATAATTTCCTCAGTGCGGTGTACGCCCGGTGTTAAAGCGCTTTTCCAGATGCTGGCTGTAGCGCGACATGCTAAAACAAAAGATCCAGTAGATCAGGGCAGCAAAGACATATCCTTCGGTGGACATACCCAGCCAGACAGGGTCAACGGTTGCCTGTTGCACGCTGCTAAAGAGATCGAACAATCCGATGATGATCACCAGGCTGGTATCCTTGAAGAGGGCAATGATCGTGTTGACCAGACCCGGAATGACCAGCTTGAGTGCTTGTGGGAGAATGACCAGTCCCTGCGTTTTCCAGTAACCGAGAGCCAGTGATTCCGCCGCTTCGTACTGACCTTTAGGCAACGCTTGCAGACCACCACGTACAACTTCAGCGACATAGGCGGACTGGAAGAGAATCACCCCCACCAGGGCACGGATCAGCTTGTCGATGGTTGTTCCCTCTGCCATAAACAGCGGCAGCATGACCGATGACATAAACAGAACGGTGATAAGCGGTACGCCGCGCCAGAACTCAATGAAGATAACGGAGAGCACGCGGACGATCGGCATTTTTGAACGCCGCCCCAGGGCCAGTAAAATCCCCCACGGTAAAGCACCGGCTATCCCCACTGAAGCGATAATCAGCGTCAGCGTCAGCCCGCCCCACTGGCGTGTTTCAACGCGTTCCAGTCCCAGGAAACCGCCATACAACAGTACCCAGACAATAATCGGATAAACTACGGCCCAGGCAGCAATATAGCGTCCACGATGTGGCAGCTTTTTCCAGAACATGGCCGCGACGGAGAGCAGGCCGATAACCAGCGCCAGATTAATCCGCCAGCGCTGTTCGTGGGGATACAATCCATACATGAACTGACCGAAACGTTCATGAATAAACACCCAGCAGGCGCCGGCTTTTGTGCAGTCAGCTCGGGTTGAACCGACCCAGTTGGCCTGTAAAAACGCCCAGTTCAGCAGGGGAGGAATCAATTCCCACATGAGCCACAGGCAGACAATCGTCAGCAGGCTGTTACTCCAGCTGGAGAACAGATTCTTACGCGCCCAGAGAATGAAACGTCCACCTGTCGAGTTGGCAGGGCGCGAGGAGTGCGACAGTATCGCTTTTGTCATCATAGATCCTTAGCGCTCGACCAGTGCTATACGGCGGTTATAAAGGTTCATCAGCAGGGAAATCACCAGGCTGATGATCAGATAGACAGACATCGTGATGGCGATGGTTTCAATGGCTTGTCCGGTCTGGTTAAGCACGGTTCCGGCGAAGAGTGACACCATATCCGGGTAACCAATCGCAGCGGCCAGCGACGAGTTTTTGACAATATTGAGATACTGGCTGGTCAGGGGGGGAATGATGACCCGTAAAGCCTGCGGAATAATGACCTGACGAAGCGTCACGGTATGGGGTAATCCCAGCGAGCGTGCCGCCTCGTGCTGCCCATAAGGAACGGCCTGGATCCCTGCACGGATAATCTCTGCGATAAAGGCGGACGTATAAATCGACAGCGCCAGCGTCAGGGCTGCCAGTTCGGGAATTAATACCATCCCGCCCTGAAAGTTAAAGCCCCGCAGATGTGGAATATCCCAGTGCAGCGCTGCCCCAAACAGCCAGTGTGCTATTAGCGGCAGGCTAACGATCAGGACAGCTGCCGTGGGCCAGGTTCTACGAAGCTGACCGGTTTTGATCTGATGCTTGCGGTTAAAACGGAATACCCCCGCAGAGAGCGCAAGCGCTATCACAATCGCGCCGATAAAAGCGTACAGCCCTTCACCCGGCTGAGGAGAAGGAATGGACAACCCACGGTTACTCAGGAAAAACAGCTCAAACGCGTCGACGGCCTGGCGGGGACCGGGAAGGTTACGCAGTACGGCGAAATACCAGAAGAAGATCTGCAGGAGCGGGGGGATATTGCGGAACGTCTCGATATAAACGGTCGACAGTTTCCGCAGAAGCCAGTTTTCAGAAAGACGCGCCAGGCCAATAAAGAAGCCCAGTATCGACGCGAAGACGATACAAAGCGCCGATACCAACAGCGTATTCAGTAAACCGACCACGAACACGCGTCCGTACGTGTCACCTTCCTGGTAATCAATAAGGTGCTGAACAATACCAAACCCCGCGCTGCGATCTAAAAACGCGAAACCGGAAGTAATGCCGCGGTTATTCAGGTTGGTGATGGTGTTATGGATGAGATACACGGCGATGAGAACAACCGCAACAATAGCAATAATCTGGAATAGCCAGGCGCGGACCGCGGGATGAGAAAAGGATAGCGATCCTTTTACGGCTGAGCGGCGATGGGACATAAAGAAACCTCAGTAACCATGACTCTGGAGTGGGCACTGCCGGAGCAGTGCCCGTTACAGCTATGACTTAACGTACTGGTGGTGCGTACTGAATACCGCCGTTGTTCCAGAGATTGTTCTGGCCGCGTTTGATCTTCAGCGGGCTTTCCGATCCCACGTTGCGCTCAAAGATCTCAGAGTAGTTGCCCACCTGTTTGATGATGTTGTAAGCCCACTTGTTATCCAGCTTCAGGTCCTTGCCGAAATCACCTTCTTTACCGAGCAGGTGTGCCATATCAGGGTTGGATGGCTTAGCGGCTTTCTCATCAACGTTTTTAGAGTTGATGCCCATCTCTTCTGCGTTCAGCATGGCAAACAGCGTCCAGCGAACGATGGAGAACCAGTCTTCATCACCGCGACGAACGACGGGGCCGAGAGGCTCTTTGGAGATCACTTCAGGCAGGACAATCCACTCTGCCGGGTTGCTCAGCTTAATGCGTAAGGCATACAGCTGTGACTGGTCAGAGGCCAGCGTGTCGCAACGGCCGGATTCCAGCGCTTTGGCCGATTCATCCGAGCGGTCGAATGTCACCGGGGTATATTTCATGTTGTTTGCTTTGAAATAATCCGCGACGTTCAGCTCGGTATCGGTGCCTGCCTGGATACAAACGGTGGCGCCATCCAGTTCCTTAGCACTTTTCAGGCCGGCTTTATTGTGGGTCAGGAAGCCGATGCCGTCATAATAGGTCACGCCCGTAAATGACATCCCCATGCCTGCATCACGGGAGGAGGTCCAGGTGGTGTTACGGGAGAGCATGTCGACCTCGCCGGACTGCAGCGCCGTAAAGCGTTCTTTCGCCGTCAGCGGGGTATATTTTACTTTGCTGTCATCGCCAAAAACGGCGGCTGCAACGCCACGGCAGACATCCACATCAATACCGGTAAATTTGCCGTTCGCATCGGCATAAGAGAAGCCAGGCAAACCGTCACTGATACCACATTGAACAAAACCTTTCTTTTTAACGGCATCCAGTGTCGTTCCCGCATGGGCTTGACCGGCTACGGCAAACAACATGCCTGCAGCGGCCAGGCTGGCTATCATCGTCTTTTTCATAATGCATCCTGTGTGGCGAAATTTATCGTTATAGAGGCGTTTTTAAACGCTTTACCTGTCTGTGGCTTTGGCCAACGTTTATAAAGCAAACGTAATGCCAGTTTTGCGTTCGACAAAATAAGAGACAAGTGAACGCTTAATGCTGAGTGTAGACAGGCTTAAATAAAACGAGCGCCCCGAAACGGTGCGAAATTACAACCTGTGCCACAAATCGGAGCAAAAGTTTTGAGTCGGGTCAGCAAAAAGAAGAGATAGTTTTCAGCGTGAATATTGGCAGGGTATTCAATAATATTAATGTGTGAAAATCATCACGATAGAATAAGTAATTTGAATGAGTATGCGAAAAAGTTGTGACTGACTTCAGGCTTAGATTAATTTAGCGAATATATACAGGGCTATTTTTTTACTTATTTGAAAATACTGCACTCATTAAAAGCAAAAGCGCGGCCAGAGCCGCGCTTTCTTAACAGATGTTACTTGGTCAGGGCAACAATACCCAGCGTCAGACCCGCTACTGCGGCAGCACCGCCGGCGATAGCACCCGCAGTCTCCCAGTTATCCTGGGTGGTGCCTTTCATACAGGTATTGGTATGAACCAGTCGGCCCTGGTCGTCGTAAACCGGTACACATGGAGAGTCGTGCGCGCAACCAGCAAGCAGCGCAGCGAGAAGTGCAACGGAAATGAATCTTTTCATGATGTTACCTCAGTATTATTTCTCATCCGCTATAAAGCCAGGAGGGCGATTAACGAACTGGAGGTTATTTTACCACCGGGGTAAGTCCTCGTTACACGAGGAATAATCTCAAATTATGTAGTTTGTAAAAATCGTGGAGAAAAGTCGGTTTCAGGAGGAATTAATGGAGACATTATGGAGTTACAAGAGACTGTTTTTACTTAATGCAAATCATCATATTCTTAATGCTGCCTTTATGTAAAATCTAATTCGTTGTTTATGTTACAAATAAAAAGGCACCAGAGGTGCCTTTTCAGGGAAACATTACTCTTTATGGTGAGTAAACCGTCGTCGAACAACCACAAAGAAGACGGGCACGAAGAAAATTGCCAGAAGCGTTGCGGAAAGCATTCCCCCCATAACGCCCGTACCGACGGCGTTTTGCGCGCCGCTCCCGGCCCCGGTGCTGATCACCAGCGGCATGACGCCAAGAATAAAGGCCAGGGACGTCATCAGGATCGGTCGAAGGCGCATTCTGGAGGCTTCCAGCGTGGCCTCAATAATGCCTTTGCCTTCTTTATCCATCAGGTCTTTAGCAAATTCGACGATCAGAATGGCGTTTTTCGCCGATAAACCAATCGTCGTCAGCAGGCCGACCTGGAAATAGACGTCGTTGTTTAACCCGCGCAGCGACGCTGCGAGAAGAGCCCCAATGACCCCCAGCGGCACAACCAGCATGACGGAGAACGGAATGGACCAGCTTTCATACAGCGCAGCCAGGCACAGGAACACCACGATCAGTGAAATGGCGTACAGTGCAGGCGCCTGGTTACCCGAGAGCCGCTCCTGATAAGACATCCCCGTCCAGTCATAACCGATGCCGGAAGGCAGTTTTGCCGCGAGACTTTCCATCATAGCCATGGCCTCACCGGTACTTTTACCCGGGGCTGATTCACCCAGTATCTCCATAGAGGGCATCCCGTTATAGCGTTCCAGACGAGGTGAACCATACACCCAGCGAGCGTTGCTGAAGGCTGAGAACGAGACCATTTCCCCATTCGCGCTGCGCACGTAAAGGTTATTAATATCTCCCGGCAACATACGGAATTTTGCGTCGGCCTGGACGTAGACCTTTTTCACGCGCCCATGATCGATAAAGTCGTTCACATAGGTGCCACCTAAGGCCGTCGAAATCGTCTGGTTGACGTCAGAAAGGCTGACGCCCAGCGCCTGCGCTTTCTCCTGATCGACATCCAGCTTGAACTGAGGCGTATCTTCAAGACCGTTAGGGCGCACGCGAACCAGCAGGTCAGGGTGCTCATGCACCATGCTGAGCAGTTGGTTACGCGCCTGCGTCAGCTGGGTATGTCCCAGATTAGCCTGATCGATCAATTCAAAGTCGAAGCCCGTGGCGGTACCCAGTTCGATAATTGCTGGCAGGTTAAACGGGAACACGAGGCCGTCTTTAATTTGACTGAATGCTTTCGTCGCGCGACCTACAATGGCTTCAACGCCGTTTTCCGCCCCCGGGCGCTCCTCCCAGGGCTTCAGGCTGACGAAGGCGATACCGGCGTTCTGACCCTGGCCGCTAAAGCTAAAGCCGTTTACGGTAAAGACGGATTCCACGTTCGCCTTTTCGTTGTTCAGATAGTAGTCCTGAACCTGATCGAGGACCTGCTGAGTACGCGTCTGGGTTGCACCCGCCGGGAGTTGAACCATCGTCATAAACACCCCCTGATCCTCTTCGGGCAGGAAGGAGGTAGGCAAGCGCAGGAAGAGCACCGCCATCCCACCGACGATAATGACGTACACCGCCAGATAGCGCCCTGTCTTACGCAAAATACCGCTCACGCTGTTGCTGTAGTGCTCCACGCTTTTATCAAAGAGCGCATTAAACCAGCCGAAGAAGCCACCTTTCTTCTCATGATGGTCGCCGGATACGGGCTTAAGCAACGTTGCGCAGAGTGCGGGCGTAAGGATTAGCGCAACCAGTACGGACAACGCCATAGCGGAAACGATAGTCAGCGAGAACTGGCGATAGATCGCCCCCGTCGAGCCGCCAAAAAAGGCCATCGGAATAAAGACCGCCGAGAGCACCATGGCGATCCCCACCAGTGCCCCCTGGATCTGCTCCATCGACTTCTGCGTGGCCTCTTTCGGCGGCAGTTTGTCTTCGACCATGACGCGTTCAACGTTCTCAACGACCACGATAGCGTCATCGACCAGCAGACCTATCGCCAGCACCATACCGAACATCGTCAGGGTGTTGATGGAGAAACCGAATGCCGCCAGAACCGCAAAGGTACCCAGCAGAACGACCGGCACCGCGATAGTCGGGATGAGCGTCGCCCGCAGGTTTTGCAGGAACAGGTACATGACCAGGAAGACGAGAATGATTGCTTCAAACAGGGTCTTCACCACTTCGTGAATGGAGATTTTCACAAAAGGGGTGGTGTCATAGGGATAGACAACTTTCAGCCCCTGCGGGAAGAACTGCTGCAGTTGCGCCAGCTTGCTCTTAATGGCTGCCGCGGTGTCCAGCGCATTTGCCCCGGTTGCCAGCTTAATCCCCAGGCCGGTTGCCGCCTGCCCGTTGATTTTAGTGACCATGTTGTAGTTTTCGCCACCCAGCTCAATACGAGCCACGTCCTTCAGATGAACCATCGAGCCGTCCTGATTCACCTTGAGCGTCACGCGGCCAAACTCTTCCGGTGATTTCAGGCGAGTTTGCGCGATGATCGAGGCATTCAGCTGCTGCCCGGGAATGGACGGCGTTCCGCCCAGCTGGCCTGCTGCTATCTGGTCGTTCTGCGTTTTCAGCTGGTTGATAATATCCTGCGGCGTCAGCTGGTATTTGTTCATCGCGTTGCTGTCGAGCCAGATGCGCATCGCATACTGGGCGCCAAACAGCTGAACGTCACCGACGCCAGACGTTCGGCTGATGGCATCTTTGACGTTCGAAGCGACATAGTCAGAGATGTCATTCTGCGTGAGATTTTTGTTGTCTGAAACAAAGCCAGCGACCAGCAGGAAGCTGCTGCTGGATTTCTCCACGCCAATCCCTTGCTGCTGAACCTCTTGCGGCAGCAGCGGCATGGCGAGCTGCAGCTTGTTCTGCACCTGTACCTGGGCGATGTCCGGATCGGTTCCTGACTCGAAGGTCAGGGTGATGGTGACGTTACCCGCCGAATCGCTGGTGGAGGACATATACATCAGCTTATCGATACCGTTCATGTTCTGTTCGATAACCTGGGTCACGGTATCCTGCACCGTTTGAGCGTCCGCTCCCGGGTAAGTCGCGGATATCGCCACGGCGGGAGGAGCAATGGTCGGATACTGTGCGACGGGAAGTTTGAGAATGGCCAGCCCGCCTGCAATCATCAAAATGATGGCAAGTACCCAGGCGAAAACCGGTCTCTGAATAAAGAAATTAGCCATGTCGTCGTCCCTTAACCGGCTGGCGTCGTGGTGATATCAGGCGTGGCGACGACGGTTACCCCGGGTCTGACTTTCTGTAGCCCGCTGACTATCACGCGGTCACCGTTTTTCAGCCCTTCCGTCACCAGCCAGCGATCGCCAATTGCCTGAGGGGCCACGACGGTTCGCGGCTCAACCTGGTTTTTATCGTTCACCACCAGCACGGTTGCATCGCCTCGCGGTGTACGGGTCACGCCTTGCTGTGGTACCAGAATCGCATCCGGCTGGGTGCCTTCATCAATGCGGGCGCGAACAAACATGCCGGGTAACAACAGATGCTGAGGGTTCCGGAAAATGGCGCGCAGGGTGATCGAGCCGGTACTTTCATCGACCGTGACGTCAGAGAACTGCAATGTGCCTTTTAGCGGGTAGGGCTGCCCGTTCTCCATCAGCAGCTCAACGTTGCTGGCGATATCTCCTTTTTGCAGGCTCGTCTGTTTCAGGCGCATAAAATCATTACTGGACTGGGTGACATCAACATAAATCGGATCGAGCAGCTGGACCGTTGCCAGCGCTGCGGCTTGCCCGTTCGTCACCAGCGCCCCTTCGGTCACGCTGGATTTTCCGATACGACCATCAACCGGAGAGGTCACTTTGGTGTAGGCAAGGTTGATACGTGCGCTTTCAACGCCCGCTTTTGCGGCAACCACGCTGGCATCTGCCTGCTGAGCCGTCGCCACGGCCTGGTCATACTCCTGCTTACTGACATACTGGGTGCCTACCAGCGGGAGATAACGTTTCACCGTCAGGTGTGCAATATTGGCCGCCGCCTGAGCCTTCGCCAGTTCGCCTTTCGCGCTGTCATAGGCTGCCTGATAGGTCGCAGGATCGATCTGGTAGAGTGACTCGCCCGCTTTTACATCGCTACCCTCCGCGAAGTTACGGCGCAGGATAATGCCGCTAACCTGAGGACGAACCTCCGCAACGCGAAATGCATCTGTTCTGCCCGGGAGTTCAGTGGTGACGGCCAGAGGCGCGCTTTTCACAATATGCACGCTGACCTGAGGCGCCTGCAGATGCTGTTGTTGATTTTCCTGACCATCGCATCCAGTGAGCAGTACCGTGCAGACAATGAAACCGGATAAAGGCAAGAGTCTGAAATGATTCGTCATTACTGTTCCTTTAAATACCCATTAACCGATATATGCCGCGAATCGGTAGCAGGGGCAGAGGGATAAAAATAAAATGTAGCTGCGTATAATAATGAGGGTGTTTAATGTTTTTTAATTTATAAGTGCGAATGACCATGCTTATAGAAGAAAATCAGAATCAGACCGGCTTCATTCTGGGATATAGTTCAGGCATGTTAATCAGGTAAATGAGTTTAATATTTTATAATTATTCATTTCGTCAATTTAATTGATTGGATGTATTTGTATTAATTATAAATCAAGAGGGGTGACTTTTTTTGTGCAAAATTAAAACGGATTTTAGTGAATACTTACATTTGCATGAACGCAATATGACCTTTAAACCTTGTGAGTAACGAGTAGTTGCCTATGGCGCGTAAAAAGAAAGAAGAGGCTCAACAAACCCGGCAGCAGCTGATTGAGGCGGCTATCGAACAGTTTGCGACGCGGGGCGTAGCCAGCACGACGCTGACGGATATCGCTGATGCTGCTAAGGTGACGCGCGGCGCAATCTACTGGCACTTCACCAGTAAATCTGAAATATTTAATGCCATCTGGGAACAGCAATTACCGCTTCGCGAGATTATTCACGACAGGCTTTCCTTTTCCGATAGTGACGATCCATTGTTAAAACTTCGTGAGCAATTTATTACTGCTCTGCAGTATATTGCCCATCAACCCCGGCAATGTGCGCTTTTACAAATTCTGTATCATAAGTGTGAATTTAGCAGTGATATGATTTCTGAGCGCGAAATCAGAAAGCGTATCGGATTCAACGATGACACGCTACGCGCCACGCTGGAGACCTGTATTTCGCGAAACATCATTTCGCCACAGGTGAATGTTGATCTCACCTTGATTGTATTCCACGGTTTTTTTAGCGGAATAATTAAAAACTGGTTAATGAATAACGACAGTTTTAATCTTTATCAGCAGGCTCCCGCTCTGGTCGATAGCATACTGGCGACACTCCCGGTTATTCGCGTGTCGCCAGATGAGGGTGCTTATTGCTCAGCGCCGGGTAACATTTCCCCTCGGGCACAAAGTGCTTCTATGGTCTGCGCGCTGACGGGTTTACCTAACAGATAACCCTGAAGGGTGTTACAGCCCAGCTCGGTTAAAAAGGCTTGCTGCGCTTCGGTTTCCACACCTTCAGCCACAACTTTCAGGTTAAGTGTTTTAGCGAGAGCCACAATCGCAGAGACAATAGTGGCATCCTCGCTCTCGCCGCTGAGCTCTTGCACAAACGCCCTGTCGATTTTCAATTCACAGGCCGGTAAGCGCTTGAGGTACAGCAGGCTCGAATATCCGGTGCCAAAGTCATCAATGGAGGCCTTTACCCCCGCATTCGTCAGCTCTGTCAGCACGCGTACGCTCTCATCCGGGTTGCTCATCGCCGTGGTTTCCGTCACTTCGAGGATCAACATTTCCGGTGGCACCTGATGAAGTGCCAGGCAGTCGAGAACCGTTTTAACCAGCGAAGGTTGTTCAAACTGCAGTGTCGACAGGTTTACCGCCATTGACCAGCTTTGATGTCCCTGGAGATGCCATTCCCGCAGCTGGCGACAGGCTTCATTAATCACCCAGTTGCCAATCGGGACGATCAGCCCCGTTTTTTCCGCCAGCGGCAGAAAAAGGTCCGGCGTCAGTAACCCCTGCTTAGGATGCTGCCAGCGCAACAGCGCCTCGAATCCGAGGACCGGGCCCGCCGGGGCGTGAAATTTTGGCTGATACAGCAGGCGCAGCTCATTGCGATCGATCGCCATCCACAGATCGTTCATTAACTGGAGATGGGTCTGCGCCAGGGTGTTCATGGAGGGCTGGAAAAAGTGGTAACCGTTACGGCCCATATGCTTCGTGTGATACATCGCCGCGTCGGCGTTAAACATCAGCTCACGCTCGGTTTTGCCGTCGTGAGGGTACAGCGCGATACCAATGCTGAGGGTCACCACCAGTTCATAGGGGCTGAGATTGAAGGGGCTATCGATCGCGCGCACCAGCGAATTCGCCAGCGATGCCGCGTCGTCCGGACCTTCTCCCTCTGCCAGCAGAACAAATTCATCACCGCCGATGCGTGCAAGGGTGAACTGGCCTTTCAGGAGAAGCAGCAGACGCTGCGTAACGGCGACCAGCAGCCTGTCACCGACATCATGGCCGTAGGCATCATTGATAGCTTTAAAGCCGTCAAGATCCATGAACATCAGGGCAAAGTGATTCCCTTCACGATCGGCTTTGCTGATGGCCTGATCGAGCCTGTCTTCCAGCAGGATACGGTTGGGCAGACGCGTCAGGGTATCGTGTAGCGCCAGCTGAGCGAGTTCCCGGTTAGCTTCTGCCAGCGACGAGGCCAGAAGGGCGGTGCGAGCCTGAAGGCGGGCATCCAGCATCGACACCAGCAGGGTGATCCCAAGAATAGAGAGCGCGACGACGCTGACCAGCACCGCCAGCCAGCTCCCGTTAATCCCCTCATGGTGAACCATTGTGGACATCGGAAACTGCGCCGCTTTCATCCCGGCATAGTGCATGCCGGCAATCGCAATTCCCATCGTGATGGCGGCACCCATGCGCATCAGCACGACCTGCGCGGCTTCGCGACGCAGGCGGAAGGTCAGCCATAATGCCGCGAGTGAAGCGGCAAGCGCAATCACGACCGAAATGGCCACCCAGACCTTGTCCCAGATTATCCCGGGCATCACCTCCAGCGCCGCCATGCCGGTGTAATGCATGGCCACAATACCGCTCCCCATCACCAGCGCGCCGGGCAGCAGTCGGCGCAGGCGTAGTTGCTCGCAGCTCACAAGCCATAGCGCAAACAGCGACGAACCCACGGCGATGACCATGGATAGCACCGTCAGGGTGGCGTTGTAGCTCATGCTCATGGAGAGGTCCATCGCCAGCATGCCGATAAAATGCATGGCCCAGACGCCAATCCCCATAGCAATACCGCCGCCAGCCAGCCAGACGCGGGCAGCGACGCCCTCACTCCCGGCGACGCGTGCAGCCATGTTCAGCGCGGTATACGCAGCAAGAATGGCAACAACAAAGGAGAGGACGACAAGGATATGGTTGTATTGGCTGACCAGCATGGACGGTTCTACTCGAGTGTGGGGTTACGCTAGAGCGGTTGAGAAGGGCGAGACATTATCACCGTCAGGTAATGGCTCAAAGGGATTTAAATCCCCGTTTTTAGTGGGTAATAACGGGGTGATTTGCGCAATCGGGCGTTTAGTCGAGCTCTGAGCAGTTCACGAGTTTCAGCGGATTGACGGAGTTCATATTGCGACACTTATCGGTTTCGGTGCTCATCAGTTCAATCCACTGCATCAGGAGTGCATCGAAAATGAGAACGGAGATTGCAAAGACAACCAGCCACCAGTATTTACGAATCATTGTGTCATTCCGCGGGAAGAGCGCCAGTAAGGTGGGGGAAATATACACGAAAAATCGGGGTTGAAAAGCAGGAGAGGCGAAGGTTTACAATGCGTTGACGGAGAAGCGCAGGTAATAAAAAAGGCGCTTCCCCATGCCGAAGAGCGCCTTTTTAAACAAGCATTTAACTGATTAGTATCAGTTCATGCCGTATTTTTTCAGTTTCTTACGCAGAGTACCACGGTTGATACCCATCATCAGCGCAGCGCGGGTTTGGTTACCGCGGGTGTATTGCATCACCATGTCCAACAGTGGCTGTTCAACTTCAGCCAGTACCAGCTCATACAGATCATTAACATCCTGACCATTCAGTTGAGCAAAATAGTTCTTCAGTGCCTGTTTAACCGAGTCACGCAGGGGCTTTTGAGTTACCTGGTCCTGAGAGTTAACGGTAGAAACGGTCAGTACGTCAGAATTTACGCGTTGTTCGAACATAGTTCTGTCAGCTCTTTATTTCATTACGCAAGATTTTCGAAGTATGCCTCCAACGCCTCCAGCTGTACGCTGGCATCCTCTATGGCGTTGAATGTGCGCCGAAACTGGTCATCTGGAGCGTGCTCCTGGAGATACCAGGAGACGTGTTTACGCGCAATTCGGTACCCTTTTGCCTGACCGTAGTGGTCATGCAGTTCCCGAACATGCGAACAAAGCAAGCGCTTAACCTCTGCCAAAGGCAGCGGGGCAAGCAGCTCCCCAGTGTCCAGATAATGCTGGATTTCCCGGAAGATCCAGGGTCTTCCCTGAGCTGCACGTCCTATCATCAGAGCATCAGCTCCCGTATAGTCGAGTACAGCCCTGGCTTTAAGCGGGTCAGTTATGTCGCCATTCGCGATAATCGGAATGGAAACTTTCTGCTTAACTGCCCGAATGCTGTCGTATTCAGCTTCACCGTTGAACAAACAGGCGCGAGTGCGTCCATGGATGGTCAGGGCCTGAATGCCACAGTCTTCGGCCAGTTGGGCAATCTCTACACAGTTACGGTGTTCCGGCGACCAACCCGTGCGAATCTTCAACGTAACAGGAACGTCCACCGCGCTGACAACCGCCGTCAGGATAGCTTTCACCTGGTCGGGGTATTGCAGAAGGGCTGAACCTGCAAGCTTGCGATTCACCTTTTTGGCCGGGCACCCCATATTGATATCAATAATCTGGGCACCACTTTCCACGTTAATCCGCGCGGCATCTGCCATCTCTTCAGGCACGCTTCCGGCAATTTGCACGGTGCGGATACCTGGTTCATCAACGTGCACCATCCGAAGGCGGGATTTATCGCTTTCCCAAACCTGCGGGTTAGACGACATCATCTCGGATACGGTTAAACCGGCTCCCATCTCGTAGCACAGCGTCCTGAACGGCCGGTCTGTAATACCTGCCATTGGGGCTGCGATCAGGCGATTTCTAAGCTGGTGGTGTCCGATGCGCATGAGTTAAGAAATGACCATACTGTGACTGCAAGGCGGCGTATATTACGCATTTTTTGCACGAGATGAAAGGCCAAACTTTGAACAATCCACTGTTGTAGATCAAGGAATCGCCGCCCAATCTTTTCGTTCAAAATTATTCATTATTTAAATCATTAAGTTATATGATGATGGTTATTTTATGGACGCTTACAATTTCCCGTAACTTCTCATCATTTCTGAATAAATGCGTTGCTGAAGCGGGATAATCTGCTGTTTTTAGCAGCAGATTTCCCTTCTTCTTTGCGATCTGCGTCGCATTTTAGAACATGATCGTCATGCGAAAAATGCGTGTTATTCGACCACGACGCGCCCATGCAGCGACTGTACCGGACGGTTATTATCGTGATGCATCGTCTGGGTGAATCTGGCAAGTTGTTCTGCAGAAACCGTCAGGGGCTGCTTAAGCACAATCCAGGTGACGCCTTCTGTACATGGTGGGGTGGTCAGTGAACCGCTAAAGCGCCAGTACGTTTTATTTTTTGGCAGCAGTTTGTTCAGGTTGAGATCCTGTTTGATGGAGACGTTCTGCTCGGCCTGCTGAGGCATAACGCGCCACAGTTTTTCAAGCTCCGGGTTTGCGGCCCCTTTATCAAACATGACCGCCACCACCGTCAGTTCCCCACTGGCATTTTTATGAACCAGATGCATTTCCATCGCGTATCTCTTGCCATGCACGGTGTTTTCGCTCGGCGCGTGGAAATGGAACTGTTGTAACGTCCAGGTTTGCTTATCGAGAGTAAGGGTATCGCGGGTGTTCGCCTGTTCACCTGCCTGAATGGTATGGCCATTGTTCGTCAGCGTAACAGGGCCGTCAACGTAGTGGGTTTGTAGCGGGGAGAGATGGGCGTTAGTGGTCGAATCAATATTAACAGGAGACTGGTTCATTCCGCTTTGACAGGTCTTGTATGCCTCGTCCATCTCGCCCCAGTGTTGCGGTGAACCTTCCCCTTCATAGCTCCAGTGTGATGCAAATGCTGAAGCCGAAATCATGCTCAGCGCCAGCAGCGCTGCCTTGCCTGTAACGTGTGTCATCATATTCTTCCGGTGAATTTTTGTAATACAAATCAACATGATTTGTAGGGTTATTTTACCGAAGAATGACCGGGGGAGAGAGGATTATCAGAGGGTAAGAGGCGTGGTCAGATGACCACGCCAGATTCTTATTTTTTACGGCCGGTGATGCGGCACCACTCTTCTTTTTCCACCACCGGGTCGAGGGCAAAGAGATCGGCGTAGGCTTCACACACGCTGTCGGCCTGGCTTGCCAGGATACCGGAAAGCCCCAGCAGACCGCCCTCAACGGGCAGCACGCTGATTAACGGAGCCAGTTCGCGCAGTGGGCCCGCCAGAATGTTAGCGACCACCACATCGGCTTTCATGGCTTCTGGCTGAGCATCCGGCAGATACAGCTCCAGACGATCGGAGACGCCGTTACGCTCGGCATTATCGCGGCTGGCCTGAATCGCCTGCGGATCGATATCGATCCCGATGGCTTTTGCCGCGCCCAGCTTCAGGGCCGCAATCGCGAGGATCCCGGATCCACAGCCGAAGTCGATCACTGTCTTACCGTCCAGATCCAGACCATCCAGCCACTGCAGGCACAGAGACGTGGTTGGGTGAGTACCGGTACCAAACGCCAGACCCGGGTCGAGCATCACGTTGACTGCGCTTTCATCAGGGACATCGCGCCAGCTCGGGCAGATCCAAAGACGTTTGCCGAACTGCATCGGGTGGAAGTTATCCATCCACTCGCGTTCCCAGTCTTTGTCTTCCAGCTGTTCGATTTTATGCACGAAACCCGCGCCCAGCAGAGGATGATTCTCCAGAATCGCGACAACCTCTTTCATATCGGTTTCGGCATCAAACAGGCCAATAACGTCGGTATCACCCCACAGGCGGGTTTCGCCCGGCAGCGGCTCAAAGACCGGCGTGTCATGCGTGTCCTGGAAGGTGATAGAGACCGACCCGGCCTCCATCAGCGCATCGCTCAGCTCTTCGGCGTTAGCGCCGGTTGTGTTCAGTTTTAGTTGGATCCACGGCATGGCAAAACTCTTTATTTATCAGTAGAAATCATAGCGGGCTGTGGGACGGGTTGACCGAAACGGTTCCCCACCACAAACGCCAGTAAACTTAGCAGTAACGAAGGCACAATCGGATGGAAGCCCAGGTACTGAATCTTAAACGTTGCGAGGACGGCGTAAAGCACGCCGCCGACAATCATCGCGCTCAGCGCACCGGCGGCATTCGCGCGCTCCCAGTAGAGCCCTAACACCAGCGGCCACAGGAATACGGCTTCAAGCCCACCAAATGCCAGCAGGTTCAGCCAGATGATCATCTCCGGCGGGCGCCACGCGGCTAACAGCAGCAATGCCCCTAACGCCAGAGTAATAACGGCCGACATGCGCTTCAGGCGCCGTTCATTCTCTGCCTGCTCAGGACGCAGGTTCAGATAGAGATCTTTTATGATCGTAGCGGAACTTTGCAGCAGCTGAGCGTTGATGGTCGACATAATGGCGGCCATAGGTGCGGCGAGGAAGATCCCGGCGGCAAATGGCGGCAGCACTTTAACCATCAGGGTTGGGATAACCAGATCGGGTACGGTAAGGTCAGGAATAACAGCCCGACCTAACGCGCCCGCCAGGTGCATACCAAACATCAGGATTGCGACAACGATAGTGCCGATAATGATACCTCTGTGCACGGCTTTGCTGTCTTTGTAAGAGATACAGCGCACGGCGGTATGCGGCAGGCCAATCACCCCAAAGCACACCAACACCCAGAACGAGGTCATAAAGGTTGGCGAAAGGATGTCATCCGCGCCCTGCGGCGAAACCAGTTTTGGATCGATCGCCTCGAGCGTTTCAACCGCATGGCTTAGGCCGCCCGCGGCGTGGACGATGCCGACCAGCAGGACAATAGTGCCGATAAGCATAACCATGCCCTGCATCGTATCGTTCAGCACGCTGGCGCGGAATCCGCCAAACGCGGTATACAGCGCAATGCTGACTCCAAAGATGATCAAGCCTGTCTCGTAGGGAATACCCGCTGCAGTTTCCAGCAGGCGTGCCCCGCCGATAAACTGCACCGTCATTGCGCCAATAAAGGCCACCAGCAGGCTTAAGCTGGCCAGCCACACCAGTAAACGGCTCTGATAGCGGGCAAACAGCATATCGTTGAGCGTCACGGCATTATAACGGCGCGCCAGAATGGCAAATTTTTTACCCAGTATGCCCAGCGAGAGCCAGACGGCAGGAAGCTGGATCATCGCCAGCAGCACCCAGCCTAACCCGTATTTATAGGCTGCGCCGGGTCCGCCGATAAACGAACTGGCGCTGATGTAGGTCGCGGTCAGCGTCATGGCCAGCACGACGCCACCCATCGAGCGGCTGCCCAGAAAATACTCGTTCAGGAAGGTGCCCGTCGTTCTTTTACGCATGGCGTAAACGGATAAACCAAACACCACTAACAAGTAAGCGATAAGCGGCAGAATGACTTCAAGCTGCATCATCGTCCTCCAGCGGAATATCGCGATAGATGAATTTCACCATTGCCCAGCACAGCAGGATGAAGACCAGCGGTACCAGCAGACACGCCATTTCGAACCAGTGCGGCAGACCGGTGATGCCAATAGCGGAGTCAGGTAAGTAAGCAGTTACTAACCATGCTGCGAGATAGAGAAGGGTCAGCCACAGCGCCCAGCGCGCTTCTTTATGGGCCTGAACAAAACGTTTGTCCATTTTTTGTCCCTTGTGGATGAAGAAAGCGGGGATTGTACATGATGAGGCTTTCCAGGCCCCAGAAATAAAAAAGGCCGGATAATCCGGCCTTTTAGCAACACAGGTCTCTTACTTCTCGTTCAGACCGAGTTTTTTCTCCAGATAGTGGATGTTAGTTCCACCATTCTGGAAGTGCTCGTCGCTCATGATACGCATCTGCAGATCTACGTTGGTTTTGATACCGTCGATGATCAGCTCCTGCAGGGCGTTTTTCATGCGGGCAATCGCCACGTCACGGTTTTCGCCGTAGCAGATAAGCTTGCCGATCATTGAGTCATAGTACGGCGGTACGGTGTAACCGGCGTAGATATGAGACTCCCAGCGCACGCCAAAGCCACCCGGCGCGTGGAAACGCGTGATTTTACCCGGGCTTGGCAGGAAGGTGTTCGGGTCTTCGGCGTTGATACGGCACTCTACCGCATGGCCTTTCACCACAACTTCTTCCTGCTTGATGGACAGCGGCTGGCCTGCAGCGATACGCAGCTGTTCTTTGATCAGGTCAACGCCGGTGATCATTTCGGTAACCGGGTGTTCAACCTGAATACGGGTGTTCATTTCGATGAAATAGAACTCGCCGTTCTCGAACAGGAACTCAAAGGTACCTGCACCGCGATAGCCGATATCGACACACGCTTTGGAGCAACGCTCGCCGATGTAGCGACGCAGTTCCGGTGTAATGCCCGGTGCTGGTGCTTCTTCGACCACTTTCTGGTGACGACGCTGCATGGAGCAGTCACGTTCTGCCAGATAGATCGCGTTACCCTGACCGTCAGCCAGCACCTGAATTTCGATGTGGCGTGGGTTTTCCAGGTATTTTTCCATGTACACCATGTCATTGCTGAAAGCGGCTTTCGCTTCTGCTTTGGTCATGGAGATGGACTGCGCCAGTTCAGCATCGCTACGCACAACGCGCATACCGCGACCGCCGCCGCCGCCGGACGCCTTGATGATAACCGGATAGCCAATGCGTTTAGCATGAGCACGGTTAGCATCCATGTCGTCGGTCAGAGGGCCGTCAGAGCCTGGTACGGTTGGAACACCGGCTTTTTTCATCGCGGTGATTGCAGACACTTTGTCGCCCATCAGGCGGATGGTGTCGGCTTTCGGGCCGATGAAGATGAAGCCAGAGCGTTCAACCTGCTCAGCAAAGTTGGCGTTCTCAGAGAGGAAGCCGTAACCCGGATGAATTGCCACCGCGCCGGTGATTTCAGCGGCGCTGATGATAGCCGGGATGTTCAGATAGCTTTTTACGGACGGAGCCGGGCCAATACAGACCGTCTCATCCGCCAGCAATACGTGTTTTAAATCGCGATCCGCGCTTGAGTGCACAGCGACGGTCTTGATGCCCAGTTCTTTACAGGCACGAAGAATACGCAGTGCGATCTCGCCGCGGTTGGCGATAACAATTTTATCCAGCATGTACGCCTCGTTACTCGATGACGACCAGCGGCTCGTCAAATTCAACCGGCTGACCACTTTCGACCAGAATCGCTTTCACAGTACCTGATTTGTCTGCTTCGATCTGGTTCATCATTTTCATCGCTTCAACGATGCACAGGGTATCGCCTACGTTGACTTTCTGACCCACTTCGATGAACGCCTTCGCGTCCGGGCTCGGGGTGCGGTAGAAAGTACCAACCATTGGGGAACGTACGATGTGACCACTGATTTCTGCTGCAGCGGCAGGTGCGGCTTCAGCTGCTGGCGCAACGGCTGCGGAGAGCGCAGGCTGCTGCACTGGCGCAGCATAAGCTTGCTGCATTACCGGGAAGCTAGCGGCTGGGGCTGCACGGCTGATGCGTACAGACTCTTCGCCTTCAGAAATTTCCAGTTCGGAGATGCCTGATTCTTCAACCAGCTCGATCAGTTTTTTAATCTTACGAATATCCATGAGTGGGTTCCGTACTCTTGTTTAGTGTGATTGTGACAAGCGTTTTACCGCTGTCTGTAAAGCGTATGAATAGCCGTCTGCGCCCAGTCCACAGATAACGCCAGCAGCGATATCCGACAGATACGAATGGTGACGGAACGGCTCTCGGGCGTGCACATTACTCAGGTGGATCTCGATAAACGGGATACTCACCGCAAGCAGTGCGTCGCGGATAGCAACACTGGTGTGCGTAAACGCGGCCGGATTGATCAGGATATAGTCCACATTGTCTTTAGCCTGATGAATACGGTCGATGAGTGCGTACTCCGCATTCGACTGAAAATGATCCAAATCCACATTCAGTGACGCTGCTTCCGTTCCCAGACGGTTAACAATTTCACTCAATGTTAGCGTGCCGTACTTCTCTGGCTCACGGGTGCCGAGCATGTTCAGGTTCGGTCCGTTCAAAACTAAGATATGGAATTTATCAGTCATTATGCCGCTATCTCCTGCGATTTTCGGGTAAAAAACAAAATATACCTTCGAAACGCAAATGTCACCTTTTCAGAGGCTTAAAACCGCTGTCAGGCGAACCAAGGTCGCACATTATAACGATTTCGTAGCATTTAGCAGCTAAATACTGGTCTTATCAGGGAAGATTATCAACCGCTATCCGAAAAAGATTTGCGGTTGACGGGTAATCTGCGGGAAAACGCACAGTTTCGCGAACTATCGCAACCACTGGCGGAACTTCTTGTAACGCCATGCCAAAAGCGCCACGGCCGCCAGTGCATAAAGGATTGGCTGCGGCGAGAGGATCTTCACCGACCACAGGTAATGAATGGGAGCGAGGATCGCGACAAGATAGACGAAGTTATGCAGAAGCTGCCAGCGCCTGCCCAGTTTTCGCTGCGCATATTGCGTGGATGTCAGCGCTAACGCCAGTAAAACCACCCAGCTCACGATACCCAGCGTCAGATAAGGACGTGTCACCAGTTCGCGGCCAAGCAGCGCCAGATTGTTAATTCCCAGTTCCAGCAGGGCGTAGCTGGTGAGGTGCAGCGTCGCCCAGGCAAAACACCAGAGCCCTAACAGGCGACGGGTGCGTATCAATAAGGGCTGTTTAGCGTAGCGCGCCAGCGGCGAGACGAGCAAGGTGGCCAGCAAAAATTTCAGAGCCATCCGACCGGTAAAATGCTGGATATCCTTCGCCGGGTCTGCGCTAAAGAGCCCCTGGCTTGCGGCCCAGAACAGCCATATAAAAGGAAGCAGCCCGGCCAGGTGCAGCAGCACTTTCAGCCAGGTAATCTGTTTTGCCGTTAAACGCACTCAGAAGTTCTCCCGTAAGTTGAGGCCACGGTAAAGCGAGGCCACTTCATCCGCATAGCCGTTAAACAGCAGCGTCGGCTGGCGCTTCACGTCCAGCGCACCGCCGGAACCGATAAACCGCTCGGTTGCCTGCGACCAGCGCGGATGATCCACGTGCGGGTTCACGTTGGCGAAGAAACCGTATTCGTCCGGGGCCGCCAGATTCCAGGTGGTTGGCGGACGTTCGCGGGTAAGCTTAATGCTGACGATAGACTTAATCCCTTTGAAGCCATATTTCCACGGTACGGTTAAACGGATGGGGGCACCGTTCTGCGGCGGAAGCGCTTTGCCATAAACGCCAACGGTCAGCAGGGTGAGGGGGTGCATAGCTTCGTCGAGACGTAGCCCTTCCACATATGGATATTCAAGCCCGCCGCCGATGAACCGATCTTTCTGCCCGGGCATCTCGTCCGGCGCATAGCGCGTCTGGAAAGCGACATATTTTGCATTGCTGGTGGGTTCAACCATCGCCAGCAGCTTATGCAGCGGGAAGCCGACCCAGGGCACCACCATCGACCAGGCTTCCACGCAGCGCATGCGATAGATACGCTCTTCGAGCGGGAAACGGGTAGTAAGATCGTGGTGATCCAGCGTCAGGGGTTTCGCCACTTCGCCATCAATTTTCAGCGTCCACGGATCGGTTTTGAGGCTCCCCGCGTTGGCGGCAGGATCGGCCTTATCGAGACCAAATTCGTAGAAGTTGTTGTAGCCGGTAACTTTATCTTCCGGCGTGAGCGTCAGCTTGTTTTGCCATTCGGCCGGTTTCGTAAAGGTGAGCGGGGCGCCGGATGGGGCCTTTGGCCGATCGTTGCCTTTAAACCAGTCGAGCAGGTCGGCGTGTGCCGCGGGAGAGAGCGTCAGGGCTGTGGCGCTGATGCCAAGCATTTTCAGGATCTGGCGGCGCTGTAACATAAAGACAGACTCAGACGTTACGTCAGCTTCCGTCAGTTTTCGGTTTTTCATGGCATCCTCCGTCATGCGTTTTTCTAAGCATGACGGAGGAGAGGGATTCGCGCGAATATGTCACGAAAATTTGAAGATTAG
This sequence comes from Enterobacter cloacae complex sp. ESBL7, assembly GCF_041679625.1. Taxonomy (NCBI): domain Bacteria; kingdom Pseudomonadati; phylum Pseudomonadota; class Gammaproteobacteria; order Enterobacterales; family Enterobacteriaceae; genus Enterobacter; species Enterobacter cloacae complex sp. ESBL7. The sequence continues at coordinate 22,858 of NZ_JBGORN010000008.1, forward strand.
GCGATTTTCACCAGCGCGCGGCCGTGGAATTGGTTGTCCATGATCTTACTGGCGTATTCCGGCGCCTGGCTGAGGGTTATCTCCGTTGCGCTCTGGGTATAGAAAGATTCCGGCAGATCGCGCACCAGCCGTTCCCAGGCTTCATGACGACGGGCCGGCGGGGTCATCACGGAATCCACACCCTGCAGGCGTACGTTACGCAGAATAAATGGCATCACGGTGGTTGGCAGGGCAAATCCGCCCGCCAGACCGCAGGCTGCCACGCAGCCGCCGTAGTTCATCTGCGCCAGGACTTTTGCCAGCACCTTATCACCGACGGTATCCACCGCCCCAGCCCAAACCTGTTTTTCCAGCGGACGGGTTTCTGCAAATTCGTCGCGGCTGAGAATGCGGCTTGCACCGAGCTGGCGCAGATAGTCATGGGTGCTTTCTCGGCCGGAAACCGCAGCGACCTGATAGCCCAGCTTGTGGAGCAGCGTGACTGCCGTGCTGCCCACGCCACCGCTGGCGCCGGTGACGACAATTTCCCCTGACTCAGGGCGAATACCCGCATCTTCCAGCGCCATCACGCACAGCATGGCGGTAAAGCCTGCCGTGCCGACGATCATCGCCTTGCGGCCATCCATGCCTTTCGGCACAGGCACCAGCCAGTCGCCCTTCACGCGCGCCTGCGTTGCCAGCCCGCCCCAGTGATTTTCACCCACGCCCCAGCCGGTGAGCAGCACATGCTGGCCCGGATGGAAGCGCGGATCCTCGCTGGTATGAACCCGCCCAGCGAAATCGATCCCCGGCACCATAGGGAAATTTCGGATGATTTTACCCTTACCGGTAATAGCCAGCGCATCTTTATAATTTAAACTGGACCAGTCGATGTCGACGGTTACGTCGCCTTCCGGCAGGCGACTCTCTTCAACCGCCTGCACTGAGGCAAGCGTTTTGCCGTCCTGCTGTTCTAAGATCAAAGCCTGCATACGGGGTCCTCACGACTCAGATGATTGGAAAATAATTTCTGAAGACTATACTCGCTCAGGGAAACGCAGTGCCGATTTAACGCAATAAATTGCCAGATACGCCCGATTTGGTAGTATGCCGCATTTGAAATGCAAGTTAGCGCTTACTCGCTACCCCATCAACCCACGGAGTAATCTCAAGGATGCGATTAACGACGAAGTTCTCAGCTTTTATCACCTTGCTGACGGGGCTTACCATTTTTGTCACGCTTCTGGGCTGTTCCCTGAGTTTTTACACCGCCATTCAGGACAAGCTGGTCAACCGGGTACAGTCTGTTGCCTCGGTGATTGATACGCGTCTGCTGACGACGCCCCTACCGGCGCTCTCCCGTGAGCTTGATGAGTTGATGGTACCTGTTGATATCGTTCAGATCGACATTCTGCAGGGAAAGCATCGTGTTTTAAGCCATGAACGACCGGGAAGCTATCGCCCCGCGGGCGTGGTAAGCCAGTATCGGGAAGTGACGGTGCATTCCCTTAAAAATCCGGGGATGACCATACACATGGTCTACCTCGATCCGATGGCCAGCTATTTCCGTTCCATGATGACCACCGCGCCGCTCACCATCGCCGTTGCGTTTATCGTCCTGCTGATCTTTCTCGCGGTCCGCTGGCTGCGCCGCCAGCTCTCTGGTCAGGAGCTGCTGGAGATGCGATCCGTACGTATCCTGAACGGTGAACGCGGCCCGCAGGTGCGTGGCTCTGTTCACGAGTGGCCGTCACGCGCCAGCAGCGCGCTCGATACCCTGCTCTCCGAAATCCAGTTTGCCAGCGATCAGCGCAGCCGTATGGATACGCTGATCCGCTCTTATGCGGCGCAGGATAATAAAACTGGCCTTAACAACCGTCTTTTCTTTGATAATCAGCTCGCCACGCTGCTCGACGATTCAGAAAAAGTGGGGACACACGGGGTGGTGATGATGATTCGCCTGCCCGATTTCGATCTCCTGCGCGACACCTGGGGACAGCGGGTCGCGGAAGAAAACCTCTTTACGCTGATCAACCTGCTCTCCACCTTTATTATGCGCTACCCGGGCGCGCTGCTGGCCCGCTATCACCGCAGCGACTTTGCCGTGCTGTTGCCTCACCGTACGCTGAAGGAATCCGAAAGCATCGCCAGCCAGCTGCTGAAGGTGGTAGATGCGCTGCCGCAGAGCAAAATGCTCGACAGGGACGATATGGTCCACATGGGGATCTGCGCCTGGCGTGGCGGACAATCGACTGAACAGGTGATGGAGCACGCGGAAGCCGCTACCCGCAACGCCGTGTTACAGGGGGCCAACGGATGGGCGGTTTACGATGACTCGCTGCCGGAAAAAGGGCGCGGCAACGTGCGCTGGCGCACGCTGATTGAGCAAATGCTCAGCCGCGGCGGGCCACGTATTTATCAAAAACCCGCGGTCATGAAAAACGGCAACGTTCATCACCGTGAACTGATGTGTCGTATTTTTGACGGTACCGAAGAGGTCATCTCTGCGGAATATCTGCCGATGGTGCTGCAATTTGGCCTGTCCGAAGAGTATGACCGCCAGCAAATTACCCGGCTGATTCCGTTTTTATCCTTCTGGCCTGAAGAAAACCTGGCGTTACAGGTCACCGTGGAGTCGTTAATACGCCCACGTTTTCAGCGCTGGCTACGTGATACGCTAATGCAATGCGAAAAATCGCAACGTAAACACATTATTTTTGAACTTGCTGAGGCCGATGTAGGTCAACACATCAGCCGGTTACGTCCGGTGGTACGTTTGATCAATGCGCTCGGTGCACGTATCGCTGTGACGCAGGCAGGTTTAACGCTGGTCAGCACCAACTGGATCAAGGAACTGGATGTGGAGTTATTAAAGCTACATCCGGGGCTGGTAAGGAATATTGAGAAGCGTACGGAAAACCAGCTGCTGGTACAGAGTCTGGTAGAAGCGTGCAAGGGTACGCGAACACAAGTATTTGCCACGGGCGTGCGCTCCAGAAGCGAATGGCAGATGTTAACAGCGCGCGGCGTGATGGGCGGTCAGGGGGATTTTTTTGCTGCCTCTCAACCGCTTGACACCAACGTGAAAAAATATTTGCAAAGATACTCTGTTTGACCTGCCGTTTACGCTGTTTTCACGTAGAATATCGCGCCTGTAGCTTTGAGTATGTCGAGCAAAAAGCCAGTGAACGACCTGTAACGGGTTACAAACGTCAGTGGGGAACGCTACTGTTTACTCAGCCCTGAGGGAATCAGGGGATGATTTTGTAACATCAGGAAACGTACTGCACAAATTTTCACCGTTGCAGATGATTTTTGCGCCTTGTCGCTGCTGCGTGTGGTTGGTAAAGTAAGCGGATTTTGTTTTCCGCCCCAGCTTTCAGGATTATCCCTTAGTATGTTGAAAAAATTTCGTGGCATGTTTTCCAATGACCTGTCCATTGACCTGGGTACCGCGAATACCCTTATTTATGTAAAAGGACAAGGCATCGTATTGAATGAGCCTTCCGTTGTGGCCATTCGTCAGGATCGTGCAGGCTCGCCGAAAAGCGTGGCCGCAGTGGGTCATGACGCGAAGCAGATGCTGGGTCGTACCCCTGGCAACATCGCCGCCATTCGCCCAATGAAAGACGGCGTTATCGCCGACTTCTTCGTGACTGAAAAAATGCTTCAGCACTTCATCAAGCAGGTTCACAGCAACAGCTTCATGCGTCCAAGCCCGCGTGTTCTGGTGTGTGTGCCGGTTGGCGCAACCCAGGTAGAGCGTCGCGCAATCCGTGAATCTGCCCAGGGTGCAGGTGCACGTGAAGTGTTCCTGATTGAAGAGCCAATGGCTGCGGCCATCGGTGCGGGCCTGCCTGTTTCCGAAGCTACCGGTTCTATGGTGGTGGATATCGGTGGTGGTACCACTGAAGTGGCCGTTATCTCTCTGAACGGCGTGGTGTACTCCTCTTCCGTACGTATCGGTGGTGACCGCTTCGATGAAGCCATCATTAATTATGTGCGCCGTAACTACGGCTCTCTGATTGGTGAAGCCACCGCAGAGCGTATCAAACACGAAATCGGCTCTGCGTATCCGGGCGATGAAGTGCGTGAGATCGAAGTGCGTGGCCGTAACCTGGCTGAAGGTGTTCCACGCGGTTTCACCCTGAACTCCAACGAAATTCTGGAAGCTCTGCAGGAACCACTGACGGGCATCGTGAGCGCGGTAATGGTTGCGCTGGAACAGTGTCCACCAGAGCTGGCATCCGATATCTCCGAGCGCGGTATGGTTCTGACCGGTGGTGGTGCGCTGCTGCGTAACCTCGACCGCCTGTTAATGGAAGAGACAGGTATTCCTGTCGTAGTTGCAGAAGATCCACTGACTTGCGTCGCCCGTGGTGGTGGCAAGGCGCTGGAAATGATCGACATGCACGGCGGCGATTTGTTCAGCGAAGAGTAGTCGAGTTTGAGAGGGTAGCAATTTGCTACCCTTTCTCTCTGACGCGAGAATACGCATAGCCTATGAAGCCAATTTTTAGCCGTGGCCCATCGCTACAGTTTCGCCTTATTCTGGCGGTTCTGGTTGCGCTTGGGGTCATTATTGCCGATAGCCGCCTCGGTACGTTCAGCCAGATCAGAACGTACATGGATACCGCCGTCAGTCCTTTCTACTTTGTTTCAAATGGTCCCCGTGAACTGCTCGACTCCGTTTCTCAAACGCTGTCTTCGCGCGACCAACTCGAACTCGAAAACCGGGCATTACGTCAGGAACTGCTGCTGAAAAACAGCGAACTGCTGATGCTGGGGCAATACAAGCAGGAGAACGCGCGTCTGCGTGAACTGCTCGGCTCGCCGCTGCGTCAGGATGAGCAGAAAATGGTCACGCAGGTGATTTCCACCGTGAACGACCCCTACAGCGATCAGGTTGTGATCGACAAAGGGAGCGTGAACGGGGTGTATGAAGGTCAGCCTGTTATCAGCGATAAAGGCGTTGTGGGCCAGGTTGTTGCCGTGGCTAAACTGACCAGCCGCGTGCTGCTGATTTGCGATGCCACGCATGCGCTGCCGATCCAGGTTCTGCGCAACGACATCCGCGTGATTGCGGCCGGTAACGGCTGTACGGACGACCTGCAGCTGGAACACCTGCCGGCTAACACGGATATCCGCGTGGGCGACGTGCTGGTGACGTCCGGCCTGGGTGGACGCTTCCCTGAAGGCTATCCGGTTGCGGTGGTCTCTTCGGTCAAGCTGGACACCCAGCGTGCCTATACCGTAATTCAGGCCCGCCCAACCGCCGGTTTGCAGCGTCTGCGCTATCTGCTGCTGCTGTGGGGCGCCGATCGTAACGGTTCTAATCCGATGACGCCTGAAGAGGTGCATCGCGTGGCGAACGAGCGCCTGATGCAGATGATGCCGCAGGTTCTCCCACCTGCGGATTCCATGGGGCCGCCTGCGCCAGTACCGGCGCCGGCAACCGGGTTAACGCAGCCGCTGCCGGATGCGCCGCCACCGCCTAAACTCTCTTCGGGAGGGCAGTAGTGGCAAGCTATCGTAGCCAGGGACGCTGGGTCATCTGGCTCTCGTTTCTCATTGCACTGTTACTGCAAGTGATGCCCTGGCCGGATGACATTCTCGTTTTCCGGCCAAACTGGGTATTGCTCATTTTACTCTACTGGATCCTTGCCCTGCCGCATCGCGTAAATGTCGGCACAGGTTTCGTGATGGGTGCCATACTGGATCTCATTAGCGGCTCTACGCTTGGCGTGCGCGCCTTGTCCATGAGCATTATTGCGTACCTCGTCGCACTCAAATTCCAGCTCTTTCGTAACCTTGCGCTCTGGCAACAGGCCCTGGTAGTGATGCTATTGTCGCTCGCTGCGGATATCGTTGTTTTCTGGGCAGAGTTTTTAGTGATCAACGTCTCTTTCCGACCGGAAGTGTTCTGGAGTAGTGTAGTAAACGGTGTGCTCTGGCCATGGTTATTCCTGCTGATGCGTAAGGTTCGCCAGCAGTTTGCTGTGCAATAAAAGGTTTCTATGACGTCTTTGTATCTCGCTTCCGGCTCCCCGCGCCGTCAGGAACTCCTGACGCAGCTAGGCGTCTCTTTTGAACGCATCGTTACCGGCATTGAAGAAAAACGTGCTGAGGGCGAAAGCGCTCAACAGTACGTGTCTCGCCTGGCGCGCGAGAAAGCGCAGGCGGGCGTGGCCAGTGTGCCACGCGATCTTCCCGTGCTGGGAGCAGATACCATCGTTATTCTGAACGGTGAAGTGCTTGAGAAACCGCGCGACGCCGATCATGCGGCGCGCATGCTGCACAAAATGTCCGGACAAACGCATCAGGTGATGACGGCCGTCGCCCTGGCTGACCGCCAGCACGTGCTGGATTGCCTGGTAGTGACCGAAGTGACGTTCAGAGTACTTACCGACGACGACATCGCCGCTTATATTGCCAGCGGTGAACCAATGGATAAAGCAGGTGCATACGGTATTCAGGGGCTGGGTGGCTGTTTTGTCAGGAAGATTAATGGCAGCTATCACGCCGTAGTCGGCTTACCGCTGGTGGAAACGTATGAGTTGCTGAGCAATTTTAACTCACTGCGTGAGGGAAGGGATAATTATGACGGCTGAATTGTTGGTAAACGTAACGCCATCGGAAACCCGTGTGGCCTATATTGATGGTGGCATTCTTCAGGAAATTCATATTGAGCGTGAAGCGCGGCGCGGAATAGTAGGCAATATCTACAAAGGTCGTGTCAGTCGTGTACTACCGGGTATGCAGGCGGCTTTTGTAGATATTGGACTGGATAAGGCGGCGTTTTTACATGCCTCCGATATCATGCCGCACACCGAGTGCGTCGCGGGCGAAGAGCAAAAGCAGTTTGCCGTGCGCGATATTTCTGAACTGGTGCGTCAGGGACAGGATCTGATGGTGCAGGTGGTGAAAGACCCCCTTGGTACCAAAGGCGCCCGTCTGACCACCGACATCACCTTACCTTCCCGCTATCTGGTCTTTATGCCCGGCGCGTCGCACGTGGGCGTTTCACAGCGTATTGAGAGCGAAACCGAGCGCGAGCGTCTGAAGAAAGTGGTCAGCGCCTACTGCGATGAACAGGGCGGGTTTATCATCCGTACCGCTGCGGAAGGGATCAGCGAAGAAGACCTGGCGTCGGATGCGGCTTACCTGAAGCGCGTCTGGACCAAGGTGATGGAGCGTAAAAAACGCAACCAGACCCGCTACCAGCTCTACGGTGAACTGGCGCTTGCACAGCGCGTTCTGCGCGACTTTGCCGATGCCCAGCTCGACCGCATTCGCGTGGACTCGCGCCTGACCTATGAGGCGCTGCTGGAATTTACCGCCGAATATATCCCGGAGATGCCCGGCCTGCTGGAGCATTATTCAGGGCGTCAGCCGATCTTCGATCTCTATGATGTCGAAAACGAGATCCAGCGCGCGCTGGAGCGTAAGGTTGAGTTGAAGTCAGGCGGCTATCTGATCATCGATCAGACCGAAGCGATGACCACCGTCGATATCAACACCGGCGCGTTCGTCGGCCATCGCAACCTCGATGACACCATCTTCAACACCAACATCGAAGCCACGCAGGCGATTGCGCGCCAGCTTCGTCTGCGCAATCTGGGCGGCATTATCATCATCGATTTTATCGATATGAGTAATGAAGACCATCGTCGCCGCGTGCTGCACTCGCTTGAGCAGGCGCTGAGCAAAGACCGCGTGAAAACCAGCATCAACGGCTTCTCGCAGCTGGGGCTGGTGGAAATGACGCGTAAGCGTACCCGCGAGAGCGTTGAGCATGTGCTGTGTAATGAATGCCCAACCTGCCATGGGCGCGGAACGGTAAAGACGGTTGAGACCGTCTGCTATGAAATTATGCGCGAAATCGTCCGTGTTCATCATGCCTACGACTCCGATCGTTTTCTGGTCTATGCTTCCCCTGCGGTGGCTGAAGCGCTGAAAGGCGAAGAGTCACACGCGCTGGCGGAAGTGGAAATCTTTGTCGGCAAACAGGTAAAAGTACAAATTGAACCGCTCTATAACCAGGAGCAGTTTGACGTCGTGATGATGTAAGACGCAGTACGCTGCGTGACGAAAGCTGACAAGGAGAGATGCGTGAGGCGATTGCCGGGGATTTTATTGCTTACAGGGGCAACGCTGGTCGTGATTGTCGCGTTGCTCGTGAGCGGGCTACGCCTCGTATTACCGCATCTGGACAGCTGGCGTCCGCAACTGCTGGCTAAAATTGAATCCACCACCGGCGTGCCGGTGAACGTAAGCCAGATTAGCGCTAACTGGCAGAATTTTGGCCCGACGCTCGATGTCCGGGATATCAACGCCAGCCTCAAAGATGGCGGCCACCTGAAAATCAAACGCGTGACCCTGGCGCTGGACGTCTGGCAAAGCCTGCTGCATCTGCGCTGGCAGTTTCGCGATCTCACCTTTTATCAACTCCAGTTCCTGACCAATACGCCTCTGTCCGGCGGCGATAGCGGTCAGGGTCTGGAAGCCAACCGCTTCAGCGATCTTTTCCTCCGTCAGTTCGATCACTTCGATCTGCGCGACAGTGAAGTGAGCTTCATTACCCTTTCCGGCCAGCGCGCCGAACTGGCGATCCCTCAGCTGACCTGGCTCAACGGTAAAGAACGTCACCGCGCTGAGGGGCAGGTCAATCTCTCAAGCCTGAACGGCCAGCACGGCGTGATGCAGGTGCGCATGGATCTGCGGGACGATGACGGCCTGTTAAACAACGGCAAAGTCTGGCTGCAGGCCGACGATGTTGACGTAAAGCCGTGGCTGGGCGACTGGCTCCAGCAAAATATGCAGCTGGAGACTGCCCGTTTCAGCCTTGAAGGCTGGCTGACCCTGACCAAAGGTGAATTTGCCAGCGGCGATATCTGGCTCAAGCAGGGGGGCGCCAGCTGGAAAGGCGAAAAACAGCAGCACCAGCTTTCCGTCGATAACCTCACCGCGCACGTGACGCAGGAAAAAGAGGGCTGGCAGTTTGCCATTCCGGATACGCGCATCACCATGGACGGCAAGCCGTGGCCGCGCGGTGCGCTGACGCTGGCCTGGATGCCGGAGCAGGACGTCGGCGGCACGGCCAGTAAACGCAGCGACGAGCTGCGCATCCGCGCCAGCAACCTCGATTTGGCGGCCATTGAGGGCCTGCGCTCGATGGCGGCAAAACTCTCTCCGGACCTGGGCGAGATCTGGCTGGCAACCCAGCCGAGCGGGACGATCGATGCGCTGGGGCTGGACATCCCGCTCCAGGCGACGGAAAAAACCCGCTTCCAGGCAACGTGGAAAGATCTTGCCTGGAAGCAGTGGAAGCTGCTGCCGGGGGCGGAGCACTTTAGCGGCAAGCTGGAAGGCAGCGTGGAAAACGGCAGGCTGACGGTTGATATGCACGACGCCAAAATGCCTTACGAGACGGTCTTCCGCGCGCCGCTGGAAATCGAACAGGGCAGCGCGGTGCTTAACTGGCTCCGTAACGAAAAGGGCTTCCAGCTTGATGGCCGCCATATCGACGTGAAAGCCAAAGCCGTTCACGCGCGCGGCGATTTCCGCTATCTGCAGCCTGTAGGTGACGAGCCGTGGCTGGGGATTCTGGCCGGGATCAGCACCGATGACGGCTCTCAGGCCTGGCGCTACTTCCCGGAAAACCTGATGGGAAAAGCCCTGGTGGACTATCTCAGCGGCGCGATTCAGGGCGGTCAGGCGGACAATGCCACGCTGGTGTACGGCGGTAATCCGCATCTTTTCCCGTACAAACACAATGAAGGCCAGTTCCAGGTGCTGGTGCCGTTACATAACGCGACCTTTGCGTTCCAGCCCGGCTGGCCTGCGCTAAAAGACCTGGATATCGAGCTCAACTTCCTCAATGACGGGCTATGGATGAAGTCCGACAGCGTGGCGCTGGGCGGCGTGACGGCCAGCAACCTGACGGCCAACATCCCGGACTACTCAAAAGAGAAGCTGCTGATTGATGCCGACATCAATGGCCCGGGCAAAGCGGTGGGGCCGTACTTTGAGGAGACGCCGCTGAAAGAGTCGCTGGCGGCGACGCTCCAGCAGCTACAGCTCGATGGCGATGTGAATGCTCGCTTACATCTTGATATCCCGCTGGACGGCGAGATGACCACCGCCAAAGGTGACGTCCGCCTGAAGAACAACAGCCTGTTCATCAAACCCCTTGAGAGCACGCTGAAAAATCTCAGCGGGCAGTTCAGCTTTGACAACGGAAACCTGAAGAGCGAGCCGCTTACGGCCAGCTGGTTTAATCAGCCCGTTAATATCGACTTCACGACCACCGAGGGTGAAAAGGCTTATCAGGTGGCCGTCAATCTCGACGGTAACTGGCAGCCAGCGCGCATGGACGTCCTGCCGAAGCCCATTGAGGCGTCAGTGCAGGGCGCAGTCGCCTGGCAGGGTAAAGTGGCAATCGATCTGCCTTATCACGCGGGCGCCCAGTATAAGGTCGACATCACGGGCGATCTGAAAAACCTTCAGAGCCAGCTGCCTGCGCCGCTGGATAAACAGGCCGGACAGCCGCTGCCGGTAAAGCTGAACGTCGATGGCAACCTGAACAGCTTCGCGCTGACCGGAAGCGCGGGCGGGACAAACCACTTCAACAGCCGCTGGCTGCTTAACCGCAAGCTCACCCTCGACAAAGCCATCTGGACAACGGATAGCCGCTCCACGCCGCCTCTGCCGGAGCAGTCGGGCATTGAGCTGAATCTCCCGCCGATGGACGGTGCAGAGTGGCTGGCGCTGTTCCAGAAAGGCGTTGGGCAAAACGTTGATGAAACCGCCCAGTTCCCGCAAGCTATTACCGTACGTACGCCGTCGCTGATGCTGGGCGGGCAGCAGTGGAACAACCTGAGCATTGTCTCGCAGCCTGGCGCTAACGGCACGAAGGTGGAGGCCCAGGGAAGGGAGATCAACGGCACGCTGACCATGCGCAATCACGCGCCGTGGCAGGCGGCGATCCGCTACCTCTACTACAACCCGGCAAGCGCCGCGAGCGGGAAAGATAAACCGGCAGAAGCGTCGCCGCTGAGCAATGTCTCCCGCGTCGATTTTAGCGGCTGGCCCGATCTCCAGCTGCGCTGCGCGGAGTGCTGGCTGTGGGGGCAGAAATATGGCCGTATCGACGGTGATTTCACTATTCAGGCCAACACGCTTACGCTCTCCGGTGGCCTGGTTGATACCGGTTTTGGCCGCATGACGGCCGCAGGGGAATGGGTGAATAACCCGGGCGAGCAGCGAACGTCCCTGAAGGGCGACATTAAAGGCAACAAGCTGGATGCGGCAGCCAATTTCTTTGGAATCAGCACGCCGCTGCGCGGCTCGTCGTTTGACGTCGATTACGATCTTCACTGGCGTGACGCCCCGTGGAAGCCGGATGAGGCCTCGCTGAACGGCATTCTGAAAACCCGCTTCGGCAAAGGTGAAATTGCCGACGTGAGCACGGGGCGCGCCGGGCAGATCCTGCGCCTGCTGAGTTTTGATGCGCTGCTGCGCAAGCTGCGCTTCGATTTCAGCGATACCTTCAGCGAAGGTTTCTACTACGATTCCATCCGCAGCACGGCGTGGATCAAGGACGGTGTTCTGCATACGGACGACACGCTGGTGGATGGCCTGGAAGCGGATATCGCTATGAAAGGCTCCGTTAACCTCGTGCGACGCGAGCTGGATATGGAAGCCGTGGTGGCACCGGAAATTTCCGCGAGCGTGGGCGTGGCGGCGGCCTTTGTGGTGAACCCGATTGTCGGTGCGGCGGTGTTTGCCGCCAGCAAAGTGCTGGGTCCGCTGTGGAGCAAGGTCTCCATTCTGCGCTACCGCATTACCGGTCCGGTCGATAAACCGCAGATTAACGAGGTGCTGCGCCAGCCGCGCAAAGATGCACAGCAATGATTTGACGTGGGCAGGTAATTGCCTCACTCTCAATAAATACGATCTTTATACCGCCACGGGCGGCAACGAACGAGTAGCAATACGATGAGTCTGAACCTGGTAAGTGAACATTTGCTCGCAGCGAACGGCCTGAGCCATCAGGACCTGTTCTCCATTCTTGGTCAACTGACCGAACGCCGTCTCGACTACGGCGACCTTTATTTCCAGTCGAGCTATCACGAATCCTGGGTTTTAGAAGACAGCATCATCAAAGATGGCTCCTACAACATTGACCAGGGCGTCGGCGTCCGTGCCGTCAGCGGCGAGAAAACCGGTTTTGCCTATGCCGATCAGATTAGCCTCACCGCACTTGAGCAGAGCGCGCAGGCCGCGCGTACCATTGTGCGTGATACCGGCGATGGCCGCGTGAAAACCCTGGGAGAAGTGCAGCACTCTGCACTCTATACCAGCATCGATCCGCTGCAGAGCATGAGCCGTGAAGAGAAGCTGGATATCCTGCGTCGCGTGGACAAAGTCGCCCGCGCGGCGGATAAACGCGTGCAGGAAGTTTCTGCCAGCCTGAGCGGCGTGTATGAGTTGATTCTGGTTGCGGCAACGGATGGTACCCTTGCGGCAGACGTTCGCCCGCTGGTGCGTCTCTCCATCAGCGTGCAGGTCGATGACGACGGCAAACGCGAGCGCGGCTCAAGCGGCGGCGGCGGTCGTTTCGGCTATGACTGGTTCCTGGGCGACGTTGACGGTGAAGCACGCGCCGACGCCTGGGCGAAAGAAGCCGTGCGCATGGCGCTGGTGAATCTGAATGCCGTCGCGGCGCCGGCGGGCTCATTCCCGGTGGTGCTGGGCGCCGGCTGGCCGGGCGTACTGTTACACGAAGCCGTAGGCCACGGCCTGGAAGGCGACTTTAACCGTCGCGGGACGTCCGTGTTCAGCGGTCAAATCGGGCAGCTTGTCTCCTCTGAGCTGTGCACCGTGGTGGATGACGGCACCATGCGCGATCGTCGCGGCTCGGTGGCTATCGACGATGAAGGTACGCCAGGCCAGTACAACGTGCTGATCGAAAACGGCGTGCTGAAAGGCTACATGCAGGACAAACTCAACGCGCGCCTGATGGGCGTCGCGCCGACGGGCAACGGACGCCGTGAATCTTACGCGCACCTGCCGATGCCGCGCATGACCAACACGTACATGCTGCCGGGCAAATCCACGCCGCAGGAGATTATCGAATCCGTTGATTACGGTATCTTTGCGCCAAACTTTGGCGGCGGCCAGGTGGACATCACCTCCGGTAAGTTTGTTTTCTCCACGTCAGAAGCGTATCTGATCGAGAAAGGCAAAGTGACCAAAGCGGTGAAGGGGGCGACGCTGATTGGCTCCGGTATTGAAGCCATGCAGCAGATCTCTATGGTCGGTAACGATCTGAAGCTGGATAACGGCGTGGGCGTCTGCGGTAAAGAGGGCCAGAGCCTGCCGGTTGGCGTGGGCCAGCCAACGCTGAAGGTGGACAACCTGACGGTGGGCGGCACGGCGTAATTTCCTGACCCTCTCCCCAAAGGGGAGAGGGGACTGCTCCACGCTGTCTTTTCTCCCTCGTCCTTATGGAAAAAGGCCTACTCTTTCCTTCTCCCCCGCATCCCCTGAAACAGCTCCGCCACGTCCACAAAATATTCGGTCAGATAGTTAATACACACCTGAACCTTGAGCGGGAGTTTGTCTTTTTCGGTATACAGGGCGTACACCGGTCGCGGATCGGACTGGTAGCGCGGGAAGAGGATCTCCAGCACGCCGCTGTTGATCTCGTTGATCACCCACATTAACGGCACGTAGGCGATCCCGGCGCCGGCCACCAGCCAGCGTGAAATCGTCATCGGATCGTTGGTGACAAACCGTCCTTCCGGCAGCAGTTTGGTAGAAATCCCTTCCGGGGCAATCAGCTCAAATTCATTATCGGGCCGCACGCTGTACTCCAGCCACGAGTGGTTGGTGAGATCGGCGGGTTTCTCCGGAACGCCGTACTGCGCCAGATAGCTTTTCGAGGCGCAGACCACCATCGGCATGCTGCCCAGCCTACGCGAGAACAGGCTGGAATCCTGCAACGCGCCGACGCGGATCACCACGTCCAGCCCGTCGGCAATCAGATCCGGCGCCGGGATACCCGTCACCAGATTGACCGTAAGACCGGGGTACTCTTTCAGCATATCCGCGGTCATGGCAGCGAGAACATTTTGTGCCATAGTTGAAGAACACCCGATGCGCAGCGTGCCGATGGGGGTGTTGTTGAAGGCATACAGCTGTTCGTGAACATCCTGCACTTCAAGCAGCATGCGGCGACAGCCCTGATAGTAAATTTTACCCGCTTCGGTCAGCCCAATGCTGCGGGTACTGCGGTTGAGCAGCTTGACCTGAAGCTCATCTTCCAGTTTGGACACCGTCTGGCTGATGGATGAGACGCTCATCTGAAGCTGGCGTGCAGCGGCGGTAAAAGAGCCCAGCTCAACCACTTTGGCGAAGACCGACATGCGTTTTAAACGTTCCATTGTTCACTCTGGCTTAAAAGTGATTTAGATCACATATTATAGATAACAGCATAACAGTTACGTTAATATATTATTAATTACATAACGGCTGCGCCATTCTCGCCCGGCGTTTCTTGCTCTCCTGCGGTGGCGTGCGCTAAAAAATTCTGAAGCCTGCACTCTCTCTTATCAAGGTCAACATGAGTCTGTTTCCCGTTATCGTGGTGTTCGGTCTGTCGTTCCCACCGATATTTTTCGAGCTTCTTTTATCACTGGCGATCTTCTGGCTGGTGCGCAAGGTGCTGGTCCCTACCGGGATCTACGATTTCGTCTGGCACCCTGCATTGTTCAATACCGCGCTGTATTGCTGCCTGTTTTATCTGATATCGCGCATGTTTGTCTGAGGTTGATGTGAAAACGCTAACAAGAAAAATCTCCCGCACTGCCATCACAATGGCGCTGGTTATCCTCGCCTTCATCGCTATTTTCCGCGCCTGGGTTTATTACACCGAATCACCGTGGACTCGTGATGCACGCTTCAGCGCCGATGTGGTGGCAATAGCCCCTGACGTGGCCGGCCTTATCACGGCGGTCAACGTCCACGATAACCAGCTGGTGAAGAAAGATCAGGTCCTGTTCACCATCGACCAGCCTCGTTACCAGAAAGCGCTGGAAGAGGCGGAAGCGGACGTGGCCTATTACCAGGCGCTGGCTGCGGAGAAACGCCGCGAGGCAGGCCGTCGTAATCAGCTGGGCGTTCAGGCAATGTCCCGTGAAGAGATTGACCAGTCCAACAACGTGCTGCAAACCGTGCTGCACCAGCTGGCGAAAGCGCAGGCAACGCGCGATCTGGCGAAGCTCGATCTCGAGCGCACCGTGATCCGCGCGCCGTCCGATGGCTGGGTGACCAACCTCAACGTCTATGCCGGGGAATTCATTACCCGTGGCTCAACTGCCGTGGCGCTGGTTAAACAGAACTCCTTCTACGTGCTCGCCTATATGGAAGAGACCAAGCTGGAAGGTGTGCGTCCGGGTTACCGGGCGGAAATCACGCCGCTCGGCAGCAACCGCGTCTTTAAAGGCACCGTCGACAGCGTTGCCGCAGGGGTGACTAACTCCAGCAGCTCTAACGATGCCAAAGGGATGGCGACGGTCGATTCCAACCTGGAGTGGGTGCGTCTGGCCCAGCGCGTGCCGGTACGTATTCATCTGGATGAACAGCAGGGAAATCTGTGGCCTGCGGGTACCACGGCGACGGTGGTGATCACCGGTGAAAAGGACCGGGATGCCAGCCAGGACTCGTTCTTCCGTAAAATTGCCCACCGCCTGCGCGAGTTTGGTTAATCGCCATGGGTATCTTTTCCATCGCCAGCCAGCACATTCGCTTCGCCGTGAAGCTGGCGTGCGCCATCGTGCTGGCGCTGTTTGTTGGCTTTCACTTCCAGCTTGAAACCCCTCGCTGGGCAGTGCTGACGGCTGCGATTGTCGCGGCGGGTCCTGCCTTTGCCGCGGGCGGTGAGCCCTATTCTGGCGCGATCCGCTATCGCGGGATGCTGCGTATCATCGGGACGTTTATCGGCTGTTTCGCGGCGCTGACCATTATTATTTTGATGATCCGCACCCCGCTGCTGATGCTGATGGTGTGCTGTATCTGGGCCGGTTTCTGCACCTGGATCTCGTCTCTGGTGAAAGTGGAGAACTCCTACGCCTGGGGACTGGCGGGCTATACTGCGCTGATTATTGTCATCACTATCCAAAGCGAACCGCTGCTCGCCCCGCAGTTTGCGGTTGAGCGCTGCAGCGAGATTGTGATTGGCATTGTCAGCGCGATCGTCGCTGACCTGCTTTTCTCTCCGCGCTCCATCAAGCAGGAAGTCGACCGTGAGCTCGACGCGCTGATTGTTGCCCAGTATCAGCTGATGCAGCTGTGCATTAAGCATGGCGATAGCGAAGAGGTGGATAAAGCCTGGAGCGGGCTGGTACGTCGTACGCAGGCGCTGGAAGGAATGCGCAGCAACCTTAATATGGAGTCGTCGCGCTGGGCCCGCGCGAATCGACGCCTGAAAGCCCTCAACACCGTCTCTCTGACGCTGATTACCCAGGCCTGTGAAACCTATCTGATTCAGAACACCCGGCCGGAAGCGGTCACCGATACGTTCCGCGAACTGTTTGCCGAGCCGGTGGAAACCGTACAGGACGTGCATAAGCAGCTTAAGCGCATGCGCCGGGTGATTGCCTGGACCGGGGAGCGCGACACGCCGGTAACCATCTACACCTGGGTCGGCGCCGCGACGCGCTATCTGCTTCTGAAGCGCGGCGTGATCGGTAACACCAAAATCAGCGCGGCGGAAGAAGAGGTGCTGCAGGGGGAAGTGGTGATCAAGGCGGAATCCGCCGAGCGCCATCACGCCATGGTCAATTTCTGGCGTACGACGCTTGCCTGCATGCTCGGCACGCTGTTCTGGCTGTGGACGGGCTGGACGTCCGGCAGCGGCGCGATGGTGATGATTGCCGTTGTGACCGCACTGGCGATGCGTCTGCCTAATCCGCGTATGGTCGCCATTGATTTCCTTTACGGCACGATTGCCGCGTTGCCGATAGGCGCGCTCTATTTCCTGGTCATCATCCCGTCGACGCAACAGAGTATGCTGCTGCTCTGTATTAGCCTGGCGGTAATGGCGTTCTTTATCGGCATTGAAGTGCAAAAGCGGCGTCTGGGATCGCTGGGGGCGCTGGCGAGTACGATTAACATCATCGTTCTCGATAACCCGATGACCTTCCATTTCAGCCAGTTCCTCGACAGCGCGTTAGGCCAGCTGGTGGGCTGCTTCCTGGCCATGATGGTGATACTGCTGGTGCGGGATAACTCGCAGGCAAGAACGGGCCGCGTGCTGCTGAACCAGTTCGTGTCGGCTGCCGTGTCATCTTTGACAACCAATACCGCGCGCCGTAAAGAGAACCACCTGCCCGCGCTCTACCAGCAGCTGTTTTTGCTGCTGAACAAGTTCCCGGGCGATATCGCGAAGTTCCGCCTGGCGTTAACCATGATCATTGCGCACCAGCGTTTGCGTAACGCGCCCGTGCCGATCAACGACGATTTGTCGGCATACCACCGCCAGCTGCGTCGTACCGCCGATCACGTGCTTTCTGCCAGCAGCGATGACAAACGGCGTCGCTACTTTACGCAGCTGCTTGAAGAGCTCGATACCTATCAGGAAAAGCTCAAGCACTGGGAGGCGCCGCCTCAGGTGACCGAGCCGGTAGGACGGCTGGTGTTTATGCTGCATCGCTACCAGAATGCCCTCACGGATAACTGACTGAAGTAAAAAAACCGACGCCAAAAGCGTCGGTTTTTTTGTGGCTATACTTATTCCAGCACGTTCTTACATTTCAGAAAGGGAGAACACATGACGACCCAGGCGCTTCAGGACCACATCCTTTTTCAGACCGGTTATCTGGTCAACGGAATCTGGAAAACGCTGGATACAACCTTTGATGTGCTGAATCCCGCGACCGGCGAGGTCATTGCTAAAGTCGCTAAAGCGGGTAAAGCACAGACCGAAGACGCTATTGCAGCGGCTACCCAGGCCTTCCCGGCATGGCGTGCCAAAACCGCGAAAGAGCGCTCGGCGGTTCTCTACCGCTGGTACGAACTGATTATTGAGAATAAAAGCTGGCTCGGGCGGTTGATGACCACCGAACAGGGCAAACCCCTGAAAGAAGCGGAGGGAGAAGTCGAGTACGCCGCCAGCTTTATCCAGTGGTTTGCCGAGGAGGCCAAACGCGCGAACGGTGAAATTATTCCGCCGATAAAACCCGGCTCACGCATTCTGGCGACCCGTGAGCCTATTGGTGTGGTCGCGGCGATTACGCCGTGGAACTTCCCGATGGCCATGCTCACCCGCAAGTTAGGCCCGGCGCTGGCAGCAGGATGCACCGGGGTCATTAAACCGGCCAATAACACGCCGCTCAGCGCCTTTGCGCTGCTTACGCTGGCGAAACAGGCCGGAGTGCCCGACGGTGTTCTCAACGCCGTAGCCGGGAATACGCATGAAATCAGCGATGCGATTATGGCAAGCCGCGACGTGCGTAAAATCTCCTTTACCGGCTCAACCTCCGTCGGCAAAACGCTGGTGCGTAACGCCGCAGAAACCATGAAAAAAGTCTCGATGGAGCTGGGGGGAAATGCCCCGTATATCGTTTTTGAGGATGCGGACATCGACGCAGCGGTTAAGGGCGCGATCGCCAACAAGTTCCGCAATGCCGGGCAGGTCTGCGTCAGCGTGAACCGTTTTTATATTCAGGAAACCGTCTACGACAAATTTGTGAATAAACTTGCCGATGCGGTGAAGGCGCTGAAGGTGGGTAATGGTCTCGAAGAGGGGGTGGTCGTCGGGCCGCTGATTGAACCTTCGGCGGTCAACAAGGTGCGTGAGCATGTCGACGACGCCGTTGCCCGGGGCGCAACCGTACTGGCTGGGGGTAAGCCCCATCCGCTTGGCGGAAATTTCTGGATGCCAACCGTGCTGGGCGACTGCCATGAAGGCATGAAGCTGGCAGAAGAAGAGACGTTTGGCCCGGTGGCGGCGTGCTTCCGTTTCACCTCGGAAGATGAAGTCATCCAGCGCGCCAACAACACGCCCTATGGGCTGGCGGCTTACTTCTATACCCAGAATCTTTCCCGGGTCTTCCGCGTTTCACAGGCCATCGAGAGCGGGATGATCGGCATCAACGAGTGCGCCGTCTCCACGGAGCTTGGGCCCTTTGGCGGCGTAAAAGAGTCAGGCCTTGGACGAGAGGGCTCCGTGCTGGGGCTGGAAGAGTATCTGGAAGTTAAAACCCTGCATATTGGGGGATTATAAAAGACAGGGCGGCATCTGCCGCTCGCCTGGACTGGGTGGCTGGCAATGAAAACCTATACGTTTGATTTTGACGAGATCGACAGTCAGGAAGACTTCTACCGTGAATTTATCCGGGCGTTTGATCTTGAACGGGAAAGCGTGACGAATCTGGATACGCTGTGGGACGTGGTCACCGGCAGTCAGTTGCCGCTACCGCTGGAAATTGAGTTCATCCATTTGCCCGATAAGCTGCGAAGACGTTTTGGCGCACTGATATTGCTGTTCGATGAAGCGGAAGAAGAGCTTGAAGGGCAGCTGCGCTTTAACGCGCGGCATTGAATGAAAAAAGCCCCTGACCATAAGGCCAGGGGCAAGTCGTATGATGAGATACGACGAGGGTTTATTTATACAGTTCTGCCGTTGCATGCCAGTGGTCACCCTGATTCAGTTCGGTGACGCGATAGCTGCTGGCGCCTGCTTTTTCAGCTTTGGCGGCAAGTTCGTGACGAATATCCATCGGTGAGCCGGTGACAGACGTTACGGAGACGCTGCCCATACGCTGTAGATTTTGTGCCTGGTCGGCATTTACCTGCTGTACGGCTGCGCTCGCGCCGAAAGTGAGAACGGATGCCAGACCGAGGGTTGCGATGATCAATTTGGTTTTCATAGTCTTTACTCCTGAATAGGGTTTTTACTCAACGGCGAGAAGGGTTGAACCGCTATTTTTATGCCTGGTGCCGTTGAGTGGAGATTTACGTCTTCAGTTATTACTAAAACTTATTTGTACAGCTCAGCGGTGGCGTGCCAGTGGTCACCGGAACGCGCTTCGATGATGCGATAGGATGACGCACCCTGTTCTTCCGCTTTTTTGTTCAGCATCTCATGCATGTCCATTGGCGATGTGCCGACCGCGCCGACAGAAACCGTACCGATGGCCTGACGGGATTGCGCCTGGTCAGCATTGATAGAGTCAGCTGCGAAAGCACCGAATGACAGGACGGACAGGACGCTGAGCGCCGCTACAGTTGATTTGATTTTCATGATTTTTACCTCGTCGAATTTTTTAGTGGGGTCTTGTTTCGTGACCCTCATCACAAAATCAAGTATACACTAATAACGGTAAAAATTAATACCAGACTAATGGTTTCTATTGTTATTACGTGTTAACCAGTCTGTTTTTTATAACCAAATCGCATAATATTGGGCGTTCTTTGTTCATTTTAGTTGGTTATATCTAATAAAATCATATGGATATCAGCTTTTGATTTTTTGTGCGATTTTTTGATTTAGCATTCACCAGATGAATGTTAATAGGTGGTAAAAAGCACTATTTGTCAAAGTGAAGGGCAGTAGAAAAGAGGGGAGAACGCAGCGGAAGCAGAACGATCCCCGCAGCGGCGCTACGGGGAGAGGGGATTAGAGTTCCTGTTCGAACAGTACCAGAATGGCTTCGTGGAGATCTTTCACAGAGAAACCGCTAGCCGGTGTGGTAAAGATGGTGTCATCACCGGCGATAGTCCCGAGGATACCTTCCGTTTTACCCAGCGAGTCCAGCATGCGGGCAATCAGCTGCGCGGCACCCGGGCTTGTGTGGATCACCACGACGGCGTCGTTATGATCGATATCCAGAACCAGGTTTTTGAGCGGGCTGGAGGTGGTCGGCACGCCAAGTTCTGCCGGCAGGCAATACACCATCTCCATCTTGGCGTTACGCGTACGCACCGCGCCAAATTTCGTTAACATGCGGGAGACTTTCGACTGGTTGATGTTATCGAAGCCTTGTTCCTGCAGCGCCTGAACAATTTCTCCCTGAGAACTGAATTTCTCTTCTTTGAGTAGCGCCTTAAACGCCTTTACTAATTCTTCTTGCTTAGACGAGCTTCGCATAAGTCACCCGGAATATGACGATAGAAACAACATTATTATGCATGTGGATGAATTTTTATGCAAATTATCTACTCAGCGCCAGGCTGAAATAATGTTATGAAAGGGAGTGATTTTATCAGATTTCGTTATCAGAAAACATGCCTGGGTCACGCCGCGCAAATAAGCTTAAAAGTAAATTAAATGTTATCAAAATGATGTTGTTTTGGTGGCGGGGCAGGGTGTATTGTAACCACCTCTTAATGCGTTGCCCTCTGTCGTCAGATAGTCTTCTGGTGAGAGATAAAGTCGCGTGACCTCAAATTCTTTAGCTACGAAAATTGTAATTATTTACTTGCTGAATTATGGTCGCCGCAACGGATTTACAGATACTTAAGTTAACCATAATAAGGAGTTTAGGATGAAAGTCGCAGTCCTCGGCGCTGCTGGTGGTATCGGCCAGGCGCTTGCCCTACTACTGAAAACCCAACTGCCTTCAGGCTCAGAACTCTCCCTGTACGATATTGCTCCGGTAACCCCAGGTGTGGCGGTTGACCTGAGCCACATCCCGACTGCTGTAAAAATCAAAGGCTTCTCCGGTGAAGATGCACGTCCTGCGCTGCAGGGTGCCGACGTGGTGCTGATTTCTGCAGGCGTGGCGCGTAAGCCAGGCATGGATCGTTCAGACCTGTTCAACGTCAACGCGGGCATCGTGAAAAACCTGGTGCAGCAGATTGCAGAAATCTGCCCGAAAGCATGCATCGGGATCATCACTAACCCGGTGAACACCACCGTGGCTATCGCGGCAGAAGTGCTGAAGAAAGCGGGTGTTTACGACAAAAACAAACTGTTCGGCGTAACCACGCTGGATATCATCCGTTCCAACACCTTTGTTGCTGAGCTGAAAGGCAAGCAGCCTACAGAAGTGGAAGTACCGGTAATCGGCGGTCACTCTGGCGTCACCATCCTGCCTCTGCTGTCGCAGATCCCAGGCGTGAGCTTCACCGAGCAGGAAGTGGCTGACCTGACTAAACGCATCCAGAACGCCGGCACCGAAGTGGTGGAAGCGAAGGCGGGTGGCGGTTCTGCAACCCTGTCTATGGGCCAGGCGGCTGCGCGTTTTGGTCTGTCACTGGTTCGCGCTCTGCAGGGCGAGAAAGGCGTTGTTGAATGCGCTTACGTTGAAGGCGATGGCGAACACGCTCGCTTCTTCTCTCAGCCGCTGCTGCTGGGTAAAAACGGTATCGAAGAGCGTAAATCCATTGGTACGCTGAGCGCGTTTGAACAACACGCGATGGAAGGCATGCTGGATACGCTGAAGAAAGATATCACCCTGGGCGAAGAGTTCGTTAACAAGTAAAACGAACCGTCTCCCGGTAAAAAAAACGGAGCTTATCGCTCCGTTTTTTTATGCCTGTCAGTTAGTGGCCGGGTATTCCTGAATCGTCACGTGCAGCGTCAGTTTCTTATCGTTGCGCATGACCTCAACAGGGATGATAGAACCCGGGCGAATTTCTGCAACCTGATCCATCGTCTCCAGCGCAGAGACCGCTGGCGTGCCGTTGACCGACACAATGACATCGTTTACCTGAATTCCCGCGTTAGCCGCCGGACCACCCGGTGCCACCTCGTTAACCACGATGCCCTGAATCTGATCGATACCGCCGCCCTGGGTATGCATCGGCGCAATTTCGCGCCCGCCGATACCGATATAGCCGCGGATCACGCGTCCGTCGCGGATCAGTTTATCCATAATTTTGGTCGCCAGCTGGAACGGAATGGCAAAGCCGATTCCTTCCGGCGTCTCACCGTCGTTACTTTTATCGAACGAGAGGGTATTTATACCCATCAGCTCGCCCAGCGAGTTGACCAGCGCCCCGCCGGAGTTACCGTGGTTGATGGAGGCATCGGTTTGCAGGAAGTTCTGCCGCCCGGAGGGGTTCAAACCGATACGACCGGTCGCGCTGATAATCCCCTGGGTGATGGTCTGGCCCAGGTTGTAAGGGTTACCGATAGCCAGTACGACGTCACCAATATGCGGGGTACGTTTACGGTTGATCGGGATGACCGGCAAACCGCCCGTGGCATTAATTTTCAGAACGGCCAGGTCGGTCAGACTGTCAGACCCAACGAGTAACGCCTCAAACACGCGGCCATCCTGCAGGGCGACGATGATCTGGTCGGCATCGTTAATCACGTGCTTGTTGGTAATAATGTAGCCGCGCTCGTCCATGATCACGCCGGAGCCGAGGGTACGGATCTCCAGCTGGTTATGGGCTGAGGTATTCAGACCACGGTTATAGACGTTAACCACGGCAGGTGCGGCACGGCGGACGGCCTGGTTATAGGTGGCCGGCGTTTCATCCGTGCTATCGAACTGGGGAGCCGACAGTTTATTGAACTGACGTAAAGACGGCAGCGCCAGCAGCAGCAGGCCAGCGACAATCAAACCGATGACAGTAGAACGTAAGAGCTTTAAAAGCATGATGCGCGTGTCGTTAAAAAAGGAACGATTTGCAGCATAACATGAGTTATCCGGACATCACACGCAGCGGTGATGTCCGGGTCGCAAATGCTTAGCGCAACAGAATATAGATGGACTCATTGCCACGCATGACCTGCAGGGCAATAACCGCTGGTTTGCTTTCCAGCACCTTGCGCAGTTCGGCAATAGACTGCACGCGGTTGCGGTTTACACCGATAATCACGTCATCCTGATGCAATCCGGCCTGTGCGGCAGGGCTGCTCTTCTCGACGGTGTCGATGCTAATACCTTTCGTACCGTCCTTCAGCTGCCCGTCGCTCAACGTAGCCCCCTGTAGCGCCGGGGCGATAAGCTCCGCGCTGGCCGAGGAAGAGGTGCTCTTATCCAGCGTCACTTCAACGTCAAGCGGCTTACCGTCACGTATCAGGCCCAGCTTCACTTTGGCGCCTGGTTCCGTTGTGGCAATCCGCGAACGCAGTTCTGCAAAGCTATTCAGCGGTTTGTCGTTCAGGCTGACGATCACATCTCCCGATTTCACGCCCGCTTTTGCCGAGCCGGAGTTTGGCAGCACTTCACTGACAAACGCCCCGCGCTGTACGTTGATATTGAACGCTTTTGCGATATCCGCGCTCATCTCCATACCTTTAATACCCAGCAGCCCGCGTTTGATTTCACCGAACTGGATCAGCTGCTGCGCCAGGGTTTTGGCCATATTGCTGGGGATAGCAAAACCGATCCCGATGCTGCCGCCGCCCGGGGCCAGAATCGCCGTGTTAATCCCAATCAGCTCGCCGTTAAGGTTGAGCAATGCTCCGCCGGAGTTACCACGGTTGATTGAGGCATCGGTCTGGATAAAGTTTTCCAGCCCTTCCAGATTGAGGCCGCTGCGCCCGAGCGCCGAGACGATCCCGGAGGTGGCGGTCTGCCCTAAACCAAAGGGGTTGCCCACGGCGACGGCAAAATCGCCGACGCGCAGTTTGTCGGAATCCGCGATGGCAATCTGGGTCAGGTTGCTTGGGTTTTGCACCTGCAGCAGCGCGATGTCGCTCTGGTCATCGCCGCCGATCAGTTTGGCATCAAATTCGCGGCCATCGTTCAGCTGGACGCTGATCTTATCGGCCTGGCTGATGACGTGGTTGTTGGTCAGGATATAGCCTTTTGCCGCATCAATAATGACGCCAGAACCCAGGCCTTCAAAAGGCTGAGCCTGCTGGTCGGGAGACTCATCGCCAAAATATTTTTTCAGTTCTTCAGGGACGCGTTGGCTTTGTACTGCGGTGCCCTCAACCTGAACGCTGACGACCGCCGGCAACACTTTTTCCAGCATAGGCGCGAGGCTTGGAATGGCCGCCTGGCCAGGCACCTGGGAGGGAATGGCGGCAAATACAGGGACGGACGCCGAGAGAGATAACCCGACACTTAACGCGATAGCGCTCAACAGCTGGTTTTTTTTCTTCATCGATGTTGACTCTCGTAACCTGGAATAAAGGAAAAACGGCCCTAAAAACACGTTGATGTTATTGAATTTTAAACCGCTGAACAATGAGGTGTTTAACTAAATGATAGCTGGGGTCATCAGGAAAGGACGGGCGCAATCGCTGCGCCCGTAAAATATATTCAGGTTGTGCGATTAATCGCGTTTTACACCGCCGCGCAGCAGGCCGGACGCGCCATCGGAATAGTCGCGAGGCATCTGAACGGGCGCCTGATCGTTACCGGCTTCAGAGTCAGCCAGACGGTTACGGAACGGGTTGGTTTCCGCGGTCATTTCCGGCAGCAGGCTGCTGGAGCTTTTTGCCATATGTTGATAAAGCTGACGATAGTCGGTTGCCATGTTGTCCAGCAGCTCGGCGCTACGGGCAAAGTGGCTGACCAGCTCTTCACGATACTCTTCCAGCTCGGCTTTGTTCTTTTCCAGTTCGTACTGCAGTGACTGCTGCTGACGCAATTTGCGATTACCGAAACGCATGGCCACAGCACCGATGACGATGCCGACGACTAAACCGATTAGCGCATATTCCCAGGTCATGAACTTCTCCCGTTGTCTTGTTGTTCCGTAGGGTGTTGGCTCGGCTCCTGCCTGTGCCTGATAATGCCACTATAACCGCTATTTCTGCAGAAGTGGAATCCTGACGTATCATCGCGTAGTGTAGAACGGCCTTTTTTTCATCAGTCACGTCTGCTGGTGAGCGTTAATTGAAGGAATAACAATAAGATTATGCAAAACCTGTCCCCTGCATCGCGATATCAACTGGCCCTTAACGAGGGCACTCATCAGCCTGATGAGGTTCAACGTGAGGCGGTAAACCGTCTGGAGATGATTTATCAGGAGCTCACGGCAAAACCCGCTGAAGTCGAACAGAACGGTGGGCTAAAGGCGGCGTTTGGGCGGTTGCTCGGTAAAAAAGCGCCACAGGCTCACGCGCCGGTGCGCGGTCTATATATGTGGGGCGGGGTCGGTCGCGGAAAAACCTGGCTGATGGACATGTTCTATCTGAGGCTGCCTGGCGCACGTAAACAGCGTCTGCACTTCCATCGTTTTATGCTGCGGGTGCATGAAGAGTTGACCGTACTGCAGGGCAAAAGCGATCCGCTGGAGATTGTGGCCGACAGGTTCAAGGCGGAAACGGACGTGCTCTGCTTCGATGAATTTTTTGTGTCTGACATCACCGATGCCATGCTGCTAGGCGGCCTGATGAAGGCGCTATTTGCCCGCGGGATCACGCTGGTGGCTACGTCGAATATCCCGCCGGATGAACTCTATCGTAACGGCCTGCAGCGCGCACGCTTCCTGCCCGCCATCGATGCCATCAAGCAGCACTGCGATATCATGAACGTCGATGCCGGTGTCGATTATCGTCTGCGCACGCTGACCCAGGCGCATCTGTGGCTTTCGCCGTTAAATGCAGAGACCACCCGCGAGATGGATACACTCTGGCTGGCGCTGGCGGGAGCAAAACGCGAGCACGCCCCGGAGCTCGAGATTAACCATCGACCGCTGCCCACCCTTGGCGTCGAAAACCAAACGCTGGCGGTCTCCTTTACGACGCTCTGCGTGGATGCCCGAAGCCAGCACGACTACATTGCGCTTTCGCGTCTGTTCCACACCGTGATGGTGCTGGACGTGCCGGTGATGACGCGGCTGATGGAGAGCGAAGCACGGCGCTTTATTGCGCTGGTGGACGAGTTTTATGAGCGCCACGTCAAGCTGGTGGTCAGCGCCGAGGCACCTTTATATGAGATTTACCAGGGCGAGCGGCTGAAGTTTGAGTTCCAGCGCTGCCTGTCGCGCCTGCAGGAGATGCAGAGCGAAGAATACCTGAAGCTGGAGCATATGCCGTAACAAATGCCCCCCTCTCCCGTGGGAGAGGGGCTGGGGGTGAGGGCACCAGACCGCACAATACCCACCCTCGAAAAACCCATTCCAAAACGCATTTAAGGGTCGATCTTTGACCTCAACTTCTCTATAATCTTGCGACCCCACGTTACGAGAAGGTTTTTTTCCCAAAACTTTCTATGTGTCGGCATGTGCTATTCGAAGGGGTAGGTTTGCCGGACTTTGTCGTGTGAGCCTCAACTGACTAAACGTTTGGGTGTTCACCAACGTGTAACTTATTTATTTGGGTAAGCTTTTAATGAAAACTTTTACAGCTAAACCAGAAACCGTACAGCGCGACTGGTATGTTGTTGACGCGACCGGTAAAACTCTGGGCCGTCTGGCTACTGAACTGGCTCGTCGCCTGCGCGGTAAGCATAAAGCGGAATACACTCCGCACGTTGATACCGGTGATTACATCATCGTTCTGAACGCTGATAAAGTTGCTGTAACCGGCAACAAGCGTACTGACAAAGTGTACTATCACCACACCGGCCACATCGGTGGTATCAAAGAAGCGACCTTTGAAGAGATGATTGCCCGCCGTCCTGAGCGTGTGATTGAAATCGCGGTTAAAGGCATGCTGCCAAAAGGCCCGCTGGGTCGTGCTATGTTCCGTAAACTGAAAGTTTACGCAGGCAACGAGCACAACCACGCGGCACAGCAACCGCAAGTTCTTGACATCTAATCGGGATTATAGGCAATGGCTGAAAATCAATACTACGGCACTGGTCGCCGCAAAAGTTCCGCAGCTCGCGTTTTCATCAAACCGGGCAGTGGTAAAATCGTAATCAACCAGCGTTCTCTGGAACAATACTTCGGTCGCGAAACTGCCCGCATGGTAGTTCGCCAGCCGCTGGAACTGGTTGATATGGTAGAAAAACTGGATCTGTACATCACCGTTAAAGGTGGTGGTATCTCCGGTCAGGCAGGTGCGATCCGTCACGGTATCACCCGCGCTCTGATGGAGTACGACGAATCCCTGCGTTCTGAACTGCGTAAAGCTGGCTTCGTTACTCGTGACGCGCGTCAGGTTGAACGTAAGAAAGTGGGTCTGCGTAAAGCACGTCGTCGTCCACAGTTCTCCAAACGTTAATCCATTCTGCTTGCGCAGAACGATTGGCGAAAAACCCGCTTCGGCGGGTTTTTTTATGGATAATGCGCAGGTTATCCACAATATCCATGCATATATCTTCTCTTTTTCCACATTTCCAGAATCCCCTCACCACAAAGCCATCAAAATCTGGTAAACTATCATCCAATTTTCTGCCCAAATATCGGTGAATACTCGATTTTTGTTCGTTTCTTGAACAATGTGTTTTCTCTGGGATGGGCGATACAACATCTGGCTGGCCCCTGTTGGGCTGGTAGCAGTAAAAATTCTGAATATACCTGGAGGTTTTCATGGCTGTCGCTGCCAACAAACGTTCGGTAATGACGCTGTTTTCTGGTCCTACTGACATTTATAGCCATCAGGTTCGTATCGTGCTGGCCGAGAAGGGTGTCAGTTTTGAGATCGAGCATGTGGAAAAGGATAACCCGCCTCAGGATCTGATCGATCTCAACCCGAGCCAAAGCGTACCGACGCTGGTGGATCGCGAGCTGACCCTGTGGGAATCCCGTATCATTATGGAATATCTGGATGAGCGTTTCCCGCATCCGCCACTGATGCCTGTTTACCCTGTCGCGCGTGGTGAAAGCCGCCTGTACATGCAGCGTATCGAAAAAGACTGGTACTCGCTGATGAACGTGATTACCAGCGGTTCTGCTTCTGAAGCTGACGCTGCACGTAAACAACTGCGTGAAGAGCTGCTGGCGATCGCTCCTGTGTTTGGTCAGAAACCATTCTTCCTGAGCGATGAGTTCAGCCTGGTGGATTGCTACCTGGCACCACTGCTGTGGCGTCTGCCAACCCTGGGCGTAGAGTTCAGCGGTCCTGGCGCGAAAGAGCTGAAGGGCTATATGACTCGCGTATTTGAACGCGACTCTTTCCTGGCATCCTTAACTGAACCGGAACGTGAAATGCGTCTCGGCCGAGGCTAATGACTGTGGAAATGTCACAACTTACCCCACGCCGTCCTTATCTGCTGCGCGCCTTCTATGAATGGCTGCTGGATAACCAGCTCACGCCGCACCTGGTTGTGGATGTGACGTTGCCGGGCGTGCTGGTTCCTATGGAATATGCGCGTGACGGGCAGATCGTACTGAACATTGCGCCGCGTGCGGTGGGTAACCTGGAGCTGGCAAACGATGAAGTGCGCTTCAACGCGCGTTTCGGCGGCGTGCCGCGTCAGGTTTCCGTACCTCTGGCAGCCGTGCTGGCTATCTACGCGCGTGAAAACGGTGCGGGTACCATGTTCGAGCCGGAAGCGGCGTATGATGAAGATGTTGCCAGCCTGAATGATGACAACGCATCCGATGAGCGCGAAAGCGACACGGTGATGTCACTTATCGATGGTGATAAACCCGATCGTCACGACGACAATGACCCTGATGACGATCCGCCTCCGCGCGGTGGTCGTCCGGCTCTTCGCGTCGTGAAATAAAAACAGGCCCAATCGGGCCTGTTTTTTTTACACTTCCAGGTAGTTCAGGATCCCGTCAGCCGCTTTACGGCCTTCGGCAATCGCCGTTACCACCAGGTCAGAACCGCGAACGATATCGCCACCGGCGAAGATTTTCGGGTTGCTGGTCTGGAATGCGTTGTCGCTGCCTTCTGGCGCAATCACGCGGCCCTGCGAATCCAGCTCAACGCTGTGCTTCGCCAGCCAGTCCATGCTGTGAGGACGGAAGCCGAACGCCATCACCACGGCATCGGCCGGGATCACGTGCTCAGAACCGGCGACGATCTCGGCGCGACGACGGCCTTTCGCATCCGGTGCGCCCATCTCAGTGCGCGCCATCTTCACACCGCTCACTTTACCGTTGGCATTCACTTCAATACCCAGAGGCTGGATGTTGAACTGGAACTCCACGCCCTCTTCACGCGCGTTTTTCACTTCGCGTTTAGAGCCCGGCATGTTCTCTTCGTCACGACGGTAGGCGCAGATCACGTGTGCCGCATTCTGACGAATGGAGGTACGCACGCAGTCCATCGCGGTATCACCGCCGCCCAGCACAACCACGAGTTTGCCTTCCATGCTGACGAACGGCTCATCGGCGGTTTCACCGTAGCCCATGATCTGCTTGGTGTTGGCAATCAGGAACGGCAGCGCGTCGTACACGCCCGGCGCGTCTTCGTTCTCCAGACCGCCGCGCATGGACTGATAGGTGCCCACGCCAAGGAACACGGCGTCGTAATCCTTCAGCAGGTCGTCGAGCTGCACGTCGCGGCCCACTTCCACGTTCAGTTTGAACTCAATGCCCATGCCGGTGAAGATTTCACGGCGACGGGTCATGACCTCTTTTTCCAGCTTGAAGGCAGGGATACCGAAGGTCAGCAGACCGCCGATTTCCGGATGGCGGTCAAAGACCACCGCCTTCACGCCGTTGCGGGTCAGCACGTCCGCACAGGCCAGGCCCGCCGGGCCCGCGCCGATGATTGCCACGCGCTTGTCGGTTTGCTTCACGCCGGTCATATCCGGACGCCAGCCCATCTCGAACGCTTTATCGTTGATATAGCGCTCGATGTTGCCGATGGTCACCGCGCCGAACTCGTCGTTCAGCGTACAGGAACCTTCGCACAGACGGTCCTGAGGGCACACGCGGCCGCACACTTCCGGCAGGGTGTTGGTCTGGTGAGACAGCTCGGCGGCTTCAAAAATACGTCCTTCGTTGGCAAGCTTCAGCCAGTTCGGGATGTAGTTGTGTACCGGACATTTCCATTCGCAGTAAGGGTTACCGCAGGACAGGCAACGGTCTGCCTGTGCCTTGGCCTGGCCTTCTGAAAACGGCTCGTAGATTTCAACAAATTCAATTTTGCGGATCTTCAGCGGTTTCTTTGGCGGATCAACACGCTGCAGGTCGATAAACTGGTATACGTTCTGGCTCATCTGAATTCCTTACTGCGCCTGCACGCGCAGCTCTGCTGCGCTACGACTACGGTGACCCAACAGGGCTTTAACATCGCTGGACTTCGGCTTAACCAGCGCGAATTTCGCAGAGAACGCCGGCCAGTTCGCCAGGATCTCTTCGCCGCGCGAAGAACCGGTATGCTGCACGTGTTCGGTAATCAAACCGCGCAGGTGTTCTTCATGGATAGCCAGCGTATCAACGTCCAGCACTTCCACCAGCTCCGGGTTCACGCGTTTGCGGAACTCACCGTCTTCATCCAGGACGTACGCAAAACCACCCGTCATGCCCGCGCCGAAGTTCACGCCGGTTTTACCCAGAACGCAAACAATCCCGCCCGTCATGTATTCACAGCCGTTATCGCCAATACCTTCCACCACGGTGATAGCACCGGAGTTACGCACCGCAAAACGTTCGCCCGCACGGCCTGCTGCAAACAGACGACCGCCGGTCGCGCCGTACAGGCAGGTGTTACCGATGATGCTGGCTTCATGGCTGCGGAAGGCTGAGCCGACCGGAGGACGCACCGCCAGCAGACCGCCCGCCATGCCTTTACCGACGTAGTCGTTGGCATCGCCAGTCAGGTACAGCTCAACGCCGCCTGCGTTCCATACGCCGAAGCTCTGACCCGCGGTACCGCTGAAGTGCGCGGTGATCGGATCCGCTGCCAGCCCCTGGTCACCGTGCGTCTGCGCGATGTAGCCGGAAAGGGAGGCGCCCACGGAGCGGTCGGTGTTGCGGATATCAAACCAGAACGTTTTGCTCTGCTTGTCGTCCACGTACGGTTTCGCCTGCTGCAGCAGCTGCGCGTTCAGCACGCCGTTATCGAACGGCGGGTTGTTCTCGGTGCAGTAGACCGCTTTGCCAGGGTGAGGCTGCGCGGTTTCCAGCAGCTTGCTCAGCTCCAGCTTCTGCTGCTTCGCGGTGAAGCCTTCCAGCTCTTTCAGCAGGTCAGTGCGGCCAATCAGGTCCACCAGGCGCTTCACGCCCAGCTGCGCCATCAGTTCGCGGGTTTCGCGGGCGATGAACTCAAAGTAGTTGGTCACTTTGAACGGCAGACCGTGATAGTGGTTCTTACGCAGCTTCTCGTCCTGGGTAGCCACACCGGTTGCGCAGTTGTTCAGGTGGCAAATACGCAGGTATTTACAGCCGAGCGCAACCATTGGGCCGGTACCGAAGCCGAAGCTTTCCGCGCCGAGGATCGCCGCTTTGATGATGTCGAGGCCGGTTTTCAGGCCGCCGTCCACCTGCAGGCGTATCTTGTGACGCAGACCGTTAGCCACCAGCGCCTGCTGGGTTTCCACCAGGCCAAGCTCCCACGGGCAGCCCGCATATTTCACGGAGGAGAGCGGGCTTGCGCCGGTGCCGCCGTCATAGCCGGCGATGGTGATGAGATCCGCATAGGCTTTCGCCACGCCGGTCGCGATGGTGCCGACGCCCGGTTCGGAAACCAGCTTCACGGAGATCATAGCTTTCGGGTTGACCTGCTTCAGGTCGAAAATCAGCTGCGCCAGGTCCTCGATAGAGTAGATATCGTGGTGCGGCGGCGGGGAGATCAGCGTCACGCCCGGCACGGAATAGCGCAGTTTGGCGATGTACGGAGTAACTTTATCACCCGGCAGCTGGCCGCCTTCGCCCGGTTTAGCACCCTGAGCGACTTTAATCTGGATCACGTCGGCGTTGACCAGGTACGCAGGCGTCACGCCAAAGCGACCGGATGCCACCTGCTTGATACGGGACACTTTGTTGGTGCCGTAACGCGCCGGATCTTCACCGCCTTCGCCGGAGTTGGAGTTGCCGCCGATGCTGTTCATGGCTTCCGCCAGCGCTTCGTGGGCTTCCGGACTCAGCGCGCCGATGGACATCGCTGCGGTATCGAAGCGTTTGAACAGTTCCGATGCAGGCTCAACGTCGTCAATGCTGACCGCTTCATCGCCCGGATTGAGGGCAATGAGGTCGCGCAGCGTTGCCGCCGGACGGTTGTTTACCAGCTCAGCGTACTGCTGGTAATCGCTGTATTCACCGCTCTGAACCGCCTGCTGCAGCGTGCGCACCACGTCCGGGTTATAGGCGTGGTATTCGCCGCCATGAACGTATTTCAGCAGACCGCCCTGATCCAGCGGCTTACGTGCCAGCCAGGCGCGTTTGGACAGATTCACCAGATCCTGCTGGAAGTCAGCAAAACCGGCGCCGCCGATGCGGCTGACCACGCCCTGGAAGCAGAGGTTGGCGACCTCGTCATGCAGGCCGACCGCTTCAAACAGCTTCGAACAGCGGTAGGAGGCAATGGTCGAGATGCCCATTTTGGACATGATCTTGTACAGGCCTTTGTTGATGCCGTTACGGTAGTTCAGCATCACCGCGCGGTAATCTTTGTCGATCGCGCGGGTATCCACCAGGCGTGCCAGCGTTTCGTAGGCCAGATACGGGTAGATCGCCGTCGCACCGAAGCCTAACAGCACGGCAAAGTGGTGCGGGTCGCGAGCGCTGGCGGTTTCAACAATGATGTTGGCGTCGCAGCGCAGGCTCTTGTCGACCAGACGCGTCTGGATAGCGCCAACCGCCATCGGGGCAGGCACCGGCAGACGGTTTTTCGCAATATTGCGGTCGGACAGCACCAGCAGAACGGTACCGTTACGCACCATCTGTTCGGCTTTGTCACACAGCGCATTCACCGTCTCTTCGAGGCTCGCTTCGGTCACGTCGAAGGTAATATCGAGCGTGTCGGCGCGGTAGTGCTCCTCTTTCATGGTGGTGAGCTGTTTGAAATCGGAGTACAGCAGGATCGGCGATTTAAAGGTCAGACGGTGCGCCTGGCCTTCGGCCTCGCAGAAGACGTTCATCTCGCGACCGATGCTGGTGGCCAGCGACATCACGTGCGCTTCACGCAGCGGGTCGATCGGCGGGTTGGTCACCTGCGCAAACTGCTGACGGAAGTAGTCGTAAATAATGCGCGGCTGGCTGGAGAGCACGGCAAACGGGGTATCGTCACCCATGGAGCCGACCGCTTCCTGGCCGTTTTCACCGAGCACGCGAATAACGGAGTCCAGCTCTTCCGCGCTGTAGTTAAACTGTTTCTGGAAGCTTGCAAGCGTATCGTCGTCCAGTTCGCGGCGACCCACTTCTTCATCCGATAAATCTTCGAACGGCACGAGGCGACGGACGTTCTTCTCCATCCACTCTTTGTACGGATGGCGGCTTTTAAGATCGTGATCGGTTTCGGCAGAGTGCAGAATGCGCCCGCCGCGGGTGTCGATCACCATCAGCTCGCCCGGGCCGACGCGGCCTTTCTCGACCACTTCGTCAGGCTGGTAATCCCAGATACCGACTTCAGAGGCGCAGGTGATGAGCTTGTCTTTGGTGATAACGTAGCGCGCCGGACGCAGACCGTTACGGTCCAGGTTACAGGCGGCGAAGCGGCCGTCGGACATGACGATGCCCGCCGGGCCGTCCCACGGCTCCATGTGCATGGAGTTAAAGTCGAAGAACGCGCGCAGCTCAGGGTCCATATCCGGGTTGTTCTGCCAGGCCGGTGGCACGAGCAGACGCATGGCGCGCACGATGTCCATCCCGCCCGCCAGCAGCAGTTCCAGCATGTTATCCATGGAGCTGGAGTCAGAGCCGGTTTCGTTCACGAACGGCGCGGCATCGTGCAGATCGGGGATCAGCGGCGTCTGGAACTTATAGGTACGGGCGCGGGCCCACTGGCGGTTACCGGTGATGGTGTTGATCTCGCCGTTGTGCGCCAGGTAGCGGAACGGCTGAGCCAGCGGCCAGCGTGGAACGGTGTTGGTGGAGAAGCGCTGGTGGAACAGGCAAATGGCCGATTCCAGACGCAGGTCCGCCAGGTCCAGGTAGAAGCGCGGCAGGTCAGCCGGCATACACAGACCCTTATAGATGTTCACCAGGTTAGAGAGGCTACAAACGTAGAACTCTTTATCGTCCTGGAGACGTTTTTCAATGCGGCGGCGGGCGATAAACAGACGGCGTTCCATATCACGCGGACGCCAGCCCGCAGGCGCGTTGACGAAAATCTGTTCAATGCGAGGCAGCGAGGAGAGGGCGATTTCACCGAGCACCCCTTCGTTGGTTGGCACATTGCGCCAGCCGACAATCGACAGGGTTTCACGCTGAAGTTCTTCTTCGACGATGCGGCGTGAGGCAGCAGCCTTTTCAGGATCCTGATTCAGGAACAGCATGCCGACAGCGTAGTTTTTGGCTAAACGCCAGCCGCGCTCTTCCGCCACGATGCGAAAGAAACGATCCGGTTTTTGCAGCAGCAGGCCGCAACCGTCGCCGGTTTTACCATCGGCAAGAATAGCGCCACGGTGCTGCATTCGGGCCAGTGCGTGAATAGCAGTACGCACTACCTTGTGGCTAGGTTCGCCTTCTATGTGGGCGATCAGGCCGAAACCACAGTTATCCTTCTCAAGGGATTTATCGTACAACATATCAGTGAACCTCCCCAGGCTCGTCGGGCTTCCCACTGAACTTTACCGTGGCGCACAGGCACAGAAAGAGCATGGCGACGGGGTTTGCGTTTCATACGCGGACCTCGCATTCGCCCTCTTTTTCATCCTTTCGCGCAGGTAAACAAGTTTGAGGACTTGCTTCAGAGGGAATCTCAATTACTGCATAAATATGATGAGCAGGCCGCTCATCCAGAAAGCTTCCAGCGGATTTCCAACTTATCGGGAATTGGTACACAGGTCAAATGGCAATCTTATTTATACAAAAATGTGCTAAAGAGCGTTTATGTCTTTGAAAGTAAATGCTATTTAACTATTTTTACATTGAATGTATGCCCTGGCAGGACGCAGCGGAGTGTGATCTGACTCACTATATGAAAGCGGTATTATCAATGTAGCGTGCTGAATAGCAGTTTTATAGCAGAATAATAATCTGGTATCGAATGCAAACCCGCATAAACCCACTGTTTTTCAGTGGTGGCGCTATAAATGAAAAAAACAATCAGAACATAAGGAAAAGTAATCACGAATGGCGTGAATGAAATTGCAGTAATCCTGAGTATTTATTCATATAGATAAAGGCCGTCCGGGACGATTGATCCAGGTCATCGCCGACAGAGGCTAAAAGTGGCAGGCTTGTCCCCTTTCTCCGGGACGGTCTATCAGATTATGCAGTTACAGAAATTAGTCAATATGTTTGGTGGGGATCTTTTGCAGCGGTACGGGCAAAAGGTTCATAAGCTGACGCTGCACGGCGGGTTTAGCTGCCCGAATCGCGATGGCACCATCGGGCGCGGCGGCTGTACCTTCTGTAACGTTGCGTCCTTTGCTGACGAAGCCCAGCAGCATAAATCTATCGCTGAACAGCTTGCCCTTCAGGCCAGCCTGGTGAGCCGTGCGAAGCAGTATCTGGCCTATTTTCAGGCCTACACCAGCACGTGGGCGGAGGTGCAGGTGCTGCGCTCTATGTATCAGCAGGCCGTCAGCCAGGCTAACATCGTTGGGCTGTGCGTGGGCACGCGCCCGGACTGCGTACCGGACGCGGTGCTGGACCTGCTCAGCGAGTACAAAGAACAAGGCTATGAGATCTGGCTGGAGCTGGGCTTGCAGACCGCGCATGACAAAACCCTGCACCGTATTAACCGTGGCCATGATTTCGCCTGCTACCAGCGCACCACGCGCCTGGCCCGCGAGCGCGGGCTGAAGGTCTGCTCGCATCTGATTGTCGGCTTGCCGGGTGAAGGGCAGCAGCACGGCCTTGAAACGCTGGAAAAGGTGGTTGAGACCGGCGTGGACGGCATTAAGCTGCACCCGCTGCATATCGTTACGGGCAGCATTATGGCGAAAGCCTGGGAAGCCGGGCGGTTAAGCGGAATTGAGCTTGAGGACTATACGGTAACGGCAGGGGAGATGATTCGCCACACGCCGCCGGAAATCGTCTACCACCGTATTTCGGCCAGCGCCCGCCGTCCAACGCTTCTGGCACCGCTATGGTGTGAGAACCGCTGGACGGGGATGGTGGAAATCGACCGCTATCTGCAGGAGAACGGTGTGCAGGGTTCAGCGCTTGGCCGCCCGTGGGTTCCCCGTCTACCGGCGACGGCCGCCTAACAGACTTCCCAGCATGCCGCGCACTATCTGATTGGTGACCTGCCGCGCCGCGCTTTTCGCCATGGTCTGTACCACGCCGTCGCGCTTGCCGCCGCGCGGCCCGGTGCTGCCGAACAGGATGTCTTTGAGCCCCCCGAGAATACCGTCATCCACGGCGACGGACTGTCCTTTAGCGGCAGGTGCATCCTGCGACTCCGTTGTCGCCTGCACCCCTTTTTGCAGCATCTCGAACGCGGACTCGCGATCCACCTCGTCTTCGTATTTCCCGTAAACCGGAGAGTGGTTAATCAGGCCGTTACGTTCATCGTCGGTAACGGGCCCCATGCGCGAGCAGGGCGCGATCACCATGGCGCGTTCCACCACGGACGGGCTGCCCTTCGCATCCAGGAACGAGATCAGCGCTTCACCGGTGCCCAACGCCTGAATCGCCGCTTCGGTATCAAAGGCAGGGTTGGCGCGCATGGTCTGCGCGGCGGCTTTCACCGCTTTCTGATCCTTCGGCGTAAAGGCGCGCAGGGCGTGCTGCACGCGGTTACCAAGCTGACCGAGCACGTTATCCGGAATGTCCGACGGGTTTTGCGAGACAAACCAGACGCCAACGCCTTTGGAGCGGATCAGGCGAATGACCTGTTCAATCTTATCCAGCAAGACCTGCGGCGCGTCGTTAAACAGCAGGTGCGCTTCGTCGAAGAAGAAGACCAGCTTCGGTTTTTCCAGATCGCCCGCTTCGGGTAACTGTTCGTACAGTTCGGAGAGCATCCACAGCAGGCTGGCGGTGTAGAGCTTTGGCATCTGGTAGAGCTTCTCGGAGCTCAGAATGTTGATGATGCCTTTGCCGCTGCTGTCGGTGCGCATCCAGTCTTTGATATCCAGCATCGGCTCGCCGAAGAAGTGCTCGGCGCCCTGTTGCTCCAGCGTCAGTAACCCGCGCTGAATGGCACCCACCGAGGCGCTGCTGATATTGCCGTACTGGTTCTGGAAGGATTTGGCGTTATCGCCGATGTACTGGGTAATGGCGCGCAGATCTTTGAAATCAAGCAGCAGCAGCCCCTGATCGTCGGCAATGCGGAAGATAATATTCAGCACGCCGGACTGCACGTCGTTGAGGTTAAGCAGACGGGCCAGCAGCAGCGGGCCGAGATCGGAGACGGTAGCGCGCACCGGGTGGCCTTTCTCACCAAAGATATCCCACACTACCACCGGATTGTTATGCGGCGTCCAGTCCGTGATGCCAATATTCTTCAGCCGTTCGAGCAGTTTCTCAGAGGCCGTACCTTCCTGAGCCACACCGGTTAAATCGCCTTTCACGTCAGCCATAAAGACCGGTACGCCAATCTCCGAAAGCGACTCCGCCAGCTTTTGCAGGGTGACGGTTTTCCCCGTCCCGGTCGCTCCGGTGATGAGACCGTGGCGGTTCGCCATCGAGGGCAGTAAATACAGCTCTTTTTCCAGCGTCCTGGCAATTAACAATGGTGTACTCATGATGCGCTTCCTCTCTTAGTCCTGGGTGGAGTATAGGCAACCTGACCGCAATTTGGTTGAGTAAATTCCTGACTTTGCGGCGCATTATCCAGCGCGGACTATGCTTTTGCATACGGTTCACAAAAATAGTGGGAAACGATGTCCAGATTCTTCTTTAACGATCGCAAACAGCTGGTCAACGATGCCATTGAAGGCATACTGCTTTCTGCGCCACACGCAAATCTCGTCAAACTTGATATCGATCCGGCCATCAGGATCGTCGCACGCGGCGACTGGGACAAAAGCCGCGTGGCGGTGATCTCCGGCGGCGGCTCAGGCCACGAACCCGCGCACGCCGGGTTTGTCGGCAAAGGGATGCTGACGGCGGCAGTGTGTGGCGATCTGTTTGCCTCGCCGAGCGTGGATGCGGTGCTGAACGCCATTGTGGCGGTCACGGGCGATCGCGGCTGTCTGCTGATCGTCAAAAACTACACCGGCGATCGCCTGAACTTTGGCCTCGCGGCAGAAAAGGCCAAACGCTACGGCCTGAAGGTGGAGATGGCGATCGTGGCGGACGATATCGCGCTGCCGGATAACAAACAGCCGCGCGGTATTGCCGGTACGGCACTGGTGCACAAGATTGCGGGCTATGCGGCGGAGCACGGTAAATCGCTAAGCGAGGTGCGGGATATTGCGCAACAGGCCTGCGATAACCTCTGGAGCCTGGGCGTTGCGATGCAAACGTGCAACCTGCCGGGCAGCGACGAGGAAGAGGGGCGCATTAAGCAGGGCCATGTCGAGCTGGGGCTGGGCATTCACGGCGAGCCCGGTGCTTCCGTCGTGGATACGCAGAACAGTAAAGCCATTATCGACACGCTGGTGACGCCGTTACGCGCGCAGGCGGGAGAAGGGCGGTTTGCGGTATTGATTAACAATCTCGGCGGCGTATCGGCGCTGGAGATGGCGCTGCTGACCAAAGAGCTGGCGCATTCGGCGCTGAAAGAGGAGATCGCGTACCTGATAGGCCCCGCGCCGCTGGTGAGCGCGCTGGAC
The DNA here is from genome assembly GCF_041679625.1 of Enterobacter cloacae complex sp. ESBL7. Lineage (NCBI taxonomy): Bacteria > Pseudomonadati > Pseudomonadota > Gammaproteobacteria > Enterobacterales > Enterobacteriaceae > Enterobacter > Enterobacter cloacae complex sp. ESBL7. Next base: position 62,436 of record NZ_JBGORN010000008.1, read on the forward strand.
ATGAAGGGCTTTTCGCTCACGCTGCTGAAGCTCAACGATTTCTTTGAAAAGGCGATTCACGCCGAGGTCGAAACGCTGGGCTGGCAGAAGCCCGTGGCGTTTGCGCCACTGCGCACCGTGGCGCATACCGCCATTCACGATCGCGTGGAATACACTCCGTCGGACAATCTGCGGGTGGGCGAATATGTTTCCTCGGTGACGAAAACGCTGCTCCAGCTGGAAAACCGACTGAACGCGCTGGATGCCAAAGTGGGCGACGGCGATACCGGCTCCACTTTTGCGCAAGGGGCGCGGGATATTGCGCAGCGTCTGGAGGATCGCAAGCTCCCGCTTGATAACGTATCGACGCTGCTGTTGCTGGTGGGCGAGCGGCTGGCGACGGTGATGGGCGGATCGAGCGGGGTGCTGATGTCGATCTTCTTCACCGCGGCCGGGCAAAAGCTTCACGATGGTCAGCCGCTGCCCGAGGCATTGCTCAGCGGGCTGGCGCAGATGAAGCAGTACGGTGGGGCAGATCTCGGCGATCGTACCCTGATCGACGCGCTGCAGCCGGCGCTTGAAGCATTGAAGAATGGCGATCTTCAGGCAGCGGCGCAGGCAGCACAGCACGGTGCCGAAGCAACGGCGAAAATGGCGAAAGCCGGCGCGGGACGTTCATCGTATGTGAATAAAGAGAATCTGGATGGGGTAATGGATCCCGGTGCGGTCGCGGTGGCTGAGGTGTTTAAGGCCCTGGTAGATGCAAAACGGTAACGACCGTTACCGTTTTTAGTGTGTACGCCCTCTCCCTGGGGGAGAGGGTTGGGGTGAGGGCATCAGGCCGCACATTCCCCGCCAATGTCACATCAGAAATCCGCTTTCAGCACCACGCGGTAGCGGGCTTTGCCGTCACGCACGTGCTGGATCGCTTCGTTGATTTTCGACATCGGATACAGTTCGGTGGTCGGCGCCACTTTGGTGCGTCCGGCAAACTTCATCAGCTTGCGCAACTCAAACGGCGTACCGGTCGCGGAGCCTGACACGCTGCGATCCCCGCCGATCAGGGTAAACGCAGGAACCGGCAGCGGCTTCATCACGGCACCTACGGTGTGGAAGTTACCGCCGTAGGCCAGCGCCTCAAAGTACGGCTGCCAGTTGAGATCCACGTTCACGGTGTTGATGATCAGATCAAACTGCCCAGCCAGCGCGTTCAGCGCGTCAGGATCGCGGCTGTTCACCACTTTATCCGCGCCCATCGCCAGCACTTCTTTCTCTTTCGCCGGGTTCGAGCTGAACGCCGTGACTTCACAGCCCATCGCGTGCAGCAGCTTGATGGCGATATGCCCCAGGCCGCCAATACCAATGACGCCCACGCGGCTGGTGGCGGTGATATGGTGCATCAGCAGGGGTTTGAAGACGGTGATACCGCCGCACAGCAGCGGACCGGCGGATTCGATATCAATGCTGTCCGGCAGCGGGATCACCCATTGCCAGTCGGCGCGCAGTTTGTCGGCAAAACCGCCTTTGTTCAGAATGGTGGGAACGGCACCCTCGAGGCAGTTGATCTGATTGCCGCTGATACAGGCGTCACAGTGACCACAGCTGCGTGCCGTCCAGCCAATGCCCACGCGCTGGCCTACCTTCAGCCCTTTGTCCTGTGCGGCACTACCGAGCGCCACGACGCGGCCAATGACTTCGTGCCCGGCAACCAGCGGATAGCTCGAGAAGCCCCATTCGTTGTCGATCATCGAGAGATCCGAGTGGCAGATCCCGCAGTAATCAACCTGTACTTCGACGTCTTCTGCTTTTAGTTCGCCCGCATCGTACTCGTACAGCTCAAGTTCTGCACCCGCCTGCGGTGCGGCGTAGCTTTTTATCTTCGACATCGTGTTTCCCCCGTTGTAGTGTGAACTGAGAGTGTAGAGCATTCAGTTTACAGCCGCTTAACAGAAGAGGGCAGGAACGAAACTTACAGACTTTTCAGCATTCTGACTTCGCAATCAACGTGGCCGGTACAGCCCAGCGGCGCATCGATATGCTCAAAGCCCAGATGTTCATACAGGCCGATGGCCTCTTTGAGGAAAGCGGTTGTTTCAAGGTAGCAGCGGGTAAAACCCTGCTTGCGCGCGTGGTCCAGCGCCATCAGCGCCAGCTTTTTTGCCAGTCCTTGCCCGCGCGCCGTTGGCAGGAAATACATTTTCTGCAGCTCACAGATATCCGGCTCGCTGCAGCTGAGGGGCGCCACGCCGCCGCCGCCCACCACCTGACCGTTCTGCTCGATTACCCAGTAGGCATGCCCTGGCTGGCTGTAGAGCTGGTAAAGCTCGTCCAGGTTCGGGTCTGCAACCGTGTAGCCTTTGTCAGCCGTCAGGCCATATTCGGCAGAAACGGTGCGGATAACGGCGGCGATTGCCGGGTTATCCTGCTCAGCGATCCGGCGCATCGTCGTCGCGACGGGGGTAATCACGCTCATAGCATTACTCATTACAAAAATTGACACATAACTGCTGTTAATAGCACCGCAGAAAGGGGAGTGCAAGCGAGGAGTTTTCAGGAAGGATACCCCTTACGCCCTGAAGCGTAAGGGGTAAAAGCATTACAGTGCGGCAATAACCGCCTGCTGCTCGATCAGCTTGGTCTTCGCATCGGCGAAGGCAACCAGACGCTCACGCTCTTTCGCGATGACCGCTTCCGGCGCGCGGGCCACAAAGCCTTCGTTCGCCAGCTTGCTTTCGATTTTGCCAATTTCCACGTCGACTTTCGCCACTTCTTTCGCCAGACGAGCCAGCTCGGCGTCTTTGTCGATCAGGCCCGCCATCGGGATCAGCAGCTCGGCGCCGTCGATGATTTTGGTCACGGAAACCGGACCTTTGTCATCCGCAGGCAGCACGGTGATGCTTTCCAGACGCGCCATGGTTTTCAGGAAAGTGTTGTTCTCGGTGACGCGACGAACGGCCGCCTCGCTGCAGCCACGCAGCAGCAGCTCCAGCGGTTTGCCTGGGGCGATGTTCATTTCAGCACGGATGTTACGTACCGCAACGATCGCCTGTTTCAGCCACTCGGTATCCGCGGACGCCGCTTCATCAACCTTGGCCGCATCGAATTCCGGGAACGGCTGCAGCATGATGGTATCGGCGTTGATGCCCGCAATCACCTTCACGCGCTGCCAGATGGTTTCGGTGATGAATGGAATGACCGGATGCGCCAGGCGCAGCAGACCTTCCAGAACGGTAATCAGCGTGTTGCGCGTGCCGCGCAGCTCCGCCTCAGTGCCGCCGTTCATCACCGGCTTCGCCAGCTCCAGATACCAGTCGCAGAACTGGTTCCAGGTGAATTCATACAGGATGCCCGCCGCGATATCGAAGCGGTAGCTGTCCAGCGCCTCGCGGAACGCTTTCACCGTCTGGTTGAATTCCGCCAGGATCCAGCGGTCTGCCAGAGACAGCGTCATTTCGCCGCCGTTGAAGCCACAATCCTGATCTTCGGTATTCATCAGCACGAAGCGGCTGGCGTTCCACAGCTTGTTACAGAAGTTACGGTAACCTTCCAGACGCTTCATGTCCCAGTTGATGTCACGACCGGTAGAGGCCAGCGCCGCCAGGGTGAAGCGCAGGGCGTCGGTACCGTGAGACTCGATCCCGTTCGGGAACTGCTTCTCGGTACGCTTGCGGATTTTCTCAGCCAGCTGCGGCTGCATCATGTTGCCGGTACGTTTTTCCAGCAGATCTTCCAGAGAGATACCGTCAACCATATCCAGCGGGTCAATCACGTTCCCCTTGGACTTGGACATCTTCTGGCCTTCGTCGTCGCGGATCAGACCGGTCATGTAGACGGTATGGAACGGAACCTGCGGCTTGCCGTCTTCGTCTTTGATGAAGTGCATGGTCATCATGATCATGCGGGCAATCCAGAAGAAGATAATGTCGAAGCCGGACACCATCACGCTGGTTGGGTGGAACTGACGCAGCGCGTCGGTGTTTTCTGGCCAGCCGAGGGTGGAGAAGGTCCACAGCGCGGAGGAGAACCAGGTGTCCAGCACGTCTTCGTCCTGACGCAGCGCAACGTCTGCGCTCAGATTGTTTTCCTGACGCACTTCGTCTTCGCTACGGCCAACGTAAACGTTGCCTTCGTTGTCGTACCACGCCGGAATACGGTGACCCCACCACAGCTGACGGGAGATACACCAGTCCTGAATGTCGCGCATCCAGGAGAAGTACATGTTTTCGTACTGCTTCGGCACGAACTGAATGCTGCCGTTTTCAACCGCTTCGACAGCCGGTTTCGCCAGCACGTCGGCACGCACGTACCACTGGTCGGTCAGCATTGGCTCGATAACCACGCCGCCACGGTCGCCGTACGGCACGGTCAGATCGTGAGGTTTGATCTCTTCCAGCAGGCCGAGCGCGTCAACGGCAGCCACGATGGCTTTACGCGCGGCAAAACGCTCCAGCTTCTGGAACTCAGCCGGGATGTCGCTGGAATAAACGTCGGATTCGTTGCCTTTGGTGTCGTACACTTCTGCGCTTTCGCGGATATCACCGTCGAAGGTCAGAATGTTGATCATCGGCAGGGCGTGACGACGGCCGACTTCATAGTCGTTGAAGTCGTGCGCAGGGGTGATTTTTACGCAGCCGGTGCCTTTTTCCATGTCGGCGTGTTCGTCGCCCACAATCGGAATACGGCGGTTTACCAGCGGCAGCACCACGAATTTGCCGATCAGATCTTTATAACGCGGATCTTCCGGGTTAACGGCCACGCCGGTATCGCCCAGCAGGGTTTCCGGACGGGTCGTTGCGACCACCAGGTAATCTTTACCGTCGGCGGTTTTTGCGCCATCGGCCAGCGGATAGCGGATGTGCCACATGGAGCCTTTAGACTCGCGGTTTTCCACTTCCAGGTCAGAGATGGCGGTGCGCAGTTTCGGATCCCAGTTTACCAGGCGTTTGCCGCGGTAAATCAGGTCTTCTTTGTACAGGCGGACGAAGACTTCTTTAACGGCGTTGGACAGGCCTTCGTCCATGGTGAAGCGCTCGCGCTCCCAGTCCACGGAGTTGCCGAGACGGCGCATCTGACGGGTAATGGTGCCGCCGGATTCCGCCTTCCACTGCCAGATTTTGTCGATGAACGCGTCGCGACCGTAGTCGTGGCGGGTTTTTCCTTCTTCAGCGGCAATTTTACGCTCAACCACCATCTGGGTCGCGATACCCGCGTGGTCAGTCCCCGCCTGCCACAGGGTGTTTTTACCCTGCATGCGCTGGTAGCGGATCATGGTGTCCATGATGGTCTGCTGGAAAGCATGACCCATATGCAAACTGCCGGTGACGTTCGGCGGCGGGATCATGATGCAGAAGGACTCTTTGCTTTCGTCGCCGTTAGGCTTGAAATAGCCCTGCTGTTCCCAGTGCTCGTAAAGCGGCTGTTCGATATCGCGTGGGTTATATGTCTTTTCCATTATTTCCAGGTTGCCGTATTCAGGTTAAAACCAGCCAGGCGGTACGCTTTATAGCGTTCGCGCGCCAGTTGTTTCAAAGATTCTTCGTAAGGGACAAAGTCTACCACTTCTGTGAAAGCGGTGGCAAAATCTGCAAAATCTATCCGCAGGCTAATCAGAATATCGCGCGCGCTGCTGTTGCGCTTTTGCGGCCAGGCAATTTCAACCGGTGCTCCACCGCGCGGGCCTTCGCCCGACAGGTTGTGCGGCACAAAACTCTCCGGCGGGCGCGCCCACAGCGCTTCATCCAGGCGAATCGCCTGCTGTTCATCTTCACAGGCAATCAGAACGCGTTTACCTGCGCGCCAACGTTCTGCGGCAATTTCACACACCAGCTGTTCTACGGCGCTGAGGCCATCCTGATGGGTGTCGTTGTCCAGAAGGTAGAACGTTGCATTCTTCATATATGGGGCTTCTTGTGCTCACTTTAAATGCTTAAGCCGGGTGGCGGCTTCGCCTTACCCGGCCTACGGTTTACTGCCGTTTTGACTTACTCGTCGCCGTTAAAACCTGCGCGGTTCAGCAGGAACTGCGACAGCAGCGCCACTGGACGGCCGGTTGCGCCTTTGGCTTTACCGGAGCGCCATGCGGTGCCCGCGATATCCAGGTGTGCCCAGTTGTACTTGCGGGTGAAGCGTGCCAGGAAGCAGCCCGCGGTGATCGCCCCGCCAGGACGTCCGCCAATGTTCGCCATATCCGCAAAGTTAGACTCCAGCTGATCCTGATACTCGTCACCCAGCGGCAGACGCCATGCGCGGTCCCCGGCCTGCTCTGAGGCACCAATAAGCTCGTGCGCCAGCGGGTTGTGGTTCGACATCAGGCCGGTGATATGGTGGCCCAGCGCAATCACGCAGGCTCCGGTGAGGGTGGCTACGTCAATCACCGCTTCCGGCTCGAAGCGCTCAACGTAGGTCAGCACGTCACACAGCACCAGACGCCCTTCGGCGTCGGTGTTCAGCACTTCAACGGTCTGGCCGGACATGGTGGTCAGAACGTCACCCGGACGATAGGCGCGCCCGCCAGGCATGTTTTCGCAGCCCGCCAGTACGCCGATCACGTTGATAGGCAACTGCAGTTCCGCGACCATGCGCATCACGCCGTAAACCGCCGCCGCACCGCACATGTCGTATTTCATCTCATCCATGCCTTCGGCAGGCTTGATGGAGATACCGCCGGAATCGAAGGTCAGGCCTTTACCGACGAGCACAATCGGGCGCGCGTCTTCGGACGGATTGCCTTTGTACTCGATGACGGACATCAGGGATTCGTTCTGCGAGCCGTTACCGACCGCAAGGTAAGAGTGCATCCCCAGCTCTTTCATCTGCTGTTCGCCGATGACGCGGGTAATGACGTTTTTGCTGTAGGCGTCGGCCAGCTGACGTGCCTGAGAGGCCAGGTACGCCGCGTTACAGATATTAGGCGGCATGTTGCCGAGATCTTTGGCCGCTTTAATGCCGGCTGCGATCGCCAGACCGTGCTGGATCGCGCGTTCGCCGCTGGTCAACTCGCGACGGGTTGGCACGTTAAAGACCATTTTACGCAGCGGACGACGCGGCTCGCTTTTATTGGTCTTCAGCTGATCGAAGCTGTACAGGCTCTCTTTTGCCGTTTCAACCGCCTGACGCACTTTCCAGTAGGTGTTACGCCCTTTAACGTGCAGCTCCGTCAGGAAGCAGACGGCTTCCATTGAGCCGGTATCATTCAGCGTATTGATTGTTTTCTGAATCACCTGCTTATACTGACGTTCATCCAGCTCGCGTTCTTTGCCGCAGCCAATCAGCAGAATACGTTCTGACAGTACGTTCGGAACATGGTGCAGTAACAGCGTCTGCCCAGGTTTACCTTCCAGTTCGCCACGGCGCAGCAGGGCGCTAATATAGCCGTCACTGATTTTATCGAGTTGCTCGGCGATCGGGGAGAGTCGGCGTGGTTCAAAGACGCCCACAACGATGCAGGCACTCCGCTGTTTCTCCGGGCTACCGCTTTTTACACTGAACTCCATGCACTACGCTCCTGAATCTTAAAGACAACGGCGGCAGCTACGGATAGAATTGAAACCTTTCGTAACTCATGTCCGCTGTTGTGGTGACTTCGTGTTAATCTTACGTTACTACGGTTTCGACACGTCAGAAAAAGTCCTGAAGCGTGAATCCGCCGGATGTTTTAATCTTAGCGATGATTTCGACGACTCAAGAGAATAAATGACGTTTAAGCCATGAAACAAGCGATTTTCCAGCAAAGAGACGGGTTTTTACGGGCGTATTTAAAGTGATAATCATAAGATATCTGGTGCGGGAGACGCTCAAAAGCCAACTGGCGATCCTCTTCATCCTGCTGCTGATTTTTTTCTGTCAGAAGCTGGTTAAGATCCTCGGTGCGGCCGTTGACGGCGAAATTCCAACAAATCTGGTGCTTTCCCTGCTTGGCTTAGGGATCCCGGAAATGGCGCAGCTCATCCTGCCGCTAAGTCTTTTCCTTGGCCTGCTCATGACGCTTGGGAAACTCTACACCGAGAGTGAAATCACGGTGATGCATGCCTGTGGCCTGAGCAAAGCGGTACTGGTGAAAGCGGCCATGATACTGGCGCTGTTCACGGGTATTGTCGCAGCGGTGAATGTGATGTGGGCGGGTCCCATGTCTTCCCGTCATCAGGACGAAGTGCTGGCCGAAGCGAAAGCCAACCCCGGCATGGCAGCCTTAGCCCAGGGGCAATTCCAGCAGGCGACCGACGGCAACTCCGTGCTGTTTATTGAGAGCGTTGACGGCAGTAAATTCAACGACGTATTCCTGGCGCAGTTACGTCCCAAAGGTAACGCGCGTCCTTCCGTGGTGGTTGCAGACTCCGGCCAGCTTGCTCAGCGCAAAGATGGTTCTCAGATCGTGACGCTGAACAAAGGCACCCGTTTCGAAGGCACAGCCATGCTGCGCGACTTCCGTATTACGGATTTCCAGAACTATCAGGCCATTATCGGCCATCAGGCGGTGGCGCTCGATCCAACGGATACCGAGCAAATGGACATGCGTACCCTGTGGAATACCGATACCGACAGAGCGCGTGCTGAGTTCCACTGGCGTATTACGCTTGTCTTCACCGTGTTTATGATGGCGCTGATTGTCGTTCCGCTGAGCGTGGTGAACCCGCGCCAGGGCCGCGTGCTCTCTATGCTGCCGGCGATGCTGCTTTACCTGATCTATTTCCTGCTGCAAACCTCGATTCGTTCTAACGGCGCGAAGGGTAAGCTGGACCCTATGGTCTGGACATGGTTCGTCAACAGCCTGTACATCTTACTGGCGCTGGGATTAAACCTGTGGGATACGGTGCCTGTGCGCCGCATACGTGCCCGATTCTCGCGTAAAGGAGCCATCTAATGCAGGCGTTTGGCGTTCTTGATCGCTATATCGGTAAAACCATTTTTACCACCATCATGATGACGTTGTTCATGCTGGTGTCGCTCTCCGGCATTATCAAATTTGTCGATCAGCTGAAAAAAGCCGGGCAGGGGAGCTATGACGCGATGGGCGCGGGGATGTATACCCTGCTCAGCGTGCCGAAAGATGTGCAGATTTTCTTCCCGATGGCGGCCCTGCTGGGCGCGCTGCTGGGGCTGGGGATGCTGGCGCAGCGCAGCGAGCTGGTCGTTATGCAGGCCTCGGGCTTTACCCGCATGCAGGTTGCGCTGTCGGTAATGAAAACCGCGATCCCACTGGTGCTGTTGACCATGGCGATTGGTGAGTGGGTCGCGCCGCAGGGCGAACAGATGGCGCGTAACTACCGTGCGCAGGCCATGTACGGCGGCTCGCTGCTCTCGACTCAACAAGGTTTATGGGCGAAAGACGGTAAAAACTTCGTCTACATCGAACGGGTGAAGGGGAATGATGAGCTGGGTGGGGTGAGCATCTATGCTTTCGATGACCAGCGCCGTCTGGAGTCAGTCCGCCACGCCTCTTCGGCGAAATTTGACGCCGAACATAAACAGTGGCGTTTGTCCCAGGTCGATGAGTCTAACCTGACCGATCCGAAACAGATTACGGGTTCTCAGACGGTAACCGGTACGTGGAAAACCAACCTGACGCCCGATAAGCTCGGTGTTGTGGCGCTGGATCCTGACGCGCTCTCCATCAGCGGTTTGCACAACTATGTGAAATACCTGAAGTCGAGCGGGCAGGATGCGGGACGTTACCAGCTCAACATGTGGAGCAAGATCTTCCAGCCGATGTCCGTGGCGGTGATGATGCTGATGGCGCTGTCGTTTATCTTCGGCCCGTTACGCAGCGTGCCGATGGGCGTGCGCGTCGTGACCGGTATCAGTTTCGGCTTTGTGTTCTACGTGCTCGATCAGATCTTCGGTCCGCTGACGCTGGTTTATGGCATTCCGCCAATAATTGGTGCGCTGCTGCCAAGCGCCAGTTTCCTCCTGATCAGCCTCTGGCTGCTGTTGAAACGCTCCTGATTGACCTCTCCTCGCTTCCGGTTAACCGGAAGCGAGGCTAATCTCCTGTTTCACCCCGCACTTTTTCTCACAACCTTCAACGCCTCGCCCTGAATTTGAGTATTATTGAGCGATAAAGTCGTGAAGGGATCCTCTATGAAGCAAATTCGAATGCTTGCCCAGTATTACGTCGACCTGATGATGAAGCTTGGGCTGGTGCGTTTCTCCATGCTGCTTGCGCTGGCGCTGGTCGTTCTGGCCATTGTCGTGCAAATGGCCGTCACCATGGTTCTGCATGGTCAGGTCGAGAGTATCGACGTCATCCGCTCCATCTTCTTTGGCTTGCTCATTACGCCCTGGGCGGTCTATTTCCTTTCCGTGGTGGTTGAACAGCTGGAAGAGTCCCGTCAGCGTCTGTCAAAACTGGTCGATAAACTGGAAGAGATGCGCGAGCGCGACCTGAAGCTCAACGTCCAGCTTAAAGACAATATTGCGCAGCTGAATCAGGAGATTTCCGATCGTGAGAAGGCGGAAGCCGAGCGTCAGGCCACGCTGGAACAGCTGAAAATCGAAATGAAAGAGCGCGAGGTCACGCAGATCCAGCTTGAGCAGCAATCCTCTTTCCTGCGGTCGTTCCTTGATGCTTCGCCGGATCTGGTGTTTTACCGTAATGAAGATAAAGAGTTTTCCGGCTGTAACCGGGCGATGGAGCTGCTCACCGGGAAAAGCGAGAAGCAGCTGATTAACCTGAAGCCGCAGGACGTTTACTCTGAAGAGGCGGCGGCCAAGGTCATGGAGACGGACGAAAAAGTATTCCGCCATAACGTCTCGCTGACCTATGAACAGTGGCTGGATTACCCGGACGGACGCAAGGCCTGCTTTGAGATCCGTAAGGTGCCCTACTATGACCGCGTGGGGAAACGCCACGGCCTGATGGGCTTTGGCCGCGATATCACCGAGCGTAAGCGCTACCAGGATGCCCTGGAGCGCGCCAGCCGCGACAAGACTACCTTTATCTCCACCATCAGCCACGAGCTGCGTACACCGCTTAATGGGATTGTCGGGCTGAGCCGTATTCTGCTGGATACCGACCTGACCGCAGAGCAGGAAAAATACCTCAAGACTATCCATGTATCCGCGGTCACGCTGGGTAATATCTTCAACGATATTATTGATATGGATAAGATGGAGCGCCGTAAAGTTCAGCTTGATAATCAGCCGGTTGATTTCACCAGCTTCCTTGCCGACCTCGAAAATCTCTCCGGCCTGCAGGCGCAGCAGAAGGGACTGAGCTTTGTTATGGATCCCACCTTGCCGCTGCCGCATAAAGTGGTGACCGACGGCACGCGTCTGCGCCAGATCCTGTGGAATCTCATCAGCAACGCGGTGAAATTTACCCAGAAGGGGCAGGTGGCGGTGCGCATCCGCTATGACGAAGGCGATATGCTGCACTTCGAGGTGGAAGACTCCGGGATGGGTATTCCGCAGGAGGAGCAGGACAAAATTTTCGCGATGTACTACCAGGTGAAGGACAGCAACGGCGGGAAGCCAGCTACCGGAACAGGCATTGGCCTGGCGGTCTCTAAACGGCTGGCGAAGAGCATGGGTGGCGATATCACCGTTGTCAGCCAGCCGGGCAAAGGGTCAACCTTCACGCTGACGGTCCATGCGCCGGCGGTGGCGGAAGAGGTTGAAGACACCTTTGAAAACGACGACATGCCGCTGCCCGCGCTGCACGTCCTGCTGGTGGAAGACATTGAGCTGAACGTGATTGTGGCGCGCTCGGTGCTGGAAAAACTGGGCAACAGCGTGGATGTCGCGATGACCGGTAAGGCCGCGCTGGAGATGTTTAAACCGGGCGAATACGATCTTGTTCTGCTCGATATCCAGCTGCCGGATATGACCGGGCTGGATATCTCGCGTGAGCTGACGCGTCAGTACGCGGCCGACGAGCTGCCGCCGCTGGTGGCGCTGACGGCGAACGTGCTGAAAGACAAAAAAGAGTATCTCGATGCCGGTATGGACGATGTACTCAGCAAGCCGCTGGCGGTGCCTGCTCTGACCGCCATGATTAAGAAGTTCTGGGATACCCGTGATGAAGAGGAGAGCACCATGACGTCTGTTGATAGCGCAAAAGCCCAAACGATACTCGATACCGCGATGCTGGAGCAGTACATCGATCTGGTGGGTCCGAAACTGATTACCGATGGTCTGGCGGTGTTCGAAAAAATGATGCCGGGCTATCTGAGCGTGCTGGAATCAAACCTGACGGCTCGTGACCAGAAGGGCATCGTCGAAGAAGGACATAAAATCAAAGGCGCCGCCGGCTCGGTTGGCTTACGCCATCTGCAGCAGCTGGGTCAACAGATTCAGTCGCCTGATTTACCTGCATGGGAAGATAACGTGGGTGATTGGGTTGAAGAGATGAAACAAGAGTGGCAAAACGATGTGGCGGTGCTTAAAGCCTGGGTCGACGCCAGAAAAAAATGACCCCGGATTAACCGGGGTGCGCGAATACTGCGCCAACACCAGGGAAATCGTGGCTGCGCCTGTTTTATAAAGTTATTTTCGAAAGGGCGCTGCCTGAAAAATTTAGGCCGCACGCAGATAAGATAGCAAATCTTAAATGGTTTGTTACATGAATCAGTGAAATGTGTGAAGCATAGCGTTTTAATCAAAATTATTAATGTGCTTCAGCAAGTTGCAGAAAAGGATTGTCATGATGAAAAAGATTGGTGTCGTGCTGAGCGGATGCGGTGTTTACGATGGTTCTGAAATACATGAAGCCGTAATCACGCTGCTGGCCCTGGCTAAGCAGGGAGCAGAGGTTATTTGTTTTGCGCCGAACAAAAATCAGGCGGATGTGATTAATCATCTGACCGGCGAGCCGATGGCAGAAAACCGCAATGTACTGATTGAAGCCGCGCGTATTGCGCGAGGTGATATCCATCCTCTTATTCAGGCAGACCCTACAGAGCTTGATGCGCTCATTGTGCCGGGTGGGTTTGGCGCGGCCAAAAATCTGAGTACCTTTGCTGCGCAGGGAGCGGAGTGTCAGATCGATCCTCATCTTAAAGCGCTGTCGCAGGCCATGCACGCGGCAGGAAAACCGCAGGGCTTTATCTGCATCGCGCCGGCAATGGTGCCCAGGATTTTTGATTTCCCGCTGCGCCTGACTATCGGGACGGATATTGATACCGCAGAGATCGTCGAGGAAATGGGGGGCGAACACGTTCCGTGCCCGGTTGATGACATTGTGGTTGATGAAGATAACAAAATTGTCACCACGCCAGCGTATATGCTGGCGAACAATATCGCTGAGGCGGCCTCAGGTATTGAAAAGCTGGTGGCCCGCGTGCTGGTGCTGACTGAATGAGGCGCAAATTTGCCGCAGGCGCAGGGGTGAAACGTTTTCTCTTGCGCATCGTACTTGTGCTGGCGGTATTCTGGGGAGGCGGGCTGGCTTTATTCAGCATTATGCCGGTTCCGTTCTCTGCCGTTATGGTTGAGCGCCAGCTTAGCGCGTGGTTCAGCGGCGATTTCAGCTACGTTGCCCACTCTGACTGGGTGAGCATGGACGAGATCTCCCCGTTCATGGGGCTGGCGGTCATCGCGGCGGAGGACCAGAAATTCCCGGAGCACTGGGGGTTCGACGTGGCGGCCATTGAGAAGGCGCTAGCCCATAACGAACGCCATGAAAACCGCGTGCGCGGGGCATCAACCTTGTCGCAGCAGACGGCCAAAAACCTGTTTCTGTGGGATGGTCGAAGCTGGGTGCGAAAAGGGCTGGAAGCGGGGTTGACCCTTGGGATGGAAACGGTCTGGAGCAAAAAACGCATTCTGACCGTCTATCTCAACGTCGCTGAGTTTGGCGACGGTATATTTGGCGTGGAAGCTGCCGCACAGCGGTATTTCAATAAGCCAGCCAGCCGTCTGAGCATGTCAGAAGCCGCGCTATTGGCCGCTGTGTTACCGAACCCTATCCGCTTTAAGGCCAGTGCCCCATCAGGGTACGTGCGAAGCCGACAGGCGTGGATTATGCGCCAGATGAATCAGCTGGGTGGAGAGGGGTTTATGCAGCGTAATAATCTTATGTAGGGCGGGTAAGCGCAGCGCTACCCGCCTGAATAGCAGACCTTAATCTTCGTCGAACCCTGCGTTAAACAGGGCAATCACCGCCGCCAGCGCTTCCTCTTCCTGAGGGCCGGTGGCTTCTACTTCAATCTGGCGTCCTTTGGCGGAATCCAGCATCAGCAGCGCGATCACGCTGTTCGCTTCCGCTTCGGTGCCTTCGTCATTCCGCAGCAGAACCTCTGCATCGAAACCCTGCATCAGCTCAAACAGCTTCATCGCCGGGCGTGCATGCATACCCAGCTTGTTGGTGATCTCAACGGTTTGTTTTACGGTCATGTTTTACGTTTTTCCAGCGTGCGATGACGGGACTGAACGTTCTTCCCGCGCGAGCGGAAATAGTCGGCCAGCTGTTCGGCGATGTAAACCGAACGATGTTTACCGCCGGTACAGCCAATCGCCACCGTCAGGTAGCTACGATTGTTTGTCTCCAGCATAGGTAACCATAGCTCAAGGTAGCTTCGCGTCTGGTAGATAAAATTGTGTACTTCTGTGTGCCGGTCGAGGAACGCCGCCACCGGCTTATCCAGACCGGTCATTGGACGCAGTTTTGGATCCCAGTGCGGGTTCGGCAGGAAGCGCACGTCGAAAACATAATCCGCATCAATCGGAATACCGTGCTTAAAGCCGAAGGATTCGAACACCATCGTCAGTTCGCGCTCGCGTTTACCCAACAGCCGGGTACGCAGCATTTCCGCCAGCTCGTGAACGGACATCTCAGAGGTGTCGACAATCAGGTCGGCACGAGAACGCAGCGGCTCCAGCAGGTCGCTCTCTTCATCGATAGCGCTCTCCAGAGAGAGGTTCTTGCTGGAAAGCGGATGCAAACGACGGGTATCGCTGTAGCGGCGGATCAGCGTATTGCGGTCTGCATCGAGGAACAGCAGCTGAGGCGAGAACGCGTCAGGCAGGTTGCTCATGGCCTGTTCGAAGATCTCTGGCGATTCAGGCATGTTACGAACGTCGATACTGACGGCGGCAGAGGTTTGTCTCTCCGCCAGCGTGCGGGCCAGGTCGGGTAACAACACGACCGGCAGGTTATCGACGCAGTAAAAACCCATGTCTTCCAGGGCGCGCAGAGCAACGGATTTCCCCGACCCTGAACGGCCACTGACAATCATCAGCACCATGTTCCGTTTCTCCTCAGGACAACAGATGTGAAGGCCATCTCCTGGTTATGCATCATCCTGATTGCCTTCTGCTTCAGTGATAATTTGATAGAGCTCTTCATCACTTTGGGCCGAGCGCAGTCGACGGCAAATGGTTTTATCGGCCAGACGTTTTGCGACCAGCGACAGCGTATGCAGATGGGTTTTCGTCTGGTCGGCAGGCACCAGCAGCGCGAAGAGGAGATCGACGGGCTGGTTATCAATGGCATCGAAGGCGATGGGTGTTTCAAGCTGCACAAACACACCAACGGCACGCAGGGTATCCTCTTCCAGTTTGCCGTGCGGGATCGCGATGCCGTTGCCGATACCGGTACTGCCCATTTTTTCACGGGTCAGAATCGCTTCGAACACCACCTGCGGCGGCAGGCCCAGCTGTTTGGCAGCCAGTTCACTGATGATCTCCAGCGCACGTTTTTTGCTCTGACAGTGAACCGCACTGCGGGTACATTCCTGGTTAAGGACATTGCTCAGTTGAAGAGCGGAATCGTTGTTCATCATAATTTCACCTAAGCGCTAACTGTACAAATGGCCTGTTGTGTTTCACAACAGGCCGTCCTGCACCCGTTAACTGCCCGGACAATTAGTGTTGTTTCAGTTTATCTTTATGTTTATTGAGCTGTCGTGCAAGCTTATCAATCAAGCCGTCGATAGCAGCGTACATGTCTTGCCCTTCCGCACTGGCATGCAGTTCACCCCCGTTAACATGCAGGGTGGCATCCGAGATATGAGTCACTTTCTCCACTTTCAACACAATATAGACCTGATTGATCCTTTCGAAATACTGCTCGAGTTTTGCAAACTTCGCGTTCACGAAGTCACGTAAAGCCTCAGTAATTTCGACGTTTTGTCCAGTGATGTTGAGCTGCATAGTGTCTTCCTTATCGGTTGTGTCAGACCAGCTGTTTACGCTGGTTGGACGGCGGAATGGATAAAGACTCTCGATACTTCGCAACAGTACGACGTGCCACCATAATACCCTGATCGGACAGCATGGTGGTTAACTTACTGTCGCTTAGTGGCTTCGCGGGGTTCTCCGCGGCGATCAACTTCTTCACCAGGGCACGAATGGCCGTTGACGACGCTTCGCCGCCGCCCTCGGTATTCACATGGCTGGAGAAGAAATACTTAAGCTCAAATATACCGCGTGGACTGTGCAGATACTTCTGCGTGGTGACACGGGAAATGGTTGATTCATGCATCTCGACGGCTTGGGCGATATCCGCCAGTACCATCGGTTTCATATACTCTTCGCCCTGCTCAAAGAACGCCTGCTGCTGTTCGACAATACAGCGGCTGACGCGCAGCAGCGTATCATTTCGGCTCTCCAGACTTTTGATCAACCATCGCGCTTCCTGAAGATTGCTACGAATATATTGATTGTCGGAGTCGTTACGCGCGCTGGTGCACATGGAGGCATACTGCTGGTTGATTTGCAGGCGAGGGATGCTGTCTGAGTTCAGTTCAACGACCCAGCGGTCATTGTGTTTTCTGACCAGCACATCCGGGATCACGTACTCGGGCTCGCTGGTTTGGATCGACTGTCCCGGGCGCGGATCGAGCGACTGGATCAGATTTACCGCTTCTTTCAGCACCTCTTCCTTCAGGCGCGTGACGCGCATCAGGGAGCGGAAATCGTGGTTGGCCAGCAGATCCAGATGATCGCTAATAATTAAGCGCGCCTCGTCGATCCATGGCGTCTCTTTGCTGAACTGAGATAGCTGGATCAGCAGGCAGTCGCGCAGATCTTTTGCGGCCACGCCTACCGGATCGAAACGCTGGATGCGCTTCAGAACGGCTTCGATCTCCTCAAGTTCAATCTCTTCGTCGCCCATGCTTTCCAGGATATCGTCCAGCGTGACGGTCAAATAGCCGGTGTCGTCAACGGCATCGACAATTGAGGTGGCAATCGCGCGGTCGGTATCGGAGAAGGGGGTAAGTTCCACCTGCCACATCAGGTAATCCTGCAGCGACTGGGTGGTTTCTCCCTGATAGACCGGTAGCTCATCATCCTGGTAGTCTGCACGCGTACCGGAAGGGGTTCCGGCGGTGTAGATTTCATCCCAGCTGGCATCCAGCGGTAGCTCGTCGGGCATCTCTTTTTGTTCGAGTGCATCCGCGGTGTCGAGCGCTTCTGTATCCTGTGACTGCTGAGTATCTACCTCGTCATGAAGATCGGTTTGTTCCAGCAGGGGGTTGCTGTCCAGCGCCTGCTGGAGCTCCTGCTGAAGTTCTAACGTGGACAGTTGCAACAGGCGAATTGCCTGCTGTAGCTGCGGCGTCATTGCCAGTTGTTGGCTGAGCCTTAATTGCAAACCTTGCTTCATGTTCAGAGCGTTTTTCTCCGGTTCGGCGTTACGTTACCTCTACCCTATCAGAGTCTGAAGTCTTCCCCAAGATAGACGCGCTTAACATGATCGTCTTCGAGGATCTGTTGCGGCGTACCGTGGGCGATCAGATTGCCCTGGCTCACAATATACGCGCGTTCACACACGGCCAGCGTTTCACGGACGTTGTGGTCGGTGATCAGTACGCCAAGCCCGCTGTCACGCAGGTGTTCAATGATGCGTTTAATGTCGATAACCGAGATTGGGTCAACGCCCGCAAACGGTTCATCCAGAAGGATAAATTTCGGGTTTGCGGCCAGCGCACGTGCAATCTCAACACGACGGCGTTCACCCCCGGAGAGTGCCTGACCGAGGCTGTCGCGCAGATGCTCAATGTGGAACTCTTCCATCAACTCGTTGGCACGATCCTGACGCTGTTCGCTGGTCAGATCGTTACGAATTTCCAGTACCGCCATCAGGTTATCGTAAACGCTAAGACGACGGAAAATGGAGGCTTCCTGCGGCAGGTAGCCGATCCCGCGACGCGCGCGCGCGTGCAGTGGCAGAAGGCTGATGTCTTCATCGTCAATGATAATGTTGCCGGCATCGCGCGGCACAATGCCAACGACCATGTAGAAGGTGGTGGTTTTACCCGCACCGTTAGGGCCAAGCAGCCCTACAATTTCGCCGGAGTTGACGGTCAGACTGACATCTTCTACGACACGGCGGCCCTTGTAGGCCTTCGCGAGATTTTTTGCAGTTAAAGTTGCCATAACGAATTAGTTACTCTTCTTCTGTGCCGGGGCCTGGCCTTTGCCTTTGTCCTGCAGCTGCGACGGAACCAGGACGGTCGTGACGCGTTTGCCTTTCTCGCTGGAGGCCTGCATTTTTTGCTCTTTCACCAGATAGGTGATCTGGTCGCCGGTAATGTTGCTGTCCAGCTGTTCCAGATACGCGTTTCCGGTCAGGATGACCAGGTCCTTCGCCAGCTCATAGTGCATATGCGAAGCGCGGCCTTTCACCGGTTTGCCGTTGTCCTGCATCTGGTAGAAGGTGGCCGGGTTGCCGTAACCATCAATGATCTCTTTGCCCTGCTCGCCACCCGGACGGGTCACGACCACTTTGTCGGCGTTAATTTTGATGGTGCCCTGAGTCATGACGACGTTACCCGTGAAGGTGACGACGTTGCCCTGCATATCGAGAGACTGGGTATCAGACTCGATATGGATCGGTTGGTCGGTATCGCCCGTTACAGCAAGCGCGGGGAGACTGGTCGCCAGCATCGCGCTGGCGATAATTACTTTAAGGCTGAGTTTGTTTGTTTTGAATTTCATAGGAGGTTCTAACCTTTTCAATCAGCTCGGCGTTCTTGCTGCGTAAGTTCCCGCGCATTCTCAAACCGCTGGAATTAAATGTTGTGCCATACAGTGTGACCAGATCCTGCGAGGTCACGTCCTGGGTTACCAGGTTAATTTGGGCATTATCCGTCGTAATTTTTCGCAGTTGCGAGTCAGCGGTCAGGGCGTTGACTTCAACGTGGCCATACAGATAAAGCATACGGTCATTTGTCAGTTTTGCCCGATCTGACTTAATTGACCACGTCGGCACTTTGTCCTTATCAAATGTGGTCATGACAGGTTGGGTAAACCACGAAATACCGTCATCTGAAAAATATTCAACATGCTGGGCAATCAGGCGATAGTTCAGCGCGCCTTCCGGGCTGTAGACCACGGTGTCGCTGTGATCGCTTTTATAGGTTGGATCGTTATTGTTGACCACTTCCGTTTGCGGATCGTCGCGATCGGCAAGGTTCACGCCAATCAATACCAGTGCGACAAGCGAAAGCAAAATGATAATCCAGCGTCTGGTTTTACTCATATCGATTGCCCTTTGGCCTCATCAAGCTTGCCCTGCGCCAGCAAAAGCAGATCGCAGACTTCACGTACGGCACCACGGCCCCCGTTGATGTGGGTAACGTAGTCAGCGCGCGGGATCAGCAGCGGATGCGCATCGGCAACGGCGATGCTCAGCCCGACTTCAGCCATCACGGGCCAGTCAATCAGATCGTCCCCGACGTAGGCTACGTTTTCCGGTGCGATAGCCAGTTTACCCAGTAAATCCTTAAACGCCGCCATCTTATCGGATTGACCCTGATACAGATGGGTAATTCCTAAGGTTTCACAGCGGTCTTCTACCAGTTTAGCTTTTCGCCCGGTGATGATAGCCACCTCAATACCCGAGGTGAGCGCGCAGCGGATACCGTAGCCGTCGCGAACGTTAAACGCTTTCAGCTCTTCACCATTATTGCCCATGTAAATCAGGCCATCGGAAAGTACGCCATCCACGTCCAGGATGAGCAGACGAATGTTTTCCGCCTTTGCCATCATCTGGGTACTGACCGGTCCATAACAGGTTGCAAGGGATGCACCCGCATTACTCATTGTCTTATCCTTCATTACACTACGCCTGCGCGCAGCAGATCATGCATATGTACCACACCCAGCAACTGGTCGCCATCGGCAACCATCACTGAGGTAATGTGGCGGGACTGCATCAGGTTCAGCACATCCACGGCCAGCGTACCCGGACGGACGCGGATACCGCCCGGCGTCATCACATCGGCAATGCCGAGCGTGCGGACATCTACACCCATGTCGAACACGCGGCGCAGGTCGCCATCGGTGAAGATCCCCTGAATTTTCATCAGATCGTCGCACACGACCGTCATACCCAAATTCTTACGGGTGATTTCCAGCAGCGCATCACGCAGGGAGGCTTCTTTACTGACGTGAGGGATCTCATCCCCGGTGTGCATAATATCGTTTACCCGAAGCAGAAGCTTGCGCCCCAGCGCGCCGCCCGGGTGGGAAAGCGCGAAATCTTCCGGCGTAAAACCGCGGGCTTCGAGCAGCGCGACGGCAAGCGCATCACCCATGACCAGCGCGGCGGTGGTGCTGGACGTCGGCGCCAGGCCGAGCGGACAGGCCTCCTTGGGCACTTTCACGCACAGGTGAATATCGGCCGCCCGCGCCATGCTGCTTTCCGGACGGCTGGTCATGCAAATAAGCGGCACCTGCAGTCGCTTCAGTACCGGGATCAGCGCCAGAATTTCATTGGACTCCCCGGAGTTGGACAGCGCGATGACGATATCCTGCGGCGTGACCATACCCAGGTCACCGTGCGCGGCTTCCCCCGGATGTACAAAGAAGGAAGAGGTTCCGGTGCTGGCAAACGTTGCCGCCATTTTGCGTCCAATGTGGCCGGACTTACCCATCCCCATCACCACGACTTTGCCGGCACAGTAGAACATCTTCTCACATGCCAGACTAAAATCCTGATTAATGTACTGATCTAACTGCGCCAGACCTTCACGTTCAATCTCCAGAACCTCTTTGCCTGCTTTCTGAAAGTCAAAACCCGGCTGCAATTCTATTTGCGACATAATGCGTTTCCGTTTACCCAGAGAGAAGAGGCGAGAGCCAGTACAGCATCGCCATCCATACGATAAATCCACCCGTCAGCAGCGCGCCTGCGCCTTTGCCGATCTGTCGTTGCCGACGCCAGCAGAGCAGGGCAAATATCACGCTGACCAATAACATCACGCCGTAGTCGCGTGAGAACGCCAGGGGATTAAAGGGCCCTGGCGTAATCAGGGCCGGCAGGCCCATCACAATGGCGATATTAAATATGTTGGAACCGATGATATTACCTATGGCAATGTCATCCTCACCTTTCCGTGCCCCCGCAATGGCCGTGGCCAGCTCCGGCAGGCTGGTGCCGATGGCAATCACCGTCAGGCCAATGGTCAGTTCACTGATGGCGAAATAGTTCGCCAGCACGGTCGCGTTATCCACGACCATGCGCGTTGCCATCGGCATGATGATCAGCGCAACGCCAAGCCAGAGCAGGGCAACAGGCAGCGTGCCTTCTCGCGGCAGTTCGGCGACCTGCTCCCGCGTGAGGCTATCCTGACCCTGCTTCTCAGCCAGACGGGCGATTTTAACACTATACAGCAGCCAGATGACGGCCAGCGCCAGCAGGAAAATGCCGTCGCTGTAGCTCAGCACACCATCGTAAAATACGCAGCCTGCCAGCAGGCTTACGATTAACATTAGCGGCAATTCACGGCGCAGAACATCAGAATGCACGCGAAATGGATGGAGCAGTGCGGCCAGGCCCAAAATCAAGAGTATATTGACGATGTTGGAGCCAATCGCGGTACCAACTGCCAGGTCTAACTGACCATGCAGCGATGCCGAGACAGAGACGATGATTTCAGGAAGTGACGTTCCAACACTCACCACGGTCATCCCGATGACGACAGGCGGTACGCCGGTCAGGCGACACAGGATAGATGCAGCAAACACTAAACGGTCAGCACTGTAGACCACCAAAAGTAAACCAATTATTAACAGTGCTGTTGCTAAAAGCATCAAAAGTCCTTTCTTCAGGTATACTCGTCGGTCCATCGCACGGGAATGGCTGGACTGCATACAGTCTGAGGCGTAACGAATTCCTAATTTTGACTTTATGCGCCGGAAAAGTAAAACAAATGCCAGCTTTCGCTAACCTCAACGGCTATTATTCTGTAAAAATGCGGAGTTGAGGGCTGATTCAGGCGGCATGCCTTAACGTGAGCAGGGTAATAAAGGAACCATAAATGAGCCAAACGATGGCGAATTTAGTCGATGTTCGCGGCGTGAGTTTTTCTCGCGCCAACAGATTGATATTTGATGATATTTCGTTGACCGTACCGCGTGGCAAAATCACTGCCATCATGGGGCCGTCCGGGATCGGTAAAACGACCCTGCTGCGCCTTATTGGTGGGCAGATCCCACCTGATAGCGGTGAAATCCTCTTTGATGGCGAAAACATCCCGGAGATGTCACGCTCGCGTCTGTATACTGTCCGCAAACGCATGAGCATGCTCTTTCAGTCGGGAGCCTTGTTCACCGACATGAATGTCTTTGATAACGTGGCCTATCCGCTGCGTGAGCATACCAGCCTGCCGCCAGAACTGCTGAAAAGCACGGTGATGATGAAGCTCGAAGCCGTCGGTTTGCGGGGCGCTGCAAAGCTGATGCCTTCGGAGCTGTCCGGCGGGATGGCGCGCCGCGCCGCGCTGGCACGCGCCATTGCATTAGAACCTGATTTAATCATGTTCGACGAACCGTTTGTTGGACAGGATCCCATCACGATGGGCGTGCTGGTGAAGCTCATCTCTGAACTGAACAGCGCGCTTGGCGTCACCTGCATTGTAGTATCTCACGATGTACCGGAAGTATTGAGCATTGCCGATTACGCCTATATTGTGGCGGACAAAAAGATCGTCGCACACGGTAGCGCTCAGGCGCTGCAGGAAAATTGCGATCCGCGCGTGCGGCAGTTCCTTGACGGTATTGCCGATGGCCCTGTGCCATTCCGCTACCCGGCGGGCGACTATCGTGACGATTTACTGGGAATAGGGAGTTAAGCCACTCATGCTGTTAAATGCGTTGGCCGCTCTCGGACACCGTGGCATAAAAACCATCAGGACGTTCGGGCGTGCCGGATTGATGTTATTCAACGCGCTGGTCGGCAAGCCGGAATTCCGTAAGCACGCACCGCTGCTGGTGCGGCAGCTTTATAATGTCGGCGTGCTGTCGATGCTCATCATCATTGTCTCCGGTCTGTTTATCGGTATGGTGCTTGGGCTGCAGGGCTATCTGGTTCTGACAACCTACAGTGCGGAAACCAGCCTCGGGATGCTGGTGGCGCTCTCGCTGCTGCGCGAGCTGGGGCCGGTTGTGGCGGCGCTGTTGTTCGCCGGGCGCGCGGGGTCGGCATTAACGGCTGAAATTGGCCTGATGCGTGCGACCGAGCAGCTCTCCAGCATGGAGATGATGGCGGTCGATCCGCTGCGTCGCGTGATCTCGCCGCGTTTCTGGGCTGGGGTGATCTCTTTACCGTTACTGACTATTCTGTTTGTCGCCGTGGGTATCTGGGGCGGTTCGCTGGTTGGTGTGCACTGGAAAGGCATTGATGCCGGTTTCTTCTGGTCCGCGATGCAGGACGCCATCGACCTGCGAATGGATCTGGTTAATTGCCTGATTAAAAGCGTGGTATTTGCCATTACGGTCACCTGGATTGCATTGTTCAATGGTTACGATGCCATCCCGACGTCGGCGGGCATTAGCCGCGCAACTACACGTACAGTCGTACATTCGTCGCTGGCCGTACTGGGTCTGGATTTTGTGCTCACCGCACTGATGTTTGGGAATTGAGTTCATGCAAACGAGAAAAAATGAAATTTGGGTCGGTGTATTCCTGCTGCTGGCGCTGCTGGCCGCGCTGTTTATCTGCCTGAGAGCGGCGGATATCACGTCTGTACGCACCGAGCCGACGTATCGCATCTATGCCACCTTCGATAACATCGGCGGGCTGAAGGCGCGTTCACCGGTCCGCATCGGCGGCGTGGTGATCGGACGCGTATCTGACATTACGCTGGATGAGAAAACCTACCTGCCACGCGTCGCGATGGATATCGAAGAGCGTTACAACCATATCCCGGACACCAGTTCCCTTTCTATCCGTACTTCCGGCCTGCTGGGCGAACAATATCTGGCGCTTAACGTTGGCTTTGAAGATCCCGAGCTGGGAACGACTATCCTTAAAGACGGTAGCGTCATTCAGGATACGAAATCCGCGATGGTTCTGGAGGATATGATTGGTCAGTTCCTTTACAACAGTAAAGGGGATGAGAAAAAATCCGACGCTGCCCCTGCGCAGAGCGAAGATCATACCGACGTCGCACCGACGCCAGGTGCTGCGAATTAATATCAGGAGAAGTCATTCATGTTTAAACGACTGTTAATGGTTGCCATGCTGGTCATCGCCCCTCTAACCGCCGCCCACGCTGCGGATCAGAGTAACCCGTACAAACTGATGGACGAAGCGGCGAAGAAGACCTTCGACCGTCTTAAAAACGAACAGCCTAAAATTCGTGCTAATCCTGATTATCTGCGTGACGTTGTTGACCAGGAACTGCTGCCGTACGTGCAGATTAAATATGCGGGTGCGCTGGTGCTGGGACGTTATTACAAAGACGCGACCCCTGCGCAGCGTGATGCCTACTTTGCCGCGTTTCGTGAATACCTGAAACAGGCTTATGGCCAGGCGCTGGCGATGTACCACGGCCAGACCTATCAGATTGCGCCTGAGCAGCCGCTGGGCGATGCGACCATCGTCCCTATCCGTGTGACGATCATCGATCCTAACGGTCGTCCGCCGGTTCGTCTGGATTTCCAGTGGCGTAAAAACAGCCAGACCGGTCACTGGCAGGCGTATGACATGATTGCCGAAGGGGTAAGCATGATCACCACCAAACAGAACGAATGGAGCGACCTACTGCGCACCAAAGGCATTGATGGCCTGACCGCTCAGCTGCAGTCTATCTCTCGCCAGAAAATTACTCTGGATGAGAAGAAGTAATGTCACAGCAACTCAGCTGGTCGCGTGAAGGCGAGACATTAAAGCTGTCCGGTGAACTGGATCAGGATCTGCTGAACCCACTGTGGGACAAACGCCACGAAGCGATGCAGGGCGTGACGCTTATCGACTTAACCGACGTCACGCGGGTAGATACGGCAGGTGTTGCGCTGCTTGCCCATCTGATTGCCGTGGGGAAAAAGCAGGGGACAAGCGTCACGCTTCACGGCGCGAGCGATAATGTCGTGACCCTTGCGCAGCTCTACAATCTCCCTCAGGACGTACTGCCTCGTTAATATTTTCAGTGCGTTACTTCCGAAAGCCCTGACTGTTTCATCGTCGGGGCTTTTTGCTTGTTTAAGACAACGCCACTTTGCTCTAAGATGTTGGGCTTGTTTTCACTATCAGATGATTAAGAGCCCATGGAAAATCATGAAATCCAGACAGTGCTGATGAATGCACTCTCCCTTCAGGAAGCCCACGTCACTGGCGATGGCAGTCACTTCCAGGTTATTGCTGTGGGTGAGATGTTCGACGGTATGAGCCGCGTGAAGAAACAGCAGGCTGTGTACGCGCCGCTGATGGAATATATTGCGGATAACCGCATCCACGCCCTGTCGATTAAAGCGTTCACCCCGCAAGAGTGGGCACGCGATCGCAAACTAAACGGTTTTTGAGCTGAGGGCGACAGGCCCGCAGCACGGTTGAATTTATAAGAGAGCACACAATGGATAAATTTCGTGTACAGGGGCCAACGCGTCTCCAGGGCGAAGTCACAATTTCTGGCGCTAAAAACGCCGCGCTGCCAATCCTCTTTGCTGCGCTGCTGGCTGAAGAGCCGGTAGAAATTCAGAACGTACCGAAGCTGAAAGATATCGACACCACCATGAAGCTGCTCACCCAGCTGGGCACGAAAGTCGAGCGTAACGGTTCCGTCTGGATCGACGCCAGCAAGGTGAACAACTTCTCAGCCCCTTACGATCTGGTGAAAACCATGCGTGCATCCATTTGGGCGCTTGGCCCGCTGGTAGCGCGTTTTGGTCAGGGTCAGGTCTCTCTGCCGGGCGGCTGTGCCATCGGTGCGCGTCCGGTTGACCTGCACATCTTCGGTCTGGAAAAACTGGGCGCCGAGATCAAGCTGGAAGAAGGTTACGTTAAAGCGTCCGTTAATGGTCGTCTGAAAGGCGCGCACATCGTCATGGACAAAGTGAGCGTGGGCGCAACGGTCACCATTATGTCTGCGGCGACGCTGGCAGAAGGTACCACCATCATCGAAAACGCCGCGCGCGAACCGGAGATTGTGGATACCGCCAACTTCCTCGTGGCGCTGGGGGCGAAGATTTCCGGTCAGGGTACCGATCGTATCACCATCGAGGGCGTTGAGCGTCTGGGCGGCGGTGTCTATCGCGTTCTGCCGGACCGTATCGAAACCGGTACCTTCCTGGTCGCTGCGGCGATTTCTGGCGGGAAGATTGTTTGTCGCAACGCGCAGCCAGATACCCTGGATGCGGTGCTGGCGAAACTGCGCGATGCGGGTGCGGATATCGAAATCGGTGAAGACTGGATCAGCCTCGATATGCACGGCCAGCGTCCAAAAGCGGTCAATGTGCGTACGGCACCGCATCCGGCGTTCCCTACGGACATGCAGGCGCAGTTCACCCTGTTGAACCTGGTCGCCGAAGGCACTGGCTTCATCACAGAAACCATTTTCGAGAACCGCTTTATGCACGTACCGGAGCTGATCCGTATGGGCGCGCATGCTGAGATCGAAAGTAATACCGTGATCTGCCACGGCGTTGAGAAACTGTCAGGTGCTCAGGTGATGGCAACCGATCTGCGTGCGTCTGCAAGCCTGGTGCTGGCGGGTTGTATCGCGGAAGGCACAACGATCGTGGATCGTATCTATCACATCGATCGTGGTTATGAGCGTATCGAAGATAAACTGCGCGCGCTGGGTGCCAACATCGAGCGTGTGAAGGGCGAGTAATCGTTCCGGCAGCCCCCTGCCAGCAATGACCGGGGGGTTGCTGTTCCTGTCAAAAACGCGTTATTCCTGCGATTCTCTTTTTACCTTTCTCTGGCGAATCATGCGCGATCTGTCGATAAATTCATGGGTAATGGGATCGTGGTAGCGCGAAGGCCAAATTACCCACGGATGCGTATCCAGCGCCGTCGCGATAATTAATTCTCCCTTGGGCCAGGGGCGGGTGAGGGCGTTTGCCAGAGTTGAAGAACTCAGTCCATGGCGGCGGGACTCTGCTGCCAGTGAAGTGCCTCTTTTGCGCAGTGCGGCAATAATATCAGCCGTGTGCCAGTCGATAAATTTCGTATCCATAACGCCGTCCTTAAGTTCGGATTCACCTACGCCGTTTCTTCTGAAACGACGCGGTTACTATACCCATTTCAACTTCTTGTTCTAAAAAGTTCGCGTTACTTGAAGGGATATTCAGAATAAGACACGGCTTTATTCATGCGGTCTCTAAACCGATGAATTTACATGAACACGGAATTTACAGGTGTGTACTGGAATCTCCCCGCTATCGCTGCGGGGAGAAACAAGGGGATTAACGGTCGCGCTGAACGGCGATGTGGGCAAGACCAATCAGTGCCTCGCGCCACGGGCTGTCTGGAATGACCTGAAGCGCTTCGATGGCTTTGTCGGCTTCTTCTTCCGCGCGCTGACGCGTCCATTCCAGCGATCCGCAGATAGCCATGGTTTCCAGTACAGGTTCCAGAAGATGGCGGCCATTTCCCTGCTCAATCGCTTCACGGATCATTTTCGCCTGGTCGGCTGTTCCGTTGCGCATAGCATGAAGCAGCGGCAGGGTGGGTTTACCTTCGTTCAGGTCATCGCCCACGTTTTTACCGAGCGTCTCGCCGTCCGCACTGTAGTCCAGCAAATCATCAATCAGCTGGAAGGCCGTACCCAGATAGCGGCCATAGTCCTGCAGGCCTTTTTCCTGTGCTTCAGTACAGTCGGCCAGAATGCCGGAACACTGGGCAGCCGCTTCAAACAGGCGCGCCGTTTTGCTGTAGATGACGCGCATGTAGTTTTCTTCGGTGATATCAGGGTCGTTGACGTTCATCAGCTGCAGCACTTCGCCTTCAGCAATGACGTTTACGGCTTCGGACATCACTTCCAGCACTTTCAGGGAGCCCAGGCTGGTCATCATCTGGAAGGCGCGGGTATAGATAAAATCCCCCACCAGGACGCTGGCTGCGTTTCCGAAAGCGGCGTTTGCCGTGGCTTTGCCACGACGCATATCCGATTCATCCACAACATCGTCATGCAGAAGCGTCGCCGTGTGAATAAATTCGATGAGCGCTGCGATAGTGATGTGAGCATTTCCCTGATAGCCAACGGCTCTGGCAGCCAGAATGGCAATCATCGGACGAATGCGTTTACCGCCGCCGCTGACGATGTAATAGCCCAACTGATTGATCAGCTGAACGTCAGAGTTGAGTTGCTCCAGGATTGCTGCATTCACACCCGCCATATCTTGCGCGGTTAACTCGTTGATTTTTTCTAAATTCATCGCAAAAGCCGGGCTTTTTATCCTGTTGATCCCATCTTCAATGGGGTAACGAAGGGTTTCGGTTTATCAATAGTAGTGCTGATTGTACTGAAAAAACGGCACAGATAAACGTTACCGTACGTGTTGTGTTTTTTTTCTTCATGTATTGACGGTAGCACTTGTCAAAGGCTCGCGTTTTGCGTAATATTCGCGCCCTATTGTGAATATTTATAGCGCACTCTGATTCATACGAGGACGTGCGCGGAAGCGGAGTTTATATGTACGCGGTTTTCCAAAGTGGTGGTAAACAACACCGAGTAAGCGAAGGTCAGACCGTTCGCCTGGAAAAGCTGGACATCGCAACTGGCGAATCTGTTGAGTTCGCAGAAGTTCTGATGATCGCAAACGGTGAAGAAGTCAAAATCGGCGTTCCTTTCGTTGATGGCGGCGTTATCAAAGCTGAAGTTGTTGCACACGGTCGTGGCGAGAAAGTTAAAATCGTTAAGTTTCGTCGTCGTAAGCACTACCGTAAGCAGCAGGGCCACCGTCAGTGGTTCACTGATGTGAAAATTACTGGCATCAGCGCCTAAGACCTGAGGAGAGATTTAAATGGCACATAAAAAGGCTGGCGGCTCCACACGTAACGGTCGCGATTCAGAAGCTAAACGCCTTGGCGTTAAGCGTTTCGGTGGCGAATCCGTTCTGGCTGGTAGCATCATCGTTCGTCAACGTGGTACCAAATTCCACGCTGGCAACAACGTAGGTTGCGGTCGTGACCACACTCTGTTTGCTAAAGCAGACGGTAAAGTGAAATTTGAAGTTAAAGGCCCGAACAACCGTAAATACATCAGCATCGTTGCTGAGTAAGGTTTTCTCGGTCCGGTAACGGATTAAAGCCCCGCAACCTGTTGCGGGGCTTTTTACATTGGAAACCCGGTAATTTTTTCTGTAGGGAAAACGGGCATGAAGCAGCAGGCCGGCATTGGTATTCTTTTGGCGCTCACTACCGCAATGTGCTGGGGTGCGCTGCCAATTGCAATGAAGCAGGTACTGGAAGTGATGGAGCCGCCTACGGTGGTCTTTTATCGCTTTCTGATGGCAAGCATCGGCCTCGGGGCCATTCTGGCTGTCAAAGGTAAGCTTCCACCCTTGCGGCTCTTCCGCAAACCGCGCTGGCTGGTATTGCTGGCTATCGCGACGGGCGGTCTGTTCGGTAACTTCATCCTGTTCAGCTCTTCCCTGCAATATCTCAGCCCCACGGCGTCGCAGGTGATAGGTCAGCTTTCACCGGTGGGCATGATGGTCGCCAGCGTCTTTATCCTCAAGGAAAAGATGCGCGGTACGCAGATTATCGGGGCGAGCATGCTGCTGTGCGGTCTGGTGATGTTCTTCAACACCAGTCTGATTGAGATTTTCACCCGCCTGACGGATTACACATGGGGTGTAATTTTCGGCGTGGGGGCGGCAACGGTCTGGGTGAGCTATGGCGTCGCGCAAAAGGTGTTATTGCGTCGTCTTGCCTCACAGCAGATCCTCTTTTTATTGTACACTTTGTGTACAATAGCATTGCTGCCATTAGCAAAGCCGGGTGTGATTTCCCAGCTTAGCGACTGGCAACTGGCGTGCCTCATTTTTTGTGGGCTGAACACGCTGGTCGGTTATGGCGCGCTGGCCGAAGCGATGGCGCGCTGGCAGGCGGCACAGGTGAGCGCGTTAATTACGCTTACTCCGCTGTTTACGCTGTTATTTTCAGATTTGTTATCAATGGCCTGGCCCGATGTCTTCGTCAGACCGATGCTCAACCTGTTGGGTTATCTCGGTGCGTTTGTCGTGGTTGCGGGCGCGATGTATTCCGCCATTGGTCATCGTCTTTGGGGACGTTGGCGCAAAAATGAAGCGGTTGTAGTAGTCCCCCGCTCAGGCGAATGAGTTACGGAGAGTAAAATGAAGTTTGTTGATGAAGCGACGATCCTGGTCGTGGCTGGTGATGGCGGCAATGGTTGCGTGAGCTTCCGCCGTGAAAAGTATATCCCACGTGGCGGTCCTGACGGCGGCGACGGTGGGGATGGTGGTGACGTGTGGCTGGAGGCGGATGAGAACCTCAACACGCTGATCGACTACCGTTTCGAAAAATCCTTCCGCGCTGAACGTGGCCAGAACGGCCAGAGCCGTGACTGTACCGGGAAACGCGGTAAAGACGTCACCATTAAGGTTCCGGTCGGTACGCGTGTGATTGACCAGGGGACCGGTGAAACCATGGGTGACATGACCAAACACGGTCAGCGCCTGATGGTGGCGAAAGGCGGCTGGCACGGTCTGGGTAACAGCCGTTTCAAATCCTCCGTTAACCGTACTCCGCGTCAGAAAACGATGGGTACGCCGGGCGATAAGCGCGATCTTCAGCTGGAGCTGATGCTTCTGGCAGACGTGGGCATGCTGGGTATGCCAAACGCCGGTAAATCGACGTTCATTCGCGCCGTTTCTGCGGCGAAGCCAAAAGTGGCGGACTATCCGTTTACCACGCTGGTACCAAGCCTGGGCGTTGTCCGTATGGATAACGAGAAGAGCTTTGTGGTTGCCGATATTCCGGGTCTGATTGAAGGCGCTGCGGAAGGCGCGGGTCTGGGTATTCGCTTCCTGAAAC
Organism: Enterobacter cloacae complex sp. ESBL7; assembly: GCF_041679625.1. Lineage (NCBI taxonomy): Bacteria > Pseudomonadati > Pseudomonadota > Gammaproteobacteria > Enterobacterales > Enterobacteriaceae > Enterobacter > Enterobacter cloacae complex sp. ESBL7. The sequence goes on from NZ_JBGORN010000008.1 coordinate 93,586, forward strand.
ACCTTGAGCGTTGCCGCGTGCTGCTGCACCTTATCGATATCGATCCTATCGACGGTTCCGATCCGGTAGAAAACGCCCGCATCATCATCGGTGAGCTGGAAAAATACAGCGAAAAACTGGCGAATAAACCACGCTGGCTGGTCTTCAACAAGATCGACCTGATGGACAAGGCCGAAGCGGAAGCGAAAGCTAAAGCGATTGCTGAAGCGATGGGCTGGGAAGATAAATACTACCTGATCTCTGCGGCAAGCCAGGTTGGCGTGAAAGATCTGTGCTGGGATGTGATGACCTTCATCATTGAGAACCCAGTTGTTCAGGCGGAAGAAGCGAAACAGCCTGAAAAAGTCGAATTCATGTGGGATGACTACCACCGCCAGCAGCTCGAAGAGCTGGAAGCGGAAGAGGATGATGAAGACTGGGACGATGACTGGGATGAAGACGACGAAGAAGGCGTCGAGTTCATCTACAAGCACTAATATCTGTCGAGAGCCCCCATTATGGGGGCTTTTTTTATTCCAGCGTTGCGGGTAGCCAGCAGCTGGCGATCAAACCACCTTCAGCGCCATTCTCAAGCGTCAGCCTGCCGTGGTGGAGCTGCACGATGCGCTGCACGATACTCAGCCCCAGACCGCTGCCACCGTAGCGCTGGTCAAGACGGCGGAATGGCTCGGTAATTGACTGTCGGTGCGCGTCATCAATACCGGGCCCCTGATCGATCACGCCGATCTGCGTCCCCCCGTCGACCCCGGTTAATGTCACTGTAATCGTTGTCCCTGCCGGGCTGTAGCGCCCGGCATTCTCCAGCAGGTTGCGCAGCATCAGACGCAGGAGCACGGCGTCTCCCTGAACCGTGAGCGCGCTTTTAGCGGGCCAAATCACCGTATGCTCTTTGGCTTCATGGCCCAGGCCGAGAGGTTCAATGATATTTTCCGTCCAGCTCACGGTTTCGTAGTGTCCGCTGGCCATTGCCTGTCCGGCACGGGCCAGCATCAGCAGTTGCTCAACGGTATGCATGAGCTGATCGATACGGCTAATTAACGTCGCGGCCTGTGGTGCGCCTGACTGCGCCATAAGCTCCAGATGGAGCCGGATACCAGCAAGGGGCGTTCGAAGCTCGTGCGCGGCGTCAGCGGTGAAGAGACGCTCCTGCTGAATGGTATTGTCCAGCCGGGCGAGCAGCTGGTTCAGGGAGGTTGTCACCGCGCCGATTTCTTCCATGTCGGAATACATAGGAAGCGGAGTTAAGTTATCTGCCGAACGGTTAGCCAGGCTGTCACGCAGTTTATTCAGCGGTCGGGTTATCCAGGTGACTGCCCAGAAAGAGAAAAACAGCGTAAAGCCTACCATCACCAGAGAAGGGACGAGAAGGGAAGCAATCGCTTCGCGGATCTCTTTTTCGACATGGTTATTACGGGCTTTTGCCGACAGCGTTTCATTCACCAGAAAACCGATCTGCTCGCGGCTTTCATGCCACAGCCAGATGACGCTTATCAGCTGGAAAAATAAGAGAATGACCGCCAGCAGCACCATTAAACGCCGACGCATGCTGTTCATTTCTGGCTCTCAAGGCGATAGCCAACGCCACGGACGGTTTTGATTCTGTCCTTGCCGAGCTTGCGACGCAGGTTATGGATGTGAACTTCCAGGGTATTTGACCCAGGATCGTCCTGCCAGGAGTAGATATCCTGCTGGAGCGTCTCTCTGTGCACCGTTTGCCCGCTGCGCATGATCAGACGCGTAAGCAGGGCGAACTCTTTTGGCGTCACCTCTACCGCCTGGTCCCGGCGCAGTACCTGCTGGGTTTGCAGATTCAGCGTAATATCGCCGTCGGTCAGCAAGTTATCGCTATGGCCCTGATAGCGGCGAATCAACGCCCGCACTCTCGCCTGCAGCTCCGCAAGCGCAAAAGGCTTCACCAGGTAATCATCTGCGCCTGCGTCGAGGCCCGTGATACGATCCTCAATGGCATCGCGCGCCGTCAGGATCAACACCGGGTTGGCGATACCGCGGCGTCGCCACTGGCTGAGCAGCGTGGCGCCGTCTTTATCAGGCAAGCCCAAATCGAGGATCACCAGACTGTATTCGCCGCTCTGGATCAGGGCGTCCGCCTCCGCTGCGGTGCCAGCGCAGTCGAGGGCATACCCTTCATTAGCCAGCCCCAGCGCCAGCCCTTCCTGCAATAACAGATCGTCTTCAACTATGAGTAGTTTCATCGCTAGTTATTCTGGTAGATGTCCTTATAAAGCCTGCTTTCGAAGCGAACAAGCGGAATACGACGATTGCGCTGGTCGGTCGGTTCGACGGCATAGCCGGAAAGATACTGCACGAATGCCATGCGTTGTCCGCTGGCTGTGGTGATAAAGCCTGCAAGGTTATAAACCCCCTGCAGTGAACCTGTTTTCGCTGACACTTTGCCATCAACACCCGCAGCATGAAGCCCTGCCCGATACTGAAGCGAACCGTCATGCCCGGCAAGTGGCAGCATCGAAATAAAGTTTAGCTCAGTGTCATGTTGGGCAATGTACTGAAGCACTTGCATCATCGTGGCCGGAGAGATCAAATTATGACGCGATAATCCGGAGCCATCGACGGCGATGGTATTACCCAGCTCGATCCCGGCCTGCTGGCGCAGGATCTGACGAACGGCGTCTGAGCCCGCGCGCCAGGTTCCCGGCACGCCGAAACGCGCGTGGCCAATCATGCGGAACACGGTGTCGGCAATCATGTTGTCCGACTTTTTCAGCATGATTCGCAGTAAATCGTGCAGCGGAGGAGACTGTTTGCTGGCGATGACCGTGCCGGGCTGGTTAACCTGCGTCTGGCGAAGCAGCGTGCCGGTGTAGGTTATGCCCGCTTGTTTCAGCTCATCTTTCAGAATGGCACCCGCGTAGCTTGCTCCATCCTGTATCGCAAAGGCCAGCGGCAGCGGATCGGCGCGCTGCGTCAGGCAGCCGGTAAGCGTGAAGCGGTTAAGATCGCCCGGCACGACGTCCAGTTCACAATATTGCGCATCCGGGGAGCCTTTCGCCAGCGTGCGGACCTGGCTAAACATTGTGACCGGGTAGTAGGACGCTATGCGGATAAACGCTAAATCATCTGGCTTTGGCGCGCTGTAAAGCGAAACCGAGAAGCAGTTACGGTCAACGATTGCGGCGGCGGGCGGGGCGCTAAAACATTGGGTCATGTCGTTCCACGGCCAGCCTGGGGCTTTATCGTGGCTGGCAAAGATGGACGTGTCGATCAGTACATTGCCATCAATTTTCTGCACGCCAGATTTTTTCAGTACCGCAACCATATTGCGGATATCCTGGCGCTTAAAGGTCGGATCGCCGCCAAAACGGGCGATAAGATCGCCTTTCAGTTCGCCACCCTCGACGTTACCTTTGGTCTCGAGTGTGGTCGTAAAACGGAAGTCAGGCCCGAGCTGGAGCAGGGCGGCGAGGGCAGTGATCACCTTTTGGGTACTGGCAGGCAGCGCCATCTGTTGACTGTGATAGTCAATCTCGGGAGCCTGTGCGCCAACCTTCTGCACCATCAGGGCAAGGTTCGCGCCTGCGGGGAGCTGATTAATGTACTCATCAACATTCGCGGCCTGGGCGGTGAACGTTATACTGGTAGTCAATCCGATGATAAATCTGGAAAATCGCATAATCTCGCGCTAACAACCCGAAAACAAACCGTCATACTACGGTGCATGGCACTGCAAAGTAAACGATGACCCATAGTGAACTTCGCGGTAAAATGCATATCAAATTGAAAAATTGCTGCTGACCTGGGGCATTGCTCCCGGGTCGGTTTTCTTTTTGCTTCTTGCCCGCTTAGGGGGGCAGGAGCAGGGAACACTGCTCCCAACAGGAATGTTTAAGAGGTATAACAAATGCAAGCTATTCCGATGACCTTACGTGGTGCCGAAAAACTGCGCGAAGAGCTGGATTTCCTGAAATCCGTGCGTCGCCCTGAAATCATCGCCGCTATCGCGGATGCGCGCGAGCATGGCGACCTGAAAGAGAATGCTGAATACCACGCCGCGCGTGAGCAGCAGGGCTTCTGTGAAGGGCGTATTAAAGATATCGAAGCAAAACTGTCCAATGCACAGGTTATCGATATCACCAAAATGCCTAACAACGGGCGTGTGATCTTTGGTTCTACCGTGACCGTGCTGAACCTGGACAACGACGAAGAGCAGACCTATCGCATCGTGGGTGATGATGAAGCAGACTTCAAACAGAACCTGATTTCAGTGAACTCCCCGATTGCTCGCGGCCTGATTGGCAAAGAGCAGGACGATGTTGTCACCATTCGCACCCCTGGCGGTGAAGTGGAATACGAAATTATTAAGGTTGAATACCTGTAATTCGCTTCTCTACTAAGATGTTGATACATTGTAAAGAAAAGAAAAAGGCCGCATAGCGGCCTTTTATCAACTCAAGGAGCATGGCATTTTGCTCGCCTGCTGACAGAAATCCCTCGTTTCACACAGAAAATGTGTTTGATTCAGGATATCCTTAGCGTGGCAGCGAGATTTTACGCTCTTTAGATGGGCGGTAGAGCACCAGCGTTTTACCGATGACCTGTACATTACAGGCGCCGGTTTCGCGCACGATGGCTTCCACGATCAGGTTTTTAGTGTCTCTGTCTTCAGAGGCGATTTTCACCTTGATCAGCTCGTGGTGTTCCAGCGCTTGTTCAATCTCGGCAAGCACCCCTTCGGTCAAACCATTGTTGCCAAGCATCACTACAGGCTTGAGCGGATGTGCCAGACCTTTAAGGTGCTGTTTTTGTTTAGTACTCAGATTCATCGTATATTTTTGCTTACGTTGGGATTGAAAACGGTTCATTCTACCGCCATCTCCCTTATATCGCCAAATAGCTGCGTAGAAATTTACGTCACAGGCAGGTAACGATGAACCAGGACGGAAATGTTAAATGACAGGTAAAAAGCGTTCTGCCAGCTCCAGCCGCTGGCTTCAGGAACACTTTAGCGATAAATATGTTCAACAGGCACAGAAAAAGGGGTTGCGTTCCCGTGCCTGGTTTAAACTTGATGAAATACAGCAAAGTGACAAACTTTTTAAGCCGGGGATGACGGTTGTTGACCTCGGTGCGGCACCTGGCGGATGGTCCCAGTATGCGGTAACGCAGATCGGCGGAACGGGCCGAATCATCGCGTGCGATCTTTTACCAATGGATCCCATCGTCGGTGTCGACTTCCTTCAAGGTGACTTTCGTGATGAATTAGTGCTGAAAGCGTTACTTGATCGTGTAGGTGACAGTAAGGTCCAGGTTGTCATGTCTGATATGGCACCAAATATGTGCGGAACACCGGCGGTGGATATCCCCCGCGCCATGTATCTGGTGGAGCTAGCGTTAGAAATGTGTCGTGATGTACTAGCGCCTGGTGGTAGTTTTGTTGTGAAGGTGTTTCAGGGCGAAGGTTTCGAGGAGTATCTTAAGGAAATTCGCTCCCTGTTTGCGAAGGTTAAAGTTCGTAAGCCGGACTCTTCCCGGGCCCGTTCCCGAGAAGTGTATATTGTAGCGACCGGGCGAAAATGATAACCGGTAGATTTCAGGCGAAAGTTTGAATGAAACTGGATATAGAGTATCCTGACGCTGTTTTTAACACAGTTGTAATATGAGGTTAATCCCTTGAGTGACATGGCGAAAAACCTAATACTCTGGCTGGTCATTGCCGTTGTGCTGATGTCAGTATTCCAGAGCTTTGGGCCCAGCGAGTCAAATGGCCGCAAGGTGGATTATTCTACCTTCCTGCAGGAGGTCAATCAGGACCAGGTTCGCGAAGCGCGTATCAACGGACGTGAGATCAACGTTACCAAGAAAGATAGTAACCGTTACACGACTTACATCCCGGTGAACGATCCTAAGCTGCTTGATAACCTTCTGACCAAAAACGTCAAGGTGGTAGGTGAGCCGCCAGAAGAACCAAGCCTGCTGGCTTCTATCTTCATTTCCTGGTTCCCGATGCTGCTTCTTATCGGCGTCTGGATCTTCTTTATGCGCCAGATGCAGGGCGGCGGTGGCAAAGGTGCCATGTCGTTCGGTAAGAGCAAGGCGCGTATGCTGACGGAAGACCAGATCAAGACCACCTTCGCTGACGTCGCCGGTTGTGACGAAGCGAAAGAAGAGGTGGGTGAACTGGTTGAGTACCTGCGTGAACCGAGCCGTTTCCAGAAGCTGGGCGGTAAGATCCCGAAAGGCGTGCTGATGGTTGGCCCTCCGGGTACCGGTAAAACCCTGCTGGCGAAAGCCATCGCGGGCGAAGCGAAGGTGCCGTTCTTTACTATTTCAGGTTCTGACTTCGTTGAAATGTTCGTGGGTGTCGGTGCATCTCGTGTGCGTGACATGTTCGAGCAGGCCAAAAAGGCAGCTCCGTGCATTATCTTCATCGATGAAATCGACGCCGTAGGCCGCCAGCGTGGCGCGGGTCTGGGCGGTGGTCACGATGAACGTGAACAGACGCTGAACCAGATGCTGGTTGAGATGGACGGCTTCGAAGGTAACGAAGGTATCATCGTTATCGCGGCAACTAACCGTCCGGACGTACTTGACCCCGCGCTGCTGCGTCCAGGCCGTTTCGACCGTCAGGTTGTTGTGGGTCTGCCGGACGTTCGCGGTCGTGAACAGATTCTGAAAGTTCACATGCGTCGCGTACCGCTGGCGCCAGATATCGACGCGGCAATCATTGCGCGCGGTACCCCGGGCTTCTCCGGTGCGGACCTGGCGAACCTGGTCAACGAAGCAGCTCTGTTTGCCGCTCGCGGTAACAAGCGCGTCGTATCGATGGTGGAGTTTGAGAAAGCGAAAGACAAAATCATGATGGGTGCGGAACGTCGCTCCATGGTGATGACGGAAGCGCAGAAAGAGTCCACGGCATACCACGAAGCGGGTCACGCGATTATCGGTCGCCTCGTGCCGGAACACGATCCGGTGCATAAAGTGACGATTATTCCGCGCGGCCGTGCGCTGGGTGTGACCTTCTTCCTGCCTGAAGGCGATGCGATCAGCGCCAGCCGTCAGAAGCTGGAAAGCCAGATTTCGACCCTGTACGGCGGTCGTCTGGCAGAAGAGATTATCTACGGTGTGGAACATGTTTCTACCGGTGCGTCCAACGACATTAAAGTTGCGACAAACCTGGCGCGTAACATGGTGACGCAGTGGGGCTTCTCCGACAAACTCGGTCCGCTGCTGTATGCAGAGGAAGAGGGTGAAGTATTCCTGGGCCGTTCTGTGGCTAAAGCGAAACATATGTCCGATGAGACGGCTCGTATCATCGACCAGGAAGTAAAATCTCTGGTAGAGCGTAACTACGCACGTGCACGCCAGATCCTGACCGACAATATGGACATCCTGCATTCGATGAAAGATGCGCTCATGAAATATGAGACCATCGATGCACCGCAGATTGACGACCTGATGGCGCGCCGTGAAGTGCGTCCGCCAGCAGGCTGGGAAGACCCAGGCGCTTCCAATAATTCTGACAACAATGGCACCCCGCGTGCGCCGCGTCCGGTTGATGAACCGCGTACGCCAAACCCGGGCAACACCATGTCAGAACAGTTGGGCGATAAGTAAGTCACTGCTGTTGAAGCGTTTGTCTGTACCTCAAACCCTGGAGCTTGCTCCGGGGTTTTTCATTTCTGTTTAACGATATAGATACCAGGGATTTCGCCATGAAATTATTCGCTCAGGACTCGCATCTCGATCTTTCGCATCCCCATGTGATGGGGATCCTGAATGTTACCCCTGACTCTTTCTCTGACGGCGGCACGCATAACACGCTTATCGAGGCGGTTAAGCACGCGAATTTAATGATTAATGCGGGTGCCACCATTATTGACGTGGGCGGCGAATCGACGCGTCCTGGTGCGGCGGACGTGTCTGTGGAAGAAGAGCTGGCGCGCGTGGTGCCGGTGGTTGAAGCTATCGCGCAGCGGTTTGAAGTATGGATCTCCGTTGATACCTCTAAACCAGAAGTGATTCGTGAAGTGGCGAGAGTGGGCGCTCACATTATCAATGATATTCGCTCACTCACCGAGCCTGGCGCACTGGAAGCCGCGGCAGAGACCGGGTTACCGGTATGCCTGATGCATATGCAGGGTCAGCCGAAAACCATGCAGGAAGCACCGAAGTATGATGATGTTTTTGCCGACGTGAATCGCTTCTTTATTGAACATATTGCGCGCTGCGAACGTGCAGGTATCCCAAAAGAGAAATTGTTGCTCGACCCGGGGTTCGGTTTCGGTAAAAATCTCTCCCACAATTATGCGTTGCTTGCGCGCTTATCGGAATTCCATCACTTTGACCTGCCGCTGCTGGTGGGGATGTCGAGAAAGTCGATGATTGGGCAGTTGCTGAACGTGGGGCCGAGCGAACGCCTGAGCGGCAGCCTGGCCTGCGCGGTGATTGCGGCGATGCAGGGCGCACACATTATTCGTGTCCATGACGTCAAAGAAACAGTAGAAGCCATGCGTGTGGTGGAAGCCACACTGGCAGCGAAGGAAAACAAACGCTATGAGTAATCGTAAGTATTTTGGTACCGATGGTATCCGTGGGCGTGTAGGCGATGCTCCCATCACCCCTGATTTTGTCCTGAAGCTCGGCTGGGCTGCTGGCAAAGTGCTGGCGCGTCATGGTTCCCGTAAGATCATTATCGGTAAAGATACCCGTATTTCCGGCTATATGCTGGAGTCAGCGCTGGAAGCGGGTCTGGCGGCGGCTGGACTGTCCGCGTCCTTTACGGGCCCAATGCCAACGCCTGCAGTCGCGTATCTAACGCGTACCTTCCGTGCGGAAGCGGGGATTGTCATCTCGGCTTCTCACAACCCGTTCTACGACAACGGCATTAAATTCTTCTCCATTGACGGCACCAAGCTCCCGGATGACGTGGAAGAAGCCATTGAAGCCGAAATGGAAAAAGAGATCACCTGCGTTGATTCCGCAGAGCTGGGTAAAGCGAACCGTATCGTTGATGCGGCGGGCCGTTATATCGAATTCTGTAAAGGCACCTTCCCGAATGAGCTAAGCCTTGCTCACCTCAAAATTGTGGTGGACTGTGCTAATGGCGCGACCTATCACATCGCCCCGAATGTCTTCCGCGAACTGGGTGCGAAAGTCATCACCATTGGCTGCGAGCCGGATGGTCTGAACATTAACGAGCAGGTGGGCGCAACTGACGTTCGTGCCCTGCAGGCGCGTGTTCTGGCAGAGAAAGCCGACCTGGGCATTGCGCTGGACGGCGACGGTGACCGCGTGATCATGGTCGACCACGAAGGTAACAAGGTCGACGGCGATCAGATCCTCTACATCATTGCCCGTGAGGGCCTGCGTCAGGGCCAGCTGCGCGGCGGTGCGGTGGGCACGCTGATGAGTAACATGGGCCTGGAACTGGCGCTGAAACAGCTCGGTATTCCGTTTGTCCGCGCGAAAGTCGGTGACCGCTATGTGCTGGAAAAACTGCAGGAGAAAGGCTGGCGCATCGGTGCAGAAAACTCGGGTCACGTGATCCTGCTCGATAAAACCACCACCGGTGACGGTATCGTGGCCGCGCTGCAGGTGGTTGCCGCGATGGCGCGCAACCATATGAGCCTGCACGATCTGTGCAGCGGGATGAAAATGTTCCCACAGATCCTGGTAAACGTACGCTTCACTGCCGGTAAAGGCGATCCGCTGGAAAACGAGAACGTCAAAGCGGTGATGGCTGACGTTGAAGCGGCCCTGGGCAATCGTGGACGCGTGCTGCTGCGTAAGTCCGGTACTGAACCGCTGATCCGCGTGATGGTGGAAGGTGAAGACGAAGCGCAGGTAACCGAATTTGCTCACCGTATTGCGGACGCTGTGAAAGCTGCATAATTGTGCACGCTAAATGTATAAAAAGGCGGCTGTTGTCGCCTTTGTTTTAAGCAATTAATGGCTTTTTGCTGTTTTTTTCCGCAGTTGATACAATGCGTCAAAAATGCCCTTGCGAAGGTCATTCGCTTTGGTTAGTATTCACACCCGCTTCAGTGGGAAACAAAAATCCTGCTAATTGGTCGAAGCATTGGTATGCGGCAAATCCGCAAGGAACAGGTTGATTATGTACGAAGCTCTTTTAGTTATTTTCCTTATTGTAGCCATCGCTCTCGTAGCGCTGATCATGCTGCAGCAAGGTAAAGGCGCTGATATGGGAGCCTCCTTCGGAGCAGGCGCTTCCGGTACGCTGTTCGGTTCAAGTGGTTCTGCGAACTTCATGACCCGCACAACGGCGATTCTGGCTACGCTGTTCTTCATCATCAGTCTGGTGCTTGGCAATATCAACAGCAACAAGACCAGCAAAGGAAGCGAGTGGGAAAATCTGAGCGCGCCAGCGAAAACTGAGCAAACTCAGCCAGCTGCACCGGCTAAGCCAAGCAGCGATATCCCGCACTAAGTATTCTGTACCGAGGTGGTGGAATTGGTAGACACGCTACCTTGAGGTGGTAGTGCCCTAACGGGCTTGTGGGTTCGAGTCCCATCCTCGGTACCAATATTCCAGAAGAAAGACGTCGAAAGACGTCTTTTTTTTCGTCTGTAGACTGCGAGATCTCCGATCTTTTGTAGGGCGGGTAAGCGCATGCGTCAACCGCCATGTTGCCCGGTGGCGCTGCGCTTACCGGGCCTACGAAAATCAAAATAAAAAAGGCGCCCTGTGGGCGCCTTTTGCACGTTACGTCAGCGATTACTTCTTATCGCTGTGCTCCAGGTTTTCAACCTGCGGCAGACCGTTACCTGAACTGGCGGAGAGCAGGCCATTCTCAACATAGTTGAACAGCTTCTCGCGGGTATCGGTGATGTCCAGGTTACGCATGGTCAGCTGACCAATACGATCGTCCGGTGAGAACACGGATTCACCTTTCTCCATGGTCAGACGCTCTGCTTTATAGGTCAGGTTGTCAGACACGGTGTTCAGGATGGAGTAGTCGTTGCCGCGACGCAGCTCCAGCGTCACTTCACCGGTGATCGCGCTTGCCACCCAACGCTGCAGCGCATCACGCAGCATCAGCGCCTGTGGATCGAACCAGCGGCCCTGATACAGCAGTTTACCCAGCTGACGGCCATGAGAGTGATACTGCTCAATGGTGTCTTCGTTGTGAATGCCGGTCAGCAGACGCTCGTAAGCGATGTGCAGCAGTGCCATTCCCGGGGCTTCATAGATGCCACGGCTTTTCGCTTCGATGATACGGTTTTCAATCTGATCGCTCATGCCCAGACCGTGACGACCGCCAATACGGTTAGCTTCCAGCATCAGCTCAACATCATCAGAGAAGGTTTTACCGTTCAGCGCAACCGGATGGCCGCGTTCGAAACGCACGGTCACTTCTTCAGCCTGGATTTTTACGTTCTCGTCCCAGAACTTCACGCCCATGATCGGGTTAACGATCTTCACGCTGGAGTTCAGGAATTCCAGGTCTTTCGCTTCGTGCGTCGCACCCAGCATGTTGGAGTCGGTGGAGTAGGCCTTCTCGACTGACATCTTATAGTCGAAGCCGCAGGCGATCATAAACTCGGACATTTCATGACGGCCACCCAGTTCGTCGATGAAGTCGGTATCCAGCCACGGCTTGTAGATCTGCAGTTCGGCGTTGGTCAGCAGGCCATAACGATAGAAACGTTCAATATCGTTACCTTTATAGGTGCTACCGTCACCCCAGATGTTGACGCCGTCTTCTTTCATCGCCGCAACCAGCATGGTGCCGGTGACCGCACGGCCCAGCGGGGTGGTGTTGAAATAGGTCAGGCCGCCGGTGGTGTTATGGAACGCACCGCACTGAATAGCCGCGATACCTTCAGCGACCAGTTGCTTACGGCAGTCAATCAGGCGCGCGTTCTCTGCACCATACTCTTTAGCGCGACGAGGAATGGCATCATAGTCGTCCTCATCCGGCTGACCCAGGTTCGCAGTATAGGCGTACGGAACCGCTCCCTTCTGGCGCATCCACAGCAGTGCAGCGCTGGTATCCAGGCCACCTGAGAAAGCGATGCCAATACGTTGTCCAACCGGAAGATGCTTGAGAATCGTCGTCATAGAATAAAACCCTGCTTGATTGACTGATTAGAGACCGCTTTCGCTCTCTTGTGCATTTTTATGCAAAATAAGTGAGTATTCATTTAATCATCTTTTGGCGAAGACCGGAAGAGAGTCGTGCGTTTTTTGTAAAAATTTTGGTCTAATCGATCTGGCGGAAGTTGGGTTGACAGGTGGGGTCAACTATCAATATACTAAACGCCGATTTTACGTCCCGTCTTCGGTACCAAATCCCAGCATTATTTGCAAATTCTGTCCAAAACGCGTAGAATTTGCCACGTTTCAGGCGCGGGGTGGAGCAGCCTGGTAGCTCGTCGGGCTCATAACCCGAAGGTCGTCGGTTCAAATCCGGCCCCCGCAACCACTTTCCCATAAAGTTCTTTTTCAAATATACTGTGAAGACTTAGAGCCTTCGTAGCTGGATTTGAAAAAATTCTTTCGGAAAGTGCTCCAGGCCACAGTTGTGGCTATAGGGTTCAGTTATCTAAAGCCCCGATTTATCGGGGTTTTTTGTTATCTGACTACAGAATAACTGGGCTTTACGCCCTTTTTTTATGTCTTGGGGGTGGGCTTGTCCACATTAGAGCAAAAATTAACAGAGATGATTACTGCACCGGTCGAAGCACTGGGCTACGAACTGGTCGGCATCGAATTCGTTCGCGGCCGTACATCGACGCTGCGCATCTATATTGATAGTGAAGATGGCATCAATGTTGATGATTGTGCTGATGTCAGCCACCAGGTGAGTGCGGTTCTTGATGTTGAAGACCCGATTACCGTTGCGTACAACCTGGAAGTTTCCTCACCTGGCCTCGATCGCCCGATGTTCACGGCCGAGCACTATGTGCGCTTTACCGGTGAAGAAGTGGCTCTCGTTCTGCGTATGGCCGTACAGAACCGCCGTAAATGGCAGGGAATTATCAAAGCCGTTGATGGTGAAATGATCACGGTGACAGTCGAAGGCAAAGATGAAGTGTTCGCGCTGAGTAATATCCAGAAGGCGAACCTGGTTCCCCACTTTTAACAGTCTGGATTGAGGTGAAAAGCCCGCGATGAACAAAGAAATTTTGGCTGTTGTTGAAGCCGTCTCCAACGAGAAATCACTGCCGCGTGAGAAGATTTTCGAAGCGCTGGAAAGTGCACTGGCTACAGCAACCAAGAAAAAATACGAACAAGAGATCGATGTTCGCGTAGAAATCGATCGTAAAAGCGGTGACTTCGATACATTCCGTCGTTGGGTAATCGTTGAAGAAGTGACCCAGCCGACCAAAGAGATCACGCTGGAAGCTGCCCGTTTTGAAGACGAAAGTCTGAACGTGGGTGAGTACGTAGAAGATCAGATTGAATCTGTGACCTTCGACCGTATCACGACTCAGACCGCTAAACAGGTTATCGTGCAGAAAGTGCGCGAAGCCGAGCGTGCGCTGGTTGTCGATCAGTTCCGCGATCAGGAAGGCGAGATCATCACCGGCGTGGTGAAGAAAGTGAACCGCGACAACATCTCCCTGGAGATCAAATCCGAAGGGTTGCCGGGTAACGCTGAAGCCGTGATCCTGCGTGAAGATATGCTGCCGCGTGAAAACTTCCGCCCAGGCGACCGTATTCGCGGTGTTCTGTACGCCGTTCGCCCTGAAGCGCGTGGTGCACAGCTGTTCGTGACCCGTTCTAAACCAGAAATGCTGGTAGAACTGTTCCGTATCGAAGTGCCGGAAATCGGTGAAGAAGTTATCGAGATTAAAGCGGCGGCTCGCGATCCGGGCTCCCGTGCGAAAATTGCGGTGAAAACCAACGACAAGCGTATCGACCCGGTCGGTGCTTGCGTCGGTATGCGCGGTGCGCGCGTTCAGGCAGTTTCGACTGAGCTGGGCGGCGAACGTATTGATATCGTTCTGTGGGATGACAACCCGGCGCAGTTCGTGATCAACGCAATGGCTCCAGCTGATGTGGCGTCTATCGTTGTTGACGAAGACAAACACACCATGGATATCGCTGTTGAAGCGGGCAACCTGGCGCAGGCAATCGGCCGTAACGGCCAGAACGTACGCCTGGCGTCACAGCTGAGCGGCTGGGAACTCAACGTAATGACCGTTGATGACCTGCAGGCTAAGCATCAGGCTGAAGCCCATGCGGCGATCGATACCTTCACTAAATACCTGGATATTGACGAAGACTTCGCCACTGTTCTGGTTGAAGAAGGTTTCTCTACGCTGGAAGAACTGGCCTATGTGCCAATGAAAGAGCTGCTGGAAATTGACGGTCTGGATGAACCAACCGTTGAAGCCCTGCGTGAACGCGCTAAAAACGCACTGACCACCCTGGCACTGGCTCAGGAAGAAAGCCTTGGCGATAAGAAGCCGGCTGATGACCTGCTGAATCTGGAAGGTCTTGATCGTGCGATTGCGTTCAAGCTGGCTGCCCGTGGTGTTTGTACGCTGGAAGATCTCGCTGAGCAAGGCGTTGATGACCTGGCTGATATCGAAGGTTTAACCGACGAGAAAGCCGGCGAGCTCATCATGGCCGCACGTAATATTTGCTGGTTCGGCGACGAAGCGTAATAAACTGTAGCAGGAAGGAACAGCATGACTGATGTAACTGTAAAATCGCTGGCTGCTGAGATTCAGACCTCCGTGGACCGCCTGGTACAGCAATTTGCTGATGCAGGGATCCCGAAGTCCGCTGATGACTCGGTGACCGCGCAAGAAAAACAAACCTTGTTAACGCACCTGAACCGTGAACACGGTTCTACGCCTGACAAGTTAACGCTGCAGCGCAAAACGCGTAGCACGTTAAACATCCCTGGTACCGGTGGCAAAAGCAAATCGGTCCAAATTGAAGTCCGCAAGACGCGCACCTTTGTAAAACGTGATCCGCAAGAGGCAGAACGCCTTGCCGCGGAAGAGCAGGCACAGCGTGAAGCGGAAGAACAAGCTCAGCGTGAGGCGGAAGCAACCGCCAAACGTGAAGCAGAATTAAAAGCTGAACGTGAGGCCGCAGAAAAAGCGAAACGCGACGCAAGTGATAAAGTGAAGCGTGACGCTGCGGAAAAAGACAAAGTGAGCAATCAACAGACAGACGAAATGACCAAAACCGCCCAGGCTGAAAAAGCCCGCCGTGAAAATGAAGCTGCCGAGCTGAAGCGTAAAGCGGAAGAAGAAGCCCGCCGTAAGCTGGAAGAAGAAGCTCGCCGCGTCGCCGAAGAAGCGCGCCGTATGGCAGAAGAAAACGAGAAGAATGGTGTGAATACCGTTGAGCCGACTGAAGACACCAGCGACTATCACGTGACCACTTCTCAGCATGCGCGTCAGGCTGAAGATGATAACGACCGTGAAGTTGAAGGCGGTCGTGGCCGTGGCCGTAATGCAAAAGCAGCGCGTCCGGCGAAAAAAGGCAACAAGCACGCTGAATCCAAAGCTGACCGTGAAGAAGCACGCGCTGCTGTTCGCGGCGGTAAAGGCGGTAAGCGTAAAGGTTCCGCGCTGCAGCAGAGCTTCCAGAAGCCTGCTCAGGCCGTTAACCGTGACGTCGTGATTGGCGAAACCATCACCGTTGGCGATCTGGCGAACAAGATGGCGGTTAAAGGCTCTCAGGTCATCAAAGCGATGATGAAACTGGGCGCCATGGCGACCATCAACCAGGTCATCGACCAGGAAACCGCACAGCTGGTTGCTGAAGAGATGGGCCACAAAGTTATCCTGCGTCGTGAAAACGAGCTGGAAGAAGCAGTAATGAGCGACCGTGATACTGGCGCTGCGGCTGAACCGCGTGCACCGGTTGTGACCATCATGGGTCACGTTGACCACGGTAAAACCTCTCTGCTTGACTACATTCGTTCTACTAAGGTTGCCTCTGGTGAAGCGGGTGGTATTACCCAGCACATCGGTGCTTACCACGTAGAAACCGAAAACGGCATGATCACCTTCCTGGATACCCCAGGCCACGCAGCGTTTACCTCAATGCGTGCTCGTGGTGCTCAGGCAACGGATATCGTTGTACTGGTTGTTGCCGCAGACGACGGCGTGATGCCACAGACCATCGAAGCTATCCAGCACGCGAAAGCGGCGCAGGTGCCTCTGGTTGTTGCAGTCAACAAAATCGATAAGCCAGAAGCCGATCTGGACCGCGTGAAGAACGAACTGTCTCAGTACGGCGTTATGCCGGAAGAGTGGGGCGGTGAAGCGCAGTTCATCCCAGTATCTGCGAAAGCGGGTACCGGTATCGATGACCTGCTGAACGCGATCCTGCTGCAGGCTGAAGTACTGGAGCTGAAAGCGATCCGTAATGGTATGGCGAGCGGCGCGGTGATCGAATCCTTCCTGGATAAAGGTCGTGGTCCGGTTGCAACCGTTCTGGTTCGTGAAGGTACGCTGAACAAGGGCGACATCGTTCTGTGTGGCTTCGAATACGGCCGCGTTCGTGCGATGCGTAACGAACTGGGTCAGGAAGTTCTGGAAGCGGGTCCGTCCATTCCGGTGGAAATCCTGGGCCTGTCCGGTGTTCCGGCTGCCGGTGACGAAGTGACCGTTGTGCGTGACGAGAAGAAAGCGCGTGAAGTTGCGCTGTATCGTCAGGGCAAATTCCGTGAAGTTAAACTGGCTCGTCAGCAGAAATCTAAACTCGAGAACATGTTTGCCAACATGACCGAAGGCGAAGTTCACGAAGTGAACATCGTTCTGAAAGCTGACGTTCAGGGTTCTGTGGAAGCGATCTCCGACTCCTTGCTGAAACTGTCCACCGACGAAGTGAAAGTGAAGATCATCGGTTCTGGCGTAGGTGGTATCACCGAAACCGACGCGACCCTGGCTGCTGCCTCCAACGCTATCCTGGTTGGCTTCAACGTTCGTGCGGATGCATCTGCGCGTAAAGTAATTGAAGCCGAAAGCCTGGATCTGCGTTACTACTCCGTCATCTATAACCTGATCGACGAAGTGAAAGCAGCGATGAGCGGCATGCTGTCTCCTGAGCTCAAACAGCAGATCATCGGTCTGGCTGAAGTACGTGACGTGTTCAAATCACCGAAATTCGGTGCGATCGCGGGCTGTATGGTTACCGAAGGTAACATCAAGCGTCACAACCCAATCCGCGTACTGCGTGACAACGTGGTTATCTACGAAGGCGAGCTGGAATCCCTGCGCCGCTTCAAAGATGACGTTAACGAAGTCCGTAACGGCATGGAATGTGGTATCGGCGTGAAGAACTACAACGACGTTCGCGTTGGCGATATGATCGAAGTGTTCGAGATCATCGAAATTCAGCGTACCATCGCTTAATTACCGATTGTAAGCCGGGATCGCCTCGCGCCACCCGGCAATAATTTTAAAAGGGGCTTTTAGCCCCTTTTTTGTCTGGAGAATTTATTATGGCGAAAGAATTTGGTCGCCCTCAGCGCGTAGCGCAGGAAATGCAGAAAGAGATCGCACTCATTCTGCAACGTGAAATTAAAGACCCGCGCGTCGGCATGATGACCACCGTTTCCGGTGTCGAAATGTCCCGCGATCTGGCGTATGCAAAAGTGTTCGTCACCTTCCTGAACGATCAGGACGAAGCGGCAGTGAAAAACGGCATTAAAGCGCTGCAGGAAGCCTCTGGTTTCATCCGCTCCCTGCTCGGCAAAGCGATGCGCCTGCGCATCGTGCCTGAGCTGACCTTCTTCTACGACAACTCGCTGGTTGAAGGTATGCGTATGTCCAACCTGGTGACCAGCGTGGTTAAACATGATGACGAGCGTCGTGTTAACCCGGCGGACGACAGCAAGGAGGACTAATGAGTCGTCCTCGTCGTCGCGGTCGCGACGTGCATGGTGTGCTGCTGCTGGATAAACCCCAGGGCGCTTCCAGCAACGACGTGCTGCAGAAAGTTAAGCGTATTTATAACGCCAACCGTGCGGGCCACACCGGCGCGCTCGATCCGCTGGCAACAGGCATGCTGCCGGTCTGCCTGGGAGAGGCGACAAAGTTTTCCCAGTACCTGCTCGACTCCGATAAGCGCTACCGCGTTATCGCTAAACTGGGCCAGCGCACGGATACCTCCGACGCGGATGGCCAGGTGGTGGAAGAGCGTCCGGTGACGTTCAGCGCGGAACAGCTTGATGCTGCGCTGGAGAGCTTCCGTGGAGACACGATGCAGGTGCCGTCGATGTATTCGGCGCTGAAATATCAGGGCAAGAAGCTCTACGAATATGCGCGCCAGGGCATTGACGTTCCGCGTGAAGCCCGTCCGATAACCGTGTATGAGCTGCTGTTTATTCGCCACGAAGGTGATGAGCTGGAGCTGGAAGTACACTGTTCGAAAGGGACCTATATTCGCACTATCATCGACGACCTCGGTGAAAAGCTGGGCTGCGGCGCGCATGTGATTTACCTGCGCCGCCTGGCGGTGAGCAAGTACCCGGTGGAGCGGATGGTGACCCTGGAATATCTGCGCGAGCTGGTAGAACAGGCGGAAGCGCAGGGGATTGCGCCGGCAGATTTGCTGGATCCTTTGCTGATGCCGATGGACAGTCCGGCAGCGGACTTCCCGGTTGTTAATCTTCCTTTAACATCGTCCGTTTACTTTAAGAACGGCAACCCGGTTCGTACGGCGGAAGTGCCGCTGGAAGGACTGGTACGCGTGACCGAAGGTGACGAAGGGAAATTCATCGGTATGGGCGAAATGGATGGCGAAGGGCGCGTTGCGCCGCGTCGTCTGGTCGTCGAATATCCGGTCGACGCGTGACGGTGGTAACGGCTCACCTTGCGATAAGCAGGGGAGACGAGTAGAATATCGCCGCTTAACGCCTGGTAAATTGTTTAACAATCTGCGGGGCGTACATGGGATTGCTGAATTAGAGATCGGCATCCTTACATTCTTTATACTTTGGAGTTTGAAAATGTCTCTAAGCGTTGAAGCTAAAGCTAAAATCGTTTCTGAGTTTGGTCGTGGTACTAACGACAGCGGTTCTACCGAAGTTCAGGTTGCACTGCTGACTGCACAGATTAACCACCTGCAGGGTCACTTTGCAGAGCACAAAAAAGATCACCACAGCCGTCGTGGTCTGCTGCGTATGGTTTCTCAGCGTCGTAAACTGCTCGACTACCTGAAACGTAAAGATGTTGCACGCTACACCGCGCTGATCGAGCGTCTGGGTCTGCGTCGCTAATTCTTGCGAGTTTCAGAAAAGGGGGCCTGATGGCCCCTTTTTTCAACCAGACGGCAGCAATTCACTGGAAACTATTGTATTGTTGCTATAAATGATCTTCATTGCAGAGGTTCGCGCGGCTAATGAGAGGCTTCACCCATGGGGGTGTTGGTTGTCATTAGTCGCGAGGATGCGAAGAAGGTCGGGTTAAATCGACAGCACACCGGTGGTGTGCTGTCAAACATTTAAGAAAGGACAGAACTTTGCTGAATCCGATCGTTCGTAAATTCCAGTATGGTCAACATACCGTCACGCTGGAAACCGGCATGATGGCACGTCAGGCTACTGCTGCCGTTATGGTAAGCATGGATGACACTGCGGTATTCGTTACCGTTGTTGGCCAGAAAAAAGCTAAACCAGGTCAGGACTTCTTCCCGCTGACCGTTAACTACCAGGAGCGTACCTACGCTGCCGGTAAAATCCCGGGTGGTTTCTTCCGTCGTGAAGGCCGTCCAAGCGAAGGCGAAACTCTGATTGCGCGTCTGATTGACCGTCCGGTTCGTCCGCTGTTCCCGGAAGGCTTCGTTAACGAAGTACAGGTTATCGCGACCGTTGTTTCCGTTAACCCACAGGTTAACCCGGACATCGTTGCCATGATCGGCGCATCCGCTGCCCTGTCACTGTCTGGTATTCCATTCAATGGCCCAATCGGTGCCGCGCGCGTTGGCTACATCAACGACCAGTACGTGCTGAACCCAACCCAGGAAGAGCTGAAAGAAAGTAAGCTGGACCTGGTTGTTGCGGGTACTGAAGCGGCTGTGCTGATGGTTGAATCCGAAGCTGAACTGCTGAGCGAAGACCAGATGCTGGGCGCTGTGGTATTTGGCCACGACCAGCAGCAGATCGTTATCCAGAACATCAACGACCTGGTGAAAGAAGCCGGTAAACCACGTTGGGACTGGCAGCCTGAAGCAGCAAACGATGCGCTGAACGCACGCGTTGCAGCTCTGGCAGAATCTCGTTTGAGCGATGCATACCGCATCACTGACAAACAGGAGCGTTACGCTCAGGTTGACGTGATCAAGTCTGAAACTATCGCGACGCTGGTTGCTGAAGACGAAACGCTGGACGCTAACGAACTGAGCGACATCCTGCACGCAATCGAGAAAAACGTTGTTCGTAGCCGTGTGCTGGCAGGCGAGCCGCGTATCGATGGCCGCGAAAAAGACATGATCCGTGGTCTGGATGTGCGTACTGGCGTTCTGCCACGTACTCACGGTTCCGCGCTGTTCACCCGTGGCGAAACGCAGGCGCTGGTTACCGCGACCCTGGGTACTGCACGTGACGCACAGATCATCGACGAACTGATGGGCGAGCGCACTGACAGCTTCCTGTTTCACTACAACTTCCCTCCGTACTCCGTAGGCGAAACCGGTATGGTTGGCTCGCCGAAGCGTCGTGAAATTGGTCACGGTCGTCTGGCGAAGCGCGGCGTGCTGGCAGTGATGCCAGAAGCTGACAAGTTCCCGTACACCGTTCGTGTGGTTTCTGAAATCACCGAATCCAACGGTTCTTCTTCCATGGCTTCCGTGTGTGGTGCTTCTCTGGCGCTGATGGATGCAGGCGTGCCGATCAAAGCCGCCGTTGCGGGTATCGCAATGGGCCTGGTGAAAGAAGGCGACAACTTCGTTGTTCTGTCTGACATTCTGGGTGACGAAGACCACCTGGGCGATATGGACTTCAAAGTAGCGGGTTCCCGCGAAGGTATCTCTGCGCTGCAGATGGATATCAAAATTGAAGGTATCACCAAAGAGATCATGCAGGTTGCTCTGAACCAGGCTAAAGGTGCGCGTCTGCACATCCTGGGCGTGATGGAACAGGCGATTAACGCGCCGCGTGGCGACATTTCTCAGTTCGCTCCACGTATCCACACCATCAAGATCAACCCAGACAAGATCAAAGATGTTATCGGTAAGGGCGGTTCCGTAATCCGTGCGCTGACCGAAGAGACTGGCACCACGATCGAAATCGAAGATGACGGTACTGTGAAGATCGCAGCAACCGACGGCGAGAA
Source organism: Enterobacter cloacae complex sp. ESBL7 (assembly GCF_041679625.1). Lineage (NCBI taxonomy): Bacteria > Pseudomonadati > Pseudomonadota > Gammaproteobacteria > Enterobacterales > Enterobacteriaceae > Enterobacter > Enterobacter cloacae complex sp. ESBL7. Next base: position 114,832 of record NZ_JBGORN010000008.1, read on the forward strand.
AGCGAAATTCGCGATCCGTCGCATCGAAGAAATCACGGCAGAGATCGAAGTGGGCCGCGTCTACGCAGGTAAAGTGACCCGTATCGTTGACTTTGGTGCGTTCGTTGCCATCGGTGGCGGTAAAGAAGGTCTGGTTCACATCTCTCAGATCGCTGACAAGCGCGTTGAGAAAGTGACCGATTACCTGCAGATGGGTCAGGAAGTACCGGTGAAAGTTCTGGAAGTTGATCGCCAGGGCCGTATCCGTCTGAGCATTAAAGAAGCAACCGAGCAGTCTCAGCCAGCTGCTGCGCCAGAAGCACAGGCAGCAGAACAGCAAGGCGAGTAAGTTGCCATTTGCCCTCCGCTTTGCGGAGGGCCTATTATCAGGCAGGACGCCTTGTTAAGCCGCCGGGGGACAGGACGTTCATCCAATAGTTGTCTTCGGGAGTGGGAAATGAAGCCTTTTTTGCGCTGGTGTTTCGTTGCGACAGCTTTAACGCTGGCAGGATGCAGCAACTCTGCCTGGCGTAAGAGCGAAGTCCTCGCAGTGCCATTGCAACCGACTTTGCAGCAGGAAGTGATTCTGGCACGCATGGAACAAATACTTGCCAGTCGGGCTTTAACCGATGAAGAACGCGCACAGCTTTTATATGAGCGCGGAGTGTTGTATGATAGTCTCGGTCTGAGGGCATTGGCGCGAAATGATTTTTCACAAGCGCTGGCTATCCGACCTGATATGCCTGAAGTATTCAATTACTTAGGCATTTATTTAACGCAGGCAGGCAATTTTGATGCTGCCTATGAAGCGTTTGATTCTGTACTTGAGCTTGATCCAACTTACAACTACGCGCACTTGAATCGCGGTATCGCATTGTATTACGGCGGTCGTGATAAGTTAGCGCAAGATGATCTGCTGGCGTTTTATCAAGACGATCCTAATGATCCTTTCCGTAGCCTGTGGCTTTACATCGTTGAGCGGAAGCTCGATGAGAAGCAGGCAAAAGAGGCACTGAAACAGCGCTTCGATAAATCGGACAAGGAACAGTGGGGATGGAACATTGTCGAGTTCTACCTGGGCAACATTAGCGAAGCAACGCTGATGGAACGCCTCAAGGCGGACGCAACGGATAACACCTCGCTCGCTGAGCATCTCAGTGAAACCAACTTCTATTTAGGTAAGTACTACCTAAGTCTGGGGGATATGGACAGCGCTACGGCACTGTTCAAATTAGCGGTTGCTAACAACGTACACAACTTCGTTGAGCACCGTTATGCATTGTTGGAATTATCGCTCTTGGGCCAGGAGCATGACGACCTGGCAGAATCGGACCAGCAATAGCTGACGACATAAACATCAGCCCGTAATCTTTTGATTGCCATCACCTTAACTGGTGAGGGCGTTGTTGTTCGTCAATACACCTACTTTGAGCCGGTTCACACTTTTCAATGAAAATTGCTAATCATTTTCACGATGAGCTAAGTAGACTGGCCGCCATTAATATCGAGGCACTTGTACTACATGGCTGAATTCGAAACCACTTTTGCAGATCTGGGCCTGAAGGCTCCTATCCTTGAAGCCCTTAACGATCTGGGTTACGAAAAACCATCTCCGATCCAGGCTGAGTGTATCCCACACCTGCTTTCTGGTCGTGACGTGCTGGGCATGGCCCAGACTGGTAGCGGTAAAACTGCAGCATTCTCGCTGCCGCTGCTGAACAACATTGATCCGGACCTGCGTGCACCGCAGATCCTCGTCCTGGCTCCAACCCGTGAACTGGCTGTTCAGGTTGCAGAAGCCATGACGGAATTCTCTAAACATATGCGCGGCGTAAACGTGGTAGCCCTGTACGGCGGCCAGCGTTATGACGTGCAGTTACGCGCCCTGCGCCAGGGCCCACAGATTGTTGTCGGTACGCCGGGCCGTCTGCTGGATCACCTGAAGCGCGGTACTCTGGACCTCTCTAAACTGAGCGGCCTGGTACTGGATGAAGCAGATGAAATGCTGCGTATGGGCTTCATCGAAGACGTCGAAACCATCATGGCGCAGATCCCGGACGGTCATCAGACCGCGCTGTTCTCTGCCACCATGCCAGAAGCGATTCGTCGTATCACCAAGCGCTTCATGAAAGATCCTCAGGAAGTGCGTATTCAGTCCAGCGTTACCACTCGCCCGGACATCAGCCAGAGCTACTGGTCTGTGTACGGCATGCGCAAAAACGAAGCGCTGGTACGTTTCCTGGAAGCGGAAGATTTTGATGCGGCGATTATCTTCGTTCGTACCAAAAACGCGACCCTGGAAGTGGCTGAAGCCCTGGAGCGTAGCGGCTATAACAGCGCAGCGCTGAACGGCGACATGAACCAGGCCCTGCGTGAGCAGACTCTGGAGCGTCTGAAAGACGGTCGTCTGGATATCCTGATTGCAACCGACGTGGCAGCACGTGGTCTGGACGTTGAACGTATCAGCCTGGTTGTTAACTACGACATCCCGATGGATTCCGAGTCTTACGTTCACCGTATCGGCCGTACCGGTCGTGCGGGTCGTGCGGGTCGTGCGCTGCTGTTCGTTGAGAACCGCGAGCGTCGTCTGCTGCGTAACATTGAACGCACCATGAAGCTGACCATTCCAGAAGCTGACCTGCCAAATGCAGATCTGCTGGGCAAACGCCGCCTGGAAAAATTCGCCGCGAAAGTACAGCAGCAGCTGGAAAGCAGCGATCTGGACCAGTACCGTGCGCTGCTGTCGCAGATTCAGCCTGTTGCTGAAGGCGAAGAGCTGGACATGGAAACCCTGGCTGCAGCACTGCTGAAAATGGCTCAGGGCGAACGTAGCCTGATCGTGCCACCAGATGCGCCGATGCGTCCTAAGCGTGAATTCCGTGACCGTGACGATCGCTTCGAACGTCGTGGCGACCGTAATGACCGCAATGACCGTGGCCCACGTGGTGACCGTCCAGAGCGTGGTGGTGAAGATCGTCCACGTCGTGAACGTCGTGACGCGGGTGATATGGAACTGTACCGCATTGAAGTGGGCCGTGATGATGGCGTTGAAGTTCGTCACATCGTTGGCGCGATCGCTAACGAAGGCGACATCAGCAGCCGTTACATTGGCAACATCAAGCTGTTCGCATCCCACTCTACCATCGAGCTGCCAAAAGGCATGCCGGGCGAAGTGCTGCAGCACTTTACGCGTACCCGCATCCTGAACAAGCCGATGAACATGCAGCTGATGGGCGATGCACAGCCACGTCCAGACCGCGGTGGCGAACGTCGTGGCGGTGGTCGCAGCTTCGGTGGCGAGCGTCGTGAAGGCGGCCGCAGCGAAGGTCGCGGTGGTGAAGGTCGTCGTTTCTCCGGCGAGCGTCGCGAAAACCGTGGCCCACGTCGTGATGAAGGCACCAGCCGTCGCCGTGACGCGTAAGCCTTACGCAACTGACGTAAAGTAAAATATACAGCCCCGATACGCGCTATCGGGGCTTTTTTTATTCCTTTTGTACTCTTGTACTGGTACAGTGCGTCGCATTAAAATGCAGAACCGCATGATTGACTGGAGAAAAGGCTGTATGGCGACACTAACCACCACCCAAACGTCACCTTCGCTGCTTGGCGGCGTGGTGATCATCGGCGGAACCATCATTGGTGCCGGGATGTTTTCCCTGCCTGTGGTCATGTCCGGTGCGTGGTTCTTCTGGTCGCTGGCGGCGCTGGTCTTTACCTGGTTCTGCATGCTCCATTCCGGGCTGATGATCCTTGAAGCAAACCTGAACTACCGCATTGGCTCCAGCTTCGACACCATCACCAAAGATCTGCTGGGTAAAGGCTGGAACCTGGTGAACGGGCTGTCCATCGCCTTTGTGCTCTATATCCTGACCTACGCGTATATTTCGGCGAGCGGCTCGATTCTGCATCACACCTTCTCGGAGATGTCGCTGAACGTTCCGGCGCGTCTGGCGGGGCTGTGTTTTGCGCTGGCTGTGGCGTTTATCGTCTGGATGAGTACCAAAGCGGTGAGCCGCATGACGGCGATCGTATTAGGCGCGAAGGTCATCACTTTCTTCCTGACCTTCGGCAGCCTGCTGGGGCACGTGACGCCCGCCACGCTGTTTAACGTCGCCGAAGTGAACACCTCCTACACGCCGTACCTGCTGATGACGCTGCCGTTCTGTCTGGCGTCGTTCGGTTACCACGGTAACGTGCCGAGCCTGATGAAGTACTACGGCAAAGATCCGCGCACCATTGTGAAGTGTCTGGTCTACGGCACGCTGCTGGCGCTGGGTCTGTATGTGATTTGGCTGCTGGGGACGATGGGCAACATCCCGCGTCCGGAATTTATCGGCATTGCCCAGAAGGGCGGTAACATCGACGTGCTGGTGCAGGCGCTGAGCGGCGTGCTGAACAGCCGCAGTCTGGACCTACTGCTGGTTATCTTCTCTAACTTTGCGGTGGCGAGCTCTTTCCTGGGCGTGACGCTGGGCCTGTTTGACTATCTGGCGGATCTGTTCGGCTTTGATGATTCTGCGATGGGGCGTTTAAAAACCGCGCTGCTGACCTTCCTGCCGCCGATTGTGGGCGGCCTGCTGTGGCCGAACGGCTTCCTGTACGCCATCGGCTATGCAGGGCTGGCGGCTACTATCTGGGCGGCAATTGTGCCGGCGCTGCTGGCGCGCAAATCACGTAAACGCTTCGGTAGCCCAAAATTCCGCGTCTGGGGCGGCAAGCCGATGATTGCGCTGATTCTGGTATTCGGCGTTGGTAACGCACTGGTACACGTGCTGTCGAGTTTTAACCTGTTGCCCGTTTATCAGTAAAACGAGGGGTTGAACCCCTCACGCCGGCCCTCTCCCATAGGGAGAGGGAGAAAAGCAAAAAACTACCCCACCAGTTCCTCTTTCACCTGCATCGCCAGTTCAAACGAATGCAAACGCGCCTGGTGATCGAAAATCTGGCCGTTAACCATAATCTCATCCGCCTGCGTTTCGCGCAGCACCGCGTCCAGCCCGTGGCGCACTTTCGCCTTATCGCCTACCAGCGACATGCTCAGCGCCTGCTGCACGCCATACTGCTCGGAGGCGGACCACAGCTGATGCATATTCTCCACCGGCGGCGGAAGCTGGCCCGTCTCACCGCGGCGCAGCTTCACAAACGCCTGCTGCATTGAGGTGAACAGGAATTCCGCGTCGCGATTGCTGTCGGCGGCAATGATGTTGATACACACCATCGCGTACGGCTTCTCCAGACGCTCGGACGGTTTAAAGTTCGTGCGGTAAAGATGCAGCGCCTGATGCAGCATATCCGGCGCGAAGTGCGAGGCAAACGCAAACGGCAGCCCAAGCTGCGCGGCGAGCTGTGCGCTGTAGAGGCTTGAGCCTAACAGCCACACCGGGATCTTCTCACCGTAGCCCGGTACCGGGCGCACGTGCGGGTTCGGATCGCGCGCGTCGAACCAGTCCACCAGCTCGGCCACGTCGCGCGGGAAGTTGTCGATATCACCGCTCATATGGCGGCGCAGGGCGCGCATGGTTGGCTGATCGCTGCCGGGCGCACGACCAAGACCCAAATCAATACGCCCTGGATAGAGGGTATTCAGGGTGCCAAACTGCTCGGCAATCACCAGCGGGGCGTGGTTAGGCAGCATCACGCCGCCGGAGCCCAGGTGCAGGGTGGTGGTATTTGCTGCCAGATAGCCAATCAGTACCGAGGTCGCGGCGCTGGCGATGCCCACCATGTTGTGGTGTTCGGCCAGCCAGTAGCGGTGATAGCCACGCTTTTCGGCCAGCTGAGCGAGATCGAGAGAGTGCGAAAAGGCTTCTCTTGCCGAGGAGCCTTGTGGGATCGGCGCTAGATCCAGCACCGAAAACGGAATGGTTTTGTCAGTCATAACAGCTCACTTTGTCGACGGTCAATCTTTAATACTGCATTAAATAATGATAACCGTTGTTAACAAAGTGAGCCTTTTTTACGCCTGCAGCTCCAGCCCGGCAAGCCGTCTCCAGTAGCCGTTGCAGTCGCTGTTTGCCGTCAGCGGCAGCGGCGCGGCGCCGTTTTCATTGGCACGGAAGGCGTCCAGCATCGCGAATACGCCGGTATCCAGCGGCGACAGCCGAACCATATCCACCAGCCCGTCCATCGACGCCAGCTCGTTGCCGAGGTTATAGACATAGCCGCTCATGGTCTGAATACCGTTGAGGACAAACACCTGCTGATTCTCCTGCGACAGCATGCTGCGTCCGTTCGGGTACTTGATGCAGCAGGTTTCGCATTCGTCTTTCGGGCGGTCTTCCGAGCGCGCGGTGAAGCAGCGGGCGGAGTAGGCCAGCGGCAGATGGCCGTAGCTCAGCACTTCCACTTCAAACTGATTGCGAATGCCCAGCTCGTCGCACTGGTTAAGCAGGTTAGCCAGCCAGTCTCGCGAGAGCTCTACCGGCATACACCAGCGCGTCATCCCCTGTTTGAGCAGCAGGCGCAGGGTCACGGCGTTGTAGCAGTTCAGGGCATGACCCGCGACAAACGGCAGCCTGCGTTCAGCGCACATGTTCACCACGCCCAGATCGCTCGCTTCCAGCAGGAACTCGCCGTTTTCAACGTAGCGCTTCAGCTCGCCCAGTTCGGACGACGCCTGCACCAGCGCGAGCGTGGAGAGCACCACCTGTTTGCCGCTGCCGGCCAGGCCTTTCGCCATATCCAGCCAGTCGCCCACTTTGGTGGCGCGGCGCTTGCTGCACACCGCTTCGCCGAGGTAAATCACGTCGGCGCTGCTGGTGGCGGCCTGTTGGTAAAAATCTTCCAGCGTCTCTTTTGGCCAGTAGTAGAGCACCGGTCCTAATGAATATTTCATGATTTTCTCACTGCCATTTACGGTGATACGCGCCAAGCGTGGTTTGCGTGCCTTCGGACATCGAACCAAGCGTTTCCATCCAGGCCTGCTGTGGAGCGTAGTTCTGCGGGTCCGCCATGCAGCGGTCGATGGCCTGACGCCACACTTTCGCCACCTGGCTCACGTAGGCCGGGCTGCGCTGACGACCTTCGATTTTCACCGAGGCAATATTGGCCGCCAGCAGTTCCGGCAGCAGCTCCAGCGTGTTGAGGCTGGTCGGCTCCTCCAGCGCGTGATAGCGCTCGCCGTCGACCAGATAGCGGCCTTTACACAGGGTGGGATAACCGGCGTTTTCCCCGTCCTGGTAGCGGTCAATCAGCACCTCATTCAGGCGAGACTCCAGCCCCTGCGGGGTCTGCTGCCAGCGAACAAAGCGGGCAGGGGAACAGGCTCCGACGGTATTTGGCGATTCTCCGGTTAAATAAGAGGAAAGATAGCAGCGGCCTTCGGCCATGATGCACAGGCTGCCAAAGGCAAAAACCTCCAGCGGCACTGGCGTGACGCGCGCGAGTTGCTTAACCTGATGAATAGAGAGCACGCGCGGCAGCACCACGCGGGCCACGTCAAAGTGTTGATGATAAAAACGCACCGCCTCTTCGTTGGTGGCAGATGCCTGAACAGAGACGTGGCGCTCAATATGGGGATAGCGTTCTGCCGCATACTCAAGCATGGCGAGGTCGGCCAGGATCAGCGCATCGGCACCCAGCTGTGCCGCCATATCCACCGCGCGCTGCCAGCGGGCGTAGCCGTCAGGATGAGCAAAGGTATTGATGGCGATATGCAGCTTGCGGCGGTGCTGGTGAACGAAGTTAACGGCTTCCTGAAGCTTTTTCTCCGTAAAGTTGAGGCCAGCAAAATGGCGGGCGTTGGTGTCATCTTTCAGCCCGATATAGACCGCATCGGCCCCATTTTCGATGGCCGCCTTAAGCGCCGGAAGATTTCCGGCAGGGCAGAGCAGCTCCATAATTTATCCTGATGTAGTCGATCGCAAAATTGTTAACGAGCTGGGATTTTAATTAACCCATACGCGACAATTTTTGATTTAAGGCAGCTAATGGCGTATTGATGACACCAATAATGAGGTACGGCTGACGACGGTTTGTTGATTTACGCCGCTATGTTGCGCTTCGGATATGGCAAAATAGCAGGACTATAGATATCAGGGAGTAAAGCTCGTGCTGGATAAACTGCGTTCACGTCTCGTACAATTTGGTCCATCAATGCTGAGCGTGCCGGTCAAGCTGGCACCGTTCGCGCTTAAACGCCAGGTGCTGGAGCAGGTCCTGAGCTGGCAGTTCCGCCAGGCGCTGCAGGACGGCGAGCTGGAGTTCCTGGAAGGCCGCTGGTTAAGCATTGAGGTACGCGACATCGGGCTGCGCTGGTTTACCTCCGTAGAGAACGGCCAGCTGATCGTACGCGAATCCGCCGAGGCGGATGTGAGTTTTAGCGCCAACGCCAGCGATCTGCTGATGATCGCCGCGCGTAAGCAGGATCCGGATACGCTCTTCTTCCAGCGCCGTCTGGTAATTGAAGGCGACACGGAGCTGGGCCTGTACGTGAAGAATTTAATGGATGCCATTGAGCTGGAGCAGATGCCAAAAGCGCTGCGCGTGATGTTAATGCAAATGGCAGATTTCGTTGAGGCCGGGCTGAAAACCCCGCCGGACGGTAAACACACTTCAGTAGGTGAGCCATGCTGATTCGAGTCGAAATTGGGATTGATGCGCCGGGGATCGATGCGTTGTTACGCCGCGCCTTTGCGAGCGATGCCGAAGCCCAACTGGTCCACGACCTTCGCGAAGACGGCCTGATTACGCTGGGGCTGGTTGCCACCGATGACGAAGGTCAGGTGGTGGGCTATGTTGCCTTCAGTCCGGTCATCGTTCAGGGCGAAGAGCTGCAGTGGGTAGGCATGGCGCCGCTGGCGGTAGATGAAAGCTATCGCGGGCAAGGTCTGGCGCGCCAGCTGGTCTATGAAGGGCTGGACTCGCTCAACGAGTTTGGCTATGCCGCCGTGGTCACGCTGGGCGATCCGGCGTTCTATGGCCGTTTAGGCTTTGAGCAGGCCGCGCATTACGATCTGCGCTGTCGCTGGCCGGGTACGGAATCTGCTTTCCAGGTCCATCGACTGGCGGACGACGCGCTCAACGGCGTCAATGGCCTGGTCGAGTATCACGACCATTTCAATCGCTTTTAATCAGGCTCTCGCGCAGCGCCTCAAAGGAGCCGTCTCCGGTCACGAGGCGCTCTTTCTGGCGCTTCGTCAGCTGCTTGATGCGGTATTCCAGCCTGAGCGCCAGCGATCGGTCGCCGACGGCCGCTGAGAAGGCGAGCTGTAATTCCCCTTTCCCCCGCAGCGCTTTTGCCCCTTTCCCCGTTTGATGTTGTAAAAAACGCCGCGCCACATCGGTGGTGATCCCGGTGTAGAGGGCGTTATCAGCGGTTCGGACAAGATAGAGAAACCAGCACACGGTAAACGGATTCAGTATGTTAAGGTGAACGCACCATAGCATGAGAGAGAACGAAAATGGAAACACTGGCCGCCATTAACCGCTGGCTGGCAAAGCAGCATGTTGTCACCTGGTGCGTCTATGACGAGGGTGAGATGTGGTGCGCAAATGCGTTTTACTACTATGACCCTGAGCGCGTGGCTTTTTATGTCATGAGTGAAGACAAAACGCGTCATGCGCAGATGACCGGCCAGCAGGCAAAGGTGGCGGGGACGGTAAACGGCCAGCCGAAAACGGTCGCGCTGATCCGCGGCGTGCAGTTTAAAGGGGAGATCCGTCGTCTGGATGGTGAAGAGAGCGACGCGCGCCGTAAGCTCTACACGCGCCGCTTTCCCGTTGCCGCTGCGCTAAAAGCCCCGGTGTGGGAAATCCGCCTCGATGAGCTGAAATTTACCGACAACACCCTGGGCTTTGGCAAGAAGCTGCACTGGTTACGCGCCGAGCAGGCGTAGCGCTTCGCGGTTAAACGCCGGGAGATCGTCCGGGGTTCGGCTGGTGATCAGCTGGTCTTTGTCGTTGACCACCTCCTGATCGTAAAACTCGGCCCCCGCGTTTTTCAGATCGATAACGATCGGTTTCACGGCGGTAAGCTTTCGCCCGCGGACCACTTCTGCGCTGATGAGCAGCTGCGGGCCGTGACAGATGGCAAAGACCGGTTTGCCGGTCGAGACAAAGTCTCGGGTGAAGGTCACGAAGCGCTCGTCCCCGCGCAGGGAATCCGGGGAATGGCCGCCGGGTAACAGCAGAGCGTCGAAATCTGAAGGGCTAACGTTATCGATGGTCTCATCGATGGTTACGGTCGCCTCGCCCTTATGGCCTGTCACCGTTTTACCCGCCTCTTTCTCAATGGTGATGACCTCATGTCCCGCCTTGCGGAACGCCTCTGCTGGAGAGGTGAATTCTGAATCTTCAAACTCGTCGGTAATCAAGACTGCGATTTTCTTGCCCATGCTTCCTCCGTTGTTTTGGCTTCAGACTGATTTTTCTCCGCTTGTGGTAAATACTTACCTGTAACAGACTTCTAAGTGTGGTCGACGACGCTGAGTTCGCAAACGGACAATTCTGTAAAGGGGAAAAGATGAGTCAGGTATTGATTACGGGTGCTACCGGGTTAGTGGGCGATCATCTGCTGCGGCTGCTGATTCAGGATCGCCGCGTGAACTATATCGCCGCCCCGACGCGTCGACCGCTGGCGGACTTATCCGGCGTCTTTAATCCGCACGATCCTCAGCTGACCGACGCGCTGGCGCAGGTGCAGGATCCCATTGATATCGCCTTTTGCTGTCTGGGCACCACGCGGCGGGAGGCGGGCAGCAAAGAGGCCTTTATCCACGCCGACTATACGCTGGTGGTGGATACCGCACTCACGGCGAAAAAGCTGGGCGCCAAACATTTTCTGGTGGTCAGCGCCCTGGGCGCCAGTGCCGGATCGCCTTTCTTCTACAACAAGGTGAAGGGCAAGATGGAGGATGCGCTGATAGCGCAGAAATGGGAACAGCTGACGATTGTGCGCCCTTCGATGCTGATCGGCCACCGGGACGAACGCCGGTTTAACGAGTCGATATTTGCCCCGCTGTTTCGCATTCTTCCCGGCAACTGGAAATCCATCGAGGCGCGGGACGTCGCGCGCGCGATGTTAAAAGAGGGGCTGGCCCCGTCGAAAGCGGGTGTTAACATTATCCCTTCGGCAAAACTGCGTGAAATCGCGCAGGGCGAGGCGTAAACTCCCCCGGCTAATAATCTAATACTCTCCGGGGAATGCTATGACTGGTCAGTCTTCATCTCAGGCGGCAACACCTGTTCAGTGGTGGAAGCCCGCACTCTTCTTTCTCGTGGTCATTGTTGGCCTCTGGTACGTGAAATGGCAGCCGTACTACGGCAAAGCCTTCACTGCCGCCGAAACGCACAGCATCGGTAAATCTATTCTCGCTCAGGCTGATTCCAGCCCGCTGCAGGCGGCGTGGGACTATGCCATGGTCTACTTCCTTGCCGTCTGGAAGGCCGCCGTTTTAGGCGTCATTCTGGGCTCGCTGATTCAGGTGCTTATCCCTCGTAACTGGCTGGTGAAAACCCTTGGGCAGCCGCGCTTTCAGGGCACGCTGCTGGGGACGATTTTCTCCCTGCCGGGGATGATGTGTTCCTGCTGCGCCGCGCCCGTGGCCGCAGGGATGCGGCGTCAGCACGTGTCGATGGGCGGCGCGCTGGCGTTCTGGATGGGGAACCCGCTGCTCAACCCGGCGACGCTGGTGTTTATGGGCTTTGTGCTGGGCTGGCATTTCGCGTTCATCCGCCTGGTCGCCGGGCTGCTGACCGTGCTGGTGGTGGCGACGCTGGTGCAAAAACTGGTCAAGGATACTGCCGCAGAACCCGCAGCCGTTGAGCTGGACGTCAGCGAACCGCAGGGGGGCTTCTTTGCGCGCTGGGGCAGGGCGCTATGGCAGCTGTTCTGGAGCACCATCCCGGTCTATATCCTGGCGGTACTGGTTCTGGGGGCGGCGCGCGTCTGGCTCTTCCCGCATGCGGATGGCGCTATCGACAACACGCTGATGTGGGTCATTGCGATGGCCGTTGCGGGCTGCCTGTTTGTGATCCCAACGGCGGCGGAAATCCCGATTGTTCAGACCATGATGCTGGCCGGTATGGGCACCGCGCCGGCGCTGGCGCTGCTGATTACGCTGCCGGCGATAAGCCTGCCGTCGCTTATCATGCTGCGTAAGTCGTTCCCGGCGAAAGCGCTGTGGCTGACCGCAGGGCTGGTGGCGTTGAGCGGGGTGATTGTGGGCAGTATTGCGTTGATGTAAAAAAAGCCCGGTGGCGCTGGCGCTTACCGGGCCTACAAAAAAATCCCCTCAAGCGAGGGGATTTTTTTTATTTGATGTAAGTAAACGCGGTGGTGACGTGCTTCACGCCGCTCACCCGGCTGGCGATATCCGCCGCCGCTTTCCCTTCACGGTCGGTCACCAGACCCAGCAGGAATACTTCGCCGTTTTCAGTCGTCACTTTCACGTTGGAAGATTTCACCTGGTCCGAGCCCAGCAGCTGGGAACGCACTTTGGTGGTGATCCAGGTATCGGAAGAGGCGTCACCCAGGCCAATTGGCTTGCCCTGGCGCACTTCGTTAAACACCTCTGTGGTCCCTTCGACGCCCATCGCAATCTGTTTCGCGCGAGAGGCGAGCTCCAGATTCGGCGCCTGGCCTGCCAGCAGCACTTTGCCCTGATAAGCCGTCACGTTGATACGCGCTTCTTTCTTGATTTGTTCGTCTTTCGACAGCGCACTGTTGACGCGCAGCTCCAGCGTACCGTCATCCACCTGTGTCCCCACGGTGCGTGGATCGGTTGCCGCTTTGGTGCCTACCGCGGCGGTACCCACAACGGCCGCAGCGATACATCCCTGAAGCAGTAATGCAGACATAAGGACTGCGAGGGTCGATAAAGCCTTCATAAGAACTCCTTAATCATCCTGGTGAGGGAAAAGCGTGTTATCGATCAAATCACATAAGCAGTTCACCGTGAGCATATGCATCTCCTGAATACGCGCGCTTCGGTGAGAAGGAATGCGGATTTCCACATCCTGCGGCCCAAGCAGACCCGCCAGCTCACCACCGTCATAGCCGGTTAAGGCCACGATGGTCATGTCGCGGGTGACGGCGGCTTCAACGGCTTTGACAATGTCCCGGCTATTGCCGCGCGTGGAGATGGCCAGCAGCACATCTCCCGCATGACCCAGGGCTCGCACCTGCTTTGCGTAAATTTCGTCATGCAGACGATCGTTAGCAATCGCCGTTAAGACCACATTATCGGTATTAAGTGCAATGGCGGGTAAACTCGGGCGTTCTGTTTCAAAGCGATTGATCATGCTGGCAGCAAAATGCTGTGCGTTGGCGGCTGACGTGCCGTTGCCACAACAGAGGATTTTGTTGCCATTAAGCAGGGATTGCACCAGCGTCATTGCGGCACGCGAGATAGCATCCGGAAGGGCTTCCGCCGCGGCAATCTGAGTCTGGATGCTTTCTGTGAAGCACACTTTAATTCTTTCGAGCACGTTATCCCTTTTAAATCTTAATTATGCGTCTTCGCCAAAAGCGTTTTTAAGCCATTCGATCTCATTTCCGGTGAAGGCTATCACATCGAACCGGCAATCCACAGTATCAAAGCTCCCATTATGGCGGGCAAGCCACAAGTGGGCAGTCTGTAATAATTTATGTTGTTTGGCGAGCGTCACGCTGGCGGCAGCACCGCCAAAACGGGAGGACTGTCGAAAACGGACTTCTACAAACACGATGACCTGACCCTCTTTCATGATCAGATCAATTTCGCCGCCGCGCCCGCGGACGTTGGCGGCGATAAAGCGCAGTCCTTTGCCTTCAAGCCAGCGACGCGCCTTTAACTCCCACGCATCGCCGGTCTCTTTACGGCTTAACTGGCCGGGACGATTTGCCCCTGCTGGTATTTGAGCCATGATAACTTCCTGTTGATCACGCAGTCCTGAGTCGCGGTCAGATCGCCGGTGTTGCCGTTAAGCTCAAAGCCCGGCACCTGACGCATCTGGGTAAAGTGGTTCGCCAGCGCCCATGCATCGACACCCATCGCATACAGACGCGCCAGCGAATAATCGTTACGTACGGTACTCAGCGCCTGCTGCATCAGCGCCGGGTTGCTGCCTGCCAGCATCGGGATTTCGCTGTACTGCAGACCGTCCATTTCCAGACGGAAATCCGGGCCTGCGGTGCCCTGCGCGCTGCGCGAGCTGGCGTAGAGCGTTGCGCCGCTCTGGCTGCCGTTACGCATCGCGATCATCGGTTTGATAAAGGCGATCTCCTGCGGCGTGGCAACGATATAGGCCGCATCCACTTTGCCGCCACCGCTAATCTGCGCGTCGGTAGGCGGGGCAGGGATCGTCAGGCCGCCAATCGTCACGCCCTGCTGCTGCGGCAGGCTCGTGGTGACAGGGCTGCCGTTGAGCGCGATACCCGCTCCACCGTTTACGCCCGCGCGCAGTTCAGAGACGGAACCAAATTTCTGCTGCAACACCACGCCGCCGCCCAGCTTCTGCCACTCATCGGCAAAGGCATTGGCCACGCGATCGCCCAGCGCGCTGCGTGGGATGAGCAGCAGCGGAGCCTGCTTACCCTGCTCGTGAATATGGCGCGCCGCATCGCGGGCTTCATCTTCAGGGGAAAGCGCGAAGTAGCAAATATTGGCCCGGTTCTGAACCTGCTCAGGCTGGTTGAGCGCCAGCACGTTCAGCGTGGTATTGCTCTTCATCAGCTCTTCCACGTTGTTTTTCAGCAGCGGACCGACAACGATGCTGGCCCCGTCCTGCTGAACCTGCGCCAGAACCTGGTCAAGCGGCTGCGAGCTGGTGTCGTAAATTTTCACCTCAGCGCCCGGGTTGGCGCTGGTGGTTGCCACGGCCTGCGGCTGAACGGCAGGCTGGGCTGCGGGTTGTGCAGGCTGCGGTTGAGGCTGTTCTGCTGTCGCTTCAGGTGCTGGTGCCACTTGCGTCTCGGCCGGAGCCTGAGTAGCTGGGGCTGCCGCAGCAGGTGCTGCTGTAGCCGGAGGCGTCGTCGGGGCCGTCACCGGGTTTTGCATCGTACCCTGTGCCGGCGCTTGCGTCGTGGTCAGATCGCTGGTCTCCGCTGCGGACGGGCTGACCACATCATTCACGTTAGCCGCCTGGGCCGCCTGCGCGGGAACCGCGCTGCCGGTTACCGACGTCGTGCCGTTTTTCGCGGCTTCAAAGCCCTGCTGAATGGTACGGCCAAACACCGCCGCCTGGCCGTTGAGCGGCAGAAGCAGGGCGATTTTGCTGGTGGACGCTGGCTTAAAGTTCTGCACGTTTACCAGCTGGGTTGGCAGCATTTTCGCCCCCGGGTTTTGCGGGTAGCGCGTCTGCCAGTCCGTAATACCGGCCTTCAGCATCTTTGGATCGCTGCGGTTGTTAAACCACATCTGCTGCAGATCCAGCCAGCCCTGAAGGACGTTTTCATCGGCGTTGATGACCAGAGCCTGCGCCTGTTCCTGAGTCATCGAGGCAAGCGCTTGCCAGGTTGCATCAATATTTTTTTGCTTATCGGCACCGCCGAGCAGCGGCTCTTGCGTGACGAGGGCGCGGAGCAGCGTGAGAGAAGGACGTCCCTGCTCAGCGGTAATGCCCGCCTGCCAGAAGCGAGCCTGCTGATTTTTATCCAGCGCGCTCACGTCAATGTCACCGAGGGTCTTCTTCGCGGCGGCGTAATCTTTCAGCGCGACCTTCAGCTCGGCAGAGAGCAGGCTCTGCTCACGACGCTGGGCGTCGTTAAGATCTTTTGGCAACTGGTTAAACAGTTCGGCTGCCTGCTGGGTTTTACCCTCTTTCAGCAGTGCACGAATGGCGAGTAATTGCCAGTTGGTCTTGGTATCATTTGAACTCTGCGACATTTGTTGCAGATAAAAGCCAGAATCAGCCTGAGCAGATCCCTGAAGATGGGCGGTGCTCTGGTCAGGTGCCTGGGTGCCACAGCCTGCAAAGATCAGGGCTGCCAGCAGAAGCGGCACGCTGCGCGTGGCTTTTTTTCGAAGAAACGTTAACGGTACCATACTGTATCCAGTGATTTTTTTTACGCAATGCTCAATATTAAATCGGCAATACGGACGAAACAATGAAACAACACGAAACGGCAGATAATTCTCAAGGCCAGCTTTATATTGTACCTACTCCTATCGGGAATTTGTCTGATATTACCCAACGTGCGCTCACCGTACTGCAGGCTGTTGATTTAATTGCTGCTGAAGATACCCGCCACACCGGCCTGCTGCTGCAACATTTCGCGATTAACGCCCGTCTGTTTGCTCTGCACGATCACAATGAGCAACAAAAAGCCGAAACGCTGGTGGCGAAGCTGAAAGAGGGGCAGAACATTGCCCTGGTCTCCGACGCCGGTACGCCGCTGATCAACGATCCCGGCTATCACCTGGTGCGTACCTGTCGTGAAGCCGGTATTCGCGTTGTGCCGCTGCCGGGGCCGTGTGCCGCCATCGCTGCGCTGAGTGCCGCGGGTCTGCCGTCTGACCGTTTCTGCTATGAAGGCTTCCTGCCTGCCAAATCCAAAGGCCGCCGTGACGTGTTAAAAGATCTGGAAGCGGAACCGCGCACCCTGATTTTCTACGAATCCACGCACCGCCTGCTGGAGAGCCTGGAAGATATGGTGACCGTGTGGGGAGAAGCCCGCTACGTGGTGCTGGCGCGCGAGCTGACCAAAACCTGGGAAACCATTCACGGTGCGCCAGTGGGTGAACTGCTGGCGTGGGTGAAAGAAGACGAAAACCGCCGCAAGGGCGAAATGGTGCTGATCGTCGAAGGGCATAAGGCGCAGGAAGACGCGCTCCCTGCCGACGCGCTGCGCACGCTGGCGCTGCTGCAGGCGGAACTGCCGCTGAAGAAGGCCGCTGCGCTGGCGGCGGAAATTCACGGCGTGAAGAAAAATGCGCTGTATAAGCATGCGCTGGAGCAGCAGGGGGAGTAAGCCCCTGCCGCCTGTTTTGCCGGGTGGCGGCTGCGCCTGACCCGGCCTGCAGATCGTTATGCGTCTTTTAGCCAACAGGTATCGCCTCAACCTGGACGGTTTGCGGCGTGTCCGGCGAGTTACCTGAATGCGGGATAGATGTGGTGCGAAAAATCACGTCACCGGTGCCGGGTTAAACACCGCCAGCTGATTATGTAATCCCCATTGATCCGAGAAAGTTTTCTTCCGCCCGCTTGCGACATCCAGAATGAAGTGGAACAGTTTCCAGCCCACGTCCTCAATGCTCTCTTCTCCGGTGGCGATGGTGCCCGCGTTGATGTCCATTAAGTCATACCAGCGGTTTGCCAGCTCGGTACGGGTCGCCATCTTGATCACCGGCACCGCCATCAGGCCGTACGGCGTGCCGCGCCCGGTGGTAAAGACCTGTACCGTAATGCCGGACGCCACCTGCTGCGTGCCGCAGACGAAATCGCTAGCCGGCGTTGCCGCGTAAATCAGGCCGCGCTTCGTCGGGCGCTGGCCCGGAGAGAGCACTTCCACAATCGCGCTCTGGCCGGATTTGGCAATCGACCCGAGGGCTTTTTCCACTACGTTGGCGAGGCCGCCTTTTTTGTTCCCCGGTGAGGGATTGGCGCTGCGGTCGGTTTTGCCCATATCGAGATAGCTATCGTACCAGGCCATTTCCTCGAGCAGGCGCTTGCCGACCTCTTCATTAACGGCGCGCGGCGTAAGCAGATGGATGGCGTCACGCACTTCGGTTACCTCGGAAAACATAACCGTGGCGCCGCAGCGAACAAGCAGATCGGACGCATAGCCCACCGCCGGGTTGGCCGTCACGCCGGAGAAGGCATCGCTGCCGCCGCACTGAGTTCCCACCACCAAATCAGACGCCGGGCAGGTTTCGCGCTGGCGCTTGTTGAGCTTGTCCAGATGGCGTTCAGCCACCTGCAGGATATCGTCGACCATTGAGCGGAAACCCACGTGGCGTTCGTCCTGCAGGCGCACGATGCTGGCCTCGTCTGCCGGAATGGCTTTGACATCTTCGGTGCCCTGCAGCAGGCGCTCTGGCTGCAATTTTTCACACCCCAGACCAATTACCATCACCTCGCCGCCAAAGTTCGGGTTCAGGGCAATATTGTGAATGGTGCGGATCGGCACTACCGCAGCGGGTGCGTTAATCGCCACGCCGCAGCCGTAGAGGTGGTTCAGGCCAACCACGCCGTCGACGTTCGGGTATTTCGGCAGCAGATCGCGTTCGATGATTTTCACCACGTAATCCACTACGCCCGCCACGCAGTGCACGCTGGTGGTAATGCCGAGCAGATTCTTGGTGCCGACGCTGCCGTCCGCGTTGCGGTAGCCTTCGAAGGTATAGCCCTCCAGCGGAGGAAGCGGTTCCGGTACGCGGGTCGCCAGCGGAAGCGTGTTCAGCGGCGGCGCTTCCGGCAGCGCCACCAGCGACTCCTCAACCCAGCTCCCCTGCGGTATAGAGCGAACGGCATAGCCGATGACTTCACCGTAACGTACGATTTCACTGTTAGCAGGGATATCCACCAGGGCGACTTTATGTCCCTGCGGAATATGCTCAATCAGTTCCAGCCCGTCCGGGAAGCGGGTGCCCGCTTTTAAGCCATTGTCGTTGACAATAATCGCCACATTATCGGTGTCGTGGACTTTTATATAAAACGCCGTCGGCGATGCCTGTCGAATTTCAATGTCGGCCATTGTTCAGTATTCTCCAGCAAAGTGTCTGATAATAAATTCAGCCAATTTTCTAATGGTAGAAATAAATACGCGGCTTTCAGAAATAAAGCATGTCAGCATAGGGGATATGAAAATGTGATCGCGATCGCTCCAGAACCGGTAATGCCTGATTCTGTGCATTAGCGCCCAGCACTTTGTGCATATGCAAAAATTTTTATCAAAATGTACCGCAATGCTTGAGCATTAAAACAATGTGTGGTCGTGGATTGCGTCTTATACTGAATGACGATTTTATAACGCCATAATACGTCAGAATAATAAATATAATGCTGGTGCGGTGTCTGAAAAAATAAAATGATGCTGATATAGGCTGCGAATTAAAAAGGTAAATATGATGAGTAACGATATCTTCCCGAATAAATTTAAAGCGGCCCTCGCGGCACACCAGATTCAGATTGGCTGCTGGTCCGCGCTGGCAAACCCAATCAGCACCGAAGTGCTGGGCCTGGCCGGTTTTGACTGGCTGGTGCTGGACGGCGAACATGCGCCGAACGATATCAGCACCTTTATTCTGCAGCTGATGGCGCTGAAAGGCAGCCCCAGCGCCCCGGTGGTGCGCGTGCCAACTAACGAGCCGGTAATTATCAAGCGCCTGCTGGATATCGGTTTCTACAACTTCCTGATCCCGTTTGTGGAGACGGAAGAACAAGCGGCCCTGGCCGTAGCCTCAACGCGCTATCCGCCAGAAGGGATCCGCGGCGTTTCCGTTTCGCATCGCGCCAATATGTTTGGCACCGTGCCGGACTACTTCACGCAGTCGAATAACAACATCACCATTCTGGTTCAGATCGAGAGCCAGCAGGGCGTTGATAACGTTGACGCGATTGCAGCCACAAACGGCGTGGACGGTATCTTCGTTGGCCCGAGCGATCTGGCGGCCGCCTTTGGCCATCTGGGTAACGCCGGCCACCCTGACGTGCAGCGCGCGATCCAGCACATCTTTGCCCGCGCTAAAGCTCACGGCAAACCGTGCGGCATTCTGGCGCCGGTTGAGGCTGACGCCCGTCGCTATCTGGAGTGGGGAGCCACGTTTGTTGCCGTCGGCAGCGACCTCGGGGTCTTCCGCTCGGCCACGCAGAAATTAGCCGACGCTTTTAAAAAATAACCATCATTGAGGAAACAGATTATGACGCTGAAAGTGGGTTTTATTGGCCTGGGGATCATGGGTAAACCAATGAGTAAGAACCTCATCAAAGCGGGTTACTCACTGGTGGTATCCGATCACAATCCGCAGGCCGTGGCAGAGGTGATAGCGGCGGGCGCTGAAACGGCCACCACCGCGAAGGCCATTGCCGAGCAGTGCGATGTCATCATCACCATGCTGCCCAACTCCCCGCATGTTAAAGAGGTTGCGCTGGGTGAGAACGGCATTATCGACGGTGCGAAGCCGGGCCTGGTATTGATTGATATGAGCTCTATTGCGCCGCTTGCAAGCCGTGAAATCAGCGAGGCGTTAAAAGCGAAGGGCGTCGATATGCTGGATGCGCCGGTCAGCGGCGGTGAGCCGAAAGCGATCGACGGCACGCTGTCGGTGATGGTCGGCGGTGATAAAGCCATTTTCGATAGATACTACGACCTGATGAAAGCCATGGCGGGCTCGGTGGTGCATACCGGGGACATCGGGGCGGGTAACGTGACCAAGCTGGCCAACCAGGTGATTGTGGCGCTGAACATTGCCGCCATGTCCGAAGCGCTGACGCTGGCAACCAAAGCGGGCGTTAATCCGGATCTGGTCTATCAGGCCATTCGCGGTGGTCTGGCGGGCAGTACCGTGCTGGATGCCAAAGCGCCGATGGTCATGGATCGTAATTTCAAACCCGGTTTCCGCATCGACCTGCATATCAAAGATCTGGCGAACGCGCTGGATACGTCACACGGCGTGGGCGCACAGCTGCCGCTGACCGCGGCGGTCATGGAGATGATGCAGGCGCTGCGTGCCGATGGCCTGGGCACGGCCGATCACAGCGCGATTGCGTGCTACTACGAAAAACTGGCGAAGGTGGAAGTGGCGCGTTAATCACGCATTGCCTACACCTTAGGGTGACAGCGGCGCGCAAACCCTCTATACTGCGCGCCGAAGCTGACCAGACAGTCGCCGCTTCGTCGTCGTCCCTTTCGGGGGAGACGGGCGGAGGGGAGGAAAGTCCGGGCTCCATAGGGCAGGGTGCCAGGTAACGCCTGGGGGGGAAACCCACGACCAGTGCAACAGAGAGCAAACCGCCGATGGCCCGCGCAAGCGGGATCAGGTAAGGGTGAAAGGGTGCGGTAAGAGCGCACCGCGCGGCTGGTAACAGTCCGTGGCACGGTAAACTCCACCCGGAGCAAGGCCAAATAGGGGTTCACAAGGTACGGCCCGTACTGAACCCGGGTAGGCTGCTTGAGCCAGTGAGCGATTGCTGGCCTAGATGAATGACTGTCCACGACAGAACCCGGCTTATCGGTCAGCTTCAACTTCTTCTAAAACAATACGTTGGTGTGTCTCAGGCCTTCATAGGTGAAAATGTGACACAGACTGTGATACAAACGAGGCACACCAACGGCTGTTCCATCCCGAATATCCTAAAGCGTGGCAACCGTTACTTCCTTCATTTCCGACTACCTTCAGGCGGTTTTTATCGCATGTCTCTGGGTTGCGATTCAGCCAGTAGGGCAAGGTTTATATGAATCGCCACGGATAATCTAGACACTTCCGAGTCGTTGATAATATTGATTTTCATATTCCGTCGGTGGCATTTGATCGCTCGAACCATGCCGACGCTTACTGTTATAAAACATTTCGATGTAATCAAAAATATCGCTGCGTGCTTCTTCCCGTGTTCCGTAGACCTTTTTCTTTATCCGTTCACGCTTCAGTAGCTGGAAAAAGCTTTCTGCAACTGCGTTGTCGTGACAGTTACCACGACGGCTCATACTGCCCTCCAGACCGTGTGATTTCAGGAACGACTGCCACTCATGGCTTGTGTACTGACTACCCTGGTCAGAATGAACCAGCACCTGTTTTTGGGGATTACGTCGCCACACGGCCATCAAAAGTGCATTCAGAACACTATCTTTTGTCATCCGGGGTTGCATTGACCAGCCGATAACTTTGCGCGAGAACAGGTCAACAACTACGGCCAGATACAGCCAGCCTTCGTGGGTTCGGATGTAAGTTATGTCCGTTACCCAGCGTTCATCCGGTGCTTTCGGGTTGAACTGGCACGCTTCATCAGCCGCCAGACCCGGTTAATCCCACATTGTTGCCCGCTATCTCGCAGGTCGAGATGGATCTTGCGATAGCCATAAACGCAACCGGACTCCAGCCAGAACTGTTTGATTTGTCCTGTCAGTCTGAGATCCGCCTGATGCCGTGGTGAATGCGGCTGCTGAAGCCAGGTGTAAAACCCACTCGGATGAACATTCAGCACCCGACAGAGCACGCGAACAGGCCAACAACAGGAGTTGTCACGGATAAAGGCGTACCTCAGTCGGACAGCTTTGCGAAGTACGCCGCGGCTTTTTTTAATATGTCCCGTTCGTCAGTAACCCGCTTCAGCTCTTTCTGGAGTCGGCGGATCTCGGCCTGAGCATCTGACTGCTCTTTGTTGGTGGAAGAGTCCGGCCCGTATTTCTTTATCCAGGCATAAAGACTGTGGGTAGTGATATCGAGACGTGTTGCGACACTGGAAACAGAATAGCCACGATCAACAACCTGTTTGACTGCTTCAATTCTAAACTCTTCAGGATAACGCTTACTGCTCATGTGCACCTCTCTTTAAGCCATTTTAAATGACTCTGAGGTGTCTGTTAAACCCATAGCGATTCAATTGTCCGTACAGCAAAAGTTTCAATGCTTCACAAGCCGAATGAAATCACAGGAAATATTCACCTAAAGAATATTTTAAAACATAGTTTCATTTTTAGGAAAAACAACTTCCGGAGCATGAGTGTTATTTGTACAATGTGTCCGAGCACAGAAAAATTCACAGCAAGCAGAGGGACTTATGCAACAGTACACCAACGAACTCACTTCATCGGTTATAGCGTCCTTCGATGCTCCCCGTTATACCGACCAGCAACTGTCGGAAATGAATGTGGAAGCCCGCAATCTCATTATCGAACAGCAAGAATATGCCCGACACCATCCCATCACAGCCATCTATCGTGCAGCGGTTGCCGGAAGTCTTACTCTTCGGGGTGGCGTTGTCGATGAATCTAATCCGGATCCGAGTCAGGGCATGAAAGTCCAACTCGATAATGGTCAATGGGTCAGCATGGTTACAGAAGGTGCAACAGTGACCTATCCAGACGGGACTAAGGCTACCATTATCACCAGCGCCGGACAGTTAAGCGAATGGGAAGGTAAAGGGATCGCGCTGGTTGGTAGTTTACTTGATAACGGAGATCAAATTATCAGCACCCCTGATTATGGATTGATGTTCTCTTTCCGCGAGGGTGAATCAATTCCAGATGATTTCCTGACTGTTGAAAAGGTGGCATAAATGGGGGGAATGCGTCCAAACGTTTTAGGTCGTGGAATGGCGTTATTTGGTGATCAGACTACAACTGGCGCAAAACTAATCCCCTCACTTTCTTGCGGTAACATTCTTGGTCGTCGCCCGATTGTTCTGGGTGATAAGACCACAGCTTGCCCGAAATGCGGCAAAGAAGGAAAAGTTGTTGAAGGTGAGTCACACCGAACAATTCACCAGCTCCCTGTAGCCGTGGACAGGGGAGTCGTTTTATGTGGCTGCCCCTCTGGCTCTAACCGTATCATAGCCCCTTTGGGATGGATCGGCCCAGGTGAATCCCCCTCTCAGGCAACAGCAAGGTATCTGGCAGAAGCGGCAACCGCAGCAGCCGCTCTTGCTGCATCTCAACAGCTGCAAGCAGAACCAGAACAACACGCCCAGACAGCGAAAAAGAAAACAGGCATCGACGCAGGTTTTGCCGTTATCCCCTACGGCGGCACCACAGAAGCCTGGCAACGTCTGTTATTCACAGGCACCCCGCCAGCAGGAGCAAAGGAGCTATTCTCTACGCTGAACGGTCCAGACGAACGGTACAAAGCAGGGTCCATCATGCTGGTGGTTGACCCGAATAAGCAGGATGAAAAGCAAATCGCTCATATGCAGGCCGCAAAACAGCGGATTGATGCAGCATTAGCGCCGCTCTCAATCCAGCAGGCCAACTTTCTTTTCAAACACAAAGACACCATTGAGATGTTTGCAGCCGCTGCGACTACTGCAAACGATGCTGCCGGAAATGCAGGAAGAGCGACGGAAGCAGCGAAGGGATATTTCGAGAGGATAGAAAAAATCCTTGTCGAGATTGAGACAACATATAAGAACCAATACATCACCAGCGGCACGCTGATCGGTGAACAATTTTACGTTGAGCGCAGTCGGTTGTTTGGTCAACTCGATAGCGTCCTGAAGATGTTCATGAAACACCGCTTCATGTTCAACGAGTACGCAGACCTGAAAAGCGCCCTTGGCCTCTCCAGCCGTTCAATCACACACCGCTGGAACGAAACAGGCGTTAGCGATATAGAGGGTTACGCCACCCATATTGAGAAGCTGGCGAAGTACGTCAAGTGGATGGAAGCAGCCGGGAAGATCGGCATTGGCCTGTCTGCCTTTGATACCGCAGCGAAGATCACCGAAGCCTGCACCGTTGGCAGGGATTGCGCCAAAACCTCGTTTACTTCCATTGGGGAGTTTTCGGGGAGTCTGGTAGGTGGAATGGCTGCAAGTAGGCTCATTGGTGCTGGCGCTGCAAATACCGTCTGTGCAGTTGTTTTGGGGGCTGCGACTTTTGAAGCCATGGGGGCAGGTGCATTACTTTGTACTATTGGTGTGAGCGGTGGCATAGCATACGGGAGTGATAAGGCTCTAAGCTGGGCTGGAGGTAAAACGGGTCAGTCTATCGGGAAAGGGCTTGGCCTTTATGAGGTAAGCGGTGAAGATTAATTTAGAAATGATTTCGGTAATCGCTATTCTTACCGGGACACTACTGATGATTATCAGCAGCATTTCATCTCTGCTGAACCGAAAACGCTTTAATGAAATCTGCAAGCTGTATAAAGAAAAATATGGCAGCCTGCCAGATGCTGTGTTGTTGTTTGAGAACGTCAATTCGCTTTATGTCAAAGGAGCATATGGAATAAAAGTACAATTTATATACATGCCACTGTTGTGGAATCGTAGTTCACCTCTGACCAAAAATGATGATAAGGACTTCATTAGAGGACTACCGAAACGGCTGATTAGGCCATTTTACGTCGAAATATACTTCGGTGCTGCCAGCATACTGTTTTTTTTTATTGGTGGATTGTTAATGTTGGCGATTGACCACGGTTGGGTGTGAGCCTGTCAGTAATTCTGTGTAACTGCCACTGTGTTAAAGGTGATCGCTCAGGCGGTCACCGAACTCGATAATAAAACGACTCATTGCCAGCCGCCAGTTCTGGATCGGCATACTCCATTTTTTT
>NZ_JBGORN010000009.1:0-139699 GCF_041679625.1 Enterobacter cloacae complex sp. ESBL7
CCTGGCGGCTTTAGCGCGGTGGTCCCACCTGACCCCATGCCGAACTCAGAAGTGAAACGCCGTAGCGCCGATGGTAGTGTGGGGTCTCCCCATGTGAGAGTAGGGAACTGCCAGGCATCAATTAGAAGAACCCCGTACCGTAAGGTGCGGGGTTTTTTGCTTTTGTTTTTCCCTCTTTCCCTCCTTGAAACTTTCTCACCTTCCGCTTGCAGGCTCGACATTATGCCCGTTTCTGGGTATCGTTAGCTATCTGGATGTCTAAACGTTTATACGTAAGCTGTGAGGATATAAAGCTATGCCGATTCGGGTGCAGGACGAGCTACCAGCCGTCAATTTCTTGCGTGAAGAAAACGTCTTCGTCATGACGGCTTCGCGTGCGACAGGTCAGGAAATTCGCCCGCTGAAGGTGCTTATTCTCAATCTGATGCCAAAAAAGATCGAAACAGAAAACCAGTTCCTGCGTCTTCTGTCGAACTCCCCGCTGCAGGTGGATATCCAGCTGCTGCGAATCGATGCCCGTGAGTCACGTAACACGCCTTCTGAGCATCTGAACAACTTCTACTGTAACTTCGATGACATTCAGGGGGAAAACTTCGACGGACTGATCGTGACCGGCGCGCCGCTTGGCCTGGTTGAATTTAACGATGTCGCCTACTGGCCGCAGATCAAACAGGTTCTGGAGTGGGCAAAAGATCACGTTACCTCCACATTGTTTGTCTGTTGGGCGGTACAAGCCGCACTGAATATTCTTTATGGCATCCCCAAGCAAACCCGCACTGAAAAGCTCTCTGGCGTATACGAACACCACATTCTTCATCCACATGCGTTGCTGACGCGCGGTTTCGATGACTCTTTCCTGGCACCGCATTCTCGCTACGCCGATTTCCCGGCCCAGCTGATTCGTGATTACACCGATCTGCAGATCCTGGCCGAAACGGAAGATGGGGATGCTTACCTGTTTGCCAGCAAGGATAAACGCATTGCTTTTGTGACCGGCCATCCTGAGTACGATCCGCATACCCTTGCGTCAGAGTATTTCCGTGATGTCGAAGCGGGTCTTAATCCGGATGTACCGTACAACTATTTCCCGAAAGACGATCCGCAAAACAAACCGAGAGCAACCTGGCGCAGTCACGGAAATTTGCTGTTCACTAACTGGCTCAACTATTACGTCTATCAGATAACGCCATACGATCTGCGTCACATGAATCCGACGCTGGAGTAATCTTCTGCACTAAACGATCCTAAAGCGTTTCAGCTATTCAAATCAGGCACCTTCGGGTGCCTTTTTTATTTCCGAAATGTCACTCACCGTTCGATCCAACTTTAATCCCAATGAAATCAATCAATTAATCACAATTAATAATTAAAATGGAAATTGTTTTTGATTTTAGAAAAAATATAGATAGTCTTAATTCTGCTGAGCGAAAACTACCCAACGATCTTTCGTTCGCATCGGGGGCGTGATTTTGGATCTTTGATGAGGAGCAGAGTAATGACTCAACAGGCAACGACGGTCGATGAACTGGCCTTTACCCAGCCGTATGGCGAGCAAGAACAGCAGGTTTTGACGGCGGAAGCGGTAGAATTTCTGACTGAACTGGTGACCCGCTTTACGCCGCAGCGTAATAAGCTGCTGGCGGCACGCATTCATCAGCAGCAGGAAATTGACGATGGCAAGTTGCCTGGCTTCATTTCGGAAACCGCTTCCATTCGCCGCGGTGAGTGGAAAATCCGCGGCATCCCTGAAGATTTACAGGATCGTCGCGTTGAGATCACCGGTCCGGTAGAGCGCAAAATGGTGATTAACGCCATGAACGCCAACGTTAAAGTCTTCATGGCCGATTTTGAAGACTCTCTGGCGCCGGACTGGCGTAAGGTCATCGAGGGGCAGATCAACCTGCGCGACGCCGTGAACGGCACCATCAGCTATACCAACGAAGCCGGCAAAATTTACCAGCTCAAACCAAACCCTGCGGTGCTGATCTGTCGCGTGCGCGGCCTGCACCTGCCTGAAAAACATGCCACCTGGCGTGGGGAAGCCATTCCGGGCAGCCTGTTTGATTTCGCACTCTATTTCTTCCACAACTACAAGAACCTGCTGGCAAAAGGCAGCGGCCCTTATTTCTATCTGCCAAAAACGCAGGCCTGGCAGGAAGCGGCCTGGTGGAGCGAGGTCTTCAGCTACGCGGAGGATCGTTTTAACCTGCCGCGCGGTACCATCAAGGCCACGCTGCTGATTGAAACGCTGCCTGCCGTGTTCCAGATGAATGAAATTCTGCACGCCCTGCGCGACCACATCGTCGGCCTGAACTGCGGGCGCTGGGACTATATTTTCAGCTACATCAAAACCCTGAAAAACTATCCCGACCGCGTACTGCCGGATCGCCAGGTCGTGACCATGGATAAACCGTTCCTGAGCGCCTACTCGCGCCTGCTGATCAAAACCTGCCACAAGCGCGGCGCCTTTGCGATGGGCGGCATGGCGGCATTTATCCCGAGCAAAGACGCAGAGCGCAACAATCAGGTGCTCAACAAGGTGAAGGCCGATAAAGAGCTTGAAGCCCGTAACGGTCACGACGGCACGTGGATTGCCCATCCTGGCCTTGCCGATACGGCGATGGAGGTTTTCAACCGCGTTCTCGGCGACAACAAAAACCAGCTGTTTGTCACGCGCGAAGACGATGCCCCAACGGCTGAAGAACAGCTGCTGGCACCGTGCGCGGGCGAGCGTACGGAAGAGGGCATGCGTGCCAATATCCGCGTCGCGGTCCAGTACATCGAAGCGTGGATCTCCGGCAACGGCTGCGTACCTATCTACGGCCTGATGGAAGATGCCGCGACGGCGGAGATCTCACGTACCTCCATCTGGCAGTGGATCCACCATCAAAAAACGCTCAGCAACGGCAAACCGGTGACCAAGACCCTGTTCCGCCAGATGCTGGCCGAAGAGATGCGGGTGATCCAGGACGAGCTGGGCGAGCACCGCTTCAGCAGCGGACGTTTTGACGACGCCGCGCGCCTGATGGAGCAAATCACCACATCAGATGACTTAATCGACTTCCTGACCCTGCCGGGCTACCGCTTCCTGGCGTAACTCACCACATAACAATATGGAGCATCTGCACATGAAAACCCGTACCCAACAAATCGAAGAGTTGAAGAAAGAGTGGACACAGCCTCGCTGGGAAGGCATCCACCGTCCTTACAGCGCGGAGGAAGTGGTGAAATTACGCGGCTCGGTCAATCCGGAATGCACGCTGGCACAGAACGGTGCGGCGAAAATGTGGAAGCTGCTGCACGGTGGCTCTAAAAAGGGCTACATCAACAGCCTCGGCGCGCTGACCGGCGGTCAGGCGCTGCAGCAGGCGAAGGCGGGTATTGAGGCGATTTATCTCTCCGGCTGGCAGGTTGCGGCGGACGCTAACCTGGCGTCCAGCATGTACCCGGATCAGTCGCTCTATCCGGCTAACTCCGTACCGTCGGTGGTGGATCGGATCAACAATACCTTCCGCCGTGCGGATCAGATCCAGTGGGCCGCAGGTATCGAACCTGGCGATCCGCGCTTTATTGACTACTTCCTGCCGATCGTCGCGGATGCGGAAGCGGGCTTCGGCGGCGTGCTGAACGCCTTCGAGCTGATGAAATCGATGATTGAGGCCGGTGCAGCGGCCGTTCACTTCGAAGACCAGCTGGCGTCAGTGAAAAAATGCGGACACATGGGCGGTAAGGTGCTGGTTCCTACACAGGAAGCCGTACAGAAGCTGGTTGCCGCGCGTCTGGCCGCGGACGTGCTCGGCGTGCCGACGCTGGTGATTGCCCGTACTGATGCGGACGCGGCGGACCTGATCACCTCTGACTGTGACCCGTACGACAGCGAGTTCATCACCGGCGAGCGTACCAGTGAAGGCTTCTACCGCACCCATGCCGGCATTGAACAGGCGATCAGCCGCGGCCTGGCGTACGCGCCTTATGCGGACCTGGTCTGGTGTGAAACCTCCACGCCGGATCTGGCGCTGGCAAAACGCTTTGCCGACGCCATCCACGCGAAGTATCCGGGCAAACTGCTGGCCTATAACTGCTCGCCGTCCTTCAACTGGCAGAAAAAGCTGGATGACAAAACCATCGCCAGCTTCCAGCAGCAGCTGTCCGACATGGGCTACAAATACCAGTTCATTACCCTGGCCGGTATCCACAGCATGTGGTTCAACATGTTCGACCTGGCGCACGCCTATGCGCAGGGTGAGGGCATGAAGCACTACGTTGAGAAGGTGCAGCAGCCGGAGTTTGCGGCGGGCAAAGACGGTTACACCTTCGTGTCTCACCAGCAGGAGGTGGGAACCGGCTACTTTGACAATGTGACCACGATTATCCAGGGCGGAACCTCCTCCGTCACCGCCTTAACGGGTTCAACGGAAGAAGCACAGTTCTAATCTTTTCCCCCTCTCCCCTCTCGGGGAGAGGGTTGGGGTGAGGGGGAATATATGTCGCGTGGCCTGGAATTGCTGATTGCCCAAACTATTTTGCAGGGCTTCGATGCCCAGTATGGTCGTTTTCTTGAAGTGACATCCGGCGCGCAGCAGCGCTTCGAACATGCAGACTGGCATGCGGTTCAGCAGGCTATGAAGCAACGTATCCATCTTTATGACCACCACGTGGGTCTGGTGGTGGAGCAGCTGCGCTGTATTACCGACGGTAAAAGTCCGGACGCGGAATTTTTACTGCGCGTGAAAGAGCACTACACCCATTTGTTACCCGACTACCCGCGCTTCGAGATTGCGGAGAGCTTTTTCAACTCCGTCTATTGCCGGTTATTTGACCACCGCTCATTATCTCCTGAGCGGTTATTTATCTTCAGCTCCCAGCCCGAGCGACGCTTTCGAACCATTCCCCGTCCGCTGGCGAAAGATTTCTTTCCCGATCGCGGATGGGAAAAGCTCCTGCACCGCGTGCTAACGGATCTGCCGCTGCGCCTGCCCTGGGAGAATAAAACCCGGGATATCGGCTATATCCACGCCCATCTCAACGAAACCTTCGGCGCGGAGGTGCTCAGCCACAGCCATTTGCAGGTTGCCAACGAGCTTTTCTACCGCAATAAAGCCGCCTGGCTGGTGGGCAAACTGGTTACGCCGACCGCCATTGTGCCGTTTCTGCTGCCGATCCACCGTACCGACGACGGGGAACTGTTTGTCGATACCTGCCTGACCACCAGCGCCGAGGCCAGCATCGTGTTTGGCTTCGCCCGCTCCTATTTCATGGTGTACGCCCCGCTGCCTGCCGCCCTGGTGGAGTGGCTGCGTGAGATCCTGCCGGGCAAAACCACCGCCGAGCTGTATATGGCGATTGGCTGCCAGAAGCACGCCAAAACGGAAAGTTACCGGGAGTACCTGCGCTATGTCACCGCGGCCGATGAGCAGTTTATCGAAGCGCCCGGCATTCGCGGTATGGTGATGCTGGTGTTTACGCTGCCGGGCTTTGACCGGGTCTTTAAGGTGATTAAAGACAGATTCGCGCCGCAGAAAGAGATGACCGCCGCGCACGTTCGCGCCTGCTATCAGCTGGTTAAAGAGCACGACCGCGTCGGGCGCATGGCGGATACCCAGGAGTTCGAAAACTTTGTGCTGGATAAACAGCAGATCGACCCGGCGCTCATGGCGCTGTTAATGCAGGAAACGCCAGCGAAAATCACCGATCTGGGTGATAAAATCGTGATTAGTCATCTCTACATTGAACGCCGCATGGTACCGCTGAATATCTGGCTTGAGCAGTCCGAAGGTCAGGCGCTGCGGGATGCCATTGAAGAATACGGCAACGCGATTCGCCAGCTTGCCGCCGCCAATATTTTCCCGGGCGACATGCTGTTTAAAAACTTCGGCGTCACCCGTCACGGGCGCGTGGTGTTCTACGATTACGACGAAATTTGCTACATGACCGAAGTGAATTTCCGCGATATACCACAGCCCCGCTACCCGGAAGACGAGCTTTCCGGTGAGCCGTGGTACAGCGTCTCGCCGGGCGATGTGTTTCCGGAGGAGTTTCGCCACTGGCTGTGCGCCGACCCGCGCATCGGGCCGTTATTTGAAGAAATGCATGAGGATCTGTTCCGCGCCAGCTACTGGCGCGGACTGCAAACGCGGATCAAAAACGGGCATGTCGAAGATGTGTACGCTTACCGCCGCAAGCAGAGGTTTTGCATTAGGTTTGCACCCTCTCTAGCAGGGTGAGGGCATCAGATTTTCTCCCTCTCCCTGTGGAAGAGGGCCGGGGTGAGGGCATCAGGCCGCACTCAATCTCAACGAATCCCACCATACGCCAGCGTCACCTCTTTCGCCGCCTTAATCACCAGCGCGCCCAGCTCGGTCACGCGGTCGTCGGTCATCCGCGAAATCGGCCCGGAGATGGAGATAGCGGCAAACGGCTCGCGGTGCTCGTCAAAAATACAGGCCGCGAGGCAGCGCAGGCCCAGGGCATGTTCCTCATCATCAAACGAATAGCCGCGCTTGCGGGTCAGGGCCAGATCTTCTTTCAGGTGCACGGGCGATACCAGAGTGGCGTGGGTATAGGCGTGCAGACCTTTACGGTGCAGCAGTCCCGTCACCTGCTCTTCGCTCAGCTGCGAAAGAAACGCTTTCCCCGCCCCGGAGGCATGCATCGGCAGCTTGCCGCCAATTGGTGCGGACATGCGCATCAGCTGCGTGCACTGCACCTGGTCGATGATAATCGCCTGATGATCGCTCTGGTCCAGCACCGCCAGGTTGACCGTCTCGCCGGACTCCTCCATCAGCTTGCGCAGAATCGGGTGCACAATCGCCAGCAGGTTGCGGCTCTGCAGGAAGCTGCTGCCGACGATAAACGCATGCGCGCCCACCGCCCAGTGCCCCAGCTCGCCGACCTGACGCACAAAGCCCAGCTGCTGCATGGTGGTCAGCAGGCGGTGCGTCGTGGAGTTCGGCAGGCCAGCCTGCTGGGCCAGCTCGGTCAGGGCCACGCTGCTGTGCGACTCGGCTATCCACTCCAGCAGCTTCAAACCGCGCGTGAGCGATTGAACCTGTCCGCCCTGTTGTGCGGCGGCGGTGGTGGCAGCAGGTTTTCTGCCGCGTTTAGCGGGAACGGTCGCGACCATGACGATCTCCTTTTTCTGTATCGTGGAAATCATTTTCGTTTTATTTGGTGAATTTGCAACCGTTATCCTGACTGATCGGAGGAGTGATGGTGAACATGTCTCATGTTACCGCTGTGCGGCTTTTCCACCCTGCGAGATTGTGCCAGTATGGAACGCAGCCTTATGGCCTTGTTGAGCGTTGTCGGGAGCAAGTGTGAGCAGCAAAGTAGAGCAACTGCGTGCGCAGTTAAATGAACGAATTCTGGTGCTGGACGGCGGCATGGGCACCATGATCCAGGGGTATCGTCTGAGTGAAGACGATTTCCGCGGCGAACGCTTTGCCGACTGGCCCTGCGACCTGAAAGGGAACAACGACCTGCTGGTGCTCAGCAAGCCGTCCGTTATTAAGGATATCCACAATGCCTACTTCGAAGCGGGTGCGGATATCGTTGAAACCAACACCTTTAACTCGACAACTATCGCCATGGCGGATTACCAGATGGAATCCCTGTCGGCGGAAATCAACCTGGAAGCCGCGAAGCTGGCGCGCGCCTGCGCCGACGAGTGGACGGCCCGCACGCCGGACAAGCCTCGCTACGTTGCCGGGGTGCTTGGCCCGACGAACCGCACCGCGTCGATTTCACCGGACGTCAACGACCCGGCGTTTCGTAATATCACCTTCGATCAGCTGGTTGCGGCCTACCGTGAATCGACCAAAGCGCTGGTGGAAGGCGGTTCCGATCTGATCCTGATTGAAACCGTATTCGACACCCTCAATGCCAAAGCCGCGATTTACGCGGTGAAAGAGGAGTTTGAAGCGCTCGGCGTTGACCTGCCGATCATGATTTCCGGCACCATCACCGACGCCTCCGGCCGTACCCTGTCCGGCCAGACAACCGAAGCGTTTTATAACTCCCTGCGCCACGCCGAAGCGCTCTCCTTTGGCCTGAACTGCGCGCTGGGGCCGGATGAACTGCGCCAGTACGTGCAGGAGCTTTCCCGTATCGCGGAATGCTATGTCACCGCCCACCCGAACGCCGGTCTGCCAAACGCGTTTGGTGAATACGATCTCGATGCCGACACCATGGCGGCGCAAATCCGCGAGTGGGCCGAGTCTGGCTTCCTGAACATCGTCGGCGGCTGCTGCGGCACCACGCCGGAGCATATCGCGGCTATGAGCAACGCCGTGGCCGGACTGCCGCCGCGCAAGCTGCCCGAGCTTCCGGTTGCCTGTCGTCTGTCCGGCCTGGAGCCGTTGACCATCGGCGACGACAGCCTGTTTGTGAACGTGGGTGAGCGTACTAACGTCACCGGTTCCGCAAAGTTCAAACGCCTGATTAAAGAAGAGAAGTACAGCGAAGCGCTGGACGTTGCCCGCCAGCAGGTAGAAAGCGGCGCGCAGATTATCGATATCAACATGGATGAGGGGATGCTCGACGCCGAAGCGGCGATGGTGCGTTTCCTCAACCTGATTGCCGGTGAGCCGGACATTGCCCGCGTGCCGATCATGATCGACTCCTCCAAGTGGGAAGTCATCGAAAAAGGGCTGAAGTGCATCCAGGGTAAAGGCATCGTC
Source organism: Enterobacter cloacae complex sp. ESBL7 (assembly GCF_041679625.1). Classification (NCBI taxonomy): domain Bacteria; kingdom Pseudomonadati; phylum Pseudomonadota; class Gammaproteobacteria; order Enterobacterales; family Enterobacteriaceae; genus Enterobacter; species Enterobacter cloacae complex sp. ESBL7. Next base: position 8,679 of record NZ_JBGORN010000009.1, read on the forward strand.
AACTCCATCTCGATGAAAGAAGGTGTCGATATCTTTATCCACCACGCGAAGATGGTCCGCCGCTACGGTGCCGCCGTGGTGGTCATGGCCTTTGACGAAGTGGGCCAGGCCGATACCCGCGAGCGCAAAATTGAGATATGCCGCCGCGCGTACAAGATTTTGACCGAAGAGGTGGGCTTCCCGCCGGAAGACATTATCTTTGACCCAAATATCTTCGCCGTAGCGACCGGGATTGAAGAGCACAACAACTACGCCCAGGACTTTATCGGCGCATGTGAAGACATCAAGCGCGAGCTGCCGCATGCGCTGATCTCCGGCGGCGTATCGAACGTGTCGTTCTCGTTCCGCGGCAACGACCCGGTGCGTGAGGCGATCCACGCTGTGTTCCTCTACTACGCCATCCGCAACGGCATGGACATGGGGATCGTTAACGCCGGCCAGCTGGCGATTTACGACGACCTCCCCGCCGAGCTGCGCGATGCCGTCGAGGACGTGATCCTTAACCGCCGCGACGACGCCACCGAGCGCATGCTGGACCTGGCGGAGAAATACCGCGGCAGCAAATCGGATGAGGCGGCAAACGTTCAGCAGGCCGAGTGGCGTTCCTGGGACGTGAAAAAGCGCCTGGAATACTCGCTGGTCAAAGGCATCACCGAATTTATCGAGCTCGATACCGAAGAGGCGCGCCAGCAGGCAGCCCGCCCGATTGAGGTGATCGAAGGACCGCTGATGGACGGCATGAACGTAGTCGGCGATCTGTTCGGTGAGGGCAAAATGTTCCTGCCGCAGGTGGTGAAATCCGCCCGCGTGATGAAGCAGGCAGTGGCCTATCTGGAGCCCTACATCGAAGCCAGCAAAGAGAAAGGCTCCAGCAACGGCAAGATGGTTATCGCCACCGTGAAGGGCGACGTGCACGACATCGGCAAGAACATCGTTGGCGTAGTGCTGCAGTGTAATAACTACGAGATTATCGACCTCGGCGTGATGGTCCCGGCGGACAAAATCCTCAAGACCGCGCGCGAAGTGAACGCCGACCTGATTGGCCTCTCCGGCCTGATTACGCCATCGCTCGACGAAATGGTCAACGTGGCAAAAGAGATGGAGCGACAGGGCTTCACCATTCCGCTATTGATTGGCGGGGCGACCACCTCGAAAGCGCACACGGCGGTGAAAATCGAGCAGAACTACAGCGGCCCGACGGTCTACGTGCAGAACGCCTCGCGCACCGTGGGCGTGGTCTCCGCGCTGCTCTCCGACACCCAGCGCGACGATTTTGTGGCGCGCACCCGCAAAGAGTACGAAACCGTTCGCATCCAGCACGGCCGTAAGAAGCCGCGCACCCCGCCTGTTTCGCTGCAGGCGGCGCGCGACAACGATCTGGCCTTCGACTGGTCCAGCTACACGCCGCCGGTCGCACACCGTCTGGGCGTGCAGGACGTGACGGCCAGCATCGAGACGCTGCGCAACTACATCGACTGGACGCCGTTCTTTATGACCTGGTCGCTGGCGGGCAAATATCCGCGCATCCTGGAAGACGAGGTGGTTGGCGAGGAGGCGAAGCGCCTGTTTAAAGATGCCAACGATATGCTCGACACGCTGAGCGCAGAGAAAAGCCTCAACCCGCGCGGCGTGGTGGGCCTGTTCCCGGCGAACCGCGTGGGCGACGACATCGAAATCTATCGCGATGAAACCCGCACCCACGTGCTGGCGGTCAGCCGCCATCTGCGCCAGCAAACCGAGAAAGTGGGCTTTGCCAACTACTGCCTGGCCGATTTCGTCGCGCCGAAGCTGAGTGGTAAAGCCGACTATATCGGCGCCTTTGCGGTGACCGGCGGTCTGGAGGAAGACGCGCTGGCGGACGCGTTCGAAGCGCAGCACGATGATTACAATAAAATCATGGTGAAAGCGATTGCCGACCGCCTGGCGGAAGCCTTCGCCGAGTACCTCCACGAGCGCGTGCGTAAGGTGCACTGGGGCTACGCGGCGAATGAAAACCTCAGCAACGAGGATCTGATCCGCGAAAACTACCAGGGGATTCGCCCGGCGCCGGGATACCCGGCCTGTCCGGAACACACCGAAAAAGGCACCATCTGGAAGCTGCTGGACGTGGAAGCCCATACCGGCATGAAGCTCACCGAGTCGTTCGCCATGTGGCCAGGCGCGTCCGTTTCCGGCTGGTACTTCAGCCATCCGGACAGCAAGTACTTTGCCGTGGCGCAGCTGCAGCGGGATCAGATTGAAGATTACGCCCTGCGCAAAGGCATGAGCGTGTCTGAAGTGGAGCGCTGGCTGGCGCCAAATCTCGGCTACGACGCCGACTAAATCACTTTTCCTTACAACAAACAGGGCGCTCATGGGGCGCCCTGTCTCTTTCTTACGTTTAAACCCTTATACTGAACCTATGGAAAACGAATAACGATAAGGAGGAAAAACTTCCGTGCTGACACTGTTACACCTGCTCTCTGCAGTCGCCCTGCTCGTATGGGGCACCCATATCGTCCGTACCGGCGTGATGCGCGTATTTGGCGCGCGCTTACGTACCGTTCTCAGCAGCAGCGTTGAGAAGAAGCCGCTCGCCTTCTGCGCGGGCATTGGCGTAACGGCACTGGTGCAGAGCAGTAACGCCACGACCCTGCTTGTCACCTCCTTTGTGGCGCAGGATCTGGTGGCGCTGGCCCCGGCGCTGGTGATTGTGCTGGGTGCGGATGTAGGTACCGCGCTGATGGCGCGTGTTCTGACCTTCGATCTCTCCTGGCTGTCGCCGCTGCTGATTTTTCTCGGCGTCATCTTCTTCCTCGGCCGCAAACAGACGCGCGCCGGGCAGCTTGGGCGCGTAGGGATTGGCCTGGGGCTGATCCTGCTGGCTCTGGAGCTGATTGTGCAGGCAGTCACGCCAATCACAGAGGCCAACGGCGTGCAGGTCATCTTCGCCTCCCTGACCGGGGACATCATGCTGGACGCGCTCATTGGCGCGGTGTTTGCTATCGTCAGCTACTCCAGCCTGGCGGCGGTCCTGCTGACGGCCACGCTTACCGCCGCAGGGGCGATCTCCTTCCCGGTAGCGCTGTGTCTGGTGATCGGGGCCAACCTCGGCTCCGGCCTGCTGGCGATGCTTAACAACAGCGCGGCCAATGCTGCCGCCCGCCGCGTGGCGCTGGGCAGCCTGCTGTTTAAGCTGGTGGGCAGCCTGATTATCCTGCCCTTTATCCACCCGCTGGCGAACCTGATGGACAATCTCCCGCTGCCGAAGGCGGAGCTGGTGATCTACTTCCACGTGTTCTACAACCTGGTGCGCTGCCTGGCGATGGTGCCTTTTGCCGGGCCGATGGCCCGCTTCTGCGAGCGTCTCATTCAGGACGAACCGGAGCTGGATGCGCGCCTGAAGCCGAAGCACCTGGATACGTCCGCGCTGGATACTCCGGCGCTGGCGCTGGCGAATGCCGCGCGCGAGACGCTGCGTATGGGCGACGCAATGGAAACCATGCTCGAAGGCCTGCAAAAGGTGATGCACGGCGAGCCGCGTGAAGAGAAAGAACTGCGCAGACTGGCGGACGATATCAACGTGCTCTATACCGCCATTAAGCTTTACCTGGCGCGTATGCCGCAGGACGAGCTGGCGGAAGAGGAGTCCCGCCGCTGGGCGGAAATCATCGAGATGTCGCTTAACCTTGAGCAGGCCTCGGATATCGTGGAGCGTATGGGCAGCGAGATCGCCGACAAATCCCTTGCCGCGCGTCGTGCGTTTTCAGGTGAAGGCCTGAAGGAGCTGGAAGCGCTGCACGAACAGCTGGTCAGCAACCTCAAGCTGGCGATGCTGGTCTTCTTCTCCAGCGACGTGCCGAGCGCGCGCCGCCTGCGCCGCAACAAGCATCGTTTCCGCATTCTGAACCGCCGCTACTCGCACGCCCACGTTGAGCGTCTGCACCAGCAGAACGTGCAGAGTATCGAGACCAGTTCGCTGCACTTGGGGCTGCTGGGGGATATGAAGCGTCTCAACTCGTTGTTCTGCGCGGTGGCGTACAGCGTGATGGAACAGCCGGATGAAGACGACGAGCGGGATGAGTATTAATCTCCAGCGTGTTTGATTGTTAGCCCAAGACCCAATGCTTTCATGACCGCCAGAGTGGTTTTAAGCGTTGGGTTTCCTTTATCACTGAACGATCGATACAGTTGCTCTCGTGATAGGCCAGTTTGCTGTGAAATGGTCGACATTCCTTTCGCTCGCGCGATGACGCCCAGCGCTTTAGCAATATACGCTGAGTCGCCCGTTTCTAAGGCATCAGCCATAAACACGGCGATTTCCTCGTCATCCACCAGCGCATTGGCTGGATCGTAGGGTGTTAATTTATGCATGCTCATTCACTCCTGCCATTGGGATACATTGCTCAGCATTTTTGCCATAAGTATGTCTCTGGCCTGGCTGCTTTTGTCACCACCACACAACAGCACGATGATGCAATTGCCCTGGTCTTTAAAATAGAGTCTGTAGCCCGGACCATAGTGGATCCTCAGCTCACTTATACCTTCGCCCACGGGTTTAATGTCGCCCGCTAAACCATTTGCCAACCGAAAGAGGCGGGAAGCGATAATGGTTTTCGCTCGCCGATCTTTTAAGTTTTGCTCCCAGCGTTGGAAGGATTCTGTCTGAACGATCTCCTTCATATTACTCCATGTGATTTATAAACTACAAATAATTGTCTCTGGAGAGTAAAGCTAAAAGGAGGTAGCTCAAGGATAAATGGCCTGACGCTAAATCCTGAAAGCGTCTCGCAAAATAAAAAACCCGTCTCAGTAACCGTCGGCTAATCTTTTTTTCCAGCCCATACCTAAGGTATATTTCGCCCTTCACAGGAGAAACTATGCTGCCAACTCAATCAACCCGATTAAACAAATACATTAGCGAGAGCGGGATCTGCTCACGTCGCGAGGCTGACCGTTACATTGAACAAGGTAACGTGTTTCTTAACGGCAAACGCGCCACCATCGGCGACCAGGTGGTCCCTGGCGATGTGGTTAAAGTGAATGGTCAGGTCATCGAACCGCGTGATGCTGAAGACCTGGTGTTTATCGCGTTGAACAAACCGGTTGGGATTGTCAGCACCACGGAAGACGGTGAGCGGGACAACATCGTTGATTTCGTGAACCACAGCAGCCGTATCTTCCCGATTGGCCGTCTGGATAAAGACTCTCAGGGGCTGATTTTCCTCACCAACCACGGCGATCTGGTCAACAAAATTCTGCGTGCCGGTAATGACCACGAGAAAGAGTATGTCGTTACGGTGAACAAGCCGGTTACGGACGAATTTATTCGTGGCATGGGCGCGGGCGTGCCGATCCTCGGTACCGTCACGAAAAAGTGTAAGGTAAAGAAAGAAGCGCCGTTCGCGTTCCGCATTACTCTGGTGCAGGGCCTGAACCGCCAGATCCGCCGTATGTGCGAGCACTTCGGTTATGAAGTGACGAAGCTGGAACGCACGCGCATCATGAACGTCAGCCTGTCCGGTATCCCGCTGGGCGAGTGGCGCGATTTAACGGATGACGAGCTGATTGAACTCTTCAAGCTTATCGAGAATTCCTCGTCCGAAGCGAAGCCGAAGGCCAAAGCCAAACCGAAAACCCAGGCGATTAAGCGCCCGGTGGTGAAGGCGCCTCAGGCGGAAGATAAGGGGCGAGGCAAGCCGGGTAACGGAAAACGCTTTACCCAGCCGGGGCGCAAAAAGAAAGGGCGCTGATTAGCGCCTTCCACGGGTAGACGTTGTGGCCGACCAGGAAAAGGTCGCCTCTGCATCGGGTTTATAAGCCTGCTCTTTTTTCAGCTTGCGGGCTTTTTTCGCCGCGACGTCACGCTGCGCCATCAGCTTATCGATGTACTCTTTTTTCACCTGATTGGTTTCGGCGTTCGTCAGCGTGCGGCCATGTGCGATACGGGCGCGGTCGAGAAGCGTTTTCAGTTCGCGCTGCTCGGCTTCCGTCATGTCTTTCTGGGTCAAACGTGGTGTAGCCATTGCTGAAGCCTCCTGATAGAGAGGCTTCAGTGTAAAGCAAGCCGCGTAAATTAACCCTGCTTCACCGCATCTTTTTTCGTTTGTTCATCAATCGGTTTGCCGGACCAGTAGCCCGCCAGCAGCGAGCCGGAGAGGTTATGCCAGACGGAGAACAGCGCGCCGGGCAGGGCCGCCAGCGGGGAGAAGTAAATTTTACCGAGCGCCGCCGCCAGGCCGGAGTTCTGCATGCCTACCTCGATTGCCAGCGTGCGGCAGGTAGATTCGTCAAAACCAAACAGCTTCCCGCCCCAGTAGCCGCCCAGCAGGCCAATAGTGTTATGCAGCACCACGGCGATGATCACGATAAAGCCCACGGAAGCAATGTGCGATGCGGAACCCGCCACCACGGCACTGATGATCGCCAGAATGCAGACCATCGAAAACGCGGGCAGGTAGGGCTCAACGGCCTTCACAACGCGCGGGAAAAGATGGTGAATGACCAGCCCCAGCGCAATCGGGATCACCACAATCTGCAGAATACTGAGCAGCATGCCCGTCACGTCCACCTGAATATGCGCGTCCACGTACAGGCGAGTTAACAGCGGCGTGGCAATCACGCCCACCAGCGTGGAAACGGAGGAGATGGTGACGGAGAGCGCCACATCTCCTTTTGCCAGGTAGATCATGACGTTGGACGCCGTGCCGCTGGCCACGCTGCCCACCAGCACCATCCCGGCGGAGAGATCGGGCGGCATCTTAAAAGCCATCGCCAGCAGCCACGCCGCAAGCGGCATCACCAGATAATGCAGGAAAATCCCTGCCGCGACGGGCGCAGGGCGAGACAGCACGCGTTTAAAGTCGTCGATTTTCAGATGCACGCCCATACCGAACATGATCAGCATCAGCAGCGTGGCGACCCACGGACCAATGCCCGTGAACGTGGCGGGGGTGTAATACGCGAGTACGGAGAGCAGCAGCGCCCATAACGGGAACAGCCGCGTAACGGCGGATAACATAGTGGATTCCTTGCAGTATTGTCGTGTTGTTTAGTTATGAAAAAGCCGGGTCTGTGCCCGGCTTATAGGTATTGTTTATCCTGCTAACGAATTTTATTCAAACAAATTCTGATGAAGTTTCTGCACGACCTGCTCGGCCTGATCGGCAGGCACCAGGAAGCAGAGGTTGTAGCTGGATGCGCCGTAGCAGATCATGCGGATGTTGAACGGGTCGAGCACGCCGAACACCTCTTTACCCACGCCGCAGGCGCGCGACAGCTTGTTGCCGATGATGGCAACCAGCGCCAGGTCTTCTTCTACTTCCACGCGGCACAGCTCAGACAGCTCAATCAGCAGCGACTGCGTCAGCAGCGTGTCGCCGGTGGAGGTCGAGCCGGTGGTGTCCAGCGTTAGCGCAATGCTCACTTCAGAGGTGGTGATCAGATCCACCGAGATATTGTGGCGCGCCAGAATGCCAAACACTTCCGCCAGGAAACCGCGTGAATGCAGCATATTGTGGCTGTGGAGCGTCACCAGCGTCTGGCGACGGCGCAGGGCCAGGGCGCGGAACAGAGGTGGGTTTTCCGTTTTTTTGCAGACCTGCGTCCCGCCCGCTTTCGGATCTTTGCTGGAGCCGACGAAGACCGGAATATCGCTGCGTACGGCCGGCAGCAGCGTTGCCGGGTGCAGCACTTTCGCACCGAAGGTAGCCATTTCAGCCGCTTCTTCAAAGGCGATTACATCAATACGTTTAGCCGCAGAAACGACGCGCGGGTCGGTAGTGTAAATGCCCGGAACGTCCGTCCAGATATCCACGCGCGTTGCATGCAGGGCTTCGCCCAGCAGCGCGGCGGTGTAGTCGCTGCCGCCGCGGCCAAGCGTGGTGGTGCGGCCTTTTGCTTCACTGCCGATAAAGCCCTGGGTGATCACAATACCGTCTGCCAGGCGTGGTGCCAGCTGCTGATTGGTCAGCTCCGCCAGCGCCTCAACGTCCGGCTCGGCGCGACCAAAGCGATCGCTGGTACGCATCACTTTACGCACGTCAAACCACTGCGCCTGAACGTTACGCTCGCGCATGATTTCAACAAACAGCAGGGTGGACATTAGCTCGCCGTGGCTGACCAGTTCGTCGGTCAGGGCGGTGGAGGTTGCCAGAGACGCCGCTTCTGCCAGAGTGGTGATATTTTCCAGCAGACGCTCAACTTCCTCGCGGATGACGTTCGGGTTCTGCAGACGCTCAAGAATGTCGAACTGAATTTTGCGCAGTGCATCCAGCTTCACGAAACGTTCTGTCGCTTCCAGTCCTTCAGACAGAGAAACCAGCAGGTTCGTCACGCCGGCGGATGCTGAGAGCACCACCAGGCGGGTATTCGGATCGGCCAGCACCACATCGGCGCTGCGGTTCATGGCATCGTAATCGGCCACACTGGTGCCGCCAAATTTGGCGACCACAAAACTCGTCATAACAACCTCGTGTCAGGGAATGAATAAGCGACCTTGGCACAAGAGTGAAACGAAAACAGGTGCAGGCGCAAAATACGGCCCTATAAATAAAATGCGGGGGAGGTCCTGTCAATGCTGGGATTATGCGGATTTTTTATGGGGGGGTACCCCTGAGAAACAGGACTTATAACAGCGCCAGATTTTATGCTCCATTTTAGCCTGTTTTGGGCGACATTTCGCCGCCCCAGGAGGGCACTTCAGCAGCTATACTTTTCGGGTCTTTTCACCTGTGTTTGATGCAGGCCAGGGCAATGGCATAAAAACCATCACAATTTTTATTTGCAGGCGCTACAATCGACCGCAGTCACAATTCTCAAATCAGAAGAGTATTGCTAATGAAAAACATCAACCCAACGCAGACCGCTGCCTGGCAGGCACTCCAGAAACATTTTGATGAAATGAAAGACGTCACCATCGCGGATCTGTTCGCGAAAGATGCCGATCGTTTCTCTAAGTTCTCCGCGACCTTCGACGACCTGATGCTGGTGGATTTCTCCAAAAACCGCATTACCGAAGAGACGCTGGCAAAACTGCAGGATCTGGCGAAAGAAACCGAGCTTGCCGACGCCATCAAATCCATGTTCTCCGGTGAGAAAATTAACCGTACCGAAGACCGTGCCGTGCTGCACGTGGCCCTGCGTAACCGTAGCAATACGCCAATCATCGTTGACGGCAAAGACGTCATGCCGGAAGTGAACGCGGTGCTGGAAAAGATGAAAACCTTCTCCGAAGCGATTATCTCCGGTAGCTGGAAAGGCTACACCGGCAAAGCGATCACCGACGTGGTGAACATCGGTATCGGCGGTTCTGACCTCGGTCCGTTCATGGTGACCGAAGCGCTGCGTCCGTACAAAAACCACCTCAATATGCACTTTGTGTCTAACGTCGATGGTACCCACATCGCCGAAGTGCTGAAGAACGTGAACCCGGAAACCACCCTGTTCCTGGTTGCCTCCAAGACCTTCACCACTCAGGAAACCATGACAAACGCCCACAGCGCGCGCGACTGGTTCCTGAAAACCGCAGGCGACAACAAGCACGTGGCGAAACACTTCGCGGCGCTGTCTACCAACGGCAAAGCGGTCAGCGAGTTCGGCATTGATACCGCGAACATGTTCGAGTTCTGGGACTGGGTCGGCGGCCGCTACTCCCTGTGGTCTGCGATTGGTCTGTCTATCATCCTGTCCGTGGGCTTCGACAACTTCGTCGAGCTGCTCTCCGGCGCGCACGCGATGGATAAACACTTCTCCACGACTGCACCAGAGAAAAACCTGCCGGTACTGCTGGCGCTGATCGGTATCTGGTACAACAACTTCTTCGGCGCTGAAACCGAAGCGATCCTGCCATACGACCAGTACATGCACCGCTTCGCAGCCTACTTCCAGCAGGGCAACATGGAATCCAACGGTAAGTACGTTGACCGTAACGGCAACGCGGTGGATTACCAGACTGGCCCAATCATCTGGGGCGAGCCGGGCACCAACGGCCAGCATGCTTTCTACCAGCTGATCCACCAGGGAACCAAAATGGTACCGTGCGATTTCATCGCCCCGGCTATCACCCATAACCCGCTGTCCGACCACCATCCGAAGCTGCTGTCGAACTTCTTTGCGCAGACCGAAGCGCTGGCGTTCGGTAAATCCCGCGAAGTGGTTGAACAAGAATACCGTGACCAGGGTAAAGATCCGGCAACTCTGGACCACGTGGTGCCGTTCAAAGTGTTCGAAGGCAACCGCCCAACCAACTCCATCCTGCTGCGCGAAATCACGCCGTTCAGCCTGGGCGCGCTGATTGCCCTGTACGAGCACAAGATCTTCACGCAGGGCGCCATCCTGAACATCTTCACCTTTGACCAGTGGGGCGTTGAGCTGGGCAAACAGCTGGCAAACCGTATTCTGCCAGAGCTGGGTGACGATAAAGCGATTGCCAGCCATGACAGCTCGACAAATGGTTTGATCAACCGTTATAAAGCCTGGCGTGCGTAATTAAAACGTCATGAAAACGTGCCGGCTTAATGCCGGCATTTTTTTATCGGATAATTCCTGATGTCTGTTAGTTAACTCAAATTCTGAATCTGAGTTTAATCCGAAAAAGACGCTTAACCCGTTAATTGCTGCGGTTTATTTTAAGAAAATACGTAGTGGTTCATTAATATGCTTATATTATAACTTATTGATTTATAGCAGTTATATATTTATGTTATTTGTCTTTCATTTCCATTTTAACCATTAGTCCGAAAACTCCATCCCTATTTCCCCTTACGGCAAACCCACGGCAGTAGTTGTGTATACTCGATTCCGCCTGAAATTCTTTTCGGGCAAATCTCCATTCATTCATTGAAGGGAAATTGTTATGAAGAAAGTACTGTATGGCATTTTTGCCATATCTGCGCTTGCGGCGACATCTGTCTATGCAGCTCCGGTTCAGGTCGGGGAAGCGGCAGGTTCGGCAGCGACGTCTGCGTCTGCGGGAAGTTCTACCGCAGCCAGCGCCAGCACCGTAAGTTCAGCCGTGGGTGTCGCGCTGGCGGCAACCGGTGGCGGTGATGGCTCCAATACCGGAACCACGACCACCACGACAACCAGCACCCAGTAATAGCGGGTGTTTTAATCATAACCACACTTCGGTGTGGTTATTTCGCCCCTTCGGAGAAGAGTCGTGAAGCGACCTGCAATCATTCTGATTTGCCTGCTGCTGCAGGCGTGCTCGGCCACCACCAAAGGGCTGGGAAACTCACTGTGGGAAAGCATGTTTGGCACACCGGGCGTGCATTTGACCGATGACGAACTTCAAAACATGCCCTATGCCAGTCAGTACATGCAGCTTAACGATGGCCCGCAGCTGTTTGTGGTGCTCGCTTTCGATGAAAACGGGCAGCAGAAATGGGTGACGCAGGATCAGGCCACCATCGTGACGCAGCATGGTCGTATCGTGAAAACCCTGTTGGGCGGCGACAACCTGCTGGAGGTGAATAACATCGCTGCCGATCCGCTGATCAAGCCGAACCAGATCGCCGACGGCGCAAGCTGGACGCGCACGATGGGCTGGACCGAACATAAGCAGGTGCGTTACGCCACGGCACGCTCGACCTTCCGCTGGGACGGCACGGACAGCGTGAAAGTCGGCAGCGACGAAACGCAGGTTCGCGTGCTGGATGAAGAAGTCACCACCGACCAGGCCACCTGGCACAACCGCTTCTGGATCGACGAGGAAGGGCAGATCCGCCAGTCCCTGCAGTATCTTGGTGCCGGATTCTTCCCGGTGAAAACCACCCTGATCAAGGCGGCGAAATCATGAAAACGCTCATCCACGTTGCGCTTCTCGCTAGCCTTGCCTCGCCGCTGGCATGGTCCGCAGGGACGGTGAAGGTCTACACGCCGGACAGTGAAAAACCCAAAACCTTAACCCACGCTGAGCATCTGCTCGATCTCGTCGGACAGCCAAGGCTCGCCAACAGCTGGTGGCCGGGGGCAGTGATCGCTGAGCGGCAGAAGACCGCTGAAGCGGAACAACAGCACAAGGCGCTCCTTGCCAGGCTGACGGGATTAGCGGAGCAGGAAGATGGCGACGACGCGGCGGCGATTAACAGCGTTCGCCAGCAGCTGCAGGCGCTGAAGGTGACGGGCCGTCAGAACGTGAACCTTGATCCCGATGAAGTGCGCGTCACGGAAAAGGGCAATCCCACGCTTGAAGGGGAGTATACGCTCTGGCTGCCGGTGAAGCCGACGACGGTGACCGTGATGGGGCTTATCAGCAGCCCGGGTAAAAAGCCCTTTACGCCCGGTCGTGACGTGGCGAGCTACCTCGACGAGCAGAGCCTGCTGAGCGGTGCCGATAACAGCTACGCCTGGGTGGTTTACCCTGACGGGCACACACAAAAAGCCCCCGTCGCTTACTGGAATAAACGGCATATCGAACCTATGCCGGGCAGCATCATTTTTGTCGGTTTTGCCGACCATTTCTGGACGAAGGCGTATGACGGGCTTAACGCCGATATCCTTCACTCCCTGATTCAGCGGATACCGGAATAATGAAAAGAACCTATCTCTACAGCATGCTGGCGCTCTGCGTGAGTGCCGCCTGCCATGCAGAAACGTATCCGGCACCCATTGGCCCGTCTCAGTCAGACTTCGGCGGCGTCGGTTTACTGCAAACGCCCACCGCGCGTATGGCGCGCGAAGGGGAAATTAGCCTTAACTACCGTGATAACGACCAGTATCGCTACTACTCCGCCTCGGTGCAGCTGTTCCCGTGGCTTGAAACCACGCTGCGCTATACCGACGTGCGTACGAAACAATACAGCAGCGTAGAGGCGTTCTCCGGCGATCAGACTTACAAAGATAAAGCCTTCGACGTCAAGCTGCGCCTGTGGGAAGAGAGCTACTGGATGCCGCAGGTGTCCGTGGGCGCCAAAGATATCGGTGGTACCGGTCTGTTTGATGCGGAATACATCGTGGCCAGTAAAGCCTGGGGGCCGTTCGACTTCTCGCTCGGTCTGGGATGGGGCTATCTCGGCACCAGCGGAAACGTGAAAAACCCGTTTTGCTCCTACAGCGATAAATACTGCTACCGCGATAACAGCTATAAGAAAGCGGGCTCCATCAACGGAGACCAGATGTTCCACGGTCCGGCATCGCTGTTTGGCGGCGTGGAGTATCAAACGCCCTGGCAGCCATTACGCCTGAAGCTGGAATATGAGGGGAATGACTACTCGCAGGACTTCGCCGGAAAGATTGAGCAGAAGAGCAAGTTTAACGTCGGCGCCATTTATCGCGTCACCGACTGGGCCGACGTTAACCTCAGCTACGAGCGCGGCAATACGGTGATGTTTGGCTTCACGCTGCGCACCAACTTTAACGACATGCGGCCGCACTACAATGATAACGCGCGCCCTGCATACCAGCCGGAGCCGCAGGATGCGATTCTGCAGCACTCCGTGGTTGCAAACCAGCTGACGCTGCTGAAATACAATGCCGGCCTGGCGGATCCGAAAATTCAGGTGAAAGGCGATACGCTGTACGTGACCGGCGAGCAGGTGAAATACCGCGACTCGCGCGAAGGGATCGAACGCGCCAACCGGATCGTTATGAACGATCTGCCGGAAGGGATCCGCACGATCCGCGTGACGGAGAACCGTCTCAACCTGCCGCAGGTCACAACCGAAACGGACGTTGCCAGCCTCAGGCGCCATCTGGAAGGTGAACCGCTCGGGCATGAAACCGAGCTGGTGCAAAAACGCGTAGAGCCTATCGTGCCGGAAACCACCGAGCAGGGCTGGTATATCGACAAATCGCGCTTCGATTTCCATATCGATCCGGTGCTGAACCAGTCCGTGGGCGGGCCTGAAAACTTCTACATGTATCAGCTGGGCGTGATGGCGACGGCGGATCTGTGGCTCACCGACCACCTGCTGACCACCGGCAGCCTGTTCGGCAACATCGCCAACAACTACGACAAGTTCAACTACACCAACCCGCCAAAAGACTCGGCGCTGCCGCGCGTGCGTACCCGCGTGCGTGAGTACGTGCAGAACGATGCCTACGTAAATAACCTGCAGGCCAACTACTTCCAGTACTTCGGAAACGGCTTCTACGGCCAGGTGTACGGCGGGTATCTGGAAACCATGTACGGCGGCGCGGGGGCGGAAGTGCTTTATCGTCCTATCGACAGCAACTGGGCGTTCGGGGTGGATGCCAACTACGTCAAACAGCGTGACTGGCGCAGCGCGCAGGACATGATGAAGTTCACCGACTACAGCGTCAAAACGGGCCATCTGACCGCCTACTGGACGCCGTCGTTCGCCCCTGACGTGCTGGTGAAAGCCAGCGTCGGCCAGTACCTGGCGGGCGATAAGGGCGGTACGCTGGACATCTCTAAACACTTCGACAGCGGCGTCGTGGTGGGTGGCTACGCCACCATCACCAACGTTTCGCCGGACGAGTACGGGGAAGGGGACTTCACCAAAGGGGTCTACGTGTCGATTCCGCTGGATCTGTTCTCGTCAGGCCCAACCCGCAGCCGTGCGGCAGTGGGCTGGACGCCGCTGACGCGTGACGGGGGTCAGCAGCTTGGACGTAAGTTCCAGCTGTATGACATGACGAGCGATAAGAACATTAACTTCCGCTGATGCTTCACGCCGGGCGGCACCGCGTTTGCCCGGCCTGCTATTTTGTAGGCCCGGTAAGCGCAGCGCCACCGGGCGAATCACAAGCGGCGCAGTAGCCTCGCCGGGTTCCCGGCATAGACACCTTTCTCGACGATCGATTTTGTTACCACGCTCCCTGCACCAATCACCGCACCGTCGCAGATAGATACCGCCAGAATGGTCGCTCCACTGCCTATCGAAACATCATTCCCCACGGTAATATGGCCCCAGCTCTCTCGGTCGGCGTTCGGTTTCCCCTCCCGAAACATATCGTTGGCAAACATCACGCCATGGCCAACAAAGCAACGCTGACCAATAGTGACATACTCGCAGATGAAGGTGTGCGACTGGATTTTGCAGTCGTCACCGATGCGCGTATTGCCCTGGATTTCAACAAACGGGCCGACGAATACGCCGTTGCCCAGCACACAGTCGTAAAGGTTAGCAGGTTCATATACAATCACATTGTCGCCACAGGTCACGTTGCGAACCCCGGTTTGTTTACGCTCCATCGGTTTTCTTCCTACATAAAACATAATTAAAAAATATAGATCCCCGTCACATTTTTGCGTTATACAGGAACCTCGCCCTGGAGAATGAGGTGCTGTATGACATCCCTGACTCGCCCGCGCGTTGAGTTTATCTCAACTATCCTCCAGACCGTGCTGAACCTCGGTCTGTTGAGCCTTGGCCTGATACTGGTCGTCTTTTTGGGTAAAGAGACGGTGCATCTTGCGGATGTACTGTTCGCCCCTGAACAAACCAGCAAATATGCGCTGGTGGAAGGCCTGGTGGTCTACTTTCTCTACTTTGAATTTATCGCCCTGATTGTGAAGTACTTTCAGTCCGGCTTTCACTTCCCGCTGCGTTATTTTGTCTACATTGGGATCACTGCGATAGTGCGGCTGATCATCGTCGATCATAAATCCCCGCTCGACGTGCTGATCTACTCGGCGGCGATCCTGCTGCTGGTGATCACCCTCTGGCTGTGCAACTCGAAGCGGCTGAAACGCGAATAAAAAATGGCGGCCCGGAGGCCGCCTAACAACAGTCACAAGTTGGGTCAATACAATACGTCTAAAGTTGAGGGTTGCAGTGGCATAACAAAATGAAACTTAACCTTTCACACCGCCCGCCGTCAGGCCGTTGACCAGCCAGCGCTGCGCCAGCAGGAACACCACGGTAATCGGGATGGCGGAAAGTACGGCCGCCGCGGCAAAGTCGCCCCACAGGTAGTTTTGCGGGTTGAGGTATTGCTGCATACCTACGGCCAGGGTGTAGCTGTTCACATCACGCAGTAACAGTGAGGCAACCGGTACTTCGGTGATCGCAGCGATAAACGACAGGATAAACACTACCGCCAGAATCGGCACCGACAGCGGCAGCAGCACCAGGCGGAACGCCTGCCACGGGGTTGCGCCATCCAGCGCGGCCGCTTCTTCCAGCGAGCCGTCGATAGTTTCGAAATAGCCTTTGATGGTCCACACATGCAGTGCGATACCGCCAAGATAGGCGAAGATCACGCCGCCGTGGGTGTTCAGGCCGATAAAGGGTACGTACTGGCCCAGACGGTCAAACAGGGCATACAACGCCACCAGCGACAGTACGGCCGGGAACATCTGGAAAATCAGCATCCCTTTCAGCAGCGTCGCTTTGCCCGGGAAACGCATGCGGGCGAAGGCATAAGCACAGGTGGTGGACAGCGCCACGATACCAATGGCGGTAATGCCTGCGATTTTCACCGAGTTCCACAGCCACAGCAGGACCGGGAACGGCGGCGGCGTGACGCGGCCATCCGCGTGTTCCACGCTGAAGCCCAGCGCGAGCTTCCAGTGCTCCCAGGAGATTTCGTCCGGGATCAGGCTCCCGGTGGCGAAGTTACCCGAACGCAGAGAGATGGCGATAACCATCAGCAGCGGGAACATGATCGCCGCGATGAAAATCAGCAGGCCTAAGTGCGTCGCCAGGAGGCGCAACTTCTGAGATTTGGGTTGTACCATAGCCATGATTGATGCCCTCCTTAATCAAATTTCATACGTGTGGCTTTCAGGTTCACAATCGCCAGAGCGCCTACCAGCAGGAAGATCAGGGTGGCAATCGCTGCCGCCAGACCGAAGTCCTGGCCGCCGCCGCCTTCGAAGGCGATACGGTAGGTGTAGCTCACGAGCAGGTCGGTATAGCCTGCTGGCGTCGTGGTGCCAAGGCGGTCCGGGCCGCCGTTGGTCAACAGCTGAATCAGCACGAAGTTGTTAAAGTTAAAGGCGAAGCTGGCAATCATCAGCGGCGTCAGCGGCTTAATGAGCAGCGGCAGCGTAATTTTAAAGAAGTTCTGGAACGGGCCCGCGCCGTCCATCGCCGAGGCTTCATACAGATCGTCCGGGATAGCCTTCAGCAGGCCCATGCACAGGATCATCATGTACGGATAACCGAGCCAGGTGTTCACGATGATAATCATCGAGCGAGCGGTGGTCGGGTCGCTGAACCAGGCCGGTTTGATGCCGAACAGGGCGCTCAGCATCATGTTGATTTCACCGAAGCTCTGGTTAAACAGCCCTTTGAAAATCAGAATCGAGATAAACGACGGTACGGCATACGGCAGGATCAGCAGCACGCGGTAAATCGCTTTGCCTTTCAGGGATTCCCACTGGACCAGACAGGCCAGCACCATGCCCACGGCCACGGTCAGGATCACCGTCAGCACCGAGAAGACCACCGTCCAGACAAAGATGGCGAAGAACGGTTTCTGAATGCCTTCGTCGGTAAACACGCGGGTAAAGTTGTCCCAGCCGATGGTGACGGTATAGCCCGGGCTGAGCTTGTCATCACCCCATTTGCCGTCGGCAGTAATGGACTGATAGAAACCAATGTCGTTATTCGGACGATATTTCACGCCGCTCTGGTTGTTGGTCAGCGTGCCGTCGTCCGCCAGGGTATACAGCGGCTGCGTGCCGGAGAACTGGCGCAGCGAGCTCATGGTCACCTTGCTTTCGTCTGGCAGCACGGCGGTGAGCTGGGTCAGCGCCTGACGGTTCTGGGTAATGACGCGCAGGTTGGCGCGTTCACCTTCCGGCAGGGCCTGTGCCTCTTTTAAGGTGAGCTTCTGCTCGCCGCCAAATTTGAACGCGTCGGAGACATAGTATTTGCTGCTTGCTTCGTCAGTAAGCGCTAACTTCCACTCGTTACCGGCAGGATACAGGCCGAAGTTAAAGGTCTTGCCTGCCTGATATGAGCGATCCAGCAGGACCTGCTGCGCGCGTTCCTGCGCAAGCTGGTTGGTGCTGCTGTAGTTGGTAAACGCAATAGCGATGGTACAAATCAGCGGGAACAGGACAAACAGCCCCATCCCGGCCACGCCCGGGTAAACATAGCGCCAGGCATAGGCTTTACGATTAGCGAAAATATACAGGCCAGCAGAGCTTAAAATCAGCGTCATGATGGCAAACAGATATTCCCCTTGTACGTACATTAAAACAACAAGGTAACCCACCAGCAGACACAGCAGACCGATCGCTGACCACTTCAGCGCGTCGCTTTGCCACCAGCGTTTCTTTTTAATGACATCCATGGGGTTTTTCCTCTACAACGTTTGATCTTTTCTCCCTCTCCTGGGGGAGAGGGCCGGGGTGAGGGCGTGCGGATAGCGCCAACCCTTACCCTAACCCTCTCCCAAAGGGAGAGGGGACTACGTCATTACTTAGTAATACGACCCTGAGCATCTTTCAGCGCGGCATCGACAGTCTGACGACCGCTTGCAGCGTTGATGACCGCAGTACGCGTGGCGTACCAGAACGCAGCCATCTGTGGGATGTTCGGCATGATTTCGCCTTTCTGGGCGTTATCCATGGTGGCCGCGATACGTGGATCTTTCGCCAGCTGATCCTGGAAGGATTTCAGCGCGACGGCGCCCAGCGGTTTGTCCTTGTTCACTTCATCCAGACCCTGATCGGTCAGCAGGTAGTTTTCCAGGAACTCTTTCGCCAGCTCTTTGTTCGGGCTGGCGGCGTTGATGCCCGCGCTCAGCACGCCAACGAACGGTTTAGACGGCTTGCCTTTGAAGGTTGGCAGCAGCGTCACGCCGTAATTGACTTTGCTCTTGTCGATGTTGGTCCAGGCCCACGGACCGTTGATGGTCATCGCGGTTTCGCCTTTATTGAACGCCGCTTCCGCGATGGAGTAGTCGGTATCCGCGTTCATGTGTTTGTTCTTGATCAGATCAACCAGGAAGGTCAGACCCGCTTTCGCGCCCGCGTTGTCCACGCCCACGTCTTTCACGTCATACTTGCCGTTTTCAAACTTGAACGCGTAACCGCCGTCGGCAGCGATCAGCGGCCAGGTGAAGTACGGCTCTTGCAGGTTGAACATCAGCGCGGATTTACCTTTCGCCTTCAGCTCTTTATCCAGTTTCGGGATCTCTTCCCAGGTTTTCGGTGGGTTTGGTACCAGGTCTTTGTTGTAAATCAGAGACAGGGCTTCAACCGCGATAGGGTAAGCGATCAGCTTGCCGTTATAGCGCACGGCATCCCAGGTGAACGGGAACAGCTTGTCCTGGAAGGCTTTGTCTGGCGTCACTTCTGCCAGCAGGCCAGACTGCGCGTAACCCCCGAAACGGTCATGCGCCCAGAAGATGATGTCCGGGCCGTCGCCGGTTGCTGCAACCTGCGGGAACTTCTCTTCCAGCTTGTCAGGGTGTTCTACGGTAACTTTGATGCCGGTATCTTTTTCGAATTTTTTGCCCACTTCGGCCAGGCCGTTATAGCCCTTGTCGCCGTTAATCCAGATAACCAGTTTGCCTTCTTCAATTTTGGCGAGCGCCGGTGCGGAAATCATCATTGCTGCGAGGGCGGACAATGCGAAAACGCGTGCGCCAGTCTTGATATTCATAGCTGCCATCCTTTTTGGTGATGTCTCGTGGTATGACTTCAGTGGTTCAACGTGTCTCAGTCTCCTTATTTGACATCCTCTTTCCATCCTCCCAACCCCTACGCCCCACCCCCCGTTTGTGTGATCTCCGTTGCATAAATTTAAGTTATGAGTGCTGGCGCACATAAAAACCCACCGAATTTTGCAGGTGGCTTCACGAATTTTGCCTCAGCCCGCCCACGGCGGTCGCAGAGCCTGCTCCCTCATCCTCCCGCCTCCTCCCCCATAAAAAAGGCGGGGGGTGGAGGATTCGGGAAAGTAATGGATACCCCATAGTGAACTTATCTTGAATGTTTCTGTCGGTGACAGGTTGTAACGAAGGGAGAAGGGCATGGCGAGCGTACAGCTGCGTAATGTAACGAAAGCCTGGGGTGACGTTGTGGTGTCGAAAGACATCAATCTGGACATCAACGAAGGCGAATTCGTGGTGTTTGTTGGCCCATCAGGCTGTGGTAAATCTACTCTGCTGCGTATGATTGCCGGTCTTGAAACGATTACCAGCGGCGACCTGCTGATTGGTGATACCCGAATGAACGACATCCCGCCTGCCGAACGTGGCGTCGGTATGGTGTTCCAGTCTTATGCACTCTATCCACACCTTTCCGTTGCCGAAAATATGTCCTTTGGCCTGAAGCTGGCCGGCGCGAAGAAAGAGGTCATTAACCAGCGCGTGACGCAGGTGGCGGAAGTGTTACAGCTGGCCCACCTGCTGGAGCGTAAACCAAAAGCGCTTTCCGGTGGTCAGCGTCAGCGTGTGGCGATTGGCCGTACGCTGGTGGCCGAACCGCGCGTGTTCCTGCTCGATGAACCTCTTTCTAACCTGGATGCCGCCCTGCGCGTCCAGATGCGTATTGAAATCTCCCGTCTGCACAAGCGTCTTGGCCGCACGATGATTTACGTCACCCACGATCAGGTGGAAGCGATGACCCTCGCCGACAAAATCGTGGTGCTGGATGCCGGCCGCGTGGCGCAGGTGGGTAAACCGCTGGAGCTGTACCACTACCCGGCAGACCGCTTTGTTGCGGGCTTCATTGGCTCGCCAAAGATGAACTTCCTGCCCGTCAAAGTGACCGCGACAGCCATTGAACAGGTACAGGTGGAGCTGCCAAACCGCCAGCAGGTCTGGCTGCCGGTCGACAGCGCCAACGTACAGGTCGGGGCAAACATGTCCCTCGGTATTCGTCCTGAGCACCTGCTGCCGAGCCACATCGCTGATGTGACCCTGGAAGGTGACGTTCAGGTCGTCGAACAGCTTGGTCACGAAACACAGATTCATATCCAGATCCCCGCCATCCGTCAGAACCTGGTCTACCGCCAGAACGACGTGGTGTTGGTAGAAGAGGGTGCCACATTCGCTATCGGCTTGCCGCCAGAGCGTTGCCATCTGTTCCGTGAGGATGGCACTGCATGTCGTCGGTTGCACAAAGAGCCAGGCGTTTAAGCAATCCCAAAAGAAGACACGAAACCGACAGGTGAAGTGTTCAAAGAAAAGCAATGATCTCAGGAGATAGAATGATGATTACTCTGCGCAAACTTCCTCTGGCAGTTGCCGTCGCAGCGGGCGTAATGTCTGCTCAGGCAATGGCCGTGGATTTCCATGGTTATGCTCGTTCCGGTATCGGCTGGACGGGTAGTGGCGGCGAACAACAGTGCTTCCAGGCAACCGGTGCTCAAAGTAAATACCGTCTGGGTAACGAATGTGAAACCTATGCGGAACTGAAACTGGGCCAGGAAGTGTGGAAAGAGGGCGATAAGAGCTTCTACTTCGACACCAACGTCGCGTATTCCGTGGCGCAACAGAACGACTGGGAGGCCACTGACCCGGCGTTCCGTGAAGCCAACGTGCAGGGTAAAAACCTGATTGAGTGGCTGCCAGGTTCGACTATCTGGGCCGGTAAGCGCTTCTATCAGCGTCATGACGTCCACATGATCGACTTCTACTACTGGGATATTTCAGGTCCTGGTGCAGGTCTGGAAAACATCGACGTAGGTTTTGGTAAGCTCTCTCTGGCTGCAACCCGTTCTTCTGAAGCCGGCGGTTCTTCATCCTTCGCCAGCAACAGCGTTTATGACTACACCACTCGCACGGCGAACGATGTCTTTGACGTGCGTTTAGCCCAGATGGAAATTAACCCGGGCGGTACCCTGGAGCTGGGGGCTGATTACGGCCGTGCAAACCCACGTGATGATTATCACCTGATCGACGGCGCATCTAAAGATGGCTGGATGTTCACCGCTGAACACACGCAGAGCATGCTGAAAGGCTACAACAAATTCGTTCTGCAATATGCAACTGACTCTATGACCTCTCAGGGTAAAGGTCTGTCGCAAGGTTCGAACATTGGCACCACTGACGATATCAACTACGGCATCAACAACAACGGGCACCTGTGGCGCGTACTTGACCACGGTGCTATCTCGCTGGGCGATAGCTGGGATCTGATGTACGTCGGTATGTACCAGGATATCAACTGGGATAACAACAACGGTACTAAATGGTGGACCGTAGGCGTTCGTCCTATGTACAAATGGACGCCTATCATGAGCACTCTGCTTGAAGTGGGCTACGACAACGTCAAATCTCAGGAAACTGGCGAAACCAACAACCAGTATAAAATCACCCTGGCACAACAGTGGCAGGCTGGCGACAGCATCTGGTCACGTCCAGCAATCCGCGTCTTCGCCACCTATGCCAAGTGGGATGAGAAATGGGGTTATGCGCCTTCAGGTAAAAACTCCGTTGCGGGTTACACCCCAGGCATGGCCTATAGCGATACCACTGCGAAAAGCTTCAGCCGCGGCGACAACGATGAGTGGTCCTTCGGCGCCCAGATGGAAATCTGGTGGTAATCCCGTCTTAACCTGACGTAATGACCAAACTGAGGGGCGCAAGCCCCTCAATCCTTGGGACGGCGCGCTATTGCCTGGCTACCGCTGACCTGTGCATTTTGAGGTGATAACAATGAAAATGAACAAAACTCTCCTTGCCCTTTGTTTAACCGCAGGGCTGCTGGCAAGCGCGCCTGCTGTAACGCTCGCTAACGTCAATTTCGTTCCGCAAAACACAACATCCGCGCCAGCCATTCCGACAGCTGCATTGCAACAGCTTGTCTGGACCCCTGTCGATCAGTCTAAAACCCAGACCACCCAGCTCTCAACGGCTGGTCAGTCACTTAATGTTCCGGGTATTACCGGCCCTGTCGCTGCGTATAGCGTACCCGCCAATATTGGTGAACTGGCCATTACCTTGACCAGTGAGGTTAATAAGCAGACGAGTGTATTTGCACCAAGCGTGTTAATTCTCGATCAGAACATGACGCCATCTGCTTTTTTCCCAAGTGAATACTTTACGTATCAGGAACCCGGCGTGATGAGCGCTGACCGTCTGGAAGGCGTCATGCGCCTTACGCCAGCGCTGGGCCAGCAAAAACTCTACGTTCTGGTCTTTACTACGGAGCAAGATCTCCAGAAGACCACCACGTTGCTCGATCCGGCTAAAGCCTACGCAAAAGGTACCGGTAACGCGATTCCTGATATTCCAGACCCGATTGCTCGTCACGTCACCGACGGAACGTTAAAGCTGAAGGTGAAAACGAACAGCGGTTCAAGCGTGCTGGTCGGCCCGCTGTTTGGCTCTTCCGGTTCCGGCCCTGTCACTGTAGGTAACACAGCTGCTCCTGCCTATACCGCGCCAGCTGCCACGGCAGCCGCACCGGTAGCGACCGCAACTCCTGCCCCGGCGAAGAAAGCCGAGCCGGTACTGAACGACACCGAAGAGTACTTCAACAACGCCATTAAGCAGGCGGTGAAGCGCGGCGATGTCGATAAAGCGCTGAAACTGCTTGATGAAGCCGAACGTTTAGGTTCAACCACTGCCCGTTCCACCTTTATCAGCAGTGTAAAAGGCAAGGGGTAACCGTTTCCCCACAGTGCTGATTTGTTAGTAGTTTGGTGCGCCTGAGTGGGCGCACTTTTTTTCGTATCCGCCAGACTGTTGCGCCCATGTTGCGATCGTGATCGTTAAATAACGTTTGGCCCCCCTCAATCCGTGTTTCTGCGATACAATGCCATTACGTTATGTATCGGAGAGTCTGGCATGTCACACCCTGCGCTAACGCAACTGCGTGCGCTGCGCTATTTCGATCAAATACCTGCGCTTGATCCGCAGCAGCTTGACTGGCTGTTGCTGGAAGATTCCATGACGAAACGTTTTGAGCAACAGGGTAAAACGGTCACGGTGACCCTGATTCAGGAAGGGTTTGTCTCTGGTGATGAGATCGCCAGCGAGCTGCCGCTGCTGCCGCAAGAGCCACGCTACTGGCTGCGCGAAATTTTACTCTGCGCTGATGGTGAACCGTGGCTTGCCGGGCGGACTGTGGTGCCCGAGTCCACCCTTTCCGGGCCAGAGCTGGCGCTGCAACGTCTGGGGAAAACGCCTCTGGGGCGTTACCTTTTCACCTCGTCTGAGCTTACCCGGGATTTTATTGAGATTGGTCGTGATGCCGAACTCTGGGGGCGTCGTTCCCGCCTTCGCCTGAGCGGTAAACCGTTAATTCTGACGGAGCTTTTTTTACCGGCATCACCGTTGTACTAAGAGGAAGAAAAAATGGAGTGGAGCCTGACGCAGAATAAGCTGTTGGCGTATCACCGCTTAATGCGTACCGATAAACCCATTGGCGCGTTACTGCTGCTGTGGCCGACCCTGTGGGCGCTGTGGCTCGCCACGCCGGGCGTGCCGCCGCTGTGGATCCTGGCCGTGTTCGTTGCCGGCGTCTGGCTGATGCGCGCGGCGGGCTGCGTGGTGAATGACTATGCCGATCGTAAATTCGACGGTCATGTTAAGCGTACTGCCGGACGTCCGTTACCCAGCGGGCAGGTCACCGGGAAAGAAGCCCGCGTGCTGTTCATTGTTCTGGTGCTGCTCTCTTTCCTGCTGGTGTTAACCCTCAACACCATGACCATTCTGCTTTCCGTTGCGGCGCTGGCGTTAGCCTGGGTGTATCCGTTTATGAAGCGCTATACCCACCTGCCTCAGGTGGTGCTGGGCGCGGCGTTTGGCTGGTCGATTCCGATGGCGTTTGCGGCGGTTAGTGAGTCCTTACCGCTAAGCTGCTGGCTGATGTTCCTGGCGAACATTCTCTGGGCCGTGGCGTATGACACGCAATACGCGATGGTAGACCGCGACGATGACCTGAAAATTGGCATTAAATCCACCGCCATCCTCTTTGGTCGTCAGGACAAGCTGATTATCGGCATCCTGCAGGTCGCGGTACTGGCGCTGATGGTTGCGATCGGTCGCCTGAACGGGCTGAACTGGGAGTTTTACTGGTCCGTGCTGGTGGCGGGACTGCTGTTTGCGTACCAGCAAAAGCTGATTGCGAAGCGTGAACGCGACGCCTGCTTTAAAGCGTTTATGAACAACAACTATGTCGGTCTGGTGCTGTTTTTAGGCCTGGCGATGAGCTATTTCTTATAAAAAAGTCGGGTGGCGGCTTCGCCTTACCCGACCTACGAGTTAGCAGGACATGTACCCGGTAAGCGTTAGCGCCACCGTGCTTTTTTTATCGGCGACGCAGCAGCCGAAGCGCGTTCGCCGTCACCAGCACCGTTGCCCCGGTATCCGCCAGCACCGCCAGCCACAGTCCGGTCATGCCGAGCAGGGTCGTCACGAGGAAAATTCCTTTCAGCCCGAGCGCAATGCCGATGTTCTGACGGATGTTGGCCCGCGTCGCGCGCGCCAGGCTAATCATCTGCGCCAGCCCGGTCAGGCGGTTGTGCGTCAATGCCGCGTCGGCCGTTTCCAGCGCCACGTCGGTGCCGCTGCCCATCGCAATACCGATGGTGGACGCTTTCATCGCCGGGGCATCGTTAATCCCGTCACCGACCATTGCCAGCGGCGCGCGGGCGTTCAGCTCCGTCACGGCGCTGACCTTATCCGCAGGCAACAGTCCGGCTTTAAACTCCAGCCCCAGCTCTCCGGCAATCGCTGCCGCCGCTCGAGGGTTATCACCGGTGAGAATAACGCCCTGCACGCCCAGCTTGTGCAGCGCCGCCACGGCTTCTTTTGCGTCATCGCGCAGGGTATCGCGCAGCGCCAGCATCCCTTTCGCGACGCCGTCCTGCATAACGGTCACGACGGTTTGTCCGGTCTGTTCTAACGCCTCAACCTCTGGACTGGAAGACTTGCCCGCCGCGACAATCAGCACCTTTTTACCGTCAACGGTGGCCTCAATCCCTGACCCGACCAGCGCCCGCTGGGCGGTTGCCGGAGGGATATTCAGCCCGCGCGACTGCGCTTCTCGCACAATCGCCTGCGCCAGCGGGTGAGTGGACCCCTGCTCAACGGCGGCGGCCAGTGTAAGTAGCTCATTTTCACTGATTTCCTGCGGATATACGCCGGTCACCTGCGGCTTGCCCACAGTTAACGTACCGGTTTTATCGAAGGCGATATGCTGGACCTGGCTCAGCTGTTCCAGCGCCGCGCCGCCCTTAATCAGCGCGCCGCGACGCGCCGCAGCCGCCAGACCTGAGGTAATTGCCGCCGGGGTGGAAATCACCAGCGCGCACGGGCAGCCAATCAGCAGCAGCGTCAGCCCTTTATAAATCCAGCCCTCCCACGGCGCGCCAAAGAACAGCGGCGGGACGACGGTGACCAGCAGGGCAACCAGCATGATGGCAGGGGTATAAATCCGGCTGAAGCGATCGATAAAGCGTTCGACCGGCGCGCGGCGCTCCTCTGCCTCTTCAATCAGCTTGAGGATACGGTCGATGGCGCTGTCGCCCGGCTCGGAAAGCACGGTGAGCTGCACCATACGGTCGACGCTGGTGGCGCCAGCAGGCACTTTTTCACCCGCGGCACGCTCTACCGGAATGGATTCCCCGGTCAGGGCGCTTTCATCAAAGCTCGCGGTGGCGGTAAGTAGCGCGCCGTCTGCGGGCAGACGCCCCCCTGCGGCCACTTCAATCACGTCGCCCGGGCGCAGCGTACTGATGGCGACCGTTTCACGCGTGCCGTTTATCACGCGAGTGGCGGTTTCCGGCTTCAGCGCCATCAGCGCGCTGACCCCTTTACGCGCGCGGCTCGCCGCCCAGCCCTCAAGGCGTTCGCCGATTAAGAACAGCAGCAGCACCATCGCCGCTTCTGCCGTCGCGCCAATGAACAGCGCGCCGATCGCCGCCACGCTCATCAGCGTTTCGATTGCAAACCAGCTGCCGCTTTTCATCAGGCGCAGCGCCTGACGGGCAATCGGGAACAGGCCGACCAGCGTGGTGGCGATAAACGCCAGATTGCCGAACGGATGGTTAATCTGCTCCAGACCCCAGCTCAGGGCCATCATGATGATGAGGGTAATGAGCGGCAGGTTTTCTTTCAGGGAGGAGGCTTTTTCAACGGGCACCGTTTCGCTGCGCAGGGTATAGCCCGCCTGGCTGACGGCGGCTTCAACCTGCTTGCTGACGTCGCTATCGGCGCTAACCAGCAGCTTTTCGGTGGCGAACAGCACCTGAACGTGATCCACGCCCGGCACCTGCTTGACGGCGTTTTCCACCTTGCGGGCGCAGGCCGCGCAGTCCATGCCGTTGACGACCCAGCTATAGCGGTTGCCGTTTTCAGGAAGGGGTTGAGCTGGCGTTTCGCACGCGCCTTCGCAGCAGCAGTCGTCTTTCGACGGAGCCGGGCTGAGCTTAAGTGCCGAGAATTGAGGAACTTTTTTAGGTATTTCTGGAGTCGACATGGCAGTCTCCGGCAATGATAATTTTCTCATTAACCGCAGCATACACTCTGGAGTCGACTCCAGAGTCAAGCGCTATTTAGATATACAGCGAACGCACAATCAGGAAATGCCCGGCAAAGTAACACGCGGAGGCAATCGCGTTATCCGCCCGGAAGCGGCGGCGATAGTGGCTGCCCAGCCACACGATATTCCCAATCAGCAGCAGCGCGGCGCCGAAGAACGCGGACATCGCCGGAGCGGTCGGACGGAAGAACCACAGCTCGCCCGCCAGCCACACCATCACCAGCGTCATGGCGATAAACGTACAGACCGGCAAACGCATCTCTTCCAGACGCGACCAGATCACCGCAATCAGCAGGGCGCCAATCACCAGCAGCACCAGCGGCAGCGGCCAGAAGAAGGAGAGCGTCATCTGGCTGGCAAAGTAGATGGTATACAGCAGATGGGAGAGGAAGAACGCCCCAACGGCGTACAGCAGGCGCTGGCGCGGCAGCAGGGTTAAGGCATCGCCAATCAGGGATGCACACAGCCCGGCGAGCACCAGATAGCTGACGGCGTTGAACATCGGCGCTTGCCAGGCCAGCAGCAGCAGGAGCAACAGCGTGACCGGTTTAAACAACCAGCGCTGCCAGGTGGGACCGCGATACGACGCATCGACATAAAGCCATGCGGAAAAACAGACAGCGATAAATGACCAAAGCATATTAACTCCCTGTATCTGTTAAGTCTGAATAATCAGTTTCTGATCCAGTGTAGTGACGCGGGCGGGCGTTTGGCAATGGCGGGGGAGGCAAGGTATCCTGAATTCCGCAAAATCTGATGGGATTGTCGAATGAGCAAGATGCCGCTTTTTTTCATTATCGTGGTGGCGATTATCGTCATTGCCGCCTCGTTCCGTTTCGTGCAGCAGCGCCGCGAGAAGGCGGATAACGATGCCGCACCGCTGATGCAAAAGCGCGTGGTGGTGACCAACAAACGCGAGAAACCGCTCAACGACCGCCGCTCGCGCCAGCAGCAGGTGACGCCTGCGGGCACAGCAATGCGCTATGAAGCGAGCTTTAGACCGGAAACGGGCGGCCTGGAGATGACCTTCCGCCTGGAGGCGCAGCAGTACCATCAGCTGATGGTGGGTGAGAAAGGAACGCTGAGCTACAAAGGGTCGCGGTTTGAAGGGTTCAGGACGGAATAATGCACGAACGGTCCCCTCTCCCTGTGGGAGAGGGTTAGGGTGAGGGCATCAGGCCGCGCCTTACTTCTTCACCTGCGCCTTAAACTTCTTCATCCACACCAGCAGTTCAAACACGCCGAAAATAAACACGCGCAGCTGCTGCCAGCCCGTCATCTGCGGGCCGTCTTTCGGCAGGCCGTTTTTCAGCATCACCATCTGCAGGGCGTGCATAAACGACGTGAAAATCAGCGCGACGTTAACGAAAATATTCATCGGACGCGGGAAGGGGTGTACCAGGTTGAGAATTAAAAACGCCCAGACGCCCAGCATCAGCAAACGTCCCAGGTTAATCAGTACCGGCATCGGAGCCTCCTTGTGCCTGACGGTGATACAGACGATAAGCGACCTGGCCGGCGACCTTTTCGCGGTGCAGATCCCAGTGGGCGGGAACCGGCGGTAAACCGTTTTCCACTTCGCTTTCAACGTAAATTAGCGCGTCATCCGCCAGCCAGCCGTTTTGCTCCAGCAGGGATAACGTCTCTTCCAGCAGCCCCTTGCGGAACGGCGGATCGACAAACACCACGTTATGCGGCGTGCCTTTCTGCGCAAGAAAACTCAGCGTGTTGGTGTTCACGACTTTGGCGTTGCTCGCCTTCAGCGTCGCCAGATTTTGCTGCAGCGTCTGCGCCACGCCGCGCTCCATCTCCAGCAGCGTGGCGCTGGCGGCATAGCGCGACAGCGCTTCAAGCCCGAGCGCGCCGCTTCCGGCGAAGCAGTCCAGGCAGTGGGCGTCTACCATTGACGGGGCCAGCCAGTTAAACAGCGTCTCGCGCACGCGGTCGGTGGTAGGGCGTAAACCGGGGCTGTCCGGCACCGGTAATTTCCGGCCTCGCCACTGACCGCCGATAATACGAATTTGACCGGCCGGGGCGCGGTTGGGTTTCTTCATCTCAGGAAAGCTCTGTTAACAATTGGCCTGCGATTGCGGGCGGTGATGTCAATTAAGTAAAGTGTTAGACTATTTCATCATTTTTTTAGCTTCCATGTATATAGCGCCGCGAGGAGTGTAGTCGCAGATGGCAAAACAAAAAAAACGTGGCTTCTTTTCCTGGCTGGGCTTCGGTGAAAAAGAGCAAGAAACAGAACAGAAAACCGAAGAGCAACAAGCCGTTGAAGAGCAGTCACAGCCTGAAACGCCTGTAGAAACCGCCGCGGTTGTCGAAGCGGAAGAAACGGCGCACAGCAAAGAAGAGATTGAAACCTTTGCACAAGAGGTGGTTGAGGTCACGGAACAGGTTCAGGAGAGCGAGAAGCCAGAGCCGGTTGTCATTGAGGCCCTTGCCGAAGCGCCGCAGGCCGTTATCGAGCACGAAGAGCTGCCGCTGCCGGAAGAGGTGAAAGCCGAAGAGGTTTCTGCCGAAGAGTGGCAGGCGGAAGCGGAAACCGTTGAAATTGTTGAGGCGGTGGAAGAAGAAGCGGCACTCGAGCCTGAACTGACCGACGAAGAGCTGGAAGCCCAGGCGCTGGCGGCAGAAGCCGCGGAAGAGGCGGTCATCGTCGTGCCGGTTGAAGAACAGCCGGAAGAAGAGAGCGTCCAGGAGCAGGAAAAACCGACCAAAGAAGGTTTCTTCGCGCGCCTGAAGCGCAGCCTGCTCAAAACCAAAGAAAACTTAGGTTCCGGATTTATCAGTCTGTTCCGCGGCAAGAAGATCGACGACGATCTCTTCGAAGAGCTGGAAGAACAGCTGCTGATTGCGGACGTCGGCGTGGAAACCACCCGTAAGATCATCGCCAATCTGACCGAAGGGGCGAGCCGCAAACAGCTGCGCGACGCCGAAGCGCTGTACGGTTTGCTGAAAGACGAGATGGGTGAAATTCTCGCAAAAGTTGACGAACCGCTTAATATTGAAGGCAAAACGCCATTTGTTATTCTGATGGTCGGCGTGAACGGCGTGGGTAAAACTACCACCATCGGCAAGCTGGCGCGTCAGTTCGAGCAGCAGGGCAAATCGGTGATGCTGGCGGCGGGCGATACCTTCCGCGCGGCAGCGGTTGAGCAGCTGCAGGTTTGGGGCCAGCGCAACAACATTCCGGTGATTGCCCAGCATACCGGCGCGGATTCCGCGTCCGTGATCTTCGACGCCATCCAGGCGGCGAAGGCGCGCAACGTGGACGTGCTGATTGCCGATACCGCAGGGCGTTTGCAGAACAAATCGCACCTGATGGAAGAGTTGAAGAAAATCGTTCGCGTCATGAAGAAGCTGGACGAAGACGCGCCGCATGAAATTATGCTGACCATTGATGCCAGCACCGGACAGAACGCCATCAGTCAGGCGAAGCTGTTCACTGAAGCGGTAGGACTGACCGGGATCGCGCTGACCAAGCTGGACGGCACCGCGAAAGGCGGGGTGATCTTCTCCGTGGCCGATCAGTTCGGCATTCCTATCCGTTACATCGGTGTGGGCGAGCGTATTGAGGATTTGCGTCCGTTTAAAGCGGACGACTTTATTGAGGCATTATTTGCCCGAGAGGACTAACAATGATTCGCTTTGAACACGTCAGCAAGGCCTATCTCGGTGGGAGACAAGCGCTGCAGGGGGTAACATTCCACCTGCAGCCGGGCGAGATGGCATTCCTGACCGGCCATTCCGGCGCGGGGAAAAGTACCCTGCTCAAGCTTATCTGTGGGATCGAGCGGCCAAGCGCCGGGAAAATCTTTTTCGGCGGCCATGAGATCAGCCGCCTGAAAAACCGCGAAGTGCCGTTCCTGCGTCGTCAGATCGGCATGATTTTCCAGGATCACCACCTGCTGATGGATCGCACCGTTTTCGATAACGTGGCCATTCCGCTGATTATTGCCGGCGCCAGCTATGACGATATCCGCCGTCGCGTCTCTGCGGCGCTGGATAAGGTCGGGCTGCTGGACAAAGCGAAGAACTTCCCGATCCAGCTCTCCGGCGGTGAACAGCAGCGCGTGGGCATCGCCCGCGCGGTGGTGAACAAGCCTGCCGTACTGCTGGCGGATGAACCAACCGGTAACCTGGACGATGCCCTGTCCGAAGGGATTTTGCGTCTGTTTGAGGAATTCAACCGCGTAGGAGTCACCGTATTGATGGCCACGCACGACATCGGGCTCATTTCCCGTCGTTCGTACCGCATGCTGACCCTGAGCGACGGGCATTTGCACGGAGGCCACGGTGAATAAGCGTGATGCAATAAACCAGATTCGGCAGTTCGGAAACCGGTTTGACCGTTTCCGTAAGCCGCAGGGCGGTGGTGACGGCAATCGTAATGCGCCGAAGCGCCAGAAGGCCGCGCCAAAACCGGCCTCCCGTAAAACCAACGTGTTTAACGAGCAGGTGCGCTACGCCTTCCACGGCGCGCTGCAGGATCTGAAAAGCAAGCCGCTGGCGACGTTCCTGACGGTGATGGTGATCGCCATCTCCCTGACGCTGCCAAGCGTCTGCTATATGGTCTATAAAAACGTCAACCAGGCGGCCTCACAGTATTATCCGTCTCCGCAGATCACGGTCTATATGGATAAAGCGCTCGACGATAAAGCCGCGGCACAGGTGGTTGGGCAAATCCAGGCCGAGCAGGGCGTGGAGAAGGTCAACTATCTCTCACGTGAAGACGCGCTGGGCGAGTTCCGTAACTGGTCTGGTTTTGGCGGCGCGCTGGATATGCTCGAAGAGAACCCGCTGCCCGCCGTGGCGGTGGTGATCCCGAAGCTGGATTTCCAGGGGACCGATTCGCTTAACACCCTGCGCGATCGCATCACGCGCATTAAGGGCATTGATGAAGTGCGCATGGACGACAGCTGGTTTGCGCGCCTTGCTGCCCTGACCGGGCTGGTAGGACGCGTCGCGGCGATGATTGGCGTGCTGATGGTGGCGGCGGTCTTCCTCGTCATCGGTAACAGCGTGCGCCTGAGCATCTTTGCCCGTCGCGATACCATTAACGTGCAGAAACTGATTGGTGCGACGGATGGTTTCATCCTCCGACCGTTCCTTTACGGTGGCGCACTGCTCGGTTTTTCCGGTGCATTTCTTTCACTGATATTGTCAGAAATTTTGGTGATGCGGCTTTCGTCCGCCGTCACTGAAGTGGCGCAGGTTTTCGGAACGAAGTTTGATATCAGTGGCTTAGGCTTCGATGAGTGCCTGTTGCTGCTGCTGGTTTGCTCGATGATTGGGTGGGTGGCAGCCTGGCTGGCAACCGTTCAACATTTACGTCACTTTACTCCCGACTAATAAAAGCGTGATATAATCTTTCCCTGCACCGAGATGCTCGCTCTGCAGGGAAAGCGTCCCTGTTGTCGCTTCCCCTGTTATCATCTCCATGTCACAATTTGTGCGTAATTTATTCACCGTTGCACCTGGAACTTGTGGATAAAATCACTGTCTGATAAAAGAGTGAATGCTAATCTCGTTGCTCAAACGCTTTGGCATGGTTGTTGCCTGACGGGGACGACCAGGACCAGAAGAAACATTGAGAGGAATGAATGACCAAAGAAATGCAAACTTTAGCTTTAGCCCCTGTTGGTAACCTGGAATCTTATATCCGGGCTGCGAACACCTGGCCGATGTTAACGGCCGAGGAAGAAAAGGAGCTTGCTGAAAAGCTGCATTACCAGGGCGATCTGGAAGCAGCGAAAAAGCTGATCCTGTCTCACCTGCGCTTTGTTGTTCACATTGCTCGTAACTATGCGGGCTATGGCCTGCCGCAGGCGGACTTGATTCAGGAAGGTAACATCGGCCTGATGAAGGCTGTGCGTCGCTTTAACCCGGAAGTGGGTGTGCGACTCGTCTCCTTCGCTGTGCACTGGATCAAAGCAGAAATCCATGAATACGTGCTGCGCAACTGGCGTATCGTGAAAGTCGCCACGACAAAAGCGCAACGCAAACTGTTCTTCAACCTGCGTAAAGCCAAGCAGCGCCTGGGCTGGTTCAACCAGGATGAAGTGGAAATGGTGGCGCGCGAGCTGGGCGTAACCAGCAAAGACGTGCGTGAGATGGAATCCCGTATGGCCGCGCAGGACATGACCTTTGATATGTCCTCCGACGACGACGCATCTGACAGCCAGCCAATGGCGCCGGTTCTGTATCTGCAGGATAAAACCTCTAACTTTGCTGACGGCATCGAAGAGGATAACTGGGAAGATCAGGCCGCGAACAAGCTGACCCATGCGATGGAAGGCCTCGACGAGCGTAGCCAGGATATTATTCGCGCCCGCTGGCTGGACGAAGACAACAAGTCCACGCTGCAGGAGCTGGCCGACCGCTACGGCGTTTCTGCGGAACGTGTCCGTCAGCTTGAAAAGAACGCCATGAAAAAACTTCGCGCCGCTATCGAAGCGTAATTTTCGCGAAGTACACCGAGAACCCCTGGATGAAAGTCCGGGGGTTTTGTTTTTTTAGCGCCCGCTCTGGCGAATTCCCTCCCCCTGGCAAACACTTACTGATGCGCTAAGCAGGCGACTTTCTCAGGGGGACAGGGTGAAAAATAACGAACTGAACGACCGGCGTTTACAGGCGACGCCGCGCGGCATCGGCGTGATGTGTAACTTCTATGCCGATAAAGCTGAAAACGCCACGGTGTGGGACGTGGAAGGCAACGAGTACATCGACTTCGCCGCCGGGATCGCGGTGCTGAATACCGGCCATCGCCATCCAAAAGTCATTTCCGCTATTGAAAAACAGCTCCACGCGTTTACCCATACGGCGTACCAGATTGTGCCGTACGAAGGCTATGTGGCGCTTGCCGAGCGCATCAACCAGCGCGTGCCCGTTGACGGTCCGGCCAAAACCGCGTTCTTCTCTACGGGGGCTGAGGCGGTCGAAAACGCGGTCAAAATTGCCCGAGCGTACACCAAACGTCCCGGCCTTATCACCTTCGGCGGCGCGTTCCACGGCCGCACCTTTATGACCATGGCGCTGACCGGCAAAGTTGCGCCGTACAAGCTCGGCTTTGGCCCGTTCCCCGGTTCGGTGTATCACGCGCAGTATCCGAATGAACTGCACGGCGTCAGCACGGCGGAAGCGTTGAAAAGCCTGGAACGCATCTTTAAAGCGGATATCGCACCCGACCAGGTCGCGGCCATTATTCTCGAACCGGTTCAGGGAGAGGGCGGTTTCAACATTGCGCCAGCTGATTTTATGCAGGCGCTGCGCGCCCTGTGCGACACCCACGGTATTTTGCTGATTGCCGACGAGGTGCAAAGCGGCTTCGCCCGTACCGGCAAGCTGTTCTCGATGGAACACCACTGCGTGAAGCCCGATCTGATCACCATGGCGAAAAGCCTGGCGGGCGGGATGCCGCTCTCAGCGGTATCGGGCCGTGCGGAGGTGATGGACGCACCCGCCCCTGGCGGGCTGGGCGGTACCTACGCCGGAAACCCGCTGGCGATTGCGGCGGCACATGCCGTGCTCGACGTGATTGATGAAGAGGATCTCTGCACGCGCTCGGCGCATCTTGGCCACCACCTGGTGGAAGTGCTGAATAAGGCGAAGGAACACTGCCCGTATATCGCTGACATTCGCGCGCAGGGCTCGATGGTGGCGGTTGAGTTTAACGACCCGCAAACGGGTCAGCCTTCGCCGGAATTTACCCGCCAGGTGCAGGAGCGTGCGTTGCAGGAAGGGCTGCTTCTTCTGAGCTGCGGCGTCTACGGCAACGTCATTCGTTTCCTGTATCCGCTGACTATCCCTGAAGCGCAGTTCCGTAAAGCGCTGGACATTATCTCCGCGTCGCTGACACGTTAAAGCCACATGCCCGGCGAAAATCCCTGCCGGGCTTATCATATATTCATTTCAAATTAGCTATTCCAAAATCATAAAAATCGGGTATGTTTTAGCAGAGTATGCTGAAAAAGCGCGGACAGCACACCTATAACTGACATAAAGCGCTGCACAACAACATCACAACAATCGTAATAACCATAATAATGGGGAATCTCAGGATGAACATGAAGGGTAAAGCGTTACTGGCAGGATGTATCGCGTTGGCATTCAGCACCATGGCACAGGCAGACATCAAGGTGGCTGTGGTTGGCGCAATGTCCGGTCCGGTAGCACAGTACGGCGACCAGGAATTTACCGGCGCTGAGCAGGCGGTTGCAGACATTAATGCCAAGGGCGGTATCAAGGGCGAAAAACTGCAGATCGTAAAATATGATGATGCCTGTGACCCGAAACAAGCGGTCGCGGTCGCGAACAAAGTGGTGAACGACGGGATCAAATACGTTATCGGTCACCTGTGCTCTTCCTCGACTCAGCCTGCGTCTGACATCTACGAAGACGAAGGTATTCTGATGATCACCCCGGCAGCGACCGCACCGGAGCTGACCGCGCGCGGCTACAAGCTGACCCTGCGCACCACCGGTCTGGACTCTGACCAGGGCCCAACCGCGGCGAAATACATCGTTGAAAAAGTGAAGCCGAAGCGCATTGCCATCGTTCATGACAAGCAGCAGTACGGTGAAGGTCTGGCGCGTTCAGTGCAGGATAACCTCAAGAAAGCGAATGCCGACGTGGTGTTCTTCGACGGGATCACCGCCGGTGAGAAAGACTTCTCCACCCTGGTGGCGCGCCTGAAGAAAGAGAATATTGATTTTGTTTACTACGGTGGCTACCACCCGGAAATGGGCCAGATCCTGCGCCAGGCGCGCGCTGCGGGCCTGAAAACCCAGTTTATGGGCCCGGAAGGCGTGGCGAACGTTTCCCTGTCTAACATTGCGGGTGAATCAGCCGAAGGCCTGCTGGTAACCAAACCGAAGAACTACGACCAGGTCCCTGCGAACAAACCTATCGTAGATGCCATCAAGGCGAAGAAACAGGATCCAAGCGGCGCGTTCGTCTGGACCACCTACGCGGCGCTGCAGTCTCTGCAGGCGGGCCTGAACCAGTCAGCCGATCCGGCTGAGATTGCCACCTGGCTGAAAGCGAATACCGTCGAGACCGTCATGGGACCACTCTCCTGGGACGCGAAGGGCGACCTGAAGGGCTTCGAGTTCGGCGTGTTTGACTGGCATGCGAACGGCACGGCGACAGACGCCAAATAATTTTCCCGTCGCCTTTCGCGCCGCAGGTGCGTTGGCTGCGTTATTCAACCCCGGTCACTTACTTATGTAAGCTCCCGGGGATTTCATAACTTGCCGCCTTCCTGCAACACGAAATGCTTGGGAAAATACAGTGGAGAATGTAGGCCGGGTAAGGCGCAGCCGCCACCCGGCTTTCTTTTAGCGCTTCTCCCACCCGCTCTCCTGCGCCGTAAACCCTAACGCCTGCATAAACGCCGCCATCACGCCGCGGTCTTCCACGCCCACATCAGCCATCCACCATGAGGTCACGCTCGGGTTTTCGCGGATCACTTCTTCAATTAAATACTGTCCCACACCGCGACGACGGGTGACGTCACGCACGCGCAGCGAGTCCAGCGCCCCTTCCGTACCGCTCAGGGTTACGCGAACCGCTGCCAGCAGGCGTTCGTTAAAACGCGCGGCATAAATGCGGTGGGTCTCATCAACGCGCAGCGACGAAGGGGAATATTCCGGCCAGATCTTGCCCAGGTCGATATGATCCTGGTCGCTAAAGGTCACCAGACGCACGATAGTCAGTTTCATTAGCCACTTGTCCAAATCAGATTGAGTAGGGGCAGTGTACTCAATTTATTCACTCAGCGGCTTCCTCTTTTTATTCTCATTAACCAGGTGATTAGTTTTTTGGCAACGCGATGGGCAGTTTGAAAACACATGGATCGAAAAATAAGCAGAATTTTAACCTGAACGGTAGTGATTTATTCGGCGCTTTGTACCGTTATTTTATGCTGCAAACTGCACTTTTATTTGTTTATCTCTGCCTGATTTTAGAATATTATCTTTGCTTAATCGCCTGAAAAATAGAGATTTTAGTCTGGTTTTTGACAAAAAACTGCGCTAAACCATTAAAGGCACTGGTAAAAATAGCGTTGTTCATTAAAAGTACAGAATGCTTTTTAACCATAATAAAACAAAATATAAACACGACATCACGAATGGGGATTCAGAGATGAAAAGGAACGCGAAGACGTTAATCGCGGGGATGGTCGCACTGTCGATCTCGCATGCCGCTATGGCAGACGACATTAAAGTTGCGGTAGTGGGCGCGATGTCCGGCCCTGTTGCCCAGTGGGGTGACATGGAGTTCAACGGCGCGCGCCAGGCCATCAAAGACATCAACGCCAAGGGCGGTATCAAAGGCGACAAGCTGGTGGGCGTGGAATATGACGACGCCTGCGATCCGAAACAGGCCGTCGCGGTCGCCAACAAAATCGTCAACGAAGGTATTCAGTATGTGATCGGCCACCTGTGCTCATCCTCCACGCAGCCGGCGTCTGATATCTACGAAGACGAAGGCATTCTGATGATCACCCCAGGCGCAACGAACCCGGAACTGACCCAGCGCGGCTACCAGCACATTATGCGTACCGCCGGTCTGGACTCCTCGCAGGGTCCCACCGCCGCCAAATACATCCTCGAGACCGTTAAGCCACAGCGCATTGCTATTATTCATGACAAACAGCAGTACGGCGAAGGCCTGGCGCGCTCCGTGCAGGACGGCCTGAAAAAAGGCGGCGCGAACATCGTCTTCTTCGACGGCATTACCGCCGGTGAGAAAGACTTCTCCGCGCTGATTGCCCGTCTGCAAAAAGAGAATATCGACTTCGTTTACTACGGCGGCTATTACCCGGAGATGGGGCAGATGCTGCGTCAGGCGCGCGCCACCGGTCTGAAAACCCAGTTTATGGGGCCAGAGGGCGTGGGCAATGCCTCCCTGTCAAACATCGCGGGGGATTCTGCCGAAGGCATGCTGGTGACGATGCCAAAACGCTATGACCAGGATCCGGCCAACAAGGCTATCGTGGATGCGCTCAAGGCGCAGAAGAAAGATCCGAGTGGTCCGTACGTCTGGATCACCT
The DNA here is from genome assembly GCF_041679625.1 of Enterobacter cloacae complex sp. ESBL7. Classification (NCBI taxonomy): domain Bacteria; kingdom Pseudomonadati; phylum Pseudomonadota; class Gammaproteobacteria; order Enterobacterales; family Enterobacteriaceae; genus Enterobacter; species Enterobacter cloacae complex sp. ESBL7. The sequence continues at coordinate 47,084 of NZ_JBGORN010000009.1, forward strand.
ACGCGGCCATACAGTCTCTGGCCACCGCGCTGGATCGCTCCGGCAGCAAAGAACCGCTGGATCTGGTGAAAGATTTAAAAGCACACGGGGCGAACACCGTGATTGGGCCGCTGAACTGGGATGAGAAAGGCGATCTGAAGGGATTTGAGTTTGGTGTCTTTAAGTGGCACGCCGACGGTTCATCCTCGGCCGCCAAATAATTATCCCACCGCCCGGCATGACGGGCGGGTATAAAAAGGTTTGCATATGTCCGAGCAGTTTCTCTATTTCCTGCAGCAGATGTTTAACGGCGTTACGCTGGGAAGCACCTACGCGCTGATCGCCATCGGCTATACGATGGTTTACGGCATTATCGGCATGATCAACTTCGCCCACGGCGAGGTGTACATGATCGGTAGCTACGTCTCCTTTATGATTATCGCCGCCCTGATGATGATGGGCATCGACAGCAGCTGGCTGCTGGTCGCCGCCGGGTTTGTCGGCGCGATCGTGATTGCCAGCGCCTACGGCTGGAGCATTGAGCGCGTGGCCTACCGGCCGGTGCGCAGCTCCAAGCGCCTGATTGCGCTTATTTCCGCGATCGGGATGTCGATCTTCCTGCAAAACTACGTCAGCCTGACCGAAGGTTCGCGCGACGTGGCGCTGCCAAGCCTGTTTAACGGCCAGTGGATTGTGGGGGCCAGCGAAAACTTCGCGGCCTCTATCACCACCATGCAGCTGGTTATCTGGGTCGTGACCTTTATTGCGATGCTCGCCCTGACGCTGTTCATCCGCTACTCGCGTATGGGACGCGCCTGCCGCGCCTGCGCGGAAGACCTGAAGATGGCGAGCCTGCTCGGCATCAACACCGACCGCGTGATTGCCCTGACCTTCGTGATTGGCGCCGCGATGGCGGCGGTGGCGGGTGTCCTGCTCGGCCAGTTCTACGGCGTGATCAACCCGTACATCGGCTTCATGGCCGGGATGAAAGCCTTCACCGCGGCGGTTCTGGGCGGTATCGGCAGTATTCCGGGCGCGATGATCGGCGGCCTGATCCTGGGCGTGGCCGAAGCGCTCTCCTCGGCGTACCTGAGCACGGAGTATAAAGACGTGGTGTCGTTTGCCCTGCTGATTCTGGTTCTGCTGGTGATGCCTACCGGTATTCTGGGCCGTCCGGAGGTAGAGAAAGTATGAAACCGATGCATTTTGCAATGGCGCTGCTCTCTGCCGCCATGTTCTTCGTGCTGGCCAGCGTCTTTATGGGAGTCCAGCTTGAGCTGAATGGCACCAAACTGGTTGTCGATACCGCAGCTGACATCCGCTGGCAGTGGGTATTTATCGGCACGGCCGTAGTGTTCCTGTTCCAGCTGCTGCGTCCGCTGTTCCAGAAGACGCTGAAAAACGTCTCCGGGCCGAAATTCGTCCTGCCGGCAATCGACGGTTCTACGGTTAAGCAGAAGCTGTTCCTCGTGGCGCTGCTGGTGGCCGCCGTGGCGTGGCCGTTCGTGGTGTCGCGTGGCACCGTGGATATCGCCACGCTGACCATGATCTACGTGATTCTCGGTCTCGGTCTGAACGTGGTCGTGGGGCTTTCGGGCCTGCTGGTGCTGGGCTACGGCGGCTTCTACGCCATCGGCGCCTATACCTTCGCGCTGCTGAACCACTATTACGGTCTCGGCTTCTGGACCTGCCTGCCGCTGGCGGGGCTGGTCTCTGCCGCTGCAGGCTTCCTGCTTGGCTTCCCGGTGCTGCGCCTGCGCGGTGACTACCTGGCGATTGTGACCTTAGGCTTCGGCGAAATCGTCCGTATCCTGCTGCTCAACAACACCGGAGTGACCGGCGGCCCGAACGGCATCAGCCAGATCCCGAAACCGACCTTCTTCGGCCTGGAATTTAGCCGTACCGCCCGCGAAGGCGGCTGGGATACCTTCAGCAACTTCTTCGGCGTGAAGTATGACCCGTCCGACCGCGTGATCTGGCTCTATCTGGTGGCGCTGCTGCTGGTGGTGATTACCCTGTTCGTGATCAACCGCCTGCTGCGCATGCCGCTGGGCCGCGCGTGGGAAGCGCTGCGTGAAGATGAGATTGCCTGCCGCTCCCTGGGCCTGAACCCGACCCGCATCAAGCTGACCGCGTTCACCATCAGCGCCGCGTTTGCCGGTTTCGCCGGAACGCTGTTTGCCGCGCGTCAGGGCTTCGTTAGCCCGGAATCGTTCACCTTCGCCGAATCCGCCTTTGTGCTGGCGATTGTGGTGCTCGGCGGGATGGGCTCGCAGTTTGCCGTTATCCTCGCGGCCATCCTGCTGGTGGTCTCGCGCGAGCTGATGCGCGACTTTAACGAATACAGCATGCTGATGCTGGGTGGTTTGATGGTGCTGATGATGATCTGGCGTCCGCAGGGTCTGCTGCCGATGACCCGTCCACAGCTGAAGCTGAAGAACGGGCAAGCGAAAGGAGAGCAGGCATGAGTCAGCCATTATTATCCGTTAACGGCCTGATGATGCGTTTTGGCGGCCTGCTGGCGGTCAACAACGTGAATCTGGATCTGCACAAGAAAGAGATTGTCTCCCTGATTGGTCCGAACGGCGCAGGGAAAACCACGGTCTTTAACTGCCTGACCGGCTTCTACAAGCCGACGGGCGGCACCATCATGCTGCGCGACCAGCACCTGGAAGGGCTGCCGGGCCAGCAGATCGCCCGTATGGGCGTGGTGCGTACCTTCCAGCACGTGCGTCTGTTCCGCGAGATGACGGTGATTGAGAACCTGCTGGTGGCCCAGCATCAGCAGCTGAAAACCGGGCTGTTCTCCGGCCTGCTGAAAACCCCGGCCTTCCGCCGCGCGCAGGATGAAGCGCTTGACCGCGCCGCCACCTGGCTCGACCGAATTGGCCTGCTGCAGCACGCCAACCGTCAGGCGAGCAATCTGGCCTACGGTGACCAGCGTCGTCTGGAGATCGTGCGCTGCATGGTGACGCAGCCGGAAATCCTGATGCTCGACGAACCGGCGGCAGGGCTCAACCCGAAAGAGACCAAAGAGCTGGACGAGCTGATTGCCGAGCTGCGCGACAGTCACGACACTACCATCCTGCTGATTGAGCACGACATGAAGCTGGTGATGGGCATTTCGGACCGTATCTACGTGGTAAACCAGGGCACGCCGCTGGCAAACGGCACGCCGGAAGAGATCCGCAACAACCCGGACGTGATCCGCGCATACCTTGGTGAGGCATAAGATGGAAAAAGCGATGTTAACGTTCGACAAGGTCAACGCGCACTACGGCAAGATCCAGGCGCTGCACGACGTCAGCCTGCATATCAATCAGGGTGAAATCGTGACCCTGATTGGCGCCAACGGCGCGGGCAAAACCACGCTGCTCGGCACCCTGTGCGGCGACCCGCGCGCCACCAGCGGGCGGATTGTGTTCGATGGTAAAGACATTACCGACTGGCAGACCGCCAGAATCATGCGCGAGGCGGTGGCGATTGTTCCGGAAGGGCGCCGCGTCTTCTCCCGCATGACGGTGGAAGAGAACCTGGCGATGGGCGGGTTCTTCGCTCACCGTGATGAATACCAGACCCGCATCAAGTGGGTATATGAACTCTTCCCGCGCCTGTGGGAGCGCCGCATCCAGCGTGCGGGCACCATGTCCGGCGGTGAGCAGCAGATGCTGGCGATTGGCCGCGCGCTGATGAGCCAGCCGCGCCTGCTGCTGCTGGACGAACCGTCGCTCGGTCTGGCGCCGATCATCATTCAGCAGATCTTCGACACCATCGAGCAGCTGCGCAAAGAGGGGATGACCATCTTCCTCGTCGAGCAGAACGCCAACCAGGCGCTGAAGCTCGCCGATCGTGGCTACGTGCTGGAGAACGGCCGCGTGGTGCTGGAGGATACCGGCGACGCGCTGCTGGCGAACGAAGCGGTGCGGAGCGCGTATCTGGGCGGATAGGTAAAAGCAAAAAGGCAACGCAAGTTGCCTTTTTTAATGTTTTCTCCCTCTCCCCGTGGGAGAGGGCCGGGGTGAGGGCACCAGACCGCACGAGGTAAAAGCAAAAAGGCAACGCAAGTTGCCTTTTTTAATGTTTTCTCCCTCTCCCCGTGGGAGAGGGTCGGGGTGAGGGCACCAGACCACACCCAAACCACCCCCCAGCCCCTTTCACACAACCATCATCCCCCTGACGCCTGGCTGTCACTTATCTGTAAACAAACAGTTATTTTTCTGTAATTCGAGCATGTCATGTTACCTCGCGAGCATAAAACGCGTGATATCGCGCATCCGGCACAATAAGAGAGATGACAATGACATCGTTACGACACACAGCTTTGGGTCTGGCACTGGGTCTGGCTTTTGCGACGAACGCAATGGCTGTCACCACCATTCCGTTCTGGCATTCCATGGAAGGGGAGTTGGGTAAAGAAGTTGACTCCCTGGCGCAGCGTTTCAACGACACCCATCCGGATTACAAAATTGTGCCGGTGTACAAAGGCAACTACGAGCAGAGCCTGAGCGCGGGCATCGCCGCCTTCCGTACCGGTAACGCACCTGCGCTGTTGCAGGTTTATGAAGTGGGTACCGCCACCATGATGGCCTCCAAAGCCATCAAACCGGTCTATGAAGTGTTCAAAGAAGCGGGCATCAACTTCGATGAGTCGCAGTTCGTGCCGACCGTAGCGGGTTACTACACCGATTCCAAAACCGGCCACCTGCTGTCTCAGCCGTTTAACAGCTCCACGCCGGTGCTGTACTACAACAAAGACGCCTTCAAAAAAGCCGGTTTAGACCCGGAACAGCCGCCAAAAACCTGGCAGGACCTGGCGGAGTACACCGCCAAGCTGAAGGCGGCGGGGATGAAGTGCGGCTACGCCAGCGGCTGGCAGGGCTGGATCCAGATTGAAAACTTCAGCGCCTGGCACGGTCTGCCGGTTGCGACCAAAAACAACGGCTTCGACGGCACCGACGCGGTCCTGGAGTTCAACAAGCCTGAGCAGGTGAAGCATATCGCGCTGCTTGCCGATCTGAACAAGAAGGGCGACTTCAGCTACTTCGGACGTAAAGACGAATCCACCGAGAAGTTCTACAACGGCGACTGCGCCATTACCACCGCCTCTTCCGGCTCGCTGGCGGATATCCGTCACTACGCCAAATTCAACTACGGCGTGGGCATGATGCCGTACGACGCTGACGTGAAGGGCGCGCCGCAGAACGCCATCATCGGCGGGGCGAGCCTGTGGGTGATGCAGGGTAAAGACAAGGGCACCTACAAAGGCGTAGCCGAATTCCTCGACTTCCTGGCGAAGCCTGAAAACGCCGCCGAGTGGCATCAGAAGACCGGCTACCTGCCGATCACCAAAGCCGCGTACGACCTGACCCGCGAGCAGGGCTTCTACAGCAAGAACCCGGGCGCGGACATTGCGACGCGTCAGATGCTGAACAAGCCGCCATTGCCGTTCACCAAGGGTCTGCGTCTGGGCAACATGCCGCAGATCCGCACCATCGTGGATGAAGAGCTGGAAAGCGTGTGGACCGGTAAGAAAACGCCACAGCAGGCGCTGGACTCTGCGGTAGAGCGCGGGAATCAGCTGCTGCGCCGCTTTGAGCAGTCGACCAAATCGTAATTCAAACCTGCCCCTCACCCTAACCCTCTCCCATAGGGGAGAGGGGACTGCGCGGAGCCGTCTTTTCTCCCTCGCCCCTTTGGGGAGAGGGCCGGGGTGAGGGGTGAATACCTACAGAGCAAACCTATGTCATCATCCCGTCCGGTGTTCCGTTCCCGCTGGCTGCCCTATCTTCTGGTCGCGCCGCAGCTGGTCATCACCGTTATCTTCTTTATCTGGCCTGCGGGCGAAGCGCTGTGGTACTCGGTACAAAGCGTCGACCCGTTCGGGCTTTCCAGCCAGTTTGTTGGCCTGGACAACTTTACCGCACTGTTCCACGACAGCTACTACCTGGACTCCTTCTGGACGACGATGAAGTTCAGCGCGCTGGTGACCGTCAGCGGTCTGGTTGCCTCGCTGTTTTTCGCCGCGCTGGTGGACTACGTGGTGCGCGGCAGCCGTATTTATCAAACCCTGATGCTGCTGCCTTACGCCGTGGCTCCCGCCGTCGCCGCCGTACTGTGGATCTTCCTGTTTAACCCCGGTCGCGGGTTGATTACCCACTTCCTGGCCGAGTTCGGCTACGACTGGAACCACGCCCAGAACAGCGGTCAGGCCATGTTCCTGGTGGTGTTCGCCTCGGTGTGGAAGCAGATCAGCTACAACTTCCTGTTCTTCTTTGCCGCGCTGCAGTCCATTCCGCGCTCGCTGGTGGAAGCCGCGGCGATTGACGGCGCAGGGCCCATTCGTCGTTTCTTCAGGCTGTCGCTGCCGCTGATCGCCCCGGTGAGTTTCTTCCTGCTGGTGGTTAACCTCGTGTACGCCTTCTTCGACACCTTCCCGGTGATCGACGCGGCGACCGCAGGCGGCCCGGTGCAGGCGACCACCACGCTGATTTACAAAATCTACCGCGAAGGCTTTGCGGGGCTGGATCTCTCCGCCTCCGCCGCGCAGTCGGTCGTGCTGATGTTCCTCGTCATCATCCTCACGGTGGTGCAGTTCCGCTATGTCGAAAGTAAGGTGCGCTACCAATGATTGAGAACCGTCGCGGGCTGACGATTTTCAGCCATACCATGCTGATTTTAGGGATTATCGTCATCCTCTTCCCGCTGTACGTGGCGTTTGTCGCCGCCACGCTGGACACCAAAGCGGTGTTCGACACGCCGATGACGCTGCTCCCCGGCGGGCATCTTTTCGAGAACATGAAGACCATCTGGACCCTGGGCGTGGGCGCCAACAGCGCGCCGTTCTGGCTGATGATGCTCAACAGCTTCATCATGGCGTTTGGCATTACGGTCGGCAAAATTACGGTGTCGATGCTTTCGGCCTTCGCCATCGTCTGGTTCCGCTTTCCGCTGCGTAACCTCTTCTTCTGGATGATTTTTATCACCCTGATGCTGCCGGTAGAGGTGCGTATCTTCCCGACGGTAGAAGTGATTGCCAACCTGAAGATGCTCGACAGCTACGCGGGCTTAACCCTGCCGCTGATGGCCTCGGCGACCGCCACCTTCCTGTTCCGCCAGTTCTTTATGACCTTGCCGGACGAGCTGATTGAAGCGGCGCGCATCGACGGCGCGTCGCCGATGCGCTTCTTCCGCGACATCGTGCTGCCGCTGTCGAAAACCAACCTTGCGGCGCTGTTTGTGATCACCTTTATCTACGGCTGGAACCAGTACCTGTGGCCGCTGCTGATTATTCAGGACGTTAACCTCGGTACCGCCGTGGCGGGCATCAAAGGCATGATCGCCACCGGCGAAGGCACCACCCTCTGGAACCAGGTGATGGCGGCGATGTTGCTCACCCTTATCCCACCCGTAGTCATTGTTTTAGCCATGCAGCGCGCGTTTGTCCGCGGCCTGGTCGATAGCGAGAAATAAGATGGCAGGTTTAAAACTTCAGGCAGTAACCAAAAGCTGGGATGGCAAAACCCAGGTGATTCAGCCGCTGACGCTCGACGTGGCGGACGGAGAATTCATCGTGATGGTCGGCCCGTCCGGCTGTGGCAAATCCACCCTGCTGCGCATGGTGGCGGGGCTGGAGCGCGTGACCTCCGGGGATATCTGGATTGACCGTCAGCGCGTCACCGAGATGGAGCCGAAAGACAGAGGCATCGCAATGGTGTTCCAGAACTACGCCCTCTATCCGCACATGAGCGTGGAAGAGAACATGGCCTGGGGGCTGAAAATCCGCGGCATGGGCAAAGGCCATATCGACGAGCGCGTGAAAGAAGCGGCGCGCATTCTCGAGCTGGACGGACTGCTGAAGCGCCGCCCGCGCGAGCTTTCCGGCGGCCAGCGCCAGCGCGTGGCGATGGGGCGCGCCATCGTGCGCGATCCGGCGGTATTCCTGTTCGACGAGCCGCTGTCTAACCTCGACGCCAAGCTGCGCGTGCAGATGCGTCTTGAGCTGCAGCAGCTGCACCGTCGCCTGAACACCACCTCCCTGTATGTGACCCACGATCAGGTCGAAGCCATGACCCTCGCCCAGCGCGTGATGGTGATGAACAAAGGCATCGCCGAACAGATTGGCACTCCGGTGGAAGTGTACGAGAAACCGGCCACCCGCTTTGTGGCGAGCTTTATCGGCAGCCCGGCAATGAACCTGCTTGAAGGGCGTATCAGCAGCGCGGGCACGCATTTTGAACTGGAAAGCGGGATGGCGTTGCCGATCAACTGGTACTATCGTGGCTACGCCGGGCGTAAGATGACGCTCGGTATCCGCCCCGAGCATATCGTTTTAACCTCTCAGGCGGACGGCGGCGTGCCGCTGGTGATGGACACGCTGGAGATGTTGGGTGCAGATAACCTGGCGCACGGGCGCTGGGGCGAACAAAAAATGGTGGTGCGCCTGGCACATCAGGAGCGCCCGAAAGCAGGCAGCACGCTGTGGCTGCACCTGCCGGAAAACCATCTGCACCTGTTTGACGGTGAAACAGGACAACGAGTATGAGCAACTGGCCTTATCCCCACGTCGTCGCCCACCGTGGCGGCGGTAAGCTGGCGCCGGAGAACACCCTGGCGGCGATTGACGTTGGCGCGCGCTACGGTCACACGATGATCGAGTTCGACGCCAAGCTGTCGAAAGACGGCGAAATTTTCCTGCTGCATGACGATAACCTCGAACGCACCAGCAACGGCTGGGGCGTGGCGGGCGAGCTGCCGTGGCGCGATCTGCTGAAAGTGGACGCCGGAAGCTGGTACAGCGGCGAATTCAAAGGCGAACCGCTGCCGCTGCTGGCGGAAGTGGCCGATCGCTGTCGCCAGCACGGCATGATGGCCAATATCGAAATCAAACCGACCACCGGCACCGGGCCGCTGACGGGCAAAGTCATTGCCCTGGCCGCGCGCGAACTGTGGGAAGGGATGACCGCGCCGCTGCTGTCATCATTTGAAATCGATGCGCTGGAGGCCGCACAGGCGGCCGTACCGGAGCTGCCGCGCGGGCTGCTGCTTGACGAGTGGCGCGAGGACTGGCGCGAGCTGACGACACGCTTAGCGTGCGTTTCTATCCATCTCAACCACAGGCTGCTGGATGAGGCGCGGGTGAAGATGCTGAAGGACGCAGGCCTGCATATTCTGGTCTACACGGTTAACAAACCCCAGCGCGCAGCCGAACTGCTGCGCTGGGGCGTGGACAGCATCTGTACCGATGCAATCGACCTGATCGGCCCGGACTTTAGTTCTGCGGATTAAGCATACTGCCATTCGACTGCGGCGGAAGCATGTGCTGCTGTCCGCTGCCTGACGACGTCATTCCTCCTAACATCCCGCCGTTTTTATTCGGCAGCGGCTGCTCGCGTACCTGCCCCTGCTGCACGCGCTGGGTGTTGGCGTTCATCTGATTTTGCAGGCTTTGCTGCTGCATCTGGGTCTGCGTTTTAAGCTGCTGATTAAGCATTCCTTTCTGCTGCTGTTGCTGGCTCATCATCTCCGTCTGCATACGCTGCTGGCTCGGGATAACGTAACCCTGCTGGTTCGGGTTGTTCAGGGTGTTGAGTGGCTGTGCGAGCGCGGCAAACGGGATCAGCGCCGTAAGGATCCATAAGCGTTTCATTGTCATTTCCTCCTTTTGAGGTCTCTCTTAAGTTTACCCCGATTTCACCATGACGATGATTTTTTAGGAGTTGTGAACCAGGCTTAAGCGGGGAATATGGATCCCTTCACCTGGAGAACAATAATGATGAAACCAACGTTTTTGCGCTGGGTCGCCATCGCCGCGCTGATGGCAGGCGGTACATTTAGCGTGGCGGCCAACCCGCCAGCGGCGCCTCCGGTCTCTTACGGCGTGGAGGAAGATGTTTTTCATCCCGTGCGGGCAACCCATGGCATGGTGGCGTCGGTGGATGCGCTGGCAACCAAAGTGGGCGTCGATATTCTCAGGCAGGGCGGTAACGCGGTGGATGCAGCGGTCGCCGTCGGCTATGCGCTGGCGGTGACGCATCCGCAGGCGGGGAACCTGGGCGGCGGCGGCTTTATGATGCTGCGTACCAAAGACGGCAAAACTACCGCCATCGATTTCCGCGAAATGGCGCCTTCTCAGGCGTCCCGCGATATGTTCCTCGACGATCAGGGTAACCCTGACAGCAAAAAATCCCTGACTTCGCACCTCGCCACCGGCACGCCGGGCACCGTTGCGGGCTTCTCGCTGGCGCTGGAAAAATACGGCACGATGCCGCTGAACAAGGTGGTGCAGCCTGCCATCAAGCTGGCGCGCGACGGCTTTGTGGTAAACGATGCGCTGGCGGACGACCTCAAGACCTACGGTAGCGAAGTGATTCCGAATCACGAAAACAGCAAGGCCATCTTCTGGAAAGGCGGTGAGCCGCTGAAGAAGGGCGACAGGCTGGTGCAGAAGAACCTCGCCAAAAGCCTGGAGCTGATTGCGGAGCACGGTCCGGACGCCTTCTACAAAGGGGCAATAGCCGACCAGATTGCCGAAGAGATGCAGAAAAACGGCGGGCTCATCACCAAAGCGGATCTGGCGGAATACAAGGCGGTGGAGCGCGAGCCGATTAGCGGTACCTATCGCGGATACGAGGTCTTCTCCATGCCGCCGCCGTCCTCCGGCGGGATCCACATCGTGCAGATCCTCAATATTCTCGAAAACTTCGATATGCACAAGTTCGGCTTCGGCAGCGCGGACGCCATGCAGGTGATGGCGGAAGCGGAAAAACGCGCCTACGCCGACCGGTCGGAATATCTCGGCGATCCGGACTTCGTGAAGGTGCCGTGGCAGGCGCTGACCAACAAGGCGTATGCCAAATCCATTGCCGATCAGATCGACATCAACAAGGCTAAACCGTCGAGCGAGATCCGCCCCGGCAAGCTGGCGCCGTATGAAAGCAACCAGACCACCCACTTCTCGGTGGTGGATAAAGACGGTAACGCGGTGGCGGTGACGTACACGCTCAACACCACCTTCGGCACCGGGATTGTGGCGGGCAACAGCGGCATTCTGCTGAACAACGAGATGGATGACTTCTCTGCCAAACCGGGCGTGCCGAACGTCTACGGGCTGGTGGGCGGCGATGCGAATGCAGTAGGGCCTAAGAAACGTCCGCTGTCTTCTATGTCGCCCACCATTGTCGTGAAAGACGGGAAAACCTGGCTGGTGACCGGCAGCCCTGGCGGGAGCCGTATTATCACTACCGTGCTGCAGATGGTGGTGAACAGCATCGACTTTGGGATGAACGTCGCCGAAGCGACCAACGCACCGCGTTTCCATCACCAGTGGCTGCCGGACGAGCTGCGCGTGGAGAAGGGCTTTAGCCCGGACACCATCAAGCTGCTGGAACAGCGCGGGCAGAAGGTGGCGGTGAAGGAGGCGATGGGCAGCACCCAGAGCATTATGGTCGGGCCGGACGGGGCGCTGTTTGGCGCGTCGGATCCGCGGTCGGTGGATGATTTGTCGGCGGGGTATTAACGATTCCCCTCACCCTAACCCTCTCCCCGCAGGGGAGAGGGGATTGCACGGTGCGGTCTTTTCTCCCTCGCCCCTGTGGGGAGAGGGCCGGGGTGAGGGGAGTGTGTCACTTCATTCGCGCCATATAATACGCGTCCACATACTCGCCGTTGCGCAGGGCATAGCGTTTGCCGGTGCCTTCAATTTCGAACCCGTGTTTTTTGTACACCGCAATCGCCGGTTCGTTATCGACAAATACCGTCAGCTCAATGCGGTCAACGCGCAGCCAGTTATCGCACATATCAATCATAGTGCGCATCAGAGCGCTGGCAACGCCCCGGTTTTGCCACTGCGCGCCGACACAAATCCCAAAATCAGCCACATGGCTGCGGCGCGGGCGTTGCGCGACGACGATGCACAGATGGCCGGCGACATGACCGTCTATGCAGGCGACGAGCTGCTTGATGCCGGGCTGGTCGGATAGCCGTTCTTGCCACATTTGCTCAGAGGGATGAGGAACCTGTAGTGTGTTGTGGTACACCTCCGGCTGGGCGTGGATCTGACGAATGGCGTCATAATCTTTCGGTTCCGCATGGCGTATCACTATCTCACTCATTCCTTGTTCCTCAGTCAGTTAAACGTCCCTTTCAACATCAATGACTTTAAAATTTGAGTCAACCGCTATTTTTTGCAAAAAGTATTGGACAAGTGCGAATGAGAATGATTATTATTGCTCTGCATTCAGGAAGACCGCTACGGGAACCTGAAAGCACGACATTGCTCACATTGCTTCCAGTATTACTTTAGCCAGCTTTTAGCTGGCTTTTTTTTTGTTATGGTTAGACTCAGTAACCTTCCAAAAGGACTGAGCCATGACACTACATTGCGCATTTATTGGATTTGGTAAAAGTACGACCCGCTACCACCTGCCGTATGTTCTCAACCGTAAAGACAGCTGGCACGTCGCGCACATCTTCCGCCGCCGCGCGAAGCCAGAAGAGCAATCCCCGCAGTATTCCCATATCCATTTCACCAGCGATCTTGATGAAGTGCTTAACGACCCGCAGGTCAAACTGGTTGTTGTCTGCACCCACGCCGACAGCCATTTTGACTATGCGAAACGCGCGCTGGAAGCGGGTAAAAACGTGCTGGTGGAAAAGCCGTTCACCCCAACTATCGCCGAAGCAAAAGCGCTGTTCGCGCTGGCGAAAAGTAAAGGCCTGACCGTTACGCCGTATCAGAACCGTCGCTTTGACAGCTGCTTCCTGACGGCGAAAAAGGCGATTGAAAGCGGCAAGCTGGGCGACATTGTGGAAATCGAAAGCCACTTCGATTACTACCGTCCGGTGGCGGAAACCCAACCCGGCCTGCCGCAGGACGGCTCGTTCTATGGTCTGGGCGTGCATACGATGGACCAGATCATCTCTCTGTTTGGCCGACCGGACCACGTGGCGTATGACATCCGCAGCCTGCGTAACAAAGCCAACCCGGACGACACCTTTGAAGCGCAGCTGTTCTACGGCGACCTGAAGGCCATCGTCAAAACCAGCCATCTGGTGAAAATCGACTATCCGAAATTTATCGTTCACGGCACCAAAGGATCGTTCATTAAGTACGGCATCGACCAGCAGGAGACCAGCCTGAAGGCCAACATCATGCCGGGTGAACCGGGCTTTGCGGCGGATAATTCCGTGGGCGTGCTGGAGTATGTGAACGATGAGGGCGTAACGGTCAGGGAAGAGCTGAAACCGGAAATTGGCGACTATGGCCGCGTCTACGATGCGCTGTATGAAACTCTCACAACTAGCGCGCCGAATTACGTCAAGGAATCTGACGTTCTGACCAACCTGGAAATCCTCGAGCGGGCCTTTGAGCAGGCTTCTCCTGCCACGGTAACCCTCGCGAAATAAGCAAAAACGGCTCCTCTGTGCTTGTTCATAATTTTTGAACAGAGGAGTCAATTTTCACCCTCTATGATCCCAGGCGGTTTACGTCCACACTTACTCCATCGAAACGAACTGAGGGTGAAACAATGATCTACTTACGCAAAGCAAACGAACGTGGTCACGCGAATCATGGCTGGCTGGACTCATGGCATTCATTCTCGTTTGCCGACTACTACGACCCGAACTTCATGGGCTTCTCCGCACTGCGCGTGATTAACGACGACGTGATTGATGCAGGCCAGGGCTTCGGTACCCACCCGCACAAAGACATGGAAATCCTGACCTATGTGCTGGAAGGGGCGGTGGAACACCAGGACAGCATGGGCAACAAAGAGCAGGTTCCGGCGGGCGAGTTCCAGATTATGAGTGCGGGTACCGGGGTGCGTCACTCCGAGTACAACCCGAGCAAAACGGAAAAACTGCACCTGTATCAAATCTGGATCATTCCAGAAGAGACCGGCATCACGCCGCGCTACGAGCAGCGCCGCTTCGACGCGAAACAGGGCAAACAGCTGGTGCTGTCCCCGGATGCGCGTGAAGGTTCTCTGAAGGTGCATCAGGATATGGAACTGTACCGCTGGGCGCTGGCGAAAGACGAACAGTCTGTGCACCAGATTGCCGCCAACCGCCGCGTCTGGATCCAGGTGGTGAAAGGAGAAGTGTCCATCAACGGCACCAAAGCGACAACCGCCGATGGCCTCGCCGTCTGGGATGAGCAGGCGCTTTCCGTGCATGCCGACAGCGAAAGTGAAATTCTGCTGTTTGACCTGCCGCCGGTGTAATAAATCATAAATAAATGCCCATCCTTCCCTTTGACAGGGGAAGGATGGGCTTTGTCCGTGATAAACTGAGCAAATCTCTCACTTCTAGATTTCTCAGGACGATGAAAAAGAAACGCCCCGTACTTCAGGATGTCGCCGATCGCGTCGGTGTGACCAAAATGACGGTCAGCCGTTTTTTACGTAACCCGGAACAGGTTTCCGTGGCGTTGCGTGGCAAGATTGCCGCGGCCCTTGATGAACTGGGTTATATCCCCAACCGCGCGCCCGATATTCTCTCCAATGCGACCAGCCGTGCGGTGGGCGTCCTGCTTCCTTCCCTGACCAACCAGGTTTTCGCCGAAGTTTTGCGCGGCATTGAAAGCGTCACCGATGCTTTTGGCTATCAGACCATGCTCGCCCACTACGGGTACAAGCCGGAACTGGAAGAAGAACGTCTTGAATCGATGCTTTCCTGGAACATCGACGGCCTGATTTTAACGGAACGTACCCACACTGCCCGCACGCTCAAAATGATTGAAGTGGCCGGTATCCCGGTGGTGGAGCTAATGGACAGCCAGTCGCCGTGCCTCGACATCGCCGTGGGGTTCGATAACTTCGAAGCGGCGCGCCAGATGACGGCGGCGATCATCGCCCGTGGGCATCGTCATATCGCCTATCTGGGTGCGCGTCTTGATGAACGTACTATCATCAAACAGAAGGGATACGAGCAGGCTATGCTCGACGCGAACTTAACCCCCTACAGCGTGATGGTGGAGCAGTCCTCTTCCTATACGTCGGGTATTGAGCTGATGCGCCAGGCACGACGCGAGTATCCACAACTGGACGGTATTTTCTGTACCAACGATGACCTTGCGGTCGGCGCGGCGTTTGAGTGTCAGCGTCTGGGGCTCAAGATCCCGGATGATATGGCAATTGCCGGTTTCCACGGTCACGACATTGGCCAGGTGATGGAGCCGCGTCTGGCGAGCGTCCTAACCCCGCGTGAACGTATGGGCCGCATTGGCGCAGAACGCCTGCTGGCGCGCATTCGTGGCGAGACGGTTACCCCAAAAATGTTAGATTTAGGTTTCACCTTGTCACCGGGTGGATCTATTTGAACTGACAAATTTGAAGTAGCTCACACTTATTCACTTCGCGCACGTTTGGATATTGCTTCTCTTTTGCCCCGGCAGGACAATGTTACCGATAACTGTTACCCGTAACAATTGACTGAGGGACACCCTTTGAGCACGACTAATCACGATCACCACGTCTACGTCCTGATGGGCGTTTCCGGTAGCGGGAAATCAGCCGTAGCCAGCGAAGTGGCGCATCAACTCCAGGCTGCGTTCCTTGATGGCGACTTCCTCCATCCGCGCAGCAACATCATGAAAATGGCCTCCGGCGAGCCGCTGAACGACGACGACCGCAAACCGTGGTTGCAGGCGCTGAATGACGCCGCGTTCGCCATGCAGCGTACCAACAAAGTCTCCCTGATCGTCTGCTCTGCGCTGAAAAAAACCTACCGCGACCTGCTGCGCGACGGCAACCCGAACCTCTCTTTCATCTACCTGAAAGGGGATTTCGAGGTGATTGAAAGCCGTCTGAAGGCGCGTAAAGGTCACTTCTTCAAAACCCAGATGCTGGTGACGCAGTTCGAAGCGCTGCAGGAGCCGGGTGATGATGAGAAAGACGTCTTAGTGGTTGATATCGATCAGTCACTGGAAGGTGTTGTTGCCAGCACCATCGAGGTCATTAATAAAAGGCAGTAAGTTTTGAGTACATTAACGCTAGTTTTGACAGCAGTGGGTTCCGTGTTGCTGCTGCTGTTTTTAGTGATGAAGGCGCGTATGCACGCTTTTGTCGCTTTGATGGTGGTTTCTATAGGTGCAGGTCTCTTTTCCGGTATGCCGCTCGACAAGATCGCCGCGACGATGGAAAAAGGGATGGGCGGCACGCTGGGCTTCCTGGCGATTGTGGTCGCCCTTGGCGCGATGTTTGGCAAGATTTTGCACGAGACGGGCGCGGTCGACCAGATTGCCGTCAAGATGCTGAAGTCCTTCGGCCACAGCCGCGCGCACTACGCGATTGGTCTGGCTGGCCTGATTTGCGCGCTGCCGCTGTTCTTCGAAGTGGCCGTTGTGCTGCTGATAAGCGTCGCGTTCTCCATGGCGCGCCATACCGGCACTAACCTTGTGAAGCTGGTTATTCCGCTGTTTGCGGGCGTGGCGGCAGCCGCAGCGTTTCTGCTGCCGGGGCCTGCGCCGATGCTGCTGGCGTCTCAGATGCACGCTGACTTTGGCTGGATGATCCTGATCGGCCTGTGCGCGGCAATCCCGGGGATGATTATTGCCGGTCCGCTGTGGGGCAACTTTATCAGCCGTTACGTTGAGCTACACATTCCGGATGACATCACCGAGCCGCACCTGGGCGAGGGCAAAATGCCGTCCTTTGGCTTCAGCCTGTCGCTGATCCTGCTCCCGCTGGTTCTCGTGGGTCTGAAAACCATCGCCGCGCGCTTTGTGCCGGTGGGTTCCAGCGCCTACGAATGGTTCGAGTTCATCGGTCACCCGTTTACGGCGATCCTGGTGGCCTGTCTGGTGGCGATTTACGGCCTGGCGATGCGTCAGGGAATGCCGAAAGATCGGATGATGGAGATCTGCGGTGCCGCGCTGCAGCCGGCGGGCATTATCCTGCTGGTGATCGGCGCTGGCGGCGTGTTCAAGCAGGTGCTGGTGGATTCCGGCGTGGGCCCGGCTCTGGGCGAAGCGCTGACCGGGATGGGCCTGCCGATTGCGGTCACCTGCTTCGTGCTGGCCGCGGCGGTGCGCATCATCCAGGGTTCCGCAACCGTGGCGTGCTTAACCGCCGTGGGTCTGGTGATGCCGGTGATTGAACAGCTGAACTACTCCGGTGCGCAGATGGCCGCGCTGTCTATCTGTATCGCGGGCGGTTCGATTGTGGTCTCTCACGTTAACGACGCGGGCTTCTGGCTGTTCGGTAAATTTACCGGCGCCACCGAAGCGCAAACCCTGAAAACCTGGACGCTGATGGAAACCATCCTTGGCACGACGGGTGCCATTGTCGGGATGATTGCTTTCACACTGCTGAGCTGAATGCGGTGATTTAACAAGGCTCAAAAATAAGGCCCGGTAGCGTTAACGCTTACCGGGCCTTTATATTATGCAGAACGCCAGGCCGGGTCAGGTGAAACCACCAACCCGGCTTTTTCACATCACTCGCCCTGCGTCGCGCTCTCGATCGTCAAACGCACATCCGACGTAATGAGTTCGGCCAGCATCTGGTACACCTTCAGCGTCTCTTCCGGCTCGGCATCGCCCGTATCGCTGATGTAGCCTTCGTCACGCAGCGTCAGGACCAGAGAGCTGAAGACCGCTTTGTCGAAGAATTCCGGGGCGTTAATGCCGTGCAGAACGGACAGGCGCTGTGCCAGCGTCCGGCTCTCTTTCTCCAGCGTGCCGCGGTTGATAGACGGGTTCGCACTCAGCAGCCAGAACGTAATGGCGTAGCGCTGCAGCGTTTCGCGCGCACCGGCAGCAAGCAGTTGCAGGGTTCGGGAACGCGACGGATTGATGTGCAGCTCGTCGTTTGAGACGGTGATCAGCCCCTGACGACGCAGCTCTTCCGTCAGTTTGTCCAGTTCGCCCGCCAGCTCGTCTTTGCTCCAGCGCAGGAACAGCTCCGCTTTCAGCATCGGATAGAGCGTCTCAACGTGACGCAATAGCTCCTGACGCGAAATACGGCGATGCTGGGTGATGATAGCCGCCATGAGTGACGGCAGCATCAGCATATGGGTAATGTTGTTGCGGTAGTAGGTCATCAGCACTGCCTGCTCGCGCGGCAGAATGATGATGTCGCCGATCGTGTCCTTTTCGACTTCAAACTTGTTCATCTGCAGCGCGTGATCGATAAGCTCACTGGCGGTAGCAGAAGGCACGGTTGAATCAACGGAATACGGCACGTTGCGCATCATGTCCAGATAGCAATCCAGCTGCTCCGTGAGCTGTTCGCGGGTCAGCGAGCGCTGACGCGAAGCCAGAAGCGCCGTACAGCACAGGTTCATGGCGTTAGCCGCACCGGCGTTGTTAATGCGCACCATTAGCTCGGACGCGATGCCGTTGACCGTTGGCGTCAGCCAGGCCGGACGAATCGCTTCGATAGGATCGATGGACTCGCGCCACTCGGGAACGTGATGGTTCAGATACGTCATCAGCGGCATCGGTTCGCCGAAGTTCACGTAGCCCTGACCGAGATTGCGTAGCTTGCTCAAGCCGCGCAGCATCTGCGGCAGGCTCTCTTTCTCTTTGGTCGCACCGCGCAGCTCTTTGGCGTACGTGCCCACTTCCATCACGTGCTCATAGCCAATGTAGATTGGCACCAGCGTGATTGGACGGGTTCCTCCGCGCAGCATCGCCTGAATGGTCATCGACAGCGTGCCGGTCTTCGGATCGAGCAGACGTCCGGTACGGGAACGACCACCCTCCACGAAGTACTCCACGGAATAGCCGCGGCTGAACAGCTCGCCCAGATATTCGCGGAACACGGTGGAGTAGAGCTTGTTGCCCTTGAAGGTGCGACGGATAAAGAACGCGCCCAGGCGGCGGAAAATCGGACCTGCTGGCCAGAAATTCAGGTTGATACCGGCAGCAATGTGCGGCGGTACCAGCCCCTGGTGATAGAGCACGTAGGAAAGAAGCAGGTAGTCCATGTGGCTGCGGTGGCAGGGAACATAGACAATCTCATGGCCATCGTGCGCCAGCTGACGCACACGTTCAGCATTATGAACGTTGATGCCCTGATACAGGCGGTTCCAGGTAAAGCCGAGAATACGATCGGACAGGCGAATCATCTCGTAAGAGAAGTTCGCTGCAATCTCTTCCATCAGCGCAATGGCGTTCTGCTGGGCTTTCTCATGCGATATTTTCTTGCTGCGCGCTTCGTCTTCAACGGCGCGGGCAATAGCTTTGGAGGCCAGCAGCTTGTTGAACAGATCCTGACGCGCCGGGAGACGCGGCCCTACGGCAGCCAGGCGCTGGCGGGCGAAGTGCATACGCGCCACGCGCGCCAGTTTTTGCGCGATGATCTTGTCGGTACCGTGCTCGTCCGCCATTCGACGCAGCGAAACGGAAGGGGAGAAACGCACAAAGCTGTCGCGTCCCAGCCAGGAGACCGCGAAGAACTTCTGGATGCCGTTAAGCATGCGCAGCGGCGGATTCTCTTCACCTTTTTCACGGCCCGGACGACGACCAAACATCACCGAAACCGGCACCATCTGTACATCCAGATCGGGGTTGCTGCGGTGCAGGTCGAGATAGTCGTGGAACAGCTTGATGGACTCTTCTTTTGGCGTGTAGTAGGTAAACACGCGCGGTCCACCGTGAATGAACACGTAGCGCGGCAGCAGCGTACCGTCAACTTCAAGCGGTTCAAGCGGGTCCGGTAAGTCATGCGCCAGACACTGGGCGCGAAGCGTCAGTAAGTCTGCCTTCGAGTTATAAGGCAAAACGTACATAATAGGACGCGACGTATCGAGCCCCAATTCCAGCGCGGGTTCTGCTGGGATAGACTTGCTTTTTACCAGGATGCTTAATGGTAAATTAAGTAATTTGTAGTAAATTCGTGGCCAGCCGGACATAAACGATGTAAAGCCTCTGGTTAATAATGCAATTGCGGCGCAAGGATAACAGAAAGCGCGCAAAATTTCTGTTGTTACCCGTCATACTTCAGGCTGTAGCGAAACGCGCTACAGTTCCTGTTACTGACGCTTTTTTTCATAAAAGGTTCTTTTAATGGCCAATAATACCACTGGGTTAACGCGTATCATCAAAGCCGCCGGCTATTCATGGAAAGGTTTCCGTGCCGCGTGGATCAACGAAGCCGCCTTTCGCCAGGAGGGCGTCGCCGCTATCATCGCGGTGATCATCGCCTGTTTCCTTGATGTTGATGCTATTACCCGCGTACTTCTAATCGGTTCCGTGCTTCTGGTGATGATAGTGGAAATTCTTAATAGCGCTATTGAAGCCGTTGTTGATCGCATTGGTTCAGATTTCCACGAGCTTTCTGGCCGCGCAAAAGACATGGGCTCTGCTGCCGTGTTGCTGGCGATTATCACTGCCGTTATCACCTGGGTCACGCTGCTTTGGTCACATTTCCGATGAGCCTCGAGGAATAATTAAGTCCCTGGTTTTTTGTGCAGTTTTTGGTTCCAAAATCGCCTTTGACTGTATATACTCACAGCATAACTGTATATACACCCAGGGGGCGGAATGAAAGCGTTAACGACCAGGCAGCAAGAGGTGTTTGATCTCATCCGGGATCATATCGGCCAGACGGGTATGCCACCCACGCGTGCGGAAATCGCGCAGCGTCTGGGCTTCCGTTCTCCGAATGCTGCCGAAGAACATCTGAAAGCGCTGGCGCGTAAAGGCGTGATTGAGATTGTTTCAGGCGCGTCACGCGGTATCCGCCTGCTGGTGGAAGAAGAGACGGGTATTCCGCTGATAGGCCGTGTTGCCGCCGGTGAGCCTTTACTGGCACAGCAGCATATTGAAGGCCACTACCAGGTTGATCCTGGCATGTTCAAACCGAGCGCAGATTTCCTGCTGCGCGTTAGCGGTATGTCGATGAAAGACATCGGTATTCTTGATGGCGATCTGCTTGCGGTGCACAAAACGCAGGATGTGCGTAACGGCCAGGTGGTTGTCGCGCGCATAGATGATGAAGTCACCGTCAAGCGTCTGAAAAAACAGGGGAACACCGTTCAGCTACTGCCTGAAAACAACGAGTTCTCCCCAATTGTGGTCGATCTCCGCGAACACAACTTCTCTATCGAAGGACTGGCGGTTGGGGTCATTCGCAACGGCGAATGGCTGTAACCTCTTCCTGACAGGCTATGGCGCCGCTGTAGCCTGCTTCATTCTCGACTCCCGGTATTTTTCATGTCACTGCTGACGGCATCCGATAAGGCATTGTGGCGTCTTGCTCTGCCGATGATTTTCTCCAATATTACCGTTCCCTTGCTGGGTCTGGTCGATACTGCCGTTATTGGTCACCTTGATTCGCCTGTTTATCTTGGCGGCGTGGCGATTGGCGCGACGGCAACCAGCTTCCTGTTTATGCTGCTGCTCTTTTTGCGCATGAGCACCACCGGGCTCACGGCCCAGGCTTATGGTGCAAAAGATCCGCTGCGTCTGGCGCGCGCGCTGGTCCAGCCGCTGATCCTTGCGCTCGGTGCGGGGGCGTTAATCGTTTTATTCCGTACGCCCCTGATCGACCTTGCGCTCCATGTTGTCGGCGGCAGCGAGGCGGTACTGGCTCAGGCGCGACGTTTCCTTGAAATCCGCTGGCTCAGCGCGCCCGCCTCGCTGGCAAACCTGGTTCTGCTGGGGTGGCTACTGGGCGTTCAGTACGCCCGTGCGCCAGTGATTTTGCTGGTGGTAGGCAACCTTCTCAACATTGTGCTGGATGTCTGGCTGGTAATGGGCCTGCATATGAACGTGCGGGGCGCGGCGCTGGCGACGGCAATTGCCGAATACGGAACCTTTATTATTGGTCTGTGGATGGTCTGGCGCGTGCTGGCGATGCGCGGGTTCTCCCTGGCGCTGCTCAAAACCGCATGGCGCGGCAATATCCGTAAACTGCTGGCGCTTAATCGTGACATCATGCTGCGCTCGCTGCTGCTTCAGCTCTGCTTCGGTGCGCTGACGGTTTTCGGGGCGCGACTGGGGCCAGAAATCGTCGCGGTCAACGCGGTATTGATGACGCTGCTGACCTTTACCGCCTACGCGCTGGACGGTTTTGCCTATGCGGTAGAAGCGCATTCCGGGCAGGCGTACGGCGCGCGCGAAAGCGGGCAGCTTAGGGACGTCTGGCGGGCAGCCTGCCGCCAGTCTGGGCTGGTGGCGCTGGCGTTTGGCCTGGTTTACGCCTGCTTTGGTGAGCAAATTGTCGCGTTGCTTACGTCTATCCCTGCGCTGCGCGAGCTGGCGAGTCACTATCTCATCTGGCAAGTCATCTTACCGGTGGTCGGCGTCTGGTGTTATCTGCTGGACGGCATGTTCATTGGTGCGACGCGCGGAGCGGAAATGCGTAACAGCATGGCGGTCGCGGCGGCCGGGTTTGGTCTGACGCTGCTGACGCTCCCCTGGCTGGGTAATCACGGTTTGTGGCTGGCCCTGGCCGTTTTCCTCTCGCTGCGAGGGATATCGCTGGCTTTTATCTGGCACCGCCACTGGCAAAACGATACCTGGTTCCCTTCACGTCACGATATATCGTGACGGTTAAAGATTCCGAATATGAAATCAACTGCCGAATCCTTAACTACAATAATTATCACGTCCAGCAGAAAAGAACGTAACGGACGTTACGACCCGACGCTTAACTAAGAGGACACGATGATGAATAAAGACGAAATCGGCGGCAACTGGAAGCAGTTCAAAGGTAAAGCGAAAGAACAGTGGGGTAAGCTGACCGATGACGATATGACCGTCATTGAAGGTAAACGCGATCAGCTTGTCGGTAAAATCCAGGAGCGTTACGGCTACGCAAAAGACCAGGCGGAAAAAGAAGTGGGCGACTGGGAAAAACGCAACGACTACCGCTGGTAACCGGGCTATACCCGCAAGTACAAGGAAGTACACCCTGAGGGCGGCCATGAGCCGCCTTTGCTTTTACTGCTAACGCGGTTTTTTCTTCACAAGAATAGAGTGGTCGTGCTGACATGCGTCCTGATGACGGCAGGCTTCCACTTCCACGCAGGCAGAGCACAGTCCGTGCGCTTCAATCACGTTATGACGCAGGGCAAAACCCATTTTCGCCGCCAGCGTATGCATAATATCTTCCACGCCTTCCGCAGCTTCTTCTTTCACCACGCCGCAGCGGTCACAGATAAACATCGCCGATGTGTGGGTGGGCTGATCGAACAGATGGCACAACACGTAGCTGTTTGTCGACTCAACTTTATGCACGAATCCTTGTTCCAGCAGGAAATCCAGGGCGCGATACACGGTCGGTGGTTTCGCCTGCGGCTCGCTTTCGCGGAGCAGGTCCAGCAGATCGTAAGCGCTGATGGCACCCTGCTGCAGGCTCATCAGACGTAAGACTTCAAGGCGCTGCGGAGTCAGGCGCACATTGCGTTGCGCACACAGCTTTTCGGCCTGCGCTAACAGCTCTTTTGTGGACTTATCCATTTAGCACCCCGGATGTTATAGGACGGAAACCCCCACTTTATCATGTTCTGGTAAAAACGCCGAGATCCGCCAGTCTGTGCTATACCTGACCCATTGCAAAACGGGAAATAAACAATGAAAAAACCTGACTGTATTCGGCACTGGCGCGACGTTGAAGGCGCGGATGATTCGACCTACCCAGATAGCGATGAGCGTTTTTCTATCGGCGCCCCGTTGGCTCGCAAGCTTGGGCTCGGGCGCATTGGTATCCATCATGAGCGTTTACCGCCCGGGCGCAGGACATCCTATCCGCATGCGGAAAGCGATGAAGAAGAGTTCGTTTATGTGCTCGAAGGTCATCCAGAAGCGTGGATTAATGGCTATTTATGGAAACTTGAACCGGGCGACAGCGTGGGGTTTCCTGCCGGAACTGGTATCTGCCACACCTTTATCAACAACACGGACGAAGAGGTGCGGTTACTGGTCGTTGGCGAGGCCAACAAGAAGCACAACCGCATCTACTATCCGCTCAACCCCGTTTATGCCGCCACGCGTGAGGATCGCTGGGTAGACCACCCGCCCCAGTTTTTTGGACCGCATGATGGAAAACCTGGGAAAAAATAATTTCCTCTTCTATAAATATTGAGGGCCGTCACAAAATATAACAGGCCGTAAGGGAGTTTTACTTAGGGGTAGAAATAGCGGGTCTTTTACTACTTATTCACAGCAATAGTTCGTTCCTGTTTGGGTGATAACAGACAGGGGTTATTTCATAACAGACTATAACGGGCATACTGTGAAAAAAAATTTTAAATTTTCGGTGGTTAGTATCGCTGTTTCCTTGTTTATGGCAAATCAGGCGGGAGCAGCCAATACCTGGACAGAATCACGTAGCGACGCAATGGGTGGCACTGGCGTTGCCTCCGGGAGCTATGGTAGCGGGGCGTTAATCAACCCCGCGTTGCTGGCAAAGGCAAAACCGGACGATGATGTGACGGTCATTTTGCCGTCCGTTGGCGTACAGGTGACGGATGAGGACAATCTTCAGGACGAGATTGATACCATCAACGACAAAATCAATCACTATAAGGATGTGGTTGATGACCTCACGCCAAGGGAGATCATCACCAATCCGTTAGGTTCCATTAATCAATTCCAGGGCGCGGCCAAAGATCTGGCCGATGAGCTGGACTATCTTAAGGGTAAAACCGCACGCGCGACGGCAGGTGCTGGGCTTGCCGTGAGTATCCCTAACGATGTGCTTTCCGTGGCCTTTATGGCGAAAGGCTACGCCCATGGCCGGGTGAGTTCGTCTATCGATCAGCAAGATATTGATTATCTGCGCGGTATTCAACAAAGCAAGGTGGTGGCTGCCGGTGTTGCCCTGGACGCTGCGCTGAACGGCACGGATCAAATCACTAAAAATCTCAACTCAACGGCGTCTGGCCGGGCAGCGATTGTGTCCGACTATGGTGTTGCCGTTGCCCGTCAGTTTGACCTCGGCGGCGTCCCGGTTTCCGTGGGCGTGACGCCAAAACTGCAAAAAACCTGGGTCTATAACTACACCACGTCAATCTACGATTACGACAGTAACAAGTGGAACGACAGCCGCTACCGCACGGACGACACGGGCTTTAACGTCGATGCCGGTATCGCGGCTGATTTCGGCGAACACTGGACGGTTGGCGTGAGCGGTCAAAACCTGATGTCGCGCGATATCGACACCAAAGATATCCGTATCCGCAACGGCCGTACGGGAGAAGTGGTGAGCTATAAAGACACCTACCAGATCCGTCCGCTGGTAACCGCCGGCGCCGCCTGGTATAACGACCTGGTGACGCTGACCGCCGATGGCGATCTGACGGAAACCAAAGGCTTCAAGAGCGAAGATACGTCGCAGTACGTGGGCGTCGGTGCTGAGGTTACGCCGCTCAGCTGGCTGGCGGTGCGTGCGGGTTATCGCGCGGACGTGAAGGGTAACGACAGCAATGTCTTTACCGGCGGTGTCGGCTTCGCGCCGTTCAGTACCGTTCATGTTGACCTGATGGGCCTGTACGGCGAGGACGAAACCTGGGGCGCCGGGGCTCAGCTGAGCATGACGTTCTAAAGTCCACCGGAGGCGCTGCGCCTCCGGCTTTTCTTTGTGCTATAGTAGCGCCCCTTTTCCACCAGATGCTTAAAACTTCGCCATGTCGTCAGAATTACAGACCGCTTTCCCTGCACACCGTTTCTCCATTGCGCCGATGCTCGACTGGACGGACAGACACTGCCGCTACTTCCTGCGCCAGCTCTCCCGCCATACGCTGCTGTACACCGAAATGGTGACCACGGGCGCAATCATTCACGGGAAGGGCGACTATCTGGCCTATAGCGAAGAAGAGCATCCGGTTGCCCTGCAGCTGGGCGGCAGCGATCCGGCCGCGCTGGCGCAGTGCGCGAAGCTGGCAGAAGAACGCGGCTACGACGAGATCAACCTGAACGTTGGCTGCCCGTCCGACCGCGTGCAGAACGGCATGTTTGGCGCCTGTCTGATGGGGAATGCACAGCTGGTAGCGGACTGTATCAAGGCGATGCGCGATGTGGTCTCCATTCCGGTCACGGTCAAAACCCGTATCGGCATTGACGACCAGGATAGCTACGAATTCCTGTGCGACTTCATCAACACGGTATCCGGGAAAGGCGAGTGCGAGATGTTCATCATCCACGCGCGAAAAGCCTGGCTCTCCGGCCTCAGCCCGAAAGAGAACCGTGAGATCCCTCCGCTGGACTATCCGCGCGTGTATCAACTGAAGCGTGACTTCCCGCACCTGACGATGTCCATCAACGGCGGCATCAAGTCGCTGGAAGAGGCTAAAGCGCATCTGGCGCATATGGATGGCGTGATGGTCGGCCGCGAGGCGTATCAGAACCCGGGCATTCTGGCGACGGTCGATCGCGAAATCTTTGGCATCGAAGGCGCGGACACCGATCCGGTTGCCGTCGTGCGTGCGATGTACCCCTACATTGAGCGTGAGTTGAGCAATGGCACGTATCTCGGCCATATCACCCGCCATATGCTTGGCCTGTTCCAGGGTATTCCGGGCGCGCGTCAGTGGCGCCGCTACCTGAGCGAGAATGCGCATAAAGCCGGAGCCGATATTGAGGTGCTGGAACATGCGCTGCGACTGGTGGCGGACAAGCGATAACTTTCGCTAAAAGTTCGTCAAATTCACCACGCCCTGCGAACGTTCGCGGGGCGTTTTGCTTTAATAACAACAGCTTAATACTGGCATGATTCTTGTAATGCTGACTGCATTACTCGGGAACTCGTGGGAGAGCACCATGCTGGAACTACTTTTTGTGATTGGCTTTTTTGTCATGCTGTTAGCGACAGGCGTTTCGCTGCTCGGCATTCTGGCGGCTATCGTGGTGGCGACGGTGGTCATGTTTATTGGCGGACTGTTTGCGCTGACGATCAAACTGTTGCCGTGGCTACTGCTGGCCATTGCGGTCGTGTGGGTGATTCGGGCGATTAAAGCGCCAAAAGTGCCCAATTATCAGCGCAATAACCGCTTCCGTTACTAAGGTATTGAGGGGTTCGTCACATACTTGTAACTTTTCCGGCGGCATGGCTTAGAACAGAATAGGATTTAGTTATCGAATCTGTCACTATGGCTGCCGTTAAAGAATTCATCGAGCTGTACCCTACATACAGCCGAACTAAAAAAAGAAAGGGCTTCCCACGGGAAGCCCAATTTCTTTTTGGGGCTCAGGGAATCAACAAGCTCGACCCCTGCGTCGCCCGGCTCTCCAGCACCTCATGCGCGCGCTGCGCATCGGTCAGCGCGAATTTCTGCGCATCTGCCACATCCACTTTGATGACGCCGCTGGCGATCAGCGAGAACAGCTCGTTGCTGGCTTCCTCAAGTTCTTCCAGGTTGGTGATGTATCCCTGCAGGGAAGGGCGAGTCACATACAGCGAACCTTTCTGATTCAGAATACCGAGGTTAACGCCGGTGACCGCGCCAGACGCATTGCCGAAGCTGACCATCAGACCACGGCGCTGCAGACAGTCCAGCGACGCTTCCCACGTGTCTTTCCCCACCGAGTCATACACCACGCGCACTTTTTTACCGCTGGTGATCTCCTTCAGCCGCTCAACAATGCTCTCTTCACGGTAGTTAATCACCTGCCAGGCGCCCGCCTGCAGCGCGCGCTGCGCTTTTTGTGCATTTCCGACGGTGCCGATCAGCTTCGCGCCCAGCGCCTTTGCCCACTGACAGGCGATGAGCCCGACGCCACCCGCTGCGGCATGGAACAGGAACTGCTCGTCGGGCTTAATTTCATAGGTTTTGCGCAGCAGGTAGTAAACCGTCAGACCTTTCAGGAACGAGGCCGCCGCCTGCTCGAAGGAGATAGCGTTAGGCAGCAGGGCGGCTTTATCCGCCGGAACGTTGTGGACGGAGCTGTAAGCGCCCAGCGCAGACTGCGCGTACACCACGCGGTCGCCCTCTTTAATATGCTTAACCGCGCTGCCCACTTTGACGACGACCCCGGCCGCCTCGGTGCCCAGGCCGCTCGGCATTGACGGCGGCGGGTAGAGACCGCCGCGAATATAGGTGTCGATGTAGTTTATGCCT
The DNA here is from genome assembly GCF_041679625.1 of Enterobacter cloacae complex sp. ESBL7. Taxonomy (NCBI): domain Bacteria; kingdom Pseudomonadati; phylum Pseudomonadota; class Gammaproteobacteria; order Enterobacterales; family Enterobacteriaceae; genus Enterobacter; species Enterobacter cloacae complex sp. ESBL7. The sequence continues at coordinate 75,071 of NZ_JBGORN010000009.1, forward strand.
ATGGCTTTGTTTTCAACCTGCACTTCGTTTTCGCCAGGCGCGGCAGGTGTGAACTCCACCGCTTTCAGTACGTCTGGCCCACCGTGTTTCTGGAATTCAATGCGCGTTGCCATGCTCCCTCCGTAAGAAAAATATGGTAATCTTTCGACCCACTCTTTATCTCGGTAACTCCATTCACTATGGCAGGAAACAAACCCTTCAACAAACAGACTGAACCTCGCGAGCGTGATTTCCAGGTCGCAGGGTTAAAGGTCCCGCCGCACTCGATTGAAGCGGAACAGTCGGTGTTGGGCGGTTTAATGCTGGATAACGAACGCTGGGACGACGTCGCCGAGCGCGTCGTGGCGGAAGATTTCTACACCCGCCCGCACCGCCACATCTTTACCGAAATGGCGCGTCTGCAGGAGTCGGGTAGCCCGATAGACCTGATCACGCTCGCGGAATCGCTGGAGCGCCTTGGTCAGCTCGACAGCTGCGGCGGGTTTGCCTATCTGGCGGAACTGTCAAAAAACACGCCTAGTGCGGCGAACATCAGCGCTTATGCCGATATCGTGCGCGAACGTGCCGTCGTCCGGGAGATGATCTCGGTGGCGAATGAGATCGCCGAGGCCGGTTTTGATCCGCAGGGGCGCACCAGCGAAGACCTGCTCGATCTGGCTGAATCCCGCGTCTTTAAAATCGCCGAAAGCCGCGCCAATAAAGACGAAGGTCCAAAAAACATCGCCGATGTCCTCGACGCCACCGTTGCCCGTATCGAACAGCTGTTCCAGCAGCCGCACGACGGTGTGACCGGGGTAAACACCGGCTATGACGATTTGAACAAGAAAACCGCCGGTCTGCAGCCGTCGGATTTGATTATCGTCGCCGCGCGTCCGTCTATGGGTAAAACTACCTTTGCGATGAACCTCGTCGAAAACGCGGCGATGTTGCAGGATAAGCCGGTGCTGATCTTCAGCCTTGAGATGCCCTCCGAGCAGATTATGATGCGTTCTCTGGCGTCGCTGTCGCGCGTGGATCAGACCCGCATTCGTACCGGCCAGCTCGATGATGAAGACTGGGCGCGCATCTCCGGCACCATGGGCATTCTGCTGGAAAAACGTAACATCTATATCGATGACTCCTCCGGCCTGACGCCGACGGAAGTGCGTTCCCGCGCGCGCCGTATCGCCCGTGAACACGGCGGCATCGGCCTCATCATGATCGACTACCTTCAGCTGATGCGCGTCCCGTCGCTTTCCGACAACCGTACGCTGGAAATTGCGGAGATTTCCCGCTCGCTCAAGGCGTTAGCCAAAGAGCTGCACGTACCGGTCGTTGCGCTGTCGCAGCTGAACCGCTCTCTGGAACAACGTGCCGACAAGCGCCCGGTCAACTCTGACCTGCGTGAGTCCGGCTCCATCGAGCAGGATGCCGACTTAATCATGTTTATCTACCGTGATGAGGTTTATCACGAGAACAGCGACCTGAAAGGGATCGCCGAAATTATTATTGGTAAACAACGTAACGGCCCAATCGGGACGGTGCGTCTGACCTTTAACGGACAGTGGTCGCGTTTCGACAACTATGCCGGTCCTCAATATGATGATGAGTAATTTCTAAGGAATTCAAATGCAAGCGGCAACTGTTGTTATTAACCGCCGCGCTCTGCGACACAACCTGCAACGTCTGCGTGAACTGGCGCCTGCCAGCAAGCTCGTTGCAGTCGTGAAAGCGAACGCTTACGGACACGGTCTTCTTGAGACCGCGCGAACGCTCCCCGATGCCGACGCCTTTGGCGTCGCCCGTCTTGAAGAAGCCCTCCGCCTGCGCGCGGGCGGCATTACTCAACCCATTCTGCTCCTCGAAGGCTTTTTCGAAGCCACAGATTTACCGACCATCGCTGACCAGCATCTGCACACGGCGGTACATAACGAAGAACAGCTAACCGCACTGGAAACCGCCGAGCTGAGCGAGCCGGTGACCGTCTGGATGAAGCTCGACACGGGCATGCACCGTCTGGGCGTGCGTCCGGAAAGCGCGGAAGCGTTTTATCAGCGTTTATGCCGGTGCAAAAACGTGCGCCAGCCGGTGAATATCGTCAGCCACTTCGCCCGCGCCGATGAGCCCGAGTGCGGTGCGACCGAGCGCCAGCTGGATATCTTTAACACCTTCTGCGAAGGCAAGCCGGGGATGCGCTCGATTGCGGCATCCGGCGGTATTCTGCTGTGGCCGCAGTCGCATTTCGACTGGGCGCGACCCGGCATCATTCTCTACGGCGTGTCGCCGCTGGAGAATAAACCCTGGGGGCCGGACTTTGGCTTCCAGCCGGTCATGTCGCTGGTCTCTAACCTGATTGCCGTGCGTGACCATAAAGCGGGCGAGCCGGTGGGCTACGGCGGTACCTGGACCAGCGAGCGTGATACCCGTCTCGGCGTGGTGGCGATGGGCTATGGTGACGGCTATCCGCGCGCCGCGCCTTCGGGCACGCCGGTTCTGGTCAACGGTCGCGAGGTGAAGATCGTCGGCCGCGTGGCGATGGACATGATTTGTGTCGATCTGGGGCCTGAAGCCCAGGATAAGCCCGGCGACGATGTCGTGATGTGGGGCGAAGGTTTGCCCGTCGAACGCATTGCTGAAATTACAAAAGTGAGTGCTTACGAACTTATCACGCGCCTGACGTCAAGGGTGGCGATGAAGTACATCTACTGAGACTTGCAGATAGTCGTCCAACGGCATTAGCTGCCGTTGGACGCGTAACGCTTATTTCAACACGTTATAGATCGCCTGATTAGTCAAATAATCCGACGCGAGCCCTGACTCCGGACTGAAGCGCGAACCCTGGATGGACGAGAACCGTTTTCCGGTGCTGCCCAACGAGACATAACGCTCCCCCCCATCGTTTTCCGAAATGGTGTACACCGTTTTCTGCATCTCGGCGAATAGCGGAGCGTTACGCTGAATGGCCTGATGCAATTCCAGAAGCTGCACTCCATCCAGATTGAGCTTTTTATCCAGCGTGACGCCCCATCTTTGCAGGCAAACTTCTGCAAAATGACGCACGATCGTGCCGGGCTCATGGACCACTTTTTCCCCGCTATTCCCATTGGCCGAAGCATTCCCTACCAGCGTAGCGTGGCGACCAGACATGGGATAAATATGGACTTTTGTCGCGCTATCGGTCTGTGGAATGACGCACGAGAAACCTTTTGATCGCTCATGTCTGGCATAGAAAGCCACATACTCCTTCACGTTGCTGCCCAGAGTGACTTTGTCCGCCTGGAAATTACCCATGCCCGGAACCGGATCGACCGCAAAAATATTCACCGGAATCGTCGTTAAAAGGGGGTCGGCCAGCATTGCATTGGCAAGCATATGGCAGCTAATTCCGCCCCGGCTCCACCCAACAAGGTTCACCTGAGTGGGCAGGATCTGCCCCTGACGGAAGGTTTTGATGATTTGCTGCTGCAGCGCCTGCTGGGTCACTTTACGATCGCCATAGTCATATTTGCGCCACCAAAATGAGCCGGTAACCTCAACGTCCTGAATCGGTACGCCCGCCTTTTTAAGCTGCTCATAGTTTTCTTTTGTGAGCTTCTCACGCTGCCAGTCAACGTGTCCTTTGATAATATTGATCGCATGCTGAACATTCTCATTCCAGCCGCTGCCCAGAAGCTGGGCGCGAAGCTGAGAATATTCTCCGCTTTTGACCCAAAGCTCATCGCTTTGTAGATTGCCGCTCCCCGGGCCATCAAGAATGACCCATTCGGCGAACTCTTTACCCTTGTTATTGGCTGCCAGAGAAGAGATGAGCTCGCCGTTCCAGTAATTAGCATGAGACTCATCAAATTTATTAGATCCAGTACCACAGAAATACACTGTTAGTATTGTCATAAATGACCTCATTGAAATATTAATATGTAGGTGGATGGCACGCGTGCAGTAAAATAATAAGTGCCAGCAATATTTCTGGGAATATGCTATTGAGCCCAGGCTGTTTTTAATAACGATAAGATCGTTCTTAATTAAATATGGCTATGTTTAATGTGTAGTACTGCTTAACTTTTTGCTTTGGATATATGACATTTGCCTTATGCCGAATGCTGTTTTTACAGTTTTGTAATAGCACGCATACTTAATTTCGGAATAAGTTGGTTGAATAACCTAAGAAAATAGATTTCACACGGGGTTATGCTACGATGAATATATTAATGATCGATGAATTACCGATCTTCATTCACGGTATGAAAACAGAGCTGGAACGCGTCATGCCGGAATGCACTGTTTTTGCAGCGAACAACTTTGAAGATGCACACGCAATTTTAACCTCTATGCCGGTCAGCATTATTTTGCTGGATGGTGAAATGAAGTGCCGTGATTTTATCACTAATTTGATGACAAACTGGCCTGAGCTACCGATCGTGGTGATGTTACGAAAAACGACGGATAAGATATTCAACTTCTACATCCGCCAAAGCATTAAGGGCATTTTTACCAAGGATCTCCCCGCCGAGAAAATCAGCCAGATACTTTGTATGGTCTCCTCGGGGGTGGTCTGTTTTCCGGAGCAAGCCGTGGTCCAGCGAGAACAACCCACTGGCGGGTTGCCGATCTATTCCCTGAGTCGTCGGCAGAAGGAAGTTCTTAAGCTGCTGGCGAATGGGGGAACAAATAAGCAGATCAGCCGGCAATTGAATATCAGCGCAGGTACGGTCAAAGTGCATCTGGAATCCATCTTTCACCGACTACAGGTCAACAATCGGACACAGGCCGCAATGCTCTATTTTAAATATATGACTAATTAGCCGATTTTCAGCAAAGCGAAGGGCTGCAGCCAAAATGCGTTAAAAGAAAAGCGCAACAGATAGACCTCTGTTGCGCTTTGTTTTTTTAACGGTACTGAGATTTGAAATAATATATCACCACCACCAGCGTTCCGAAGTCCTGCAATAGCCAGAATGGAAAGCTGTCACTCAGTATATCAGCACCGGTAAGAATAAATTTCATGTTTAAGCTGCTCTCACCAAAAAAACCAAAGGCGAGGGCGGCTAAGCCAATTTTACACATTACCGGCAGGGCATGGACTCTTCGGCTATAGGCGGCAAACAAAATCAGCAGCGATGTTACCAGGTCGACGAAGATAATAAAGGGAAGCACCCAGCCATTCATTATGTTAACCATTTATTCTCCATCGGGCTTGTTGTGGGTTAAATCTGGCGGAGAAAGTGATTCATGTCTGACTTTACTTTTGATGACGCTTGCAACATCAAAAATATCGCGCTGTTCATGCCGGCGAAAAAAGTTTGCCAGCCAGACGATCAGGCCATTACTCATTGCCCCGAGGATATACCCTAAACCAAGCGTGATATCGGCCTGATTAAGGTCTATCTTTAACCAGCGGGCTGCTAATCCACCTAATGCGACGGCCGCGCCCATGCTGATTCCACCAAAAATAATGCCTGCCATAAATCGGCTGTGCTGGTGCAATCGCTGCGGTTGCCAGAAAAACGAGATACTGACGCCGCCAAATAAACCTGAAAAAGCCAGCAAGGCTTCACTGATGAGGGTCGGGAGATAGATGTCAGACATACGTTCATCCTCTGCAAGGATAAATCCCCTCGGAAAAGGGGATTTATTATCGTAACGGGCGCTTATTATTGGCAGGGATCCAGCTCAACAATATGCTGATACTTATCGGTCGTAATAAAGCGCTGTTGCCCTGACAGGCTGTAAATCAAACGCTTGGGAGAGCGATATCCCTTCACGACATCGACATCCGCGCTAAGCCAGGGCTGACTGGAAGGAAGAGCGCGATCGCTGTATTTATCGCCACCGATCCATTTTTGATTGGTGGGTTTAAGACCCCAAAGCGATTCGCTTTCACTTCCCGACCAGCCGAGGCGTTTGGCCTCATCCGAGGTAATATAGCGGTCGGGCAGGCGCCCAAAATTTTTTATATGACGAAGCGTTGTCGCCAGATCGGTCACGTTATTGACGGGCACCATACCCTGAGAAGATAAAAAGGTGTTGGCTTCCTTTATTTCCTCTTCGCAGGTTGGCATGGTGGCGGTTGCCTGTAACACGTTGAATAACGAAACAGACAGTACGGCCATTTTCACTATGTATAGTGGTTTCATTGTAATTTTCCTGTTGAATTAACTAAGAAATAGCTTCATTTCCGCCTCGCGGCGTCGGGTAAGCCCGGTCAAAACCTTACCGCCTGCCTTATTCCAGCTTTTGAACTGCAGTGCGGCGCCCTGGATATCGCCTGCGTTGAATTTTTTGAGCAGCGTGGATTTCTTTAAATTGCCCACGCCAAGGTTGAAGGCGAACGAAACCAGCGCGTCGAATTGGTTCTGCGTCGAAGCGTTGTTCAGCAGTTTTTTCACGCCGTCCTCGGTGCGTTTCAGATCTTTGCGCAGCAGATCTTTGGCTTCACCGGTGGTAATTTTGGTGAGCTTTTCCATCTCCTCTTTGAGGATCAAATGGCCGTAGCCGATGGTCCATAAACCTACGGCATCGCGATAACGCTCCAGCCTCAGCCCTTCAAACTGGCAAATAAGCTGAATGCCCCTGTCACCTGTACGTTCTGGTTGTTTTTTCATTACGGAGTCTCCTCTGCTTTCGGGCGGGGAATCACCTTGTTGGTGTATTCGTCAATCAAACGCATGACGCTTTCCGGTGGCTCAAGTGCGGTAAATTGCATCTCTACATCGACGTGGCGGCTGTCACGCCCGCCTTTGTTATCGCTGGAAGGCGAAAGGCTGACGTGAAAGCGGCCAAATTCGTTTTCACCGGACTGGCGGGAAGGCGCCTGCATGCCTTCCGTGCGGATCGTCAGGTTGACCTTCATCTTTTCCAGCATCAGCCCGCGCGGTGTCGAAAGCGCGACCAAGGGCAGGTCAAAGTAATGCTTTTCATCCAGCGCCAGCTGTACCGTGCGTGGAATTAACGAACCGTCTTCTGCGGGTTCGAAAAAGGGATCCAATGCCTTCATATACTGCTGAGCAATCAGTTCGTTGGCCGCAGTGGCCGCGTACTGCATCCCACGCGTGATATCTTCAAGCGAGATCGGCACGCCGGGAATATCGGCTGGAGGCGCTGGAGGCGTGTTTTCCTGTACCGGTGGCGTGCCTTCATCCTCTTTGCCCGCCCTGTTTTCCGGCTCCTCATCCTTGCCGCCGCGCAGCCATTTTTTAAAAGACATATTTCGCTCCTGGAAAAAGGGCTACCCGGGTAGCCCCTGCGTTACGGAATCGCACGTATGTCGCGGCGTGGAAGATTATTGCGCGGCGACAGGCTTGGTTTTGGCGTTGGTCAGGTAATCAATCACGCGCTGCAGAGCTTCAGGTGGCTCCTGGCGTTTAATCTGGGTATGAATGGAATATTTCGCGCGTGTATCGGTCGAACGGGTCTGCTCCGATTTATGGGAGACCTTGCCGGTCATTTTCGCTTTGAAAACGCCCCAGCCGACGGACGCTTCCACGGAGGCCTCCGCTTCGGTGCTGCTGGAACTGGCTTCGCTCTGGCTCACTTCCAGCTCAAAGTCGATGGTACCGTCCTCGATACAGATGATGGGGTGGGTGACCGCCGCCAGGAGCGGAATACTCATCTTGCGGGTCACGCTGCCTTTATTGACCCCCTGTTCGTCTACTACGGTTTCGTCGTAATCGAACTCGATCGCGACAGCTTTGCCGTCTTTAATACAGACGGAGAGCAGGAAGTCGGTATAGGCCTTGCTTGCCTGGACCTGTGCTTTGATCATCGCCTGCAGCGGACCGCCGATCATATGTTCCAGCGGCAGGGCGTTAATAACTGAACCAATAAATTGTGAATCCATGATGTGAACTCCTTGAATCAGTGAATGCGCGGTTGCGCAGGAGCCACATTACGGAAAGCGAGAAGGGGAAAATATTGGGTAAATGTCATGGCGAGAGGACGCAAAAAACCTATGCCGATCGCAGGATAATCTTAAGGGGTGGTGTTGAGTGATGTTCCGGTTTATTGTTGAAATCCCTGCCTCATCGAATTCCGGAGAACCATCGCGTGTTTCAGAAAGTTGACGCCTATGCCGGCGACCCTATCCTCTCCTTAATGGAGCGTTTCAAAGAAGATCCTCGCAGCGACAAAGTGAACCTCAGCATCGGTCTGTATTACAACGAGGATGGCATCATTCCTCAATTAAAAGCCGTTGCCGAAGCTGAGGCGCGTCTGAATGCTGTTCCACACGGTGCTTCTCTTTATCTGCCGATGGAAGGGTTAAACGCCTACCGCAACACCATCGCTCCGCTGTTATTCGGTGCCGATCACGCGGTGCTCGCGCAAAAACGCGTGGCAACCATCCAGACGCTGGGCGGCTCGGGTGCGCTGAAAGTGGGTGCAGACTTCCTGAAAAAATACTTCCCGGATTCAGGCGTATGGGTCAGTGACCCGACGTGGGAAAACCACGTTGCGATCTTCGAGGGCGCAGGTTTCAACGTGGCGACCTATCCGTGGTTCGACAGCGAAACGAACGGCGTGCGCGTTGAAGCTCTGCTGGAAAAACTGAACACCCTACCGGCGCGCAGCATTGTGCTGCTGCACCCATGCTGCCATAACCCGACCGGGGCGGATCTCACCAACGCCCAGTGGGATGCGGTGATTGAGGTACTGAAGGCCCGCGACCTGATTCCGTTCCTCGACATCGCCTACCAGGGCTTTGGCGCGGGTATGGAAGAAGATGCTTACGCCATCCGCGCCGTGGCCAGCGCCGGGCTGCCAGCGCTGGTCAGCAACTCCTTCTCTAAAATCTTCTCCCTGTACGGTGAACGCGTTGGCGGTCTGTCCGTGGTCTGTGAAGACGCCGAAGCGGCGGGTCGCGTCCTGGGCCAGCTGAAGGCGACGGTGCGCCGTATTTACTCCAGCCCGCCAAACTTTGGTGCGCAGGTGGTGGCGACGGTTCTCGGTGACGAACAGCTGAAAGCGTCCTGGCTTGCCGAAGTGGAAGCGATGCGTAAGCGCATCCTGTCCATGCGTCAGGAGCTGGTTAACGTGCTGAAAGAGGCCGTGCCGGGACATAACTTCGACTATCTGCTCAAGCAGCGCGGGATGTTCAGCTATACCGGTCTGAGCGCGGCGCAGGTCGATCGTCTGCGGGAAGAGTTCGGCGTCTACCTGATCGCCAGCGGCCGTATGTGCGTGGCGGGCCTGAATGCCAGCAACGTTCATCGCGTGGCGCAGGCGTTTGCTGCTGTAATGTAAGCACTTACCAATCGACCCTCTCCCCGTGGGAGAGGGCTGGGGTGAGGGTATCAGGCCGCACAAAAACGTTGCCCGGCATTCTGTGATCGTCTTCTTTTTATTCCGCTTCATAAGCAAAAACTCCTTCCCTTCACCTCCCGCTGGGGTTATGGTCGGATAGTTTTTTGACCATCCGCTCAAATTAAAACGATAACAAACTGAATATTCAGGGGAAAATATGCGCAAGATCACACTGGCGCTCAGCGCCGCCTGCTTATTGTTCTCGCTTAACAGCGCCGTCGTCGCGAGAGCTTCTGCCCCGACGCCGCTTTACACCGGCACCACCGCCGCCATTCTCGCCGAGCAGGCACCCATTCACTGGGTTTCAGTGGCCCAAATCGAAAACAGTCTGATCGGCCGCGCGCCAATGGCCGTGGGTTTTGACATTGACGATACCGTACTGTTCTCAAGCCCTGGCTTCTGGCGCGGGAAGAAAACGTATTCACCCGACAGCGAAGCGTATCTAAAGAACCCGGAATTCTGGGAAAAAATGAATAACGGCTGGGACGAATTCAGCATCCCGAAAGAGGTTGCCCGTGCGCTTATTGCCATGCACGTGAAGCGCGGCGACAGCATTTATTTTGTTACCGGCCGCAGCCAGACCAAAACCGAAACCGTCTCTAAAACGCTGCAGGATGATTTCCAGATCCCGGCGACCAGCATGAACCCGGTCATTTTTGCCGGTGACAAAGAGGGGCAAAACACCAAAACCCAGTGGCTGGAAAAGAAAAATATCAAAGTATTCTACGGCGATTCGGATAACGACATCACCGCCGCACATGACGTGGGGGCCCGAGGGATCAGGGTATTGCGCGCCTCTAACTCGACCTATCGACCGCTGCCGATGGCCGGAAAGTTTGGCGAAGAGGTAATCGTCAACTCGGAGTATTAAGTATCCGGCAGCGGGTTTGACTCTTTTTTAATCAAATCTCGCTGCTGCGGGTTTTACCTTTCGTCTTCTTGCTGCACACTTAGAAAGATTCATCTTTCATCACGGAGCAGCACATGTGGTACCAACAAACCCTGACCTTAAGCGCTAAACCACGCGGATTTCACCTGGTGACGGATGAAGTCATCGGGCAACTCCGCGATCTGTCGCGGGTGAAAACGGGTTTGTTGCATCTGCTGCTTCAGCACACGTCAGCCTCTCTCACGCTTAATGAAAATTGCGATCCCACCGTCAGGTCCGACATGGAGCACCATTTTCTGAAGAGTGTCCCGGACAACGCGCCTTACGAGCATGACTATGAGGGGGCGGACGATATGCCTTCGCATATTAAATCCTCCCTGCTGGGCGTATCGTTGATGCTGCCGGTTCACAACGGCCGACTGCTGTTGGGTACGTGGCAGGGGATCTGGCTGGGAGAGCATCGCATTCACGGTGGTTCGCGTAAAATTATCGCCACGCTACAAGGGGAATAAAGATGACAATTTCGGAGATACTTCAGTACTGCATGAGCAAGCCCGGCGCGGAGCAGAGCGTTCATAGCGACTGGAAAGCCACGCAGATTAAAGTGGGAGATGTCCTGTTTGCGATGGTGAAAGAGGTGGAAGGCCGTCCGGCTGCGTCGCTGAAAACCAGCCCTGAACTGGCGGATTTGCTACGCCAGCAGCATGATGACGTGAGGCCGAGCAAGTACCTCAATAAGGCGCACTGGAGCACCGTCTATCTGGACGGATCGATTCCTGGCTCGCAGATTTACTACCTGGTGGACGCGTCCTATCAGCAGGCGGTTGAGCTGCTGCCGGAAACCACCCGACAGCAACTCTCCGTGTGACAATTACAGCAACGGTTTAAGGAAGCGCGCGGTGTGCGAGGCTTCGCACTCTGCAACGGTCTCTGGCGTACCGGAGACGAGAATTTCACCGCCGCCGCTGCCGCCTTCCGGGCCGAGATCGACAATCCAGTCCGCGGTTTTAATCACGTCCAGGTTATGTTCGATGACCACGATGGTGTTGCCCTGATCGCGCAGCTGATGCAGCACGTCAAGCAGCTGCTGGATATCGGCAAAGTGCAGGCCGGTGGTCGGCTCGTCCAGAATGTAGAGCGTCTGACCGGTGCCGCGTTTTGACAGCTCACGCGCCAGCTTCACGCGCTGCGCTTCACCGCCGGACAGCGTGGTTGCCGACTGCCCAAGACGAATGTAGGTCAGGCCTACGTCCATCAGCGTCTGCAGCTTACGCGCCAGCGCAGGGACGGCATCAAAGAATTCGCGCGCCTCTTCAATGGTCATGTCCAGCACTTCGTGGATGGTCTTGCCTTTGTACTTAATCTCCAGCGTTTCGCGGTTATAGCGTTTGCCTTTGCACTGGTCGCACGGCACGTAGATATCCGGCAGGAAGTGCATCTCAACCTTGATCACGCCGTCGCCCTGGCATGCTTCGCAGCGGCCACCGCGCACGTTAAAGCTGAAACGTCCTGGCGTATAGCCGCGGGAGCGCGCTTCCGGCACGCCGGCAAAGAGTTCACGTACGGGCGTGAAGACGCCGGTATAGGTTGCCGGGTTAGAGCGCGGGGTACGGCCAATCGGGCTCTGGTCGATGTCGATAACTTTATCGAAATGCTCCAGACCCTGGATGTCGCGGTACGGTGCAGGCTCGGCCAGCGTCGCGCCGTTTAGCGCCGTCTGCGCAATCGGGAACAGCGTATCGTTGATCAGCGTCGATTTACCGGAACCGGACACGCCGGTGATGCAGGTAAACAGGCCAACCGGCAGCGTCAGGGTGACGTCTTTCAGGTTGTTGCCGCGCGCGCCGGTCAGCTTCAGCACTTTTTCCGGATCTGCCGCTACGCGCTGTTTCGGCACCTCAATCTTACGCTTGCCGCTCATGAACTGACCGGTCAGCGATTCGGGTACCGCCATGATGTCCTTCAGCGTTCCCTCCGCGACCACCTGGCCGCCGTGCACGCCAGCGCCTGGGCCAATGTCGATGACGTGGTCGGCCGCGCGGATCGCATCTTCATCGTGCTCGACCACAATTACCGTGTTGCCGAGGTTGCGCAGGTGAACCAGCGTCCCGAGCAGGCGCTCGTTGTCGCGCTGGTGCAGGCCGATGGACGGCTCATCCAGCACGTACATCACGCCGACTAAGCCCGCGCCAATCTGGCTTGCCAGACGGATACGCTGGGCTTCACCGCCGGAGAGCGTTTCTGCCGAGCGGGAAAGCGTCAGGTAGTTCAGGCCGACGTTCACGAGGAATTTCAGGCGATCGCCGATCTCTTTCAGCACTTTTTCGGCGATTTTCGCGCGCTGGCCGGAGAGCTTCAGGTTGTTGAAGAAGTCCATCGCATGGCCGATGCTCATGTCTGAGATGGTCGGCAGCGCGGTGTTTTTCACAAACACGTGGCGCGCTTCACGACGCAGACGCGTACCTTCACAGGTGGCGCAGGAGCGGTTGCTGATGAATTTCGCCAGCTCCTCGCGCACCGCGCTGGATTCGGTCTCTTTGTAGCGGCGCTCCATGTTATGCAGCACCCCTTCGAACGGGTGGCGGCGCACGGAGGTATCGCCGCGATCGTTCATATACTTGAACTCGATGTTCTCTTTGCCGGAACCGAACAGGATCACTTTGTGCACGTTCGGACTCAGGCTCGCCCACGGGGCTTCGACGTCGAACTTGTAGTGCTCCGCCAGCGATTTCAGCATCTGGAAGTAGTAGAAGTTACGCTTGTCCCAGCCGCGAATGGCCCCGCCCGCCAGCGACAGCTCCGGGTTCTGAATCACACGGTCCGGATCGAAATATTGTTGAACACCCAGGCCGTCACACGTCGGGCACGCGCCCGCCGGGTTGTTGAATGAGAACAGGCGCGGCTCGAGCTCGCGCATGCTGTAGCCGCAAATCGGGCAGGCGAAGTTGGCGGAGAAGAGCAGCTCTTCCGCTTTTGGGTCGTCCATGTCGGAGACCACGGCCGTGCCGCCAGAGAGTTCCAGCGCCGTTTCAAAAGATTCCGCCAGGCGCGTGGCGAGATCGTCGCGTACCTTAAAGCGGTCAATCACCACTTCGATGGTGTGCTTCTTCTGCAGCTCCAGCTTTGGCGGGTCGGACAGGTCACACACCTCGCCGTCGATACGGGCGCGGATATAGCCCTGGCTTGCCAGGTTTTCCAGCGTTTTGGTGTGTTCGCCTTTTCGCTCTTTAATGATCGGCGCCAGCAGCATCAGGCGTTTGCCTTCCGGCTGCGACAGCACGTTATCCACCATCTGGCTTACGGTCTGGGCCGCCAGCGGGACGTCGTGGTCCGGGCAGCGCGGCTCACCCACGCGGGCATACAGCAGACGCAGATAGTCATGAATTTCGGTAATGGTACCGACCGTTGAACGCGGGTTATGCGAGGTGGACTTCTGCTCAATAGAGATAGCAGGGGACAACCCTTCAATGTGGTCGACATCCGGTTTTTCCATCAGCGACAGGAACTGACGCGCGTACGCAGAGAGCGATTCAACGTAACGACGCTGTCCTTCGGCATACAAAGTGTCGAAAGCCAGTGAGGATTTGCCAGACCCCGAAAGCCCGGTCACGACAATGAGTTTGTCGCGAGGGATTATGAGGTTGATATTCTTGAGATTGTGGGTGCGGGCGCCCCGAACTTCGATCTTATCCATTCACCTTTCCCGGTTGGAACACGGATTGCCTGATTTGTTTGAAGGACAAACGGCTGTCAGAAACGGCTAATTATGACACAATTTGACCTGTTTGAATATACAGTATTGGAATGCATTTTCTGATTGGCTGTGTAACAATGTAGAGTCCGCGAGAGATTTCTGAACCGACTACGCAACTATGCAAATTGCCGCGTGGAAATGGTACACTCGCGCGTTTACACTATTAAGAAACGTATTCAGGAGACACGAACATGGCCAGCAGAGGCGTAAACAAGGTGATTCTCGTCGGTAATCTGGGCCAGGACCCGGAAGTACGCTACATGCCGAGTGGTGGCGCAGTTGCCAACATTACGCTGGCTACTTCCGAATCCTGGCGTGATAAAGCGACCGGTGAGATGAAAGAGCAGACCGAATGGCACCGTGTAGTGCTGTTTGGCAAACTGGCCGAAGTGGCCGGTGAGTATCTGCGTAAAGGTTCTCAGGTCTATATCGAAGGCCAGCTGCGTACCCGCAAATGGACCGATCAGGCCGGCGCTGAGAAGTACACCACAGAAGTCGTGGTCAACGTGGGCGGCACCATGCAGATGCTGGGTGGCCGTCAGGGCGGTGGTGCACCGGCAGGTGGCGGTCAGAGCCAGCAGCAGGGCGGTTGGGGTCAGCCTCAGCAGCCGCAGGGCGGCAACCAGTTCAGCGGCGGCGCACAGTCTCGTCCGCAGCAGCAGTCTGCTCCGGCGCCGTCTAACGAACCGCCAATGGATTTCGACGACGACATTCCGTTCTGATTTCCGCGTGCTGAAAACAAAAAACCCAGACTATCGTCTGGGTTTTTTTATTCCGTCAGGGATCAGGTAATCACCATCGGCCAGTCTGGCGGCGTGTGGCTCATCGCCTCAACCATCACCACTTTAATATTTTCCCAGACGGCGGCGATATCCAGTAGGGTGATGCCAAGCAGGCCCGTTGCAAACCAGCAGGCCGCACCCAGCCCCAGCAGGGTGCTGATAACAGCAAGACCCGCATAGTCAGATTTACGAAACTGAATGTTCAGCGTGCTGGCTAAAAACATCAGTACCGCACTCAACAAAGGCCAGCGCAGGAGAACCATGCTGGTAGTAATGGTTGCCATAAAACCCATCCTCTATAAAACAGACGAACTGAATGAAACGGTGTTTCTCGTTACAAAATATATGTGAACTATATCACATTTGTTGATTTATTCGCCAGCATCTGAACGATCAAAAAAGAGGATTTTATTCCTCAGAAAAGGCGATTGCGCGGGCTGGTCCTGCCTTCGGCGCATGAGGAGGCGGACCCACAGCGTGCCGAAAACGCGCTTCGGGCAAGTGGGGATAGCGCAAATTCAGTTTTTATAAGAGGGGCGTTATTCTCCGCCAATACTCAAAATATTGTGGTGTAGGCTGACTATTTATAAATCAACGAACACAATGCCTCAGAGCAAATAGCATAAAACGTCATGATGAAATTGTACTTTTTTCATGCTGTCAGACGTTTGGCTTAATCAACGATTGTCTGTTGTGTTATCTTCCCGTCTGCCTGACGGGCTGGATAATTATTTTCCTTAATTGAAACGGAACGAATACTTACAGTTTAACTTACGGGAAAATATTATCGGCATAACGAAATTTAAGATTTTTAATACTAAAAGTCAGTTGCTAACTTCGCATGATTCATGCAACGTAATCACCTGTTTAACAAAGCATCCGGCCTTAAGTACTACAGGCGTATAACATGCAGGGATATAGGGCGGGAAATGAATCGTAGCGCGCGGCGCAAAATGCTCAGGGTGGTAGGGATCATCATGGTAGTTATGCTGCCGGTGATGCTTGCGCTATGGTTTGCCCAACTGCGTGCCGTGTCTGAAACAAGCGCCCAGCTACGCACATTTGCTGAACTGGCTTTAGACAAAACAGAGCTGGTTATTCAACAGGTTGAGCTGGCCAGGGACGAGGCGGTAAAATATCAGGGCGAGCTTTGCACGCCGGGACACCGTCAATATATGCTGAACGTTGTTCGTGGCCGCCTGTTTGTCGCCGATTTAATTTACGCTGAAGGTCAGAATTTTCTTTGTTCGACCGTTTTTACACCTGATCACCCCTACGCCATTCCTGCCGCTAATTACACGCGCAAACCTGACGTCGCTATCTATTATTATCGCGATACCCCATTTTATACTGGCTATAAAATGACATATATGCAGCGCGGAAATTATGTGGTGGTCGTCAATCCGCTTTCATACAGCGAGGTCATGTCCGCGGATCATTCTCTCTCCTGGGGTGTGTACGACACGGTAACCAATGCTTTCTTTTCCGTCAGCCAGAAAGCCAATGTTTCTTTATTAAATTCGATGATTCGGGATAAGGAATCGGTATTTCAAAAAGATAACCGCTTTTATACGATCGTAACATCCCCCAAAAGACCGATTGCGGCCATTGTCTCGACATCGAATAAACGCTTTTATGAAACGCTTTATCACCAGGCGACGTTGACGCTGCCGCTGGGCATGATCTGCAGCATTATTATTTTGCTGGTATGGTCCCGTACCCATCGTGAACTCAATTCGCCGGGGCGCTTACTGCACCGCGCGCTGAACAAACGACAGCTTTGCGTACACTATCAGCCAATTATTGATATTAAGAATAACCAGTGTGTGGGCGCGGAGGCGCTGTTGCGCTGGCCTGGCTTTAACGGACAGGTGATGAGCCCGGCTGAGTTTATCCCGCTGGCGGAAAATGAGGGAATGAGCGAGCGGATTACGGACTATGTCGTTGAGGAGGTGTTCAACGATCTGGGCCATTTCCTGGCCGAGCATCCGCATCTCTATATTTCGATTAACCTGTCGGCCACGGATTTCCACTCCTCGCGGCTGATCGCCATGATTTCCGACAAGGCCCGCCACTATGCCGTCCGTGCGCAGCAAATCAAAATAGAAGTGACGGAACGCGGTTTTATCGATGTGCCAAAAACCACCCCGGTGATTCAGGCTTTCCGTCAGGCGGGTTATGAAGTCGCGATCGATGATTTCGGTACCGGCTACTCGAACCTGCACAACCTCTACTCGCTGAACGTGGATATTCTGAAAATCGATAAATCGTTTATCGATACCCTAACGACCAACAGTACCAGTCACCTGATCGCCGAGCATATTATCGAGATGGCGCAAAGCCTGCGGCTGAAAACCATTGCGGAAGGGGTAGAGACGGCAGAGCAGGTAAGCTGGCTGTTGAAGCGCGGCGTCCAGTTTTGTCAGGGATGGCACTTCGCGAAAGCGATGCCGCCCCAGGAATTTATGACCTGGCAGCAGCAACCTTTGCACTGAGGGCGATTAATTCAACTGGTGGCGATAGTCGCTCGGCGTGCGGTCAAACTCGCGGCGAAACACGCGGGAAAAGGTTTGTTGCGACACATAGCCAAGGTCCATCGCGATATCAAAAATGGGCCGCTGCGTTGAGCGTAGCGCCTGCGCCGCCAGCAGCAGTCTGCGCTGGCGAATGTACTCACCCAGCGTCTGATGCATGACCGTGCGGAACATTCTCTGTAAATACCATTTCGAATAGCCCGACTTTTTAGCGACCACATCAATGTTCAACGGTTGGTCGATATGTTCATCAATCCATTCAATAAGCGTCTGAATAATCTGCTGATGCGACATAAGGTTGCCCCTCTGTAGATACAACTATCTCGGTTAATTCGTCGTTTTCTCTGCGGGCGAGTATAATTCCTCAAGTTAACTTGAGGTAAAGAGGTTTTATGGAAAAGAGATTGCCGCGAATTAAAGCGCTGTTAACCCCCGGCGAAGTGGCGAAGCGAAGCGGCGTTGCGGTATCGGCGCTCCACTTCTATGAAAGCAAAGGGTTAATTAAAAGCATCCGCAACGGCGGCAACCAGCGCCGCTATACCCGAGACGTGCTCCGCTACGTGGCGATTATCAAAATTGCGCAACGAATCGGAATTCCCCTGGCCACGATCGGCGAGGCGTTTGGCGTGCTGCCGGAAGGGCATACGCTTAGCCCGAAAGAGTGGAAAGAGCTGTCGTCCCAGTGGCGTGAAGAGCTGGACAGGCGTATTCATACGCTGGTCGCGCTGCGTGACGAGCTGGATGGCTGCATCGGCTGCGGCTGCCTGTCGCGTAGCGATTGTCCGTTGCGTAACCCCGGCGACAGGCTGGGCGAGCAGGGGACGGGGGCGCGGCTGCTGGAAGAGGATTGAGATTGTGCGACCGGCAAAAAGCATAATAAAGAACTAAAGCGCCACATAAGGGCGCTTTAGTTTTTCCCGGTCTTTGTCTTTCACTCTATCCCGCTGGTTCACGGGAGGGTTTCCCCCGACATCAGCACCCCTCAGTGTCGAGCTGGTTGGGGAGGTTCCGGATTGTGCTGACACTTTAATTCTATGCAAGACCCGTTTTTTCGCCAGCCTCACCGACCGTTTTTTAGACGAATTTTTTTCGCGGTGTTGTTCAATTTTCTATAGTTAAAAAGTATGAATAACAGGAGAAAGCCATGCTCACGGTACACCACCTTAACCAGTCGCGCTCGCACCGCGCGATCTGGGCGCTGGAAGAACTCGGCCTGCCTTATGAGATCGTTCACTACCAGCGCGAAAAGAACATGCTGGCGCCGGAGGCTCTTAAAAAGGTGCATCCGTTGGGCAAATCGCCGGTTATCGAAGATAACCGACTGATCCTTGCGGAATCGGGCGCCATCCTGGAGTACCTGCAGGAAACGTACGATCCCGAGTCACGCCTTAAGCCTTTAGACCCGTCGCATAAGGTGCAATACCGCTTCTGGCTGCATTACGCCGAAGGATCGCTGATGCCGCTGCTGTTAATGAAGCTGGTCTTCAACAGCCTCGGCAAGCCGCCGGTGCCGTTTGGTATCAGAACCCTGGGCAAAGCGCTGGGGCAGGGGGTGCAGAAAGCGTATCTCAACCGTCAACTGGAAACCCATGCGCGCTTTATTGAGTCACATCTTGCCGAAAACAGCTGGTTTGCCGGGGATTCGCTCAGCATGGCCGATATCCAGATGAGCTTCCCGATCTTTGCGCTGCTGGCGCGCGGCGGTATCGCTAATCTGCCGCATATTCAGGCGTGGAAGACAAAAGTTGAGAACACCCCAGGCTGGCAAAGAACCCTGGAACAGGGGGGACCGTTATCTATCCCGGGCGAGGACTGAAATGTAAACAAATTGCGCATAGACGATAACGTTTGCGCATCCTCTGTTTATTTCTTCAGCGTCATAAGTGAATTTTAGCGAAAAACGAGAAAGTTCAGTTGAAAAGGGCGGGGATTACGCTAGATAATCGTTTGCCTTAATTTGACCACCCGTTTGTAAGCGCGGAGCTAAACGTTTGCTTTTTTTGTGACGCCCTTTCGTCACAAACGCAACACAAGGATTTGACGTTCAGCTGGCAGTGGCGTCTCCACCTCGCTTACGGACTTCCTAAAAAACTCTCAGGGGATGTTTTCTATGTCTACGCCATCTGCGCGTACTGGCGGTTCACTTGACGCCATGTTTAAAATTTCGGCCCGCGGCAGCACCGTGCGCCAGGAAATTGTTGCCGGTTTGACAACGTTTCTGGCGATGGTTTATTCCGTCATCGTTGTGCCGGGCATGCTGGGCAAAGCAGGCTTCCCGCCAGCGGCCGTCTTTGTGGCGACCTGTCTTGTGGCCGGCGTGGGCTCCATCGTGATGGGCCTGTGGGCGAACCTGCCGCTGGCAATTGGTTGCGCCATCTCTCTGACCGCGTTTACCGCGTTCAGCCTGGTGCTGGGTCAGCACATCAGCGTACCGGTTGCGCTGGGTGCCGTGTTCCTGATGGGTGTGCTGTTTACCGTGATTTCAGCGACCGGCATCCGTAGCTGGATCTTGCGCAACCTGCCGCAGGGCGTGGCGCACGGTACCGGCATCGGTATCGGCCTGTTCCTGTTGCTGATCGCCGCTAACGGCGTCGGTCTGGTCATCAAGAACCCGCTGGACGGTCTGCCGGTAGCGCTGGGCCACTTCGCCAGCTTCCCGGTGATTATGTCGCTGATCGGCCTGGCGGTGATTATCGGTCTGGAAAAACTGAAGGTGCCGGGCGGCATTCTGCTGACCATTATCGGCGTTTCTATTGTCGGCCTGATTTTCGATCCAACCGTACACTTCTCCGGTATCTTCGCCATGCCGTCGCTGAGCGATGACAAAGGCAACTCCCTGATTGGCAGCCTGGATATCGTTGGCGCGCTGAACCCGGTGATCCTGCCAAGCGTGCTGGCGCTGGTCATGACCGCCGTGTTTGACGCGACCGGTACCATTCGTGCGGTGGCCGGTCAGGCGAACCTGCTGGATAAAGACGGTCAGATTATTGACGGCGGCAAAGCGCTGACCACCGACTCCCTGAGCAGCGTCTTCTCTGGTCTGGTGGGCGCGGCGCCTGCGGCGGTGTACATCGAGTCCGCAGCGGGTACGGCGGCAGGCGGTAAAACCGGCCTGACGGCGATCACCGTCGGCGTGCTGTTCATGCTGATCCTGTTCCTCTCTCCGCTCTCCTATCTGGTTCCGGCGTATGCGACCGCGCCAGCGCTGATGTACGTTGGCCTGCTGATGCTGAGCAACGTGGCGAAAATCGACTTTGCGGACTTCGTGGACGCGATGTCTGGCCTGATTACCGCGGTCTTTATCGTCCTGACCTGTAACATCGTGACCGGCATTATGATCGGCTTCGCGTCGCTGGTGATTGGTCGTCTGGTCTCCGGTGAATGGCGCAAGCTGAACGTCGGCACCGTGATTATCGCCGTTGCGCTGGTAGCGTTCTACGCGGGCGGCTGGGCAATCTAAGTTGTCCATTGATGCGAAAACGGGTGGCTCAGGCCGCCCGTTTTTATTTTCAGGACTCATCCTGTTGCCTTTTGCGTTACTCTGGAGAAGATAGAATAAAAGGCACGACGCCTTCCGGAGTACATAAGCAACACAGCAAACAGGGAACGCATGGAAATCTTCTTCACAATACTCATCATGACCCTTGTGGTCTCGCTATCCGGGGTGGTTACACGCGTACTGCCCTTTCAGGTCCCCCTGCCATTAATGCAAATTGCCATCGGCGCGCTGCTGGCGTGGCCGACGTTTGGCCTGCACGTGGAATTTGACCCCGAACTGTTCCTCGTGCTGTTTATCCCGCCGCTGCTGTTTGCCGATGGCTGGAAAACGCCCACGCGAGAATTCCTTGAGCACGGGCGCGAGATCTTCGGCCTGGCGCTGGCGCTGGTGGTGGTCACCGTCGTCGGGATTGGTTTTCTGATCTACTGGGCGGTACCGGGTATTCCATTAATACCGGCTTTTGCGCTGGCCGCCGTGCTGTCGCCAACCGATGCCGTGGCGCTGTCCGGCATTGTGGGTGAAGGCCGTATTCCGAAGAAAATCATGGGGATTTTACAGGGTGAGGCGCTGATGAACGACGCCTCTGGCCTGGTTGCCCTGAAGTTTGCCGTGGCCGTTGCGATGGGCACGATGGTCTTTACCATCGGCGGCGCAACCCTGGAATTCTTCAAGGTGGCGATTGGCGGTATTCTGGCGGGCTTCGTGGTGAGCTGGCTGTACGGCCGCTCATTGCGCTTCCTCAGCCGCTGGGGCGGCGATGAACCCGCTACGCAGATCGTACTGCTGTTCCTGCTGCCGTTTGCCTCTTATCTGATTGCCGAACATATCGGCGTGTCGGGCATTCTGGCTGCGGTTGCGGCAGGGATGACCATCACCCGTTCCGGCGTAATGCGCCGCGCGCCGCTGGCCATGCGCCTGCGTGCCAACAGCACCTGGGCCATGCTGGAATTTGTCTTTAACGGCATGGTGTTCCTGCTGTTGGGCCTGCAGCTGCCGGGCATTATGGAATCCTCGCTGGTGGCAGCGGAGGCCGATCCGAACGTTGAAGTCTGGATGCTGTTTACCGACATCGTGCTGATCTACATGGCGCTGATGCTGGTGCGTTTCGGCTGGCTGTGGACGATGAAAAATTTCAGCGTGCGTTTCCTGAAGAAAAAGCCGATGGAGTTCGGCTCGTGGACAACGCGCGAGCTGCTGATCGCCTCTTTTGCGGGCGTACGCGGGGCGATCACCCTTGCCGGTGTGCTCTCCATTCCGCTGCTGCTGCCCACGGGCGACGTCTTCCCGGCGCGCTACGAGCTGGTCTTCCTTGCGGCGGGCGTAATTCTGTTCTCCCTGTTTGTCGGCGTGATTATGCTGCCGATTTTACTCCAGCATATTGATGCCGGTGATTCGACCCAGCAGCATAAAGAGGAGCGTATTGCCCGGGCGGCCACCGCCGAAGTGGCAATTGTCGCGATTCAGAAGATGGAAGAGCGTCTGGCCGCGGATGCGGAAGAGAACATCGACAATCAGCTGCTGACGGAAGTCAGTTCCCGCGTGATTGGTAACCTGCGCCGCCGCGCGGACGGGCGTAACGATGTGGAAAGCTCGCTGCAGGAGGAAAACCTGGAGCGTCGGTTCCGCCTGGCGGCGCTGCGCTCAGAGCGCGCCGAGCTGTACCATCTGCGCGCCACGCGCCAGATCAGCAACGAAACGCTGCAAAAGCTGCTGCACGATCTGGACCTGCTGGAAGCGCTGTTGATAGAGAATCAGTAGCGCCGTTTTTGCCCGGTGGCGCTGCGCTTACCGGGCCTGCGTGCTCGATCGGTTCCCTCTCCTTGTGGGCTGAGGGTTTCCCACAAAATAATGCCTGCACGGACGACCCCCTCTCCCTTGAGGGAGAGGGCTGGGGTGAGGGGGAACATACGGCTGTGGAGGTCATTCCGTTCACTTTATGTTCCTTGCTACTCTGTAACGACATGACCGGTGAACGTGCCAGGGTGGCTCAATCGCCACCACCCTGGCGACCCGGGCTCCCGGCGGTAAATCGCCGCTTCGCGGTGCCCTCAGCTTATTCCTTCAGGCTATCGGGTCGGGCATGAGCCTGCATCCCTGCAGGCCACGCCCTCTTGGCGCATCCCTGCGCCTCGCCCCGGCCTTACGGAAACGCTTCGGCGATTTACAGCCGGACCAGGGTGTCGCTGTAAGTCATTAATTTTGCAGAAGAAGCGTTCATCGCTTCAGGTAAAAAATTACTGGGGATTCCTCAGCCCTGTGGGAGAGGGTTAGGGTGAGGGCACCCAAAACCCCTCACAACACTGCAGCCACGCCTGCGCGCTCTGCGATAAATATACCCCTTCGCGCCAGATCATCCCCAGCTGCCAGTGCAGGTCGCTCTCCAGCGGGATCCAGCGCAGCGTGTTTTTATCCAGACGCTCGCAAATCGGCTGCGGCAGAATGGCAATCCCCACGCCGGCCTGCACCATCGCCGCCAGGAAATCCCACTGTCCGCTGCGCACCGCTATGCGCGGCTTGACGTTATGCTGGTTAAACAGCGTCATCAGCTGGCGGCTGAGAGCGAAGTCTTCGTTGTAGATCAGCAGAGGGTGCTCGCCGAGCAGTTCAGGTCTCACCGAGTCTAACTTCAGCCAGTCGCCGGAGCGGGGAACCAGCACGCACAGCGGGTGGCTAAAGAGCGGAAGCGTCGCCAGACCGCTCTCTTCCTCAACGGGAAGGGCGGTCATTGCCACGTCGAGCTCGCCGTTGGTGACGGCCTGCTGGACGGTTAACCCACCAAACTCCGAAATCTTCAGCTCAACGCCGGGATAACGCTGGCGAAACAGGCTAATCGGCCCGGCCATCATCATCCCTACCATTGGCGGAATGCCGAGGCGAAGCACACCTTTCTTCAGATGATTGATATCGCCCAGCTCTGCTTCCAGCTGGCGGAACTCCGCCAGAATCGCCAGCCCGCGTTCGAATACCACGCGTCCGGTGTCGGTCAGCAACAGCTTGCGCCCGTCGCGGATCAGCAGGGTACAGTTCAGTTCATCTTCGAGGTTTTTCAGCATCTTGCTGATGGTGGGCTGGGTAACAAACAACTTCTCCGCTGCGCGGGTAAAACTTTGCTGACGAACCACTTCGACAAAATAGCGCAGCGTTCTTATGTCCATGATTATTCCTCGAAACTATACCTTTGATGATTTTAATTCATTTCAGTCCATACCGTGCGCTCTCTATACTGGCGCCTCGTCTCATTTTTGAGGAAAACCCCCATGGCCGTGGCGTTAAGCCGTGTTACGCCTGCCGTTGTGCAACGACTCCAGGTCCCGGTGCAGGTACTGCTCTACGCGGGACTGTTTGTTTTCGCGGAATATCTTGTCGGCTGGCTGCATCTGCCGCTGCCCGCCAATCTTGTCGGGATGCTGCTGATGCTGACGCTTATTCTGTGCCGCGTGATCCCCCTTAACTGGGTGCGCGCCGGGGCGCGCTGGCTGCTGGCGGAGATGCTGCTGTTCTTTGTTCCGGCGGTGGTGGCGGTGGTGAACTACGCGCAGCTGCTGATGGTGGACGGCTGGCGAATCTTTGCGGTTATCGCGCTGAGTACGCTGATGGTGCTGGGGGCAACCGCCTGGGTGGTGGATAAAGTGTATCGCTTTGAAATCAGCAGGCACAAACATGACTAATTTTCAGATCAGCGTCTTGTGCCTGATTGCGACGCTGGCGATCTACTTCGCCAACAAGCGGCTGTATCGCCGCTTTCACGCCCTGCCGCTGATGCCGCTGGTCTTCACGCCGATCCTGCTGGTGCTGATGCTGGTCTTCGGCCACATCTCCTGGCAGAACTACATTGGCGAATCCCACTGGCTGCTGTGGCTGCTCGGCCCGGCGACCATCGCTTTTGCCGTCCCCGTTTACGACAACCTGGCGATTATCAAACGCCACTGGATGTCGCTCAGCGCGGGCGTCATCACCGCCACGGTGGTGGCGGTTTGCAGCTCCGTCTGGCTGGCGCGGCTGTTTACGCTGCCCGATGAAATTCAGCGCAGCCTGGCGGTGCGTTCGGTGACCACGCCGTTTGCGCTGGCGGCGGCTAAACCGCTCGGCGGGCAGCCGGACCTGGTGGCGCTGTTTGTGGTGGTGACGGGCGTCTTTGGGATGGCGGTCGGCGATATGCTCTTTCTGCGGCTTTCTATCCGGGAAGGGATGGCGAAAGGCGCGGGGTTTGGCGCGGCGTCGCACGGGGCGGGTACGGCACGTTCGTATGAGCTGGGGCAGCAGGAGGGCGTTGTCGCGAGCCTGGTGATGATGCTCTCAGGCGTAGTGATGGTGCTGATTGCGCCGCTGGTGGCGTGGGTGATGTTTTAAGCTCCCCGGCCAGAATGACCGGGGAGAAAGGCTTAGTGCGCGCGGCCCTGCTCAACGCCCAGGCCGGTTTGAGAACGGATGAACTGGGCGCGGAATTTCTCACGCTCCAGGTTACCTTCCGGCGAATTGTCGGTGGCCGAGAAGAACCAGATGCCGATAAACGCCACGGCGATCGAGAACAGCGCCGGGTATTCATACGGGAAGATAGCGCTTGCGTGACCGAGGATCTGCACCCAGATGGTCGGGCCCAGAATCATCAGGATCACCGCCGTAAGCAGCCCCAGCCAGCCGCCAATCATCGCGCCGCGCGTGGTCAGCTTCGACCAGTACATGGAGAGCAGGATGATCGGGAAGTTACAGCTTGCCGCAATCGAGAAGGCCAGCCCCACCATAAAGGCGATGTTCTGCTTCTCGAACAGAATGCCTAACAGAATCGCCACCACGCCCAGCACCAGCACGGTGATTTTCGAGACCTTCAGCTCGTCGCGCTCGCTCGCGCCTTTGCGGATAACGTTGGCGTAGAGGTCATGCGACACCGCAGACGCGCCGGCGAGCGTCAGCCCTGCAACTACCGCCAGAATGGTGGCGAAGGCCACGGCGGAGATAAAGCCGAGGAACAGGTTACCGCCCACCGCGTCCGCCAGATGCACCGCCGCCATGTTGTTACCGCCAATCAGCGCGCCCGCCGCGTCTTTAAACGCCGGGTTCGCCCCCACCAGCATGATCGCGCCAAAGCCGATGATAAAGGTCAGGATATAGAAGTAACCCATGAAACCGGT
This sequence comes from Enterobacter cloacae complex sp. ESBL7, assembly GCF_041679625.1. Classification (NCBI taxonomy): domain Bacteria; kingdom Pseudomonadati; phylum Pseudomonadota; class Gammaproteobacteria; order Enterobacterales; family Enterobacteriaceae; genus Enterobacter; species Enterobacter cloacae complex sp. ESBL7. The sequence continues at coordinate 100,934 of NZ_JBGORN010000009.1, forward strand.
GGCGTAAAAGACGCTCTTGCGCGCTTCACGCGCATCGCTCACGGTGAAGAAGCGCATCAGGATATGCGGCAGACCCGCGGTACCGAACATCAGGCCGAGACCGAGCGAGAGCGCGGATATCGGGTCTTTCACCAGCCCGCCCGGGCTCATGATCGCTTCCCCTTTCGGGTGGACCGCCATCGCTTCGGTGAACAGGTTATTGAAGCTGAATCCGACGTGCTTCATCACCATAAAGGCCATAAAGCTGGCGCCGAACAGCAGCAGGACGGCTTTGATGATCTGCACCCAGGTGGTTGCCAGCATGCCGCCGAACAGGACGTACATCACCATCAGCACGCCAACCAGCACCACCGCGATGTGGTAGTTCAGGCCGAACAGCAGTTCGATCAATTTACCCGCGCCCACCATCTGCGCAATCAGGTACAGCGCCACCACCACCAGCGAACCGCAGGCGGAGAGGGTGCGAATCGGCCCCTGCTTCAGGCGATAGGATGCCACGTCAGCGAAGGTGTAGCGGCCCAGGTTACGCAGGCGTTCGGCAATCAGGAACAGGATGATTGGCCAGCCGACGAGGAAGCCGAGGGAATAAATCAGGCCGTCATAGCCGGATGTATACACCAGCGCGGAGATCCCGAGGAACGAGGCGGCGGACATAAAGTCACCCGCGATCGCCAGCCCGTTCTGGAAGCCGGTAATGTTGCCGCCAGCGGTGTAGTAATCGTTACGGGAGCGCACGCGTTTCGACGCCCAGTAAGTGATGTACAGAGTCAGCAGGACGAAAATCAGGAACATCACAATGGCCTGCCAGTTGGTTGGCTGGCGCTGGACCTCGCCGGTAATGGCATCCGCCGCGTGGGCGGCAAAGGGAAGCGTGGCGGCGAGCGCCGTCAGAACTCTCTTCATGATGCTTTTACCTCTTGCAGTACCGCTTTATTAAGTCGATCGAATTCACCGTTCGCGCGCCAGACGTAGACGCCGGTCAGCAAGAATGAAATCACAATCACGCCAATGCCAATCGGAATACCGCGCGTCACGCTGGTTCCTTCGTGCAGCGGGGTGCCCAGCCAGTGCGGAGCAAAGGCGATCAGCAGAATAAAGCCGACGTAGATAACCAGCATGATGATGGAAAGGATGAAGGCAAACCGTTGCCGCTTATCGACGAGCTCCCTGTAGTGCGCACTATTCTCTATCTGCTGACAAATATCGTTATTCATCACAGAGTCTCCAAAGGTAAGGTAGGTTTGTTTTTAGTCCCCTCTCCCTTTTGGGGAGAGGGTTAGGGTGAGGGGAGGAAGGTGCGGTCTGATGCCCTCACCCCAGCCCTCTCCCACAGGGAGAGGGAGAAAACACTAGGAAGGCATCGCGATGGCCTGCTTCTCTTCGAGCAGTTTTTCCACCACGCCAGGATCCGCGAGCGTTGAGGTATCACCGAGGTTGCTGGTGTCTCCAGCCGCGATTTTGCGCAAGATACGACGCATAATTTTGCCGGAACGGGTTTTCGGCAGCGAGTCGGTCCAGTGCAGCACGTCCGGCGTCGCCAGCGGGCCAATCTCTTTACGCACCCAGTTGCGCACCTCAGCGTAGAGCTCAGGCGACGGTTCTTCACCGTGGTTCAGAGTGACATAGGCGTAAATCGCCTGGCCTTTGATGTTATGCGGAATGCCCACAACCGCCGCTTCGGCAATCTTCGGATGCGACACCAGCGCCGATTCAATCTCAGCGGTGCCCAGACGGTGGCCGGAGACGTTCAGCACGTCGTCCACGCGCCCGGTTATCCAGTAATAGCCATCTTCGTCACGACGCGCGCCGTCGCCGCTGAAGTACATGTTTTTAAAGGTCGAGAAGTAGGTCTGCTCGAAGCGATCGTGATCGCCGAACAGGGTACGCGCCTGACCCGGCCAGGAATCTGTGATCACCAGGTTGCCTTCGGTGGCACCTTCAAGCGGGTTGCCTTCGTTATCCACCAGCGCAGGCTGCACGCCGAAGAACGGACGGGTTGCGGAACCAGCCTTCAGCTGCGTGGCGCCCGGCATCGGAGTGATCATGAAGCCGCCGGTTTCGGTCTGCCACCAGGTGTCCATCACCGGGCATTTTTCGTTGCCGATTTTCTTCCAGTACCACTCCCAGGCTTCCGGGTTGATTGGCTCACCCACGGAACCGAGGATGCGCAATGAAGAGCGGTCAGTGCCTTCGATGGCTTTATCGCCTTCCGCCATCAGTGCGCGGATCGCCGTTGGCGCGGTGTAGAGAATGTTGACCTGGTGTTTGTCGACCACCTGACACATACGCGCCGGGGTCGGCCAGTTTGGTACGCCCTCAAACATCAGCGTTGTTGCGCCACAGGCCAGCGGGCCGTACAGCAGGTAGCTGTGTCCGGTAACCCAGCCCACGTCGGCGGTACACCAGTAGATGTCGCCCGGATGGTAGTCGAAGACGTATTTGAAGGTAGTGGCCGCATAGACCAGATAGCCGCCGGTGGTGTGCAGGACGCCTTTCGGCTTACCGGTGGAGCCGGAGGTATAAAGAATGAACAGCGGATCTTCTGCGTTCATCTCTTCCGGCTGATGCTGGTCGCTCGCGTTCTCAATCAGGTCGCTCCACCACAGGTCGCGCCCCTCGGTCCAGTCGATTTTGCCGCCGGTACGCTTAAGGACGATGACGTTACTGACCGTTTTGACGTTCGGGTTTTTCAGCGCTTCGTCGACGTTTTTCTTCAGTGGGATACCGCGTCCGGCGCGCACGCCTTCATCGGCGGTGATCACCAGTTTTGAACTGGAATCGACAATGCGGCCTGCTACCGCCTCTGGCGAGAACCCGCCGAAAATGACCGAGTGGATCGCGCCGATACGCGCGCAGGCCAGCATGGCCACCGCAGCTTCCGGCACCATCGGCATATAAATAGCGACCACATCGCCTTTTTTAATGCCCTTTTCCAGCAGGACGTTGGCGAAGCGGCACACGTCGCGGTGCAGCTCTTTGTACGTAATATGTTTGCTTTGCGAAGCGTCATCGCCTTCCCAGATGATGGCCGTCTCATTCCCGCGCTCGGCGAGGTGACGATCGAGGCAGTTCGCCGCCAGGTTCAGGGTGCCATCTTCATACCATTTAATGGAGACATTGCCGGGCGCAAAGGAGGTGTTCTTCACCTTCTGATAAGGTTTGATCCAGTCAAGGATATGGCCCTGCTCACCCCAGAAGGTGTCCGGGGCGGTGATAGATTGCTGATAATTCTCGTGGTACTGCTCCGGGGTGATCAGGCAACGGTCCGCAATATTTGCGGGAATGTCGTGTTTATGTATTTGGCTCATGGCTTTTTTTCTCCTTGTAAGATGTTAATAATATGTCGCAAAAACGTTAATTGTAGGGGCTTTACAAGCTTTGTTTATTATTTGGGCTACAGATCACGCATTGTTTGAAGAGTATGAAAATTGAGCGAATGAAACTTTGAAGGAAAATAATTGATGCTGACGATTATTCACATTTATGTTTAAAAAAGCGTTTTTATAACAAAAGGTTATTTATCAGAATTAGAACAAACTCCCGTCATCGTCGCTTTTGTGAGTGAAACGCGTCGTTCTTTAAGGCTTGCGCAACAGGTCGCGCAAATGATACTCATACGCCGCGTTAAAAAATCCCATAAACCAACGCAACACAATTCATACCCTTTCAGTATGTCTCCCTGTTCATGCAGTTTGAGTGAATAAGGCGCTTCATTGAGGAAGTCAGTTTCTATGAAAAACGTTAAAGTCAGCCTTGCCTGGCAGATCTTAATCGCCCTTGTGCTGGGCATCTTGCTGGGCAGTTACCTCCACTATCATAGCGACAGCCGCGAATGGCTGATTGCGAACCTGCTTTCACCGGCAGGGGATATCTTTATTCATCTGATCAAGATGATTGTGGTGCCGATTGTGATCTCGACGCTGGTGGTCGGTATTGCGGGCGTCGGCGATGCGAAACAGTTAGGCCGTATTGGTGCGAAAACCATTATCTATTTCGAAGTGATCACTACGGTTGCGATTATCCTCGGTATCACGCTGGCGAACGTGTTCCAGCCGGGGTCCGGGATCGATATGTCGCAGCTGGCAACGGTGGATATTTCGAAATACCAAAGTACGACCGCTGACGTGCAGAGCCATGCGCATGGCCTGATGGGCACTATCCTGTCGCTGGTGCCGACCAACATCGTGGCGTCGATGGCGAAGGGCGAGATGCTGCCTATCATCTTCTTCTCGGTGCTGTTTGGTCTGGGACTCTCTTCCCTGCCGGCGACGCACCGTGAGCCGCTGGTGACCGTGTTCCGCTCTATCTCCGAAACCATGTTCAAAGTGACGCACATGGTGATGCGTTACGCGCCGGTAGGGGTGTTTGCGCTTATCGCCGTCACCGTGGCGAACTTCGGTTTTGCCTCCCTGTGGCCGCTGGCGAAGCTGGTGCTCCTGGTGCACTTCGCCATTCTGTTCTTCGCGCTGGTGGTGCTGGGGATCGTGGCGCGTCTGTGCGGGCTGAGCATCTGGATCCTGATTCGCATTCTGAAAGATGAGCTGATTCTGGCGTACTCCACGGCAAGTTCTGAGAGCGTGCTGCCGCGCATCATTGAGAAGATGGAAGCCTACGGCGCGCCTGCCTCTATTACCAGCTTCGTGGTACCGACCGGCTACTCCTTTAACCTGGACGGTTCGACGCTGTACCAGAGCATCGCCGCTATCTTTATTGCGCAGCTGTACGGCATTGACCTGTCGCTGTGGCAGGAGATCGTGCTGGTGCTGACGCTGATGGTGACGTCCAAAGGTATTGCAGGCGTTCCGGGCGTCTCCTTCGTGGTGCTGCTGGCAACGCTTGGCAGCGTCGGTATTCCGCTGGAAGGTCTGGCGTTTATCGCCGGTGTCGACCGTATCCTCGACATGGCGCGTACCGCGCTGAACGTGGTGGGGAATGCCCTGGCGGTGCTGGTTATCGCCAAGTGGGAACACAAATTCGATCGTAAAAAAGCGCTGGCGTATGAACGCGAGGTGCTGGGTCGTTTTGATAAGACGGCTGACCAGTAATGTTAAAAGCCGGGTGGCGGCTTCGCCTTACCCGGCCTACACAAGCCGTAGGCCCGGTAAGCGCAGCGCCACCGGGCAATGCTTTACTCTCCGCTCAGCGCATCAAACTCTTCGCATCCGGTATCAAACCCTTCAGTGCAGCTCAGGTTCAACCAGTACAGCGCTTTCTGTTTATTGGGCGTGATAAAGCCTTTCTCACCCTGCCTGAACAACATCCCTGCCCAGTACTCGGCGTAGCCCGTGCGTGAAAGTGCCGAGCTCCGCTTGAACCACGAGGCGGCCTGCACGTCGTCCTGAACCACTTCAACGCCGTTGGCATAAATCAGCCCGAGCAGCATTTGCGCATCTACCGCAGAGTCGTTATCGATATCTTCGGCCGCCGTTTGCAGCAGTTTGATGGCCTGAGGATAGTCAGTTTTACCTGCCTGAGTGTTGATCAGCACGCGCGCCAGCATGATCGCGCCGCGTTTGCTGCCCGCGATGGTTGCCTGCTGCGCCAGTGCCTTAGCTTGCGCATAATTTCCCTGGGTAAAGAGGATTTGAGAGAGCAGCCCCATGGCGTCGACATCGCCACCTTTAGCGGCTTTCTCGGCCCACAGCGCGGCCTGCTTGCTGTCACCGGAGCTAAAGTATGTGTCGGCCAAATAATACTGGGCACGGGCGTCACCCGCTTCAGCCTGTTCTTTGTACTGACTGCCAATCTCGTCGGCACGGACAAGCGATGTAAAAAGTAACAACAACAGAAAAATATGTTTCATGGGTTCTTATCATCGGGGTACACGCCGCGCAGTATAATCGCGGCGACAGAAGAAAAAAATGGGTGCATTAAGACCTCAGCATCCTGCAAGCCGGGCGGAACAGTGGTTCCGCCCGTAGAGGTTAGCCTGCGTTACAGGCTAATTTTGCCGCCACCTCCTGATGTTCACCCTTTATTGAAAACTCGCATAACTTACCTCGAGTAATAAAGGTAAAGATCACTATCGTCAGGCAAATAATAAAGACGATGCCTAACGCAGTTTTTAATGGCGTCATGCCTTTTACTCCTTGTCAAAAAAAGAATAAGAGGCTACTCTCAACTTGTCGGAGTTGAGGGAGAGTAGCCTCGGGTAAATGAAAATTTCCCGGGGCTTTCTACTTTCTGTCCCTCAACAATGCTCAAGACAGAAAGTCTTAAGCACCCGCCGCACATCTTATCCCTCTGAATTAAAATGCAAAGATGTAATTCTTTTTCGCGAAAATTACATTATTTCTGCGAGCCGCTTTCCAGAATAATAATTCATATATTTGATGAGTTAATCGGAAATAAAAAGGGAGTGAATATCTCACTCCCTTTATTCACTGATTAATTAACGGCTTCAGCCCATTGCGCTTTCGCGCAGTCGGGCTTTCAGCTTGTTATATTCGTCGATGACATACTGTTCCGCAGCGTGCTGATCCGCAATCGGCTCCACGCGTACGGCGCAGTATTTATACTCCGGCGTTTTGGTTATCGGACTTAAGTTCTCCGTCACCAGCTCGTTACAGGCGCCAATCCACCACTGGTAGGTCATATAGACCGCCCCTTTGTTCGGACGATCGCTGACCTGCGCACGGGTAATGATCCGGCCTTTGCGCGAGTTCACCCACACCAGCGCTTCATCCTCAATGCCGAGGCGCTCAGCGTCGGCGGTGTTGATTTGCGCGTAGCCCGGTTCGTCCGCCAGCGCCGCCAGCGCGGCGCAGTTGCCGGTCATCGAACGACAGGAATAGTGGCCCACTTCACGCACGGTGGAGAGCACCATCGGATACTCGTCGGTGAGCTTATCGATTGGCGCGACCCAGTCGCAGGTGAAGAACTGCGCCAGCCCGTTCGGGGTGTCGAACTTCTCTTTAAAGAGGTATGACGTCCCCTGATCGGCTTCGGACTCATCGCGACACGGCCACTGGATGTATCCCAGCTCACCCATTTTTTCGTAGGTTGCCCCGTAGAAGTCCGGACACAGATTGCGCAGCTCGTCCCAGATCTCCTGAGTGTTGTTGTAGTGCATCGGGTAGCCCATGCGGGTGGCTATTTCGCTGATGATCTGCCAGTCCGTTTTCAGATCCCACTTCGGCTCGACCGCCTTAAAGAAGCGCTGGAAGCCGCGGTCCGCCGCCGTGTAGACGCCTTCATGCTCGCCCCAGGAGGTCGACGGTAAAATCACATCCGCCGCCGCCGCGGTTTTGGTCATGAAGATATCCTGGACAATCACCAGCTCCAGATCCTCAAACCCTTTGCGCACCGCAGACAGCTCGGCGTCGGTCTGGAGCGGATCTTCACCCATGATGTAGGCCGCACGCACTTCGCCGTGCGCCGCGCGGTGCGGCAGCTCACTGATGCGATACCCGGTGTGTTCCGGCAGGCTTTCCACGCCCCAGGCCTTCGCGAACTTAGCGCGGTTTTCCGGGAACTTCACGTACTGGTAGCCCGGGTAGGTATCCGGCAGCGCGCCCATATCGCAGGCACCCTGGACGTTATTCTGACCACGTACCGGGTTGACGCCGACGTGCGCTTTACCCAGATTGCCGGTCAGCATCGCGAGGCTCGTCAGAGAGCGCACGGTTTCCACACCCTGATAGAATTGGGTCACGCCCATGCCCCACAGGATGGCGGCGGTTTTCGCCCCGGCATACATCCGTGCCGCCTGGCGGATCTCCTGCGCGCTGACGCCGGTGATTGTTTCCACCGACTCTGGCGTATAGCCTTCGACAATTTTCCGATACTCTTCAAAACCTTCCGTACGGGTCGCGACAAACGCCTGGTCGTACAGGTTCTCCTCAATAATGACGTGCCCCATTGCGTTCAACAGCGCGATGTTCGAGCCGTTTTTCAACGCGATGTGCATATCCGCAATGCGCGCGGTTTCAATTTTGCGCGGATCGCAGACGATGATTTTCGCCCCGTTCTGCTTGGCGCGAATAACGTGGTTCGCGACGATAGGGTGAGAATCCGCCGGGTTATAACCAAAGATGAAAACGAGATCGGTGTTATCTATCTCGTTGATGGCATTACTCATTGCGCCGTTACCGACCGACTGGTGCAGACCTGCAACCGATGGGCCGTGTCAGACGCGAGCGCAGCAGTCGACGTTATTGGTTCCAATAACGGCGCGCGCGAATTTTTGCATCACATAGTTGGTTTCATTCCCCGTCCCGCGTGAGGAGCCGGTGGTCTGAATCGCATCCGGGCCATACTTGGCCTTGATGGCGCTCAGACGCGTGGCGACGTAATCCAGCGCCTCGCTCCAGGAGACGGCTTCCAGCTTGCCGCCGCGCTCGCGGCGGATCATAGGGGTTTTCAGGCGCGGGGTGAGGATTTGGGTATCGTTAATAAAATCCCAGCCGTAGTAACCTTTCAGGCATAGCGTGCCCTGGTTGGTTTTCCCCTGTGCGGCCTCCGCCCGGACGATTTTGCCGTTATCGACCACCAGGTGGATCTTGCAACCTGAGGCACAATAAGGGCAAACCGTGACGACTTTTTTCATCAGTCTGCTCCAGTTAATCGAATCATTCGCACCCACTATGCAGCTTCTATGCCATGTTTTTTGTATGGGTATACCCTGACTTTACGGTCCCTTCGCGGTGAAAACCCTGACAAAAAGCAGCCAATCGTCAAAATTGACGTGTCGACAGGGCAGCGGATGTGACATGGGTTGAATTTCCGTCACTGAAAAAACCATTTGACTGGAGCCGACGGCAGAATGGTTCAGACTTAACATAATCCCCTGACGGAAGCATACGATGAAACCGGCGATCCTGGTGGTTGATGACGATACGGCAGTCTGCGAACTGCTTCAGGACGTGCTGAGCGAGCACGTCTTTAGTGTGCTTGTCTGCCATAACGGCCAGGATGCACTGCGGCAGGTACAGCAGGAGCCGAATATCGCGCTGGTGCTGCTGGATATGATGCTGCCGGATATCAACGGCTTACAGGTTTTGCTGCAGCTGCAAAAGCAGCGCCCGGCGCTACCGGTGATTATGTTAACCGGGCTGGGCAGTGAGTCAGACGTGGTGGTGGGGCTGGAGATGGGGGCCGACGATTATATTGGCAAACCGTTCAACCCGCGCGTGGTGGTCGCCCGCGTAAAAGCGGTATTGCGCCGTACCGGCGTACTGGCGGCGGAAGTCCCCGCAGCGCCCGTAGCGGGCATTGCTTTTAACGGATGGACGCTTGATACCACCCGCTGTGAGCTGAGCGATCCGCAGCGTAACCCTGTCCCCTTAACCCAGGGCGAGTACGGCCTGCTGCTGGCGCTTACGCAAAATGCCCGTCGGGTGCTGAGCCGTGACCGGCTGCTTGAGCTGACCCACAGCGAAAGCGCGGACGTGTTCGACCGCACGATTGATGTGTTGATCATGCGCCTGCGCCGGAAGATCGAGGCTAATCCGCATCAGCCTGCGCTCATCAAAACCATCCGTGGGCTGGGCTATGTGTTTGCCACCGATGTTTCTCATAGCGAGAAAGCGGCCTAGGTATTCTCTTTGATAAACAGCTGCAGCTCGGCCAGCGTTTTCGCGCCGTCAATCGCGTTGGCGGCCAGCAGGCTGGCCCGCGCGCAGGCGTGTGCCAGATAAATGCTCTCCGTGAGCGGGAGCGATTCATGGCAGCCGTATAAAAACCCCGCGCAAAACGCATCGCCCGCGCCAACGCTGCCGACAATCTCTTTCTGCTCCAGTAACCATGAGGGGATCCAGCGACCTTGCTCATCCGGCGCTTCGCCCCATGCGCCTTCCGGACAGTGGATCACCACCCGCTGACGAACGCCTGCCGCCAGCAGCTGCGTCGCGGCATCGGCGATATGGGCGATATTCAGCGCATCGTCGGCGTCGCGCATCTCCAGCCCGCTAAACTCCCCGGCTTCCAGCTCGTTAATCACCAGATAATCAAGGTGGCGCAGGGCAGGGAGCACCAGCGGCTGGTAGCGCGGGTCGCCCTTGCGGGAAACCAGATCGAGCGACGTTTCATACCCCTGGTCGCGCATCTGCGCCAGCAGGCGCGCGCTGCGGGTACCAAACTCGTCATCGGGCATATCCAGGCTGTCGAGCAGCAGCAGATAGCCAAGATGGAAGATCTTCATCGATCCGTCTAAGCGATCGAAGGCGGGAAGATCCAGCAGGCGGTTGGCGCCCGGCGAGTGGAAAAAGGTGCGCTGTCCGCTGGGATCGGTCATCACCTGCGACATGGAGGTCGGTGCAAAGGTGGTGCGCTGCACGCGCTGGCGGTTGACGTGGTACTGGTCCAGCATCGCCAGAATGTAATCCCCGTCGGCATCTTCGCCAATCAGCCCCACCGCCTGCAGCGGCAGGCCAACGTGCATTTTCGCCAGCGTCAGCAGCACGTTGAGCGGCGCGCCGCCGGTTGAGCGTTCGCTGTGGGTGATTTCCGCCAGCCAGCCGCGCTCCGGCCACTGCACGATCTGGTGGACGTGATCCACCAGCATGTTGCCTGCGGCGATGATGCCTTTGCGTTCCATTATGCCTGCCCCGCGCTGCCGAAGATGCGCATCTGTTCGGCGACCGTATCGGCAATCGCCTCTTCTATCCCCAGCAGCAGTTCGGCAAACTCATCGTACAGCGGCTGGCGGTTCGCCATGCGCTGCTCAACGGCGGCGAGTGCGGCCTGCGACATGCCGGTGTAGAAGTTGATTTTATGAATGCCGAGCTCGATGGCGCGGCGGAAGTCGGCATCGCTAATCCCGGAGCCGCCGTGTAAAACCAGCGGCAGGCCCGTCTGCTGGCGAATGGCGTCCAGGCGTGGGAAATCGAGTTTCGGCTCGCCCTTGTATTTGCCGTGCGCGTTGCCGATGGCAACCGCCAGCGCGTCAATGCCGGTTGAATCGACAAACTCGCGCGCCAGCTGCGGGTCGGTAAAGAACGCTTCATCCGCATGCCCGTACAGCGCGCCGCCTTCATCGCCGCCGACCGCGCCCAGCTCCGCCTCCACCGACACACCGACCGCGTGGCACATCTTCACCACCTCCCGCGTCTGGCGAATGTTCTCCTCATAGCTCAGCGTAGAGCCATCGAACATCACCGAGCTGAACCCTAAGCGCAGGGCGCGCACCACCGCCTCGAAATGCAGGCCGTGGTCGAGGTTGAGCACCACGGGAATATCGTGACGGGCGGCTTCGAACTTAACCGCTTCGACAAGCGAATCCAGAGACACGTACTTAAAGTGCACTTCGGCGACGTTGATGATAAACGGCGAGCGTTCCTGCTTCGCGGCGGCGAACAGCGCGCGCAGGAAGTGGGAGTCGAGCACGTTAAACGCGCCCAGCGCGTAGCGATGCGCCCTGGCGTGCTCCAGACCGTCGGCAAGAGAGATCAATGGCATCATTTACTCCTTATATCCGAAACAGGTTGTACTCGTTGCACAGCACCAGCAGCGCCGGTTCGTCTTCTTCGATGTTGTTATAGCGGGCAACGGGCTGCAAAAAGTGGTTATCGTGCTCGTCGTCGTTTACCGATGACACCTCCCCAACCAGCACGTCGCCGAAGCCGCGTTCGCCCCAGAAGCTGTGGTACAGAGTGGGTGTCAGGCAGATGCTTTCCCCTGGCGTGAGGCGCAGCTGGCTGCCGGGCGCGTGGGTCTGACGGCAGCCGTCGACGGTGACCGTCACGTCGGTGTTTTCCGTCTCTTCATGCGCCCCGGCATTCCATAACTCAATAATCAGATTCCCGCCGCCCCGGTTGATGATGTCTTCCCGCTTGCGCCAGTGAAAATGCATCGGCGTCACCTGGCCGTCGCGCACGTGCATAATTTTTTCGGCATAGCACTTTTCATAAGGCACGCCGTTGGGCGAGCCGTTGCGCAGGGTAAACAGCGTCAGGCCCTCAGCGGCAAAGCTGTTGCCGCCGAACGCCGTCACGTCCCAGCCGAGCTTGAGGTCGAACACTTCCTGCCATGCGGCCTGGTCAAGCTGCTGCCATTTTGTGGGCGGGAAGCTGGCAAACGGCGGGAGGTGCACGTCGTGCATGGAAAAAAACTGTCGCGTGTGGCCGAGAATTTCATTGATGTCGGAGCGTTTCATGGGGACTCCTTGAATTTTATGCCACCCCCTCACCCCGGCCCTCTCCCTCAAGGGAGAGGGGGAAATAAGTTCCCTCTCCCTGTGGGAGAGGGTTAGGGTGAGGGCATCAGGCCGCAACGAGGTTACTTAACCGTCCACCCCTTATAGGTCCCGACGTTCTTTTTATCGATCATCGTCACCGGGATCAGCACCGGCGCTTTCGGCGCAGGTTTGCCCTGTAGAATGTCATAGCCGATCTCCACCGCTTTTGCCGCCATCACCTGCGGATCCTGCGCCGGGGTCGCGACAAACAGCGAGTTTTCGCGCTTCAGCGCTTCCTCGCCGTCCGGGCTGCCATCCACGCCGACGATAAAGAACTCGTTGCGCTGCGCCTGCTTCGCGGCCAGATCGGCGCCGATCGCCGTCGGATCGTTAATCGCAAACACGCCGTCGATCTTCGGATTGGCCGCCAGCAGGGAGGTCATGACTTCCAGACCGCCTTCACGACTGCCCTTGGCGTTTTGGTTATCCGAGAGCACCTTGATATCCGGATGTTTTTTGAATTCCGTCTGGCAACCTTCCACGCGGTTTTGCACCGCAGAGACCGGCGGTCCGTTGATGATCACCACGTTGCCTTTGCCTTTCAGGCGATCGGTAATGTACTTACAGGCCATTTCGCCCGCCTGGGTGTTATCGGAGGTGATGGTCGCATCCGCCCCTTCCGCCGCCACGTCAACCGCAACGACCACGATCCCGGCGTCCTTCGCGCGCTTCACCGCCGGACCGATCCCTTTGGAATCTGCGGCGTTGAGGATGATCATGTCCACCTTCGCGGCGATGAAGTTATCAATCTGCGCCACCTGCTGGCCCAGATCGTAGCCGCTGGAGACCAGCGTCACCTTGACGTTATCGCCTGCCAGCTTGCGCGCTTCCAGCTCGGCACCTTTGGTGATCTGCACAAAGAACGGGTTGGCCAGGTCGCCCACCGTCACGCCGATGGACTTCAGATCTTTTGCCTGCGCAAACGGCGTTGCGGCAAGCAGCGCGCCAGCACAGAGCGCGGTCACTAACGGTTTCAAACGCATGTTGTTTTCCTCGAAGCTGTAGGGTTTTGTTGTTATGCACTTTGATGGTGTCGGGTACGGTATTTGTCGATCAGCACCGCTATGATGATCACCGCCCCTTTGATCACCAGCTGCCAGAAGTAGGAGACGCCCATCAGCGTCATGCCGTTATTGAGGGTGGCGATGATTAATGCGCCGACCAGCGTGCCGGTGATCGTGCCGATCCCGCCGACGAAGCTAGTGCCGCCGAGGATCACCGCCGCAATCGCATCCAGCTCGTAGCCCGTGCCGAGGTTGCCGTTGGCGCTGTAGAGGCGCGAGGCGCTCATCACGCCGCCGAGCCCGGAGAGCAGGCCGCTCATGCCGTAGACAAACAGCAGCACCAGCCAGACCTTGATGCCGGTCAGTCGCGCCGCCTGCATGTTGCCGCCCACCGCGTAGATGTGGACGCCGAGCGTGGTGCGGCGCAGGATGAACCAGCAGATAGCAATCACCGCAAGGGCAATGACTACCAGCCACGGGATCGGGCCGAGGTAGTTATTGCCGATCCACTCGAAGCTGATGTTGGAGTTAATGACCGTCGTGCCGTCCGCCAGCAGATAGGCCGCGCCGCGCAGCGCCGTATAGGTGCCGAGCGTCACGATGAAGGGCGGCAGCCCGGCAAAGGCCACCAGCGCGCCGTTGAACAGGCCCAGCACCATGCCGAGCATCAGCGCGGCCGGAATGGAGAGCATCGCAAATTCAGGGATAAGCGAGACCACCATCGCCGCTACCGCCGTGGTGCCCAGAATCGAGCCCACGGAGAGGTCAATCCCGCCGGTTAAAATGATGAAGGTCATTCCCGCCGCCAGCACGATGTTGATCGACGCCTGACGGGTAATGTTGAGCAGGTTGCTCTCGGTGAAGAAGTTCGGGGCGATAAAGCCAAATACCGCCACAATCAGGATAAGAATCGGCAGGATGCCGACCGTTTGCATCAGATCGCTCATCAGCAATTTCTTGGCGGAGGCGGATTTCGCCACCTGCTGCGGATGGGTTGGAGTTGTCATGATTGCACCGCCTGATGATGAGTGTCGTTCACGCCGGTTGCCAGCGTCATAATGTTTTCCTGAGAGATGTCGCGCCCGTGGAGTTCACCCGCAATGCTGCCTTCCCGCATCACGTACACCCGGTCGCTCATGCCCACCACTTCCGGCAGCTCGCTGGAGATCATCAAAATCGCCACCCCTTTGCGCGCCATCTGGTTCATGATGCGGTAGATCTCGCTTTTCGCGCCGACGTCCACGCCGCGCGTGGGTTCGTCCAGGATCAGAATGCGCGGACCGATGGCCACCCAGCGGGAGATCAGCAGTTTTTGCTGATTGCCGCCGGACAGCCCGCCCGCGCGCACCTGCGAATGGGGCACGCGGATGTTGAGCAATGCAATGGCGTCATCGGAAATCGACTGGGCTTTTTTGCGGTTTAGCATGCCGAAGGTCGCGTCGCGCTCCAGCGTCGCCATGGTGATGTTCTCCTGCGCCGCCAGCTCCAGAAACAGCCCCTGCTCCTTGCGGTTCTCGGTGAGAAAACCGATGCCGTTCTCGATGGCCGCGCGCGGGGAGTGGATCACCACCGGCTCGCCGTCGACCTCAATCATGCCGCCGGTGGCTTTGCGCACCCCAAAGATCAGCTGCGCCAGCTCGGAGCGCCCGGCCCCCACCAGGCCCGCCAGCCCAACGATTTCGCCGGAACGGACCTGCAGGCTGCACGGCTGTACCTTTTTACCGTCGGTGAGGTGGTGGACGTTGAGGCGCGGGCTGCCGAGGGGAATATCACGCTCCTTGTTGAACAGATCGCTTAACGGGCGGCCCACCATCATGCGCACCAGCTCGGAGGCGTTCAGCTTGTCGCGCGTCAGGCTGCCGACGTACTGCCCGTCGCGCAGAACGCTGACGCGGTCAGAAAGTTCATACACTTCCGCCATGCGGTGGCTGATATAGATGATCGCCATCCCTTCATCGCGCAGGCGCAAAATCAGTTCAAACAGGCGATGCGTTTCCCGGGAGGAGAGGGCGGCGGTGGGCTCATCCATCACCAGAATGCGGCTGTTGCGGTGCAGCGCGCGGGCGATTTCCACCTGCTGCTGCTCGGCGATGGTCAGCTTCATCACCAGGTCGGTGGCATTGAACTGTGCCCCGAGGCGCTCAATCACCGCCTGCGCCTGGGCGGCCATCTCTTTGCGCTGCACCATCCCGCCGCGCGACAGCTCGCTGCCAAGAAAAATATTTTCGGCAACGGTCAGGTTGGGCGCGAGCTGCATCTCCTGATAAATCAGGGTAATGCCTGCGGCCAGCGCATCTTTCGGCCCTTTAATGTGAAACGGCTGACCGTCGATCAGGATCTCACCGCTGGTGGCGGTATAGGCTCCCGCGAGGATTTTCATCAGCGTGCTTTTTCCCGCGCCGTTTTCGCCCATCAGCGCGTGGATCTCTCCGGGAAAGACCGTCAAATCCACACCCTTGAGCGCGTGGAAACTGCCAAACGTTTTGGCAATGCTGCGCATCTCTAATACCGGGGTTCTGCTCATGGCGGATCTCCTGCGAATGCCGATATCTGCACTTCATCACAGGTGCGTAAATGCAAAATGTCAGAAGCTGTTCATATTTGTCATAGTTATGAATAGCTAATGTAGATCACAGTTATTGAACTACCCTCACCCCGGCCCTCTCCCTGAAAGGGAGAGGGAGCAAATCATTCCCTCGCCCCTTTGGGGAGAGGGTTAGGGTGAGGGGACACCAAACCGCTCAGGAGCCCAAACCCATGCCATCACGCCGTCCGCCCTTTTTCGCCAGCGCCCGAGGCCGCCTGCTGATTTTTAATCTGCTGGTGGTCGCCGTGACGCTAATGGTGAGCGGCGTGGCGGTGCTCGGCTTTCGTCACGCCAGTCAAATCCAGGAGCAGGTTCAGCAGCAAACGCTGGACGATATGACCGGCAGCATGAACCTGGCCCGCGATACCGCCAACGTGGCGACGGCGGCGGTGCGGCTTTCGCAGGTCGTCGGGGCGCTGGAGTACAAAGGCGAAGCCGAGCGCCTGAAGCAGACGCAAATGGCGCTGCGCCGCTCGCTGGAACAGCTTGCGGAAGCGCCGCTGGCGCAGCAGGAGCCGGCGCTGGTGGCGCGTATTATTCAACGAAGCAATGAGCTACAGCAGAGCGTGACGGAGATGCTTGAGCGCGGACAGCGCCGCCATCTGGAGCGTAACGCGCTGCTGAGCTCGCTGTACCAAAGCAAGAGCTACCTGCGTCATCTTCAGGACATCAACCGCCGTTACGACAGCAACGTGCCGGATGCGCAGCAGCTGATGGAGATGGACCGGCTGATCGCCGCCGCCATCGACACCCCTTCGCCGCGCGCGACCGTTCAGCAACTGGACGCCGTGGCCGCTGCGCTGCCCCGGAGTGCCGTACAGCCGGTCGTGAAGGGGGTTCTGCCAGATTTTAATGCCGAGTTAGGCAAGCTCGCCCCGCTGTCGAAGCAGCTGGAAGAGAGCGATCTGGCGATAAGCTGGTATATGTTCCACATTAAGGCGCTGGTGGCGATCCTCAACAGCGACATTAATCAGTACGTCGGGCAGGTGGCGCAGGCTTCCCGGCTTCGCACGGCCCAGAGCCATCACGAGCTGCAGTCCATCAGCGTGTTTATCAGCTTCTTCGCCGTGCTGGCGTTGATCATCACCGGGTGCGCCTGCTGGTATATCTACCGCAATCTGGCCTCTAACCTGACGGCGATTTCCCGGGCGATGTCGCGCCTTGCTCACGGCGAACAGGATGTCTCCGTTCCCGCCCTCCAGCGGCGCGATGAGCTGGGCGAGCTGGCGCGCGCGTTTAACGTGTTTGCCCGCAATACCGCCTCGCTTGAGCACACCACGCGCCTGCTGAAAGAGAAAACCACGCAGATGGAGATCGACCGCGTTGAGCGTCAGGGGCTGGAAGAGGCGCTGCTGCACAGCCAGAAGATGAAGGCGGTCGGACAGCTGACCGGCGGGCTGGCGCATGATTTTAACAACCTGCTGGCGGTAATCATCGGCAGCCTTGAGCTCACCGACCCCGAATCAAAAGACGCGCCGCGCATTACCCGGGCGCTGAAGGCGGCCGAGCGTGGTGCCTTACTGACGCAGCGCCTGCTGGCGTTTTCCCGCAAGCAGTCCCTGACGCCGCATGCGGTAGAGATGCTGCCGCTGCTGGAGAACCTCCGGGAACTGATGCGCCACTCCCTGCCTGCCACCCTGACCCTGGAGATTGAAGCGCAAACCCCGGCATGGCCCGCCTGGATAGACGTTAGCCAGCTGGAAAACGCCATCATCAACCTGGTGATGAACGCGCGCGATGCGATGGAAGGGCAAAGCGGGGTGATTAAAATCCGGACCTGGAATCAGCGCGTTACCCGCAGCGACGGGCGCAGGCAGGATATGGTGGCGCTGGAGGTGATTGACCGCGGCAGCGGCATGTCGCAGGACGTAAAATCCCGGGTCTTTGAACCGTTCTTCACCACCAAGCAGACCGGAAGCGGGAGCGGGTTAGGCCTGTCGATGGTCTACGGCTTTGTGCGTCAGTCCGGTGGCCGCGTGGAAATTGAAAGCGCGCCGGGGCAGGGAACGACCGTTCGGCTTCACCTCCCGCGCTCGGTGCTGCCTGCTGCGGCAGACGATGAAGCGCTGTCAGCCACCGCCTCCGTCGATAGCGAGCGGCTGGTGCTGGTGCTGGAAGATGAGGCGGATGTCCGTCAGACGCTGTGCGAGCAGCTGCATCAGCTCGGCTACCTGACGCTGGAAGCGGACAACGGCGAGCAGGCGCTGAATATGCTGGAGGCTTCACCGGATATTGGCATGTTTATCAGCGACCTGATGCTGCCCGGCAGCCTCAGCGGCGCCGAGGTGATTAACCATGTGCGCAGCCATTACCCGCAGCTTCCTGTGCTGCTGATCAGCGGCCAGGATCTACGGCCCGCGCATAACCCTCAGCTGCCGGACGTCCAGCTACTGCGTAAGCCGTTTACGCGGGTGCAGCTGGCGCAGGCGCTGCGCAAGGTTATGGTAATTTGAGATTCCTCCGCTACCCCGGCTTCCCGCCGTTCATTATCGTAAGGCCAGTTCACCTGCGAGTCTGGCCTTATGAAACGTTACTCAACCGCTCTGTTATTTGGTCTGCTGTCACTCACCAGCCAGCTGGCTCATGCCGATATTGTTGATGATGCTATTGGCAACATTCAGCAGGCGATCAACGATGCCTATAACCCCAGCAGCAGCCGCAGCAATGACGACGACGATCGTTATGACCGCAGCCGTCAAATCGACAGCCGACAGTACGACGATCGTCGTCGACAGCTTGAAGACAGACGCCGCCGTCTCGACGAGCGTCAGCGTCAGCTGGATGACGATCGCCGTCGGTTAGAAGAGGATGAGCGCAGGTTAGAAGACGATTACGATCGAGGCTAAGTGTGGCCTGTTGCCCTCACCCCAACCCTCTCCCACGGGAGAGGGAGAAAACCTAATCCAGCACCAGCACCATCCCGTCATAGCCCGCCTCTATACCCTGCGGCAGCGGGTTATCCATCATCCACACGTCAAACTGATGGCTGATATGCGTCAGGATCACCTGCGGGCAGCCAATCACCTCGTTTAACGCAATCACGGTTTTTAAGTCGCAATGGTTTCGCGGCGTTTCCTCGCGCGGCTCATGGCTGCAGTCGATAATTATTGCCTGCGGCTGGTTGTTGAGCAGGAACTTCACCGTTTTTTCCGGCAGTCCGGCGGTGTCGGAAAGCCAGGCCACGCGGCTGTGGGCCGATTCCAGCAAATACCCGAAGGTCAGTTTTGAATGGTTGAGCGGCAGCGGCGTGACCCGCAAACCCTGAAGCTCAAACATCACAAACGGTTCGACCGTGTGGCTGAAATCCAGAATGCCGGGGTGCTTAAACAGGTCGTCGCATCCGGCGTCGTCCGGCGGACCGTAAACCGGGATCGTCGCCCCCACGCCCCAGCGCAGGGGGAACAGCCCCTGAACGTGATCCATATGGTAATGGGTGAGCAAGAACTGCTGGAAGCTGCCCGCCGGCCAGTCGTCCATCAGGTGCGGAATACCGGCATCCAGCAGGGTGACGGCATCGTTGAATTTCACCACCGCGCTGCACGGGCGACGGCGATAGTTATCCTGCAGGCGCGCCCGGCGACACGCCGCGCAGTCGCAGCCAAAGACCGGCACCAGCTGGGCGCCACCCGTTCCCGTCAACGTGATGGTCAGACTCATAGCGCACCTCTACAGCGGTTTGGTGAATCGGAAATGGCTCTGCGTGTATCCTTCACGAACGTAAAAACGGTGCGCGTCGGTGCGCTTCACGCTGGTGGAAAGTTCGGTCAGCTCCGCGCCGGCCTGTCGCGCTACCTCTTCCGCCCAGGCCAGCAGCTGACTTCCGACCTTTAACCCTCGCGCCTGCGGCATCACCACCAGCTCCTGGATCTCGCCGATCCAGCGCGCGTGGTGCAGGTGAAACTGCATGTGCAGGCCGATCATGCCGATGACCTGTCCCTCTCTCTCCGCAAGCTGGTAGCGCATGTTGCGATCCTGCAGGTTGGCAAGATAGCCCGCGTGGAACGCCTGGCGATCGAACTCTGCCTGCTTGAGCTCGCAGATCAGGGCGTAAACACTCTGCGCATCGTCGGCGGTGGCGGGGCGAAGCTGGCAGTCAGGCATGCTGTTTCTCCTTCTGACGGATAAGCGATAAAAAGGTATCGACTGACTGTAGCAAACTTCCGTCGTTATTGAGGATGTAGCAGTCCGACGGGGCATAGCGGGCCGCACGCTCAAGCCGCTGATCGATCTCACGGGCTGATTCACGCCCCCGACTCTGCAACCGGCTGCGCAGAACGTCCGGCGAAACCTGCAGGCAGACCGGCAGCAGGGCCGCCTCATAGCGGGCGCGCGCTTGCGGCAGATGCGCACGCGAGCCGTTAACAAGCACGTCGAACCCCGCATGCAGCCAGAGGTCGATTTCGATGCCCACGCCATAGTAATAACCGTTGGCGTGCCAGCTCAGCGCCAGCAGGTTTTGCCCGGCGCGGATGAAAAACTCCTGCTCGCTCAGGGCGATATGATTTTCGCTCCCGGCATGGGCCGCGCGGGTAATATAGCGATGCGCGACCAGCAGCTGCGGATGTTCCCGCTGCCGTAAGGCGGACAGCAGGCTGTCTTTACCGGAGCCGGAGGGCCCCATTAACCATATGAGCCTTCCCATCAGAACACCCTTTTTCCCTGACGCCAGACGTGGTCGATATGAACGTGCTCGCCCTTGCGGTGGGTGAGTACCAGATCCGCGCGTTTACCCTCGGCGATTTCCCCGCGATCCTGAAGATTAAGCGCCGAGGCCGGGTTTTTCGTCACCAGGCGAATCGCCTGCGGCAGCGTAAAGCTGTTGCTCTCGTCGTCGGCGACCCGGAACGCCGCATCCAGCAGGCTGGCGGGGTAGTAGTCGGATGAGAGAATATCCAGCAGGCCGAGCGAGGCAAGCTTGCTTGCCGCGACGTTGCCGGAGTGCGATCCGCCGCGCACGATGTTCGGCGCGCCCATCAGCACGTTCATGCCGTGCCTGCGTGAGGCTTCAGCCGCTTCAAACGTGGTGGGAAATTCGGCGATCACGCTGCCAAGCTGGTGGGATTCGCGCACGTGATCGTGCGTGGCGTCGTCATGGCTGGCCAGCGCGATATTGCGGTCACGACACATCGCGGCAATCGAGAGGCGGTTAGGCTGCGACCACTGAGCCGCAAGCGCCAGCTGCTCCTCCTCGTAGCGCGCCATCTCCGCATCGCTGAGAGAATATTTGCCCTGATAGTATTCGCGATACTTTTCAATGTTGGCGAACTGGCGCTGCCCCGGCGAGTGGTCCATCAGGGAGACCAGCGAGACCGGCTCGCGCCCGACCAGTTTTTCAAACAGCGGCAGGGTAGTGTGGTGCGGCAGCTCGCAGCGCAGGTGGAGACGGTGCTCGGCGCGGTTGAGGCCGCGCTTTTGCGTCTCCTCCACGGCGTTGATCATCTTCTCCAGATTCTCCAGGCGATCGCCGCCGTCGCGCACGTCGCCAATCGCCACCGCGTCCAGCACGGTGGTAATGCCGCTGGCGACCATCAGCGCGTCGTGGCTGCTCATCGCCGAATGGGCGGGCCAGTCGACCTTCGGGCGCGGGGTGAAAAATTTGTCCAGATTATCGGTATGCAGCTCAATCAGCCCCGGCAGCAGCCAGCCGCCTTCACCGTCCATCGCTTCAGGGGTACGGCTTTGGGTTTCGGCAAAGGCGCGAATAACGCCTTCATGAACTTCAACCGAGCCATTAACGACTTCATTTTCCAGCACCAGCCTGACGTTATTGATAATCATGCGTGGTCCCCCATCGGGTGCAATCTGTCCGCCACGCGGCTGCGTACGGCGTCGTCGTGGAAGATCCCGACGATCGCCGCGCCGCGCGCTTTGGCCTGTTCGATCAGTTCCACCACGGCCGCGCTGTTTTTGCCGTCGAGCGAGGCGGTGGGTTCATCCAGAAGTAAAATCGGGTAGTCGACGATAAACCCGCGGGCGATATTGACGCGCTGCTGTTCACCGCCGGAAAAGGTCGACGGGGCGAGATGCCACAGGCGCTCCGGCACGTTGAGGCGCGTCAGCAGGCTGGCGGCTTTGGCGGCGCAGGCTTCTCGCGGCACGCCCAGATCCAGCAGCGGCTGCATCACCACGTCCAGAGCGGAGATCCGCGGGATCACCCGCAGAAACTGGCTGACCCAGCCGATCGTCGTGCGGCGCACTTCCAGCACTTTGCGCGCGGGGGCCTGCACCAGATCGACCCATTCATCGTTGTGGCGAATGTGAATGTGGCCTTCATCCGGGAGATAGTTGGCGTACAGGGAGCGTAGCAGGGTGGATTTTCCGCTGCCGGAATGGCCGTGCAGCACCACGCATTCGCCGCTGCTGATCTCTAATGAGGCATTTTGCAGCACCGGCAGGCGCACGCCGTTTTGCTGGTGGAGCACAAAGGTCTTACTTACGTTTTGTACGTGGATCATGTTGGCCTCTTAATTCTGCAATACGGACGACACCAGCAGCTGGGTGTACGGATGGTGTGGATCGTCGAGCACCCGGTCGGTTAACCCACTTTCCACCACCTGGCCCTGCTTCATCACCAGCAGACGGTCCGCAAGCAGGCGCGCAACGCCCAGATCGTGGGTGACAATCACCACCGCGAGGTTCAGCTCCACCACCAGACCGCGCAGCAGGTCGAGCAGGCGCGCCTGCACGGAGACGTCCAGCCCGCCGGTGGGTTCATCCATAAACACCAGCTTCGGATGGGTGACCAGGTTGCGGGCAATCTGCAGGCGCTGCTGCATCCCGCCGGAGAAGGTCGTCGGCAGGTCGTCGATGCGCGAGGCGGGGATTTCCACCTCTTCCAGCCAGTGCTGGGCGGTAGCGCGGATGTTGCCGTAGTGGCGCGCGCCGGTGGCCATCAGGCGTTCGCCGATGTTGCCCCCGGCAGAGACCTGACGGCGCAGGCCGTCCATCGGGTGCTGATGCACCACGCCCCACTCGGTGCGCAGCAGGCGACGGCGCCCGGCCTCGCTCATGCCGTACAGCGAGGCGCCCTCATACAAAATGTCGCCGTTCTGCGGCGTCAGGCGCGCGGAGATGGACTTCAGCAGGGTGGTTTTGCCGGAGCCGGACTCGCCGACGATCCCCAGCACTTCGCCCGGCCACAGCTCGAACGACACGTCGCTAAAGCCTTTGCCCGGCGCATACAGGTGAGTCAGGTTATTAACCGAAAGCAGCGGTTTCATTGGCTATTCGCCTCGCTCTGTTGGCGGCAGTAATCGGTGTCGGAGCAGACAAACATCCGTTTGCCCGTGTCGTCCAGCACCACTTCGTCCAGATAGCTGTGTTTGGATCCGCAGATGGCGCACGGCTCGTCCCACTCCTGCACCGTAAACGGGTGATCGTCGAAATCCAGGCTTTCCACGCGGGTGTAAGGCGGGACGGCGTAGATGCGCTTTTCGCGCCCGGCGCCGAACAGCTGCAGGGCGGGCATCATGTCCATCTTCGGGTTATCGAATTTTGGGATTGGCGACGGGTCCATCACGTAGCGCCCGTTCACCTTCACCGGGTAGGCGTAGGTGGTGGCGATATGGCCGAAGCGGGCGATATCCTCATACAGCTTCACCTGCATGACGCCGTACTCTTCCAGCGCGTGCATGGTGCGGGTTTCCGTTTCGCGCGGCTCGATAAAACGCAGCGGCTCCGGGATCGGCACCTGGAAAATCAAAATCTGATCTTCAGTGAGCGGGGTTTCCGGGATGCGGTGACGGGTCTGGATCAGCGTTGCGTCTTCGGTTTTTTCGGTGGTATTGACGCCGGTTACGCGCTGGAAGAAGCTGCGGATCGACACGGCGTTGGTGGTGTCGTCGGCGCCCTGGTCGATGACCTTCAGCACGTCCGCCTCGCCGATCACGCTGGCGGTGATCTGTATACCGCCCGTGCCCCAGCCGTAGGGCATCGGCATTTCGCGGCCGCCGAACGGCACCTGATAGCCCGGAATGGCCACCGCTTTTAAGATGGCGCGGCGGATCATGCGTTTGGTTTGCTCATCCAGATAGGCAAAGTTGTAGCCGCTTAAGTTAGCCATTTTTGCGCTCCCGTTGCAGGCGTTTCAGCAGTTCCAGTTCGGCCTGGAAATCGACGTAGTGCGGCAGCTTGAGGTGCGAGACGAAGCCAGCGGCCTCAACGTTATCCGCGTGGGCCAGCACGAACTCTTCGTCCTGCGCCGGGCCTGCAACGTGCTCGCCGTAGTCCGGTGCCTGCAGGGCGCGGTCGACCAGCGCCATGGCCATGGCCTTGCGCTCGCCGAGGCCGAACACCAGCCCGTAGCCGCGGGTAAAGTGCGGGTCTTCGTCTTCCGGGGCGACGAAACCGTTGACCATTTCACACTCGGTCATCAGCAGTTCGCCGACGTTCACCGCAAAACCCAGCTCTTCCGGCGCGATTTCAACGTCAATGTAGCCGCTGCGAATTTCGGCCGCAAACGGGTGGTTGCGCCCGTAGCCGCGCTGGGTGGAGTAGGCCAGCGCCAGCAGATAGCCTTCATCGCCGCGCATCAGCTGCTGCAGGCGGGACGAGCGCGAGCACGGGTAAACCGGCGGCGTGCGGGTGATGTCATCCGGCTGCGCGCCTGAATCTTCTTCCGTCTTCGCCAGACCCTGTTTTGCCAGCAGGCTGAAGACGTGCGGAGACGGTTCCTGTTCGGCGTCGGAGGTGCTCAGCTGCGGCGATTCGCCGTTCGCCAGCAGGGTGAAATCCAGCAGGCGGTGGGTGTAGTCGTAGGTGGGGCCAAGCAGCTGGCCGCCGGGAACGTCTTTATAAACGGCAGAAATGCGGCGTTCCAGGCGCATCTCCGCCGTGTTCACCGGCTCGCTCACCGCCAGTTTAGCAAGCGTGGTGCGGTAGGCGCGCAGCAGGAAGATGGCTTCCACGTTGTCGCCGCTGGCCTGCTTCAGGGCCAGCGCCGCCAGCTCGCGGTCGGCGATGCCGCCCTCGGTCATCACGCGGTCGACGGCGAGGTTTAGCTGCTGTTCAATCTGGGCGACGCTCAGCTCGGGAAGCTGTTCATCGCCCCGTCGTCTGTGCGCCTGTAGCGCATGGGCGGCGGCGATGGCCTTCTCGCCCCCTTTGACGGCAACGTACATCAGCACACCTCCACGTGGGTGGTCCGCGGGATTGCCAGCAGGCGCTCGCCGCAGGTCAGGATCAGGTCAATGCCCAGCGGGAACGGGTGCGGGCGCTCGGTCAGCTCGTGAATGATGCACTCCGGCAGCTGCGGCGCGACCATGCGTTCGTCGGCGATGCCTGCCCCCGTGAGGCGCAGCATGCGGCCGCCGCTCAGGCTGGAGACCTGCAGGATCAGCGTGGCGCTGGTCTCCGGGGCGACGGCGCTGCCTTCGCTCAGGGCGTTTAATTGCTCATGGCTGATTTGCTCGTCAGCCACGGCAAAAACCGCCTGCTGGGGCTGATCGACCAGCGGGGCGCTGGTGTGAAAACGCAGGTTCTGGCTGGCGATATCGTTCGACAGCGCGCCTGAAAGCCACACCGGGGTGTCGTTGTCGGCAAGCGTCAGCAGCACGCTGGTGGTCGCCAGATTCAGCGGCAGCCAGCCCTGGGAGAGCTGGTGCAGCGAGACGATCACGCCCGGCTCGCTCATCGCTTTCAGCAGGCGACGAAAACTGTGTTGGGCATCCTGGACGGCCAGGGTAAAAGCAGGTTGAAGCGTCATGCGTTGTCTCCGCGAACGAGCGTAAAGAAGTCGACCCGGCTGGTGTTCACTTCGGCCTGACGTGCGGCAATGCGCGCGGCGCGGTCGGCTTCCAGCGGGGCAATAAGGGTTTCCATTAACGTCTGGAAATAGGGTTGTTCCTGTAAAAGCGCGTCGATCACCGCGCAGCGCTCGGCGTGCGCTTTGTCGCGCCCCAGCACGTAGCTGTAGCCCAGCGTGCCGCTGTTCAGGCGGATTGCCGCGCGGGTGAGGGTGGCGTCTCCGGCGAAAAAGCGCTCGCCGGTGCCGCCCATGCGCGCCTGGATCTGAACGAGGCCGATCTCCGGGGCGCGAAGGGTGTCGTAGTCTGGCGTCAGGCTGAGCGCGTTCATGCGGGCAGCCAGCGCAGCAGGCTGGCTGTGGGCCAGCACGCGCATCCAGCGCTGTCGGGTGGCGGTATCGAAGTACATTCAGTGCTCCATGGTGAATTCGATCATGTCGGCGCGGGTCAGGCTGACGGAGTATTCCGTCGCGTTGATCTCGCCGTCACGGTGATTGAGGGTGCGCACGCAGAGCAGCGGGGCCATATTGGGGATTTCGAGCACCTTGCTCTCTTTCGCCTGCGCGCGACGGGCGCTGATGCGGGTCTGGGTGCGCTTGAGCGCAATGCCGGTCGCATCCTGAAGGAAGTCATGCAGCGAGCCGCTGGAGAAATGCTGGAGCACGGGCCAGAGGGCGAGGTCCGCAAAGTAGTGGTCTATCTGGCATACCGCCACGCCGTTAACGCGACGCAGGGTGCGCAGGTGAATGACGTCGTCACCTTCCTGAATACCCAGCGCGTCCGCCACGTGGCTGGAGGCCGGACGCAGTACCGAGAGCAGCTTTTCGCTGGTCGGGTGGCTGCCCTGATCCAGCAGGTTCTGGCTAAAGCGCGCCTGGGCGTTCAGCGGGTAGTCGAACGGGCGCATCAGCACCAGCACGCCCACGCCCTGACGGCGCTGGACCCAGCCGCGCTCGACCAGCTGGTCAATGGCGCGACGCAGGGTGTGGCGGTTCACCTCATAGCGGTCGGCAAGCTGTTGCTCGGCGGGCAGGTAGTCCCCGCAGCGGTAGTGCGTGCGCAGCTCCACTTCGAGCTTTGCGGCAATCTCTTGCCAGCGGGTGGGATAACTGGTCGGATGTCTGGATAAGTGCATAGAAAACAAAGCCTCGCTTCTCAGATGAAGTGCTTACGCAAACGTTGAGAGAGGAAATCCAGCAGGCTGACGGTGACGATGATGAGCACCATCAGGGCGCAGGTTTGCTGGAACTGGAAACCGCGAATCGCTTCCCACAGGGTGACGCCAATCCCGCCTGCGCCCACCATGCCGACCACCGTCGCGGAGCGGACGTTGGACTCAAAGCGGTACAGGGAGTAGGAGATCAGGAGCGGCATAACCTGCGGCAGGACGCCGTACAGGATCTCTTCGATTTTGTTGGCGCCCGTTGCGCGGATGCCTTCCACCGGGCCGGGCTCGATGGCTTCGACCGCTTCGGAGAGCAGCTTGGAGAGCACGCCGGTGGTGTGGATGAACAGTGCCATCACGCCGGCGAACGGACCCAGGCCAACGGCGACCACGAACAGCATCGCAAAGACCATCTCGTTGATGGCGCGACAGGCGTCCATCAGGCGACGCATCGGCTGATACACCCACCACGGCACGATGTTTTCGGCGCTCATCAGGCCAAATGGGATGGAGAGAACGACGGCAAGGGCGGTGCCCCAGACGGCGATTTGCAGGGTGACCGCCATTTCGCTGAGGTAATCCTGCCACTGGCTGAAGTCCGGCGGGAAGAAGTCGGCGGCGAAGGTCGCCATGTTGCCCGCGTCCTTGAAGAGCAGCAGCGGATCCATTTCCGCGCCCTTCCAGGAGATAACCAGCACCGCCAGCAGGATGGCCCAGCTTATGAGCGAGAACCAGCTGCGCTTCGGCGGCGGGAGGGTGATGGTTTGCATGTTGGCTCCTTAATCTGTTCTCCCTCTCCCTGTGGGAGAGGGCCGGGGTGAGGGCATCAGCGTGCGCATTTCCCCCTCACCCTAACCCTCTCCCTCAAGGGAGAGGGAACTTGAGTTACTGCACCGCTTTATTCACGCTCGTCATCGCACCGAGCGCGGCGGTCAGGCGGTCGAGGTCTTCCAGCTGGGCCTCAATTGCGGCCACTTTGCTGGTCTTCTCCTCGTCCTTCAGCCCTTTGTTGTCCTTCACGCCCTGCATCTCTTTAAACAGCGCCAGCTGGCGAATCGGGACCAGCTGCAGGTCGCTTGACGGGCGGAACGGTGCCCAGCCCAGACGCGCCAGGACCGCTTTCTCTTCCGGCGTTTTGCCATAGGTCATAAAGAAGTCGTACACCTTGTCCTTGGTGCTCTCGGAGAGATTTTTACGCCAGACGATTGGGTCGCCCGGGATCAGCGGCGATTTCCAGATAACCTTGATCTCTTTCAGCTTGTCCGGCGCGGAAGTTTTCAGCTTGTCGAGGTTCTCGGTGTTGTTGGTGGCAACGTCCACCTGCTTGTTGGCCACGGCCAGGGCGTTGGTTTCGTGGCTGGCGTTCACCGTGCGTTTGAAGTCGCTGGCGGAGGCGTTGTTTTTGGCGAAGACGTAGTAGCCAGGGACAAGGTAGCCGGAGGTCGAGTTCGGGTCGCCGTTGCCGAAGGTCAGCTCTTTGCGTTTGGCGAGCATGTCGTTGAGGTTGTTGATCGGGCTGTCTTTGTTGACGATCAGCACGCTCCAGTAGCCCGGGGAGCCATCTGCCGCGACGGTCTGGGCAAAGACCTGGCCGTTCGCGCGGTCCACCGCTTCCATGGCGGAGAGGTTGCCGTACCAGGCGATGTCCACTTTATTAAAGCGCATCCCCTGGATGATGCCCGCGTAGTCCGGGGCGAAGAAGGCGTTCACTTTGATCCCCAGCTTAGTTTCCATATCTTTCAGGAACGGTTCCCACTGAGGCTTCAGGTTCTGCTGTGATTCCGTCGAAATAATGCCGAAGTTCAGCGCTTTTTCCTGCTCTTGTGCATACGCCGGGCTTAACAGGGTGCTGAGGCTGAACATGCTGGTAAAGGCCAGCGCGGCAACGGCTTTGTAGCTCATGTACTTTCCTCGGATCGGGTTTAATTAAGCAGCCTGCGCGTTCTCTTCGACGCGGTTAATGCTGCGGTAGAGATGGTCAAAACGTTCGTTATCAAACTGATGGCTCGCGCCATCAAAGAACACATGTCCCTGACGCAGGGCGACAATGCGTTCGCAGTAGCGCAGGGCGTAATCCACCTGATGCAGCGTGACCACTACGGTGATGCCGTCGTTCTGGTTAATGTCGCGCAGGGTTTCCATCACGATGCGGGCAGACTCCGGGTCCAGCGAGGCAATGGGTTCGTCTGCAAGAATGATTTGCGCTTTCTGCATCAGCGCGCGCGCAATCGCCACGCGCTGCTGTTGCCCACCGGACAGGGTGGAGACGCGCTGGTGGGCAAAATGCGCCATGCCGACGCGGGTCAGGGCCTGCAAGGCTTCCTGCTTCTGTGAAGGAGAGAACCAGCGCAGACAGGTGCGCCAGAACGGGGTGCTGCCGAGCGCGCCAATCAGCACGTTCTCCAGCACCGTCAGGCGGTTCACCAGGTTGAACTGCTGGAAGATGTAGCCCGTCTGGGCGCGGCTCTTGCGGATATCGCTGGCGAGACGCCCCGCGCGCTGCACGGTATTGCCCAGCAGCTCGACGTGGCTTTCCGGCGTTTTATCGCAGGTGATAAGACCGCTTAAATGACGCAGAAGGGTGGATTTACCGGAACCGGATGGCCCCAGCAGCGCCACCATTTCGCCCTGCTGGACGGTCAGATCAACGGCATGCAGAGCCTTATTGTGATGGAAGGTCTTGCTCAGTTTCTCGACGCGGATGACGGTTTGCATGTGCTGGGCCTCACGATAAATGTGGCCTCATGCTGGCGCATCAATGTGACATTTGGGTTAAGTCTGGGTTGCGGGAGTTTGAAGAGTTGAGCGGAGTTTGATGACAGGCGGAGGCAGAGCGCCCACCGCCCGAAAATTAGTGCTGCTGCTTAACGACGTTAATCATCCACGGCACGCCGTATTTATCGGTGACTTTACCGAAACCGTGTGCCCAGAAGGTTTCCTGCCAGGCCATGTCGATATTCCCGCCCGCGGCGAGGTTGTCGAACCAGCGTTTGCCTTCATTAACGTCCTGGGTGTCGAGAACCAGCGTGAAGCCCGCGTACTGCGCGTTGCTTCCCGGCGGCATCCCGTCGCTCATCATGATATCGCTGCCCGCAATGCGGACGTTGGAGTGAGCGATAGCCGAATCCGAAAATTGCATACCGGACGGACAGCCTTCTTCGCTGTTATCGCTTTTTGGCATTTCGCCGAAGGTGATTTTATAGAGAAGCTCTGCGCCGACGGCTTGCTGGTAGAAAGAAGTGGCTTCTGCACAGTTGCCGGCAAAAGAGATGTAGGGACTTAACGGCATAATCTTTACCTCACGTAAGAAAAGCCCGTTAAGTGTAGTTCCCGAAAACCCGGTAAGCGAAGCGCCACCGGGCGGGTAAATCAGTTCTTTTTCACGAACTCTGATTTCAGCTTCATCGGACCGAAGCCGTCAATTTTGCAGTCGATATTATGATCGCCTTCAACCAGACGGATATTCTTCACTTTGGTGCCGATCTTCAGCATGGAAGAACTGCCTTTCACTTTTAGATCTTTAATCACGGTTACGCTGTCGCCGTCCGCCAGCAAATTGCCGTTCGCATCTTTTACGACAAGTGCATCAGCATCGTGTGATGGTTCGGCATCGTTCCATTCGTGAGCGCATTCCGGGCAGATGAACATGCCATTATCTTCATAGGTGTATTCAGAATTGCATTTTGGGCAGTGTGGGAGTGACATATCGGTATCCTCAAAAAGTGTAAACGCGCTGGAAAGTGCCAGCTAAATGACGGCAGCGTGCCGAAAAAGGCGGCAAGTATAGCGCAAATCCACACGTTTGTCGGTGACATTGTGAATTAAAAAAATGCAAAAAGCGTATCGGGAGTGACACTTCCTGTCAGTCAGTTAAGCGATGCTTACCTCATTAACACGTTGGGAAGAAATGACGCTAAATATATCGAATATTTTATTGCAGCAAATTGCTACGCTCCTTCATTTCGGATAAGGTGAAGCGACACATTGTTATTTATCTCCTGACTTCGCTGCCATCCATATCTTTTGGCAGGGGCGTATTACCTCTCTTTTTAGGTGGGTAAATAATGATGATATATCCTGAAGTTTCTTAAAATTGGGCTACGCTTTTTTCCTTTGGCCATCAGGCCAGGAGGGGAGCTATACACGCCATGCAAGGATAGCGAATTATTTCTGATTATCATCAATCAGTTATATTTCGGCGGACATGTTTTCCACACGTGATCATATAAGCCTGAACAACATAATTAATACCAGTGGCTTAATAAAAGTAATAAATTTGCGTTAAGGAAAGGCTTTTATCATGCACACACAGACCATTTTTGAATTAAGCCAGGAAGCTGAGCGTTTGCTACAGCTCGCCCGGCAAAACCTTGATACGTTGAAATCAATACCGACTGCGATGCTGGAGAGCACCGCGGCTGCTATTACGGGTGAAAAGAACAACGTTTTACCTTTGCATTTTAGCGCGCGCGGTGTCGAAGCGCAGCAGGCGATGCTGAATAATGAATTACGAAAAATAACCCGGCTGGAAATGGTCCTGGCTATTGTTGGCACTATGAAAGCGGGGAAATCGACCACCATTAATGCGATTGTGGGGACCGAAGTGTTGCCGAACCGCAATCGTCCGATGACGGCGCTTCCTACCCTGATTCGCCACACGCCGGGTCAGAAGGAGCCGGTGCTGCATTTCTCACATGCCTCGCCCATTGATGAATTGATCCAACTGCTTCAGAAAAAGCTATGCGATTACGATCGCGGAAAGCTGGCCCAGCATCTGGAAATTGATAAAGACATGAATACGCTGCTGGAGCGCATTGAAAAAGGAGAGGCTTTTGAGAAGCATCACCTGGGCGCGCAGCCGATATTTCATTGTCTGAAAAGCCTCAACGACCTGGTGAGGCTTTCCCAGGCGTTAGGGGTGGAGTTTCCGTTCTCTGAGTATGCGGCTATCGAACATATTCCGGTGATTGAAGTGGAGTTCGTGCATCTTGCGGGTCTGGATGCTCATCTCGGACAGCTGACGCTGCTCGATACGCCCGGGCCGAATGAGGCCGGACAGCCGCACCTGCAAAAAATGCTAAGCGAGCAGTTGTCCCGCGCGTCGGCGGTGCTGGCCGTGATGGATTATACCCAGCTTAAATCCATCTCTGATGAAGAAGTCCGCCAGGCCATTTCCGCGGCGGGAAAATCCGTGCCGCTGTATGCGCTGGTCAATAAATTCGATCAGAAAGATCGCAATAGCGACGATGAAGAGCAGATCCGGGCGATGATCTCCGGCACCTTAATGAAAGGCAATATTTCGCCTGGCCAGATCTACCCCGTTTCGTCCATGTGGGCCTATCTGGCGAACCGCGCTCGCTACGAGATGAGTACCCACGGACAACTGCCGGATCATCAGGAGCAACCCTGGGTACAGGACTTTGCCGAAGCGGCGCTTGGGCGACGCTGGCGTACGGCGGACCTGGACGATATCGACCATATTCGTCATGCTGCCGATTTGCTCTGGGAAGATTCGCTTTTCGAACAACCGATACGCAAACTGATTTACGCCGCCTATGCCAATGCCTCGCTTTACGCGCTGCGTTCGGCCTCGCATAAGCTGCTCAACTACGCACAAAATGCCCGGGAGTACCTCGACTTCCGCTATCAGGGGCTGACGGTTGCCTTTGAGGCTCTGGAACTGAATATCGCACGTCTGGAAGAGGACATGGCGCTTCTCCAGACGCGTCAGAGCGTGGTGAGCGATGAGGTGAAACATGAAGTTGAGGAGGCGCTGAACGCCACCGCGGACTTTATGGGAGCGCAAAAAACCGCGCTTAACCAGGCGATTGGCGAGGTGTTCAGCGCTCAGCATATTCTTGATTTAGCAGGCATCGATCGGCAGAACCCTCACGGTGACGAGCTGAAGCAGCTGGTTCTGGACGATGAAGGGCAGGCGCAGATCGCGCTGAGTAAAATTCGCTCCTCCTGCGAACTGGTGATGCTGGATGCACAGACGAAAATCTGCCGGGAGCTGGCGTTACGCTTCGACCAGCTTGAATCTACGCTGGCGCGTTCCCTGAACGAAGCCATGCGCCCCATCGAAACGCGTATTAAAGAGCATCTGAGCCATGCGGGTTTTCGGGCGCGAATCAGTTTCCCGGCGTTTCAGGCTCACCAGCTCAACTTCAATACGCGGGCGCTGTTTAACGACGCGATAGCGCAGGATGACAGCCAGGCAGGCCCGTCATCAGGCGGGAGCAGCATGCGAGAAACGGTCTCTCGCTGGCTCAATAATCCGGGCTGGGGCTGGGATGAGTATGTGGAAACGCGCACGCGATATGTTATCGATATTGCGCAGCTACATGACAAATTTAAGCAACATATTGAGCTGTTTTGTGAACAAATACGTAAAGCTTTGTCCGCGCAGGTCGATGTCTCTGTTACGGCAGGAATGGCGACGTTCTTTGCAGAATTCTCGCTGTGCCTGACCGGGTTACAGGAAAGCTTGCGTGATAGCCTCGCAGTGCGTCAACAGAATGAGCATTCAACCCGAGCGCTCTGCCAGCTGTTGAAGCAAAGTATTACGACTGCGGCGTGGATACAGGAAGATACCCGACTGTTACGCGATGATATTCAAACTCTATTCGCGGCAGAGCAACCATGACAACACCACTACTGGACGGCCCCGGGCGAACGCTGGAGTGTATTAATCCAAAATTTATGGTCGATCTGGTTCAGGGAGTGGACGCGGCGCGTCATCCTCACCTGGGACCACAACAGCTTCAGTTTCGTGAGCGTTTGACTCAAGAAATCATGACGCATACCCGGCTGCGCCCCTGGGCGATGGCGGGTATGCTCAATGAAAATGCGGCGCTGCGCCTGGGGCTGGCGGAAAAACTGGCCGGCATGCTTGACCCGGGTCATCTCGCGCTGACTCTGATGGCAGAGAAACTGATTGCTTTGCGCCAGCAGACGCACCCGCGCGCCCAGCAGTCCCCCGGTCTGATGCAGCAGTACGCTGAACTCGCTTCTCATTTTACCCAACGCGCCGCCTATAAAGAGAAGGCGCTAACCCAGCGCGGGCTGACGGTGCAGGCGGGTGAGCACAGCGAGCAGATTTTTACCCGCTGGCGGGCCGGGCATTATGATGGCTGGTCGCTGGCCGGGCGCTGTTTTATCGTCCTGGAAGAGCTGCGCTGGGGGGCATTTGGTGACGCATGCCGCCTCGCGAATGAAGATGTGGCGGCAATGCTTAAGGATAACCTGCGCAGCATGGCGGCTAACTATCTGGCGCAGGGCATCAATGCGTCACCCACGACCCGCCATTTCTATCACCAGTGGCTGACAACGCCGGCCTCTCCGGGTTTAATCGATCATAAAGACATGCTGGGGTGGCTGGGGGACTGGTGTCAGGCGGATCAACATCCGGTGAGCTGGTCAGTGACGCAAAACTGGCAGACCGTCGCGCTGGGCATGCCGAGACTCTGTTCGGCAAAACGGCTGGTGGACGGGATGGTGGAAGAGATTTTTGGCTAAATCTCTCCCCCTCTCCCCATTGGGAGAGGGAACGGTGCGGTGTGTTAATGATTCATTTCTATCGGCTTCGGTTCAGGCAGGGTCTCTTGCATATTCCCGTAGCGTTTCGCATACAGCGCCGTGATGATGGGGACCAGAATCGCGGTGACGATCACGCTCGCGGCAACCAGCGCCGTCGCTGAAGCGGCGACCGGTTCGAAGGCCGGGTTAATTTGGGCGATAATCACCGGGTTTGCGACTGCAGCACCCGCGGCTGAAGAGGCGGCGACGCCGGCCGTGCCGTTTCCTCCTCCGATGACGCGGTCGGCAATAATCAGCGGAATACCGGTGATGACGATCACGGCGACACCCAGCACAATGCCCAGCAGGCCGGTATCGAGAATGACCTTCAGGTTGATGGTGTTCCCCAGTGCGAAACCGAAGAACGGGATCAGCACCGGCGTGGCTTTGCTGAAGAAATCACGCAGATCGCGATCGAGATTGCCAAGGGCGAAACCGACCAGGAAGGGCAGGATCGCGCCGACAAAGTGGTGGGGTTCAAACGAGGCCAGGCCAGCAGACCCCAGGATCAGCATCGTCATCAATGGGCCGGACTCCAGAGACATCAACACAAATGCGCCGGACTCTTCTTTCGTCCCGTACTGATTCATCAGGCTGGCGTACAATCCGCCGTTGGTCATATCCATCGCTGAGACGATCGCCAGGACCGATAAACCCGCAAAGAACCCGGTCTGAATTCCATTCTCCGGAATGAACATCGCGCATATCATTGCCACCGCCCAGGCTACGGCTATTTTGGTGATCACCAGCGTTCCGGATTTCCGTAATACTGTCCCCGTTGCCCGTAAATTAATGGATGCGCCGATACAAAAAAACCAGACGGCAAGAATGGGAACCGTGCCTGTTATCATGCCTTTTGTGAAACCGCCAAAATAAGCTCCGGTATTGGGAGCAAGGGTATTCAGGATCGCGCCCAGTACCAGCGGAACCAGCATCATGCCGCCGGGTATACGTTCTATCGTGGCTTTAATCTTCATAGACAAACCTCACATCGGATCCCGCAGTACGGGGGATAGGTGTTAAAAATTAGTCAATAAATTCAATTGATTGCTCGTATTGCTTGCGGTGTTTTTTCGAAAGCCCTGCAACAAAATTAAATGCGTGCTCTCAATTAACCTTTTCCTTAAACACGTAAAACGCTGAATTCGGATTTATGATGCGATCATTGGAATATTGATTCAATGAAAATAAAACATCGTTTTAGTTATCTTTATCACATATTCAATGTAAAACCTGAGGCCGGTTCCTGCTGATGAAAATTTATGTAAACCTGATGTGAATTAATGTGGTTTGTTTTTCTGTTACGAAAGAAATAATGACGTGCGGGAGGATGTTCTTTAGGTGGGGTAAGGAAGTACTTATTGGCACTCCTTGACAAAAATTTGCCTGAGCTGACCAGACACGAAAATATGTGTGAAGTTGATCACAAATATAAACGCTGGTAGGGTAAAAAGGTCATTAACTGCCCAGGCAGGCGTCAACAGGTTCGGTTGTATCGACGTAAAACGTCAATGTAAGTAAACCTGCTACGCTTGAATAAGGCGATTCGCATGGAGCGGATCCCATGGTTCACAGAACGCTAACTGAACTGTGAAACAGACAGGGCCGAGTCAACGAGGATAGCTATGCTAAGAAGGAAAAAGATTAAACCCATCACGCTTCGCGACGTCACCATCATTGATGACGCAAAGCTGCGTAAAGCCATTACCGCAGCCTCGCTCGGTAATGCGATGGAATGGTTCGATTTTGGTGTCTACGGCTTTGTGGCCTATGCGTTAGGTAAAGTGTTTTTCCCCGGGGCCGATCCCAGCCTGCAGATGATCGCCGCACTGGGTACGTTCTCCGTTCCCTTCCTGATTCGCCCGCTGGGCGGTCTGTTCTTCGGTATGCTCGGCGATAAATATGGTCGTCAGAAGATCCTGGCCATCACCATCGTCATTATGTCGATCAGTACATTCTGTATCGGCCTTATACCGTCTTACGCCACCATCGGCATTTGGGCACCGATTCTCCTGCTGATATGTAAGATGGCGCAGGGCTTCTCCGTGGGCGGTGAATATACCGGTGCCTCGATCTTTGTTGCCGAGTATTCCCCGGACCGTAAGCGCGGATTTATGGGGAGCTGGCTGGACTTCGGCTCGATTGCCGGGTTTGTCATGGGCGCGGGCGTAGTCGTACTGATTTCAACCGTGGTGGGTGAAGATAACTTCCTCGACTGGGGCTGGCGTATCCCGTTCTTCCTGGCATTGCCGCTGGGGATTATTGGTCTTTACCTGCGTCATGCGCTGGAAGAGACGCCTGCTTTCCAGCAGCACGTCGAAAAACTGGAACAGGGTGACCGCGAAGGGCTGCAGGATGGTCCGAAGGTGTCGTTCAAAGAGATTGCCACTAAGCACTGGCGCAGCCTGCTGACCTGTATTGGTCTGGTGATTTCGACCAACGTGACCTACTACATGCTGTTGACCTACATGCCGAGCTATCTGTCGCATAACCTGCACTACTCGGAAGATCACGGTGTGCTGATTATTATCGCCATCATGGTGGGTATGCTGTTTGTGCAGCCGATTATGGGCCTGTTGAGTGACCGTTTTGGTCGTCGACCGTTCATTATTCTGGGAAGCGTTGCGCTGTTTGCTCTGGCAATTCCGGCATTCATTCTGATTAACAGTGATGTGCTGGGGCTGATTTTTGCCGGTCTGCTGATGCTGGCGGTGATCCTTAACTGCTTTATCGGGGTGATGGCTTCAACGTTGCCCGCGATGTTCCCGACGCATATTCGCTACAGCGCGCTGGCCGCGGCCTTTAACATCTCAGTGCTGATTGCCGGTCTGACCCCGACGCTTGCCGCCTCGCTGGTCGAGAGCACGCAGAACCTGATGATGCCAGCTTATTACCTGATGGTGATTGCGGTGATTGGTTTGATTACCGGCCTTACCATGAAGGAGACGGCGAATCGCCCTCTGAAAGGCGCAACGCCTGCGGCGTCTGACATCCAGGAAGCGAAAGAGATCCTGCGCGAGCACTACGATAACGTAGAGCAGAAGATTGAGGATATTGACGCAGAGATTGAAGAGCTGCAGAAAAAACGCTCCCGACTGGTGGACCAACATCCACGCATCAACGAGTAATAAAGAAACCCGCCAACGGCGGGTTTTCTTTTATTAGCATCCGGCAGCGATGTAGTCACCATTGGCGCTGATGGGGATCACCGTCAGAAACAGCACCGTCGCGAACAGGATCAGGACTACCCCTCCGGCTATTTTTACTGCTGGCACCAGCCATCTTAATGAAGCGCTTTCTCCGAACCAGGTCACCGTGCGCTCGCGGGCGTAACGTACAGCCAGGGAAAGCCCCACAATAGAAAGTGCGGTGCCCAAAGACATGGTCATGACCGCGGCCACCCCCCAGGTGACAATGCCCAGCGCGTTCGAAAACATCAGAATCATGATCGCCCCGCTGCACGGGCGTGCGCCAATCGCCAGAATGACGCCCAAGCGCGTTTTCCAGTCGCCTTGTGTCAGGTTTACCCCCACGCCGTGGTGGCCGCAGCCACAGTTTTCGTCATGATGATGAAGCGGCTTGATGGCGGAGATAGTCATCCTGCGCGGGCGCAGGCTCTTCAGCGCCTGATAAATGACAAAAGCACCGAATGCGCCAATAAGCACTGCGCTTATCTTCTCCACGTACCAGCGGCTGGTACTGATATCCCCTGAGGCGAGGTTAAACCCCACCGCCAGAATAAAGACAAACAGAATGGCGCTGACGCCCTGCATCAGGCTACCCAGGAAGGGGACAACCCGGGCGGCCAGTTCGGTTTCCTTATTGGTGGTCAGATAGGTCGTCACGATGAACTTTCCGTGTCCGGGTCCGATGGCGTGAAGGACACCATAAAGGAAAGCCCCCGTTAACAGCCATAATCCGCCGCTGTACTGGTGGTTATTAAGCTGCAGCAGATACATCACCAGATAGCGGTGCAGCGTAATTTGCGTGGCGAGACACCACTGGATAAAAGCGTTCCAGTGCGCATGCAGGGTAAAACCCGCAAAGAGGATTGCCAGCAGCAGCAAACCTGCGGTAGGGAGACGCCAGTCGCGGGCGAGGCGTTGTGTGGTCATGAGGGGGGCCTGCACAGGGGAGATTATTTGCCGCCAGTATAGTTGATCTTCCCGCTCAATTCGTAGGATCGCATCGCGATTCGCTCATGATTGTGGATAACTTTGTGCATAAAAGGGTATAAGGCGGGGTTTTGCTGTGGAATGCAGCAGTCAGTCATTTTTCTGACATTTAGCGGTTGCGGCCTGCTGAGAACTCCCTATAATGCGCCTCCATCGACACGGCGGATGTGAATCACTTCACACAACAGCCGGTTCGGTTGAAGAGAAAAATCCTGAAATAACGGGTTGACTCTGAAAGAGGAAAGCGTAATATACGCCACCTCGCAACGGTGAGCGAAAGCCGCGTTGCACTGCTCTTTAACAATTTATCAGACAATCTGTGTGGGCACTCAAAGTGAC
>NZ_JBGORN010000010.1:0-121321 GCF_041679625.1 Enterobacter cloacae complex sp. ESBL7
ATCAGACGCTGCGAGAAACGAACGGGTGGGTGACGGGTATCCATAGTCGTAGAGTCTCTTAAAGCATGAAGGCAATGCGCCAGTTAACGCTCACATGATCCGGGCCGAGCCAGTCGGGGTAGCGCAGCGGCGTACCGACCGAAATCTGGCTGCTGTACCCGCGTCCTGCGCTGCTCAGCCCCACCGAACCGCCCCACAGCGTGCCGGAGGCAAAGCGGTCCTGACGGTCTTTTTCCAGCCAGCCGCCGTCAACGGCGACCGTTGCGCTTACCGCGCCAATCACCGGGAGGGTGAAGAGGGAATACCCCAGCTCGTTACGCCAGTAGCCGCCGTTGTCCCCGGACAGGTACTGCTCTTTAAAACCGCGTACGGAGCTTTCCCCGCCGAGCGTCAGGCGCTCGGCGCCGTACAGCCGGTCGGGCGACCACTGGCCGTAGGCGCTGGTCAGCCACCACGCGTTACGGGCAACAGGACGCTGGAAGCTGGCGTTCAGGCTCCATTTACGGAATTCCGCCCGCGGCATATCCCCGGATTTATTTTCGTCGGTTTCGGCATTGAACCACGGCATGCCGTGGCTCCAGGTCGGGTTGAAGGTCGCCACGCCGCCCAGCATTTTTTGCGTGTGGGTAATTCCCAGGACCAGGCTCGAGAGGTTGCGCGTGCTGCTCTTAAGCGGCGCGTCGTTCAGCCAGTTGCGGCTGGAGCGCTGAACCACGCCCGCCGCAATGCCGGTTTTGACATTCCCGTTGCGGAAAACCACCCAGGACGCGTTAAGGCGGTGGGTTTTCGTATCGCCCGTGGAGAGCCAGTTGAACCCCTGGTTACTGATGGTGGTCCGGTAGTTACTCCAGGCGTAGCTGTAGTCCAGCAGGCCGTAGCCAGACGG
Organism: Enterobacter cloacae complex sp. ESBL7; assembly: GCF_041679625.1. NCBI lineage: Bacteria > Pseudomonadati > Pseudomonadota > Gammaproteobacteria > Enterobacterales > Enterobacteriaceae > Enterobacter > Enterobacter cloacae complex sp. ESBL7. The sequence goes on from NZ_JBGORN010000010.1 coordinate 887, forward strand.
CACGCTGACGCCCGCCTGGAAATTCTGCGCATCGTACGCGCTGGCAAAATCGCTGCTGCGCCCGCCGCTGACAAACCATTTATCCGCCAGCCCCAGCATATTATTGGCGGTGAGCACGCCGTTAAGCTGGTTTTCACCGGTGCTCTTCTGCCCGCTATTATCCAGGCTCACGGATGCACTTAACGGAAATTCCGGCTTGCCCGTGAGATTAACGATGGAATATCCGGCCTGCGTTCCCGGCAGAATTTCAATCTGCACCGGCTCGGCGCGCAAACGGTTAATTTGCTCCATCCCCTGTTCGATATCGCGTAAATTAAGGATGCCGCCTGTCCGTCCCGGAAACGCCATTTTCAGCATGCGCGGCGTTTCACCTTCCAGACGGATCGCTTCCAGCCGTCCTTCCAGCACCACAATATTCAGCTGACCGCCGGAGAGATCCTGCTCGGTAAGAAAGGCGCGGCTGGTGATATATCCCCGGCTGATATACCAGTCAGAAATACGGGCGAGAAGCTCCGTTATTTTCGCCATATCCAGACACCGGCCCTGCCACGGCGCAACAAGGGCCTGCCGGGTTTTCGGGGAAATGAGGGTCGTGCCGGAAAGGGTAATGGTATCAATGGTGAAGCAGGGCCCGGTGCCGGCTGCAGGCAGAGGCCTGTCATGCACGGGGCGAGGGATGCTCCGCTCCAGCTCTTCACGCTGTTGCTGGTTCTGTAATAACAGTTCCTCCTGCTGCTGACGCACGGTGTCCCGGTCAGCAGGAGTAAGGGGGGCTGCATGGCTCAGAGAGCAAAAAAATAACGAGCAAAAAAAGACCGCTTTGCTGTAATAGCGCATATAAAAGGATAATATTTTTTGGTTTTCTTAATTATGCCAGCTCTGGCGCAATAGAGAATAGTCTCAAAAAGAGGGCTACTATAATTGGTAGTAATATTTGCGTTAAGTCTAAAAAAATAAAAATCCGTGATAAAGAAGAGTGTAGTTTCTGAAAGTTTTATTATTCGATCATGGTTCCTTCTTTCACAAAATATTAACTAACCTTCCCAATAATGAGATGTAAACGTCAGCGAGTAGTGCTTATTAAATTACCCGTTACACTCATCGTGCTGCAAACTCTGATGGAGTCTGATATTTCAGTGCTGAATATCGGGGCTCGCGCGATAACGTCTTTGAAGTTATCGATCAACAGCATGACGATATCTGTATGGAAAAGCGTGGACGGGGTAAAAACAATCAGAGGAAGAAAACATCAGGAAAAGCTGGAGCGGGCGAAGGGAATAGAATACAGCCAAATAATTGAAACAATTTCAACGCGTTAAAAAACAACAAAACAAACCCTATACACATTGCTATACAAAATTCGCTTCGCTTCATTTCAGCGGCAAACCACACAAGTTGGATGACCAAATCAGGAAGCCAACTACCGACCTTCTTATTCTACATCAAGTTTAGGATGGTAGTGCCCCCGGATAGTGCCGGGCGATGATGTCATTGAGCTTATCGACCAGCTCCGGCCGCTTAAAGGTGATATGAGCCGTTCCTTTCTGAAAGTATTTGATCGCAAACATCTCATCTTCATAGCGGGTGCTGTGCCTGTTAGCATGGATATGATCGCCGAGACGACGGGTAACGTCAGCGCGGTTATCGGGAACCGGCTTGCCATCCAGAAGCATCAGCATGCGCTCAAGGTCTGCCAGCCGGTCACGCTGCCAGCCCCAGCTAAGCCCAAATCCCCACCGGTCATATTTGACCAGCCCCGTCACTATTATTTTCGCGCCAAACATACAGGGGCTATTTGTCTTGAAATTCCAGCTTAAGCCTTTGAAGACGTTAATGACTCCCCGCTCAAACACCTCACCCTTGTTCAAATGCAGTTGCTCGAACGTGCTCAGGATGTTCGCTTCGCTGACCGCCGGAATATCGTCCTTTTCCAGGCTGTTGTACCACTCATCACGCGCCTGAGCGTCCATGAGCGAAAGCATCCCGGACTTTTGCATCAAATCTCGCCATATACCGCGATCGATATTGCGTGTAATGGCCTTCATCGCCACGTCTGTTTTCTCCATCAGCCAGCAGTCGTAACGGTATTGCCGCACTCCCCATTCATTGGCTTTTCCGCCGCCGATGCTGCCAGTTAGTGTCGAGATATCGTCAAGTTGTTGTATCAGCGTTTCAATCTGTGCAATCGCGGTATTACGTCCCGTGACAATACGCTCAATGCTGGTGGAGCAAATCACGTCTGCGTGGCCGGTTAATACTTCGGGTTCGGTGAGAGTAAGGTCTGACATCATTTTTATTTCCTTTATATAAAGCAAAGCACCAGCCGGTGAGGGCTGGCGCTTATGCGTGTGTAATGAGTTCGGACAGGGGTTAATCTGTTCCGGCCTTTTGCAGAAGCTGCAGATGGCGGAAATCGCGAACGTCCTGACGCGCACGTTCAATCCAGGGCAACAGCACTGCTGAATCGGTGTTGTCCTCGTCGTTGTCAAAAATCATCTCGCTGCCACAATCGATGTTGTCCTGCAGCCAGCCAATCAGAATGTTGAGTGCCGCTTCGGTGGTTAATTCTGGCATGGGAACGCCTTGTGGTGATTGAGGCTGGGTTACCAGTCAAAAGTGGCAAAGTCGGGTAGCAGTTCCCCAAAGGCATCCAGATGAATAATACCAACGGCGTAGCGACGCATAAGCGTCACGACTAACCGGCGGCAGGCTTTTGACAGTCCGAGACGTTTTAACCGCAATACCGGAAACGACCACGCCTCCAGTCGAAGCAGATAGCCGGAGCCCGAATAATGGATCCATTCAGACTCGCCAAAATCCAGATCCTGATGTGACAGTGCATACAGCAGCGAATTGTCTTCCGCCGTGATGTGCGCGGTGCTGCAGCAGATCCCCGGTAATGACGTACAGGGGGGCAGTGGTGATTCAACGATTGCAGTACCCGGCTCATCGGCGATCCGCAGCGTGCAGCCATTCTGGTTTACTGCGGCGATCAGTTCAGATAATTCAATGCCATCAATATCAACGACGATCCGGCCCATGTTGAGAGCCAGAACGTTGATGGCGTCGGCTTCCACGTTAACGGACAGCTTCACAGGACCTCCCCGCTGTATTTACCGGTGGTGATGTCGGTAACGGCTTTATACCCGCTGCGGGTCATCAGCCCGGTGGCTTTGCGGGCGCGGAGAATATCGATACTGGTGAGAAGCGGCGACTGTGTTTCTGCGTTAAAACCGCGACGATCGGTGCGTACCAGATCGTATTTCTCCACGATAAAATTCACTGCGTCGCACAGTGAGATACCAGCGTCGATATGCTCCTGAATTACGCCATCGTTGCCGAAAGGTGTGTCGTTGAGCGTCAGAGCGTAGTGACGATCCAGCAGGTGGCTCAGAAGCTGCTGCCAGATCTCCAAGGGAGACGGGCGTGGTGAAGCCTCCCGCGTTTGGGATAGTGCCTGGGTTTGCATTGGGTTTACTCCATTAATAAGGCCGCGCCAGCCGTTACAACAACGGATACTGGCACGGCGGATCGCCTGTACCAGACGAAGGTGTGATGGCGGGCGTTAGCTTCTGGCTGACGACTGACCGCTGATAATGAGGGAGGCGCTGTTGCCTGCCAGACCCACGGCTTTCTGGGCGTTCCGGATATCTGTGGATGTGAGCAGCGACGAGCTGAACAGAAGTGATTTTCCCCGGTTATCAGTACGCTCCAGCTCGTCGTCTTCAACCACTTCGTTCAGGGCGTCAAGCAGCGAATCACCGGCATCAATGCATTCCTGAATGGTGCCGTCATCGCCAAACGGCGTATCGTTGAGCGTCAGGCCATAATGACGTTCCAGCAGGTATGTCAGGAGGCGCTGCCACACGGTAATCGGTGACACAGGCGATAACCGCTCAATCTCAGCGGCCCGTTTTGCGGAAACAGGATAAATTCTCATCGTGGGATCTCTTTGTAGATGGGTAAAACGAGGGTAAGTAGTAAGAAGGTTTACGAAGTTGTTATTGGGGTCGGATAAATCGCCAGGTACACGTAACCATGCGAGCCGAGGCTGTCGGCGTCGCAGGTCAGCCCTTTTGCGTAGAGCGTAACGCAGTGCTGGTGTCGGGGATTGAGTTCACCGGAAACCAGCATCAGTTCAAGTTGTTTGAGCAGCAGCGGAAACGCCTGGTCGAGATGGCGTAAATCCGCATCGCTGAAGGTTCCGTTGATACTGGCGCGGTCGGCCAGGTAATGCAGCCGGTTGCCCTCCTGTACCAGGCGGGCGCCAAAACACGGGGTAATCTCGCGCTGAAGCCCCCATCGCGGTGCGTCCATGTTGTCATTTGTAGCCGGGATATCTGGCATGGTTAAGCCTCGCTAAAAAATGGATTAAGGAAAGGTTAAAGGTGATGTCGTTCAGCCGAAGCGCTGGCCGGATTCGGTGAAGGTGTATTCACCGTCGATGATGTCGTTGTCAACAATGGCGGGGGATGTCTGCCAGCTGTATTCGCTTTCCAGCCAGTCGTATAACCAGCGGGCCAGCGCCCGGATGGCTTCGGTTATCGCCTCCTCACTGTCTGTGGTCATGTCCTGCCCGGAGAGGCTGTGGCGTTCGACCGTGACGGTCATACAGGATTCATGGATATGCAGGCCGTGATGACGGATCGTGGCGCGAAGCTCGCCGCTGTTGTGCAACTGGATGGTCTGCAGTAAATCGGCGATATGGTGAAGGTCAGCGTCTTCAGTATAATGTTCCCTGATCCGGTATACGGCCTGCGGTTGGTAAGCATAATCACCCTCGAAAGCCGCGCCGCTGCCCTGATGGCAAAAACCGCTGAACCAGATGCAGTGGTGCTGACGGCTGCCGCCAGACAGCAAAGGGATCCTGTACAGCTTAATATCCACGCCCAGGATATTGCAGATGCCGGTGAACTCGTCAAACACGTTCTGATACCAGTCATCATTCAGCGCATGTTCGCGATACCAGTTGCGGGCGTTCTCGCGGGCCGCGTCGGAGAGTTCATCCAGCGTATATACTGTGGTGGAGATAATTCTGCTCATCGGTATTTTCCTTACTCAGTTCAGCGTGACGCAACGCAGGGCCACATACGGGCCGTTGCGGTCCTGACGGCGCTCTGCGAACACCGCCAGCACACCGCTGATATCCTGCACCTCCCGCCCGGCATAGTGGCAGACGCTGCCGGACCAGCGATATTTGCCGGTACAGAAGCGAAACAGCCGGGACTGCGGATGCTGGCGGTATATGGTCATCGCCTGACGTTTGCTGATGATTTTCAAATTGTTAACTCCTGTTGTGCTACAGCCAGCCACGCTCTGCAAACGAGGTGATCTCCATGCCGCCGATGACCAGGTGGTCCAGGAGCCGTATTTCGACCAGTTCCAGCGCTTTTTGCAGGCGTTCTGTAATTTTACGGTCGGCCTGGCTGGGTTCTGCCTCCCCGGAGGGATGGCTATGAGCGACGATGACAGCGGCGCAGTTATACTTCAGACCGGCCTTCACCACTTCGCGGGGATGGACCTGCGTATGGTTGATGGTGCCGGTAAAGAGCGTTTCGTGGGCTATCAGCCGATGCTGGTTATCGAGGAAGAGTGCGGTAAATTCTTCTCGCTCCAGTGACGCGAGCTGCAGGCGCAGCCAGTCGCGGACGACATGGCTGGAGGTAAACGACGCACCGGGTTCGCGTAGCTGGTGCTCCAGCAGGGTTAAGGCTTCCCGGATGGTCTGCTGTGCCGATGCCGGTAATGCGGCGGCAAACAGCGGTAACTGTTGTTCCATCGCGGCATACCTCAGTCAATGATGTGCATGATGGCGCTGCATTCCGCGTGGTTCAGCGCGTAGTCCCGCAGGCGGTAGTAGTGTTCGGTCATGGCGTCGCATTCGGTGCGCATGGCGTGGTGGCTGTACGCTATCAGGCAAACGGCTATCCCGGCAGCTTCGGCGCTGAGTTCACCACCGTTGCCGTTCAGGGTGTTGAACAGCGACCACGGCTCACTGTTCTCCGCTTCCGGGGCCATAAACGCACCGCCGTTGCTCAGCGTGTAAAAGTGCCAGATGCCCCCGTTGTAGTTTGCGCAGAAGCGGTCCATCCACGCGAAAACAGTCGGCTCTAAAGTGATCCACTGCGGTATTCTGCCGAAGTGCTGCGGCCAGAAGTCGATGCGCTGCTCATCGGGTACGGGCGTGGCGGCAATCTGATGCTGAGCTGCAACAGGAACGGTTGCTTCAGGGGTGAATAGTGGCAGAGTGTTGTCGGTCATTTATGTCTTCCTCATTGGGGTAATTTAACGGCATAAAAAAAGCGCCACAGGCGGTGAGCCCGGGCGCGGTTATTCATTTCGTGCGCTGTTGCTGATTTGTGTCGCGCGGTTCAGGGTGATGTGTCATATAGCCGCCGGTAACCTCCGTACCGGCTCTTTTTTTACGATTTTCTGACACCGTGGCTGAGCAGATAGCGGTTAAGCCATTCCCCGGCATTTGCTTCAAAATTCCACGCCCGCCAGATCAACTGATTATCACTGTCGCGAATGACCAGCCGAAACTGGCTCCCATGGTCGTCTTCGAGGGTTACGTTGGTGTACAGCGTGGTGACGGTGGTTGCCTGAGCGCGGGTGAACTGACCGGGCGGTAGTGGGGTATCGCCAGTGTTGTGCATCGTCATCTCCTGTTAAACGTCATAAAACAACATGCCCCACTCAGTGAGCAGGGCATCAGTGGGTTAAGTGTGTGGTAATAAGCAGCAGTATCTGCTCCATCAGGGCCGTGATTAACGCACCTGCGAGCAGGGTTGCCGTCTGTCTGGCGATATAAATGCTGTCTTCGTCGTAGCCTTCTTCACGAAAGTGGTCTTCCACAAACTGCTGTGCCCGGCTACTGGCGCACCACGTCAGCACCTGACGCAGGGCGTTGAGCACAATTTTCAGTAATGTCATTGAGTTAAATCTCAGGGGGAACGAACCCGGACGGATGGGGGCATTCACTGATGCCCCTGCCGGGTAAATAAGAGGGGAAAGGCGTTACTGCGGTGACGGGGATTCTGGCGGCACGGGAGCCTGACCATGAATAATCCGGTGTTTTGCCAGCGCCTGCGGCATGTCGTTGATACAGTACGTAATGTAGAAGACGTTAAAGGCGACGGTGTAGAACGCGTTCATTTTCAGGTCAAAGCGGAAGGTGTTCAGCGCGTAGTGGCGCAGCGCGGCTCTGGCCTTAAACGCCCAGACGATGTACATCACGCCACAGGCGAGCGACAGAATACCGCTTAAAGCCAGCAGCGTATCGCTGCCCGTGTCGTACCCTGCCAGGTCTGGTGAGGCCATCACGCCGAACTGTCGCCCGAGCCCAAAGCAGACGGCCAGCCAGATAACGAAGATATCACCGCTCACCGGGTAACCTGTGGTATCGCTGATAATCAGCTGTTTCCGGTACAGCCAGAGCAGCGGCCAGACGCCGCAGGTGGCGACAGTGAGCAGCACGAAGTTCAGCGTTGGGGTTGCCAGTCGCTGGCTGAGGGTGGAGATGTCGTTCATCGCGTATTTTTCCTTGATGGGTTTTACTGAAAATAATGAGTAATAGTGCCGGGCTGGCGCTATTCGGCGGTGAATGTCGTACAGCCGGACATATCAGCCAGCACTTTGTGGACGTTTCCGGCTGAAGGGGAAAAATGCCCCACCTTTTTGTCGTTGACGTAAAGATCAAACGAGGTGGTCTTTCTGATGGCATCAATGAACGACAGCCAGGCGTTGTCGCCGTTACGCCAGCCGAGAGAGGACGGCAGCGGGAACTGCTGGTCACCGGTGACGACGGTGATGGCGGTTTTCTCATCCTGTGAGTCGGCACCGCTGCCGTCAGGCAGGGTGAGCATGACGTGGTGTTGCAAAATGTTCTGGTCGTCAGGGTTACTGGTGCAGCTCAGATTCAGCATCACCTTCTCCGGGCTGGTGATGATGTATTCGGTGACGCCCATACCAAAGCCGCTGCTCCACATATTGGGGACAGCCTGTGCCGACATGGCAAAGGCCAGTAATCCTGCGGGCAGGATGGCGTGTATTAATCGCATGGTATTTCTCCTTCAGAGTCAATGTGTTGATGATGGCTGGTTGCGTTACATCAGTTGCTTACCCACCGCTATCAGTCCCGCCAGCCAGCCGATACACTGTGGGCCTGCGAGCCAGAACAGGCGGGCTTTGAGCAGCCCGGTCATCCCTTCGCTGGTGTATACCGCATCCGGCATCAGCCACAGTCGCAGAGCCGCGCCAGCGGTCATACCGGCCCCGGGGCCCAGCGTCATCCAGAACAGATAGCCCATCCCCTGACCAAAACTGCGAATTTCGCCGGTGGCGCTGATAACGTTAAACAGCACCACAACCAGCGCGATGCCAAAAGCAATACTGAAATACTTAATGACGAGCGCCATTAGCAGGTTCCTTTTGTTGTTGAATAATCCAGACCGGTAACGTTGTGAGCATCCGGCATTTACTGCTTACGACACTGTTGCGCCGCGCTGAGCATGTTGTTCATAAAGCCCGGCGGGACATAGCCGTACTGCTGGTTCATTTTGAGCAACTCTCCGTGGGGGTATTTCGTCTGCAGGATGTCGTAAACGCAGCCACAGATGGCGGTGGTGCCGCCACCGGATTTACAGCCCCGGATAAACTCGCTTTCGGCTTTTGACTTTTCGTCGCCACAGCCGCTGAGTGCTGCAACCGAGAGCAACAGGCAGAGCGCGGACAAAGCGCGTGCCGGGCGGAGCGCACCGCCTTTGAAGGAAATGTTCATTGCTATATCCTTGAATAAACAGAGGGTTATTAAGGTTGGTAAAACCGGTTAAAGGCTATCCTGCCGGGGTATGCCTTCATACTGCAATCCGTGGCTGATGTCGTTAACCACGGTGTCCGGGTCAAGCGCAATGGTCGCCAGATGCTTTCCGGTATCGGGACTGCCCCGGTACACATCGAGCGCGGCAAAGGGTTTGCCTTCATCGTTGCTTCCGGCTGATACCTGGTAAGTGGTATCGCCGTTGCGGACGCTAAATTCCTGCAGACTGATAACCTGGTTGCTCTGGTACGCGTAGCCTGTCGCCTGAGCCGGAACCGTGATGTCCATCTCCTTATGCTCCGCGCCGGTCCTGCCGAATGAATACGCCACCGACGGGGTGACGATGCAGATTTCAACCTCCTTTTTGTGGTTCAGGGTCTGCGCGTAAAAGACGGGCTTTGCGCAACGTAGATAATGCGCATCGCGCAGGGCGTCAGGTGTCTCTGCGTGCGCCGCAGGCAACAATGCCAGCGTCAGTCCGCAGCCCGTCAGCAGCAGGGCTGTGATGTGTTTCATGAGTTGACTCCGTTTAGTCTGTGATTGGTTTCGGGAGGGAAGCTCCGGAAGGAGTGGATAACGTTGCTGATGAAGCGAAAGTGAGGCAGCGCGGAGATAAACTCTTCGCTGGCTGTCAGGGCATCAAGCTCAGGTTTGTTGCGAAAGGAGGTTTCCAGGACCGTGACGGCATTGATCTCTTCCATCCTGAAAACCTGGAGTGTTCTGGCGCGGGTGGTGACCAGAAACCAGTTTTTGCTCTGGAAGATCAGACGGTGTGGCGCCACGGTTTCATGGCTGCGTCCGTTAACCTGCAGCGTGACGGCACGGTGGTCGCGAATGGCTTCTGCCAGCAGCAGAAATGGTGCTGACTGCGTGATAGTCGAAGGTAAGCCGCCATGCCCGATAAGACAGGGGGATATCCCTGATGTGCTGGTGAGCAACCGGATGAGTTTTCTGTTCTGAGTGGGGATGATCCCTGAAATACCCGTATTGTTGATAAAGGTGAACGTATCCGGCGAATGTGGCCGGAGTGGACGTCGGGCCAGGCGGTAAGCCCCGGCGGAATACTCAATACCCAGATGAATCAGGCGCTGCTGAAAATCCCGCTGCAGCGTACGCTCTGAGACACCAAATTCATCAGCCAGTGTTTTCAGTATCAGGGCATGGCCTGCCAGTAGCCGACTGATGATAACAGACAGCCTGACGGCCAGCCGGTCATAACGATCGTGTTGTTCTTTCATGATGAAATCAGCCTCAGGCTCTCCGTATGCTCCTGTATGTTGTGGAAAATTATGCCGTACCGGTTAGCCACGTTATGTCGTCGCTTTCTGGTGGGTAGGATAAAAATCATGACAGCAATACGCTTTTGTTAAGTGGCTGTAAGAAAAGGAATATGAGGATATTAAGACAAGGGAGACGATGTTTTCACGACACATCCTGTCGTCTTTGCCGGGGGCGCGGAAGCATAAATGATGCAGTGCTGCTTCAGAAACCACCGGGCCAGGTGCCCGGTGCTGCTTACGATTGATATCACTGAGCGTTAAGGCACATTGAAGGTATGTTCGCAGCGCGTGCAGCCATATTCATCAAAGATTGTCCCGTCCAGCTTTTCACCGGCAACAGACCCCGCCACTGCGCCAGCACAGGCGCCGGACAGAAAACCAATGAGCCCTCCGGCCAGCGTACCAACCACGGGGACGGCAGAGCCAATCAGCGCACCGGCAGAGGCCCCTTCAAGACCGGCCAGCCCCCCGGCGGTTGCGCCAATCACCCCACCTGTCTTTTTACCCACACCGCGCAGCCGGATGTCGGGCGATCCACAATCTGGACAATGCATTTTTCTCTCCTGGTTAATGGCAATAGGTAGCCGCCTGAATGAAAAGGCGGGCCGTGTTTGAATTCGAACCTGACACCAGAACAGGAAATATGGGCGTATCGTAGCGGGAGAGGCATGCACGCGGATATATTGCAGGAGGATTCAGTGAGGAGAGAGAATAACGGCATCTTCAGGGTATCTGAACCCCGGTTGTTCTTATCTGACACTTTAACCTCCGTGAGTGAAATAACAACACGGCAGCATTTCTGCTGCCGTTCTCACAGGGGTAATATAGATCTGAAATTTTTTTGAATGTCGTTTCTGGTCTGTATAATGAGCCCATTAGCCCTTTCTTGGCGTCGGGTGCTTACTCCCCGCCACAGGTTTTACGATAATGGTCATTAATCAGCGTTTCCAGCATATCGCTGATACGAACCCCGCTGCGTTCAGCCATAAAGTCCAGACGCATTTTAGTTTCGTTCTTCAGGTACGTGTTAAGTGCTTTTTTATCGGTGCGGGACTGGCGTAATTTCTGCTGGTTCCAGGCTTTGTTCAGATTGAGAAGGAATAAACGCTTTGTGTCCGGTGCGTCATCCCATAAATCCAGTGCAGCACGCAACGCAAGATTACGCTCAGCATGATTCAGTGGTGTAAACCAGGTGGTTAATCCCGGGGCTTTCAGACCCATGTAGAGGTTGCTGATATAACCCGTTTTATCCTTCTGTACTTTCTGAAGATTATTCCATGCCCACAGAACAGCATCTTCTTCATCCGGCAACCATTTTAATGGCTGAGGTTTATTGTAAATGATTTTCCACTGGTCTTTGAGTTTTTCCATCACCTGTTTCTTAAGGTGTGTCACAGGTGGCGTGGGAATGATAATGCTGTCAAATAACGTGGCAATGATGTTTACCCTCTCCCTGTGACTCACCGGAGAGACACTCAGATTCAGGCGCTGATACCAGTTCTTCGTGATGTCTGAATTTGCGGGTGGGTTTATGCCAAGAGTATAATCTCCAGCCTTACAGAGATATGCCCACAGCCATAATGCAGCTCGTTCATCTTGTCTCAGCCAGTCAAAATTCTCCTGCGGGAGAATGTTTTCTTCACGCCCAGCCTCCATATCAGACAACAGTATCGCCTGTTGCTCTTTATCCGGTATGGCTCGATTAATCAGCAGGTTTAATTCTCTTCTGCAACTTTCTGCATCCTGGCGTGGAACGTTTCTGGTGTTAATTCTGCTATTAATCATTAGCCAGTCAACATAAAAAACGCACACTCTCAGGTCCCGACTCCTGATGATGTCACTCCTGTCATTGCTGTAGTGAATAGCCATTATTAAATACCTTTTAATAAAACTACGTCGTAATGATTGTCGTAGCTACACAGTATCATGACCATGGTTGGCAAGTCACTAAAAAACACATCTGGTAGTCATCTCGAGGTAAGATTGTGTCTGTATGTAGGTTTTTATAGTGTTTTGACATGGTTTTATGGTTGTTCTTTATCTTGTTTTATTTCCTTTTAATCCCTTTATTTCTGGATTTCACCTCTGAAACTACCAGTATCAGCATGTTCATGCTTAACCTCTCACATGTCCTTTGGCACACTAACACTGTTACCCCGCCAGTGCTCATGGTTCGCATCAGGAAGCATTTTTGACATCAGGCAGGCTTACCCATTGATATTTTAATTTCATTGCTCAGAATCAGGCGCACGGCCTTCTTCGGCACATGCTGATATGGATATCAATTCTGATTAATTCACTTTACGTAATTGGTAATTTATTTGTCTTTAACTGCACGGGATAATTCCAGAGTAACTGACAGGGGTGTTTACTGTAGATAAGCACTGTCTGGCGTGGTTATCTCTATGTTATCACTACGCTGAATGTGTTGGATTGGTATTAATATATTAAAGAAGGGGTATTATCATTGATGATATTAATCAAGGGTGTGTTATCAGTAAATGGAGCATACCGAAGAGGGTATTATCCCCTGAAGATAATCACTAAGGTGATAGTACAATTGAATGGTATACATTGACACATTCAGTCAATGTATTGACTCCTGAAGGCTCAATATTAATTGATGGGTTTGCATTAAGTAATGGGTATTTACATGAATACCTGTTGGCTAATATCCACCAGAATGAAAGTGAAGATGATTGACGTCTGTAATTTAATAATCATCACTGCTTAACCGTAACCTTTAAGGTGAGTGGTCATACTTGATAAGTGGCAGGTGATTATCAACGGTTTGCTACTGGATAAATACACCTGGTCTTAACTGCAGGTATGGGGGGGGGTAATTGAATTGCAGTATCACAGCGATATTGGTGATAAGCGTTTTAAACGTTAAGTCAGTTAACTCACCTGTAGTAGTTTTATGAGCATTGTTCTGCCTGCTTGATATTAATCCTTACGATACCTGTCAGTTACAGATACTACGGTGACCAGTTATCCCTGAAAGCTTTTTGGGATATACTTGTATCTGAGTACTGATAATGCCTGTAAGTGGAGCATTATCCGTGCTGGTGATAATAGCCCTTCTTGTTCGGTGAACAGAATAGTCGTTTTATAGTGAATTAGAATAGGTGGTGATCCTGGTAATAATCGTAATCGATTTGATGAGCAATTGAGCGTTGTAGTGCTTTATACCGTTGTTACTTCCTGTAAGCCTGTATAACCGCATTGAAGATCACTACAGTGGAAATCTGTGGGTGGAATGAATACGTCGCTCCTGATGCGTTACAGCGCGTTTTAGCCGTAGTCTTGATAACGATTATTTAGCGGAATGATGCAGCGGGATAATAATATCGTTTTTACGGGATGTAAGTCAGCGTCTTTCCCGAAGAACGTGTATCCCGACAGGGCGATATTTACTCTTCAGGAGAAGAACAGACCTGGGTAATCTCCCCGCTCTTTAAGCCAGGCCAATCCACGTCGGGCAAGCCTGACCCTTCTGTAAACCTGGTAATGACTATCTCATGGGACGGGTGACTTCACCATACGGCGCTAAAGCCCTGCGTTTGCAGTCGATGGTGGGTTCGTTTCACGTAAACTGCGTCAACGAGGTCATCAGGTGGCAAGTCGCGGGTAATATTACAAATCGTCGCCAGTGCTGCATCTGAGAGTTTGAACGTTCGTGGTAATCCGTAGTGATCCCCGGTTTTTTGCATGCTGATGTTATCGAATAACTCCCTGAAGAAATCCGTCCGTGAAGGCCTGCGGGCGTTGATAATCGCCTCTGTGGCTTCATCTTTAAATGTTATCTCTACCTCCTCCATCCCCAGCGAGCGAATGATCCCGGCAATGTCAGGCCAGTAGCGGAGATCGAAACTATTGAGTCGCTGCAATTCTGGCTTCAGAAACGACTGGTAATGACCGTTACCCTCTCCGGCATCATCGATAAGCTCAGTGAGTCTAAGCATGCGTTCACATCCAAAGTGGCCGTTCTCGCATAGCTCTGCGCGTCGTTCCAGCATTTCAGCCAGTTGCATGCTCATGGCGCTGATGTTGTCATTCAGACCGACAAGCTCCTGATGATCAGCCCGCAGTGTTGCAAAACGCGCATCGGTGCCAAAGCTGCCCGCATGGATGATCTGCTCAATCAGTATCCAGAACTGTCGCCTGGTGAAGTTGCCGGATGCGATCTCCCTGTACACTACCGCCATCTCGTCATGACGTTCAATAAGCCGATTAAAAACAGGCCAGGTTGACGGCCATATTGGGTTGGCGGAATACCGCCAGTTATGAAGTTTCTCTTCCAGCAGCGTCAGTACGATCGCCGGTGCTTGTTCAACGCCAATAATCATTGTTACTCCCTCAGGTTCTCATCTGTTCATGACCATTGTTTACTGAAACCCTCCAGATGTCGGTAACGGGAAGGCTGTTTTTTCGCAGTCTTTGGGTCACCTGGCACCCGAACCGTTGTTATTTCATGGCTTCAGTCGCTGTGCTATTGCCCGTTGCGTGCTCCTGCTGTCACCGCCGATATGTCACCGCATACAGCCGTCTCTGATGAATCCGCTGAAGGTAATAAGTTTTTTTTAACGACGCCGGTAATGGTTATGAACACAAATCAACCGGAGTCCATTTCAATGAGTTACACCTACGACCCTTACTGGCAGCAACGTATCGCCGATACCTTCAACTGTGCGCTGAACGCGTACACCCGCGTACTGGCTCTGCGCGTTGACCTCCGGCTACCGGATACACCAGCCGCCACCGACGCCGCTGTTATCTCCCGTTTTACTGATTCCCTGAAAGCCCGTATTAACGCCTGTTTTCAGCGCCAGCGTCGTGAAGAGAAACGTATCTGGCCGACCACGCTGCGTTTTATCTGGGCGCGGGAGTTCGGTGAAATCAAAGGGAAGAAACATTACCACGTGGTGTTGCTGCTGAACCGCGATACATGGTGCGGACCGGGGGATTACAACAACCCGGACAAGCTTGCCGGGATGATTAAACAGGCCTGGTGCAGTGCCCTGCAGGTGGATGCTGAAGCTCACGCGGTGCTGGCCCGCTTTCCGAAAAGCCCGGTGTCCTGGCTGACGCGCGGCAATACCACAGAGCTTCAACAGGCACTGGCGCAGGCCGCCTATCTTGCCAAACGTGAAACCAAAGTGACCGGCGACGGTGAACGTAACTTCGGCTGCAGCCGGGGCTGAACGTCCATTCCGCAGGCCTGGCGAGACGGACCAGGTAATTTTTAACAGCAGCACCTTATCCTCTGAGGAAGTCCCGGTGCATCCCATAACGCCCTGACCGGACGCCTCCCGATAACCATGACGAGGATACCAGGGAGATAAACACCATGATGACACAGACGACGAATAACACTCACGCCAGCGCCACTGCACTGATTTGCGCAGAAGACCCGCTTATCGATATGGCCTTCATCACGACATACACCGGCATGACTGACAAGTGGTTCTACCAGCTGATGAGCGAAGGAAAATTCCCGAAACCGATTAAATTAGGGCGTAGTTCCCGCTGGTACAAAAGCGACGTGGAAATCTGGATGCAGCAGCGCATTGCGGCTTCACGTGGCACCTGGACATGGAGTGAGAAAGCAGCATGACGCAACGACGCCGTAAAAAGCCAGAGAACCTCCCCGTTCGCTGGACCTGCCCGGACTGCCACCGGCGGTACTGTGGCGAGAAACCCTGTGCTTACTGTTACCGTCCCCTTCGCGCATCAGCGTAGCGGTAACGCCATGACTGACTGAAAGCCTGCGATGACCCCGACGCAGACCGCTCTCCACAGATTCAACCTGTTAACGCTTCACTGACCCGCCATTCGCCCCTGCCACGCTGCCCGTTCCGGGACGGCTGACGCCTGCGTGTCGTCTGGCGGTAAGGACCTGAACGATGTATGCAAAATCCTTTATGGCCCTGGACGGCAATGACCGCCTCATGGGAGCCAGAACCGCGCAGACCGCGCCGTATGACCGCTATCGCTGTCACCTCTGTGCCAGCGCCCTGCAGTACCACCCTGAATACCAGACAGGACGCCCGTGGTTTGAACACAGGCGAGATGCGCTGACGGAGAACGGGGGACAGTACTGCCCGTATGTAAATCCTGAACTGAAAGAAACCCGCCATGTCCGGCAACTGCAATGGTATGTACCGGAAGCCCGTCCGCTGGTTTACCACGCCGACTGGCACTGCGACGGCTGCGACAGCGATTACCACGGTGAGCGTTACTGTCTGGCCTGCCGGACCGGTGAATACAGTCAGGAGCGGGCTGATATGGCCGCCAGCACACCGGAGGTCACGGCATGCGCATGCTGAAATGTTATCTGGCGAACGATGCCTCTGGCCGCTTTGTGACAGCGGACGATGCGGCGAAATCGCACGGTGGTGTATGGACCTGTGCGTCCTGCGGCTGTGTGCTGTGCCTGCAGACCACTTACGGTGAGAAGCCCTGGTTTGAGCACGACCAGCGGACGGTGGCTGAAAATGTGCTGATGAACTGCGCCCACCTCGACCCGGAGATCAAAGCTGAAGCCCGCTACAGGAAACTGCGCCGCCTTATCGGCGGGCTGAATGCGCCGGTGCTGTCGCTGGCGTGGTACTGCGCATGGTGCGGTGAGCACTACCGTGGTCAGAAATATTGCCACTGGTGCAGAACCGGTATTTACAGCATCGAAGAGTCGGTCTGGCTGATGAATTACTGCTGCAGCACGGGCTGAAATAAACACATACCCCGGCACCGCTGCGTTCAATGACGCTGCTCCGGCAGCGCTCTCCCCTGATTGACCTATAAGAGAACATCACTTGTGAAATATTGTCTTACTGAAACGGCCGGAGTTAACCACACCGATGCCGTCAGCGCCCGTACATTTCTGCAACAGGCCGTTGACCATTACCCACGGCTGGTGGCCTTCAGCTTTACGCTGGTGTTGCCGTACCGTGAAACCATGACCGATTACCACGCGTTGATTTTGCGATTTCATACCGAAGTCTGGCAACGGATTGGAGAATATTCACGGGAACGCCAGCAGGAGCGCCGACATTCACCGCCCACTATCCTGCGCTGGTTGTGGGAGTCGGTCAGTGCGCCAGAATGCAAAATGGTGCTGCTGCTCAATCTCGATACGCTGGGGAGAGTCCTGGATGAAAGTGTTCAGCAGGCGATAAGCGAAATGCTCAGAGAAGCATGGCTGACGGTTACCGGCGTCGATCACAATGGCATCACCAGCATGACGCCGATGATTATCAACCGCACTGGCCGGGGAACCTTCACGCCCCCCTTTAACCAGTTGAAAGTACAGGTACAGGCCATGGAGGTGCCGGTTGCAACAGCACGGACTGGGGCCTCGGGGTAAACACATTGCACTGTGATAAAAAGGGCCGCCCTGTGCGACCCTGTGTGTGCTTAAAGCATCTTACTTTTTGGTTTCGTGCGCGAACAATCTTGCCAGATGAGCATTGATTTTTTCAGTCAGTAAATTGCAGGCATCATCCTGTGCAATCTCTTTAAGCTCCAGAGCAAAGCCAATAGCCTTGAGATTATCGTCGTCGGATAAGTGCACTTGTGAATCAGTTTTCGGGTAGCCGTCGTAATTGTCCCACAGTTTATATGGCGACTCATAAGTTTTTGTGTCTTTTGTCACAGAAAACAAATACACATTGAGATAACTCGTTGAGTCTTTAGTCGAAACGAGTAATTCTGTCGCAAGTGGCTCTTCATGGGGATCGTACGATTCCGGAAATTGCTCCATACGAAATTCACTGTCGGTCACCAGTCGGAAGTCGAGTACGAAATCCTCACCAGATGGCTGTGTACCTCGTTCTTGCTGATAGCTAAAAACAAATGAAATATCCATCGCCGGAAGAAAAGACCACTTCCAGTACATCAAAGGGTCCAATGGGTTTTTACGTTTAGATGGCAGATTATCAGAACCCCATACCTTCCAGCATACAAATGTAGTTTCTAGCCTCTGCGCCGTTTCATTGATTACCGGCAAAATTTGCTGGTAGTACGCCGCACAAATGCGGTGCGCCTGGCGCACAACGCTGAATGAATCAGACATCATTGTTTTCCTTGTAAAAAAGAGACATTATCGGGAAGCGATTGTGAAGACAGGAAGTGCTGGAAAGGTTTCCAGGGACGTAACGGCTCACGAATACCATACAATGCAAGCGCATGCAGACAATCGCCCACAATTCGCTTATCTGCCGTGGTCGGCCATTCCCATTCAGGATGTTGCAGCAGCGTTCTTACACGGTTCCACTCGATACCGTGGAACTTTACACTGTCAAAAAAGCTCTCCAGCGCTTCAGCTAACGACACAAAATTTTCCGGCAAATTCCCCAGTGCCAGGAAATGGAGCTTCGTATCGTTTTCATCGCTGTTTTTCCAGGCATAAATTTCCTTGCACCACTGCTGCTGATATTGCATTCCACCTTCGGGCGGTTTGACCTCAACGATCAGTGTCGCGAACTTAAACGTCAGTACTACATCAGGCTCAGCAAGGTTCTCTCCGTCAGTAATCCACGTGGTAACGGCTCCATCAATCACATCGGGGAAATCGTATCGGGGCCAGAACTGTATGGTATCCAGTGCTCCCCAGTCACGGGTATTGAGGCCCAGCAGAGAGGACAGGATGTTGTGCTGAGCCTCGTGAGAGAGATAGCTGATTCTTCCCCAGAAAGCGGCTGTTAATAAATCCTCATAGCGCTGAAACACAGAGCGCCAGCTTTGCGACTCGACCTCATTCAGCAGACTCACGCGTCTGGCCTTTCCGTTTAAAATAGCATGTAGCATTCATGTACCCTGTTATCGTCTTGATTCTTCAGTTCCTGCGGTAAGTTAAGCCCAGACATGTACAATCTCTGCTGTCTGGGATTTCTCATTCACGTTTAGAAATATAACGCCCGCTTGCTATTCGAACCGACCATAACACCGGAAGGGTATACACAACCAGACGACAAAAGTCGCCGCGCCGCACGCCTGGCGGAATAATGGCAATTGTGTAACTCTATGATAATGAGTGTGTCATTGGATGTTCAGCGAGTTGCGTAACTGTATTTCCCGTTCTTAAAAAAAGCCTTATAGCGGTCATCGTATAATGGCTATTACCTTAGCCTTCCAAGCTAATGATGCGGGTTCGATTCCCGCTGACCGCTCCATTTTTTGCCTTCTGGTCTGCGATGAAGGGGTCACCCGGAGTGACCGGAAGGCCAACAGCAAAGCACACTGGTATAACCCGTTTTCCCACGGAGGGTACGCCGGGTAGTGTCCTTTTCTGTTGCGGTGAATCCCACTCTGCGTAGGGGCGAAAACAGCATGGCATCCTGTCTGGTGGTTGAGTTTAAAAAAGTGCGCGAGCCACGGTGGCTGACCAATGGCTCACAGGGTGGCACCCTGCACCGCAACACTTCATTGCAGCCTGCAGAGACAGGCCATTTTCAGGGAAGTGACGTCAGGAGCCCCGATGGAAATCGATTTATCACATACCGCAGAACCCGATAGTTCGATTCTTAATACCGCCCCACCGCCCTCAGAGCCGGATTCCGAAGAAAACGGTCCGGGCAGCAAAGCCACTACCACGGCCCCGAAAGACAAATATGACGGTTTCTTCCGTTACTTCCCACATCCCGATGACCATGACCCGGATTATCGTTTTACGCTGCGCGGTCACAGTCTCAACCCCATCATCGACGCTGCCACGCCCCTGCTCGGCATGGTTATCCGCATTCGCACACTGACCGGTTATGAAGAGGTCGCTTCGCTGTACCGGCAGGTTTCCATTGAGATTCAGAACATTGACCAGGCGCTGAAGCAGCAGGGTTACGAGCGGGGAGTGCTGCTGTCGTTCCGTTACATGCTGTGTACATATATTGACGAAGCGGTGATGAGCCATGAGTGGGGGAGCCAGAGCGAGTGGGCGGAGAACTCCCTGCTGTCGCAGTTTCATGGCGAAACCTGGGGCGGTGAGAAGGTGTTCGCCATTCTCGATAAACTTCAGGCTGAGCCACAGCGTTAC
Organism: Enterobacter cloacae complex sp. ESBL7; assembly: GCF_041679625.1. Taxonomy (NCBI): domain Bacteria; kingdom Pseudomonadati; phylum Pseudomonadota; class Gammaproteobacteria; order Enterobacterales; family Enterobacteriaceae; genus Enterobacter; species Enterobacter cloacae complex sp. ESBL7. Next base: position 21,015 of record NZ_JBGORN010000010.1, read on the forward strand.
CGGGACATTCTGGAATTTATGCTGCAGTGCCTGATGCTGGGTTTTAAAGGACGGTATGCCGTCAGTCCGCAGGGCGAAAGCGAGCTTCGCACCATCACACAACATCTTCATCATCTGCTGTACCCGCAGCCCACGCCCCATCACCCGGTACGCTTTATTGACGGAGCGCAACCGCCGCCCGACACCGGGCCTCTGGCGCGACAAACGTCACTGTGGGTCATCCCGTGCGCGGGGCTGTTGCTGGTGGCCGCCGTGTACGGCATCTTTCACCACCTCCTTCATCAGCAGACGCTTGATGTACTGCACCAGTTAGGGACGTTGCTGAAGTGAGCCGTATGTTACCCATCCTGAAAAAAACAGTTCCCCTGGTATCCGGGGCATTCCGTCGTCTCAGACCGTCATGGTGGCTTGCCGCCACGGTGCTCTGGAGTCTGGTTCTGCTCGCCGCATGGTGGGCGGGACCGCATCTGGTGAGTCAGGGGACGCATCCCCTCGCGGGCCTCTGGCCCCGCACCGTCTTCACCCTGTTCTGGTTATGGCTGCTCTGCGTCGTGGCCCTCGGGCGCTTCTGGTCCCGGGTGCAGCGGCAGCGGAAACCGGCATCGCAGCAGAATGTCGTTGAAAGACAACAGCGTTTCCTGAACGCGTGGCTGGCCGCTCAGAGCCGACAATCTGCCTCCCGTGACAATAAACCGTGGTTTCTGATGCTGGGGCTTCCCCGCAGCGGTAAAAGTAGTCTGCTGCAGCGTGCCTGCCCGCCCAATAAACTGAATGTACGTCTGGACCGTGAGCTGGCGGCATTGCACAAAGACCAGAAGGTCGATTGCTGGCTGGGAGATGAGGCGGTGGTCGTCGATCCTGACGGCGATTTGGTGTTTCAGCCAGCGGTGACCGGGGAGGAAGGCGCTAACCCGGATGCCCGCCGGTGGCAGCAGCTGCTGAGCTGGCTGACGGCCCGCTGCCGCCGACAGCCGCTGAACGGACTGATCCTCACGCTGGATGTGGCGTGGCTGTCCACCGCCGGAGTCACCCGCCGACGGCACTGCGCGCAACTGCTGCGAGAGCGACTGCGGGACATCGCCTCGGCCATGCACACCCGCCTGCCGGTGTACGTGGTGCTCACCCATGTGGATAACCTGGAAGGTTTCAGCGCGTTCAGTCAGCAACTGGACCGGGAGGCCCGGCAGTCATTGCTGGGCCTCCGCTTCACGCCGGAAAACCAGCAGGCCGGAGGCTGCCCTGACGCATTATCCGCCTTTATGGACCTCTGGCTGAACGACCTGACCGCATTTCTGCGCGACACGCTGCAGGCGCATACCGGCCATGACTCAGCGGTCAGCGCCTTCCGGTTTATCCGTCAACTGGCGGGGCTGACACCGTTTATTCAGACAATGCTGGAAGACATCATGCCGGAGGACGGTGCCGCCTCGTTTCCGCTCCAGGGTGTGTGGCTGAGTTCCGTTTATCAGATGGGGGTGCCGTCTGATGCCTTTGCGGATGCGGTATCCCGGCGCTACTCACTCCCGGCTCCCCTTCACTCCGCCGCGCGGGGTGACTCCACCACCTTCTTTGTTCGCGACCTCTTCACCCGGATAATATTTCCCGGTGCCAGCCTGGCCGGGCAGAACCGGCAGTATCAGCGTGCGCGGCGTCGCCGCATGGTGCTGCTGTCAGGCGTCACGCTACTGGTGACAGTGCTGTCGGCCCTGTCCCTGCACCATTTCTACCAGGTGAATGCGTCGGCAGGTCATCGGGTACTGACCCGCGTACAGACATTCAGTGCCACCCGCGCACCGACCACCGCGCAGACGTCGATTGTCAGCCTGTTACCGCGCCTGAACCTTATTCGTGAAGCCACCCTCTCTTACGGTGATTACCGCAGCAAACAGAGCGCCTTCGCCGACATGGGGCTGTATCAGGGCAACCAGACTGGCCCGTTTGTAGAAAACGCCTGGCTGAAACAGTTGCAGTCTTATTTTCTGCCTGCCGTGATGGCGGAGCTGGTACAGGATTTGCAACAGGCCCCTCCCGCCAGCGAAGCGAAAATGTCGGTGCTGCGCGTGATGCGGATGATAGACGACGCGTCGGGACGCAGCATTCCGCTGGTGGAGCAGTATATGGCACAGCGCTGGCAAAAAGCGTTTCCTGAACAGGGGGCGGTTCAGGAGCAACTGATGCAGCACCTGGATTATGCCCTCCGGCATACCGACTGGCACCGGGCCCGTGAACAAAAAGATCCGACCGCGATGGCCGTCTGGACGCCGTTTGCACAGCCGGTGGCAGATGCGCAGCGGGAACTGAGCCGTCTGCCGCTGTATCAGCGGGTATATCAGGGACTGCTGTTGCGGGCCGCCTCAACGCTGCCGCCGGATCTGCAGGTGCAGGATGAAACCGGACAGAGCTTCGACAGCGTGTTTGCGCTGCGTGATGCGCAGTCGGGGACCGTGCCGCGTCTGTTTACCTGGTCCGGCTACCGGGATTTTTTCATTAACCAGAATAAAACGCTGTTCGACCTCACCGGGCTGGATGCATGGGTGCTGGGACAGCGCGAGCAGGTGCATCTGAGCGACGCCGATCGCCGTGAAATCCAGCGTCAGGTGAACGATCGCTATATCAGCGACTATACCGGGCACTGGCAGAAGCTGTTGTCCTCGCTGGATATTCAGCCCTTCGATACGCCGGAGCAGGCGTTGTCGATGCTGAACACCATTACCGGTGATGAACAGCCCTTCCGGCATGTGGTTTCCCTGCTGGCGGATAACACCGCCGTGCGTCCGCTGGACGGCAAGGGAGAGACACCGCAACGGGACACCAACCGGCGGATAGCCCGACCGTTCACTCAACTGGATGAGACGCTGAAAGGCCATGGTGATAGCGCGTCCCGGATTCAGGATCTGAACCAGAAGCTCACTGCGCTGGCACAGTGGCTGGAGCAGATCAACGGTGCCGGTGATCCGGGCGCTGCGGCATTTAAGGCCCTGCAGCTGCGCCAGAGTAACCCCTACAACGATCCAGCCTACACGCTGCAGCAGTATGCGCGCGGTCTGCCCGCACCGCTGGACCGCTGGGTCAGCCAGATTGCGACACAGGCCGCCGATGTGACGACCTCGCTTGCCATGTCATCCCTGAACCAGTCGTGGGACGAGCAGGTACTGACACCGTTTAATACCGCCCTGGCGGACCGCTACCCCTTTAATCCGGCTTCGGATCAGGATGCGTCCCTGTCGGAAGTGACGCGCTTCTTCGCACCGGGCGGCACGCTGGACAGTTTTTACCAGGCACAACTGAAACCGCTGCTGGACAGCGGCATCCTGAAGCAGGCGGCGGACAACGGCAATCTGCAGGCACTGATGCGCCAGATGGCACAGGCGCAGTTGATCCGGGATGCGCTGTTTAACGCCCGGGGACAGCCGGAAGTGAGTTTTGTGGTGGAGCCGGTTGAACTGACCGCCAACAAACGCCGCAGCGTGCTGAACCTCGACGGTCAGCTGGTGGAGTACAGCCACGGTATGCGGCAGAAAGTGCCGCTGCTCTGGCCGAATGCCGCACTGCGGGACGGTGCGGAAAGCCGTGCCACGCTGATACCGGACGACGCCGCCCGCTCACCGCGCAGCCTGGGCTTTACCGGACCCTGGGCGATGTTCCGTCTGCTGGAGGCGGGCAGCCGGACGCAGGCCCGTCTCGGGTCGTTTGATGTCAGCTTTAGCGTGGATGACGGCACCATGACCTGGCGGGTTTACAGCGACGCTGACCACAGCCCGTTTGCCACCGGGCTGTTCAGCCGGTTTCAGTTGCCGGAGACGCTTTATTAACACCGGCCCGCACTGAGCCAGCAAAGCCGTGGCGGGCGAATCACTCATCAGACAGAGCAGGAGCGTTATGTGACAAAGAGCAACGGATTACGCTTTACCGTTAACGTGGGGACGTTGCAGGAAAGCACCTTTGGCGTGGTGGATTTCACGCTGGAAGAACGGCTGAATGAACCCTTTGCGCTGAAGCTGAGTCTGGCAAGCCCGCAGACCGGGATTGATTTTGGAGAGGTGCTGGACCAGCCGTGTGAGCTGATGGTCTGGTACAACGGTGAACTGCAGCGCCGGGTCAGCGGTATCGTCAGCGACTTTGCCCAGGGCGATACCGGGTTTCGGCGTACCCGCTATGAGGCCATCGTGCGACCGGCGCTGTGGCGCACGGAACTTCGTACCAACTGCCGGATTTTCCAGGTTAAAAAGCCGCAGGATATTATCGAGGAAATCCTCAAAGAGGCGGGCATCCAGGATTATGCCTTCTCGCTGCGTCAGGAGCATGTCGCCCGCGAATACTGCGTGCAGTACCGGGAAAGCGATCTGGCTTTTATCACCCGACTGGCCGCAGAAGAGGGGATATTTTTCTTCCACGAATTTGAAGCAGATACGCACCGGTTGGTGTTCGCCGACCATACCGGGGCCGGGGCGCTGGAGAAAAAAGAGAAATCGTTGTTTTTTTCGCTGGAGAATAAGGGGCTTGAGCAGGGGGCCTATGTCCGCCAGTTCAGCTACCGCGAAGCCGTAAAGACCTCCTCCGTGGAGCTGCGGGACTACAGCTTTAAAAATCCGGCCTACAACCAGTCGAACAAGAAAATCAGCAATGACCTGTCCCATCAGCGCTCGTCCTACGAGCACTATGACTATCCGGGACGTTACAAGCAGGCCGAAAGCGGTAAAGCGTTCAGCGCGTACCGCCTGGATGCGCTGCGGGCTGAGGCAATCACAGGAAAGGGACTGTCAAACTGTGCGGACCTGCGCCCCGGGCTGGTGTTTACGCTCTCAGAGCATCTGAACGATACGTTTAATGTGCCCTGGCAGGTGGTGTATGTGAAGCATAAGGGCAAACAGCCTCAGGCGCTGGAAGAGGAAGGCGGGGACAAGCCAACCACCTTTACCAATACATTTGAGGTCATCAAAGACGGTACAGCCTGGCGTGCGCTGATACCAGAGCGCCCGATGGTGGACGGTCCGCAGATAGCGACGGTCACCGGACCGGCTACCGAAGAAATCTACTGTGATGAATACGGGCGCGTGAAGGTGAAGTTTCCGTGGGACCGCTATGGCAACAGCGATGACCTGAGCTCCTGCTGGGTGCGGGTGAGCCAGTCCTGGGCAGGCAGTCGTTACGGGATGGTGACGATTCCGCGCGTGGGACATGAGGTGGTGGTGAGTTTTCTGGAAGGCGACCCCGACCAGCCAATTATCACCGGGCGCACGTACCACGCCACGAATCTTGCCCCCTATCCCCTGCCGGTGAATAAAACCCGCATGGTGCTGCGTTCAGACACTGTGGAGGGGAAAGGCTTTAACGAACTCTCCTTTGAAGATAAGGCCGGGATGGAGCAAATCTACCTGCACGGGCAGCGGGATATGGACGTTGATATTCTGAATAACGTCAGTGAAATCACGGGGAACGATAAAACCGAACATATCAAAAACAACCTGTTTACCACCGTCGATAACGAATATCGCCTGCTGGGTAAACAGGATATCTCACTGAATGGCGGTGCGGATATTCATCTGCAGGCCAAAAACAGCCTCTATGCGCAGACGCAGCAGGACATGCGCCTGATGGCCGGGAAAAAGGCGGTGATCGAATGTGGCGAGTCGCTGACGATGATCGTAGGCGGTCACTGGATCACCATTGAGCCTACCGGCATCACCAGCAGCGACATGATTGGCCTGGGAAGCGGTGCGCCGGGACAGGTGGGCGACTGGAACGGAAAATTACCGGATGTGCCGGGGATCCCCGCTGAGCCACCACCGCCGACACCGGCCGCGCTGTTGCCGGTGACCGGTGAGCTGAAACCGCTGTGCCTGAGCTGCCTGATGAAAGCCGCCAGCAGCGGACAGACGCTGGTTATCAGGGGGCAGAGCTGATGCAACATCTCACCACAGAACAACTCGCCGATATTCCGGCAAAGCGGCTGTACGCACTGGTGTGCGGCCTGCAGTATGACCGCGCTTTCGGGCGTGAACTCAGCTATGACAAAGCAACCGCCTTACCGCTGTTCAGCACCTTCCCGGATACGCAGATCGCCTGGGCCGGGCCGTGGCTTATCAATATTACGCAGGCTCCTGAACGGGAAGATGAGCTGGTTCAGCTGGAGCAGCAGTCCCCCGCCGTATCGTGGATAGAAACCCGGACGGATTTTACCGTGATGGCCGGTCATCTGGCTTCCCTGCTCAACATCCGGCTGGATGACGGTCAGGTGGCGCTTTTTCGTTATTACGACCCCGGCGTGCTGCATTCGATGAACGCCATCCTCTCTGAAGAACAGCGTGCGCACTTTTTAACGGGAATTGAGCAGTGGCATTACCGGCATAACGGCGAACATTTTACGCTGACGCCGTTTGATAACGTGCAGGAGAAACGATGAAATTCAGTGTAAAGCAACTGCAGGCGGTGTCTGCCAGAGAAGATGATGAGTATCTCAACGGTATCGTCCGGGAGGCCGAAGCGGATACCCGTTTTGAGCTGAAAGACCAGGCCACGCTGAAGACGCGTTTAACCGAGGCCCTTCAGTATGCCCGGCAGATACACCTCGACGATCCGGACCTGCTGCACTCGTTTTTGTATATGGAGGCCTGCCAGCCGGGGCTGACGGCTTCACCGGCAATACGCAAAGCGCTGGAAGAAACCGACGACCCGAATCAGCGCTGGCGAGACATGATGAACGCCGCTATCAATTTAGCCAAAAGGAAATCATAGCGTATGCTTTTTGTGATACCGGCCCTGGTGGAAGGGGCAGAAGCGCTGGCCGCCGCACTTGGCATCACCATTGGCGCTGGCGTGGCAAGCCAGATGGTGAATAAGGGAGAGAAAGAGGAGACTGCCGGGAGAGTGACGGCTGCGGACTCCACCAAACCCTGCGAGAAATGCACGGCAATCCCCTGGGTTTCACCAATTCAGGCACCGTTTAGTGAGAAACAAGAAGTCAGTCTGAATTATCAGATGCGGATCTGCGGCACCTACAGCATGCACAACAGCGATGGGACAACCACCGTGGAAGAGTATGCATTCCGGCATCCGGGTCTGACAAATTCGACAAAGCAAGTGAAGTTTGATGGCTGGAAACCGGCTGAGTGCCTGTTTTTAGAAGCTAAGGGGCAATATGATCAGTTTTTTGATAAGGACGGTAAACCGAAAAAATGGTGGGCTAAAGTAGATGAACCGATTAATGAAGCCTTCAGGCAGCAAAATGCAATAGAGCTTTGTGAAAATGTACCTCAATGCCACTGGCATTTTATGCAGCCTATCAGCTACGCATATTATTCAAAAGCTCTCCAAAACTATCCCGCGTTAACCATCATGCTAACACCGTAGGAAACCATCAAGATGAATAACATTGAAATCACGATGTATACAAAAGAATCCGAAAACAGCATCGATACTATTCTCAATAGACTTCAGGCATTAACCACTATTATTTCCTTAACAAATGGTAATGTGGACTGGTATTTACCAGGTGATACGAAGGAAGATGCTATGAAGAAAAAAGTAATCAGCAATGGAATGCTGACTACTGAGGCTAAGCAACTTCTGACTGAGCATGTTAAAGAGGACTTTCCCGGAGTTATAGTGCGTATATGGAATGAGCGCGATGACTCAATCCTCATTCAAAACTATATACAGGGGAGTCTGGATTTATATGTTTACACTATTGACTATCAATATATTAGTGAACATGAGGCAATGAGTTTTGCGTCCAAGGTAATGATAAAACTGATCGATTCAATAAATCCCCACATCGTACAATTAGAAACCAACGACTACAGTTTGCATCAGTCTAAGGTATTTCCAGATCGACTTCCTGTCGGCTGGATGTTCTACATCGATAAAAGCTACGATGAAAAGACGCTGAATCTTCCCAAACAGATGCATTCTATCAAACGAGATGGTCAACCTGTCGGCACGTTGTTCGTGACCAAACGAGATTTCTTCGATGGTTCGAACAAAGCAGATATCACGTTATCCAACGATCTTGAGATCGCGCTGGTAGCACATGACATTCTGCCAACATACAAAAAAATATTCTGATAAGTAATGGACATAAACAGTTTGTCATTGATGCAGGCTGTTTATGTAACAAGTGAAACGCGAATTCAGATAATAAGTGCAACGCTCGGTCATGACTGTGGAGAGTGTAGGAGGAAGGGTTAACTACCGATAAGTTATCCCGTTCTTCCTACCACAGATGAGCGAGTAACATGAAGTACCGGCAGTTAACCGAAGGCACACGATACCAGATTGCTCTGCTGTTTGGTGAGAAGATTAGCCTTACTGAGATCAGTAAGCGTGTTGGCGTCAGTAAGTCCACGGTATCCCGTGAGGTCCGACGGAACAGCATGGCTGGCGATTATTCGGCAGCAGAGGCTCAACGATTAAGTGAAGCCCGGCGACGGTCGGCAGCCAAGCACTCTATCAGTCCGGACACCGTGTTTTACGTTGAGACAGGGCTGTGCTGGAAGTGGAGTCCGGAGCAGATCAGCGCTATCTGTAAGCGCATTGGCAGCCCCGTCAGCCACGAGTGGATTACCAGCATGTTCAGGCAGATAAAGCCAATGGCGGCGAACTGTACAAGCATCTGCGGCAGGGTAAGCGCCGTTACCGTAAGGGCTACGGGACAAAGCGAGGTCGCATACCGGATGCGGTATCTATCGAGCAGCGCCCTGCCGTGGTTGATGAGCGTAGCCGCCTGGGTGACTGGGAAGCTGACCTGGTACTGGGCGCTCAGGGAACGGGCGCTATCGTGACGCTGGCCGAACGTAAGAGCCGTATGTATCTGACTAAGAAGGTGTTCTCCAAAGAGGCAGGAGAAGTCAGCAGCGCCATTATCTCGATGCTGAGTAGCTATAAAGATGTCTGCCACACCATCACGTTCGATAACGGTGGCGAGTTCAGTGAGCATCGGGCAATAGCGGAGGCGCTGGAAGCGGAAACCTACTTCGCGCATCCGTATGCATCGCATGAACGAGGGCTGAATGAGAACACAAATGGCCTGTTACGACAGTTTATCCCGAAGGGAACCGACCTGCGGACAGTGTCAGATGAAGACTTACAGCACTACCAGGGGGCGCTGAACAGCAGGCCACGCAAGTGCCTCGGGTTCAGGCAACCATCAGTGGTGTTTGCAGAACTAAGAACGGCGGCTTAGCGTTGCACTTCGGAGTTGAATCCGCCAAAAAGGTAGCTTGAATGTCAACCGGTTATTTTTTGAGAAAGTACGACAGGACAACATGCGGCGGGGTGATTTATCCCAGCCAAGATAAGTTTAAGATCCTCGGTCTTCCTGTCGCGAGAGCAGGCGATTCCGTGACGTGCGGCAAGGATGGCAAAGTTTACCAGATCATGGGTTCCGTTCCTAAAATGTCTTACAAAGGCATCGGTCTGGCTGGTTCCATCCACAGCAAAAGCACCTGTCCCTGCACGGCGGAATTGCTTCCATCCTGTGAAAAGGCCAAATACAGTACCGAGCACATGGTTCTGAGCCCTTCTGCCATGCGTGCTTCAGTATTTGATTTAGGTACGCCACAGCATGCGCAAGCCGCACATAAACCCGTTAAGCATCCAGATGAAGAATTACCGTCTACATGCGCCTGTGATCGGGACATCACTATGGCTGAGTTCAAATTAATTGCGACTGGCGTTACAGATGAAAACACACTTCGTTCGTATCTTGATTCACTAAACTTATGGATGCCATGGCATGGGATCACTACTTGCCGAGCTAAAGCTCACTTTTTATCACAGGCAAGTGGCGAAACTGGTGAGTTTAAATACATGGCAGAGATCGGAGGGAAAACCAAAAAATACGCGCCGTATTATGGACGCGGAATATTAATGCTGACACACAAAGACAATTACATAAAATACTCACAATATGCAAATATTGATGCTGAGAACGATCCCAATGAATTAACATCAGCACCAAACTGTATTATTTCAGGGATTTGGGCCTATTCTTATCTGTTGAAACTAAATGATAAAGCAGAAAGAGATGATTTTATCTATGTAACAGCAAGAATAAATGGTGGCTTCAATGGCTATAACGCGCGTTTATCTTCTTTTAATAAAGTTGTTAAAATATTAAAAGCCGAGCATTTGAACAAACTTTGTACGAATGGTAAGTTCAAATTTGAAGAAAGTAAAATTTATGATAACCGTGTGTACTCTCAAGAGTGGGGGTTATGGCATGACCCACATTACCCCAAAGATAAAGGAACAGGAAAGAATAAGATTGATGCTTTGGCCGGATATCGCAGAGCATTAAATTTAACTCCTAATGATAAAAATCATGAAGTGATTAGAAAGTCATTAAATAATAAGATTAATGCATTATAATGTAAAGCGACGAGTTTAGCATTCGTCGCCTCATTATTAGTTCTCCAAAAAATCATCAACCAAACTGGATATATTATTCTTGTAATCCCTCATGCATATATACTTTTTATCTTTGGATGATGCTAATCCACTTTTCAATGATGATACTGTTAATGATTCATCACCATTTTTATTACTTGGATTACCAATTGTTATATAGTAATCCAATGCATTAAACTCCATGTAATTAAAATTATCAGGATCATTTTTAATGATATCCTCTCCCATATTTTCAATTGAATCTCTTGAATCAATTATTTGATTGTCAATTGAAACCCTGAATTTATCATTATGCTCAAACACCTTTATTTTTTCTCCCGTTGTAGCAGTGCAGGAAAAAAGGTTTCTATTTTTTTCGGTCATGGCATAATCTGAAAAGACAACAAGCATTAGACAAAAAAATAAATATTTCATTACACCCTCTTTTTTTCAAGTAAAATTATCAACAATTTAAAAAGTGAAATAAAAAATGACCAGTTGTAACAATTGACACAAGTTAATGTATTCATATTGTACTGTTCATAATAAACTAACGCTCTGCAGATAAAAAGTGATGCAGCGAAGAAAGCTCTGTGTGCAAGATGTATTACATGTTTATACTCAAGATACTGAGAATATTATTGGAGTTCAGTTTGACAGTAACCCTTCCAAAACGCCCGACCGAAGAACTTGCACACCTGGCATGGTGTATCTTGGTGGCCGTTGGTCTTGCCAGACAGGAAGGCAGAGCGTTTTCTTCCCTGCAGACGCACATGTTCATCATGCAATGGCTGCTGACGGCGCAGAAACGCAAGCTGTTTCCCCGAACGTTAGCATCGGACATCATCTGGCTGCAGGAGCAGGGTAAATGTTACGGGCCATCAGCACGGCTATACAGCAAGGTGGAGTATATCTGGCTTGCCAGCTCTGGCGAGCTTACACAGCAGAGCACGTTGTTTCGCTTTACGTATATGATCGACACGCTTCGGACGATGGGCTGGGTAGACTGGCTTGTGTCCGCCAAAGAATGGGAAGACAAAGCTAAATTAGCGGGTAACGTCTGTGCGATCTACACGCCAAAAGACGAACTGCACCAGGTGTTCACCGACAGGGGCGAACTCATCAAGCCGATGGAGCTACGACTTACCGGCGATATCAGCGGCATTCCTGCATTGCTGGCACAATGCAATCTGAACGCCGAACGGTTGCCCGATGACGATGGATATGCAGTTTTTCGGCTGTTATCTGAATAAAAATCAAAAGTTGATTGGTATAGTTCATTCTGAGCTGTAACCATAATAACGAACGTCACTGACCTGTAACATAACAGCAACAGAGCAAGATCTCAGAATTAAGGCCCAACGTACACCCGCTGTTTTATTCCTGGGCTGCCTGTGCCATGAAATTGAGATAGAATCGCCCTCAATAACTACAGTCTGGAACGAGATAACTGGATAAAAAATGACAAGTCTTCAACAGCGTGCAGAGCTTCACCGCCAGATCTGGGCCATTGCTAACGACGTCCGGGGCTCGGTTGATGGGTGGGATTTTAAGCAATACGTCCTTGGTGCGCTTTTCTATCGCTTCATCAGCGAGAACTTCTCCAGCTACATTGAAGCCGGCGATGACAGCGTCCACTATGCAGCACTTGATGACAGTATCATTACTGACGATATCAAAGACGATGCAATCAAAACCAAAGGTTACTTTATCTACCCGAGCCAGTTGTTCTGCAATGTCGCAGCAAAAGCGAACACGAACGACAGACTAAATGCCGATCTAAACAGCATCTTTGTGGCGATTGAAAGCTCTGCGTACGGTTATCCTTCTGAAGCTGATATCAAAGGCTTGTTTGCCGACTTTGATACTACCAGTAACCGGCTGGGTAACACGGTTAAAGATAAAAACAGCCGCCTTGCCGCCGTACTGAAAGGTGTTGAGGGATTAAAACTTGGGGACTTTGACGACCACCAGATTGACCTGTTCGGTGACGCATATGAGTTCCTGATTTCTAACTATGCAGCGAATGCAGGTAAGTCTGGCGGGGAGTTCTTCACTCCACAGCACGTCTCTAAGCTGATTGCACAGCTGGCAATGCACGGTCAGACCCACGTTAACAAAATCTACGACCCGGCGGCAGGCTCTGGCTCTTTGTTACTCCAGGCGAAAAAGCACTTTGATAACCACGTTATCGAAGAAGGTTTCTTTGGGCAGGAGATTAACCATACGACGTTCAACCTGGCACGTATGAACATGTTCCTGCACAATATCAACTACGACAAATTTGATATTAGGCTGGGCAATACCCTGACTGAACCACACTTTGGCGACGAGAAGCCGTTTGATGCAATTGTTTCTAACCCACCCTACTCGGTAAAGTGGATTGGCAGTGACGACCCTACTCTGATAAATGATGAGCGTTTTGCACCGGCAGGTGTGCTGGCTCCAAAATCAAAAGCTGACTTTGCGTTTGTGTTGCATGCGCTGAACTATTTGTCCGCCAAAGGGCGTGCGGCGATCGTCTGTTTTCCAGGAATTTTCTACCGTAGCGGTGCTGAACAAAAAATCCGTCAGTATCTGGTTGATAACAACTACGTTGAAACAGTGATTTCACTTGCGCCGAACCTGTTCTTTGGCACCACCATTGCCGTTAACATTCTGGTGCTCTCAAAGCACAAAACCGATACTAGCCTGCAGTTTATTGATGCCAGTGCGCTGTTTAAGAAAGAAACCAATAACAACATCCTTACCGATGCCCATATAGCTCAGATCATGCAGGTGTTCAGCAGCAAATCAGATGTTGACCATCTGGCGAAATCAGTATCCTTCGAAAAAGTGGCAGGGAATGATTACAATCTTTCTGTCAGCAGTTACGTGGAAGCCAAAGACACACGTGAAATTGTCAATATTGCAGAGCTGAACGCTGAGTTGAAAGCTACCGTCAGCAAAATCGATCAGCTACGTAAAGACATTGATTCTATTGTGGCGGAAATTGAAGGCTGTGAGGTGCAGGGATGAACGAGCTGAGCTATCTGGAAAAGTTGCTGGATGGGGCTAAGGTTAAATGGTTGCCATTGGGGGATGTGGCTCGCATCAAAAACGGCAAGGATCACAAGTCGCTTGGTGAAGGCGAAGTTCCTGTTTATGGTTCCGGTGGTATCATGCGGTATGCTGACAACTACGCTTATAATAAGCCTTCAGTCTTAATTCCGAGAAAGGGCTCTCTTGGTAATCTGTTCTTCGTCGATGTGCCGTTCTGGACTGTTGACACAATCTTTTATACGGAAATTGATGAAGCACAAATTCGCCCAAAATATCTTTATTACTTTTTGACAACGGTAGGGCTTGGCGAAATGAACCAAGCAGGTGGAGTACCAAGCCAGACACAATCTGTTTTGAACAAGCTGGAAATCCCAATTCCCTGCCCAAACAACCCTGAAAAGTCTCTTGCCATCCAGTCTGAAATAGTCCGGATTCTGGACAAATTCACCGCTTTGACAGACGAGTTGACAGACGAGTTTAGCATACGCAAAAAACAATACAACTATTATCGTAATAAATTGCTGAACTTTAAAGAAGGTGAGGTTGAGTGGAGGACTCTGGGGGATGTAACCAAAAAATGGTACTCAGGTGGAACTCCTACAGCAGGCAAAGCTGAGTATTACGAAAATGGTGATATTCCTTGGTTAAGAACTCAAGAGGTTAAGTTCTCAGATATCAACACTACAGAAATAAATATAACTCAGGAGGCGTTAAAAAATTCTGCGGCAAAATGGATTCCAGAAAACTGTGTAATTATTGCTATTTCTGGAGCAACCGCAGGACGGTCTGCCATAAATAAAATCCCTTTAACAACTAACCAGCACTGCGGTTGTTTAGAGATTGATGACACAAAAGCGTTATATCGTTATGTCTTTCATTGGGTAAGCTTCAATTATGAAAACATTAAATCGCTTGGACAAGGTGCCAGAGGCGATCTCAACTCGACCATTATAAAAAATTTCAAACTTCCTATACCTTATGCGACCGATCCTGATAAATCACTTGCAGAACAAGCTCGAATTGTTGAAATTCTGGATAAATTCGACACATTGACAAACTCAATAACCGAAGGTCTTCCCCGAGAAATTGAGTTGCGTCAGAAGCAGTACGAATATTACCGGGACATGCTATTTAGCTTCCCGAAGCCGGATGTGGCAGAGGCATGACATGAGCAAGACACTCCTGGAAATAGCCCAACAGCTGAGTACGCCTAAAAAAGTTAAGAAAACTGTCCCTGAAAAAACTAAGGAAGTTGAAGAGACCAGGCCCGTGCCAAAGGTACAGTTAATCTACGCTTTCAATGGCACGGGGAAGACGCGCCTTTCTCTGGATTTCAAGCAACTGCTTGCACCTAAAGTTAATAACGGAGATGGTGATAACGAAGCTGAACCGTCAGAGTTATCGCGCAAAAAAATCCTTTATTACAATGCATTCACTGAGGACTTGTTTTATTGGGATAACGATCTGCATGAGAACGCAGAGCCGAAGCTGAAGGTTCAGCCAAATTCCTATACAAACTGGTTGTTGACATTGCTCAAAGATTTGGGACAGGATGGCAATATCGTCCGTTATTTCCAGCGCTATGCAAACGACAAGCTAACGCCACACTTAAATCCAGATTTTACCGAGGTCACATTTTCCATGGAACGCGGCAATGATGAGCGTTCCACCCACATCAAGTTATCCAAAGGCGAAGAGAGCAACTTCATCTGGAGTATTTTTTACACCTTGCTGGATCAAGTGGTAACGATTCTCAATGTCGCCGATCCGGATGTACGCGAGAACCGCGAATTTGATCAACTGGAATATGTATTCATTGATGATCCGGTAAGCTCCCTTGATGATAACCATTTGATTGAACTGGCGGTTAATCTTGCGGGGCTGATCAAATCCAGCGAATCCGATTTGAAGTTCATTATCACTACGCATAGTCCAATATTTTATAATGTACTATTCAATGAGTTAAACGGAAAAGCTTGCTACATGTTGGAGAGTTTTGAGGATGGCACATTTGCCCTCACGGAAAAACATGGCGACTCAAACAAGAGTTTCTCCTACCATCTCCATCTAAAGCAAACCATCGAACAGGCAATCGCTGACAACAACGTTGAAAGGTATCACTTCACGTTACTGCGCAATCTTTATGAGAAAACAGCCAGCTTTCTGGGCTACCCTAAATGGTCTGAACTCTTGCCTGACGACAAGCAGCTTTATCTGGGCAGAATCATCAATTTCACAAGCCACAGCACGCTCTCGAATGAAGCCGTTGCAGAGCCAACGCCAGCGGAGAAAGCGACTGTCAAACTGTTGCTCGATCACTTGAAGAATAACTGTGGCTTCTGGCAGCAGGAACAAAAAAATGGTTGATTACACTAAGCCAATTGCTGAATCCAATAATTTCATCATTTTGGACAAATACAACTCAGACTGGAATCTTACCGAGAGCTACCAGAGTGAGGGTGATCTGGAGCGTGAGCTGATTCAGGATTTAGTAAACCAGGGTTATGAATACCTGCCAGCTCTGAACAATACTAAGGCTATGCTGGCTAATGTCAGGGA
Organism: Enterobacter cloacae complex sp. ESBL7; assembly: GCF_041679625.1. Classification (NCBI taxonomy): domain Bacteria; kingdom Pseudomonadati; phylum Pseudomonadota; class Gammaproteobacteria; order Enterobacterales; family Enterobacteriaceae; genus Enterobacter; species Enterobacter cloacae complex sp. ESBL7. Next base: position 37,002 of record NZ_JBGORN010000010.1, read on the forward strand.
ACAGCTGCAAACACTTAACAATGTGGAGTTCCTGGAGGCTGAATGGCGTCGTTTTGTGGAAAACTGGATGGACAAGCCCAGTGACGGTGCTGTCGAGAGGGCCCGTAAGATTCATGACGACTATGTGCATGATTTCGTCTTTGACGATGGGCGTATTCAGAACATCTATCTGCTGGATCGAAAAAACATTCTTCGCAATAAAGTGCAGGTGATCAAACAGTTCGAGCAAACCGGCACCCACGTTAACCGCTACGATGTCACCATCCTGGTCAATGGTCTACCGTTGATTCAAATCGAACTCAAAAAACGCGGTGTATCTATACGTGAAGCCTTTAACCAGATACATCGTTACAGCAAGGAAAGTTTTAACAGCGACAATTCACTGTTTAAATACCTCCAACTGTTTGTTATTTCCAACGGCACCGATACCCGTTATTTTGCCAATACCACTAAACGGGATAAAAACAGTTTTGATTTCACCATGAACTGGGCGAAGTCCGATAACACTCTCATTAAAGACCTGAAGGATTTTACCGCCACCTTTTTCCAGAAACACACCCTTCTCAATGTGCTGTTCAACTACAGTGTGTTTGACAGCAGTCAGACGCTTCTGGTAATGCGTCCCTATCAGATTGCCGCCACTGAGAGAATTTTGTGGAAAATCAACAGTTCTTATACTGCGAAGAACTGGTCAAAACCGGAAAGTGGTGGCTTTATCTGGCATACCACAGGTTCGGGGAAGACGCTGACATCGTTTAAGGCCGCACGCCTGGCGACCGAACTGGAGTTCATTGATAAGGTGTTCTTTGTAGTTGACCGTAAAGATCTCGATTACCAGACCATGAAGGAATACCAGCGCTTCTCACCAGACAGCGTCAATGGCTCTGATAATACTGCTGGACTCAGACGAAATCTTGATAAAGACGACAACAAAATCATTGTCACCACTATTCAGAAACTCAATAACCTGATGAAAACAGACGCCAATTTGCCGGTTTACCAGCAGCAGGTGGTGTTTATTTTTGATGAATGTCACCGAAGCCAGTTCGGCGAAGCCCAGAAGAACCTGAAGAAGAAATTCAGACGCTTTTATCAGTTTGGGTTCACCGGCACCCCTATTTTCCCGGAGAATGCACTCGGAGCAGAAACCACTGCCAGTGTGTTCGGACGTGAGTTACATTCCTACGTGATTACCGATGCCATTCGCGATGAGAAGGTACTGAAGTTCAAGGTGGACTACAACGATGTCCGCCCGCAATTTAAATCTCTTGAAACTGAAACTGATGAGAAAAAACTCAGTGCAGCCGAAAACCAGCAGGCTTTTCTTCATCCCCTGCGTATTCAGGAAATCACGCAATACATCCTGAACAACTTCCGTCAGAAAACACACCGTACCTTCCCAGGCGCAAGGGGCTTTAACGCCATGCTCGCAGTAAGCAGCGTGGAGGCGGCAAAAGCGTATTACGCGACGTTTAAAGAGCTACAGGAAGAGACGGCTAATAAATCAGCCAGCTATAAACCGTTGCGGGTGGCAACTATTTTCTCTTTTGCCGCTAATGAAGAACAAAGTGCTATAGGTGATATCACCGATGAAAGCTTTGATACCAGCGCAATGAACAGCAGTGCTAAAGAATTTCTGGATGCGGCCATTGATGACTATAACCGTCATTTCAAAACCAACTTCAGCACCGACAGTAACGGTTTTCAGAACTACTATCGTGATTTAGCACAGCGGGTCAAAAATCAGGATATCGACCTGTTGATTGTGGTGGGCATGTTCCTGACCGGTTTTGATGCACCGACGCTGAACACCCTGTTCGTCGATAAAAACCTGCGTTATCACGGTCTGATGCAGGCGTTCTCCCGCACCAATCGTATCTATGACGCGACCAAAACCTTCGGCAATATCGTCACCTTCCGGGATCTGGAGCATTCAACCATTGATGCCATTACGCTTTTTGGTGACAAGAACACCAAAAATGTCGTGCTGGAAAAAAGCTACGAAGAATACATGGAAGGCTTCACCGATGCTGCCACTGGTGAAGCTAAACGTGGCTTCATGGCTGTTGTTTCAGAGCTGGAACAGCGCTTCCCTGACCCGGCCAGTATCGACAGCGAAAAAGAGAAAAAAGCGTTCGTTAAACTGTTTGGTGAGTATCTGCGTGCAGAAAACATCCTGCAAAACTATGATGAATTTGCCACGCTTAAGGCACTGCAGAAAATCGATATCAGCGACCCCGTCGCGATTGAAGCTTTTAAGGCAGAGCACTATGTGGATGATGACAGGTTTGCTGCACTACAGACCATTCGTCTCCCCGCCGAACGTAAGATTCAGGACTATCGCTCCGCTTATAATGATCTCCGGGACTGGCAGCGACGCGAGAAAGCGGCCAGTGACAAGGATAAATCCACCACCGACTGGGGTGATGTGGTGTTTGAGATCGACCTGCTTAAGTCTCAGGAGATTAACCTGGACTACATTCTTGGCCTGATTTTTGAACATAACAGACAAAACAGAGGCAAAGAAGCGCTGACGGACGAGGTCAGACGCTTAATCCGCTCCAGCCTGGGCAACCGGGCCAAAGAAGGCCTGATTGTTGACTTTATTCAGCAGACTAACCTGGATGATTTACCGGACAAGGCCAGCATCATTGATGCATTCTTTATCTTTGCGCAGCGTGAGCAGCAGCGTGAAGTGGATGCGCTGATAAAAGAAGAAAACCTCAATGAAGAAGCCGCAAGGCGCTATATCCGCACATCATTAAAACGGGAATACGCCACCGAAAATGGTACTCAGTTAAACGAGACCTTACCAAAACTCAGCCCCTTAAGTCCGCAATATAAAAAGAAAAAGCAGACCGTATTCCAGAAGATTGGCGCTTTTATCGAGAAGTTTAAAGGGGTGGGTGGTTTTGTTGAATAACACTGCCCCGATCACAGAGAGCGACAGGTGTTCGCAACCTGCGAACCTTGCCGATGCGGTTTACAGCTCTGATAAAGTGAGTACACTACTGCTATTACCTGTATTTTATTTTCTATAACCCTGACCGTCTGTCTGAGAGCCTATGTCGCAACTTGATTTCGGTAGCCCTGACCCTTTTGAACGCGCCATCTCGCCCTTCGAGGAAATGGCTGCATATGAAGCGTTATGGTCAGAAAAAGGGGCGACGTTCAAAACGATCGCAGATAAATTTCGTGAGGCTCCGGAAGGCGCTGTACCTTCGGATCTGGTGGCTGGTAGTACCATCGCCGCGTTCAAAACTCGCCTGAAAGAGATAATGTCCCATTACGCTGTCGAAAATATGGGTATACGGGTTCACGGTGCCGGTGAATACCCCGAAAAGCTGAGGGACGCGCGTAACCCGGTAGAGGTCATCTATTATCAGGGCTGGTGGGATCTGGTGAATACCCGCTCGGTTGCCGTCGTGGGTTCGAGGAAAGTGTCTGAAGCCGGGGCCAGAAGAACCCGTAAGCTGGTGAAATGCCTGGTGGAAGATGGCTTTACCATCGTATCTGGTCTGGCGGAAGGTGTGGATACCAACGCACATCAGACCGCAGTGGCGCTGGGGGGTAAAACCATTGCGGTAATCGGCACACCGCTTTCGCATCAGTACCCGAAACAAAACAGCGAGCTACAGCAGACTATCCGCGACAACTACCTGCTTATCAGCCAGGTGCCGTTCCAGCGTTATCTGGAGCAGGATTACCGCAGTAACCGGATTTTCTTCCCGGAGCGTAACATCACAATGTCCGCGTTGACCGAAGCGACAATTATTATCGAAGCATCAGAAACGTCTGGAACGTTGACCCAGGCACGTGCTGCTCTGGCTCAGGGACGTAAGTTGTTTATTCTGGAATCCTGTTTCCAGAACCCATCGATTACCTGGCCTTCCAGGTTTGAAGCGCTGGGCGCGATACGTGTCAAAGATTATGAAGACATCAGGAGTAACCTCCGGTGACGTTTCGTCTCACGCGCATTGATGAACTGATCCGTGGACAACATTATCACCTGGAAGACGGTGATTTATGTTATTACTTCGGCGAGTATACCGCCCGACAAGGTGCCGTCTACAGCGAAACCAATCAGCTCATCATGAACCTCAAAAAAGGCAATGACCGCCGTGGACGTGCTGACTATCGTTACAAACAGATCGCGATAGAACGCGTTGCCCGCATGATCACGTCAACTATCGGTAACCTTGACGCCTTTACTTTCGTTCCTGTCCCACCATCCCGATGTCGAACCGATGCGGCTTACGATGACCGTATGACAGCTATCCTGCGTACTGTTCAGGCGCTGAATCCGGCGATAGACTACCGGGAACTGGTTTTACAGAATGCTTCCACTGTAGCCTCCCATGCATCAGCAGCAAACCGCCCGACGCCTGATGAGATCATGGCTAATTATCGCTTTGATGAAACGCTGTGCGATGGTGTCAGAAATGACATTCTTATTTTTGACGATGTGCTCACCGCCGGTAGCCATTTCAAAGCCATGAAGCGCTTTTTGCAGCAGTATTTGCCAGAAAAAAACATTCAGGGTCTTTTCGTGGCACGTACTACCCGTGATGCTGATGTGACAAGTCTGTTTGATGTGCTGGACTAAAAGAAAAATATCGAGAAGAGGACACCCAGCCACGCAGGCTGAGTGTCCTAGTTTATGTCCCGATCGTCAAAATGTAACGATATAACATTAACAATCAACTATTCAGGCAGAGAACTCGCCAGATTCTTTGCTGAAACACTACTGATGGGTTTCTCCGTTACCACTGGCCGTGGTTCTGTAGTCGTCACCGTTACAGATGGAGCAGAACCCAGCTGAATGTTCAGAAACGACGACAGCATGGTTCGCAATGTTTCAGGGCTTGTGTTGTCTGCCAGAAGTGCAGCCAGTACCGATGGCAACCGGCTGTCAATCTCGCCCAGCGCTATACCGGCCAGTAATGCCGTTCGTGACAGCTCACCGCGATCGCCCCGGTGATGTGCCTCAATCCGGGCATCCGCAAAACGTTCGCTGGCATGTGTTTCAGGGCGAAGGTAAATCAGTACTTTCCTGCGGTTCATTATACATCCTTATTAACCCAGTGCTTTCAGACCATGTACCAGTGCGAATTGCGGATCCTGAGCCACAAAGAAACGATCTTCGCGCAGGTTAACGTGAGTACGGATGGCATCAGCCAGCAGACAAGCTCCACCGCCCACGACAGCAACATGGGTATAGCCTTTGAAGCGATCAACCGCTTCCTGCACCCGCGCACGGTAACGCGCGATACCACTGTGGATAGCCTGTTTGATTCCATCTACCGCACGAGGATCGTTGATGTTGTTCGCCAGGTACATGTCGTCGAACCGTTTGATAATCAACCGGTCCACGTTGTAACGGGATAGCGCCATATTGGCTTTACGTAGCGCCTGCTGCACTTCATCCGTCACCAGTGATACGCCGAGAGCCGGATCGCCATAAATACGCGATACTGAAGACATCTGGCCTGCCACCTGCGAGATATCCAGCGTCGTTCCGCCGAGGTCAACAATCAGCACCGAGTTGGAAGCCGAGAGTTGGTCGCACAGCGCTATTCCGGCAGGAATGGACTCCGGGCGCACGGTGACGCGGGTGATGGTAAAGACATGACCGTTATTCAGTATCACAGGTTGTAGCAGGCTCTGCTTCTTGCGCTCAATGTTATCAAGCCGGTACTGGGCGTCTTCGTCGTAGAACTCCGCCAGCGGTAGCGTCACCACGATATCCACGCACTGCGGCACAAGACCGCTGGTCAGTAAGGCGTGATGCACAGCCACCGCGTTGAGCGGGCTGTACTGCCATTCAATATTGCTGGTGGTGAGGGTATCCGGGGAAATCAGGTCAAACGAGTATTTTTCTTTGCCAGCGGTGTAGTTGAAAGGCTTACCGTTGCCAAACGTGGCTGACCACCCGCGTTTGAAGCTGTTGGGGCTGATGTGGGTAAATGTCTTGCCGTGCTGTTCCCATAGCATTTTGATGTGAGTCGAGCCATCGTCGATATAAATGCGCATATTGCACCTGAGTTGAGTTAAATATGTATTGGGATTGAGCCGTCCGGCGTTACCGGAGGCGTGAAGAGCGGTTATTGCGCCAGAACTGAGAGCACAATGAGATGAATCAGTGCCAGCAAGCGCTCAACGAGAAAAGGCAGCGCTGCCAGTGAGACAAATATGAGAAATCTTTTCATCGGGTTAGTTTCCTGTATGGGGTGAGTAAAATGCGAATTGCCATACAAGATTCAGGGGATGAGAGTAGAGAATTTACAGTATCGACCGGTATTGAGAATCATTTAAATCTCTAAAATAAAATACAGGTTTATATAAAGTAAAATAATGGATTTAATTTTGAGTGCGAGTTAACGTGCTGCTATGAAAGGAAAGACGCCCAACCATGAAGGTTGAGCGTCCGGTTTTATGCCATTTTATTTGCCACGACTCAGACTGTCGATATGGTCAGCATACCACTGCATCATCTCGCGCCGACCATCCAAATACTGCGCATGGTTGTAGGTGCCGCGAATGCTGTTTTTGTCCACATGCGCGAGTTGTAATTCAATCCATGCGGTGTTGAACCCCTGCTCATGCAGGATTGTACTCATTGTGTGGCGGAATCCATGACCAGTAGCCCTACCACCATAACCAATACGCCGAATCAATACATTCAACGACATATCGCTGATTGGCTTAACTTTCTCAAGCCTCCCGGGGAAAACATACTGATAACCAGTAGTCATTGTTTTGAGTTCCGTCAGAATAGCCAAAGCTTGTCGGGACAAAGGTACAACATGGGGGCGACGCATTTTCATTCGTTCTTCTGGAACACTCCAGATATTATTTTCAAAATCGAACTCTGACCACTCAGCCTTACGCAGTTCTCCGGGGCGAGTACCAGTTAAGATCAGTAGCTTCATAGCAAGCTTAACAAGAATATTTCCGGTATACGCCTGAAGAAGAGTCAGAAAGTCAGGCAACTCTGTTGCTTGCAAATGCGGGTAATTCGCCTTTTTATGCGGCATCATCACACTTGCGAGATCTGGAGCTGGATTAGATAAAGCACGTCCTGTCGCTATTGCATACTTCCAGACTTCACCACAGCGCTGACGAACCTTTCGCATCTTCTCTGTGGCCCCCCTTTTTTCAAGACGGGATAGCACCCCCATCAATTCCATCGGTGTAATAGAGTCAATGGGGCGATGACCTATATAAGGGAAAACGTCTTTCTCAAAAGTTGCGATCATTTCTGTCCGGTAAGACTCGGCCCAAAGATCATAACGCCGTTGATACCATTCCCTAGTAATAGATTCAAAAGTGTTGCCGAGCTTATCCTGCTGGGACAGTTTCTTCTCTTTACGGGTATCACTCGGATTGATACCCGCAGCTAATAGCTCCTGCGCCTCGTCGCGTTTGCTACGAGCTTCGGATAAAGAAACTTTTGGGTAAGTTCCTAGGGACAACATCTTAGCCTTACCTTCATAGCGGTAACGAAACCGCCAGCCCTTCGAGCCATTAGGTTCAATCTGTAACGATAATCCGTTGCCATCTGCTTTGGTATACGTTTTCTCTGCGGGCTTGGCGCGGCGTATCTCAAGGTCTGTGAGAGGCATATGTATACTTTTCTCCTCAGAAATCATCCTGTGTGTATAGTTTCAGAGTGTATAGGAGAAGCTATACACATTTCTATACAACATCGGTTCTTGATTTGGGGTAACTCTGGTTGAATCGGGTTGACGGAAAAGTGATTAAAAAGCCAGTAAAATCAGCGAGTAGTTGAATTGAGTGGAGTTCAGGAGAATTGAAAATGGAGCGGGCGAAGGGAATCGAACCCTCGTATAGAGCTTGGGAAGCTCTCGTTCTACCATTGAACTACGCCCGCTTTGAGGTGCGTATGGCATTATAGACCTTACGCACCTTCATACAAGCCTCTTAACAACTAACCGGCGATAAAATAATCACTTAGCACTTCGGTTTGCTGCCGGGCGCAGGCAGATAACGCTGCGGGTCGATGGCAGTCGCCTTATAGCGAATCTGGAAATGCAGCTTCACAGCGTCCGTGCCGGTGCTGCCCATGGTGGCAATCTTCTGCCCGGCTTTGACGTTCTGCCCGTTGTTGACCAGCATCGTGTCGTTGTGCGCATAGGCCGTGATGTAGTCTTCGCCATGCTTAATCATGATCAGGTTACCGTAGCCGCGCAGCTGGTTACCGACGTAAACCACCTTCCCTGCTCCGGAAGCATAAACCGGCGTACCGCGTGCAGCCGCGATATCAATACCTTTGTTCCCCCCCTCAGACAGGGAGTACGGCAACACCACTTTACCGCTGGCCGGCCAGACCCAGCAGCGTTGACCGACCGGCGGCCAGGACGATTGCGGCACCGCGTAAGACGGCGTCACTTTGGCGGTTTTGCCTTTCGAAGAGGATTTTTTGCCCGAGGACGATCCGCCGCTAACCTTCAGCTGCTGCCCCACCTCGATGGTGTAGGGCGGAGAGAGGTTATTCAGCCGCGCCAGATCCTTCACGCTGGTTCCCGTTGCGCGCGAAATCCGGTATAGCGTATCCCCGCGCTTAACGGTATAGACCGAACCGGAATAGCTGCCCATATCCGAAGATTTGCTCCCTGAACAGCCCGCCAGCAATAGCGTCAGCGTCAGGCAAAAAATGGCGGTGATGGGGTTTCTCGTCAGGCTTCCTGCAAACAAAACAGATCCTCGGTCAGCGTGAATGGCGCACTATGATAACAGCCAAAACGAATATGGGTCATGCCCTTTTCCGCTCTACGCGCCAAACCGTTCGTATAAGAATGCCGTATAATGATCCGGCTGATGGTGCTGAACCACTCGGCATTTTGGCACTGGAGCATCAATGAGTATTCAAGAACACGTTATTTTGGTAAACGACCAGGGAATGGTGATTGGCACTCAGGAAAAATATGCCGCGCACACCTTACATACCCCGCTGCATCTGGCTTTCTCTTCCTGGCTTTTTAACGCAAACGGCGAATGTCTGATCACCCGGCGCGCCTTAACCAAAAAAGCCTGGCCCGGCGTCTGGACCAATTCCGTCTGCGGCCATCCGCAGTCCGGCGAAGAGACGATACAGGCGATAATCCGCCGCTGCCGCTTTGAAGTGGGCGCTGAGCTGACCGACATCACCGCCGTCGCCCCTGAATTTCGCTATCGGGAAACCGACCCGTCGGGGATTGTGGAAAACGAAATTTGCCCGGTATTCGCGGCCCGCATCACCAATGACGTGACGATAAACGAAGATGAAGTGATGGACTATCAGTGGGTTGAGCTGGACGCGTTATTCCGCGCGCTGGACGCGACGCCCTGGGCCTTTAGCCCGTGGATGGTCATGGAAGCGACAACCGCCCGCGAAAAACTCAAAGCCTTCGCGGCGCAATAAAAAAGCCCCTTTCGGGGCTTTTTTGACATCTTAACGCCTTATTTCACCGGGCGCATCGCCGGGAACAGGATCACGTCGCGGATGGTGTGGCTGTTGGTGAACAGCATGACCATACGGTCGATACCAATCCCAAGGCCCGCCGTTGGTGGCAGACCGTGCTCCAGCGCGGTCACGTAGTCTTCGTCGAAGAACATCGCTTCGTCGTCGCCTGCCGCTTTCGCGTCAACCTGATCCTGGAAGCGCTGAGCCTGGTCTTCCGCATCGTTCAGCTCGCTAAAGCCGTTGCCGATTTCACGGCCGCCGATGAAGAATTCGAAGCGATCGGTGATTTCCGGGTTCTCGTCATTACGACGCGCCAGCGGAGAGACTTCAGCCGGGTATTCGGTGATGAAGGTCGGCTGAATCAGGTGCGCTTCGGCCACTTCTTCAAAGATCTCGGTCACGATACGGCCCAGACCCCAGCTCTTCTCAACCTTGATACCGATGCTTTCTGCGATCGCTTTCGCAGAATCAAAGTTATCCAGGTCCGCCATGTTGGTTTCCGGACGGTATTTCTTGATCGCTTCGCGCATGGTCAGTTTTTCGAACGGCTTGCCGAAGTCGAAGACTTCTTCACCGTAAGGAACCTGCGTGGTGCCCAGAATGTCCTGCGCCAGGGTGCGGAACAGGGATTCGGTCAGCTCGATCAGATCTTTGTAATCCGCATACGCCATATAGAGTTCCATCATGGTGAACTCTGGGTTATGACGAACGGAGATACCTTCGTTACGGAAGTTACGGTTGATTTCGAACACGCGGTCGAAGCCGCCGACCACCAGACGCTTCAGGTACAGTTCCGGCGCGATGCGCAGGTACATGTCCAGGTCCAGGGCGTTATGATGGGTGATGAACGGACGCGCAGACGCGCCGCCTGGGATCACCTGCATCATTGGGGTTTCCACTTCCATAAAGTCGCGGTTGACCATGAACTGGCGGATACCGGCCATGATCTGGGAGCGAATTTTGAAGGTCTTACGGGATTCATCGTTAGAGATGAGATCCAGGTAGCGCTGACGATAGCGCGCTTCCTGATCCTGCAGGCCGTGGAATTTGTCCGGCAGCGGGCGCAGGGCTTTGGTCAGCAGACGCAGCTCGGTGCAGTGGATAGACAGTTCACCGGTTTTGGTTTTGAACAGTTTACCTTTCGCGCCCAGGATATCGCCCAGGTCCCACTTTTTGAACTGCTCGTTGTAGATGCCTTCCGGCAGGTCGTCACGGGAAACGTACAGCTGAATACGGCCGCCAACGTCCTGCAAGGTCACGAAGGAGGCTTTACCCATGATACGACGGGTCATCATGCGGCCTGCTACGGCCACTTCAACGTTCAGCGCTTCCAGCTCTTCGTTCTCTTTAGCGTCGAAGTCAGCGTGCAGTTGGTCTGAGGTATGGTCACGACGAAAATCGTTCGGGAACGGCACGCCCTGCTCGCGCAGCGCTGCCAGCTTCTCGCGGCGGGTTTTCAGTTCGTTGTTAAGATCGACTACCGCGTCAGCGCCCTGTGCTTGTTGTTCAGACATGTTGGTTCCTCATAACCCTGCTTTCAAACTTGCTTCGATAAATTGGTCCAGGCTGCCGTCCAGCACCGCCTGCGTGTTGCGGGTTTCAACCCCGGTACGCAGGTCTTTGATGCGGGAGTCATCAAGGACGTAAGAACGGATCTGGCTGCCCCAACCGATGTCGGACTTGTTGTCTTCCATCGCCTGTTTCTCAGCATTTTTCTTCTGCATCTCCAGCTCATAAAGCTTCGCTTTCATCTGCTTCATGGCCTGGTCTTTGTTCTTATGCTGGGAACGGTCGTTCTGGCACTGTGTTACCAGCCCGGTTGGAATGTGGGTAATACGCACCGCCGATTCCGTACGGTTAACGTGCTGACCACCCGCGCCGGATGCGCGATAAACGTCGATACGCAGGTCCGCCGGGTTAATTTCGATATCAATATCTTCATCAACTTCCGGGTAAACAAACGCGGAGCTGAAGGAGGTATGACGACGGCCACCGGAGTCGAACGGGCTCTTACGCACCAGGCGGTGAACGCCGGTTTCGGTACGCAGCCAGCCGTAGGCGTAATCGCCAATGATCTTGATGGTGACGGATTTCAGACCCGCAACTTCACCTTCAGACTCTTCGATAATTTCGGTTTTGAAGCCGCGCGCTTCCGCCCAACGCAGGTACATACGCGTCAGCATGCTGGCCCAGTCCTGCGCTTCGGTGCCGCCAGAACCTGCCTGAATATCGAGATAGCAGTCAGCGCTGTCGTATTCGCCGGAGAACATGCGACGGAACTCAAGCTGCGCCAGCTTCTCTTCCAGCACGTCGAGTTCTGCCACGGCTTCGTTAAAGGTTTCTTCGTCGTCGGCTTCGACGGCCAGCTCCAGCAAACCGGAAACATCTTCCAGCCCCTGGGCCATTTGATCCAGCGTATCTACGATAGCTTCGAGAGAGGAACGCTCTTTACCCAGCGCCTGTGCGCGTTCAGGTTCGTTCCAGACGTCCGGCTGTTCCAGCTCGGCGTTTACTTCTTCAAGACGCTCTTTCTTGGCATCGTAGTCAAAGATACCCCCTAAGAACGTCAGAGCGCTCCGTGAGGTCCTGAATACGGTTTTTTACCGGATTAATTTCAAACATGGTCTGTTTTCTTTTATGGACTTGTCAAAATGCGGTGATAAGAGCGGGATTGTACCGAATCCACGCCCTTTTTTATAGAGATTACTGCCGCTAAATTGGCCAGATATTGTCGATGATGATCTGAAGGGTGCGGTTACCGCGAAACTCGTTGATGTCCAGTTTGTACGCCAGCTCAACCTCGCGCACGCCGTTGTCCGGCCATACCGCCGTGTCAACGTTGAAGGCGATGCCGTCCAGCAGCGGACCACCGCCCACGGGCTCGACCATCACTTTCAGATGACGTTCGCCGACAATACGCTGCTGCAGCAGGCGGAAACGCCCGTCGAACAGCGGTTCCGGGAACATCTGCCCCCACGGACCGGCATCGCGGAGCATTTGCGCCACGTCCATCGTCATCTCAAGCGGTGAAAGCTCGCCATCGGACACCACTTCCCCCTGCAACAGGGCCGGATCAATCCAGTCGGTGACCAGTTCACCAAACAGCCGCTGAAACTCGTCGAACTTCGCCTCTTCCAGCGACAGGCCCGCCGCCATCGCATGGCCGCCAAACTTGATCATCAGACCCGGATACAGCGTATCGAGACGCTCCAGCGCATCGCGCATGTGCAAACCCTGAATCGAACGGCCTGAGCCTTTCAGCGTGCCGTCGCCTGCGGGGGCGAACGCGATCACCGGGCGGTGGAAACGCTCTTTAATACGCGACGCCAGAATGCCGACCACGCCCTGGTGCCACTCAGGATGGTACATCGCCAGGCCGCCCGGCAGCGTATCGCCGCTGCGTTCAAGCTTTTCGCACAGGGTCAGCGCTTCGGCCTGCATCCCCTGCTCAATCTCTTTACGGGTCTGGTTCAGCGCGTCCAGCTCGTTGGCCAGCACGCGCGCTTCACCGATGTTATCGCACAGCAGCAGCGCCACGCCGACGGACATATCGTCCAGCCTTCCTGCTGCGTTAAGACGCGGGCCGAGGGCAAAGCCCAGGTCGCTTGCCGCCAGCTTGAGCGGATCGCGGTTGGCAATCTCCAGCAGCGCCTTGATCCCCGGACGGCACTTGCCCGCCCGAATGCGGCTTAGGCCCTGCCAGGTCAAAATGCGGTTATTGGTATCGAGGGGCACCACGTCCGCGACGGTGCCCAGCGCCACCAGATCAAGATATTCGGCCAGGTTAGGTACGGCAATACCGCGGGAGTCGAACCAGCCCTTATCGCGTAACAGGGTACGCAACGCCAGCATCAGATAAAACGCCACGCCCACGCCCGCGAGGGATTTCGATGGGAAATCGCAGTCGCGCAGGTTGGGGTTAATAATCGCTTCCGCATCGGGCAGCGTTTCGCCCGGCAGGTGGTGATCGGTGACCAGCACCGGGATCCCCAACGCGTGAGCATGATCGACGCCCGCATGGGAGGAGATCCCGTTATCGACGGTCATGATCATCTGTGCACCACGGGCGTGGGCCTGATCGACCACTTCCGGGCTGAGGCCATAGCCGTCTTCAAAACGGTTCGGCACCAGATACGTGACGTTATCGCAGCCCAGCGCGCGCAGGCTGAGCACGCTCAGCGCGGTGCTGGTTGCGCCGTCGGCGTCGAAATCGCCCACCACCACAATCCGCGTTCCCTCTCGAAGCGCGTTGTAGAGCATTTCGGTGGCTTTTTCGATACCGCTCAGCTGCTGCCAGGGCAGCATCCCTTTCACGCTGCGTTCAAGATCCTCAGCGCGACGCACGCCGCGGCTGGCGTAGAGACGCTTAAGCAGCGCCGGGAGATCGTCCGGTAAATCAACGGGTTCAACCGCCTCGCGGCGGCGCAATTTTATCGGGGCTTTCACGCGGATTATTTACCACCAAACTGTTTCTGGTGCGCGTCGAGGAACTCTTTCATCTCTTTTGGTCCCTGATAGCCCGGAACAACATAGCCGTTGCTCAGGACAATCGCTGGCGTACCGCTCACGCCAAACTGCACGCCGAGCGCGTAGTGGTTAGCGATATCAATGTCGCAGGAGGCCGGCTTAACGTCTTTGCCGTTCATCGCGTCGTCAAACGCTTTGTTGCGGTCTTTCGCACACCAGATCGCCTTCATGTCCTGCTCTGGCTGGCTCTGCACGCCCGCGCGCGGGAAGGCCAGGTAACGCACGGTAATGCCCAGCGCGTTATAGTCTTTCATCTCTTCATGCAGCTTGTGGCAGTAGCCGCAGGTGATGTCGGTGAAGACGGTAATAACGTGTTTTTCCTGCGCCGCTTTATAGACGATCATCTCTTTTTCGAGCGCGTTCAGGTTTTTCATCAGCAGCTGGTTGGTGACGTTCACCGGCTGCGCGCCGCTCACGTCGTACATTGGCCCCTGAATAATGTGTTTGCCGTCTTCGGTGACGTACAGCACGCCGCTGTTGGTCAGTACCGTTTTCATTCCGGCAACCGGTGCAGGCTGAATATCGCTGCCGGTGACGCCAAGCTTAGCCAGCGACTGTTTGATGGCGGCATCGTCCGCATGGGCGAAACCGGTAAATGAGGCTGCCAGCAGGGTGAACAGCGCGAAAGTCTTTTTCATATGTGATCCTGTTACAATTCGTCGGCACTCACGCACGAGGGTGGTGCTGTTGGTGTAGCTGCCGCAGGCGTTCCGTCGCGACATGGGTATAAATTTGCGTGGTGGAAAGATCGCTGTGGCCCAGCAGCATCTGCACCACGCGTAAATCAGCGCCGTGGTTTAACAGATGCGTCGCGAAGGCGTGACGCAATACGTGCGGCGAAAGCTTTTCACTATCGATACCCGCCAGTGTGGCGTAATGCTTGATGCGATGCCAGAACGTTTGCCGCGTCATCTGCTGGGCGCGCTGGCTCGGAAACAGGACGTCGATAGACGTACCATTGAGCAGCCACGGACGACCATGCTCCAGGTACGTTTCCAGCCAGTAAACCGCCTCTTCACCCAGCGGAACCAGCCTTTCCTTGTTGCCTTTACCAATGACGCGCACCACACCCTGACGCAGGCTGATGTCGCTCATCGTCAGGCCAACCAGTTCCGAAACGCGCAAGCCGGTAGCATACAATAGCTCAAGCATGGCTTTATCGCGTAACTCCAGCGGCAGGTCAACTGCCGGTGACTGTAATAATCTCTCAACTTGTGCTTCGCTGAGATCTTTCGGCAGCCGCTGCGGAAGCTTAGGGGAAGCCAGCAGCGCGCTGGGATCGTCTTCGCGAATCTTCTCACGGTAGAGATGCTGGAACAGCCGACGCATGGCGCTAAGCAAACGCGCGGAACTGGTGGCTTTGTAGCCCCCAGCGATACGTTCCCCCAGCAGCGCCTGCAGGTCGTCACGCTGCGCGCTCGCAAGGGATAACCCCCGGTGCGCAAGCCACTCCACCAGCATGGTGAGATCGCGACGGTAGGCGCTGAGGGTATTCTCGGCAAGATTTTTCTCCAGCCACAGCGCGTCGAGAAACTGTTCGATCAGTGCGAGATCCTTTTCCACATCAGCCCCTTTGATTCTGCAGTCAGGCCATTATGCCTGATTGCGACCGGTTTCTGGTACACTACGCGCATAGTCAAAGCAAGAATTGAGATAGTTACGCGATGAATATTGGTCTGTTCTATGGTTCCAGCACCTGCTACACCGAAATGGCGGCAGAGAAAATTCGCGACATCATTGGCCCGGAACTGGTGACGTTGCATAACCTGAAAGATGACGCGGTCGCGCTGATGGAACAGTACGATGTCCTGATCCTTGGCATCCCAACCTGGGATTTTGGTGAGATACAGGAAGACTGGGAAGCCATCTGGGATCAACTCGATTCGGTCAATCTCGACGGCAAAATCATTGCCATGTACGGCATGGGGGATCAGCTGGGCTACGGGGAATGGTTCCTGGACGCGCTCGGCATGCTGCATGACAAGCTGGCGCCGAGAGGGGTGTCGTTTATCGGCTACTGGCCAACCGAAGGTTACGAGTTCACCAGTAAAAAACCGATTATTGCCGACGGCGAGCTGTTTGTTGGACTCGCGCTGGATGAAACCAACCAGTACGATCTCAGCGATGAGCGCCTGCAAAGCTGGTGCGAGCAGATTCTGGGCGAAATGGCTGAAAAGTTTAGCTAACGCGCATTACCCCTGCGTCGTCTGTTGCAACAGCATCCGGCGCAGGTCTCGCCACTCGGCAGCATCCATACTGTCAGCCGCCAGCCACAGATGCTGGCAACGCCCGCCGTCCACCTTGCGTAACCGTAACATCATGCCGCAGTTGAGCATCCAGGGCATACCGAGAATATCCCACTCTTTACCCTGCCAGCGCAGGCGGGAATCCATCAGTAATTTAATCTCTCCCTGACGGGCATTAATGCGACGCTGGCTGCGTACGCTGTCAAAAACGACAAACGACAGTAACAGCAGCCACAGCGGCGTATAGCTCAGCGGCCACGGCATCAGCAAAACAAAGGCCGCAACCAGGCCGTGGAGCAATAAAGACATCCACTGCGAGCGCCACGAGACGCGAAGATCAGATTGCCACAGGACCACGTTCCCGATTCCGTGTTTGAATTAATTGCACCATCCGTTGCAACTCGGTGTCGGCGGGTTTGCCGTGGTTCATCAGCCAGTTGAATAAATCCGGATCGTCAGACTCAAGCAGGCGAACAAACAGACGCTTATCATCATCGCTTAAGCTGTCATACTCATATTCGAAGAAAGGCATGATGGAAATATCAAGTTCACGCATGCCGCGACGGCACGCCCAGTGAATACGGGCCTTGTTGTTAATATCCATGTTCAGTTTCCTGCATTACGTTTGGCACAGTTGGCACCCCGTTCAGTGTTCTTTATTTCTCTACGGGGACACCAGCTAGTGTAACGTGTTTTTGACCGTTTCATTACTGGAATATTGCGATCGCCGAGCAGGCTTCCAGAATAATCCCTACAAAGACAGCGGATTACATTATTTTGCGTAGCGCTACGCATAACCGGTTTAGGGCACAAATGGTCTGTTGAAAGCGCTTGCATTGCCTGCAGGCTCTTTTACCATTAGGCATTATCAAAGCGTTAAGCAATTCAGGATATCGTTATGGCATTTACACCATTTTCTCCTCGCCAGCCCGCCGCCTCTGCGCGTCTGCCGCTGACGCTTATTTCTCTTGATGACTGGGCGCTGGCAACGCTCACCGGTGCCGACGCCGAAAAATATCTGCAGGGCCAGGTGACCGCCGACGTCAGCCAGATGACCGAACACCAGCACCTGCTGGCAGCGCATTGCGATCCAAAAGGCAAAATGTGGAGCAACCTGCGACTCTTCCACCGTCAGGACGGCTTTGCTTTTATTGAGCGCCGCAGCCTGCAAGAGGCCCAGCTCAAAGAGCTGAAGAAGTACGCGGTCTTCTCCAAAGTCACTATCGCCCCGGACGACGAACATGTCCTGCTGGGAGTGGCCGGTTTTCAGGCGCGTGCGGCGCTGAAAAATCTCTTCAGCGAACTGCCGGATGCAGAAAAGCAGGTGGTCAGCGAAGGCGCGACCTCCATCCTGTGGTTTGAACACCCGGCGGAGCGTTTCCTGTTAGTCACGGATGCGGCAACGGCCGAACGCGTGACAGAAGCGCTGCGCGGCGAAGCGCAGCTCAACAACAGTCAGCAGTGGCTGGCGCTGAACATCGAAGCGGGTCTGCCGGTGATTGACGCCGCAAACAGCGCGCAGTTTATTCCTCAGGCAACGAACCTACAGGCGCTGGGGGGTATCAGCTTTAAAAAGGGCTGTTATACCGGCCAGGAGATGGTGGCACGTGCAAAATTCCGCGGGGCAAACAAACGAGCGCTGTGGACGCTGGCGGGCCATGCCAGCCGTGTACCTGAAGCGGGTGAAGACTTAGAGCTGAAGATGGGTGATAACTGGCGCCGCACCGGCACCGTGTTAGCCGCCGTACAGCTCGATGATGGACGTCTTTTGGTGCAGGCCGTCATGAACAACGATATGGAAGCCGACAGCGTGTTCCGCGTGCGTGACGATGCGAACACGCTGAGCATCGAGCCGTTGCCATATTCGTTAGAAGAGTAATCGTATCCAGGTGTCCTCCCTCTCCCTGTGGGAGAGGGCCGGGGTGAGGGCAACCACCCGCACGGTGGAAAAAACTACACCTGCCCCACGTACAAATAGATCGCCAAAAAGTGGCATACGCTGCCGCCGAGCACAAAGCCGTGCCAGATGGCATGGTTGTATGGGATGCGCTTGCAGACGTAGAAAATCACGCCGAGCGAGTACACCACGCCGCCTAAGGCCAGAAGCGTCACGCCCCCTACCGACAGTTTGATTGCCAGTTGATACACCACAATCAGCGACAGCCAGCCCATTGTCAGATAGGTGACCAGTGACAGCACCTTAAACCGGTGCGCGATGGTCAGCTTAAACAGGATCCCCAGCAGTGCCAGGCTCCAGATAACAATCATCAGGCCACGCGACAGCGGTGAGTTGAGCCCCACCAGCAGAAACGGTGTGTAAGTGCCTGCAATCAGAAGATAGATAGCGCAGTGGTCAAATTTCTTGAGCCACATCTTGGCCCGCTGATGCGGGATCGCGTGATACAGCGTCGACGCCAGGAACAGCAGGATCATACTCCCGCCATACAGGCTGTAGCTGGTAATGGCCATCGCGCTGGCATTGGCGTCCACCGCCTGCACCAGCAATAACACTAAACCGACAATCCCAAACACCAGGCCAATGCCGTGGCTGATGCTGTTGGCTACTTCCTCAGCCAGCGAATATCCCTGTGCGATTAATGGTCTGCTCACCATACAAAACTCCGGGAAAACAAAAGATGATTATTCATCGCATAACTATGCTAACTGAGAATGATTCCAGTGAACACCTGTTAGCTAAAATAAAGTTAAACATAACATTTCTAAATTACAATCAGACAGTTACACTTTAATTTCAGCGAACGTGCGTTTCGATTTTAACTAGAGGCGTTTAAAATCAATCACATAAAACTGGTCCTGCCTGGGGTAGATCTCTGCGATCACGCTTTTCAATGCATCCAGGGTCATGTTCTCCTGTTCAGCATGTTTTTGCGTCAATGTGTCGAACGTAACGGTTGACGTTCCTGTTACTTCAATGGTGCAAAAATAACCATCATCTTCATAACGCCCCACCCGCAGGATATCGCCGGTTTTGAAATGGGATTCACTTTTATCCCGGATAGTGATGGTTTTACGTCCGGCCAGGATGTCGTCCTGAAAGCGCTGAAAAAAAGTGATGTCGTTTGGCTGCATGTTATTATTCCCTGAAGAAAAGTCTGATGAGTGAGTGTAGCCATTGTGAGCATGTTCTCCCATTCCGCCATTGCCAGTCTCAATAACCTGGAGATGATGGTCTACAACTATGTCATAAAAAATCGTGACAAAGTGATGTACATGACCATCCGCGAGCTGGCGGATGCGGCAGACGTCTCAACCACGACCATCCTGCGCTTTTGCCGCAAGCTTAACTGCGAAGGGTATTCTGAATTTCGGGTGCGCTTTAAGCTTTATCTTGAACAGAACGAGCCCCAGCAGGCAAATTTCGGTGCCAGCGAAATTATCAGCTTTTTTAAAAGCGTGAATAATGAAGAGTTCGACGCGCTATTAGATAAGGCGGTTGATATTATTTTATCGTCAGAGCGAATTATATTTGTCGGTGCCGGAACATCGGGTTCGCTGGCAAAATATGGCGCACGCTTCTTTTCTAATATCGGGAAATTCAGTAACCATATTGATGACCCTTATTTCCCGGTCACCAATGATATGGCGAAAAATGCGCTGGCGATTGTGCTTTCCGTCTCGGGCGAGACCGAGGAGATCCTGCGCTTCGCCAGCCAGTTCAGCCTGCATCACTGCAAGGTGCTCTCGATAACCAGCCACGAGCACTCGCGTCTCGCAAAACTGGCGGACTTTAATCTCTCCTGGCATGTTCCTCAGACGCGTATTGCAGGCGTCTACGACATCACCACGCAAATTCCCGTCATTTATATTCTGGAGTCTCTCGGACGTAAACTGGCGAAGAAACTCACAGAATAAAACACCCTGTTTTTTTGGTGTAACAAATCACATTTACTGTAAATTGTTATATCGTGACATTCAATTTCGCTTTGCTAGACTCGATGCCAATAAGCCATTTATTGAGAAGAGCAGCGATGAAAAAATTAACCTTACCAAAAGATTTTTTATGGGGCGGCGCGGTTGCCGCTCACCAGGTTGAAGGCGGCTGGAACAAAGGCGGAAAAGGGCCAAGCATTTGTGACGTATTGACCGGCGGTGCGCACGGCGTCCCGCGCGAAATCACCCAGGAAGTCGTGCCGGGTAAATACTACCCAAACCACGAGGCCATCGACTTCCACGGCCACTATAAAGAAGACATCAAGCTGTTTTCCGAGATGGGTTTCAAGTGCTTCCGCACCTCTATCGCCTGGACGCGCATCTTCCCGAAAGGTGACGAAACGCAGCCAAACGAAGAGGGGCTGAAGTTCTACGACGATATGTTCGACGAGCTGCTGAAATACAACATCGAACCGGTGATCACCCTCTCCCACTTCGAAATGCCGCTGCACCTGGTGCAGGAGTACGGTAGCTGGACCAACCGTAAAGTGGTCGATTTCTTTGTGCGCTTCGCGGAAGTGGTCTTTGAGCGCTACAAAAACAAGGTCAAATACTGGATGACCTTCAACGAAATCAATAACCAGCGTAACTGGCGCGCGCCGCTGTTCGGTTACTGCTGCTCGGGCGTGGTCTATACCGAACATGACAATCCGGAAGAGACCATGTACCAGGTCCTGCACCACCAGTTTGTGGCCAGCGCCCTGGCGGTGAAAGCCGCGCGCCGCATCAACCCTGAGATGAAAGTCGGCTGCATGCTGGCCATGGTGGCGCTCTATCCGTTCTCCTGCAAACCGGAAGACGCGATGTTCGCCCAGGAATCCATGCGCGAGCGCTATGTCTTTACCGACGTCCAGCTGCGTGGTTACTACCCGTCCTACGTGCTGAACGAGTGGGAGCGCCGCGGCTTCTCCATCAAAATGGAGGCAGGCGATGAGCAGATCCTGCGTGAAGGTACCTGCGACTACTTAGGTTTCAGCTACTACATGACCAACGCGGTGAAAGCGGAAGGCGGGACCGGCGATGCGATTTCCGGCTTCGAAGGCAGCGTGCCGAATCCGCACGTGAAGGCGTCCGACTGGGGCTGGCAGATCGATCCGGTAGGCCTGCGCTATTCCCTGTGCGAACTGTACGAACGTTATCAGAAACCGCTGTTTATCGTGGAAAACGGGTTCGGCGCCTACGATAAGGTGGAAGAGGACGGCAGCATCAACGACGACTATCGCATCGACTACCTGCGTGCCCACGTGGAAGAGATGATCAAAGCCGTGACGCACGACGGCGTGGATCTGATGGGCTATACGCCATGGGGCTGCATCGACTGCGTGTCGTTCACCACCGGTCAGTACAGCAAGCGCTACGGCTTTATCTACGTGAACAAGCACGACGACGGTACGGGCGACATGTCGCGTTCACGCAAGAAAAGCTTCGAGTGGTATAAGGGCGTGATTGCCAGCAACGGCGAGAAACTTTAATGCCGTAACGCCGGGCGGCGCTACGCTTGCACCGGCCTACGATTGAACCCCTCTCCCTTTGGGAGAGGGTTAGGGTGAGGGGCTTATTTCCCGCCAGCCAACTCAATAAAACTGCCCGTTACGTACGACGCCTTCTCGCTCAGCAGCCAGACAATCGCCTGCGCCACCTCTTCCGGCTGGCCGCCGCGCTGCATCGGCAGCAACGATTTCACGCGATCCACTCGCCCCGGCTCTCCGCCGGACGCATGAATATCGGTATAAATTAGACCCGGACGTACGCAGTTGACGCGAATACCCTGCGCCGCCACCTCCAGCGATAGCCCGGTTGTCAGCGAATCCACCGCCCCCTTGGACGCGGCATAATCCACATATTCACCCGGCGCGCCCAGACGCGACGCGGCGGAAGAGACGTTCACTATCGCCCCGCCCTTGCCGCCATGCCTGAAGGACATGCGTTTTACCGCTTCCCGGCAGCAGAGAAAGTAGCCCGTGACGTTGGTCGCCAGGACGCGGTTAATGCGCTCAGCGGAGAGGTTCTCGATAGTGGATTGCTCAAACAGAATGCCCGCATTATTGACCAGCGCACGAAGCGGCTCGCCTTCACGATCGAGGCTGTCAAACATCGCCAGCACCTGGGCTTCATCACTGATATCCGCGCGGACGGCAAACGCTTTACCGCCCGCTTCAACGATCTGGTTGATCACGTCCGTCGCGGCTTTAATGTTGTGGTGATAGTTCACCGCCACGGTGTAGCCTTCGCGCGCCAGCTGCAGCGCGGTGGCTTTTCCAATGCCCCGGCTGGCGCCGGTGACCAGTGCTATTGCCATTTTCTTCTCCCAATAAAAAAGCCGGGTGGCGGCTTCGCCTTACCCGGCCTTTATGACTACACCAATAATATTACTGGTATTCGCTCATCGGCACGCAGGAGCAGAACAGATTACGGTCGCCGTAGACGTCATCAAGACGCTTCACGGTCGGCCAGTATTTGTTTGCCACGCCTGCCGGGAAGACGGCCAGCTCGCGGGAATAACCGTGGTTCCACTCGGAGACCATCTCATGCTGGGTATGCGGAGCGTTGACCAGCGGGTTATCTTCCAGCGTCCATTCGCCGTCCTGCACGCGGTCGATCTCCATGCGGATCGCCAGCATCGCGTCGATAAAGCGGTCCAGCTCGGCCTTGCTTTCAGACTCGGTCGGCTCAACCATCAGCGTACCCGCAACCGGGAACGACATGGTTGGCGCGTGGAAGCCGTAGTCAATCAGGCGCTTGGCGATATCCAGCTCGCTAATGCCGGTCTGCTCTTTCAGCGGACGAATATCGAGGATACACTCGTGCGCCACGCGACCGTCGCGGCCGGTATAGAGCACCGGGAAGGCGGACTTCAGGCGAGTCGCAATATAGTTGGCGTTGAGGATCGCCACCTGGCTCGCCTGCTTCAGCCCTTCCGCGCCCATCATGCGGATGTACATCCAGCTGATTGGCAGGATAGAGGCGCTACCGAACGGTGCCGCAGAGACCGCGCCCTGACGGGTCAGCATGCCTTCAATCTGCACAACGCTGTGGCCTGGGACAAACGGCGCCAGGTGCGCTTTCACGCCGATAGGACCCATGCCCGGGCCGCCACCGCCGTGCGGGATGCAGAAGGTTTTGTGCAGGTTCAGGTGCGACACGTCCGCGCCGATAAAGCCCGGAGAGGTAATGCCCACCTGAGCGTTCATGTTCGCGCCGTCGAGGTAAACCTGACCGCCGTACTGGTGCACCACTTCGCACACTTCACGGATAGTCTCTTCGTACACGCCGTGGGTAGACGGGTAGGTCACCATGATGCAGGAGAGCTTGTCGCCCGCCTGCTCGGCTTTCGCGCGCAGGTCGGCCAGATCGATGTTTCCGTTCTTATCGCAAGCAACCACCACCACTTCCATGCCCGCCATCTGGGCAGAGGCCGGGTTGGTACCGTGGGCGGAGCTTGGGATCAGGCAGATATCGCGGTGACCTTCGTTGCGGCTTTCGTGATAGTGGCGGATCGCCAGCAGGCCCGCGTACTCGCCCTGCGCGCCGGAGTTCGGCTGCATGCAGAGCGCGTCATAACCGGTCAATTTCACCAGCCAGTCGGAAAGCTGGTTGATCATCATGTGATAACCTTCTGCCTGCTCTGGCGGGCAGAACGGGTGCAGCTCGGAAAATTCAGGCCAGGTGATCGGGATCATCTCTGCCGCGGCGTTCAGCTTCATGGTGCACGAGCCCAGCGGGATCATCGCCTGGTTCAGCGCCAGATCCTTGCGCTCCAGAGAGTGCATATAGCGCATCATCTCGGTTTCGCTGTGGTAGCGGTTAAACACCGGATGCGTCAGGATCGCATCGTTACGCAGCATGCTTTCCTGAATGGAGCGGCTGTCGAGCGCGACCTCTTTGTCGAGCGCGACCTCTTTGTCGAGCGCATCAATGTCCAGACCGTGCGCGTCACCCAGCAACACGCTGAACAGGTTCAGGATATCGTCGCGGGTGGTGCTTTCATCCAGCGTAATGCCGACGGCGTTGTGGATGTCGCTGCGCAGGTTGATCTCTGCTGCATTCGCGCGCGCCAGCACGGCCGCTTTGTCCGCCACTTCCACACACAGGGTGTCGAAGTAGTGAGCGTGGCGCAGCTTAAGGCCTTTCTGCTGCAGACCGCAGGCCAGAATATCAGCCAGACGGTGAATGCGGCTGGCAATGCGTTTCAGACCAGCCGGGCCGTGGAACACGGCGTACAGGCTGGCGATGTTTGCCAGCAGCACCTGCGAGGTACAGATGTTGGAGTTCGCTTTCTCGCGGCGGATGTGCTGCTCGCGAGTCTGCATCGCCATGCGCAGCGCGGTGTTACCGGCAGCATCTTTTGAGACGCCGATAATACGGCCTGGCATAGAGCGTTTGAATTCATCTTTCGCACCGAAGAACGCCGCGTGCGGGCCGCCGTAGCCCATCGGCACGCCAAAGCGTTGTGCAGAACCGAATACGATATCCGCGCCCTGTTTGCCCGGCGCCGTCAGCAGCACCAGCGCCATAAAATCGGCGGCAACGCTGACAACCACTTTGCGGGTTTTCAGCTCGGCAATCAGCGCGCCGTAGTCGTGTACTTCGCCCGTTGTCCCCACCTGCTGCAGCAGCACGCCGAAGACGTCCTGGTGATCCAGCACTTTGTCAGCGTCGTCTACGATCACGTCAAAGCCGAAGGTCTCTGCGCGGGTACGCACCACGTCCAGCGTCTGGGGATGCACGTCCGCCGCCACGAAGAAGCGGTTGGCATTTTTCAGCTTGCTCACGCGTTTTGCCATCGCCATTGCTTCGGCGGCGGCGGTCGCTTCATCCAGCAGCGAGGCGGAGGCGATATCCATACCGGTCAGATCCAGCGTCACCTGCTGGAAGTTCAGCAGCGCTTCCAGACGGCCCTGAGAGACTTCCGGCTGATACGGGGTGTAAGCGGTGTACCAGCCCGGGTTTTCCAGCATGTTGCGCAGGATAACCGGCGGTAACTGCACGTTGGTGTAGCCCATGCCAATGTAAGACTTATAGCGCTTGTTTAGGCCTGCGATAGCCTTCAGCTCCGCCAGCGCGGCGAATTCCGTGGTGGCTTCCCCCACCTGAGGCGGCGTGGCAAGCTGGATGTCTTTTGGCACAATCTGGCCGATCAGTGCGTTTAATGAATCCGCGCCAACTGTCTTCAGCATCTCCTGCTGTTGCTGAGCATCCGGCCCAATGTGACGTTCAATGAAGGCGCCACGGTTTTCAAGCTGGCTTAAAGTCTGTGTCATGAGCGATGGTTCCTGAAACGTGCAGTGAATTTAAGTTCCCTCTCCCTCTGGGAGAGGGTTAGGGTGAGGGGAAGATGGGCACCCTCGCCCCTGCCCTCTCCCGAGAGGAGAGGGGGATAAACGATTACTCGTCTTCTAACAGTGCTTCGTACGCGGTCGCATCCAGCAGCGCGGCAACCTGAGATTCGTCGCTGGCTTTGATCTTGAAGATCCAGCCGCCTTCATAAGGCTCGCTGTTCACCAGCTCTGGCGAATCGCTCAGCGCGTCGTTGACGGCAACGATTTCGCCGCTTACTGGAGCGTAGATATCAGAAGCCGCTTTTACGGACTCCGCCACGGCGCAGTCGTCACCCGCGCTAACGGTCGTGCCCACGTCAGGCAGGTCAACAAACACCATGTCGCCCAGCAGCTCTTGCGCGTGCTCGGTGATCCCTACGGTGTAAGTGCCGTCCGCCTCTTTGCGCAGCCACTCGTGTTCTTTGCTGTATTTCAGTTCTGCTGGCACATTGCTCATTGAAGTTCTCCTGATAAAAATGATTAGGCGACCGGCTTACCGGCGCGAACAAAAATCGGTTTGGTCACGTTGACCGGCATTTCGCGGTTGCGGATTTGCACCACCGCCGTTTCGCCAATGCCCGCCGGCACGCGTGCCAGTGCAATACTGTAGCCCAGCGTCGGGGAGAAGGTACCGCTGGTGATCACGCCTTCGCGAGGATTGCCGTCGGCATCGGTAAAGCGCACCGGCAGTTCACCGCGCAGCACGCCCTTCTCGGTCATCACCAGACCCACCAGCTGTTCAGTGCCCTTCTCGCGCTGCATCTCCAGCGCTTCACGGCCAATAAAGTCACGGTCAGCCGGTTCCCATGCGATGGTCCAGCCCATGTTGGCGGCCAGCGGAGAGACGCCTTCATCCATCTCCTGACCGTAGAGGTTCATCCCCGCTTCCAGACGCAGCGTATCGCGCGCGCCCAGACCCGCAGGCTTCACGCCCGCTTCCACCAGCGCACGCCAGAAATCAGCGGCCTTCTCGTTCGGCATCGCAATTTCGTAGCCCGCTTCACCGGTGTAGCCGGTGGTGGCGATAAACAGATCGCCCGCCTGCACGCCGAAGAACGGCTTCATGCCTTCGGTTGCTTTGCGCTGCTCGTCGTTAAACAGAGACGCGGCTTTCGCCTGCGCGTTCGGCCCCTGCACGGCGATCAGCGACAGATCGTCACGGACGGTGATGTCGATGGCATAAGGTTCGGCGTGTTGGGTGATCCAGGAGAGGTCTTTTTCGCGGGTGGCGGAGTTGACAACGAGGCGGAAGAAATCTTCAGTGAAGTAATAGACGATAAGGTCATCAATCACGCCGCCCGAGGCGTTCAGCATGCCGGTATAGAGCGCTTTACCCGGCGTCTTCAGTTTGGCGACGTCGTTTGCCAGCAGATAACGCAAAAACTCCCGGGTGCGGCTACCGCGCAGATCGACAATCGTCATGTGGGACACGTCGAACATACCGGCATCGGTGCGCACCGCGTGGTGCTCATCAATCTGCGAGCCGTAGTGCAGCGGCATCATCCAGCCATGGAAGTCCACCATGCGGGCGCCGCATAACACGTGTTGTTCGTACAAAGGAGTCTGTTGAGCCATCTTGTCCTCGTTGAAAAATTCATCGTGAAACCCGGTATCGGCCCCGTCACCTGGCGCCGACGCAAACATTCTCTTTTACCCGAACTTACCACCGAAACCGGCGGTTAACCATAAGGTAAAACGGGTCATCACATTAGCTTATGACCAAAAAACGCTAAAAAGCCTACAGAGTTATTCACTGGAAAAATGCGATTAACCCCGCACAAAATTAACAATGATCTAACAGGATTTAGCACATGGTGATATTTCATGCGGAAAAACGGGCCGAATTTCCGTAACATAAAATCCCGTAGATTAGATTTTCTAATGCGAAAAATGACGTGAAATTAGAATATTTCAAACGAGGGAATTTCCCCGGCGCAGAGGCCGGGAAAATAAAGTGTGACAGGGATCGAGATTAGCGTAACCAGTCGGGAAGATCGTTAAGACCCATCGCCTGGCGAAGAAGTTGAGGTTTGACGCCAGGAAGCGTATCGGCCAGTTTAAGACCAATATCGCGCAGCAGTTTTTTCGCCGGATTTGCGCCGGCAAACAGCTCGCGGAAGCCCTGCATGCCCGCCAACATCATCGCCGCACTGTGCTTGCGGCTGCGCTCGTAGCGACGCAGGTAAAGATGCTGACCGATATCTTTGCCTTCGCGATGCAGGCGACGCAGTTCCTCAACCAGCTCAGCCGCGTCCATAAAGCCAAGGTTAACGCCCTGCCCGGCCAGCGGATGAATGGTATGCGCCGCATCCCCCACCAGCGCCAGACGGTGCGCCGCAAACTGACGCGCGTAGCGGCCGGTTAACGGGAACACCTGCCGCTCGCTTTCAAGGGCGCACAAGCCAAGGCGGTTATCAAACGCCATGCACAGCGCCTGGTTAAAGGCGTCCGGCGTCGCCTCCTGCATCAGCTGGGCTTTTTCAGGCACCAGGGACCAGACAATCGAGCACAGGTGCGGATCGCTCAGCGGCAGGAACGCCAGAATGCCGTCGTTGTGGAAAATCTGCCGCGCCACGCCGCCGTGCGGCTCCTCTGTTCGGATCGTTGCCACCAGAGCATGATGACGATAGTCCCAGAAGGTCAGCGGGATATCGGCTTTATTACGCAGCCAGGAGTTCGCACCGTCAGCACCGACCACCAGACGCGCAGTCAGCATGTCGCCACTCTGTAAGGTGATAAACGCCTCGTTTTCACCCCACGCCACCTGCTGGACCTGCGCAGGCGCAATCAGCGTCACGTCACTGCACTGCTGTGCTTTCTGCCACAGCGCGTGGTGGATCACCGCGTTTTCGATGATATGACCCAGATGGCTGTAGCCCATGCTTTCATCATCAAAAGCAATATGGCCAAAGCTGTCTTTATCCCACACTTCCATGCCGTGATAGCAGCTGGCGCGCTGCGCCACAATATCTGCCCAGACGCCAAGGTGCGTCAGCAATTTCTCGCTGGCGGCATTGATCGCCGAGACGCGGAGTTCCGGCGGGGCATCTGGCGCAACGGGCTGAGGCTGCTTTTGCTCCAGCACCGCCACGCGCAGGCCGCTGCCCTGTAAACCGCAGGCCAGCGCCAGTCCGACCATACCGCCGCCAACGATGGCGACATCAACATTTTGCACGGTGATAACTCCTTAACGCGCGACCCAACCAAGAGTCCGCTGCGCCAGCACGTCACGTGCCGGAATGAATAATTCCATCGCCATCAGCCCGAGGTTGCGACCCGCAACCAGCGGCGCCCAGCGATTGGCAAAGAGATGGACTAAGCCGTCGGTAACGCCGATTGTCGCCTCTTTATCGGCCTGACGTCGCTTCTGGTAATGGCTTAGCACCGGGTATGCGCCACAGTCTTTTTGTTCGCCCCACGCCTGAGAAAGGGTTTCCGCCAGGCTCATGACATCACGCAGGCCAAGGTTGAACCCCTGCCCCGCGATGGGGTGCAGCGTCTGAGCGGCATTACCGACAAGCGCCAGACGATGGGAGATGGACTGAGAGGCAGTAGTCAGCGAAAGCGGGTAAACCGCCCGCTGTCCAGCATGGGTAATACGCCCCAGTCGCCAGCCAAAGGCTTTCTGCAGCTCGGTACAAAAACGTTCGTCTGACCAGGCTTTAACCTCTTCGGCCTTATCCTGCGGATGACACCAGACAAGCGAACAGCGTCCGTCCGACATCGGCAGCATCGCCAGCGGGCCATGCTGCGTAAAGCGTTCAAACGCCCTGCCGTGGTGTTCAGCTGCGGTCGCGACATTCGCAATGACCGCAACCTGCCCGTAAGGCTGCTGACGCCACTCCACGCCGCACTGGGCGCCGAGCGATGAGCGCGAGCCGTCCGCGGCGACCAGAAGCTGGCCTTCAAGCACGGTGCCGTTTTCCAGCGTTACGCTGACCGACTCCTCACTGCGGCTCACGCTGGCCACGCGCGCCGGGCAATGCAGCGTGACGCCCGGCGCATCCTGGAGCAGACGAAACAGACGCAATCCGACGTCGTGCAGCTCGACAACCTGACCCAGCGCGTCAATGCGGTAATCCTGCGCGTCCAGCGTGACAAAGCCAGCATGGCCGCGATCGCTTACGTGAACGGTTTTAATTGCCGTCGCGCAATCAGCGATGGCCTGCCAGATGCCAATGCGGGACAGCTGCTGGCAGGTGCCCTGCGCCAGGGCAATCGCGCGCGAATCAAAACCGGGATGATTCTTCGCCTGCGGTGCGATAGCTTCAACCAGGTGCACCGGAAGCTGCCCCTTCGTCAAATGCGAAATGGCCAGCGCCAGCGTGGCCCCGGTCATGCCGCCGCCAACGATAATCACGCTCATGCGCGTGCCGCTGCCATCAGCGCCTCGATATCGTCAGCGTTTTTCACGACGCTCGCGGTCAGGTTTTCGTTACCGGTTTCGGTAATGACGATGTCATCTTCGATGCGAATGCCAATCCCGCGGTACTCTTCAGGCACGTCGGCATCCGGCGCGATATACAGGCCTGGCTCCACGGTTAACACCATGCCCGGCTCCAGCACGCGCGAACGGTCGGTGCCGTACGCGCCAACGTCATGCACATCCAGCCCTAGCCAGTGGCTCAGGCCGTGCATGAAATATGGTCGATGCGCATTTTCAGCGATCAGGGTGTCGACCTCCCCTTTCAGGATCCCGAGCCTGACCAGACCGGTAATCATGATGCGCACCACTTCGCCGGTCACTTCCTGCATGGAGGTACCGGGACGATACAGCCTGAGCGCCGTCTCAAGCGATTCCAGGACAATGTCATAAATGGCGCGCTGTGCCGGTGAGAATTTACCGTTCACCGGGAAAGTACGGGTGATGTCTCCCGCGTAGCCCTGGTATTCGCAACCGGCGTCAATCAGGACCAGATCGCCGTCGCGCAGCGCGCTTTCGTTTTCGGTGTAGTGCAGAATGCAGCCGTTTTCTCCGCCGCCAACAATGGTGTTGTAGGAGGGATAACGCGCGCCGTGGCGGTTAAATTCGTGATGAATTTCGCCTTCCAGCTGGTATTCGAACATCCCGGGACGGCACTTTTCCATGGCGCGGGTGTGTGCCAGGGCGCTGATTTCGCCCGCACGACGCATCAAATTCAGTTCTTCTTCTGACTTGAACAGGCGCATCTCATGCACCACCGGACGCCAGTCCGTCAGCGTGGCCGGCGCGGACAGGTTCTGCCGCGAGCCTTTGCGCAGCTTATCGAGCGCGGTGAAAACAATCTCATCGGCGTACGCATATTCGCCCTGCGCGTGATAGAGCACGTCGAGGCCGTTAAGCAGCTGATAGAGCTGCTGGTTGATTTCGCTAAACGCCAGCGCGCGGTCAACGCCCAGCTTCGCCGGTGCGGCCTCCTGGCCCAGGCGGCGGCCAAACCAGATTTCGGCCGTTAGATCGCGCACGCGGTTGAAAATCACGCTGTGGTTGTGGGTGTCATTGCTCTTAATCAGCACCAGCACCGCTTCCGGCTCGTTAAAGCCGGTGAAGTACCAGAAATCGCTGCTCTGGCGATAGGGGTATTCGCTGTCGGCGCTGCGCGTGACTTCGGGCGCAGCAAAAATCAGCGCGGCGCTGCCCGGCTGCATTGTTGCCAGAAGCGCCTGACGGCGGCGCGAATACTCTTGACTCGAGATAACCATGACACCCTCCTGTGCGTTATTTTTCTTAATGTAAGGTTGGCTTGCGGACTTCCGGCGCGGTCGGCTGAGAGCGCGTGAAGTTATCGTGGCACAGCAGTGCCGCCACGCGCACGTACTCGATAATCTCTTCAAGAGACATTTCCAGCTCTTCCTGGTCTTCGTCTTCATCGTAGCCGAGCTGGGCGATGTTACGCAGGTCGTCGATCGCCTCACCCGCTTCGCCGGTCACTTTATCCAGTTTAGGCTGCGTCACGCCCAGCCCCAGCAGATAGTGGTTTACCCAGCCGGCCAGCGCATCGGCGCGATCGAACACGCTGACGTCGTCGCCTTCAGGCAGATAAAGCTGAAAAAGGAAGCCATCGTCTTCCAGCGAATCGCTGGTTGCGGCGTGCATTTTACGCAGCGCTTCCGCCAGCTCGTGACCAAACGCCAGCCCTTCATTCGTGAGGTCGTGGATCAGCGGCTGCCATGAGCTGTCGCTGTTTCCGCCGCACAGCATGCCACTGATCAGACCGTGCATTTCGGCAGGGGTTAAACCGATTCCCTGCTGGTTCAGTAACTGGTTTAAATCCTTGTAACCAGGCATTTCGTTCTGTATAGACATGAGCATTCGTCATCAAAGGGGGGAAGTTTCATGATATGCTACCACTTTGGACCCTGGTGATACCAGAAAAGGGCTTGTATCTTCACATCAGGGTAGCTATAGTGTCGCCCCTTCGCAGCCCCCGGGGCAGTAAGCGAAGGCAGCGCAGTCAATCAGCAGGAAGGTGGCATGTCTGCACAACCCGTCGATCTCCAGATTTTTGGCCGTTCACTGCGAGTGAATTGTCCGCCTGAACAAAGGGATGCTTTGAATCAGGCAGCGGACGATTTGAATCAGCGGTTGCAAGATCTAAAAGAACGCACTAGAGTCACAAATACTGAGCAGCTGGTTTTCATCGCCGCGTTGAACATCAGCTATGAACTGGCTCAGGAAAAAGCAAAGACCCGCGACTACGCGGCAAGCATGGAGCAGCGCATTAAAATGCTCCAGCAGACCATAGAACAGGCATTGCTTGATCAAGGTCGCAATCCCGAAAGACCGGGACCAAAGTTTGAATAACACTTCTCAGTTGACTATGGTAGAGTAACTGTGAAGACAAAATTTCTCTGAGATGTTCGCAAGCGGGCCAGTCCCCTGAGCCGATATTTCATACCACAAGAATGTGGCGCTCCATGGTTGGTGAGCATGCTCGGTCCGTCCGAGAAGCCTTAAAACTATGACGACACATTCACCTTGAACCAAGGGTTCAAGGGTTCAAGGGTTACAGCCTGCGGCGGCATCTCGGAGATTCCCTCTCTTTTCTTCTACCGACTACCATGACCCAATTCCCTGAAGTTTCTGCTTCACGCCAGGACATCCGTCAGTTAATTCGTCAGCGCCGCCGTGCGTTAACCGCCGATCAGCAAGCGCATTTTGCCCAGCAGGCCGCCGCCCGTATGATGGCGTATCCCCCTGTAGTGATGGCGCACACCGTTGCGCTGTTTCTGTCATTTGATGGAGAGCTGGATACCCAACCGCTGATAGAGCAGCTCTGGCGCGCCGGGAAGAAGGTCTATCTGCCGGTGCTGCACCCGTTCAGCGAAGGTAATTTGCTGTTTCTGCACTATCACCCCCACAGCGAGCTGGTGGTGAATCGCCTGAAAATCACCGAGCCGAAACTCGACGTGCGCGACGTGCTCCCGCTGTCACAGCTGGATGTGCTGATTACGCCGCTGGTGGCGTTTGATGAACAGGGCCAGCGTTTAGGGATGGGCGGCGGTTTTTACGACCGGACGCTGCAAAACTGGCAGCAGTACGGGTTGCAGCCGGTGGGTTATGCGCATGATTGTCAGGGCGTAGAGGCGTTGCCGGTGGAGAAATGGGATGTGCCGTTGCCGGCGGTAGTGACGCCATCGAAGTTGTGGGAGTGGTGAAACAGGCGTGCGGCCTGATGCCCTCACCCCAGCCCTTTCCCACAGGGAGAGGGTGAAAACATAAAAAACGGTAACTATCGTTACCGTTTTGCATTTATCTCGCACCATCAGTACAGCAGACGCGCGCGAATCGTCCCTTGAATCGCCTTCATGCTCTGCAGCGCTTTCTCAGCAACATCGTCATCCGCTTCGATATCAATGACCACGTAGCCCATCTGCGAGTTCGTTTGCAGATACTGTGCGGCAATGTTGACGCCCTGCTCGGCAAAGATCTGGTTGATCGCGGTCAGCACGCCCGGACGGTTTTCGTGGATGTGCAGCAGACGACGACCACCGTGCAGCGGCAGAGACACTTCCGGGAAGTTCACGGCAGAGAGCGTAGAACCGTTGTCGGAATATTTGCTCAGCTTACCCGCCACTTCCAGACCGATATTCTCCTGCGCTTCCTGGGTAGAGCCGCCGATGTGCGGCGTCAGGATCACGTTGTCGAACTCGCACAGCGGAGAGGTAAACGGATCGCTGTTGGTCGCAGGCTCCGTCGGGAAGACGTCGATGGCCGCGCCCGCCAGATGCTTACGCTTCAGCGCATCCGCCAGGGCCGGGATATCGACAACCGTGCCGCGCGCGGCGTTGATCAGCAGTGAGCCCGGCTTCATCAGCGCCAGCTCTTCCGCGCCCATCATGTTTTTGGTGGACGCATTTTCCGGCACGTGCAGGCTCACCACGTCGCTCATGTTCAGCAGGTCAGAAAGGTGTTGAACCTGGGTAGCGTTACCCAGCGGCAGCTTGCTTTCGATATCGTAGAAAAACACGTGCATACCCAGGGATTCCGCCAGAATACCGAGCTGCGTACCGATGTGGCCGTAACCGATAATCCCCAGTTTTTTACCACGCGCTTCGAAAGAACCGGACGCCAGCTTGTTCCACACGCCGCGGTGCGCCTTGGCGTTCGCTTCAGGAATGCCGCGCAGCAGCAGAAGCAGTTCGCCAATCACCAGCTCCGCCACGGAACGGGTGTTGGAGAACGGGGCGTTGAAGACGGGAATACCGCGTTTGGCGGCAGCATTCAGGTCAACCTGGTTGGTACCGATACAGAAGCAGCCGATAGCCACCAGCTTTTCCGCCGCGGCAATAACCTCTTCAGTCAGGTGAGTACGGGATCGCAGGCCAATGAAGTGGGCATCACGGATGGACGCTTTCAGCTCTTCGGTATCGAGCGCGCCTTTGTGAAATTCGATGTTGGTGTAACCTGCCGCACGAAGGCTATCGATTGCTTTTTGATGCACGCCCTCGACAAGCAGGAATTTAATCTTGTCTTTCTCCAGTGATACCTTTGCCATTTACCCGACCCTGTTTTTGTCTGAACTGATGTTGTGCTGGATATGAATCCGCTGTAGCCAACATATCAAAAAAAACTATTGCAGCAATATGAACGTTTGCGTCGGCACTCTGAAGAAAAGTCATACAGAGCAAAATGTCAGAGGAAAATGCTATGGAAATTTACAAACGCGGCAGGATCGGCAAATGAGGCGTAAAAACGTGACACAAGTCACCGAATTTAGCTTTTCAAAAATTTTTTAGCGGGGGGAGGACTCCCCCCGTCAGATCATTTTACGATGGTTTTCACGCCGTCAGCGGTGCCGATCAGCGCCACATCCGCGCCACGGTTGGCGAATAGCCCTACGGTCACTACGCCTGGGATAGCGTTGATGGCATTTTCCAGCGCAATCGCGTCAAGAATTTCCAGACCGTGAACGTCGAGGATCACGTTACCGTTGTCGGTGACGACGCCCTGACGGTATTCCGGACGACCGCCCAGCTTCACCAGCTGACGTGCAACCGCGCTACGCGCCATTGGGATCACTTCGACCGGCAGTGGGAAATTACCCAGAATGTCGACCTGCTTGGAAGCGTCCGCGATGCAGATAAACTTGTCCGCAACGGAGGCGATGATCTTCTCGCGCGTCAGCGCCGCGCCGCCGCCTTTGATCATCTGCATGTGGCCGTTGATTTCATCCGCGCCATCAACGTAAATCCCCAGACGATCCACTTCGTTGAGATCGAAAACGGTAATGCCGAGGCTTTTCAGCTTTTCCGTGGAAGCATCAGAGCTGGAAACCGCGCCCTCGATTTGCCCCTTCATCGTGCCCAGCGCATCGATAAAGTGTGCCGCGGTTGATCCCGTACCGACACCGACAATGGTACCCGGCTGCACGTACTGGAGAGCGGCCCATCCTACTGCTTTTTTCAGTTCATCCTGCGTCATGATCGTTTTGCCTGTGGTGTGAAAACTCAGGGCGCATTATAGAACACGTCGAATGGAATTCGTCTGCCACGAAGGGAAAATTGTGTCATAGTGCAGAATAAGCAAAATTAAGGAGCCAGCCAGAGCAATGAAACGTCCGGACTACAGAACACTACAGGCACTTGATGCAGTTATTCGTGAACGCGGTTTTGAGCGCGCGGCGCAAAAGCTTTGCATCACCCAGTCCGCCGTATCACAGCGTATCAAACAGCTTGAAAACATGTTCGGCCAGCCGCTGCTGGTGCGTACCGTGCCGCCACGTCCAACCGAGCAAGGGCAAAAGCTTCTCGCCCTGCTGCGCCAGGTTGAACTGCTGGAAGACGAGTGGCTGGGTGACGAACAAACGGGCTCTACGCCGCTGCTGCTCTCTCTGGCGGTCAACGCCGACAGCCTGGCAACCTGGCTGCTGCCGGCCCTTGCGCCGGTATTAGCGGACTCCCCTATCCGCCTGAATCTCCAGGTGGAAGATGAAACCCGTACCCAGGAACGCCTGCGTCGCGGTGAAGTGGTTGGGGCGGTCAGTATCCAGCCTCAGGCGCTGCCAAGCTGTCTTGTCGATCAGCTGGGCGCGCTGGACTACCTGTTTGTGGGTTCAAAAGCCTTTGCCGAGCGCTACTTCCCGAACGGCGTCACCCGCGCCGCGCTGCTGAAAGCCCCTGCCGTGGCGTTCGACCATCTGGACGATATGCATCAGGCGTTCCTGCAGCAAAACTTCGATCTGCCGCCGGGCAGCGTGCCGTGCCATATCGTCAACTCGTCTGAAGCCTTTGTGCAGCTTGCGCGTCAGGGCACCACCTGCTGCATGATCCCGCATCTGCAGATTGAGAAAGAGTTGAAAAGCGGTGAGCTGATTGACCTGACGCCGGGGCTGTATCAGCGCCGGATGCTCTACTGGCACCGGTTTGCGCCTGAAAGCCGCATGATGCGCAACGTCACCGACGCGCTGCTGGCGTACGGGCACAAGGTGTTGAGACAGGATTAATCGCTTGAATTCCCTCTCCCTGCGGGAGAGGGTTAGGGTGAGGGCAAATTACTGCGCCTTAGCCGCCTCAGTTTGCTGAGTTTGGGTTGGCTCCAGCTGGAACACCACATCCACCTGATCGTCAAACTGAATGGTTGGCTGCTCGTATGTTTCCTGAGCAGACACCGGAGCTGCATCAGCCTTCATCATGCGTACCATCGGGCTTGGCTGGTAGTTAGAGACGTGGTAACGCACGCTGTAAACCGGGCCGAGCTTGCTCTTAAAGCCAGAAGCCAGCTGTTCCGCCTGGTGAATGGCATCATCAATCGCCGCTTTACGCGCTTCGTCTTTGTATTTCTCCGGTTGCGCAACGCCCAGCGACACGGAACGAATTTCGTTCAGACCCGCCTTCAGCGCGCCATCCAGTAGCGAGTTAAGCTTATCCAGCTGACGCACGGTCACTTCGACGGTACGCACGGCACGGTAGCCTTTCAGGATGCTTTTACCATTCTGGTAGTCGTAATCGGGTTGAGTACGCAGGTTCGCGGAGTTGATATCTTTTTTACCGACACCGTTCTGCTCGAGGAAAGAGAGGTATTGCGCAACACGATCGTCAGCCTGCTTCTTGGCAGATGCCGCATCTTTCGCAGATACATTGACTTCAATTGCCAGCGTTGCGACATCGGGTACCGCGTCCACGCTTGCGGTGCCTGAAGTGACGATGTGCGGGCCATCCGGCAGTTCACTTGCCTGCACCGACACCGCACCAAAACTTACTAATGCCGCCAGGGCCATCACCTTAAACTTCACTGTTATTCCTCCATGTTGCGAAGAGTGCCCATTAACAGGGCGCATGCCAGCAAGCTTAGCGGGTCTTGTTCAGTTGTCCATAAGACAAGGATTAGTTGAACAATTCCTGTACGTGGTGAATCCCCTCTTTTGCCAGCTGAAAAGCAATAAACCACATCACCAGCCCCACCAGCGTATTAATGATGCGCTGGGCTTTGGCCGTACGCAGACGAGGAGCCAGCCATGCAGCCAGAATGGCGAGACCAAAGAACCAGAGGAAAGAGGCGCTAACCGTACCCAGCGCAAACCAGCGTTTCGGCTCAACGTCCAGCTGCCCGCCCAGGCTGCCCAGCACCACGAAGGTGTCCAGATAAAC
Organism: Enterobacter cloacae complex sp. ESBL7; assembly: GCF_041679625.1. Taxonomy (NCBI): domain Bacteria; kingdom Pseudomonadati; phylum Pseudomonadota; class Gammaproteobacteria; order Enterobacterales; family Enterobacteriaceae; genus Enterobacter; species Enterobacter cloacae complex sp. ESBL7. The sequence goes on from NZ_JBGORN010000010.1 coordinate 74,579, forward strand.
ATGCGGATTAAGCCAGGTGACCGCCAGCATGGTGACGATAATCTTCCAGCGGCCCTGCTTCATGACTTCCGCACTCGCCAGTTCGAGGTTGCTGCTCATCGCGGTTTTCAGTGCACCAAAACCGTACCAGAGCAGAAACGCCACGCCGCCCCAGGTGACCAGCGCCAGCAGCCAGGGAGACTGCATGAGCAATGCGCTGCCGCCAAAAATCCCGGCACAGATCAGCAGTAAATCGCTTACCGCGCACAGCAGGGCAATCATCAGATGATACTGGCGGCGAATGCCCTGGTTCATCACAAACGCATTTTGCGGGCCAAGGGGAAGGATCATGGCCGCACCTAAGGCAAGCCCTTGAAAGTAATAAGATAACATGACGAAATTCTCACAGTATTGTCCAGGAAGGAGACTATACTGCGCGAATCACATTAGAGGAAATTGATAATATTAATTGGGGATTAGCAGCACTTATAAAAATAAAGCCCGGTGGCGCTAACGCTTACCGGGCCTGCAAGAAGTTATTCGGCTTCTTTGACTTTTTTGACGTTTACGTCCATCTGCGGGTACGGGAAGCTGATGCCGTTGGCGTCGAAGTCGCGCTTAATGCGTTCCAGAACGTCCCAGTACACGTTTTGCAGATCGCTGCTTTTGCTCCAGATACGCACCACGAAGTTAATGGAGGAAGCGCCCAGCTCGTTCAGGCGAACCGTCTGCTCTTTATCTTTCAGAATGCGATCGTCTGAGGCGATGATGTTGCTAATCAGCGACTTCACCTGATCGATGTCGGAGTCGTACGCCACGCTGATAATCAGCTCGTTACGACGCACCGGTTCACGGGAGAAGTTAATGATGTTGCCCGCGATGATTTTCCCGTTAGGCACGACCACAATGCGACCATCGACGGTACGCATGGTCGTTGAGAAAATCTGCACCTGCAGCACGGTTCCGGCAATGCCGCCAAGGTCAACATATTCGCCGGAGCGAAACGGACGGAAGGTGACCAGCAGAACGCCAGCCGCCAGGTTTGACAGCGAGCCCTGCAGCGCCAGACCAATGGCCAGACCGGCGGCACCGAGAACGGCAATGACGGAAGCGGTCTGCACGCCCACACGGCCCAGCGCCGCAATCAGCGTAAAGGCGATAATGCCGTAGCGCACCAGCGCGGAGAGGAAGTCAGCCACCGTGGCGTCAATATTACGTGCCAGCATTACGCGGTTAACCGTGTTCGATACAATGCGCGCCACGATCATCCCGACGATGATGATGGCAATCGCCGCGACGATGTTCACGGCATAGCTCAGCAGCAGCGCCTGGTTGCGCACCAGCCAGTTACCGGCGTTATTGATGCTGTCTACAACATCGAGTTGTTCCATTTATTCTTCCTTTTGTTAAACCAAAACACAAAATCCATCCCCCATGGAGACAGGCAGGTCCGTAAAGGGTAAACAAAAAGCGCCGGGTTTGCCAAACAGATCACAAAAACTGGCCTGGCAGGGTATTGAAAAAGCATAAAAAAAGGCCCGCATTTGCGGGCCTTCTGATGCTGTTAGCAGCTCAAATTACAGAACGTCTACCGCGTTCAGTTCTTTGAATGCCTGCTCCAGACGAGTAATCATTGAAGTCTGGGCAGCGCGCAGCCATACGCGTGGATCGTAGTATTTCTTGTTCGGCTGGTCTTCGCCTTTCGGGTTGCCCAGCTGACCCTGCAGGTAAGCTTCGTTGGTTTTGTAGTACTGCAGGATACCGTCCCATGTTGCCCACTGGGTGTCGGTATCGATGTTCATTTTCACTACGCCGTAGCTTACGGAGTCTTTGATTTCCTGAGCAGAAGAACCGGAACCGCCGTGGAAGACGAAGTTCAGGCTGTTGTGCGGCAGGTTGTGTTTCTTAGAAACGTATTCCTGAGAATCACGCAGGATAGTCGGGGTCAGAACCACGTTACCTGGTTTGTAAACGCCGTGTACGTTACCGAAGGACGCTGCGATGGTGAAGCGTGGGCTGATTTTGCTCAGCTCGGTGTAAGCGTAATCAACGTCTTCTGGCTGGGTGTACAGTGCAGAAGCGTCCATGTGGCTGTTGTCCACACCGTCTTCTTCACCACCGGTGCAACCCAGTTCGATTTCCAGAGTCATGTCCATTTTGGCCATGCGCGCCAGGTATTTGGAGCAGATTTCGATGTTTTCGTGCAGTGACTCTTCAGACAGGTCGATCATGTGAGAAGAGAACAGTGGCTTACCGGTAGCCGCGAAGTGTTTTTCACCCGCGTCCAGCAGACCGTCGATCCACGGCAGCAGTTTCTTCGCGCAGTGGTCAGTGTGCAGGATAACTGGAACACCGTAGTGCTCAGCCATCTGGTGTACGTGGTGCGCACCAGAGATAGCGCCCAGGATTGCAGCACCCTGAGGAATGTCAGTTTTCACGCCTTTACCTGCGATGAACGCAGCGCCGCCGTTAGAGAACTGAACGATAACTGGCGCTTTAACTTTAGCAGCAGTTTCCAGTACGGCGTTGATGGAGTCGGTACCCACGCAGTTAACTGCTGGCAGAGCGAAGTTGTTTTCTTTAGCTACCTGGAACACTTTCTGTACGTCATCACCAGTGATAACGCCAGGTTTTACGAAATCAAAAATTTTAGACATGTTGCTTAGTCCTGTATCTTCGGCCGTTAGAAAAGGTGCGAGCTCTTAAAAGCGCGCTGAAAATTGGGCAGGTTTCCCTGCCCTTGAATGGCTTACTTCTTAGCGCGCTCTTCGAGCATTGCTACTGCTGGCAGTACTTTGCCTTCCACGAATTCGAGGAATGCGCCGCCACCAGTGGAGATGTAGGAGATCTTGTCAGCGATACCGAACAGGTCGATTGCCGCCAGGGTGTCACCACCGCCTGCGATAGAGAACGCTTCGCTGTCTGCGATAGCGTTAGCAACGATTTCAGTACCTTTGCGGAAGTTCGGGAATTCGAACACGCCAACAGGACCGTTCCACAGGATAGTTTTTGCGTTTTTGAGGATTTCAGCCAGTTTCTGTGCAGAAACGTCGCCCAGGTCCAGAATCTGCTCTTCATCTTTGATGTCGTTAACAGATTTCAGGGTCGCGGTTGCGGTTTCGGAGAACTCGGTCGCTACGCGAACGTCAGTTGGAACCGGGATATCGCAGGTGCTCAGCAGGCGTTTGGCTTCGTCAACCAGGTCTGCTTCGTACAGGGATTTACCCACGTTGTGGCCCTGAGCGGCAACGAAGGTGTTCGCGATACCACCGCCAACGATCAGCTGGTCAGCGATTTTAGACAGGGAATCCAGAACGGTCAGTTTGGTAGAAACTTTAGAACCACCAACGATAGCCACCATTGGACGAGCAGGTTCTTTCAGTGCTTTACCCAGCGCTTCCAGTTCGTCAGCCAGCAGAGGACCGGCACACGCTACGTCTGCGAATTTACCGATACCGTGGGTTGACGCCTGAGCACGGTGAGCCGTACCGAATGCATCCATCACGAATACGTCGCACAGTGCAGCGTATTTTTTGGACAGAGTTTCGTCGTCTTTCTTTTCGCCTTTGTTGAAGCGAACGTTTTCCAGAACAACCAGTTCACCGGCTGCAACTTCAACGCCGTCCAGGTAATCTTTCACCAGGCGAACCGGGTTGGACAGTTTGTCTTTCAGGTAATTAACCACTGGCAGCAGAGAGAACTCTTCGTTGTACTCGCCTTCAGTTGGACGACCCAGGTGGGAGGTGACCATCACTTTCGCGCCCTGCTTCAGAGCCAGTTCGATGGTTGGCAGAGATGCACGGATACGCGCGTCGCTGGTCACTTTGCCATCTTTAACCGGTACGTTCAGATCGGCACGGATGAAAACGCGTTTACCAGCCAGATCCAGATCGGTCATCTTAATTACAGACATGGTGAATCCTCTCGTTGATTCTTAAAGTTTTGCAGACGCACAATGCGTCTTACCTGAAACCTTGAGCGGCCATTGCTAACGTGGTGTCGAGCATTCGGTTAGCAAAGCCCCATTCGTTATCACACCAGACCAGCGTCTTGATAAGGTGTGCGCCACTGACTCTCGTTTGCGTGCCATCGACGATGGCGCTGTGCGGGTCGTGGTTAAAATCTACTGAGACCAACGGTAATTCCGTATAGTCAACTATACCATGAAATGCCCCCTGTGCCGCTTTTTGCAGCAACAGGTTGACTTCACAGGCTTTTACCGGTTTTTTCACCGTCACGCTAAGATCGATTGCGGTGACGTTAATCGTCGGGACACGCACGGCAATCGCTTCAAACCGGTCATTAAACTGCGGAAAAATTCGGGTGATCCCTGCCGCCAGTTTCGTGTCCACCGGAATAATTGACTGGCTCGCTGCGCGAGTGCGTCGTAAATCCGGATGGTAGGCGTCGATAACCTGCTGATCGTGCATGGCGGAGTGAATCGTGGTCACGGTGCCGGATTCAATGCCATACGCATCGTCTAACAGTTTGATGACCGGAATAATGCAGTTAGTGGTACAGGAGGCGTTGGAAACAATGCGGTGTTCTGCCTGCAGCTCATGCTGGTTGACGCCAAACACGACGGTCGCGTCGAGGTCGTTACTGCCGGGATGAGAAAACAGGACTTTTTTCGCGCCTGCTGCCAGATGCGCTTCGCCATGTTCGCGGTTGCCGTACACGCCGGTACAGTCAAGCACCACATCCACACCCAGTTCACGCCAGGGTAGCCCGGAGATGCTGTTCTCATGCAGCACACGAATAGCGTCGTCACCAACAAAAAGTCGATCTCTTTCCTGGCGTACGTCCCAGGCAAAGCGTCCGTGGCTGGTGTCATATTTCAACAAATGCGCCATGCCCGTAGCATCCGCCAGTTCATTGATTGCCACCACGGTTATTTCCGCCCGACGTCCTGATTCATATAAAGCACGAACCACGTTACGTCCGATGCGACCGAAGCCATTAATCGCTACGCGTACGGTCATAGATCTCCTGCAAAGCAATCCCTGAGTTTGAGGTGGCTGAAAGAGTAATCCAGCTACGCCCGAAGGGGAATCCTTGCTGTCACAAACTGCGATTGATTGGTCAATTGTCGAACATTTAATCGACTGAAACGCTTCAGCAAGAATAAGCGAATCGGGGAATAAAAGGAATGTCTGTCCAGATGAATAAGCGCGCTATATGACTTGCGTCACATTTTAGGTGGAATAATGGCGGCAAGGTAAAAGCAAAACGGTAACCGAGAGGTTACCGTTTTTTAGTGTTTGCACCCTCTCCCGTGGGAGAGGGCTCGGGTGAGGGCATCAGCCCGCACCGTACAAACGATTACAGCAGTTCTTTCGCTTTCGCGACAACGTTCTCAACGGTGAAGCCGAACTCTTCGAACAGCTGTTCTGCAGGAGCAGATTCACCGAAGGTGGTCATACCGACGATAGCGCCGTTCAGGCCCACGTATTTGAACCAGTAGTCAGCGATACCCGCTTCCACTGCTACACGAGCGTGAACCGCTTTAGGCAGGACGGATTCACGGTAAGCAGCATCCTGCTTGTCGAACGCATCGGTAGACGGCATGGAGACCACGCGCGCCTTCACGCCTTCGGCAGTCAGTTTTTCCCACGCTGCAACCGCCAGTTCAACTTCCGAACCGGTGGCGATGAAGATCAGCTCTGGCTGGCCCGCGCAATCTTTCAGCACGTAACCACCGCGAGCGATGTTCGCCAGCTGCTCAGGCGTACGTTCCTGCTGTGCCAGGTTCTGACGGGAGAGGATCAGCGCGGTTGGACCGTCCTGACGCTCAACGCCGTATTTCCACGCCACCGCGGATTCCACCTGGTCACATGGACGCCATGTGCTCATGTTCGGGGTCACGCGCAGGGAAGCCACCTGCTCTACCGGCTGGTGAGTTGGACCATCTTCGCCCAGACCGATGGAGTCGTGGGTGTAGACCATCACCTGACGCTGTTTCATCAGCGCGGCCATACGCACGGCGTTACGTGCATATTCGACAAACATCAGGAAGGTAGAGGTGTACGGCAGGAAACCACCGTGCAGGGAGATACCGTTGGCAATCGCGGTCATACCGAATTCACGTACACCGTAATGGATGTAGTTACCGGCAGTATCTTCGTTGATTGGCTTAGAACCAGACCACAGGGTCAGGTTAGATGGCGCCAGGTCAGCGGAGCCGCCCAGGAATTCTGGAAGCCATGGGCCGAACGCTTCAATCGCATTCTGAGACGCTTTACGGCTCGCGATTTTAGACGGGTTCGCCTGCAGCTTAGCGATGAATTCGTTCGCTTTCGCGTCGAAGTCAGACGGCATATCACCTTTCATACGACGGGTGAATTCAGCCGCTTCCTGCGGGAACGCTTTCGCATAGGCAGCGAATTTCTCGTTCCAGGCCGCTTCTTTCGCCTGGCCTACTTCTTTTGCATCCCACTGAGCGTAGATCTCAGACGGGATTTCGAATGCAGGGTGTTTCCAGCCCAGCGCTTCGCGGGTCAGTGCGATTTCCGCGTCGCCCAGCGGCGCACCGTGGGAGTCGTGAGTACCCGCTTTGTTCGGCGAACCGAAGCCAATGATGGTTTTGCACATCAGCAGGGACGGTTTGTCCGTCACAGCGCGCGCTTCTTCCACTGCACGTTTAATCGAGTCAGCATCGTGACCATCAACGCCACGCACTACGTGCCAGCCGTAGGCTTCGAAACGTGCTGCGGTGTCGTCGGTGAACCAGCCTTCAACGTGACCGTCGATGGAGATACCGTTGTCGTCATAGAACGCAACCAGTTTGCCCAGCTTCAGGGTACCTGCCAGGGAGCACACTTCGTGAGAAATGCCTTCCATCATGCAGCCGTCGCCCATGAACGCGTAGGTGAAGTGGTCCACGATGTCGTGACCAGGACGGTTGAACTGCGCCGCCAGCGTCTTCTCGGCAATCGCCATACCCACAGCGTTAGCAATACCCTGCCCCAGCGGGCCGGTGGTGGTTTCTACGCCAGCGGTGTAACCCACTTCCGGGTGACCTGGAGTTTTAGAGTGCAGCTGACGGAAGTTTTTCAGCTCTTCGATAGGCAGATCGTAGCCGGTGAGGTGCAGCAGGCTATAGATCAGCATAGAGCCGTGGCCGTTGGACAGCACGAAGCGGTCGCGGTCAGCCCATGACGGGTTCTGCGGGTTGTGGTTCAGGAAATCACGCCACAGGACTTCGGCGATATCAGCCATACCCATAGGAGCCCCTGGGTGGCCGGATTTGGCTTTCTGTACTGCGTCCATGCTCAGCGCACGAATAGCATTAGCAAGCTCTTTACGTGAGGACATTTTAACTCCAGATCGGACTGTTAAAGGCCATGCCCTTGACGACAGCGCGTTTTGGGCTACGCCGGAAAAAAGTGCCAACAATGTAACCCAAGCCGCAAGTCATGTACATGGAGCATTCTTTTGCTTGTTAAGAAATCTCTGGATCATGCTCGCATGTTGCGCAATCTGCTCGCCCGGCCCTGTAGATATTCCTTATACTTAGCCCGACACCGGCTTCGCTGACGGTGCCCTTTTCGGATTTTATTCAGTTTAACGAGTACGGAAGCAACCTCATGAAAATGCGTGCAATAGTGCTGGCCCTGGGTACAACGCTCCTGCTGAGCGGCTGTCAGAATATGGATTCTAACGGTCTGATGACGTCAGGCGCAGAGGCCTTTCAGGCCTATTCCCTGAGCGATGCGCAGGTGAAAGCGCTGAGCGACCAGGCCTGTAAAGATATGGACGGAAAAGCCACGCTTGCGCCGGCTAACAGTACCTACACGCAGCGTCTGAATAAGATTGCTTCCGCGCTGGGCGACAACATCAACGGCCAGCCGGTGAACTACAAGGTGTACATGGCGAAAGACGTGAACGCCTTCGCGATGGCGAACGGCTGTATCCGTGTCTACAGCGGGCTGATGGACATGATGACCGACAACGAAGTGGAAGCGGTGATCGGCCACGAAATGGGCCACGTTGCCCTGGGCCACGTGAAGAAAGGGATGCAGGTTGCGTTAGGCACCAATGCCATCCGCGCAGCGGCGGCCTCTGCGGGCGGTATCGTTGGCAGCCTGTCGCAGTCACAGCTTGGGGACGTGGGTGAAAAACTGGTTAACTCTCAGTTCTCACAGCGTCAGGAGTCCGAGGCGGATGACTACTCCTACGATCTGTTGCGCAAACGCGGCATTAATCCATCAGGCTTAGCTACCAGCTTCGAAAAACTGGCCAAGCTGGAAGCCGGACGCCAAAGCTCCATGTTTGACGATCACCCGGCCTCAGAAGAACGCGCACAGCATATTCGCGACCGTATGGCCGCAGACGGAATTAAATAATTTCAGAAGGAGGCAATTTTGCCTCCTTTTTATTTCGCATGAATTGTTAACTTAACAGCACGTATCGGTAACCCCCTGAAAGCCCCGCCAAATCTGCCTTATCACCTTGAAATGTCTGGTCACATAATTATTGCAAAGGTCACTTTTTCCGGTAATTATCACCCCCGCAGTTATTCAAATTACTATATCCAGACAGAGACGTTCCCTCCGTGAAAAAAGAATTATCATTAATTGCTTTAAGCTTATTTGCCGCATTACCTGCCGCTGCTAGCCAGCAATCCGACAGCCAGGGTTTTATTGACGACAGCCATCTGGATCTGTTTTTACGCAATGCGTATATCAGCCGCGACTACCATCAGGGCCAGCAGGACAAAGCCGAGTGGGGTCAGGGGATCATCGCCACGTTTGCATCCGGCTATACCGAAGGGCTGGTGGGCTTTGGCGTGGACGGTATTGCTCAATACGGCGTGCGCCTGGACGGCGGCCGTGGCAAAAGCGGCGCAGGCGGCATCGACTTCTTTAAACAGGAAGATGATGGCCGGGCAAAATCCGATCTGGCAAAGTTTGGCGCAACCGCCAAAATGCGCATCTCGAATACCGTACTGAGCTACGGAAATCAGCACCCTGAGCTGCCCATCGTGAATGCCGACAGCTCCCGCCTGCTGTTTGAAAGCTACACCGGCACCATGCTGACCTCAAAAGAGATCGACGGTCTGGAAATCAACGCCGGTTACTTCACCGACGAGCAGCGTAAAAGCGATGACCGCCACGACAGCGGACTGAAGAGCCTCTCCTTCGGCGGTGCGAGCTATCAGTTTAACGACCAGTTCAGCGGCGCGCTGTACGCCTCTCATAATGAAGAGGTGATGAACAAGCAGTACCTGGGCATGAACTTCAAACAGCCGTTCAGCTCCGGGCAGCAGCTGGTGCTCGACTTTAACGGCTATAACTCCCGTCTGGATCAGGGTTACGCGGACAGCCTCGACACGGGCCGCAGCAACACCATCTGGAGCCTGGCGGCGAGCTACATCTGGGACATTCACACGTTCAAAGTGGCGTACCAGCAGAGCAGCGGCAGCACCGGCTACAACTACGGCGGCTATCGCGACAAGGGCGGCGTGGGTGACGGCGGAAACACCATCTGGCTGGCGAACTCCTACTGGTCTGATTTTAACGGCGAAGACGAACGTTCCTGGCAGGCATCCTACGGTCTGGACTTTGGCGGCCTTGGCTTACCGGGCCTGAGCTGGACCACTGCCTACGTGCGTGGGGATAATATTAAAACCTCTGAAACCAGCAACGGCAAAGAACACGAGTGGTTTAACCAGATCCAGTACCAGGTGCAGGATGGTCCGGCGAAGGATCTGAAGCTTAAACTGCGCTACTCCGTACTGCGCGTCTCCGGCAACGCCAGCGAGTACAACGTGGGCGGGGACGAAATCCGCGCTTACGTGGAATACCCGTTTAACGTGTTCTGAAGGCAATAAAAAACCTCTCAATAGAGAGGTTTTTTTTCACGCAAGGTGAGGCTCACTCGCCTTTTTTGGCTGCCTGAATGTAGAGCATTTCCAGTGCCAGGGTCGCTGCGGCCAGCGCGGTGATCTCGGACTGGTCATACGCAGGCGCCACTTCCACCACGTCCATCCCGACAATGTTCAGATCCTTCAGGCCGCGCACCAGCTTGATGGCACGATCTGAGGTCAAACCGCCGATGACCGGCGTACCGGTGCCCGGTGCAAATGCCGGATCCAGGCAGTCGATGTCGAAGGTCAGATACACGGGCATATCACCCACGATCTGCTTCACCTGCGCGATGATGTCGTCCACGCCGCGATCGTTAACCTGGCCCGCATCCAGCACGGTGAAACCGTTGTCTTTGTCGAACTCGGTGCGAATACCGATCTGCACGGAGTGGTTCGGGTCGATCAGACCTTCGTTCGGCGCGGTGAAGAACATGGTGCCATGGTCAAACTCGCAGCCGTTCGCGTAGGTGTCGGTATGTGCATCGAAGTGCACCAGCGCCATTTTACCGAAGTGCTTCGCATGGGCGCGCAGCAGCGGCAGGGTCACGAAGTGGTCGCCGCCGAAGGAGAGCATGCGCTTACCGGCAGCCAGCAGCTTCTCGGCGTGCGCCTGCAGCTTTTCGCTCATCTCACGCGCGTCGCCGAAGGCGTACACCAGGTCACCGCAGTCCACCACGTTCAGGCGCTCGCGCATGTCGAAGTTCCACGGGAAGCGGTTATGCTCCCAGGCAAGATTAGTGGAAACCTGACGGATCGCTGCAGGGCCGTGACGACCACCCGCGCGGCCAGATGTTGCCATATCGAACGGCACGCCGGTGATCACCCAGTCAGCGTCGCTGTCGTACGGCTGGAAGTTCATCGGAAGGCGTAAAAAACCAAACGCGTTAGATACCAGAGAGTTATCGTACTGATGACCTAAAGTGCTCATGTCCTGACCTCTTTTAAAGTCGATACATTAAAAACAGATGAAAAAAAATCCCCTCCGCGTCGTTAAACCCGACGAGGAAGGGATTGATTCGTAAATCGCTTATTGGGGCGAATTATCGCCGGTAATGCATACGGGTTCAAGTGAGTATAGGGCATTGTGCGGTCTGATGCCCTCACCCCGCCCTCTCCCTGTGGGAGAGGGCGTTTTCCTACTCGTCTTCCAGGTAGGTGTACCCGTACAGGCCCGCTTCAAACTCTTCCAGGAACTGCTGCTGGAGCGCATCGTCCAGACCGGTGTTTTTCACCTGGTCGCGGAACTGAGTGAGCAGTTTTTTCGGATCCAGCTGAACGTATTCCAGCATGTCCGCCACGGTGTCCCCTTCATCGGACAGCTCAATTTCCACATTGCCGTCAGGGAACACGAACACGTCCACCGCTTCGGTATCACCGAACAGGTTGTGCATGTTGCCGAGGATCTCCTGATACGCGCCGACCATAAAGAAGCCCAGCATCGGCGGGTTCTCCGGGTCGTATTCCGGCATTGGCATCGTCGTTGCGATACCGTCGCCGTCGACGTAGTGGTCGATGGCACCGTCGGAATCACAGGTGATATCCAGCAGCACCGCACGACGTTCCGGCGCGTGGTTCAGCCCTTCCAGCGGCAGAACCGGGAACAGCTGGTCGATACCCCAGGCATCCGGCATCGACTGGAACAGCGAGAAGTTGACGTAAATCTTATCCGCCATACGCTCCTGCAGCTCGTCGATAATCGGACGGTGCGCGCGGTTGCTCGGGTCGAGCTGTTTCTGCACTTCATGGCACATGTTCAGGTAGAGCTGCTCCGCCCACGCGCGCTCCTGCAGGCTGAAGGTGCCTGAAGAATAACCCACGTGAATATCATGCAGATCCATCTGGCTGTCGTGCAGCCATTCGCGCAGGGAACGACGCGTGCCCGGCTCGTGCATTTCCTGCCAGGTTTCCCACATGCTTTGCAGGGAACGCGGAGCATCGTCTGCCGGAGGCGTCGCTTCGCTGATTTCGCTACGCTCAACGCCGATGATGTTAGAGACCAGCACCGTATGGTGCGCGGTCACCGCGCGACCGGATTCGGTGATCACCGTCGGGTGCGGCAGGCCGTTCTCTTCACAGGCATCACCGATCGCCCAGATGATGTTGTTCGCGTATTCGTTCAGGCCGTAGTTCACCGAGCAGTCAGACTGCGAGCGGGTCCCTTCGTAGTCCACGCCGAGGCCACCGCCCACGTCGAAGCACTGAATATTCACGCCAAGCTTGTGCAGCTCCACGTAGAAACGCGCGGATTCACGCACGCCGGTGGCGATGTCGCGAATATTGGCCATCTGCGAGCCGAGGTGGAAGTGCAGCAGCTGAATGCTGTCCAGACGACCGCGCTCGCGCAGGATTTCCACCAGCTGCAGCACCTGGTTTGCCGCCAGGCCGAACTTGGATTTCTCGCCGCCTGAGGACTGCCATTTACCGGAACCTTGTGACGCCAGACGCGCACGCACGCCAAGGCGCGGCACCACGTTCAGACGTTCGGCCTCTTCCAGCACGATGGCGATTTCGGTCATCTTTTCGATAACCAGATAGACCTTGTGGCCCATCTTCTCGCCAATCAGCGCCAGACGAATGTATTCTCGGTCTTTATAGCCGTTACAGACGATCACTGAACGGGTCATGCCCGCATGCGCCAGAACCGCCATCAGCTCCGCTTTGGAGCCAGCTTCCAGGCCCAGCGGCTCGCCGGAGTGGATCAGGGATTCAATCACGCGGCGGTGCTGGTTCACCTTGATCGGGTAAACCAGGAAATAGTCGCCTTTATAGCCGTAGGACTCACGCGCGCGCTTGAACGCGGCGTTAATAGAACGCAGGCGATGTTGCAGGATCTGCGGGAAGCAGAACAGTGCAGGCAAACGCTGGCCCTGAGCCTCACGGGCTTTCACCAGTTTCGCGAGATCCACGCGCGCTTCAGGGACGTCCGGATCCGGGCAGACGCTGATGTGGCCCAGTTCGTTGACGTCGTAGTAGTTATTGCCCCACCAGGCAATATTGTAAGTGCGCAGCATCTTGCTGGCTTCCTCGGAGCTCATCGCAACCTCCTGCATAGAACGTAGTACACCCTGTTCGCCCGCTGACGAAGGCGAAAAAGAAGACATGTCGTCAGACATAGCGAACCTCAACTCTTTGTAATAAGTGTAAAACAGTTGACTACTATCGCAGCGTTATACGGCGATAACAACCCATAAACGGCTCCGTTTCCCAGCAGAGTATGCTGAAAACCAGACCGTGCGACCGGTTTCTTATTCATATCATTGTAAAACACGTATCCGAACTCTGTATGACAAGGTTCGGCGAAACCACGAGAAAACTCTTGTATTAACAAGAGCGCCCTTGTTCAGTTTTCACAAAGCGTGACCGGCCCTGGAATCCTGAGAAGCGCCGAGATGGGTATAACATCGGCAGGTTTGCAGACTAGAAATGCGGGTTGCGGGAATCAAATACGCGCCAGAACGGCTGCGCTGAATGTGCGGAAAACGATGGTTCATTATCTCGTATCACCTCCACGGCCGCCTCTGCTGAAACGGACCACAAGCCAAAGCTAAAAGTTCACTGCTTAACCCGGCTGGAAGTGGCGACACGATGAGTTCATCGAGCGCTTATTTTATATGAGCCGCGCGCCGCGTTTTATACCGAGAACAGGGGTAAAAAGCAAAAGATAAATGTGCGTGTTGCCGGGGCCGTCAGGAATTATTGCCAGCAGCAATTTCAACTGAGTGAGAGGTTAGTCAAAAAAAACTGGAAATCGGGCGAAGAAGTGACCTAAAATAGCCGTCCAGATGTTAATCCATCTATACTGATTAACACTCATACTGCCAGTGTCAAAAACCTGCAGGCCTTGGTAGAATTATCTCCTTTGGCTATTCCGCACAGCAGCTTGAGCTAACCAAATTCCTCTTAGGTGAAATAAAACATGGCAAAACACCTGTTTACGTCCGAGTCCGTATCAGAAGGACATCCTGATAAAATTGCTGACCAAATCTCCGATGCGGTGCTGGATGCGATCCTGGCGCAGGATCCTAAAGCGCGCGTAGCGTGCGAAACCTATGTCAAAACCGGCATGGTTCTGGTTGGCGGTGAGATCACCACCAGCGCATGGGTTGATATCGAAGAGATCACCCGTAACACGGTGCGTGAGATCGGCTATGTGCATTCTGATATGGGCTTTGATGCCAACTCCTGCGCGGTTCTGAGCGCGATTGGCAAACAGTCTCCAGACATCAACCAGGGCGTTGACCGTGCCGATCCGCTGGAACAGGGCGCGGGCGACCAGGGCCTGATGTTCGGCTATGCAACCAACGAAACCGACGTGCTGATGCCAGCACCGGTCACCTACGCACACCGTCTGGTGCAGCGTCAGGCTGAAGTGCGTAAAAACGGCACCCTGCCGTGGCTGCGCCCGGATGCGAAAAGCCAGGTCACCTTCCAGTATGACGACGGCAAAATCGTTGGGATTGACGCGGTAGTGCTTTCTACCCAGCATTCCGAAGATATCGATCAGAAATCCCTGCAGGAAGCAGTGATGGAAGAGATCATCAAGCCGGTTCTGCCGACCGAATGGCTGAGCTCTGCGACCAAATTCTTCATCAACCCAACCGGACGCTTCGTTATCGGCGGCCCAATGGGTGACTGCGGTCTGACCGGTCGTAAAATCATCGTTGATACCTACGGCGGCATGGCGCGTCACGGTGGCGGTGCGTTCTCTGGTAAAGATCCGTCTAAAGTTGACCGTTCTGCGGCGTACGCGGCGCGTTATGTGGCGAAAAACATCGTTGCAGCCGGCCTGGCTGACCGCTGTGAGATCCAGGTTTCCTACGCGATCGGCGTAGCTGAGCCAACCTCCATCATGGTTGAAACCTTCGGTACCGAGAAAGTGCCTTCAGAACAGCTGACGCTGCTGGTGCGCGAGTTCTTCGACCTGCGTCCATACGGCCTGATTCAGATGCTGGATCTGCTGCACCCGATCTACAAAGAAACCGCGGCATACGGTCACTTTGGTCGTGAACATTTCCCATGGGAAAAAACCGATAAAGCCGCCCTGCTGCGTGAAGCTGCCGGTCTGAAGTAATCGACTGACAGCTGCGTGATAAAAGGCCAGCCTTCGGGCTGGCCTTTTTTTGTTGGTGGCGCCGCAAAGGTGCACATATGGTACCGATTACACCGCACCGGACGAGTCTCGCTTTCAGAATATTCTCTTTGCATGATCACCTTTCTTCTGCTGTTACATCGCCTTTCAGTTAAGTCTGAAATGTGTTCTTTCGCGATGCATATCACCTCGTTTACCTCTATATTTTCAAAGCTTTAATTATTTTTACGGTTGCGCGTTAGTGTAACCGATTACACCAATGTGATTAATCTCACATATTTTTACGGGTCACTCACCTACCCTTTACATCAATAAAACTGATAACCCAACTGGAGGGCATAATGCCTGACAATAAAAAACAGGGGCGTACGTCCAACAAGGCGATGACATTCTTCGTCTGTTTCCTCGCCGCCCTGGCAGGATTACTTTTTGGCCTGGATATCGGCGTGATTGCCGGTGCATTACCTTTCATCACTGACGAGTTCCAGATCAGCGCTCACACCCAGGAGTGGGTGGTCAGCTCCATGATGTTTGGCGCCGCCGTCGGTGCCGTCGGCAGCGGCTGGCTCTCCTTCAAGCTCGGGCGTAAAAAGAGCCTGATGATCGGCGCGATCCTGTTCGTTGCCGGTTCACTCTTCTCTGCCGCTGCGCCTAACGTTGAGGTCCTGCTGGTTTCCCGCGTGCTGCTCGGCCTGGCCGTGGGCGTGGCGTCCTATACCGCCCCGCTTTACCTGTCTGAAATCGCGCCGGAGAAAATCCGCGGCAGTATGATTTCGATGTACCAGCTCATGATCACCATCGGTATTTTGGGCGCGTACCTTTCCGATACCGCGTTTAGCTACAGCGGCGCATGGCGCTGGATGCTCGGCGTGATCATCATCCCGGCCATTCTGCTGCTGATTGGCGTCTTTTTCCTGCCGGACAGCCCGCGCTGGTTCGCCGCGAAACGCCGATTCCACGATGCCGAACGCGTGCTGATGCGCCTGCGCGACACCAGCGCAGAAGCGAAAAACGAGCTGGAAGAGATCCGCGAAAGCCTGAAGGTCAAACAGTCCGGCTGGGCGCTGTTTAAAGAGAACAGCAACTTCCGCCGCGCGGTGTTCCTCGGCGTGCTGCTTCAGGTGATGCAGCAGTTCACCGGGATGAACGTCATCATGTATTACGCGCCAAAAATCTTTGAGCTGGCGGGCTATACCAACACCACCGAACAAATGTGGGGGACCGTCATCGTGGGTCTGACCAACGTGCTGGCGACCTTTATCGCCATCGGTCTGGTGGACCGCTGGGGACGTAAGCCAACCCTGACGCTGGGCTTCCTGGTGATGGCTGCCGGTATGGGTGTCCTCGGTACCATGATGCATGTGGGCATTCACTCACCAACTGCTCAATACTTTGCCGTCGGCATGCTGCTGATGTTTATCGTCGGGTTTGCGATGAGCGCCGGCCCGCTGATTTGGGTGCTGTGCTCTGAGATCCAGCCGCTGAAAGGGCGTGATTTTGGTATCACCTGCTCTACCGCAACCAACTGGATTGCCAACATGATCGTCGGCGCAACGTTCCTGACCATGCTCAATACCCTGGGCAACGCGAACACTTTCTGGGTCTACGCTGGTCTGAACATCTTCTTTATTGTGCTGACTATCTGGCTGGTTCCAGAAACCAAACACGTTTCTCTGGAACATATTGAACGTAACCTGATGAAAGGTCGTCCGCTGCGCGAAATCGGCGCCCACGACTGATCCTCATGCGGGAGGCGCCTCTTGCGCCTCCCCGCTTCGCGCTTTATGCTCTGCCCCTATGAAAGCACCCCGTCTCCCCATTGCCGTTCAGCAAGCCGTTATGCGCAGCCTGCGGGAAAAACTCGCCCAGGCGAACCTGAAGCTCGGCCGTAATTACCCTGAACCTAAGATCGTATATCAGCAGCGCGGAACCGCAGCGGGCACCGCCTGGCTCGAGCCCTATGAGATCCGCCTTAACCCGGTGCTGATGATGGAAAACCAGCAGGCGTTTATCGAGGAAGTGGTACCGCACGAGCTGGCGCATCTGCTGGTGTGGAAACACTTCGGACGCGTCGCGCCCCACGGCAAGGAGTGGAAGTGGATGATGGAAGCGGTGCTCGGCGTTCCGGCACGCCGTACCCATCAGTTCGAGCTGGAATCGGTGCGCCGCAATACCTTCCCCTACCGCTGCCAGTGTCAGCAGCACCAGCTTACCGTCCGCCGCCATAATCGCGTGGTGCGCGGCGAGGCGACCTACCGCTGCGTCAAATGCGGCGAGCCGCTGGTTGCGGAATAATCATCTGAACTTTCAGGAACTTTCCTGATCTGACTGATTGCATACGGGAACAACATTCGTTACGTTGCGGGCTCGTTTTGACACGGAGTGTAAGATGTCCCGTAATTTTTCTCTCGCGGTCGCCTTTCTGACGACGGCGCTCTCAGGCCATGCTCTGGCCGACGGTATCAACAGTTTTTCCCAGGCCAAGGCAGCAGGCGTGAAGGTGAACGCCGATGTGCCGGGCGATTTCTACTGCGGCTGTAAAATTAACTGGCAGGGTAAAAAAGGGGTCGTTGACCTTGAGTCCTGCGGCTATAAGGTGCGTAAAAACGAAAACCGCGCCAGCCGCATTGAATGGGAACATGTCGTTCCGGCCTGGCAGTTTGGCCACCAGCGCCAGTGCTGGCAGGATGGCGGACGTAAAAACTGCGCCAAAGATCCGGTTTATCGCCAGATAGAAAGCGATATGCATAACCTGCAGCCTGCCGTTGGTGAAGTGAACGGCGACCGGGGTAATTTCATGTACAGCCAGTGGAACGGTGGTGAAGGCCAGTACGGCCAGTGCGGTATGAAGGTTGATTTTAAAGAGAAAGTCGCCGAGCCCCCTGCGCGCGCGCGCGGCAGCATTGCCCGCACCTACTTCTATATGCGCGACCGTTACGACCTCAACCTCTCCCGCCAGCAGACGCAACTGTTCAACGCCTGGGACAAGCAGTACCCGGTGACGGAGTGGGAATGCCAGCGCGACGAACGTATCGCCAGAGTCCAGGGGAATCACAACCCTTACGTCCAGCGGGCTTGCCAGGCGCAAAAGAGCTAACCTACACTACGGCAATTCGCTTATATCGCATGACACATGGAATTTCTGACTATGCGCATTCCCCGCATTTACCATCCTGAACTGATTACCGCAGGCCGCGAAATCGCCCTGTCTGATGACGCCGCCAACCACGTTGGCCGCGTGCTGCGCATGGGCGCAGGTCAGGCAATACAGCTGTTCGACGGCTCGAACCAGGTTTTCGACGCGGAAATCACGCGGTCCGATAAAAAAAGCGTACACGTTAACGTCCTGCGTGGCGAAGTGGATGACCGGGAATCACCGCTGCACATCCATCTGGGCCAGGTGATGTCGCGCGGCGAGAAAATGGAGTTCACCATACAGAAATCCATTGAACTGGGTGTAAGCCTCATTACGCCACTTTTTTCTGAACGCTGTGGCGTTAAACTGGATGCGGAACGTCTGAACAAAAAGATCCAGCAGTGGCAGAAAATTGCCATTGCGGCTTGCGAACAGAGTGGCCGCAACCGTATTCCGGAGATCCGCCCGGCGATGGATCTGGAGGACTGGTGTGCAGAAGAGGAGAGCGGGCTGAAGCTCAATCTTCATCCGCGCGCCAGCGCCAGCATCAATACGCTGCCTCTGCCCGTTGAGCGCGTACGCCTGCTGATTGGCCCCGAAGGCGGCCTGTCGGCGGATGAAATTGCGATGACGGCACGTTACCAGTTTACTGATATTCTGTTGGGACCTCGCGTTCTGCGCACTGAGACAACGGCACTCACGGCCATTACCGCGCTACAGGTACGGTTTGGCGATCTGGGTTGAAGCATTAACGGAGAAGAACATGATCAAGCTCGGCATCGTGATGGACCCCATCGCAAACATTAACATCAAGAAAGATTCCAGCTTCGCCATGCTGCTGGAAGCGCAGCGTCGCGGCTATGAACTCCACTATATGGAGATGAACGATCTTTACCTGATCAACGGTGAAGCCCGCGCGCGCACCCGCATCGTTAACGTCGAGCAGAACTACGACAAATGGTACGAGTTCGGCACCGAGCAGGATATTGCCCTGGCCGATCTCAACGTCATCCTGATGCGTAAAGATCCGCCGTTCGACACCGAATATATCTACAGCACCTACATCCTTGAGCGTGCAGAAGAGAAAGGCACGCTGATCGTCAACAAGCCGCAGAGCCTGCGCGACTGCAACGAGAAGCTCTACACCGCCTGGTTCTCTGACCTGACGCCGGAAACCCTGGTGACCCGCAGCAAAGCGCAGCTCAAAGAATTCTGGCAGAAGCACGGCGATATCATCATGAAGCCGCTGGACGGCATGGGCGGCGCGTCGATTTTCCGCGTGAAAGAGAGCGACCCGAACATTGGCGTGATTGCCGAAACGCTGACCGAACTGGGTACGCGCTACTGCATGGCGCAAAACTATATTCCGGCGATCAAAGACGGCGATAAGCGCGTTCTGGTTGTGGATGGCGAACCGGTTCCTTACTGCCTGGCGCGTATCCCGCAGGGTGGCGAAACTCGTGGGAACCTGGCAGCCGGTGGCCGCGGTGAGCCGCGCCCGCTGACCGAAAGCGACTGGGAAATTGCCCGCCGCGTTGGCCCGACGCTGAAAGCCAAAGGCCTGATCTTCGTTGGCCTGGATATCATCGGCGATCGTCTGACCGAAGTGAACGTCACCAGCCCGACCTGCATTCGTGAAATTGAAGCGGAATTCCCGATTTCGATCACCGGAATGCTGATGGACGCTATCGAAAAACGTTTACAGAAATAACCTAACAATACTATTAGTGACAGCGCCTGTGTTTGTCCCCATACTGGGCGCTGTCGCTTTTTAAACCAGGAAACAGTACCTCTGACAATGAATTTACAGCATCACTTTCTTATTGCCATGCCTGCTCTCCAGGACCCGATTTTTCGCCGCGCCGTGGTTTATATTTGTGAATACAATGAAGACGGCGCGATGGGTATTATCATCAATAAACCACTGGAAAATCTTCAGGTTGAAGGAATTCTGGACAAGCTGAAAATACCGGCTGAAGCGCGACTGCCGGAAATCCGGCTTGATAAACCGGTGATGCTGGGTGGACCTCTTGCAGAAGATCGCGGCTTTATCCTGCATACGCCGCCGGTATTCTCTTCCAGTATTCGAATTTCGGATAACACCGTCATCACGACCTCGCGCGACGTGCTTGAAACGCTGGGCACCGCTGAGCAGCCTTCTGAAGTGCTGGTGGCGTTGGGCTATTCGTCGTGGGAGAAAGGCCAGCTTGAGCAAGAGATCCTCGATAACGCCTGGCTTACGGCGCCTGCGGACATGAATATCCTGTTTAAAACTCCGATCGCCGATCGCTGGCGTGACGCGGCGAAGCTGATTGGCATTGATATCCTGACCATGCCCGGCGTAGCGGGGCACGCCTGATGAGCGGAACGCTTCTGGCCTTCGATTTTGGTACTAAAAGCATTGGCGTCGCCGTGGGTCAGCGCATCACCGGTACCGCGCGTCCGCTTACGGCCCTGAAGGCCAACGACGGCACGCCAGACTGGAATCTTATCGAGCGTCTGCTCAAAGAGTGGCAGCCGGATGACGTGATTGTTGGGCTCCCGCTGAACATGGACGGCACAGAACAGCCGCTTACCGCCCGGGCGCGTAAGTTCGCCAATAAAATCCATGGCCGCTTTGGCGTCTCCGTGAAGCTTCACGACGAGCGTCTCAGCACCGTCGAAGCGCGTGCGGGCCTGTTTGAGCTCGGCGGCTTCCGGGCGCTCAACAAAGGCAGCGTGGACTCCGCTTCAGCAGTAATCATCCTCGAAAGCTATTTCGAACAGGGCTTTTAAACCCAGGGGCCTACAGCCGCCCCTGCGCCCGTCTCTCCGCCAGGCTCTGGTCAAAGTTCTGCATTCCTGCCTGCTGACCGGTTTGAATGATGCCGGGCAGTTGCCACGTTTTCCCTTCACGAATCAGATTCGCCGCCGCCGCTGTGTTCACCAGCAGTTCATACAACGCGACGCGCCCGCCCTGTAGATCGGGAAGCAGCCTCTGCGCCAGCACCGCCCGCAGGCTGCCGGCCAGCTGGCTACGCACCGGATCTTTCTCCTGCGCCGGAAACGTATCGACCAGCCGCTCAATCGCCTGCGATGCCCCGCGCGTATGCAGCGTCGCCAGCACCAGATGGCCGGTTTCCGCCGCCGTCAGCGCCAGGCGGATCGTTTCGCTGTCGCGCAGCTCCCCCAGCAAAATAACGTCCGGATCCTGGCGTAAGGCGCTGCGCAGCGCTTCGGCAAATGACGGGCTGTGCTGACCTATCTCCCGCTGCTGGATCAGGCAACGTTCGCTCTGGTAGATAAACTCCACCGGATCTTCAAGCGTGAGGATATGGCCATCAGCATGGTGGTTTAGAAAATCGACCATCGCCGCCAGCGTAGTGGATTTGCCGCTGCCGGTCGCCCCCGTGACCAGAATCAGCCCGGCGTCATTGGATAACAGTTCCGGGATTGCCCGCGGCGCGCCCAGCGAAGAGAGTTGCGGACAGCTACGCGGCAACAGCCGCAGCGTCACAGAAACACCTCTCATCTGCTTAAAGGCACTGCCGCGCAGGCGCTGGCCTCCCGTTACCGTTGCGGCAAAATCCACCTGCCCCTTTGCCCACCATGTTCCCTGCTGCTCATCGTTAAGCCACGCTTTTAATAACGCCCCAACGTCGGGAGGCTGAAAGGGAGCGGGTTCAAGCCGGCCTAATCTGCGCCAGCGCGGTGGCGAATCACTGCACAGGTGTAGATCGGAGACGTTATGCTTTACACTAAGGGCCACAATTTCTTCCACATCCATAGACTACTCCTCGGAAAATGAACGACATTGCGCATAACCTGGCACAGGTCCGGGACAAAATCTCAGCCGCCGCAGCGCGTTGCGGCCGTGCTTCAGAAGAAATTACGCTGCTTGCAGTCAGCAAAACCAAGCCTGCGAGCGCCATCGCAGAAGCTATTGATGCAGGCCAGCGGGCGTTTGGTGAAAACTACGTGCAGGAAGGCGTGGATAAAATTCGCTACTTCCAGGAACAGGGAAATACGGATCTGCAGTGGCACTTTATTGGCCCCCTGCAGTCGAACAAAAGCCGTCTGGTGGCAGAGCACTTCGACTGGTGCCACACCATCGACCGCCTGCGTATTGCTACCCGTCTGAATGACCAGCGTCCGGCAGAAATGCCGGCACTCAACGTGCTTATTCAGGTCAACATCAGCGACGAAAACAGCAAGTCCGGCATTGCGCTGAGCGAGCTGGAGGCGCTGGCCACCGAGGTGGCCGAACTGCCGCGCTTGACCCTGCGCGGGCTGATGGCCATTCCTGCGCCTGAGTCAAGTTATGAAAGGCAGTTTGCCGTGGCACAGCAAATGGCTGTAGCATTTGAGGCGCTTAAAGCGCGCTATAACACGGTAGACACGCTTTCACTGGGCATGTCGGATGATATGGAAGCCGCCATCGCGGCAGGCAGCACTATGGTGCGCATCGGCACGGCAATTTTCGGTGCGCGCGACTACTCAAAATAATAAGGAAACCTGAGGAACGCCATGAAGACGTTGACTTTCCTGCTCTCAACAGTGCTTGAGCTGTATACGATGGCGCTTTTGCTGCGCGTCTGGATGCAGTGGGCCCGCTGTGATTTTTACAATCCGTTCTCGCAGTTTGTCGTGAAAATCACGCAACCTGTTGTCGGACCGCTGCGCCGCATTATCCCGGCAATGGGTCCCATCGACAGTTCGTCTCTGCTGGTGGCGTTTATTCTGAGCGTTATCAAAGCGATCGTGCTGTTTATGGTCATCACCTTCCAGCCGATTATCTGGATTGCTGCGGTCCTGATTTTAATCAAAACCATCGGCCTGCTGATTTTCTGGGTGCTGCTGGTCATGGCCATCATGAGCTGGGTAAGCCAGGGCCGTAGCCCGGTAGAATATGCGCTGATCCAACTGGCCGAGCCGCTGCTGCGCCCGATTCGCAACCTGCTGCCTTCGATGGGCGGTATTGATTTCTCGCCGATGATCCTGGTTCTGCTGCTGTACGTGGTTAATATGGGGATCGCTGAGCTGTTACAGTCCACGGGCGATATGCTGCTGCCGGGGCTGTGGATGGCGCTATGAGTGCCGTAAGCACCTGCGCTGACGGGCTGGTTTTGCGGCTGTATATTCAGCCAAAAGCCAGCCGTGACGGTATTGTTGGGCTGCATGGCGACGAGTTAAAGGTCGCCATCACCGCCCCGCCGGTTGACGGCCAGGCGAACGCGCATCTGACCAAATATCTGGCAAAACAGTTTCGCGTCGCCAAAAGCCAGGTCATCATTGAAAAAGGTGAACTTGGGCGACATAAACAGGTAAAAATCCTTAATCCGCAATCTATCCCGACGGAAGTCGCGGCTCTGAAAGAACAGGACTAAACCATGCAGAAAGTTGTTCTCGCGACCGGCAACGCCGGTAAAGTGCGCGAGCTGGCCTCGCTATTAAATGATTTTGGGCTGGACGTGGTCGCCCAGACCGATCTTGGCGTGGAGTCCGCCGAAGAGACGGGGCTGACGTTTATCGAAAACGCGATCCTGAAAGCGCGCCACGCCGCGCAGATTACCGGCCTGCCCGCGATTGCCGACGACTCCGGCCTGGCCGTGGATTTTCTCGGCGGTGCGCCGGGGATTTACTCTGCGCGCTATTCCGGCGTTGACGCCACCGACCAGCAGAATCTGGAAAAGCTGCTTGTCGCCCTGAAAGACGTACCGGACGAACAGCGCACCGCGCAGTTCCACTGCGTGCTGGTCTATATGCGCCACGCGGAAGACCCGACGCCGATTGTCTGCCACGGCAGCTGGCCGGGCGTGATTACCCATGAAGCAGCTGGCAACGGCGGCTTTGGCTACGACCCGATTTTCTTTGTCCCGACCGAGGGCAAAACCGCTGCGGAACTGACCCGCGAAGAGAAAAGCGCGATTTCCCACCGTGGACGCGCGCTGAAACTGTTACTGGAAGCACTGCGTAATGGCTAATTTGCCGCCTCTGAGTCTGTATATTCACATCCCGTGGTGCGTGCAGAAATGCCCGTACTGCGATTTCAACTCGCACGCGCTGAAGGGCGAAGTGCCGCACGATGACTACGTTGCGCATCTGCTGGCCGACCTGGACGCCGATGTCGCTTACGCACAGGGACGTGAAGTTAAGACCATTTTTATTGGTGGCGGTACGCCGAGCCTGCTGTCCGGCCCGGCAATGCAGACGCTGCTGGACGGCGTGCGTGCGCGCCTGAACCTGGCGGCAGATGCTGAAATTACGATGGAAGCCAACCCCGGCACCGTTGAGGCCGACCGTTTTGTCGACTATCAGCGCGCGGGCGTGAACCGCATCTCCATCGGCGTGCAGAGCTTTAGCGAGCCGAAGCTGAAACGTCTGGGGCGCATTCACGGCCCGGAAGAGGCAAAGCGCGCGGCACACCTGGCAACGGGGCTTAACCTTCGCAGCTTTAACCTGGATTTGATGCACGGCCTGCCGGATCAGTCGCTGGAAGAGGCGCTGAACGACCTGCGCCAGGCGATCGAACTGAACCCGCCGCACCTGTCGTGGTATCAGCTCACCATCGAGCCAAACACGCTGTTCGGTTCCCGCCCGCCGGTGCTGCCGGACGACGACGCGCTGTGGGATATCTTCGAGCAGGGTCACAGGCTGCTAACCGCTGCGGGCTATCAGCAGTATGAAACGTCCGCGTACGCGAAGCCGGGCTACCAGTGCCAGCACAACCTGAACTACTGGCGCTTTGGCGACTATCTGGGGATTGGCTGCGGCGCGCACGGCAAGGTGACCTTCCCGGACGGGCGCATTCTGCGCACCGCCAAAACCCGCCATCCGCGCGGATACATGGAAGGCCGCTACCTGGAACGCCAGCACGACGTTGAGGCGGCGGATAAACCGTTTGAGTTCTTCATGAACCGCTTCCGTCTGCTGGAAGCCGCGCCGCGCGCGGAATTTACGCGTTACACCGGGCTGCCGGAGTCGGTGATTCGCCCGCAGATCGACGAGGCGCTGGCGCAGGGGTATCTCACCGAGAGTGAGGAATACTGGCAGATCACCGAGCACGGCAAGCTGTTCTTAAACTCTCTTCTTGAGCTGTTCCTCGCCGAAGAATCCTGAAGGCTTGTTCAGGATTTTGCATCCCGTTCTGCCAGCTGAGGGAAAGGCTGGCAGAGTGTGGGGATGGAAATTACTCGTTCTTATGCAAAACAGCTCAGACGTGAGCTGACAAAAGAAGAAAGGCGGCTTTGGTATCTACTGCGCAGCCGCCGTTTCGAAAATTATAAATTTCGTCGACAACATCCTGTAGATCACTACATTCTGGATTTCGCCTGCTGCGCGGCTCATCTGGCTGTTGAGCTGGATGGTGGGCAACATGATGAAAAGCAGGAATACGATCTTCAAAGAACGTGCTGGCTTAACGAGAAAGGCTGGCATGTCATTCGATTCTGGAACAACGAACTCTGGAATAACGAAGAGGCGGTGTTAGAAAAGATCCTTGAAATACTGCAAATGCTGCAACCCTCACCCCGGCCCTCTCCCTGAAAGGGAGAGGGAGCAAACCATCCCCTCGCCCCTTTGGGGAGAGGGTTAGGGTGAGGGGAAATTACTTAAGCGTCCCCACCAGCGCCTTCCGGCTATCTTCCAGCGACACCACGCGTTTACACACGTCTTTGCCGAACTGCTGGAAATCATCTTCCTGGTTCTTCCACTCGTTCTGAATGGAGGTCTGCAAGCCGCCCAGGCTGCCCAGCACGCCCTGCAGCGGATTACCGCCGCCCTTCAGCACGGCTTTGGCGCCCATCTCGTTGATGCTGTCCTGCAGGATGCCGCCCATCGCCTGGTTCACCAGCTGCTGCCCGTCAGCACGGACCTGATCGATCGCCTTGTAATGGAACGTCAGGCCGTCGGAGCGCGTCTCGATAATGCGGTTCATCTGCTCTTTAAGCTGCTTGTCCAGCTTCGTCAGGCGGGTGCGCATGTTGCTGCTCTCACCCACTTCTTTAGTAATGATCTTATCCAGCGCGACGCGGCTTTTCTCAACGCGGGTCAGCGCGCCGTCGTTAATCCACGGCAGTGCGGTACGCAGCTCAGCCTGGTAATCCTTCGCCTGCTCGCGCTGCGCGGCAGTCAGGTTTTGCGGCTTGCCGTTAAACGTCACGTTACCATCCGGCGTAATCACCAGATTGCCGTTCTCGCCTTTGACCTGCACGGTTTGCGGGCTTAACACCACGTCATCACGCGGGGTGACGCTACATTGATAATCCGCATGGGCGGTGAATCCGGTTGCCATCAAAGCAACAGCCAGCAACGTTTTGCGCATCTTAAACACTCCCTCAGACAAAATGGGCCAGCTAATGCTGGCCCCTTACTGCTTTATTAGTCCCACCAAACGTCGAAAAGTTCGCTGACGCGGACATCTTCGAGCTTATGGTCTTCAAGCCATTTACGTACCAGGGCCTGATGTTCTTCGGTGCATTTACCCACTTCCTGGGTGCAGATCAGACCTTCCCAGGCCAGGTAGCCGCTACCGTCGAAGGCCAGCTTGTTTGGCTCAATCACGTCATTGATGAACGCATCCACGTCCTGATCGATCTGTTCTACACTGGTGCCTTCCGGGAAACGCCAAGCAACGGAGAAGCCCACTTCCTGGAATTCTTCGATGTGCATCTTTTTACGCAGACGACGGCTACGATTCTTTGCCATTATTTCACCCTCTCGAACATTAAGTCCCATACACCGTGACCAAGACGATGGCCACGCTGTTCAAATTTCGTTACCGGACGCGATTCCGGACGCGGTACATAATCGTTACTCTCAGACTGGTTTTTATACCCGTCCAGCGACGACATCACTTCCAGCATATGTTCCGCATACGGTTCCCAGTCGGTCGCCATATGGAAGACACCGCCCAGCTTCAGCTTACTTTTCACCAGCTCGGCAAACGGCGCCTGAACGATACGGCGTTTATTATGACGTGCTTTGTGCCACGGGTCAGGGAAAAAGAGCTGAACCATGGTTAAAGAATTGTCAGGAATCATTTTATGCAGCACCTCCACCGCGTCGTGACACATCACGCGCAGGTTCTCAACGCCCTCTTCATGGGCCGTTGCCAGGCATGCACCCACGCCCGGGGAGTGGACTTCGATACCGAGGAAGTTCTGCTCCGGTCGCGCTTTCGCCATGGTCACCAGCGAGGTGCCCATACCAAACCCGATCTCCAGCGTGACGGGTGCTTCGCGGCCGAACAGTTCGGTAAAGTCCAGAGGCTGCTCGCTGAACTCAACGCCCATCACCGGCCAGTAGTTGTCCAGCGCATGTTGCTGCCCTTTTGTCAGGCGGCCCTGACGGCGGACAAAGCTGCGAATACGGCGCAGCGGGCGACCGTTTTCATCAAATTCCGGTGAAATGACGTCGTTTTTCATAAAAGAGTTGTCTGCTTGTGAGAATGTTCGGGAAACGGGCATTATCCAAAGTTAAGGCTTCTATGCAAGCATGGGAAAGATCCGGTTTACAGCAGATTGACGCTGTGCTGCAATCTGCGTCCCTGATTATGCGAATCGATGACCATGCAAGCCTCTCAATTTTCAGCCCAGGTGCTGGACTGGTACGACAAATACGGGCGTAAAACCCTGCCCTGGCAAATTGAAAAAACGCCTTACAAAGTATGGCTCTCCGAGGTGATGTTGCAACAAACGCAGGTCGCCACGGTGATCCCTTACTTCGAGCGTTTTATGGCGCGCTTCCCGACGGTGACCGATCTGGCCAACGCGCCGCTGGACGAGGTTCTTCATCTGTGGACCGGTCTTGGCTATTACGCCCGGGCGCGTAACCTTCACAAGGCCGCACAGCAGGTTGCGACGCGCCATAACGGGACATTCCCGGAAACCTTCGACGAGGTGGCCGATCTCCCCGGCGTCGGACGTTCAACCGCAGGCGCCATTCTCTCCCTGTCTTTAGGCAAGCATTTCCCGATCCTCGACGGCAACGTGAAGCGCGTGCTGGCACGCTGCTATGCCGTCGACGGCTGGCCGGGGAAGAAGGACGTCGAAAAACGCCTTTGGGAAATAAGTGAAGCGGTCACCCCGGCCAACGGCGTCGAGCGTTTCAACCAGGCGATGATGGATCTCGGCGCGCTGGTCTGCACGCGCTCAAAACCAAAATGCGAACTCTGCCCGGTGAATAATCTCTGCGTGGCGTATGCCAACCATTCGTGGGCGCAATATCCGGGTAAGAAACCCAAACAGACGCTGCCGGAGCGCACCGGCTATATGCTGCTGATGCAGCACGGCGACGAGGTCTTCCTCGCCCAGCGTCCACCGAGCGGTCTGTGGGGTGGTCTATACTGCTTCCCACAGTTTGAAGATGAAGATTTGCTGCGTGAATGGCTTAAACAGCGCGGGATTGCTGCCGATAACCTGACGCAGCTGACCGCGTTTCGCCATACGTTCAGCCATTTCCACCTGGATATTGTACCCATGTGGCTTCCCGTGTCGTCATTTGCCTCGTGCATGGATGAAGGCACCGCTCTCTGGTATAACTTAGCGCAACCGCCATCAGTCGGACTGGCGGCTCCCGTGGAGCGCCTGTTACAGCAATTACGTGCCGGTGCAATGGTTTAGCATCGACAAGAAAAAGAGGAATGAGTATGGCCAGAACGATTTTTTGTACTTTCCTGCAGCGTGACGCTGAAGGCCAGGATTTCCAGCTTTATCCGGGCGACCTGGGTAAACGCATCTACAATGAAATCTCCAAAGAAGCCTGGGGACAGTGGCAGAAAAAGCAGACCATGCTGATTAACGAGAAAAAACTCAGCATGATGAACCCGGAACACCGCAAGCTGCTGGAGCAGGAGATGGTGAGCTTCCTGTTCGAAGGTAAAGACGTGCACATCGAAGGCTATACGCCACCGGAAAAATAACGGCGTGCGGGGGAAACCCCGCCGTTAAAGCAAACACAACACGCACTCCCGGAATGATGAAAAAACTTTTAGCGCTAGCCCTTGTTGCGCCGTTGCTTGTCTCGTGTTCGTCAAAAAAAGGCGAAGATTACAACGAAGCCTGGATCAAGGACACCAACGGTTTTGACATTTTGATGGGGCAGTTTGCCCACAACATCGAGAACATATGGGGATTTAACGAAGTTCTTATTGCCGGACCTAAGGACTACGTTAAGTACACCGACGCCTATCAGACCCGTAGCCACATCAACTTTGATGAGGGTACGATCACGATTGAGACCATTGCAGGCACCGACCCTGCGGCACGACTGCGTCAGGCGATCGTCAAAACCCTGCTGATGGGTGACGATCCTGGCTCTATCGATCTCTACTCCGATGCCGACGATATCACTATCTCGAAAGAGCCGTTCCTGTACGGTCAGGTCGTCGATCAGACCGGTCAGCCGATCCGCTGGGAAGGTCGCGCCACGAAATTTGCCGACTACCTGCTGCAGACGCGCCTGAAAAGCCGCTCTAACGGCCTGAAGATTATCTACAGCGTCACCATCAACCTCGTCCCGAACCACCTCGACAAGCGTGCGCATAAGTACATTGGGATGGTGCGTCAGGCCTCGCGCAAGTACGGCGTGGATGAGTCGCTGATTCTGGCGATTATGCAGACCGAATCCTCGTTTAACCCATACGCGGTGAGCCGTTCCGACGCCCTGGGGCTGATGCAGGTAGTGCAGCACAGCGCCGGTAAAGACGTCTTCCGCGCGCAGGGGAAATCCGGCACGCCGAGCCGCAGCTATCTGTTCGATCCGCAGAGCAACATTGATACCGGCACCGCCTACCTGGCGATGCTGAACAATGTGTACCTGGGCGGAATTGATAACCCAACGTCGCGCCGCTATGCGGTGATCACCGCCTATAACGGCGGCGCGGGCAGCGTGCTGCGCGTCTTCTCGAATGACAAAGTGCAGGCCGCGAACATCATCAACAGCATGGCGCCGGGGGATGTCTACTCTACCCTCACCACTCGTCACCCGTCTGCGGAATCCCGTCGCTATCTGTATAAGGTGAATACGGCGCAGAAGAACTATCGTCGCCGGTGATCGGCACACCTTCTCCCCTGTGGGAGAAGGTGTTCTGTTTCCCCTCTCCCTGTGGGAGAGGGTCAGGGTGAGGGCATCAGGCCGCACCTATCCAACCCTACCCATACGAAAATGTTATTTGCATCACAATCCAAACTGCAAATTAATGTGGATTGCATTTTTTTGCGGGAGGTAACAAAACATATTGTTGCCAACTGATAGAATTGCATCAAATAACAACCCTGAATGTTCCCAAAACAACATATCTCCCGCTCACTTGTGAGGAAAGTAACATGAACCTTAAGCTGCAGCTTAAAATATTGTCGTTTCTGCAGTTCTGCCTGTGGGGTAGCTGGCTGACCACACTCGGCTCCTATATGTTTGTGACGCTCAAGTTCGATGGTGCGTCAATCGGTGCCGTATACAGCTCGCTCGGTATTGCGGCTGTCTTCATGCCAACGCTACTGGGCATCGTGGCGGATAAATGGTTGAGTGCGAAATGGCTGTACATGCTTTGCCATCTGGTGGGCGCGGGGACGCTGTTTATGGCAGCCCAGGTGACCACGCCGGGGGCGATGTTCATGGTGATCCTGCTTAACTCGCTGGCCTATATGCCAACGCTTGGCCTGATCAACACCATCTCCTACTACCGCCTGAAATCCGCGGATTTGGATATCGTGACCGATTTCCCGCCAATCCGTATCTGGGGTACCATCGGCTTTATCATGGCGATGTGGGGCGTGAGCTTCGCAGGCTTCGAACTGAGCCATATGCAGCTCTATATCGGTGCGGCGCTTTCCGTGGTGCTGGCGATCTTCACCCTGACGCTGCCAACCATTCCGGTTTCTAACCAGCAGAAAAACCAGAGCTGGAGCACCATGCTCGGCCTGGACGCGTTCGCGCTGTTTAAAAACAAACGCATGGCGATCTTCTTTATCTTCTCCATGCTGCTGGGCGCAGAGCTGCAGATCACCAACATGTTCGGCAACACCTTCCTGCACAGCTTCGATAACAACCCGCTGTTCTCCGGCAGCTTTATCGTTGAACATGCGTCGGTGATGATGTCCATCTCTCAGATCTCTGAGACGCTGTTCATCCTGACCATCCCGTTCTTCCTGAGCCGCTACGGCATCAAAAACGTCATGCTGATCAGTATCGCGGCATGGATGCTGCGCTTCGGCCTGTTCGCCTACGGTGACCCGAGCGCGTTTGGTACCGTGCTGCTTGTGCTGTCGATGATCGTTTACGGCTGCGCCTTCGACTTCTTCAACATCTCTGGTTCGGTGTTTGTGGAAAAAGAGGTGAAGCCTGAAATCCGCGCCAGCGCGCAGGGTATGTTCCTGATGATGACCAACGGCTTCGGCTGTATTTTGGGCGGAGTGGTAAGCGGTAAAGTGGTTGAGATGTACACCACCAACGGCATTACCAACTGGCAGCCTGTGTGGCTGATCTTCGCGGCATACTCTCTGGTGCTGTTCTTCGCGTTCATCGCGCTGTTCAAGTACAAGCACGTGCGCGAGCCGCACGGTGCGCAGCCGATAGCGCATTGATTGTTGTGCCCGGTGGCGCTGCGCTTACCGGGCCTACAAAACCAGACCGTAGGCCGGGTAAGGCGAAGCCGCCACCCGGCTATTTTATTGCAGAGAGCACCCACCCCACTGACAGTAAATCCGCGCTGCCGCCCGGGCTCAGATTGCGTTCAATCAATGCCTTATCCATCTTAAGCAGCGCCTCGCGATCCCAGCCACTCGCCAGTAATTCCCGCGCGTATCCCTGAACGTAGCGTAGCCCTTCAATGCCGCCGCGTGAGACGAGATTACTGTCCTGATTAACCGCCATCAGGCGCAACAGCAGACCGTGAAGCGACAGTCCGCTCCACTGCGCCAGCGCCTTACGCGCCGTCGCAAAGCCGCTTTCCGCCTCTCCGCGCGCGCCGGTTAAGCCGTACAGCTGAAACTGCCGCTCGCCCGCCGTCGCCTGTCCGCTGCGCGCGGCCAGTTCCCGCGACACCAGCCCGCTGCAGATGTTACTCACCTCACAACAGAGGCTATCTGCGGAGATATTTTTCACACGTCCGGCAGCGAAGCACAGTAAACCCAGGGCAAAAATCCCGCCCTTGTGGGTGTTCACTCCGTTCGTCGCGGCGTACATCGCCTGCTCGCAGGCCATCCCCATCGGGCGGATAATCCGAAGCTGTGCATCCGCGGATTTATCCGCATGTGCGTTACCGAGTTCGGCAAAGCGCGAAAACCACGGCGTTATCGCCGCAATGCTGCGGACGAACAGCGCGTGGTCCATATCGCGATGGGAACCGTTATTGAGCTTGTCCACCAGCCCCGGCTTGGGCGTCAGCTCCAGCTCCTGCCATAGCGCCGCCTCCGCAAGCGCGGGCACGTCAACCGGGCGCGGTTTAGTCGCGAGCAAACCAGTCATCGATCGTCTTCTCCACGCGGGAAACCACCTGCTCAACGGGGTGATTGCGCGAACGGGAACAGGCATGAGCGGGTTCGTCGCAGATCAGGCAGCGTCTGAGATTCGCCCCCAGCGACTGACGCCCGACGTGGCCGTGCTGAGGGCAGATCACGTCCAGATCCCACAGCCTGCCGAGCGGGTGCGTCTGCTCCAGCTCCGCGCAGTGCGCTTTGATTTCCACCGCCGGATGGGCCACGCACCACAGGGCTTCTGGCCCGGTCGGGAGCCACAGCACCTGACGGTCCAGCACCTGCCAGCGGTTTTCCCACAGCAGCTGGTCGCACATTTGCAGCGCCACGCCCATGGTATTGCGATAGCGCAGGCTGTCTTTGATTTCCCCTGGCGTGACCAGCGTGAGGGAAATCACCGGTTGTTGATAGTGCTCAAGCATGTCAGCCTGGCGCGCTGCGCGGCGCTCTTTCGCCGCCAGCAGTTCGTCCAGGCTGACACCCGCACGCACGGGTGTCGCTATTGTCATAACTACTCCTTTACCTGTCGCACGGTGTCGATCACGCTGCCGTCGCGGTAGCGGATCACCCCGACGATTTTGTCGGTAAATTCAATTGGTTTCGGTACGCCCGTCAGGGAAATCGCCCGCTCGTAAAGCGCGCTGATATCTACAACTTTGAGCCCAGCTTCCAGCAGGCGCTCGCGGATCTCCGGGCGCGCCGGGTTGACCGCAATGCCGTGGTCGGTGACCAGCACGTCGATGCTTTCGCCCGGCGTGAGGCGCGTGGTGACGCGCTTCACTACCGTCGGAATACGGCTACGCAGCAGCGGCGCGACGACGATGGTCAGGTTTGCCGCGGCGGCCACGTCGCAGTGTCCGCCGGACGCGCCGCGCATCACCCCGTCGGAGCCGGTGATAACGTTGACGTTAAAATCGACGTCGATCTCGAGAGCGCTGAGGATCACCACGTCGAGCTGGTCGCAGCTTGCCGCCTTGCTGCCGGGGTTGGCGTAAACGTTGGTGGAGATCTCCACGTGGTTCGGGTTGCGCGCCAGCGAGGCCGCCGCCTGGCCGTCAAAGCACTGGGTATCGAGCAGCTTTTCGATGAGCCCCTTCTCGTGTAAATCCACCAGGCTGCCGGTGATGCCGCCGAGCGCAAAGCGCGCCTTCACGCCGCTGCGCTCCATCTTCTCTTCCATAAAGCGCGTGCAGGCGGTCGCCGCCGCGCCGGAGCCCGTCTGCATCGAGAAGCCCGGTTTGAAGTAGCCGGAGTGTTCAATCACGTCCGCCGCATAGCGGGCGATCATGAGCTCGCGCGGGTTGCTGGTGACGCGCGCCGCGCCGACGCTGATTTTCGCCGGGTCGCCCACGCTTTCAACCTGCACGATGTAGTCCACCTGGTCCTGCACCAGGCTGGCGGGCATATTCGGAAACGGCACCAGTTCTTCAGTCAGCAGCACCACCTTACGGGCAAAGTGCGCGTCCACCATGGCGTAGCCGAGGGACCCGCAGCACGATTTACCGTGCGTGCCGTTGGCGTTGCCAAACTCATCGCTGCACGGCACGCCGAGAAACGCCACGTCAATATTCAGCTCGCCGTCCTGAAGCAGCTTCACGCGCCCGCCGTGGGAGTGGATTTGCACCGGCTCGTCCATCAGCCCGTGGGAGATGGCGTCCGCCAGCCTGCCGCGCATGCCCGAGGTATAAATCCGGGTGATGACGCCGCTTTCGATATGCTCGATCAGCGCGTCGTTGCAGGTCATCAGCGAGCTGGAGGCCAGCGTCAGGTTTTTGAAGCCCATTCGCGAAAGCAGCGCCACGACGGTGTTGATCACCCGGTCGCCTTCGCGAAACGCGTGGTGGAAGGAGATGGTCATCCCGTCCTGGAGGCCGCAACGCTTAACCGCCTCTTCAACAGAGGCGCAGAGCTTGCGGCTGTGCTTCGCGTCGCTGTCCGCCAGCCACGGCGTGGCGCTGTGGGCGGTATCAAAGGGTTTTAAGTCCCGCAGATGGGGAAAATTCACGTGAAGAAGTTCTGTCTGATTCATTATTTTATCCTTACCGACGCACGCCGGAGGCCGCCGCGCGCTCCAGCACCACCTGCGCGTGGTTAATAATCGGTGCATCCACCATTTTGCCGTTGAGCGACACCACGCCCAGGCCGTTACGCTCGCCCTCTTCTGCCGCCTCAATCACCCTTCTGGCGTGATCCACCTCTTCCTGAGTCGGGGCGTAGGCGTTGTGCAGCAGGTCAATCTGGCGCGGGTTAATCAGCGATTTTCCGTTAAAGCCCATCTTGCGGATCAGATCGACCTCGCGCAGGAACCCGGCCTCGTCGTTAACGTCTGACCACACCACGTCGAAGGCGTCGATGCCCGCTGCGCGGGCGGCGTGCAGCACGGCACAGCGGGCGTAGAACAGCTCGGTGCCGTCGCCGCGCTCGGTCTGCATGTCCATCACGTAGTCAAAGGCGGCCAGCGCAATCCCGATGAGGCGCACAGAGCTGCGGGCAATCGCCACGGCGTTGATGACGCCAATGGCCGATTCAATCGCCGCCATCACGCGGGTGGAGCCAACCTCGCGGCCGCACTCCTGTTCGATACGCTCGAGATGGCTTTCCAGCTCGTAGATATCGTCCGGCGTGTCGGTTTTCGGCAGGCGGATCACGTCCACGCCGGCCCGCACGGCGGCTTCCAGATCCAGCAGGCCAAATGGCGTGCTGAGCGGGTTAATACGCACTACGGTTTCGATATCCTGATACATCGGGTGCTGCAGGGCGTGGAACACCAGCATGCGCGCGGTATCCTTCTCGCGCAGGGCGACGGCGTCCTCAAGATCAAACATGATGGAGTCGGGACGGTAGATAAAGGCGGTTGAGAGCATGGCGGCATTGGCGCCCGGCAGGAACAGCATGCTGCGGCGGAGTTTGCTCATTTCAGCGCCCCCCAGTTGATGGCCTGTTCATCGGCGGCACGCATCAGCGCGCTTTGCAGGCGGGCGCGGATCACACAGTCCAGCGCCCCTTTGTCTTCAATAATAATTAATCCCTGGTGCACGTTCATGGCGCGCAATGTGTCGTTGACCACCTGGCGAATTTGCTCGCCAAACTGCTTAATCACTTCACTGTGGATGACTATCTCCAGCTCGTCGTGAGCGGGAGCGATTTTCACCATCAGGTCGCTGGACTCCTGCGTTCCGGCCAGCGCCTCCCTTACAATTTTCATGATAAATTCCTGGTAGTTAAGCGACTTCCGCACTCGCACGGTAATGCGTTTCGAGATGCGCGAAGGTGGAGTCCGGGACAATCTCCCGGATCCGGGAAAACTGCTGTGTCTTCAGTAAGCGGCGCACTTCGGACGCTGAAATAGCGTTGCCGGTGGCCTTGATGCGCGGCATTTCTACCACCTCGATATGCGAGGCCAGCAGGTCGTGCAGCGTCTGGTTGTACTGGCGGGTGATATCGCAGAACGGCTCCGAGCCGATGAAGCGGTGCGTGATGCCGAGCGCCGGGGCGATAAAGTCCCGGAAGATCAGCACATCGATCTCGCTCCACGCCTGCTGCACTTTGCCGGTCTCCTTCAGGAAGTAGGCCGGGAAGGTGGCGCGGGAGATGATGTACTGCGAGCCTTCATGCACTACCACGTTCGGCAGATGCGCCACGCCCGCGCGCACCATCTCGAGGCGCGCGCTGAACGGGAAGAACGAGGCGTCTTCACGCACCACGAACAGATGCAGGGCATCGCACCGCTGCGCCGCCTGCTCCACCAGATGGCGGTGGCCGAGGGTGAACGGATTGGCGTTCATCACTATCGCGCCAACGTTCTCCCCGCACTTGCGCTTCGCGCGCAGGGAACGGCAGTAGCGTTCGATCCCCTGCGGGGTGTTCTCCATCAGCACCGCGTTGTTTCCGCTCTGGGCAATCGGCCAGAAGCCGCTGCGGGCAAAGCGCTCCCGGTTGCACGGACGGGTGCAGAGGAAGAGATGAAAATGGCCGCACTCCAGCGCCGCATTTTCCACCTCTGCCAGCAGCCGCGCGCTGAGGTTCTCGCCGCGAAGCTGCTCGTTAACCGCCACGCATTTGATGACGTTGGCAGCAAGCCCAGCGCAACCCACCAGCTGCGAGCCGGACCAGGCTTCGACAAACAGCGTGATGTCGTTGTCCAGGCCAAGGCCGCTGTCTGCCAGCAGGTAGCGGATCTGGCTTAAGCGTTCCGGGTGTTTCGCCACGACGGTGTGGCGAAAATCGATGGGTTGACTGTTCATGCCGTCTTTCTTAATGTGCTGCCGCAAGCCCGACGGCTGGCGCTTCCACGATCACGTTGCTGAGATGACCGATATGCTCGATCTCCACCTCAATGCGATCCCCTTCTTTCATAAACAGCGGCGGATTGCGCTTTTTACCCACTCCGCCCGGGGATCCGGTGATGATCACATCGCCCGGGCTGAGGCGGGTGAAGGTGCTGATGTACTCGATCAGCTCCGCCACCTTGTGGATCATGCTGCTGGTGTTGTCTTCCTGCACCATGCGGCCGTTCAGCCAGGTGCGGATCGCAAGCTGGTGCGGATCCGGGATCTCATCCGCCGTCGCCATCCACGGCCCAAACGCGCCGGTTTTGCGCCAGTTTTTACCGGCGGTGAACCAGGTGTGCTGCCAGTCGCGGGCGGAGCCGTCCATGTAGCAGCTGTAGCCCGCCACGTGGCGCAGGGCGTCATCGCGGCTGATGTTCTCCCCGCCTTTACCGATGATCACCGCCAGCTCGCCTTCATAGTCGAATTCGCAGGAGTGGCGTGGCTTCAGCACCGGCTCGTTGTGGCCGGTCTGTGAATCCGGGAAGCGGACAAACAGCGTCGGGGCCGGGTTATGCTGGTCAAACTCCTTGCGCTTGTCGGCATAGTTCATGCCCACGCAGAGGATTTTTTCCGGCTGCTCGATCACCGGTAAGAAGGTGATGGCGCTCATCGGCACGTCCACGGCATCGTTCAGGTAACGGGTGGCCTGCGCCAGCCCGTTGCCCTGCAGCAGCGCCTTGAGGTCGCTGTAGCGGTCGCCGAGACGGCGGCCTAAATCAATCACGCCGTCGGCCTGGACGATGCCGTAGCTGCGTTTTCCCTGGTATAAAAAGCTTGCGAGTTTCATTGTTCTTTCCTGAAAACTTAAACGAGGAAGTTGCCCAGAATCAGCAGTGAGACAGAGACGTTAATCGCCCCGCCGATACGGGTAGCAATCTGGGCGAACGGCATCAGGCTCATACGGTTGCCTGCGGTCAGGATCGCCACGTCGCCGGTACCGCCCTGGCCGCTCTGGCAGCAGGAGACGATGGCGACATCAATCGGGTGCATACCAATCTTTTTGCCGACGAAGAAGCCGGTCGCCACCAGTGCGGAAACGGTGCTGACAATCACCAGCAGGTTGCTGACGGTGAACGCCGCCACCAGTTCATGCCACGGGGTGATAGCCACGCCGACGGCGAAGAGGATTGGATAGGTCACGGAGGTCTGGAAGAATTTGTACACCACCTGAGAGCCTTCCAGCAGACGCGGAGAGGCGCCGTTGCAGAGCTTCACCAGGACCGCCATAAACAGCATGCCAACCGGAGCAGGCAGGCCAATCAGCTTGTGGCCGAGCATGCCCAGCATGTAGAGCAGCACCGCCAGCAGCGCGCCAGAGGCGATAGTGGTCACGTCCGCTTTGCCGGAAAACGCAGGCTGAGAGACGGTGGCATCGGCATTCGCGCGGTTAGGCATCAGCTGGCCTTCACCGGTCAGATGCGGGAAGCGTTTACCGAGCTGGTTCAGGCAGCCGGAGATGATGATTGCCGTCAGACCGCCGAGCATTACCATTGGCAGCACGCGGCCGAGCGCCACGCCCTGGTCCATGTGCAGCAGGGTGGCATAGCCGATGGAAAGCGGGATCGCCCCTTCCCCGACGCCGCCCGCCATAATCGGCAGAATGATAAAGAAGAAGATCTGGAACGGCTCAAGACCCAGCGCCAGGCCGACGCCCATTCCCACCAGCATGCCGACAACTTCACCGCACAGCATCGGGAAGAAGATGCGCAGGAAACCCTGAATCAGCACCGTGCGGTTCATGCTCATGATGCTGCCGACGATAATGCAGCAGATGTAGAGATAGAGAATGTTGGTGGATTTGTAGAACTTGGTGGTGGACTCGACCACCACGTCCGGCAGCAGGCCATAGTAAACCAGCGCGGAAGGGATAAAGGTGGCGCAAATCGCCGCCGCGCCGAGCTTGCCGACAATCGGCAGGCGTTTGCCAAACTCGCCGCAGGCAAAGCCGAAGAAGGCCAGCGTTGCCACCATGACCACGATATCGCTCGGCAGTTTTCCGCCCAGGCAATCAATCGCAATCAGCGCGCCCGCCAGAACGAACAGCGGCAGAGGAATAATCCCAACTTTC
The DNA here is from genome assembly GCF_041679625.1 of Enterobacter cloacae complex sp. ESBL7. Taxonomy (NCBI): domain Bacteria; kingdom Pseudomonadati; phylum Pseudomonadota; class Gammaproteobacteria; order Enterobacterales; family Enterobacteriaceae; genus Enterobacter; species Enterobacter cloacae complex sp. ESBL7. The sequence continues at coordinate 113,503 of NZ_JBGORN010000010.1, forward strand.
CAGGTATCCATAATATGCCACCAGCGCTCTTTGAGCGAAGGCCGCTGAATTTCAATCGGGTCGTGGGTAACAGAGAAAGAATCGTCAGTTGTGCTCATAATAAGCCCCTTGGTTATTTTGTGCGTTCAGCTTAGAGTCACAAAGGCTTACTTTATGTGAGGAATGGCATATTAAAAGCGAAGTTTTAATGGCAGCTATGGTTTTAATGGTTTCTTTTATTTAATGTGATTTATACCTTATTTATTGCCGTGGTTTTTATGGTTTCTTTTCCGAATTGAACAAACAAATAACATTTATTCGGGAAGCCCGAAGCACGTTCGCCTTCAGCATAACGCTTTTACAGCGCCCGCTGTGCAAGGGATCACAAGTTTTCGGCAAAGCGGGCGTCAGCGCAAAAAAAGATGATATATTGGCGATCTTTGCTGCTACCTCGCGTGATAGTTATGAAAGTTTCTTTCCAGATTAAGCTGTTTATTTCGCTGGTTGCCTTTTTCTCGGTGCTTTTCGCGCTGCTGGGCGGATATTATTATGCCGACGTCGGGAAACAGCTTTATCAGGAAATGAGTACGCGTGCCAAAATACAGGCTGAAGAGATTGCGCTTATTCCAACATTGCGTAATGAAGTTGAACAAAAGAATATCAGCGCCATCCATGATTTTATGCAGAAGATTTCTGCGCACAGTGACGCCAGCTTTATTGTGATTGGTGATAATAAGGGGCAGCATCTTTTTCACTCCGTCTTTGCCGACAGAGTGGGCACAACCCTGGTTGGCGGAGACAATGAAGCCGTGTTGCAGGGTAAAAGCACCACCACCATCCGCAAAGGCGGGCTGGGCATTTCGCTGCGCAGTAAAGCCCCTATCTTCAACGCCGCTGGACAGGTGGTCGGCATTGTTTCTGTCGGCTATCTCACCAGCTATCTTGATACCATTACCGTCAGCAAAGTGGTCAATATCCTGATTGCCGCCGTGCTGCTGCTGATCGCTCTCTTTATCTTCTCCTGGTTCTTTACCCGCAGCATCAAGAAGCAGATCTTCTCCCTTGAGCCGCGCGAGATCGGCCTGCTGGTGCGCCAGCAGAAGGCGATGATGGAGTCTATTTATGAAGGCGTGATTGCCATTGACGATCGGCGGCGGATTGAAGTCATCAACCAGGCGGCGCGCAAGCTGCTGGGCCTGAGCCAGCCGGCCCGCGAGCTGCGCGGACAGCTGATAAGCCAGGTGATCGATCCGGTCCCGTTCTTCGACACGCAGACGATGCTGGCGAAAGATACCCATGACGAGATTTGCCGTTTTAACGATCTCACGGTGATTGCCAGCCGGGTGCACATTATGCTTGAGGGGTCGCTGCAGGGCTGGGTGATCACCTTCCGCGATCGCAACGAGATCGACTCGCTAAGCGCCCAGCTCAGCCAGGTTAAACGCTATGTCGATAACCTGCGCATTATGCGCCACGAGCAGTTAAACAGGATGACCACCCTCTCCGGCCTGCTGCACATGGGCCGCTATGAGGAAGCCATTGGCTACATTCAGGCACAGTCGGAACATGCCCAGGAGCTGCTGGACTTTATCTCTTCGCGCTTCAGTTCCCCGACCCTGTGCGGCCTGCTGCTGGGGAAAGCCGCCCGCGCGCGGGAGAAAGGTGTAGAGCTGTGTTTCGACCCGGGCTGTCGGCTGGACAGACCGTTCCTGCCCCTTGGTGAGCAAGAGCTGATTTCGATTATTGGCAACCTGCTGGATAACGCCATCGAAGCAACACAGCGGTCGCCGCTTCCCCACGCGCCGGTAGAAGTGCTGATCAAACTCAGCGAACAGGAGCTGATTATTGAAGTCGCCGACCAGGGCGTTGGCATTACACCGGAGATGCGTGACCGGATCTTTGAACGCGGCATCACCACCAAAACGCGCGGCGATCATGGGATTGGCCTGTATCTGATCGAAAGCTACGTCACACAGGCTGGCGGCGCGATAGAAGTTGCCGATAATACCCCGCGCGGCGCCATTTTCTCCTTGTTTATCCCGGCCACGGGAATCGCCCGGCAACTGGAAGACACCGACTATGCAACATGAACTTATCGACGTACTGATTGTTGAAGACGAGAACGAACTGGCGCAACTGCACGCGGAGCTGATAGGCAAACACCCGCGTCTGAGGCTGGTGGGCATTGCCTCGTCGCTGGCTGCGGCCCAGGCAGAGCTTGAAAGCAAACAGCCGCAGCTCATGCTGCTGGATAACTATCTGCCGGATGGCAAAGGCATCTCGCTTATCAATAACCCCATGCTGGCCCGCGCCAACTGCTCGGTGATTTTTATTACCGCCGCCAGCGATATGGACACCTGCAGCCAGGCGATTCGCAACGGCGCGTTCGACTACATCCTCAAACCCGTCTCCTGGAAGCGGCTCAGCCAGTCGCTGGAGCGGTTTGTGCAGTTTGCGGAACAGCAGCGCGTCTGGAAGATTGTCGACCAGCAGAACGTGGATTCGCTCTATCAGCTCCAGGCGAAAAACTACCGCCTGGACAACGGCAGTAAAGGCATTGAGGAAAATACGCTGGCGCGGGTGCAGACGCTGTTCAACGACAAGGCAACGCACTGCTTTACCGTGGATGAGGTGGTGAGCGAAACGGGATTAAGCAAAACCACCACCCGGCGCTATCTGGAACACTGCGTAGAGGCGGGTTTTCTGACGGTGGAGATGCTGTACGGCAAGATTGGGCATCCGAGGAGGATGTACAAGCGTAGTGCGGTTTGATGAAAGGTTCCCTCTCCCTGTGGGAGAGGGTTAGGGTGAGGGCAACAGCCCGCACTATCTCAATACATAACCATACAGCCGCTTAATCCCGTCGGCATCCTTCTCGCTGTAAACCCCCTGCAGCTCCGGCGAGAAGCCCGGCAGCAGATTGATGCCCTCCTCCAGCGCGAGGAAGTAACGCTGTACCGCCCCGCCCCAGACCTCACCCGGCACCACGCACAGCACGCCCGGCGGATAGGGTAGCGCCCCTTCGGCAGCAATGCGCCCTGCGGCATCCCGTATGCGAACCAGCTCCACGTCACCGCGAATATAGGCCCGGTTCGCATCCTGCGGGTTCATCACCACCTCAGGCAGGCTCTCCTTGCGGAACATCGCCTTCTGCAGATCCTTCACGTCAAAGCTGACGTAGAGATCGTGCATCTCCTGGCACAGCTGGCGAAGGGTGTAATCCCGGTAGCGCACCGGGTATTTCTGGAAGATCGTCGGCAGCACGTCCGCCAGCGGCGTGTCGTCTTCAATATGCTGTTCGAACTGGCCCAGCATCGCCACCAGCTGCGCCAGCTTCTCGCTGCTTTCGGCAGGCGTCAGCAGGAACAGGATCGAATTGAGGTCGCATTTCTCCGGCACGATGCCGTTTTCGCGCAGGTAGTGCGCCAGAATCGTCGCCGGGATCCCGAAATCCGTGTACTCACCGGTTTCGGCATCGATACCCGGCGTGGTCAGCAGGAGCTTGCACGGGTCGACAAAGTACTGCTCGCGGGCATAGCCCTCAAAGCCGTGCCATTTGGCCCCCGGCTCAAAGCTGAAGAAGCGCAGCTCGCTGGCGATGGCGTGCGTCGGATGATCCTGCCACGGCCGGCCCGCCACCACCGGCGGGATAAACGGTTTGATCATATGGCAATTCGCAATGATCGCCTTGCGCGCTTCAATCCCCAGTTCGACGCACTCCGCCCACAGCCTGCGTCCGCTTTCACCTTCGTGGATCTTGGCATTCACATCCAGCGCTGCGAACAGCGGATAAAACGGGCTGGTGGAGGCATGCAGCATAAACGCGTTGTTCAGCCGCTTGTGCGGGCAGAAACGCGCCTGACCGCGAATGTGGTTATCCTTTTTATGGATCTGCGACGTTTGCGAGAACCCGGCCTGCTGTTTATGCACCGACTGGGTCACGAAAATTCCCGGATCGTTCTCGTTCAATTCCAGCAAGAGCGGGGACGTTTCCGCCATCATCGGAATAAACTGCTCGTAACCCACCCATGCGGAGTCAAAGAGGATGTAGTCGCAGAGATGACCGATCTTGTCGATCACCTGGCGGGCGTTGTAGATCGTCCCGTCGTAGGTGCCAAGCTGAATGATCGCCAGGCGGAACGGGCGCGCCTCGTCGGCCTTCTCCGGCGCCGCTTCACGGATAAGATCCCGCAGATAGGCATCGTCAAAGCAGTGGTCGTCAATCCCGCCAATAAAGCCAAACGGGTTACGCGCGGCCTCAAGATAAACCGGCGTGGCGCCCGCCTGGATCAGCGCTCCGTGGTGGTTAGATTTGTGGTTATTGCGGTCGAACAGCACCAGGTCGCCGCGGGTCAGCAGCGCGTTGGTTACCACCTTATTGGCCGCTGAGGTGCCGTTCAGCACGAAGTAGGTTTTGTCCGCGTTGAACACTTTCGCCGCGAACTTTTGCGCGTGCTTGGCGGACCCTTCGTGGATCAGCAGATCGCCCAGCTTCACGTCGGCGTTGCACATGTCGGCGCGAAACACGTTTTCACCGAAGAAATCATAGAACTGTCGCCCTGCCGGGTGTTTTTTGAAAAATGCCCCGTGCTGGTGGCCCGGACAGGCGAAAGTGCTGTTGCCCATCTCCACATACTGGCTCAGGGTGTCGAAAAAAGGCGGCAGCAGGTTCTCTTCGTAGCGGCTGGCAGCGCTCTCCAGTTCCAGAAACTCCTGAGCTTTACCCGAGATGACCGCGGTGGCGCCGTCGGGTACGTCCGTTGGCTCCTGCGAGAAAATAAACACCGGTAAATGAAAGCCCGTGCGTTTCAGCAGAGCAAGAATGCCGCTGCGACTTTCAGCTGTTGTGATGACGACGGCCGCCACATCGGTAAAATCAGTGCTGTCCAGCGTCACCTTTTCGCGGTGCGTAGACACAGTGGAGAGCAGCTCGCGGCTGACGGCAATTTTCATGGTTTTCATAGGCGCAGTTACCCTCACCGGGCGGTGAGACAGGGAGGAGAAAATTCGCGCAATAATGTCACCTTTTATTTTGAGGTGCAAGAAGGAATCAGTATGCACGAAACCAACCAAAGCTAAGGCTCGCGCAGCCCTGCCGTGCCATAATAATGCAATATCAATGATTAAATAACAGGAGTTAACTTTGGTTATCGGGCCATTTATTAACGCAGGCGCCGTATTGCTGGGCGGCGTACTCGGCGCCGTGCTGAGCCAGCGGTTGCCGGAGCGTATTCGCACCTCCATGCCCTCGATATTCGGCCTGGCATCGTTAGGGATCGGTATTCTTCTCGTGATCAAATGCGCCAACCTGCCGGTGATGGTGCTGGCCACCCTGCTCGGCGCGCTGATTGGCGAGTTCTGCTATCTGGAAAAAGGCATTAACAGCGCGGTGAGTAAAGCCAAAAACCTGATTGCCCGACCGGGCGGCAAGGCGAAACACGGCACGCACGAGTCGTTTATTCAAAACTATGTCGCCATCATCATTCTGTTTTGCGCCAGCGGCACCGGGATTTTCGGTTCAATGCAGGAAGGGATGACCGGCGACCCAAGCATATTGATTGCGAAAGCGTTCCTTGATTTCTTCACCGCCACCATTTTCGCCACTACCCTTGGCGTCGCCGTGGCGGCGATTTGCATCCCGATGCTGCTTATTCAACTCGCGCTCGCCACCTGCGCCACGTTGATTCTCCCGCTCACCACGCCGGCGATGATGGCAGACTTCACCGCCGTCGGCGGCCTGCTGCTGTTGGCGACCGGGCTACGCATCTGTGGGATTAAGATGTTTGCCGTGGTGAACATGCTGCCCGCACTGCTGCTCGCCATGCCACTCTCTGCGCTCTGGACGCACTTTTTTGCTTAAGGATACGGCGAAATGGTGAGAGATTGCGCAGTCTGTAACGAAAACAACATTTTTCGTTGACGCCACGGGGCAGATCGGGTTTAATGCGCCCCGTTGCCCGGATAGCTCAGTCGGTAGAGCAGGGGATTGAAAATCCCCGTGTCCTTGGTTCGATTCCGAGTCCGGGCACCAAATTCATATCAACGGACCTCCACGGAGGTCCGTTTTTGCATTCTGAGTCCACAAAAATCAACACACCTACAATTCCTTAACTCCACCTCACTCAATCAACTTCAACCCACATCAAGTCCCTTGCGAGGGTACAACTGAGGGTATAGTCTGATTCGATAAAATTTATACCCCTTTTTCTATCAGGAGACACCGCCAATGGCGCTCACTGACGCTAAAATCCGTGCAGCTAAACCGGATGAAAAGCCTTATAAACTTGCCGACAGCGGCAACATGTTTTTGCTCGTTCACCCCAATGGCTCCCGCTACTGGCGACTGCGCTACCGATTTCTGGGTAAAGAGAAAACGCTTGCTCTCGGTGTTTATCCTGACGTCTCGTTATCAGAAGCAAGGGAAAAGCGCGATGCGGCCAGGAAACATATAGCGGAAGGAATTGACCCGTGCGAACAGAAGCGGAGAAAAAAATCTGTACCCGAAACAGCTCAGACATTTGAAGGCATCGCAAGACAGTGGCATAAGAGCAACAAAAAATGGTCTGCCTCACATAGTGAGAAAATACTTAAAAGTCTCGAGACTCATGTTTTCCCCTATATCGGTTCACGTGATATTACCACCCTCAGGACTCCCGATTTACTTGTTCCCGTTAAAGCAGCTGAAGCCAAAGAGATATATGAAATTGCAGCCCGCCTCCAGCAACGTATCTCTTCAATCATGCGCTATGCTGCCCAGTCAGGCATTATTAGCTATAACCCTGCCATGGATATGGCTGGCGCTTTAACGACGGTGAAACGACAGCACCGCCCTGCCCTCGCCTTGAATCGCATTTCAGAGTTACTTGAACGACTGGATGCATACAGAGGACAACCTCTCACCCGACTGGCAACTAAACTAACCCTGCTTATCTTTATACGGTCCAGCGAGCTTCGCTTTGCCAGGTGGTCTGAGATCGACTTCAAGAAAGCCATGTGGACCATTCCTCCAGAGCGGAAACCTATTGAGGGTGTCAAGTATTCCCATCGTGGCTCAAAAATGCGGACAGAGCATCTGGTGCCACTCTCTACTCAGGCGCTTGATATTCTGCAGCAGCTCCACATCATCAGCGGAGAATATGAACTAATTTTCACTGGCGACCACAATCCATGGAAACCCATGAGTGAAAATACGGTGAATAATGCCCTGCGGCTTATGGGCTACGATACAAAGGTAGATGTCTGTGGTCACGGCTTCCGGGCAATGGCATGCAGTTCGTTGATTGAGTCAGGATTATGGTCGAGAGACGCAGTTGAACGACAGATGAGTCATCAGGAGCGAAATGGCGTACGTGCGGCTTACATTCATAAGGCTGAGTTTTTGGATGAGCGCAGACTAATGTTGCAGTGGTGGGCGGATTTTCTTGACGCTAATTGTGATAAGGGAGTGAGTCCGTTTGATTTTGCAAAGATTCATTCAGGTTAATTACTCTTAATAACCTGAAACGGCATCCTTAACATGCAGGACCTGATATGGGCGGGAGGACTAATCACGTTTGACCGCGTGGATACCAACAGTATTTGCAGAGTATGCCGAACACACAGGTATTTCTGTCATCAGTACATAAAAGAAAAAAGCATAACCAAAGACACCAGGCCACAGGCCAGGCATGCTTTGATTGTTGTATTTTACTCATTATCGATTCAGCAAAAATCGAGCCTGTCAGTAATTCTGTGTAACTGCCACTGTGTTAAAGGTGATCGCTCAGGCGGTCACCGAACTCGATAATAAAACGACTCATTGCCAGCCGCCAGTTCTGGATCGGCATACTCCATTTTTTTG
>NZ_JBGORN010000011.1:0-115117 GCF_041679625.1 Enterobacter cloacae complex sp. ESBL7
CATGGGTCAGGCGAAATAAATCCGACTGCTGCGTCACCGGCTCCGTGCAGGACTGCCAGAGGTATTGCAGCCGCTGCTGTAAATCCGCAGCAGGACCTTTCATTCGCCCCAGACGCAACAGGCTGTCGATGTCGGGCGCAACAGAGCGCGGAAACCGACGTTGTTTCTGCACATCCGCCAACCAGCGGACCAGAAAAGTGTGAATGGCCAGCGGTGAACGTGCCTGGCCGTCCTGCTGAGCCAGCCGTAATCCCACCAGCGCACACCAGGCAAAATGCGCCAGGTCATCCAGTGATTCTTCGGGAGGTAATGCAGTGAGATTCTTTTTCATTCGGGGAATTATAGCGAGGTCACAGCTGGCGGAAAAGGTAGTGAATCATCGCTTCGGAGACCACAGTTGCCGGGCAGCACTGACCACCCGGATTTTCATCAGTGTGTGGCTTTACTCACAACACCACCGGTAACGGCTCCAGGCGCAGCACCTTTCAGCACACTGTGCCCAGTCACTGCGGCAACGCCCGCCCGGCTACAGCCCCCCCACAACACCACTCTTGTGGGCTGCTTTGCCTTTATCGCCTTTGTCCAGCATAGCCCCGGTGCCAGCCCCAACCACAGCTCCGCTTGCGGTGGATTTCAGACTTTTTCCCGTTGCCGCGCCGATAACGGAACCCGCGACGGCCCCTTTGCGGATTTTCTCTGATGCCATACCTGAGGCGCTGAATAATGCAGCAACAACAATAAACGTTCCGGTGCGTTGTTTCATTGCAGGGTTTCCATTGTGAGCAGTATTCCACTGATATCTCTGCACACGGGAGAGCGTCTGTGATAAGCCATTATCCGGAACGTCCCCACAAAAGGAAAGCAATATACCCGGTGTTGTCAACCCCCCGTCAACCCGGATGTTCAGCATCCGGGTTGCAGAAGGTCAGCGGGAGAAATCTTCCGTCAATGGTATCGTTTCTGACTGCACCTCATCGTTCGGATGTACCGGCGCGGTACGATGAACCTCATTCACGCGTTCACGCACACCAAACCAGCCCGCCACCAGCAATGCCGCCAGCAGTGGTATTGACGCGATGGTGTAGGTACCATCCGGGTAGTCAAACGCCATCAGCACCAGCACGCTGAACAAAAACAGCAACGTCAGCCAGGAGGTCACGGGGGCACCAGGCAGCTTAAAGCTGATATCCGCCGCCTTTCCCTCTTTGATTGCCTTGCGCAGGCGCAGCTGACACACCACAATAAAGGCCCAGGATGAAATAATGCCAATGGATGCCACGTTAAGGACTATTTCAAAAACCTGTGAAGGCACCAGATAGTTCAGGAACACGCCCACCACATAAACGGCAAGCGTTGCCAGAATACCCGCATACGGCACACGCTGTTTGCTCATTTTCGACATAAATTTCGGCGCTGACCCGCCCATCGACATCGAGCGCAGGACACGCCCGGTGGAATAGAGGCCCGAATTCAGACTGGAGAGCGCCGCCGTCAGGACCACCAGGTCCATAACACTGCCGACGTAAGGCACACCCAGCTTAGAGAAGAACGTCACAAACGGGCTCTGCCCCGCCTGATACGACGTCCATGGCAACAGCAGAACCAGCAGCACAATCGAACCGAAGTAGAACAGGCCGATTCGCCAGATAACACCATTAATGGCCTTCGGCACCGTTTTCGCCGGGTCCTCACATTCCCCGGCCGCAGTACCAATCAGCTCAATGGCGGCGAAAGCAAACACCACGCCCTGTACCAGCACCAGGGCAGGCATCAGGCCGTGCGGGAACAACCCACCGTTGTCGGTTATCAGATGAAACCCGGTGGAATGACCGTCAAGCGGTTTGCCGCTGCCCAGAAACACCGTTCCAACCACCAGAAACGCCACAATCGCCAGCACCTTGACCAGGGCGAACCAGAATTCCATTTCGGCAAACCACTTCACACCGACCAGATTCATGGTGCCGACTATTGCCAGCGCCCCCAGCGCAAACACCCACTGCGGCACGCCGCCAAACGCGCCCCAGTAGTGCATGTACAGCGCCACGGCAGTGATATCGACAATACCGGTCATTGCCCAGTTGATGAAATACATCCAGCCCGCCACAAAGGCGGCTTTTTCGCCGAGAAACTCGCGGGCATAGGACACAAAGCTGCCGCTGGTTGGCCTGTGCAGTACCAGTTCGCCCAGTGCACGCAGAATAAAAAACGAGAATATTCCGCAAACCAGGTACACCAGTGCCAGCGCCGGACCAGCCACCTGCAGACGAGCCCCGGCACCAAGGAACAATCCCGTACCAATTGCACCGCCAATGGCAATCATCTGTACCTGGCGGTTATTCATGGCTTTGTGATAGCCGTCATCATGAGCATTGAGCCAGCGGCGTTTTTCCGCATGATGTTCTGCTGCTGTTTTATTGTTTCCTGTCATTACATTACCTGTCTGTTTTTTTCTTTCTGGTGGAATATCTGAGCCTGAACGCTTTATTTCCCGCGAACGGTCAGTCAGTGGCCTTATACCGCGCCACATTGTTTTGCTGTTGTGGTGAGATGCGCGGCGGCGATTCAGAAGCGCCGCAAAATGGAAACGACGGCGAGTGAACGAGCTCGCCGGTATTGGTATCGCTTTTTAGCGGGAGGGTACCGGTTGTCAAAGAACGAACCCTGTACACCCGTCAGCATAAAAGGCTCAGTGGAGACTCTTCACGGGACGGGGAGGTCATCAACCGATGAGATCACAAATTTAACATTCAGGGGATAACCTGGAGGGGTGCATCCTGGAGCCGAAACATTCGTTCCGGCCCGCTTTACACTTAACACAAATCGCGTTTATCTGATTCGCATGTCATTCTCGACGGCCTGTACACCGCTGACTTTTTGCGTAACGGTCACAGCCTTGTGCACCGCATCCGGTGACGAGACAAACCCACTGAGCTGCACGCGACCTTTAAAGGTTTCGACGTTAATCTCCGTTGATTTAAGTGACTTTTCTGCCAGCAGTGCCGCTTTGACTTTCGTGGTGATCACCGTGTCGTCAATATAACCACCGGTACCTTCCTTTTTAGCGCCCGGTGCACAACCAGCCAGCAGTGCCGAAAAAATGACCGACAGGCAAAAAGTGTTAACAACTTTAATACGACCCACAGGGTTCTCTCCTTGTATGATAAATGGAGCAATAGTTCAGTAATCAGCAGCCTGAAGCAGCGCCTCGCATGCGGCTCCTGCTAGGGGGTGATAACGTGGCCGCTACTGCGATCCAGGCAACGGCGGGTATCCGGCTCCCAGTACGCATTCACGTTCGCACTTTTATCGCAACGGTCACGATCATCGAACGCCGCATCGGTTTTATCCCATTCTTTTTCAGCCCGTTTGTTCACTTTCTGGCGTAACGCGCGGGTATCATTCCACTGCTCTTTTTCCATAGCAGCCTGCTGACGGCTGAGTGCATTATCACCCGATTCAATCGTCAGCCTGCTGGTTTCAGCATGCACGGATGCTGTAAACATCACCACACCGGACAGCATGGCGGCCAGATAAATACGCTTACCGAATCTCATGTCCATCACCTCTTAATAATTGTCGGCCGTCATTACGGCAGTGTCGTCACCGGGTCAGATATGCCAGACAGGAACCTGTCACGCTCAAGAGCTCGGAGCAGAAAAGCATGACCACCACGAAGGGAGCCAACGACGCCCCTGCTGACGTATTGATATTCAGAACAGGAGACTGGCTAGGGCGGAAGTGGCGGCGGTACTTTCAGGGGTAACCCCTTTCGCTGTGTATAAGAGGATGAAAGTACCACCATTGAATCAGATACAGCGCAAACCACCCGTTATACGCTGTACCCGGTCTGAAAACCGGCATGGAAAACAGACACAGAAAAGTGTCGAAACGGTATCCCGAAATGTCAATGGCAGGCATCGTCAGTGCGCGGGGGGCTCACTGGAAATTATCGGTCCCGGTAATCAGCAGCATACCTCCAGGCACGGAAGCCACCCGGGACGACCTTACAGCTTACGGGATTTAGCGACATGGTGTTTACTCTGACGCTTTGCTTTAACGAATGACTTTCGCGACGACAGACTATGGTCTGCCTGACCACGACCGGATGCCACGCCTGCGTAAGTGCCACATTATCCAGAGGCTCAACGCTGGATATAATGCAGACCATTAAAAAGCATCCAGAGCAGACCAGCCCCGGCTTTAGTTTTGCAGCAAAGGCATTATTCACAACGTTCAGCCCCTTCTGCCGGTCCGAAAAAAACGCGATGATAGAAATGGCATCCGAAAAATGCATCGCACCGGTTCGCTTAGGGCGTACCAGTCAATGACTGCGAGTAATAGCCGATCTGCCCTTTCGCCGCGCACATCTGGTGGTCAAAGGGTAACGTCAGCGTTCCCCCGCGAAGTGACAACGAAACCGTCGCTGGCCGGATACAGTTACCGCCGTCAAACGCATCGCTGGATACCCAGCGCAGCAGTATCAACAGCTCGCGGTCTGCCGGTACAATAACCGGCGGCAGCACCGGCCCGGGGTTCATGCCCCGTACGGGGCGTCTCTCAACAGCCATCGGGTGATGCTCAGCATCGCTGAAGGTTAAAACCGGTTGTGGCTGCAGCATACAGGCCCGGGAGCCGGTGTTGCGTAACACAAGGGTCGTACCGCTTTGCGACATTCCGTCGTACTGACCGCCATGGTCATCGGTATGCACCGTAATATCTGACGATTCGCAGGACAGTATCGGCATGACGCTTGCACGGGCGACCGGCGTCAGCAGCACGGGCAGTGCGGTGATGAGTATCAGGGGAAAATATCGCATTCATGCGGCTCCGGCAGCGGCTTTAGCATTCAGGCTGTGACAGCGGAGCCTGGTGCCAGCGCTCACACAGGCTGGCCCGGGATTCATGCCAGTGCTGCTGGCGTGGATTGCGGGTGACATCTGCAGCCATCCTCCACCATCGGGCAGCTTCGCCATAGTTACCTTCTCGTTCCAGTCCTGCAGCGGTCTCTGCCCTGTCGGAGGCATTCTGCATGTCAGTGGCTCCGCCGCCCGGCAGACGTTCAATGGTGTGTGGTGTCATGATGATATTCTCTTCCTGGTGATCCTGATGGTGCTCGCGCCGGTTATCAGTGCGAACACGAACACGGGGGATCCTCACACCGGGTGACGATGACGTGCAAAAAAGATCGTTACAGGTTGTTCCCGACTACCAGAACAGAGTGTCGTGAAAGTGGGTCAAGATCATGAAAGCGGTGACTCATCGCCAAGACTACCGGAGAAGATGCTGGCGGCTCTGGTGTTCGGTGAAAGCAGATGCCAGACGGATAAGGAAACGCTATTGGTGCGGTTCAGTACTATTCGTTCAAACATGTCGTGTTTTTCGTCTGCGATGGTGACCACATCCACGCATCGACGTTGCTTCGGGACAGGGTCAGATGAGTCTTGCGACATTGACCCTGTCGTTGCTACGGTCTGGCAACCAAGCCCCTCAATAAAAAAGGTTATTGCCCTTGAGTAACATTCCGTTTCAGTGCCCAGGCTGCAACCACGATCTCACCGTACACAGTGGGACCAAAATCAGCGATGTTGACGACACCACCGGCACCACGAGCTCCAACTGCAGGCGCTCTATCCACAAGGATGACCTAATCCAGCAAGCCCGTGACCATGCTGCGGTTCTTGTCAGAACCCTTCTCGGGGAGCGCTACAGATAAACGCTGAATCCGGAAGCGAAGACCACTGCCTTACGGTATATCATCTCACATACGGACAACAAAAACTTCGGTGGATTACCGTGGTTTTGGCAGGTATCAGGGGATGTCTGGTCACTGTCGCCAACCCTCTGCCCTGGCATACCGTCAGCGCCTGAAATCTGACCTGCCAGATAGCCAAAAGTCCATGCATTAACATGGATCTGAAGAGAATTACGGTGCAGGACGCCATGCTGTTTGCGCCCCTGCACGGTCCTGATCAACATGGAGTTCGCATCAAATGCTGGATGAGTTGATCCACGGCGGGAAACGACAGCGACTGAACCGCATAACAAATCCCCGTTCGTCTTGATAGCGGGTACCCAGGAAGGGCTCTGGCCACGACCTGCGAATGTTCACGTGCCAGTGACTCCGGCACAATAGCAACCCCCAGTCCCTGCGTGACCAGTCTGAGCGCCAGAGAATACGTCCCGGCATTTGCAGCTGGTGAGTTTGCCGTAGCACCGTAAACCGGCAGCAGACGCTGGTGTGATGCCAGCTCAGGACACATGATCCAGCACAGACCATGAAGATCAGCTTCGGTCACCGTCGTTTTCGCTGCCAGCGGGTGGTCACCCGGGATAGCCAGGAGAAACGGCTCGGTATGCAATGGTAAGAATAGTTCATCTTCGCAACGCAACTCCTCGCAGCCAAAACGAATATCCCCCGTGCAGCCTGCCTCCAGTGTGACCAGCAAACAGAATTCCGGATCCCGGATGTGCTGCAGAAACGCGTTTATCTGACTGTCCGCAATGTCATGCTCGATACCGATGTTAAGAGGCTGTCGGTGCCTCTCCCGTCTGAAACTACGGGTTAGTGTATCCAGCTCAGCTACCATACGTCGGGCATGCGGGTAAAGGATCCTTGCATCCTGCGTCACCTCCACACCGCGAGGCTGGCGCAGAAATAACGGTGTCCCGAGATCGTCTTCAAGCATTTTAATAGTGGCTGACAAGGCGGGCTGAGTGAGGCAAAGCCGACGGGCTGCGCCAGTAATATTTCGTTCCTCAAACACAGCGATGAAAGCATGAAGTTGACGATAATCCATAATATTTAATGATATCTGTGAGAAGAAAAAACCATTTTAAAGCCTGAAATGGATGAATTACAGTCCATCCGTCGTTTTAGCTATCATTTTTAATTATGTGGAGTTCAGCATGCAATATGAAAAGAAACCCCTGATTGTTATCACCGGCGCCAGCTCCGGTATTGGCCTTGCTACTGCCAAAATGCTGTCGGCGGAAGGGCATCCCCTCCTGCTGGTCGCCCGTCGTAGTGAGCCAATGAAAGCGCTCAACCTGCCAGATACGCTCTGTAAACCAGTGGACGTTACTGACAGAACAGCATTTATTCAGGCGGTAAGGGAAGCTGAGGCGCGTTTCGGTCCGGTGGATGCACTGATTAATAATGCCGGGGTGATGTTGCTTGGCAATATGACCACACAACATCCCGAAGAATGGGAGCACATGCTCGATATCAACGTCAAAGGCGTGCTGAACGGTGTGCATGCCGTGGCGGCAGGTATGGTGGGCCGTAAACGTGGCACGATTATCAATATCAGCTCAGTGGCAGGACGTAAAACGTTTCCGAACCATGTTGCTTATGTAGGGACGAAATTTGCTGTACACGGTATTTCCGAGAACCTGCGTGAAGAACTGGCCCCACACGGCGTCAGGGTTATCACCATCGCGCCGGGTGCCGTGGAAACAGCGCTGCTGAGTCATACTACTGACGAAGAAATCAAGTCTGGTTATCAGGCATGGAAACAGGATATGGGCGGTGTTGTGCTTTCTGCTGAGGATGTGGCTAATACCATTCGCTTTGCTTACCTGCAGCCTCAAAACGTCTGTATCCGCGAAATTGTGCTGGCAGCGACCAGACAGCAGGCTTAACGGACTACGTTTCTATCCCGATGAAAACAGAGCACACCACAAACAAGTAACATCTCATTAACAAAATAACAAGGGGCAGTTGTAGAAACTGCCCTTCAGACCTAATGGACTGATGTGGCAATGAAATCAGCGGTAGCCTGATAAACCTGTGAAGTTTGCTGCGCCACCAGAAGATGGCGGTTCAAGAACAGCTAGCCAGACCCGCCATGATTACTGCCCCCAGTCGTTCATGATCCAAGGGATGTCACAGGGTCTGCTGCGAAGCTGATAGCTGCTAATGGCACGTTACACCCGATCTGGCCGTTGCTACTGGCGCTACCATTGCCTGTACCTGTGCTGTCAACTGGTTAAATGGCGTAGTGAAGGCTCCGCGAACAGCGCGGTTGATAATCATCGGCGTCATGCTGGTGATGCCATCGTGATCGACGCCGGTCACCGTTTGCCATGCTTCGGCAATAGCGACGCTGATAGCCTGCAACGCGTTTTCAATAAGTTGCGCATTACGTGCTGCTCCCAGCGTATCGAGATTCATCAGCAGCACCATTTTGCATTCTGGCGCACTGACCGACTCCCACAACCATCGCAGGATAGTGGGCGGTGAATGTCGTCGCTCCTGCTGGCGTTCCCGTGAATATTCGCCAGTGCACTGCCAGACTTCGGTGTGAAAACGCAGAATCAACGCGTGGTAATCGGTCATGGTTTCACGGTACGGCAACACCAGCGTAAAGCTGAAGGCCACCAGCCGTGGGTAATGGTCAACGGCCTGCTGCAGAAATGTACGGGCGCTGACGGCATCGGTATGGTTAACTCCGGTTGTTTTAGTAAGACAATATTTCACAAGTGATGTTCTCTTATAGGTCAATCAGGGGAGAACGCAGCCGGAGCAGCGTCATTGAATGCAGCGGTGCCGGGGTATGTGTTTGTTTCAGCCCGTGCTGCAGCAGTAATTCATCTGCCAGACCGACTCTTCGATGCTGTAAATGCCGGTTTTACACCTGGGGCAATATTTCTGACCACGGTAGTGCTCACCGCACCATGCGCAGTACCACGCCAGCGACAGCACCAGCCCATCCAGCCCACCGATAAGGCGGCGCAGTGTGTTGCGTCGGATGTTGGCTTTGACCTCCGGGTCGAGGTGGGCACAGTTCATCAGCACGTTTTCAGCCACCGTCCGCTGGTCATGTTCGAACCAGGGCTTCTCACCGTAAGTGGTCTGCACGCACAGCACACAGCCGCAGGACGCGCAGGTCCATACACAGCCGTGCGATTTCGCCGCATCGTCCGCTGTCACAAAGCGGCCTGAGGCATCGTTCGCGAGGTAGCATTTCAGCATGCGCATGCCGTGGCCTCCTGTGTGCTGGCGGCCATATCAGCTCGCTCCTGACTGTATTCACAGGTCCGGCAGGCCAGACAGTAACGCTCACCGTGGTAATCGCTGCCGCACTCCGAACAGTGCCAGTCGGCGTGGAAAACCAGTGGACGAGCTTCCGGTACATACCATTGCAGTTGCTGGACATGGCGGGTTTCTTTTAGTGCCGGGTTGACATACGGACAGTGCTGCCGCCCGTTCTCCGTCAGCGCATCTTGCCGGTGTTCAAACCACGGGCGTCCGGTCTGGTATTCAGGGTGGTACTGCAGGGCGCTGTCGCAGAGGTGGCAGGTATAGCGGTCATACGGCGCGGTCTGCGCGGTTCTGGCTCCCATGAGGCGGCCATTGCCATCGAGGGCCATAAAGGATTTTGCATACATCGTGGTATTCCTTACCGCCAGACGACACGCAGGCGTCAGCCGTCCCGGAACGGGCAGCGTGGCAGGGGCGAATGGCGGGTCAGTGAAGCGTTAACAGGTTGAATCTGTGGGGAGCGGTCTGCGTCGGGATAATCGCAGGCTTTCAGTCATTCATGGTGTTACCGGTGCGCTGACGCGAGAAGGGTCGGTAACAGTAAGCACAGGGTTTCTCGCCACAGTACCGCCGGTGGCAGTCCGGGCACGTCCAGCGAACAGGGTGGTTCTCTGGCTTTTTACGGCGTCGTTGCGTCATGCTGCTTTCTCACTCCATATCCAGGTGCCACGTGAAGCCGCAATGCGCTGCTGCATCCAGATTTCCACGTCGCTTTTGTACCAGCGGGAACTACGCCCTAATTTAATCGGTTTCGGGAATTTGCCGTCACTCATCAGCTGGTAGAACCACTTGTCAGTCATGCCGGTATACGTCGTGATGAAAGCCATATCGATAAGCGGGTCTTCTGCTGATAGCAATACAGTGGGGCTGGTGTGAGTGTTATTCGTCGTCTGTGTCATCATGGTGTTTATCTCCCTGGTATCCTCGTCATGGTTATCGGGAGGCGTCCGGTCCGGGCGTTATGTGGTGTACCGGAACTTCCTCAGAGGATAAGGTGCTGCTGTTAAAAATTACCCGGGCCGTATCGCCAGGCCTGCGGAATGGACGTTCAGCCCCGGCTGCAACCGAAGTTACGCTCACCGTCGCCGGTCACTTTGGTTTCGCGTTTGGCAAGATAGGCGGCCTGCGCCAGTGCCTGTTGAAGCTCGGTGGTATTGCCACGCGTCAGCCAGGACACAGGGCTCTTCGGGAAGCGGGCCAGAACGGCGTGAACTTCAGCATCCACCTTCAGGGCGCTGCACCAGGCCTGTTTAATCATGCCAGCGAGCGTTTCCGGGGCGTTGTAATCCCCCGGCCCACACCATGTATCGCGGTTCAGCAACAGCACCGCGTGGTAGTGCTTCTTCCCTTTGATTTCACCAAACTCCCGCGCCCAGATAAAACGCAGCGTGGTCGGCCAGACGCGTTTGCCCTCGCGACGTTGACGCGTAAAGTACGCATCAATACGGGACTTCAGGGCATCGGTAAAACGGGAGATAACCGCAGCATCGGTGGCCGCTGGCGTATCCGGCAGACGGAGGTCAACACGCAGGGCCAATACACGAGTACAGGCGTTCAGGGCACAGTTGAAGGTATCAGCGATGCGTTGTTGCCAGTAAGGGTCGTATGTGTAACTCATTGAAATGGACTCCGGTGGGTTAGTGTTCATAACCATTACCGGTGGCGTTAAAAAATACTTTTCGGGAAGCCTGCCATCACAGTGCCGGACCAGATTGCCGTGTACAACATGAAAAAATCGTCACCCTTCACGGTGCCGTTCGCTTAAATCAGGTGATAAATCAAACAGCCGTCAATGAAAATGTTCACCTTCCCGGTAAAATAGCGGGCAGTTCAACTGAGCTGTTTCAGCAAAAGGCAAAAGACATGCGACTGAAAAGTGTGGCTGTTAAAAATTTTCGCTGTTATGCACAAGAAGTCAGCGTTGAGTTTGATGACCTGACAACCTTTGTCGGACGCAATGACATTGGCAAATCGACAATCCTTGAAGCGATGGAGATCTTCTTCAACAACAGCGTGGTATCGATCGAAAAAGGCGATGCCTGTATTCACAGCGGACAGGACAATGTGGAGATCACCTGCGAGTTTATTGATCTTCCCCCTTCCCTTACGCTCGATTCTGGCGCGGAAACCACGCTTCAGGAAGAGTTTCTGCTGACGGGAACCGGCTCACTGAAAATCCGTAAGATCTTTAACTGCAGTAATAAAAAACCGACTGCCGAGATTTTCGTGATTGCAAACCATCCTGCTGCAGCGGGTTTTCATAATCTCCTGGAACTTAAGGAAAAAGAACTTCAGGCCAGGGTGAAAGAACTGGGGCTTGACGTTTCGCTTAAGGGAAATCCCGGAATGCGAAAAGCCATATGGGCCGCCTCAGCAGATCTGCAACTGACGGAAACGCAGCTTCCCGTCAGCAAAGCCAAAGAGGACACTAAACGTATCTGGGAGCAAATCGAGAGCTGGTTGCCCATGTTTGCCCTCTTCCAGAGCGACAGAAGCAGCCGGGATTCCGACGATGAAGTACAAAGCCCGATGAAAGCCGCCATTACGGCTGCACTGGCGGAAGTCCAGGACGACATTGCCAGGATCCAGTTGAGAGTACAGCAAAAGGCAGAAGAGATTGCCCGAAACACACATGAAGCGCTGAAGACCATTGAACCAGGTCTGGCAAGCGAACTAACCCCTGAATTTACGCCTCCCACGCAGGCAAAGTGGCAGGGGCTGTTCTCCGTTGGTCTCAACACGGACGGGGGGATTCCATTGAATAAACGTGGCAGCGGCGTCCGTCGTCTGGTGCTCGTGAGCTTTTTTAAGGCCGAAGCGGAACGACGCCTGAAATCCAGCAATCGTCGCAGTATCATCTACGCCATTGAAGAACCCGAAACCTCACAGCATCCTAATTACCAGCGGATACTGATTGAGTCGTTTAAATCTCTGTCTCTGGAAACCGGCTGCCAGGTCATACTGACGACGCACAGCCCCGGTTTTGCCTCAGAGCTACCCGTTGACAGCATCCGCTTTGTATCCCGTGATGCCGCTACCGGGCAGCCGACCATCCAGGCCGGTGCTGACATTTTCGGCATCGTCACTGATACACTGGGGGTAACACCAGACAACCGGGTCAGACTGCTGTTCTGTGTAGAGGGTCCGACGGATGTCGCCGCCTTTAAAGCTCTCAGCAAAGCGTTACATGCAGAAGACAACACTCTTCCTGACCTGGAGAGTGATGAACGTGTGGCGTTTATCGTACTGGGTGGGGGAACGCTCAAGCACTGGGTGAATGAAAATTATCTACGCGCCCTGAACCGCAGGGAAATTCATATCTACGATCGTGATGTTCCTGCTTATGCTGAAGCGGTGGATGCCGTCAACGCCCGGGGTAACGGATGCTGGGCAACTCAGACGCTGAAACATGAAGTCGAAAGTTATCTTCATCCCGATGCCATTCACGACGCCTTTGGGGTAATGATCGCGGTCACCGACCATCCTGTCAGCGGTAAGGCTACCCCTAAAGTGTTTGCAGAAGCCTATTCGCTGGCTCAGGGCTTTGACGGTGTGATGAAAGATAATCCTGCCAAGGCTCGTCTGGCAGAACGAGCGTTCCCTTTGATGACTGCCGCCCGGATCCACGAACGCGATCCTGAGGGTGAAGTCCTCAGTTGGATGCGCAGGATACGTGACATGATCCAGTGACGAAGGCCAGCCCGGCTCATACCGAAACGCCTCTTTGAAGGTTAGCTGGCAACGATAACCCGGAGAGGTACATTGCATCATCGTGACCCCCGGGACAAACAGCGAGCCTCCAGAAACGTTGGATGATTATCTGGCTACTGTATAGCAGTATCCGTCATCCACAGCTATTTTCATCCTTATGGATTTCCGGCTTCCGGTACAGACTCCCCTGACCGGACGCTGCACGCGCCCACAGTTCTTCATCGCTGAGCGTGGTTTCAATCAGTTCAACTGGTACACCGCAGTCATCAATAACGGCCACCCGGTAATCATCGATGGGTTCATAAGGCCCCAGGATAACCGTCTCGCCCGCAATCGCCTCAGCCAAACTACTGACCTTAAACGCCACATGCGGCACGGTTTTTAGCAATGGATGGAGCGGAGAGTCATCAGTAAAGCGATGCCACTGCACCCGAAACTTTCCCGGATTATCGGCGGTATACATTCCCGCGCTGGCACTGAACTTGCCTGCGGTATCCCCGTCCTGCACCGGCATACCAAAATGGTGAAACTCGTAACGTACGCCTGCTTTCATCGTTAACGTCTGCCTCCGTAGGGTTAAACACCCGATACATTACCCAATCTACCGATAACAATGCAGCAACGGATATTAACTTTCCAATCAGCCAACGGGCAGTTTAAATCCTCTTCTAAAATGCACTGTAACGCATCAGGAGCGACGTATTAATACTATCCGCAGATTTCCACTACCGTGATATTCAATGCGGTTATACAGGCTTACAGGAAGCCATGGAGGTATAAGGCACAACAGCGTTCAATGACTTATTAAATAGCTTGCGATTATTACCAGGATAATCACCCCACTCCCTTTCACCATAATCTGGTTATTCTGTTTACGATACACCCCTGGTAATTACCACCGGTACAGAGAATTGCCCTCCTGCAGGTGCTATCAATACTCAGGCATACGTATATCAAAAAATGCTTTCAGAGATAATCATCCACTTTAGCCTCTGTCACTGGCAGGTGTCGTAAGGATTAATATCAAGCAACCAGAGAAATACCCATAAAACCACGACAGGTTAGTTAGCTAACTGAACATTTAACGCTCATCCCCAGTATCGTTGCGATACTGCAATTCAATTAAACTCCAGAGCTACAGTTAAGAACGAAAATATTTATCTAATGGCGAGCCGTTGATAATCACCCCATCACTTATCAGGTATGGACATTCACCTTAAACATTACTGCCCTGTCGTTACGATTATTAGATTACTGGCATCAATCGCCTCCACTTTTATCCAGATAAACATTACCCAATGGCTACTCATGTAATTACCCATTGCTTAATGTCAGTTTCTCAATGAACACTGAGCATTCCAGAGTCACTACATTGATTGAATGTCTCAATGAATACCATCCAATAGCACTATCCCTTTAGTGATTACCTTCAGGTGATAATACTCCTATAACATCCCCTTCTTTAATATATTAATACCAATCCAACACATTCAGCACAGAGAAAACATTAAAGATAGCCACGCCGGACAGTGCTTATCTACAATTAACCCCTGTGTAAGTTACTCTGGAATTATCATTCTCAGTTAAGTGTGAAAACAGAATCAATAAAATCAGACGAACTCAACAGGGCGAATACTCATATCACCGTTAACCATAGAGGGCCGTATGCCTGTTTCTGAGCAATGAAATGAAAATATCAATGGGCAACCATACCTGATGCAAGAAATGTCTCCTGAAGCGAACCAGGCATCATGACGGGGATGAGAACAAGAGTGTGCAGGAGGGCAAGCGGAAGGGTAAGATAAGCCAGTTGAGATGCAATAACATATATGAAAAGCCGAGAAACACGATAACAGAAAGGATAAAAACAATAAAAACAACGACAGTAAAACCATGATAAAGCCGTGCTAAAACCAGAATCAAACCGCAATCTTACTTCACGATGACTACCAGATGTGTTTTTAAGTGACGATAAAACCATCATCATGCTACTGTATCGCTACGACAATCACTACAACAATCATTACCATGTAGTTTAGCTTATGGAGCGTTTGATAATGGCAATACATTACAATGATGGCAGGAAAACACCCGTTAAAAGTCGTGACATACGGATCTGCAATTTTTATCTTGGCTGGTTAGGAATAAACAAAAACATCAGAGCAGAAGGGGTTAACCGTCAGGAAGCAGGCAGCTGCCATCAGGCAGTTAATCATCTCATCAATGAGTACTATCCTGATAAAGAACAGCAAGAAAGGCTCCTGGCAGACATGCATACCGCCTGCGACGAGAATATCTTACCTGCAGAAAAATTTGACTGGCTTGAACACGACGAACGGGCCGCATTCTGGATGTGGGGTTATCTCTGTGAAGCGAGTGACTATCAGATTGGCATTTCTCGATCAAGAGATATAGGGGATGCTTCTTTCGGTCAGAACTGGTATCAGTTCCTTCAGCTCAGTAAATCCCCGGCAAGCCACCGGGAAAGAATGCAACTTCTCTTCAATTTTTTTGACTGGATAATTACCCCTGCTCCACCGGTTAATCGCCTCAAGAGCCAGGTAATGGACAGGCTCAAAGACCAGTGGAAAAATATTTACAGCAAACCCGTCCCGCTGAAATGGTTACCTGATGAGGAAGAGGCAGTACTATGGGCATGGAACAGTCTTAAATCGCTACAGGATGAAAAAAATAAACCCACAGGCGGGCTCTCACTGAGTCTGTCAACGCCGGGACTGAGCACCTGGTTTACGCCACTGAGTCATTCTGAGCGTAATTTAGCGCTACGTGCCGCGCTGGATTTATGGGACGATGCGCCGGATACAAAACGGCTATTTCTGCTGAATTTGAATAAGGCCTGGAACCAGCAAAAATTACGTCAGTCCCGTACTGATAAAAAAGCACTTAACACATACCTGAAGAACGAAACTAAAATTCGACTGGATTTTATGGCTGAACGCAGCGGGGTTCGTATCAGTGATATGCTGGAAACAATAATTAATGAGTATTACCGGAAAACCTGTGGCAGTGAATGAGGACTCTGCACTGAACAAAGAGTGAATGGTAATAATCACACGGCCAGAAACTGCATTCAAAAAAATTTCAGACCTATATTACTCAAGTGAGAATGGCAGCAGAAATGTTGCCGTTTTGTTATTTCACTCACGGAGGTTAATGTGTCCGATAAGAAAAAATGGGGTTCTGATGCCCTGTTACCGTCGTTATGCCTTCTCCCGGATCAACGGTCCCGCAAAATACCCGTGTGTATGCTTCTCCCGCTAAATCACTGCTCTGCTTCCTGTTCCGGTACCCGGGTCTCTCTTATACACGGTCCGCCAGCTCATGAAGGCGGCTAATTATTGCCAGTAACCAGGAGAAGGAAATGCATTGTCCGAATTGCGGTTCGCAAAACATACAGCTGCGCCATGTGGGTAAAAAGACAGGTGGGGTGACCGGGGCCATTGCCGGGGGGCTCGCTGGTTTGGAAGGAGCGACGGCAGGTGCGATGATTGGCTCCGTCGTGCCTGTGGTCGGCACGCTGGCCGGAGGACTCATTGGTTTTCTGTCAGGTGCCTGTGCTGGCGCGGTGGCGGGAGCGGTTGCCGGTGAAAAGCTGGACGGGACGATATTTGATGAATATGGCTGTACGCGCTGTGAGCATACCTTCAATGCGCCTTAACGCTCAGCGGTATCAGCCATAATTACCACCGGGCCCTGTGGTCCGGTGTTTTCTGAGCCTGTTTTCCCCTTCCTCCCCTGGAGCTATGATGACAGGGAGTGTCCGTGTGCGGCCTTTTCTTGACTGAACAATACTAACCCTTTGTTAATCCTCACCTAAAATTTTCATACTTTCTTCCTGCCAACGCTCAGGGTGGTCATAACGTGTCCACCCACTCCTGCATAATAACCCCATGAAATATCGACCTGTTTTTTCACATGGAGCGCCCATGCCACGCGCAGATGAAGAGACCCGCTATGACCGGATGGCCGTCAGACTGTCGGTCATCATCAGCCGCTTAATGACCGGAGAAACGCTGAACCTGCAGGCGCTGTCCGGGGAGTTTGGCGTTTCTGAGCGCACCCTGCGCCGCGATTTTTATCAGCGACTGGTCCACCTCGATATTATCGGGGAGAACGGTACGTACCGGCTCAGCGAAAACGCCACGCGTGATTACTCTCCGGGGGCATTGTCCTTTGCCCGCAGCACCGGCATCGCCCGCATCATTCCGTCGCAGAGCCGACAACTGATGCACCTGCTGATGAATGAAACCGGCACCTCGCCCTGTTTTATCTGGCACGACTCACCGCCATCATGGGCGCATGCTGACAGTTTCCACCGTCTGGCCGAAGCCATTCATCACCATCAGGTTGTCAGTCTGCTGGTTGGTGGTGTCCGTCACGACACCCTGGAGCCTTACCGTCTGATTTACCGGCACCAGCACTGGTATCTGGTTGCCTGCCAGGACGGAAGCCTGCGGGTATTCCGGCTGGAGGAAATCATCTCGGTCTCGCTGTCGGTACAGACCTTTCGTCGCCGGAGCGACATCTGTTCGCTTATCACCGAAGAGAGCTTTATCAGCGCACTTCCCCATTTTCGCTTTATCAGCGATGTCATTCGCACGTTTCAGGAATG
Source organism: Enterobacter cloacae complex sp. ESBL7 (assembly GCF_041679625.1). Lineage (NCBI taxonomy): Bacteria > Pseudomonadati > Pseudomonadota > Gammaproteobacteria > Enterobacterales > Enterobacteriaceae > Enterobacter > Enterobacter cloacae complex sp. ESBL7. The sequence goes on from NZ_JBGORN010000011.1 coordinate 17,388, forward strand.
ACGGACTTACACCACCACAAGGAAAGCCGAATGAGAGCACTTACTGTCACCCTGTTTGCCACATTTTGTACCCTGCCGGTTGCGCATGCAGACACACCTGACGCCCTGCGCGACGCCCATTATCAGCGTTGCGTAAAGCCGGTCTTTTATGCGCAGACCCTGAACCACAAAAAGGAGGTCGAAATCTGCATCGTCACCCCGTCGGTGGCATATTCATTCGGCAGGACCGGCGCGGAACATAAGGAGATGGACATCACTGTTCCGGCTCAGGCAACGCGCTACGCGTACCAGAGCAACCAGGTTATCAGCCTGCAGGAATTTACCGTCCGCAACGGCGATACCACTTACCAGGTATCAGCCGGAAGCAACGATGAAGGCAAACCCTTTGCCGCGCTCGATGTATACCGGTGCAGTCCCGATACCGGAAAGCATCTGGCGACCATTACGCTTGACCCGGACACCGTGGTTAACGACATCAGCCACGGATTGCAGGATGAAGGCATACCCCAACAGGATGGCCTTTAACCCGTTTTATCAAACTAAAACCTCTGTTTATTCAAGGATATAGCAATGAACACTTCCCTTGCTGGCGATTCACACCGTTCGGCACGTTATTTTTCCGCGATCTGCCTGGTGTTATCGACAGTGGTACTCAGTGGCTGCGGTGATGCGAAATCCAAAGCCGAAAGCGAGTTTATCCGGGGCTGTAAATCCGGTGGTGGCACGACCGCCCTTTGCGGATGTATCTGGGACGACCTCAAAACGAAATATACCCACGGGGAACTGGAGAAAATGAACCAGCAGTACGGTTATGTTCCTCCGCGCTTCATGGACAACATGCTGAGTGGCGCTCAGCAGTGCAGAAAAAAGGAAATCTGAACATGGCTCTTGTCATTAAATATTTCGCGATTGCCTTCACCATCGCGCTTGTGGTCGTGCTGTTTAACGTGTTCGGGAGTACCGGCGAGATACGCAGTTTTGGTCAGGGAATGGGATATCTGTTCTGGATGACCCTGGGGCCCGGAGCCGGTATGACGGTCGGTGCTGCTCTTCGACAATGGCTGATGCCGGACGCGGTATACACCCGCGAAGGAATGACCGGATTACTCAAGGCCCGCCTGTTCTGGCTTGTGGGGCCACAGTGTATCGGCTGGCTGGCCGGGCTTATCGCCGTGGGTAAACAACTCATGTAACACAGCTGGCACTCAACAACAATTTGACTCAGAAGGAAAAACACCATGCGATTCATGCACGCCATCCTGCCAGCAGGATTACTGACCTTTGCCATCACGGCACACGCGGTTCCCAATATGTGGAGCAGTGGCTTCGATATGGGCGTCACCGAGTACATCATCACCAGCCCGGAAAACACCATGCTGAATCTCAACTGCACCGGCAATCCTGACGACCAGAACATCCTGCAGCATCACGTCATGCTCACCCTGCCTGACGGCAGCGGTGCCGATTCACAGGATGAGAAAACCGCCATCACCGTCGTCACGGATGACCAGCCGTTCCCGTTGCCGTCCTCTCTGGGCTGGCGTAACGGCGACAACGCCTGGCTCTCGTTCATTGATGCCATCAGAAAGGCAACGTCGTTTGAGATTTACGTCAACGACAAAAAGGTGGGGCATTTTTCCCCTTCAGCCGGAAACGTCCATAAGGTTCTGGCTGCTATGCCCGAATGCACGACACTCACCGCCGGGTAACCCATCGCCCCCTGTTTACAGCAAAATCAATCAAGGACAATACGATATGACCGACATCTCGACACTCAGCCAACGACTGGAAACACCCACCCTGCATTTTGTTCTGCTCAGCATCGTCACCTTCGGTGTCTGGCCGCTGCTCTGGCTGTACAAAAAGCAGCAGATTATCAGCGAGGCCACCGGGTATCCGGTTTGCGGCAACCTGTTTATCATCTGGCTCGCCGTCTTTTTTGGGCTCGGACGACAGTTCGGCGTGATGGCCTCACCGGACCTCGCGGGCTACGACACGGGCAGCGATGCACTGCTGGCCTTAAGCGGCATTCTGTCGCTGGCCTGCGGCGTGATGTACATCGTCTGGGCCTTTAAGGCCAGAGCCGCACTGCGACACTATGCGCTGAACACCTTCCGCTTTGACCTGAAAATGAACGCGTTCTACACCGTTATCTTCAACGTTTTCTACATCACGTACTGCATCAACGACATGCCGCAGGCGCTGGCAAAACACCGGATTATTCACGGTCAGGCCCCCGTGCCGCCAGAATCTCCGTCATCGCAGTAACGCCATCCCTCCTCTTATTTACCCGGCAGGGGCATCAGTGAATGCCCCTCATCCATCCGGGCTCCCCTCCGAGATTTGACCCAATGACATTACTGAAAATTGTGCTCAACTCCCTGCGTCAGGTGCTGACATGGTGCTGACATGGTGCGCCAGTAGCCGGGCACAGCAGTTTGTGGAAGACCACTTCCGCAAAGAAGGTTACGACGAAGACAGCATCTATATTGCCAGACAGACGGCAGCCCTGCTGGCAGGTGCCTTAATCGCAGCGCTGATGGAGCAGATACTGCAGCTTATCGCCACACCTGGAGCCTCCCGTTGATGCCCTGCTCACTGAGCGGGGCATTTTGTTTTATGCCATTCATCAGGAGATGACGATGCACAACACCGACGATACCCCACTACCGTCCGGTCCGTTTACCCGCAGGCAGGCGGTTGCTGTGGTAGCGGCATACCATAACGTCGCCATAGAAGATGACCAGGGGACGCATTTTCGGCTGGTCATTCGCGACCACGAGGGACAATTACTCTGGCGGGCGTGGAATTTTGAAGCCGGTGCCGGGGAATGGCTTAACCGTTATCTGCTCAGCCACGGTATCCCCGGTGACTGACTCACCACGGGCCTCGCCCAAATACCAACCACACCAACAGGCCATGTTCCCTCCGGGGCGCATGGCCTTTTTGTTTATGCCGTTAAATCAACCAACGAAGGAAATTAACCATGCGTTTAGCCAGCAGCTTCGGACGTATAAACCAGATACGCCGCGACAGACCGTTAACCCGTGAAGAACTGATGCAGGTCGTTCCCAGCGTCTTCAGTGAAGAGCGCCACGAGTCCAGAAGCGAAAAATACGCTTACATCCCCACCATTACCCTGCTCGACAATCTTCAGCGTGAAGGCTTTGAACCCTTCTTCGCCTGCCAGTCACGCGTTCGTGACCAGACCCGACGAGAGCACACCAAACACCTGTTACGTCTGCGTCGGGCCGGGCAGATCAATGGCCAGCAGGTACCGGAGATCATTTTGCTCAACTCGCATGATGGCTCCAGCTCATACCAGATGCTGCCTGGGCTGTTCAGAGCCATCTGCACCAACGGGCTCGTCTGCGGACTGTCGTTCGGTGAAATTCGCGTACCGCATCGTGGCGATGTGGCCGGGAAGGTGATTGATGGTGCTTATAAAGTGCTCAGCGTTTTTGACCGGGTGGAAGAGAAACGCGATGCAATGCAGTCGTTACGCCTGCCGCCACCGGCACAACATGCCCTGGCGAACGCTGCACTGGCGTACCGCTTTGGCGAAGAGCACCAGCCGGTAACCGCTGCGCAGATACTGACGCCACGCCGGTATGAGGACCGTCAGGACGACCTGTGGACCGTTTATAACCGCATTCAGGAATCGTTGCTGAAAGGTGGCCTGCCGGGGCGCACCGCACAGGGTAAACGTACCCGCACCCGTGCGGTTAACGGGATTGATGGCGACGTTAAGCTCAACAGGGCGCTCTGGGTGATGGCCGAAGAGCTGCAGCAGGCTCTGAGCTGATGCAGCATGTTACAGACGATGCCCGTCAGGCGGACGTTTATCCGCTTTCCCTGAATGAGGCTCCGGGCTGCCGCTCCATCTCTGATGACGACCTGTGCGCCTGGTGCACACATCTTCTCTACCGCCCCGGAGAACTCAGCCTCTGCCAGTTAAGCCTCGCCGACACTATATGGCCCGCCTGTTGTGATGAGAACGGCGATGCGCAGTCCTGCCCGTCGTTCCAGCTAAACCAGTCTCCCCCATCCGAGAAATAAACAAGGAAAAACGACTATGACCGACATTATCAACCTTAACGACACCCTCCCGTTACAACCCCAACCTGCCGGTGCCGGTGCCGGTGCCGGTTCCGCACCCGCACTGACCGCAAGCCTCGTACCCGACGAGCAGCGCATCGGCTTCTGGCCGCAGCACTTCGGACGCATACCGCAGTGGATAATTCTTGAACCCACTATCTTCGCCTGGATGGACCGCTTCTGCGCTGACTACAACGGCGGTATCTGGAATTTTTACACGCTGAGTAACGGTGGTGCCTTTATGGCCCCGGAAGCTGACGACAATACTGGTGAACAATGGTCGCTGTTCAACACCATGAACGGTAACGGCGGTGAGCTCAGCAGCGAGGCCGCCGGGATTGCCGTCTGTCTGATGACTTACAGCCACCACGCCATGCGCACCGAAAGCGACGCCATGACGGAGCACTATTATCGTCTGCGGGACTATGCGCTGAATCACCCGGAATGCAGCGCTATCATGCACATCATCGACTGAGGTCAGCCGCTATGGAACACCAGTTACCGTTGTTTGCCCGTGAATTAGCCCCAGCCGACCAGCAGACCATCCGGACAGCACTGACCCTGCTGGAATGCCAGCTACGTGAACCCGGCGCGTCATTTACGTCCAGCAATGCCGTCCGCGACTGGCTGCGCCTGCATCTCGCGCCTCTGGAGAGAGAAGCGCTCTCCGTTTTGTGGCTCGACAACCAGCATCGCCTGATAGACCACGACACCCTGTTTATGGGCACCATCAACAGTATCACCGTGCATCCACGCGAGGTCGTAAAGGCCGGCCTGAAGCACAATGCCGCCGCCGCAATACTTTCACACAACCATCCGTCCGGAGAGGCAGAGCCCAGCCATGCTGACAGACAAATCACTGCCCGTCTGAAGCAGGCGCTGGAGCTGGTCGACATCCGCCTGCTGGACCATCTGGTGGTGGGCGGGATGGAGACCATCTCGTTTGCAGAGCGAGGCTGGCTTTAAGAAGGAAAATATCGATGAAGATTATCAGCAAGCGCCAGGCAATGACGATTTACCGTCAGCATCCGCAGTCCCGGTTGTTTCGCTTCTGCACCGGGCGGTATCAGTGGTCCGGCAGTGTCTGCCACTATGCCGGGCGGGAGGTGCAGGATATCCGCGGTGTGCTCGCAGTGTTCGCTGAACGTCGTCAGGACCGCGATGGCCCTTATGTGACCCTGCGTTGCGTCACGCTCAACTGACGGTTAAGGAACACGAATATGTCGAATAACACACCACCCGTAAACCACAACATCTCAGAGCCTTGGTGGGGGCTTAAGCGCGATGTCATCCCGTGCTTTGGTGCACGCCTGGTGCAGGAGGGCAACCGGCTGCATTATCTGGCGGACCGCGCCAGCATCACCGGGCGGTTCAGCGAGGCGGATTTACGCCATCTCGACCAGGCGTTTCCTTTATTGCTTAAGCAGCTTGAGCTGAAGCTGCCCCTCGGCGAACTAAACCCACGCCGCCCGCACGGCGTCACGCTTTACGCAAAAGGGCTGACCTGTGAGGCCGACTCCCTCGGTTCGCACGGGTACATCTATATCGCGATTTACCCGACGCCACCTGAAGCACAATCTGGAGGCTAATAGCCATGCCACACGCCTGTAAAATCAGCGAGGTCATTGAACTGTTGCAACAGCATCAACACGATGATTTCGTATTATGTTCGCTATGGTACGAAGACGATGTGCGCAACGTGGATGCGTCTGCCACAGATAAAGAAGCTCAGGCGGCCTTACGCCATGCCGCCAGTAACCACGACGCGGAACAGGGCATTAACCAGGACACGCTGGCAGCCGCGCTGGATACCATCCGGCAGTGACGTACCACGTTAAATCCCCTCTCACCAACACCTTTCTTTTATTTAACAGAGATAACCTTAATGAGAATTTATCCTGTCTCCGCAAAACGGGCCGCAGAGATTGAACGTTTAACCCATAAATCACCGATTACCGTGTGGCAGCGCCTCCTGAAGTACCTGCTGGAGCGTCACTACGGCCTTACCCTCAACGACACGCCGTTTGGTGATGATGGTGCCATTCAGGAATGCATTGATGCCGGTGATGCTCTGGTTGACGCCCTGAACGAGGTAGCTGAAGACTGCGACCTGGAGCGTATTGATAATCGGGGAGAATCACTCCTGCCCGTCTCGCCATTACTCACGCCAGCAGATATCCGGAGCGCCCAAAACGCGGTGGGTCTGGAAGGCAGCAACAACACCCTGATTATCAGCGGACAGTCGTCAGCCAGAAGCTGACTCTCCGCCATCACACCGTCGTCTGGTACAGGCGATACCACCAGCGGAGCCGTTTTCGTAACGGCTGGCGCGACCTTATTAATGGAGTAAACCCAATGCAAACCCAGGCACTACCCTCAATGCGGGAGGCTTATCCGCGTCCATCACCGGTGGAGATCTGGCAGACCCTGCTGATCCATCTGCTGGACCGTCACTACTGCCTGACGCTCAACGATACGCCGTTTGGCAACGACGGCGTGATCCTGGACCACATCAACGCCGGGAGCTCACTGTGCGACGCGGTGAACTTTATCGTGGAGAAGTACGACCTGGTGCGTACCGATCGCCATGGTTTTAGCGCGGAAGCACAGTCACCGCTTATCAGCAGTATCGATATTCTCCGGGCTCGGAAAGCCACCGGGCTGATGACCCGCAGCGGGTACAAAGTGGTGACCGACATCACCAGCGGCAAATACAACGGGGAGGTACAATGAAGCTGTCCGTTAACGTGGAAGCCGACGCCATCAACGTTCTGGCCCTCAATATGGGCCGGATCGTTGTTGATATTGATGGCATTGAACTCTCTGAACTGATCGCCGCAGTAAACCAGAATGGCTGCACGCTGCAGATCGCCGATGAACCGGGTAAGGTCATCGTTGAATCATCACTGCCCCCCTATATGTCATTACCGGGGATCTGCTGCAGTACCGCGCACATCACGGCAGAAGACAACTCACTGCTGTATGCACTGTCGCATCAGGAGCAGGATTTTGGCGAGTCTGAATGGATTCATTTTTCAGGCTCCGGCTACCTGATCCGCCTGGAGGCGTGGTCATTTCCCGTATTGCGGCTAAAACGCCTGGGTCTGTCAAAAGCCTGCCGCCGGTTAGTCGTGACGCTCATCCGTCGCTACGCCGTTGGTATTATTCACCTTGACGCCTTTGGTGAACTGCTGCCCGATTTTGAAACCTTTGACTGGTAACTCACACTCAGCAGGACAACCCAAACCATGACATTAACCACTACCACCAGCTCGTCGGGGGGACTGGCGCCTCTGGCCCCTTCGGTATGTCTGCCGGGCATATGCTGCAGTACCGCGCATATTACCCGGGAAGACAGCCTGATACTGGCACAGGCAACAAAACGTGGTCACTGCGACTGGATACACGATACCGGCTACGGCTATCTGCTCAGGCTCAATGCCCGGCATCACCCGGCGCTGCGTCTTAAAGCGATTGGGCTCTCAGGAGCCTGTCGCCGTCTGGTCATCACGCTGATGCAACGCTACGGCACCCACATCCTGCACCTGGATGCGGATGGCGATCTCCTGCCGGGATTCGCCATGTTTGACTGGTAACCCCACCTCAAAAACATGAAGAAAACTTATGCTGACATTAACCACCGAAGCCGCTCTCAACATTCTGATTGGCTGGCTGCAGGACAATATTGATTGCGGTACGGAGATCATCTTCGACAACGACGAAGACAACACCGACTCAGCAGCCCTGTTGCCTCGAATTGAACAGGCATTACAGGACGTTCGCGCACTCCGCCATCTGCAGCTTCTGCAACAGACCAGAACAAATTAGCCACCGAACCATACTCAACGCACGCGCATAAGCGCCAGTCCTCACCGGCTGGCGCTTTGCTTTATATAAGGAAAGAAATGATGTCAGAACTGACTCTCACCGAACCCGAAGTGGTCACCGGCCACACCGACGTGATTTGCTCCACCAGCATTGAACGCATCGTCACCGGACGTAATACCGCGATTGCACAGATTGAAGCGCTGATACAGCAGCTTGACGATATTTCTGTACTAACCGACAGTATTGGCGGGGGCAAAGCGAATGAATGGGGAATGCGGCAATACCATTACGACTGCTGGCTGATGGAGAAACCCGAAACCGCGATGAAGGCGATCACCCGCAATATTGATCGTGGTATATGGCGAGAGCTGATGCAACGGTCCGGAATGCTGAGCCTGATGGATGCTCAGGCCCGTGATGAGTGGCACAACAGCCTGGAAAAGGAGGATATTCCGGCGGTCAGTGAAGAGAATATCCTCAGTACCTTTGAGCAATTGCATCTGAATAAAGGTGAGGTGTTTGAGCGGGGTGTAATCAATGTATTTAAAGGGCTATCCTGGAATTATAAGACCAACAGCCCCTGTAAGTTTGGCGCGAAAATCATCGTTAGCGGGCTGGTCAAATATGACCGGTGGGGATTTGGGCTTAACTGGGGCTGGCAGCGTGACCGCCTGGCTGACCTTGAACGCATGCTGATGCTTCTGGATGGCAAGCCTGTCCCCGATAACCGCGCTGACGTTACCCGTCGGCTGAGCGATCATATCCATGCTAACCGGCACGGTACCCGCTATGAAGATGAGATGTTTGCGATCAAATACTTCCAGAAGGGAACAGCCCATATCACCTTTAAGCGGCCAGAGCTGGTCGATAAACTGAATGACATCATCGCCTGGCACTACCCGGGGGCGCTGGCAGAGAGCTAAGAACATTAGTCTTATGATCCATTTCATTGAGTTAATGGGAATGGGGAATATACTTGAGGCCCAAAGGTCAATATGGGGCTCAACCAAGCAACGATGTCTTGGGGGCCTTAGTGGTGGCTTTTAAATTGATTGTTTAAATATATTTATTTTGAATCAATAGGTTGAACTTACATTTCCCATCTCCCGTCGGGAGGGGGGAAGATATTTACTCGCCAGGCGCTTTCATGACTACTCATCATTCGCTGTACAGCCAGATCCCCGCTACCGACCGTCTCCTTCGCGAGCCCCGCATTCATGCTGCCGTTGAGCGTTTTGGCCATACCGCGACGGTGGAGATGTTACGCCTGCTTCAGGACGAAGCCCGATGCGCTATTCAGGCAGAAAACGCCTTGCCCGACTGGTGCGCGGCGTGGGAGCAGGAAGTTGAGCACCGGCTGGATGAGAAAGCGCAAAGCGCGTTACGCCCGGTGATTAACCTGACCGGTACCGTGCTGCATACCAACCTGGGCCGCGCGCAGCAGGCGGAAGAGGCGGTTGCGGCGGTTGTGCAAGCCATGCGGGCGCCCGTGACGCTGGAGTACGATCTGGACGGCGCCGGACGCGGGCATCGTGACCGGGCGCTGGCGGACCTGCTGTGCCAGCTGACCGGCGCGGAAGATGCCTGCATTGTGAATAACAACGCCGCAGCGGTGCTGCTGATGCTGGCGGCCACCGCCAGCGGCAAAGAGGTGGTGGTTTCCCGCGGCGAGCTGGTGGAGATTGGCGGGGCGTTTCGTATTCCGGACGTGATGCGCCAGGCGGGCTGCACGCTACATGAAGTGGGCACCACTAACCGTACCCATGCGAAAGATTATCGCGCGGCGGTGAATGAAAATACCGCCCTGCTGATGAAGGTCCACACCAGCAATTACCATATTGAAGGCTTCACCAAAACGGTTGAAGAGGCAGAGCTGGCGGCGATTGGCCGCGAACTGAATATTCCGGTGATTGCCGATCTCGGCAGCGGCTCGCTGGTGGATCTGAGCCTTTACGGGCTGCCGAGAGAGCCGATGCCGCAAGAGATGATTGCCGCAGGCGTTAGCCTGGTCAGCTTTTCCGGCGACAAGCTGCTGGGCGGGCCGCAGGCCGGGATTATCGTCGGCAAGCGCGAGCTGATTGCGAAGCTGCAGCAGCATCCGCTCAAGCGCGCCCTGCGAGCCGATAAAATGACGCTTGCCGCGCTGGAGGCGACGCTGCGGCTCTATCTCCATCCGGAGAAACTGGCCGACCGCCTGCCCACGCTGCGTCTGTTAACCCGTGATGCCGCCTCGATTCGCGCCCAGGCCGAATTACTGCTGCCGCGCATTGCCCCGCACTACCCCGATTTTGACGTTCGCATTGAACCCTGCCAGTCGCAGATTGGCAGCGGTTCGCTGCCGGTGGACAGGCTGCCGAGTGAAGCGCTCACGTTCACCCCGCGTGACGGGCGCGGCAGCCACCTTGAAGCCCTGTCGGCGCGCTGGCGTGGCCTGCCCGCGCCGGTTATCGGGCGGATTTACGATGGCCGAATGTGGCTGGATCTGCGCTGCCTTGAAGATGAAGAGCGATTTCTGGAGATGTTGTTGAAATGATTATTGCCACCGCCGGTCATGTCGACCACGGAAAAACCACGTTGCTGCAGGCGATTACCGGCATAAACGCCGACCGCCTGCCGGAAGAGAAAAAGCGCGGCATGACCATCGATCTGGGCTATGCCTACTGGCCCCAGCCTGACGGTCGCGTACTGGGTTTTATTGATGTTCCGGGGCATGAAAAGTTTCTGTCCAACATGCTGGCGGGCGTGGGGGGTATCGATCATGCCCTGCTGGTGGTGGCCTGCGATGATGGCGTCATGGCGCAAACTCGTGAGCATCTGGCGATTCTGCAGCTGACCGGTAACCCGCAGCTGACCGTGGCGCTGACCAAAGCCGACCGCGTGGATGACGCACGCGTCAGCGAGGTGCGCGAAACGGTACAGGCGACCTTGCAAGAGTATGGTTTTGCCGATGCACCGCTTTTTGTCACCGTGGCGACAGAAGGGCGCGGTATCGATGAACTTCGCCACCACTTACAGCAGCTTTCGTCGCGTGACCACGCCAGCCATCACCGCTTCCGTCTGGCAATTGACCGGGCGTTTACCGTCAAAGGCGCGGGGCTGGTGGTGACCGGGACGGCGCTGAGCGGTGAAGTGAACGTAGGTGATACGCTCTGGCTGACGGGCGTTAACAAACCGATGCGCGTGCGCGGCTTACATGCGCAAAACCAGCCCGCGGAGCGTGCTCATGCCGGGCAGCGGATCGCGCTGAACATTACCGGGGATGCGGAAAAAGAGCAGCTTAACCGCGGCGACTGGCTGCTGGCCGATGCCCCTCCTGAGCCGTCTGAACGCGTCATTGTCTCCCTGCAGACAAACGTGCCCCTGACCCAATGGCAGCCGCTGCATATTCACCACGCGGCCAGCCATATCACCGGGCGCGTGTCGCTGCTGGAAAACGATCTTGCCGAACTGGTATTCGATTCACCGCTCTGGCTTGCAGACAACGATCGTCTGGTTCTGCGTGATATTTCCGCGCGGGAAACGCTGGCCGGGGCACGGGTGGTCGCGCTGAATCCGCCGCGACGCGGCAAGCGTAAGCCTGAATATCTGCAGTGGCTGGCTGCTCTGGCGCAGGCCAGCGATGATAACGCCGCGCTGCGGGTGCATCTTGAGCGCGGTGCGGTGAGCCTGCGTGATTTTGCATGGGCACGCCAGCTGAGCGAGGAAGGGTTACGCCTGCTGGCCCAGCAGCCGGGCTTTATTCAGGCTGGAAACAGTCTGCTAAACGCCCCTGTTGCTGCACGCTGGCAGCGTAAGATACTGAGCACGCTCGCAACGTACCATGAACAGCATCAGGATGAGCCTGGCCCGGGCCGTGAGCGTCTGCGGCGCATGGCGTTGCCGATGGAAGACGATGCGCTGGTGCTACTGCTGATTGAAAACATGCGCGAAAGCGGGGCGATCAAAAGCCACCACGGCTGGCTGCATCTTCCGGATCACAAGGCCGGGTTCACCGCTGAGCAAGAGGCAGTATGGCAAAAAGTGGCCTCGCTGTTTGGCGATGAGCCGTGGTGGGTTCGCGATCTGGCCCGCGAAACGAATACCGACGAGCAGGTGATGCGTCAGGTATTGCGCCATGCGGCGCAGCAGGGGCTGATAGTCGCGATCGTGAAAGATCGTTATTACCGTAACGATCGTATTGTGGCCTTTGCGAACCTGATCCGCGAGCTGGATCAGGAGCGGGGTTCTACCTGCGCAGCCGATTTCCGCGATCGGCTGAACGTGGGCCGCAAGCTGGCGATTCAGATCCTGGAGTATTTCAACCGCATCGGCTTCACCCGCCGTCGCGGTAACGATCATTTATTGCGCGATTCGTTATTATTTCCTGAAACTCCGTGACCCCCGTCGTAAAGCCGTTACCGGTTGGCGAGAAAATCGCCAGCCGGAACTACCCTTGATGTACACCAACAGCAAGGAGACGGTCATGACAAACAATCCTCCCTCATCGCGTATCCAGCCCGGCGAGTATGGTTTTCCCCTCAAGCTGAAGCCTCGTTATGACAACTTTATTGGCGGCGACTGGGTAGCTCCCGTCGACGGCGAATACTATTCCAACCTGACCCCCGTAACCGGCCAGCCGCTGTGCGAAATAGCCAGCTCCGGCAAGCGCGATATCGATCTGGCGCTGGATGCGGCGCACAAAGCGAAAGATAAATGGGGCCATACCTCCGTTCAGGACCGCGCGGCTATTTTGTTCAAAATCGCCGACCGGATGGAGCAGAATCTGGAGCTGCTGGCGACGGCGGAAACCTGGGATAACGGCAAGCCGATCCGGGAAACGATGGCGGCAGACGTGCCGCTGGCCATCGACCACTTCCGCTATTTTGCCTCCTGCATTCGCGCTCAGGAGGGCGGAATAAGCGAGGTAGATAGCGACACCGTGGCGTATCACTTCCACGAACCGCTGGGCGTCGTCGGGCAAATCATTCCATGGAACTTCCCGCTGCTGATGGCGAGCTGGAAAATGGCGCCCGCGCTGGCGGCCGGGAACTGCATTGTGCTGAAACCGGCGCGTCTGACCCCGCTCTCGGTGCTGCTGCTGATGGAAATCGTTGGCGATCTTCTGCCGCCGGGTGTGATTAACGTGGTCAACGGTGCGGGCGGTGAGATAGGGGAATATCTGGCTACCTCGAAACGGATCGCTAAAGTGGCGTTTACCGGGTCGACGGAAGTGGGCCAGCAGATTATGCAGTACGCCACGCAGAACATCATTCCGGTAACCCTGGAGCTGGGCGGGAAATCCCCGAACATCTTCTTCGCGGACGTGATGGAGGAAGAGGATGCCTTCTTCGATAAAGCCCTGGAAGGGTTTGCGCTGTTTGCGTTTAACCAGGGCGAAGTCTGCACCTGCCCAAGCCGTGCGCTGGTGCAGGAGTCCATCTATGAGCGCTTTATGGAGCGGGCCATTCGCCGCGTCGAGTCTATCCGCAGCGGTAACCCGCTCGATAACGTCACGCAGATGGGGGCGCAGGTCTCGCACGGACAGCTGGAAACCATCCTCAACTACATCGATATCGGCAAGAAAGAGGGGGCGGATATTCTGACCGGCGGTCGCCGTAAGGTGCTCGGCGGGGATCTGCAGGAAGGGTATTACCTGGAGCCGACGATCCTGTTCGGTCAGAACAACATGCGCGTCTTCCAGGAGGAAATTTTCGGACCGGTGCTGGCCGTAACCACCTTCAAAACGATGGAGGAGGCGCTGGAGATTGCCAACGACACGCCGTATGGCCTGGGAGCCGGCGTCTGGAGCCGCAACGGTAATCTGGCCTATAAAATGGGCAGAGGTATTCAGGCCGGGCGCGTCTGGACCAACTGCTACCACGCCTATCCGGCGCACGCGGCATTTGGCGGTTATAAGCAATCGGGCATCGGGCGTGAAACCCATAAGATGATGCTGGAGCATTATCAGCAGACGAAATGTTTGCTGGTCAGCTACTCCGATAAACCGCTGGGGCTGTTCTAATCGCCCAGCTCAGGCCGTCCATGGGCGGCCTGAGCAATTTGCTGGCGCAGGCAGTTCAGAACGCCATCCAGAACGTATTGCACGCGCCAGGGCTGGTATTCGCGTTTGCGGAAAATGGCCGTCAGATCGAGCCACCACTCTTCCTGATGCGGGAAGCAGGGAACCAGCATCCCTTGCGTTAATTCTTTTTTCAGACTCTCTTTTGGCGCAAAAACAATCCCAAGATTATTTCTTGCCAGCTCCAGGGCCGTCTGCGTATTGTCGCAAATATAATTACCGGTCACCCGGTAGTCATGCACGCTATCACTGCCGTGCACGCGGAAACGCCAGATGTTTGCATCATCGATCAGCATGGAATCAATGAGAATACAGGAATGATTAATTAAACCTTCAGGTCCCGTTAAGGGGTGTTTATTTAAATACTCCAGGGTAGCGAATGCCGTAACAGAATATTTTGTTAACACGCTGGCAACCAGACTTTCGTCTTTCGGCGGCGCATAGGTAATTAAAATGTCGCAGTCATCCGGAAAAGAAACGCCTTCTGAATATTCATTCCGATCCAGGTTATAGGTTTTCAGGGAGATGCGGATGTCACCGATATCTTCTATCTGATGGATCACGTGGCGCGCGAGATAGGTTACGATACCTGTAGGGGCATAGATCGTGACCTTTCCGCGCTTTTCATGCTTATAATCAGCAATAAAATTAACGAGTTGACGGTTCTTATCCAGCGTGGCATCAATGTACGGGAGTAACGCTTCCCCAAACTGGGTCAGGGCCAGCTGGCGCGTGGTGCGCTCAAAAACCTTGAGCCCAACCCGCGTTTCAAAATCAGACAGATATTTACTGACGTTGGCCTGCGCCATGCCCAGCAGGGCGGCGGCATCACCAATGCTGTGGGTGGCTGCGATGACGGATATAATTTTTAACTCGCGCGGCTTTAGCTGTAATTTATTCATCATGCACACCCATCTATATGATTTTGTATATAATATTATATAAACCGCAGCGTTGCATTGGCAAATTTGTAACCATTATTATGCGCCTCGCTTGTTTGGCATTTTAATGGATTACATGTAATGACTATTAAATACAATTTACTCATCGCTGCCACGTTATTTGCAACATCCTCAGCAATGGCCGGTGACTTTTCACTAGGAGCGGGGGCTGTATTTAATGAGTCTCCTTACAAAGGCTATAACGAAAATACTACCGCAGTACCGTTAATTAGCTACGAAGGCGATAGCTTTTATGTTCGCCAGACCACGGGCGGATGGATCCTGTGGAAAGACGCAAAAAATGAACTCAGCCTGACCGCATCGTGGATGCCGCTGCATTTCGATCCTGATGACAACGACGACCATCAGATGAAAAAGCTTGATGAGCGTAAAGCCTCTGCCTTCCTCGGCGGCGCGTACTACCGCCACGAAAGCTGGGGTTCGCTGAAAGTGGCGGTCTCGGGCGATGCCACGGATGAAAGCGGCGGTATGATCGGCGAGGTTTCATACTTCCGTCCAATCAGGATGGAACGCCTGACCCTGACGCCCTCTGTCGGTATTTTCTATAGCGACGAAAGCTATAACGACTACTACTATGGCGTATCCGGCAGCGAGTCTCGCCGCTCAGGTCTGGATGAATACACCGCCGGTGACAGCTGGACGCCATACGTTGGCCTGGCGGCCAAATATCAGTTAACCCAGAAGCTGTACCTGAACGCCAGCGCGGTCTACACCGTATTACCTGACGACGTGAAGAACAGCCCGATGATCGACCGCGACGACAGCTTCGCGCTGATGACCGGCCTGACCTGGCGTTTCTGATGCGCTAAAGCCGGGTGGCAGCTTCGCCTTACCCGGCCTACATGGACTGCCATCGCAGTTTTACGTAGGCCCGTGCAAGCGAAGCGCCTCCGGGCATATTTGAGAGTACCGATCTCCCGTTTTCCCTTCCCGTTATGGCTTCCTCATTAATATTCCTGATACGCTAATGCGATCTGCGCCATCAATAAAGGTGTGCATCATGTGTATCATTCTTAAAGAAAATTAAACCTGGCACTCTCGCCCGGATTTGGCGAAAGGCGGGAATTAAGCACGGATATCAGAAGTCGTTATGTTTTATCCGGCTTACATTCATTCTGACTTCGACGGTAGCGCCAGCGGCTTTTTCCCTGACGTTCCAGGCTGAGGCAGCACGTCGCGTGCTGCCTGGGTAAAAAATTAATTATATAGAGCTGCTGTCGCTTTCAGGATATCAGCAAATGAATAGATATCATCGACTGTCGTTATAGGATGACGCGTTTCGTTTTTTTCTATGTCGAAAAGTCCGATGTATTTTTGCGTACGATTAAAATGCAATCGGCAAAGGGGTTTGCGGTTGTTGTCATCTACAAGAATACCAAAGTAACTTTTGGTATCTCTGTGAGTTATACGGGGTGCCTCCAGTACTGCTCTGGTGATTGCTTTAACAATATGATATCCCTCGAGCTCCTCTAGCGTTGTAACCACATCACTTTCATCTTTATGTTCGTCTTCCTCAATCTGTGATGACTCATTTGGAGTATCGATGATCGCTGGGGTTATGCCCGTAATAGCTGACTTAAGTCGCTCATTAACCTGATCATTTATGTACTGGCTTGCAGCTTTTTTGGTCAAGTTAAAAAAAGACTCTCTGACTTTTTGAGTCAGAATCCCATCATAAACTCGGGATGCAAAAAATTTCACAAAGTCATCTTCAGGATTATTTAGCTGAGAATGCAGGATTTTTTTGATTTGGCTGACATATTTTAATTCACCAGCAGCATTGATAATTGATTCTAAATCAAACGAAGACTTAGTTAATTTTTTTAGCTCAGGTATTATATTTTCGTCAATATCAAGAAGATCTACTTCCAAAAATGGTTTTTCATCCATTTTATTGGGAGCATCCAGATCTGTAAAAAATTTATAATTTTGTCCATTGGTGAGGATTGAAATTCTGGCGTTTGTTACATGAAAATACCTGAATAACTGCGAAGCATGATTTATATTTAATGGTTCGCCAATTTTCTTACATTCAATAAGTATCTGAACGTCATTATTTTTCATTATAGCATAATCGATTTTCTCGCCCTTTTTTGTACCAACATCACAGACAAATTCAGGTGTTACCTCTGAAGGATCAAAAACATCATAACCCAGAACGTTATGAATGAATGGCATTACAAATGCAGTTTTTGTTGCTTCTTCAGTATTAATTACATCAAGTTGTTGTTTTATTTTATTTGATAAGGCATTTAATCTTTCTGTGAATTCCATGGGATGTCCTTATTTTTAGCTGTGTGTCTTTATGGAATAACACTAAAATGCATGTCAGACAATGGTATACCTGAGCTGAACTGCTGCAAAAAAACAATACCGAGGGTTAGATCACATTGTCTTTCAGTCGATGATAATCCGTGAACTCGGCATCACTGAGCTTGATAAAAATATTATATATCCATAAAGGTGACATTATTCTTGTTTATGTTTATCCACCAAATCCGCATCTCTGCTACTCCCCTATTTGCCCAACTGAACCGGGGTATAAAGGTTAGCGTGCAGTGCTGGCGCTGGAGATGATTTTATAGCAGGTGTCGCTCTCTTCAGGGAATGGAGACAGCGTGGATCAGGCCGGTGCGGCGATGGCGTGGAAGGCGAAGCAGCTTATTCGCACGCAGTTTCATTTACCGCTTTCGACGTCGCAGCTGGCAAAAGCGTTGCACTGCAATGCCGATTACCTGGGGCGCGTATTTCGCCGGACTTTCCATTTAACCCTGACGGAGGCGATACATCGCCAGCGCGCCAGGGCAGCGGAAAAGCTGTTGCTGGATGGCTCTGCGTCGCTTACCGAAGTGGCAAACCGCTGTGGTTTTAATGACGTGGGCTATTTTCGGCAAATATTTTCAAAGCATACGGGCTTAACACCTGCCGTCTGGAAACGACGGTACTGTAAAGAGCATATTAATTCCGGCAGAGCGCCTCCTATTTGACCCATAACACCTTCGCTGAATCGGGCAGTATGTAAGATGTGTGCAGTACCGGTTTTTAATGCACGCGAGGCGTACCACATGAACCGATTTATCATGGCGGATGCGGAAAAATGCATTGGGTGCCGCACCTGCGAAGTGGCCTGCGCGGTGTCGCATCAGGGCGCCGTCTCCGCTAATGCCTTTTCGCCCCGCCTTCGGGTGGTTAAGGGGAGTTCATACACTACGGCTGTGGGTTGCCATCAGTGCGAGGACGCGCCGTGTGCTAACGTCTGTCCAACCCATGCCATCAGCCGTACGGCGGGAGCCTGGCTCGTTGAGCAGACGCGCTGCATTGGGTGTAAAAGCTGTGTGGTGGCATGTCCGTTTGGGGCGATGCAGGTGCGCCTGGAGGGAAATAAGGCGCAGGCGCTGAAATGTGATTTATGCCTGCATCGCGAAGGCGGACCGGCCTGCGTGGAGGCCTGTCCAACCCACGCGTTGCGCTGCGTTGATCCTGTCAGGATTCGGGCTGAAAAGCTTACTGCATTTTATTGAAATTCCACGTGAACGTCAGACTGTAGCGCCAGTCCCTGTTGCGACTGTCTGTCGGAACATCCCCGACGGGTCGTGCCGCCTCCACCGTGACGCTATAGTGGCGCGTATCGCCTATCATCACCCCGGCAGCCACTGACCCGAGCCGTTGATGAGGCAAACCGGACGTGTTAAACCAGGTTTGCGCGGTATCGGCCAGGATATAGGGTTGGATGGTGGCAAGCCAGGTGCTCTCTTTTCGCATCTTGATATAGCGCAGTTCTACCTGCCCGCCGTAGCCGTAATCACCGCTTGCTTCACTGTCCTGATATCCACGGCCAAAGCGCTGGGCACCGAAGCTAACGCGTTCGGGCTCTGGCAACGTGTTATTTGACCAGTCTCCCTCCCAGGATGTTGATAGCCGCCATTTATCGGCAAACAGCCAGGCAGCGTCCAGATAGCTTTTTGTGAGCGTAAAATTAATATCGGGTTTAGGCGCTGAGACGATATCGGCACCCATCGCATCAATACCCTGTCGTACGTTGAGTCTGCCGCTGATGCTGGCGGTTGTGAATTGATGTGCACCATTGATACCCACTTCCAGCGCCGGATAACGTGCGTGTTGGTTGACGGAGTCCAGACTGTAGGTTTTGCCCTGCAGTCTGGCCTGCAGGGCATAGTCATCCTGGCGGTCGGTATAATCAAAACCGCTGGTCAGATTAATTTGTGATTTTTGCGTCAGCAGCAATGGATAGCCAAACGTCACGCCGCCGTTGTATTGCGTGGTTTTTTGCTTCGAATCGACCTGAATATTATTGGGCAAAGTGAGCAGGGGGGAAAAATCCCGCGGATTTTCACGGTAATAGCTGCCTTTGATCTGCATCGTCAGCCCTTCATCGTTTAAAAACTGCTGCCAGTTCAGACCCACATAGTTTTTTCGCGTGTTGCTATCTAACGGTATAAGCGTAGCCACGCCAAGCTGATCGCCATAGCTTGTCAGGTTGCTGAGCGTTCCGTTCAGCATCATTACATCTTGCCCTTTACGGGTGTCGATCGTGGAGGCGATATTCCAGCTCCGCTCCTCATTACCGGTTATCTGCATCGCCGCCGCGCCATAGATATTGGTTGGCAGCTGCGCGTTGGCCGTGACCGGAACGTTCGGGGTGCGGGTCATCAGCTGGCTATAGCGATCGAACGTATCCTGAGACAGCGGTTTTTCCGCCATGATTTTTTCTGACAAGCGTTTAAGGCGCGCGGCGATATTGGGGTTGTTACTGGTTATGTCGCTGTGCGCCACGTACCCTTCGACCAGGACAATTTTAATATTTCCCTGCTGGAAATTATTATCGGGCAGCCAGGCATAGGAGAGCGGAAAACCGTCGGCCTTGTAGCGCGCCGTAATATCATTTACCAGCCCCGTAAGCGTTTTTAGCGGCACGGTTTTTCCGGCGTAAGGCCTGAAAGGTTTAAGTAATTCCTGCAAGGGATAACGCGTGCCGCCAATAAACTGAATGTGATGAATGGTAATGGGCGTTTCAGGCGTCAGCGTTGACTGCGGTTTTTCTATTTTGACTTTCGGCTGTGGGACGGTCTCAGTCTGTTCTGGGGCAACGTTACGAGAAACTTGCGCCGGGTTATCAGGGTTAATAATAGAGGGCAGTGTATCGGCGCGGGCCATGCTCAACACAACCAGCCCCGTCAGCGAAAAAAGGAAATGGTTTTTCATCGCGCTATCCCTGTTCATCATTCCCGGTTAGGGGGAGTGTCGCTGTACGAAGCGCCCCTGAAGCAGGGGCGCAGAAAGGCAATAACCGTTTTACTGTTTTGGCGTCAGTAGACCGGTGGTTAACGTGTTGTTGTGCTGGCGGTAACGCCCGACGTCAGGGTATTGAGGGTTGTATTGACCGTCGCACCCAGGCTGTTGTTCGTGGCCGCCACATTTGCATTAGCTGTGAGAGAGCCTGATCCTCCTCCGGTCGTCGAGGTGGCGGGTTTCACTAGCGTACCGGTATCCGTCACCGTCTGGCCGACGTTTTGAACGACCTGACCTACGCCGCTAAGCCCGCTATTACTGCTGCTAACGTTGGTACCTACGCCGCTCACGGTGTTTCCTACCTGCGTTAGCAGGCCGTTGACCGGAGTACCCAGACCTGTTGTGGTGCCCACGCTTTGCGTCACGCCTTGTACTCCGCCCAGCGTCTTGTTCACCACAGTCGTGGTATCGGTTGTTACCTGAGCTACCGCAGGGCTACTGACCGTGTTGGTTAAACCTGTGCCGGTGTTACTGACTAACTGCCCGGTACTGTTTACCACGCTGCCCGTCAGGCCTGTTACGCCGCTAACCGGTGTTCCCGATGTCGAACTTGCCAGGCCCGTGCCTACCGTAGAGACGGTATTGCCCAATGAGGTGACCGACGTGGTCACGCCCTGAACCGTCGTACCAACACCGTTCGCGTTGCCCGGATCGCCAATGCCGGAGGTGACGCCCGTTCCCACGGTAGAAACGGCGCTGCCAACACCGCTGACGGTGGTTGAAACGGTTGATGTGACAGGATTATTTGTCGGGATCTGGCTTCCCAGGCTGTCCACCGTAGAGCCGACGCTGGTCACCGTTTTACCGGCATCACCCAGCACAGTATTCACGCCTGCAGTGGTTGTGCCGCCACTGCCCGTTCCGGTTCCTCCGCTGCCGTTACCTCCGGTTCCCGTTCCTGAGCCTGAGCCCGAGCCCGAGCCTGTCCCTGAACCTGAGCCAGATCCGTTACTGCCTGAACCACCATTATTAGCCGTTGTGCCACTTCCATCACCCGAGCCGGTATTACTTCCGGTTGCAGGGTTATTTTTGGCTGTTGAGTGAGATCCGCCACCGCTTCCACTGCAGGCAGAAAGAGAGAACGCGAGCAGTACCGCAGCAGCAATTACGCTGATGCGACTAGCATTATTAGGTAGCATAAAAATACTCCACGCAATAGAACGCCGAGCGGCGTATTAGTGAGTATATGCAGTATTTTAAAAATGCACACGGACGCGCTTCGAGGATATTTTCTTACCAGCGTTGTTTGTTTTAAGTCTTATATAACAATGAGTTAATTAAGCTGTTATTTAACATCTACTTAATTATTTTTGAATTACTATAGTGCCATTAAAACAACAGGAATTATCCTAAATAATCCCTTTAAATAATAGGGAAATAAAGCAGAAGGATATATCCTTTATAAAATATATAGATCACGATAAAAATAAGGCTCTTCATCCGAAGAGCCTTAATATTTAACAATTGCCTTCGCGCCAGGCTTTTTCAATTTCTTCGGCGAGAATTTTAACACCCGCTTCGATTTTTTCCGGATCGGGTACGTAGTTCATGCGCATGCACTGGTGCGTATGCGGCCACGGCTTATCCAGTCCCGGGAAGAAATAATCGCCCGGTACCATCAGAACGCCGCGCTTTTTCAGGCGCTGGTAGAGCAGTTCGGTGGTGACAGGCAAATCCTTAAACCACAGCCACAAGAAAATTGCTCCTTCTGGTTTGTGGATCAGGCAGCGTTCTTCCGGCAAATAGCGGCGAAGTATCGCAATCGTCTCCTGAACGCGCTGGTAATAGAATGGCTTGATCACGTCATTCGACAGACGCAGCAGGTCGTTGCGCTTAATCATTTCACACATCATCGCCGGGCCAATGCCGCCCGGTGAAAGGCTGATAATGCCGTTCATATTGGTAATGGCGGTGATGATTTTCTCGTTGGCGATGATGATGCCGCAGCGGCTGCCCGGCAGACCCAGCTTAGAGAGGCTCATGCACAGGACAATGTTCGGGTTCCACAGCGGACGTGCTTCGCTGAAGATAATGCCCGGGAACGGCACGCCGTAGGCGTTATCGATCACCAGCGGAATGCCGTGCTGATTCGCCAGCGCATCCAGTTTCATCAGTTCGTCGTCGGTGATCACGTTGCCCGTTGGGTTAGTCGGGCGCGATACGCAGATCATGCCCGTCTCTTCACCAATATGCAGGTGTTCAAAATCGACGTGATATTTGAACTGGCCTTCCGGCAGCAGCTCGATGTTCGGGCGCGCAGAGACGAACAGATCCTCTTCCAGGCCGGAATCAGCGTAGCCGATATACTCCGGTGCCAGCGGGAACAGCACTTTTTTGGTGGTGCCGTCGGCGCGACGCCCTGCGAACAGGTTAAACAAGTAGAAAAACGCGCTCTGACTGCCGTTTGTTAGTGCAATATTCTGTGGTTCGATATCCCAACCCAGCTCGTCACGCAGCATTTCGGCGAGGAGTGCCAGCAGTTCGGTTTTACCCTGCGGGCCGTCGTAATTGCAAAGCGCATCGGTTGCTTTGCCGCTTTCCAGCATCTGAGCGAGCAGCGTCTGGAAATAGGTATTCATCTCCGGGATTTGAGCCGGGTTTCCGCCGCCGAGCATGATTGCGCCCGGTGTGCGCAGCCCGTCGTTGAGATCCTCCATCAGGCGAGTAATGCCTGAATGGCGGGTAAATTTGTCGCCGAAAAGTGAAAACGTCATAGCAGGTGATCTGTCGAGCTTATTTTGAAAGTGGGTAACCATAACGCTAGCACCGTGCTGGTGCAAATCGGGTGATGTGGTCGGATTTGTTGTTTTATAGGGCGGAAGTGTATTTGTGTAGTGAATAGTTCTGGTGGGTTTCCCCTCACCCTAACCCTCTCCCACAGGGAGAGGGAACTGGAGTGTGCCGTTATTGATTACCTGCCCATACCACCATCACCTTATCGCCCTTGTGCTCGCGCACGAAGCCATACCCCTCGTTCAGCGACAGCGTGGTTTGTTTGCCTTCACCAATCGCCGGATGGCGGGCGCGGAACTGACCCAGCGTTTGCCAGTGGGCGACGGTTAGGGCCTGCTTGCCCGTGACGTCCTGCCAGTTCATATCTGACCGGGTGCCCTGTAATGGATCAGAACCCGTCGGACCGAACGGACGCTCGGATTCATCACCGTAATAGATTTGTACGCTGCCGGGTGCCAGCAGAAGCAGCTCCGCCGCGCGCTGGCCCCCTTCGCGGAACAGACGCGTATCGTGTGATGAGAGATAGCTCAGCACGTTGAAGCTTTGCAGCTTCTCCGCCATCTGCTGCCAGGTGAGATCCATATCGGCCAGACAATCCACCGCTTTTGCCGCCTGCTCCTGATAGTCAAAGTTGATCATCGCATCAAAACCGTGGCGGTAATAATCGCTTTGCATCACCCCGTGGCCCCAGGATTCCCCAGTCATCCAGAACGGTGCGTTGTCGGGCTTTTTGTCCGGGTTCGCCCCTTTCCAGGCGGCCAGCGCCTGGCTTGCCTGGTCTTTCAGCCGTTGCCAGGCCGCAAGCTCAACGTGTTTAGCCGTATCCACCCGGAAACCGTCGATGCCGTAGTCACGTACCCACTGGCTGAGCCAGTGGGTCAGATAATCTCGCGGGGTATATCCCGGGATGGCCTTCGCGTGGGTGTCGGGCTTGTGTTGGTAAAAGTTAGGCAATCCGGAAGGCGTCGTGGATTCCGTTTTCAGATCCGGCAGAAATGCCAGCGACATGGTCAAATCGTCGAAGCCGGGGTTGTCGTAATCGCCGATGTCCGTGCGGATCCATTTTTTGCCCCACCATTTCTCCCATGCGGCTTTGTCGCTAAAGTTGATGTAGTCGTTAAAGCTGTGCCAGCTTTGGCCCGCGCCCGGCTTCCAGTCCGTCCAGCGTTCTCCCAGCGTCTTTTTCAGCTCATCACCCTGAAGGTACAGGGCGCCAAACTGAAATTCCTGCATGTCTGCCAGCGTGGCATAGCCAACGTGGTTCATGACGATATCGAACAGAACGCGGATCCCGCGCTTGTGCGCTTCGTCGACAAGATGGCGTAAATCATCTTCGGTGCCCATGTTGGCGTCGAGCTTTGTCCAGTCCTGGGTGTAGTAGCCGTGATAGGCGTAATGCGGGAAATCCCCTTTTGTGCCACCGCCTACCCAGCCGTGGATCTGCTCAAGCGGGGAGCTTATCCAGAGCGCATTCACTCCCAGCCGCTGTAAATAATCGAGCTTGCCGGCAAGTCCTTTGAGATCCCCGCCGTGGAAGGTGCCAATCTCCTGCATACCGTCTTTATGACGACCGTAGCTGTTGTCGTTGCCCGGGTCACCATTCACATAACGGTCGGTCAGCACAAAATAGACAGTAGCGTTTTGCCAGCTAAACGGCGCAGGCTTGTCGGTTTCGGCGCGCTCAAGCAGCAGCAGGCCGTTACTGCTGGCGGCTGGCTGCAGGGTGATTTTTCCGTTCTGCACCGTCGCCGTCTGTTTACTGTAGTAGTCGCGCACGACGGAGCCCTCCGGGAAGGTATCGCCGACGTCCAGCGTCAGAGGTTTACCGTCCCACTTCGGACACTGGCGGATGACGTTTGCAACCGGCTGTTCTGCGGCACTCTGAATCGTCAGCAGCAGGGTGGGCGTGCCGGAGCGGGTATCAATCCGCATCTGATAGTCACCGTCGCGGAAAAGACGCCACTGCGGCGGCGTGCCGTCACAGGGCTTGAGCGACAGCATCTCATTGAGTTTTATCGCGTCCGCAGGCTGCCAGCACGTCTTGTCAAAACTCAGCGTCAGAGGACGCGTACCCTTCGCAAGCTTTGCCTGGCTGGTGAAGACCCCGGTGCCTTCGGCGCTAAATGCGCTAAACCCCGGCGATGACCAGTCGGCATGCGCCAGTGCGGGTAACATCAGAAAGGCTAATGCGGTACGTTTCATTCCTTTTTCCTGTCGCGGCATTTTTGACCAGTGTGCCATCAGGCGAGGGGCAAAAACTCATCCCCTGTCGCTTTCTGCCGGGAGGAAGAGTGAGGATGAGTGATCTCGCGCAAAATTAGGCAGTTATCTGCGATAGCGCACACAGTTTTTGTGGAATGATGTTTTTATGAGCAAGTTTCAGGTGACATAGTTTCGGAATTGGACTATTTCTATACGTGCTCTTGAAGTCTATTTTTGATATGATTTGAGATTCCGCTCTCAAATTTGTGAAAAAAATAAGGTGTTGGGATGATTACATCCGACCAGGAGACCTAATGATATCGACTCCCATTCGACGATATGGGGCTGCGATACTCATGTTACTCACCACGGCATTTTCGGGTGAGGTGCTTGCGAAGACGCACACGGATACAACGAGTAAGAAAGCCCACGTAATAAAGACGACAAGTAGTAAGGTTAGCAGTAAACAAGAGTATTCTCGCAATAGTGCAAAGAGTAGTTCACTTCCTGATTTGCGAAAATACCCTTCCGGAACACCAAGGAAAAAAGCGTTTCTCCGGACGGTAATGCCTTACATCACGAGTCAAAATGCCGCGATTACTGCGGATCGTAACTGGCTGATTTCCAAACAGTACGATAGCCGCTGGTCGCCGTCAGAGCGCGCGCGTCTGAAAGATATCACGAAGCGCTACAAGCTGAGCTGGAACGGTAACACCCGTCGTGTGCCGTGGAATGCTCTCCTTGAGCGTGTGGATATCATCCCGGGCAGCATGGTTGCGACCATGGCTGCTGCCGAAAGCGGCTGGGGTACTTCTAAGCTTGCGCGTAGCAACAATAACCTTTTCGGCATGAAATGTGTGAAAGGTCGTTGTAATAATGCCCCTGGCAAGGTGAAAGGCTATTCGCAGTTTGAATCTGTGAAAGATTCCGTCAGCGCCTACGTGGTGAATCTGAACACGCACCCGGCCTACTCATCGTTCCGTAAATCACGCGCTCAGCTGCGTAAAGCGGACCAGGAAGTGACGGCCAGTACGATGATCCACAAGCTGAAAGGTTATTCGACAAAGGGACAGAGCTATAACAACTATCTGTTCGCCATGTACCAGGATAACCAGCGCTTAATCGCCGCCCATATGTAATCTCGAAAAAACGCCTTCCACTGGAAGGCGTTTTCTTTTCTATATCAACACCTCGCTGTGGCGATCCCGATACTCCTTCGGCGTGGTGTCATACTCCTTGCGAAACACGGAATAGAAATATTGCAGAGACGGGTAACCGCACATCTGCGAGATTTCGTTGATAGACAGCGACGTGGAAATGAGCAGGCTGCGTGCTTTCTCCAGCTTTTCAGCATGGATGACGGCATGAATGGTTTCGCCCACCTCTTCTTTAAAACGCTTCTCCAGATTCGAACGCGAAATGCCCACCGAATCCAGCACCTGATCGACCTTTATCCCTTTGCAGGCGTGGTTGCGAATGTAGTGCATGGCCTGAATGACGGCCGGGTCGCTTAAGGAGCGATAATCGGTTGAGCGACGTTCCACGACGCGGACAGGAGGCACGAGCAAACGCTGAAGCGGCAGAGATTCTTTATCGAGCAGACGATGCAGCAGCTTCGCCGCCTGATAGCCCATCTGACGCGTGCCCTGAGCAACGGAGGAGAGCGCCACGCGAGACAGATAGCGGGTCAGTTCTTCGTTATCAATGCCAATCACGCACAGCTTTTCGGGCACAGGAATGTGTAAATGTTCGCAGACCTGCAGCACGTGCCGCGCGCGAGCGTCCGTCACGGCGATAATACCGGTTTGCGGCGGCAGCGTTTGCAGCCAGTCCGCCAGGCGGTTTTGCGCGTGCTGCCAGTTTTCTGGCGCGGTCTCCAGCCCCTGATAGACCACGCCACGGTATTTCTCCTGCGCGACCAGCTGGCAAAACGCGTGCTCGCGTTCTACGGCCCAGCGCTTGCCGCTGGTGGCTGGTAACCCATAAAACGCGAAGCGATGGACGCCTTTCTCTTTTAAATGAAGAAAGGCGGCCTCGACCAGGGCATGGTTATCGGTGGCAATGTAGTGGACCGGCGGATAGTGTTCGGGCGAATGGTAGGAGCCGCCGACGCCCACTATCGGGACGTCGACGTCGGTCAGCAGCTGCTCAATGATGGGATCGTCATAGTCGGCGATGACGCCATCGCCCAGCCAGTCTTTGATGTTCTCCAGACGGGTGCGAAAATCTTCTTCAATAAAAATATCCCATTCGGATTGCGACGCCTGCAAATATTCACCAACGCCTTCCACCACCTGACGGTCGTAGGCTTTATTGGCATTGAATAACAACGTAATGCGGTGACGCTTTTCAAACATGGCTCACTTCCCAATTAAGTCACAATACGGTTATCAGGCCCGTCGCTTGGTGGCCGAGTCCATCCAGACTGCCAGTAAAAGAATGGCCCCCTTGACGATATACTGCCAAAACGTCGGGACGTCCATCATACTCATCCCGTTATCCAACGACGCCATGATAAATGCCCCCATGACCGCGCCCGCCACGCTCCCGATACCCCCTGCGAGGCTGGTACCGCCAATGATGCAGGCGGCGATAGCATCCAGCTCGGCGATGTTACCGGCGGAGGGAGAACCGGCGCCCAGACGCGAGCTGAGGATCAACCCGGCGATAGCGACCATCAGGCCGTTAATGGCGAAAACTGCCAGCTTGGTACGTTCGACATTGATACCTGAGAGGCGGGCAGCTTCAAGGTTGCCGCCTATGGCATAAATACGGCGGCCAAACGCGGTGCGCGTCGCCATAAACATACCGGCCAGAAGTAAAAGCGCCAGCAGCAGGACGGGGGTCGGAACGCCGCGATAGTCGTTTAAAAGCCAGATGGCGCCCAGCACAATAACCGCCGTGAGCGCCTGACGCCCCACTACCGACGTTGACGCTGGAGAAGCCAGCCCCAGCGCCTGACGGCGCATGCGTCCACGCCACTGCCACGCGACAAACCCCAGCAACCCCACCACACCGAGGGTAAAGCCCACGGTATCCGAGAGGTAACTCTGGCCAATCTGCGACATGGCTGCACTGGTCGGGGAGACGGTGGTGCCGTTAGTGATGCCGATTAAGATCCCGCGAAAGGCCAGCATCCCCGCCAGGGTGACAATGAACGATGGCACCTTACGGTAGGCAACCCACCAGCCGTTCCAGGCTCCCAGTACCAGACCCAGCACCAGCGTGACCGCCACGGTCAGCGGCAGCGGCCAGCCGAGCCAGACGTCAAAAATCGCCGCCACGCCGCCGAGGAGACCCATCATCGACCCGACCGACAGGTCGATCTCCGCGGAGATAATCACGAACACCATGCCCACCGCCAGAATGCCGGTGATGGCGGTCTGGCGGAGCAGGTTAGAGACGTTACGCGCGCTTAAGTACGAGCCATCGGTCATCCAGGTAAAGAACAGCATGATGACGATAATGGCCGCGATCATCACGAAAACCTGCAGGTTAAGCGCCTTTAGTCCCGCGAACGCACCGGGCGTCGGAACAGCGACTTTGATATCAGACGGATTGCTTTTCGACATGACGTTCGCTCCTTAAAGCGGCTTCCATCACCTGCTCCTGCGTCAGGTTCTGGTTAATCAGGTTGGCTTTCAGTTTTCCCTCGTGCATGACCAGCACGCGGTCGCTCAGGCCGAGCACTTCGGGTAACTCAGACGAAATGACAATGACGGCAATCCCTTGCTGTACAAGCTGATTAATCAGTTTGTAGATTTCATATTTGGCACCGATATCAATCCCGCGCGTTGGCTCATCAAGAATTAATATGCGTGGATTGAGAAGCAGGCAGCGCGCCAGAATCGCCTTCTGCTGGTTTCCCCCGCTCAGACGGCCAATCGCCAGTTCCGGCGAGGAGGTTTTGACCTTCAGCCGGGCAAGCGACTGGAGGATGCACTGCTGCTCGGCGGCGTCGTCCAGGCTTCTCAGCGCGCCGGAGAACCGATCGAGTGCCGCAAGCGTAATGTTTTTACCCACCGCCATCACCGGTACGATGCCGTCTTTCTTACGATCTTCCGGCACCATGGCAATGCCGTGGGCAATCGCCTGCTGGCAGTTGTCGATTTTCACCGGCTGGCCGTCGATATAAACCGTGCCCTCCCAGCGCCCCGGCCACACGCCAAACAGGCACTGTACGGCTTCGGTGCGCCCGGCACCGACGAGGCCGGCAATCCCAAGAATTTCGCCACTTTGAAGGGAAAACGAGACGTTATTGACGCGCTTGATGTGGCGGTTAACGGGGTGCCACGCGGTCAGGTTTTCCACGCGCAGCACTTCATCGCCCTTAGCGTGAGGCTCATTCGGGTAGAGCGCCGTCAGCTCGCGGCCCACCATCATGGTGATGATGTCATCTTCACTCATCCCCGCGGCTTCACGCGTGCCGATGTGCTGCCCGTCGCGGATCACGCAGATGGTGTCCGAAATGGCTTTGACCTCGTTCAGCTTGTGCGAAATGTAGATACAGGCGATGCCGTGGTTTTGCAGATCGCGGATGATGTTGAGCAGAACCGCGGTTTCCTGTTCGGTAAGCGAGGCCGTTGGCTCATCAAGGATCAGCAGCCTGACCTGTTTATTTAGCGCCTTCGCTATTTCGACCAGCTGCTGTTGACCCAGGCCCAGATCCCCTACGCGGGTATCCGGTGAAATGTTGAGGCTCACCTGCGCCAGCAGCTTTTCGCAGCGGAGCGTCATGGTGTCGTAATCCAGCACGCCGCGGTGGGAAATTTCGGCCCCGAGGAAGATGTTCTCCAGCACGGTGAGATGCTTCACCAGCGCCAGCTCCTGGTGGATGATGGCGATGCCTTTGCGTTCGGTATCGCGGATGTGTGTCGCCTGAATCACTTCGCCAGCAAAGACGATTTCGCCTTCGTAGCTGCCGTGTGGGTAGATCCCGCACAGCACTTTCATCAGCGTCGACTTGCCCGAGCCGTTCTCGCCGCACAGTGAAACCACTTCGCCGGCGTTCAACCGGAGGCTAACGTTGTCGACGGCTTTCACCGTGCCGAAGCGCTTGGTGATGCTTTTCATTTCAAGTAAATAGGGCATAACCGCTCCACATAACCCGAGGGAAGAACAGTACAACGTGATGCGCCCCCGCAGAGCAGGGGCCGCGCCGGATTACAGTTCGCTCTTCTTGTGGAAACCGTCTTTAACCACGGTGGCGTCAATGTTCTCTTTATTGACTTCAATCGGCGTGAGCAGGCGAGCCGGAACGTCTTTCAGGCCGTTATTCAGCGTTGCGTCTGCTTTAGGTTGTTTGCCATTACCCAGCTCCACGGCGATTTCCGCCGCCGTATTGGCCAGCTGGGTAATCGGTTTGTAGACCGTCATGGTTTGGGTGCCTGCGATAATGCGTTTTACGCCAGCGAGATCGGCATCCTGTCCTGAAATGGCGACTTTTCCGGCCAGCCCCTGTGCGCTCAGGGCCTGGATAGCACCGCCTGCAGTGGCATCGTTGGAGGCCACAACCGCATCAATTTTGTTGTTGTTGGCCGTCAGCGCGTTTTCCATAATTTTCAGCGCGTTTTCTGGCAGCCAGCCGTCGGCCCACTGATCGCCAACCACTTTAATTTTACCGTTGTCGATGTACGGTTTAAGGACTTTCATTTGCCCTTCGCGGAACAGTTTGGCGTTGTTATCTACCGGAGAGCCGCCCATCAGGAAATAATTGCCCTGAGGCACTTTGTCGATCAGGCTTTGCGCCTGTAATTCCCCGACTTTTTCATTGTCGAAAGAAATATAATAATCAATATCCGCATTATTAATCATGCGGTCATAGGCCAGGACTTTTATGCCTTCCTGTTTGGCTTCTTTCACCACGTTACTTAATACCTGGCCGTTATAGGGGATAATGACCAGAACATCGACGCCACGGTTGATCATATTCTCGATCTGCGACATTTGTGTTTCTTCGTTGCCGTTAGCCGACTGAACAAACACGCTTGCGCCGAGAGATTCTGCTTTCTTCACAAAAATATCGCGATCTTTTTGCCAGCGTTCCAGGCGCAGGTCGTCAATCGCCATGCCAATTTTGACCTCTTTGGCATGTCCTGCAAAGCTTGCAAGGAGAAGCGTAGTGCAGAGCGTTAGAGTTAGGTTCTTTATCTTCATAATTATTAGGCCTTTTTGTAGGGGTATGTGTTGCTGAGATAAAAGAAACATTCACTACTGAGACGGAGCAAATTTTTAACGCGGAAAGGCGGGCTGGCAATTACAGATTTTTATCTTCTCATTATGATATTTGGTTTATTTCTGAATTTATGACCGCGATCGGATTTTAAAATACGTAACGTCTTAATTACATTTGATTCTGGAATACGCGCCGAAAAATAGTTTGTCTGCGCATTATTTTGCGAGCCAGCGCACAGTTGTGCATTCTCTCAATAGCAGTGTGAAATAACGTAATTGAGCAACCCAAAATGTCTATTCACTATTACTCCTGTATCAACGACTCGCCGCATACCCTGATTATGGAGCTCAATATGCAAGCTTATTTCGACCAACTCGATCGTGTTCGTTACGAAGGCCCAAAAACGACCAATCCTTTAGCATTTCGTCACTACAACCCGGATGAGCTGGTGCTGGGTAAGCGCATGGAAGATCATCTGCGCTTTGCCGCCTGTTACTGGCATACCTTCTGCTGGAACGGCGCCGATATGTTCGGCGTGGGTTCCTTTGACCGCCCGTGGCAGCAGCCGGGTGAGGCCATTGAGCTGGCAAAGCGCAAAGCCGATGTCGCATTTGAGTTCTTCCACAAGCTGAACGTACCGTACTACTGCTTCCATGACGTGGACGTGTCGCCGGAAGGCGCGTCGCTGAAAGAGTATCTGAACAATTTTGCGCAGATGGTGGATGTACTGGCGGCGAAACAGCAGCAAAGCGGCGTGAAGCTGCTCTGGGGCACGGCAAACTGCTTCACCAACCCACGCTACGGCGCGGGCGCGGCAACCAATCCGGATCCGGAAGTGTTTAGCTGGGCAGCCACGCAGGTGGTGACGGCAATGAACGCTACGCATCAGTTGGGTGGCGAGAACTATGTCCTGTGGGGTGGCCGTGAAGGTTATGAAACGCTGCTGAACACCGACCTGCGTCAGGAGCGCGAGCAGATTGGCCGCTTTATGCAGATGGTTGTCGACCATAAGCACAAAATCGGCTTCCGCGGCACGCTGCTGATTGAGCCGAAACCGCAGGAACCGACCAAGCATCAGTATGACTACGACGTGGCGACGGTGTATGGCTTCCTGAAGCAGTTCGGTCTGGAAAAAGAGATCAAAGTGAACATTGAAGCCAACCACGCCACGCTGGCGGGCCACTCTTTCCATCACGAGATCGCGTCTGCGATTGCGCTGGGCATTTTCGGCTCTGTCGATGCGAACCGTGGCGATGCACAGCTGGGCTGGGACACCGATCAGTTCCCGAACAGCGTGGAAGAGAATGCGCTGGTGATGTACGAAATCGTCAAAGCGGGCGGTTTCACCACCGGCGGCCTGAACTTTGACGCCAAGGTGCGTCGTCAGAGCACCGACAAATACGATCTGTTCTACGGCCACATTGGCGCGATGGACACCATGGCGCTGGCGCTGAAAGTGGCGGCTCGTATGATTGAAGACGGCGAGCTGGATAAACGCGTAGCGAAGCGTTACAGCGGCTGGAACAGTGAGCTGGGCCAGCAAATCCTGAAAGGTCAGTTATCGCTGGCGGAAATTGCGAAGTACGCTGAACAACAGCAGCTGGCGCCGCAGCACCAGAGCGGGCACCAGGAACTGCTGGAAAATCTCGTAAACCACTATCTGTTTGATAAGTGATTGAGCTGAAGATGCACGTAGGCCCGGTAAGCGTTAGCGCCACCGGGCATTTCTGTTAAAGGAGTCACCGTAATGTATATCGGGATCGATCTTGGCACATCGGGTGTGAAAGCCATCCTGTTGAGCGAGCAGGGCGACGTGTTAGCAACGCAGACGGAAACGCTGCAGGTTTCACGTCCGCATCCGCTGTGGTCGGAACAGGATCCGGAGCAGTGGTGGCAGGCGACGGATCGCGCAATGAAAGCCTTAGGTGAGCAGCACAGCCTTCGTGACGTGAAAGCGCTGGGAATTGCCGGACAAATGCACGGCGCTACGCTGCTCGACAGCCAGCATCGCGTGCTGCGTCCAGCGATCCTCTGGAACGATGGTCGCTGCGCGGAAGAGTGCGCGCTTCTTGAGGAACGCGTACCCAATTCCCGCGAGATTACCGGCAACCTGATGATGCCCGGCTTTACTGCGCCCAAATTGCTGTGGGTGCAGCGCCACGAACCGGATATTTTCCGTCAGGTGGCGAAGGTCCTGCTGCCGAAAGACTATCTGCGTTTTCGCATGACGGGCGATTTCGCCAGCGACATGTCCGATGCCGCGGGCACCATGTGGCTCGACGTGGCGAAGCGCGACTGGAGCGAGGCGATGCTGGATGCCTGCCATCTGACCCGGGAACATATGCCCGCGCTGTACGAAGGCTGTGAGGTGACAGGCGCACTGCTGCCAGCCGTTGCTGAACGCTGGAATATGCCTGCCGTACCGGTGGTGGCCGGGGGCGGCGATAACGCGGCGGGCGCTGTCGGTGTCGGCATGGTTGAGGCGGGGCAGGCGATGCTGTCGCTGGGAACGTCCGGCGTCTATTTTGCCGTCAGCGACGGGTATCGCAGTAATCCAGAAAGCGCCGTGCACAGTTTCTGTCATGCCCTTCCCGGGAAATGGCATTTGATGTCGGTGATGCTCAGCGCGGCATCCTGCCTGGACTGGGCGGCAAAACTCACCGGCATGGCCGACGTTCCGGCGCTCATTTCCGCAGCCCAGCAGGCGGATGACGCTGCGGGTACCGTCTGGTTTTTACCGTATCTTTCCGGCGAGCGTACCCCGCACAACAACCCGGAAGCGAAAGGGGTGTTCTTTGGCTTAACCCATCAACATGGCCCGGCAGAACTGGCGCGTGCGGTTCTGGAAGGCGTGGGCTATGCGCTGGCCGACGGGATGGACGTGGTGCACGACTGCGGCCTGAAACCGACGAGCGTCACCCTGATTGGCGGCGGTGCGCGAAGCCCTTACTGGCGACAGATGCTGTCTGATATCAGCGGGTTGCAGCTGGATTTCCGCACCGGAGGGGATGTCGGGCCCGCGCTCGGTGCCGCGCGTCTGGCGCAGATAGCCATTCATCCGGAACAACCGCTTTCGCAACTGTTGCCGCAGCTTACGCTTGAACAGGCGCATTTGCCTGACGCGGCGCGCCATGCGCGGTACGCGGAGAGGCGCGACGTGTTCCGCAAAATCTACCAGCAGCTGCTGCCGCTGATGTCTTAAAACCGCTTGTCCGGGAGAGGCACGAGGATGTCCTTTTTTGGTCTGTGCGTGCCTTCATTTCCTTGCCAGTATGGTGTCACACCCACTGGCGAGGAGAACCATCATGTCACGCATTGCATTAATCAACATCGATACTCAGCAGTCATTCCATCACCGCAATTACTGGCAGGAGGACGAAATTCCTGCCTTTCAGCAGGCGATGCTGGGGCTGATTGAAGGCTGTCAGGCGCACAATATTCCGGTCGTTGATATTTTTCACGTGGATGAAGACGGTCCTTTCACCCTCGAAAGCGGCTATGTCAAACCGATGGCCTTTTTACGTCATCAGCCGGATGTGGTTTTCCAGAAACACGTCCATAATGCCTTCACGGATACCGGGCTTGACCGCTGGCTGCGCGAGCGTGATATCAACCAGCTGATTATCTGCGGCGTTCGCACTGAACAATGCTGTGAAACCACCGCCCGGGTGGCATCCGATCTGGGTTATGCTGTGACCTTTGTTAGTGAGGCAACGCTGACGTTTCCCATGACGTACAAGGGGATAACCCTTAGCGCAGCGGAAATTCGCCATCGTACCGAGACGGTACTTTCCGGGCGTTTTGCCGAGATTAAAACGGTAGCGGAGACGCTGGAGTCACTGTAATGCGCATCGACGTCTGGTTCGTGATGTTGCCCGGGGTGCTGTCATTAGACATGACCGGCCCGGCAGAAACCTTTGTGCTGGCAGGCGACGCGTTTCGCCTGCATTACATTGGCCCGCAGCCTGACGTTCAGACGTCGATTGGCCTGACGATGAGCGGCATTCAGCCGCTGCCGGAGCGTCTGCCGGAAGGTAGTCTGCTGGTGCTGCCGGGTGTGAGCGACTCCCGCAGTCAGTTCTCAACGCCACAGGCGCAGCAGATCCAGCACTGGCTGATGCGTCTGCAGCCGCAGATCCAGCGCCAGGAAATCACCGTGATGTGCGTCTGCTCAGGGGCCTTACTGGCGGCGAAATCGGGCCTGCTGAACAACCGACAGTGCACGACCCATCATGACGTTATTAGCCGTTTACGCACCGCGGCCCCCACGGCGACGATTAAAGAAAACCGCATCTTTGTGCAGGATGAGAATATCTGGACCAGCGCGGGGATCACGTCAGGCATCGATCTGGCGCTGCACATGATTAACCGCCTGTGCGGCCCCGAAAAGGCGCTGACCGTAGCGCGTGAAATGGTGGTCTGGTTCCGCCGTTCCGGTGACGATCCCCAGCTCTCTCCGTGGCTACGCTATCGCAATCATCTTCACCCGGCGATTCATCGGGCGCAGGATGCGCTCACCGCCGACCCGCAAAAAACGTGGAGCTTGCCTGACATTGCCGCACTGGCGCACGTCAGCCCGCGTCATCTCACCCGGCTTTTTCAGTCACATTTAGGGATTAGCGTTCGCGATTATCTGGAACAGCTGCGTCTGGCGGTGGCGGAGCAGTGGCTGATACAGGGGCGCGGCGTTGAGCAGGCTTCACTGGCGGCAGGGTTTTCCTCCCCGCGCCAGTACCATCGCGCCCGGCAGCGAAGCATTAGCTGACGAAGCGGCGAACGTCTATTTTTTGCAGCAGCATCGACAGCAGCAGGCTGATCGCCAGCGTGGCGGCAAAAATCCAGACCATATCCAGCACCGGCCAGCTTTTTAGCTCAACGCCTCTCGTGCGCAGCGCGTGGATCACCAGCGCGTGAAAACCGTAAATCCCGAGAGAGTGCCGCGAGATAATACTCAGCACGGGAAGGGCGCGCGTGTTCAGGGTATTTTTGGCAAGCGTGAGCAGCGAAACGGCACAGATAAAGACCATCGGCCCGCAATAGAGATACCAGGTATCGGCAAAATTGCCGCGCCACTGCAATTCGTGCAGCGTCCCGCGTGAAATCACTGCCACGCCAGCGATAAACAGCGCCCCGCAGAGCCAGTTCAGCCCGCGTTTTTGCGTGTCCATCATCCCGATGGCGCGCCCCAGCATGCCGTAAAGCACGTAGTAAAAAGTATCGCCGTTGATATAGAGATTGACCGGCAGCCACTCAAATCCGTCGATTTTCTGTGAGAGCGTATTCGGGTTGGCGACAATGCCGATAACCACCATCAGGGCCAGAAGCATTTTACCGCTGACGTGTTTTACCTGGATGAGCGGGGAGACCAGATAGATAACGATAATGGCGAAGAAGAACCACAGGTGGTAGAACACCGGTTTTTGCAGTACGTATTTCAGCGATAGCCCGGCGTTAATGGAGGTGAACAGCGTGATATAGAGCAGGGCAACGGCGCTGTAGAACCCCAGGCAGGCCGCGATGCGGATGAAGTGCCGCGGCTGCGCGCTACGCTCGCCAAAAAAGAGAAAGCCGGAAATCATAAAGAACAGCGGCACGCTGACGCGTGACGCAGAGTTGAGAATATTGGCGATATCCCAGTTAACGGGGCTGATGCTGTGGGCATTCGTGACGTACCAGGTCGTCGTGTGGATCATGACCACCATCAGACACGCTATTCCTCGCAGGTTATCAATCCAGTTAATTTTTGACTGCATCAGTTCCTCGTATTCCCTGTAAATTGAGTGTGACTGCCATTGTCCAAAAGTCTTCGCTTGGAAAATTCTGAGTTTTATTCAGCAGGCTTGTAGGGAGGCCGCGAGATTCGCAGAATGCCGGACCGTAATCTATAAAAGCTTTGATACTAAAAATAACAGCCACTGACCAGGGCGGTAATAAAAATGATGATGAAGCGTGTGGCGTCACTCTTTCTGCTGTTGAGCCTGGCGGGATGCAGCGCGCCGCAAGAAGCACCTGTGCAGAAAGCGCAGCAGGGTAAAATGAGCCCGGAACGTTCACTGAATATGGAAGCGCTCTGTAAAGATCGGGCCGCTCGCCGCTATAACTCGGACGTACAGAAAATTGATGTCACCGGGTTTGAGCGTTTTCAGGGAAGCTATGAGCTGCGGGGACATACGTCGCGCAAAGAGGGCTTTGTCTGCTCGTTTGATGCGGACGGTCAGTTTTTACATCTCTCCATGCGCTAGCCTGCTCGTATAATCAACAGCCAGACGCCGTCAGCGTTCTGGCCGGAAGGCTTATTTCCCCAATTTTCCCTAAACAACCCCGTTTCGTACTGTATATCTTGCAGCCAGCGGGTATACTGGTCCCTTCCATTTAAAACCA
Source organism: Enterobacter cloacae complex sp. ESBL7 (assembly GCF_041679625.1). Lineage (NCBI taxonomy): Bacteria > Pseudomonadati > Pseudomonadota > Gammaproteobacteria > Enterobacterales > Enterobacteriaceae > Enterobacter > Enterobacter cloacae complex sp. ESBL7. The sequence goes on from NZ_JBGORN010000011.1 coordinate 55,135, forward strand.
CACGTATCCAGCACGAAATACTATGCAAAAGTTTGATACCAAGACCTTCCAGGGCCTGATCCTGACCTTACAGGATTACTGGGCTCGTCAGGGCTGTACCATTGTTCAACCTTTGGACATGGAAGTCGGCGCCGGCACTTCACACCCGATGACCAGCCTGCGCGCGTTGGGGCCAGAGCCAATGGCGACCGCGTATGTGCAGCCTTCCCGTCGTCCGACCGATGGTCGTTACGGTGAGAACCCGAACCGTCTGCAGCATTACTATCAGTTCCAGGTGGTGATTAAGCCATCACCAGACAACATTCAGGAACTGTACCTCGGGTCGCTGAAAGAGCTGGGTATGGATCCAACCATCCACGACATTCGTTTCGTGGAAGATAACTGGGAAAACCCAACGCTGGGTGCCTGGGGTCTGGGTTGGGAAGTGTGGCTGAACGGCATGGAAGTGACCCAGTTCACTTACTTCCAGCAGGTTGGCGGTCTGGAATGTAAGCCAATCACCGGTGAAATCACCTACGGTCTGGAACGTCTGGCGATGTACATTCAGGGCGTAGACAGCGTTTACGACCTGGTCTGGAGCGACGGCCCGCTGGGTAAAACCACCTACGGCGACGTGTTCCATCAGAACGAAGTGGAGCAATCCACCTATAACTTCGAATACGCGGATGTGGACTTCCTGTTCACCTGCTTCGAGCAGTATGAGAAAGAAGCGCAGCAGCTGCTGGCGCTGGAAACTCCGCTGCCGCTGCCTGCCTACGAGCGTATTCTGAAGGCCGCCCACAGCTTCAACCTGCTGGACGCCCGCAAAGCCATCTCCGTGACTGAACGTCAGCGCTACATTCTGCGTATTCGTACCCTGACCAAAGCCGTTGCAGAAGCTTACTATGCGTCCCGTGAAGCCCTTGGCTTCCCGATGTGCAACCGAAACAAATAAGAGGCGGCCATGTCTGAGAAAACTTTCCTGGTGGAAATCGGCACCGAAGAGCTGCCACCAAAAGCCCTGCGCAGCCTGGCTGAATCTTTCGCTGCGAACGTGACCGCCGAGCTGGATAACGCTGGCCTGGCTCACGGTAAAATTGAGTGGTTTGCTGCACCGCGCCGTCTGGCGCTGAAAGTGGCAAATCTGGCGGCGTCTCAGCCGGATCGCGAAGTTGAAAAACGTGGCCCGGCGATTGCCCAGGCGTTTGACGCGGAAGGCAAGCCGAGCAAAGCGGCTGAAGGCTGGGCGCGCGGTTGCGGCATCACCGTTGATCAGGCCGAGCGTCTGACTACGGATAAAGGCGAATGGCTGCTGTACCGTGCGCACGTGAAAGGCGAAAGCGCGGAAGCGCTGCTGCCGGACATGATTGCCACTTCTCTGGCGAAGCTGCCGATTCCTAAGCTGATGCGCTGGGGCGCCTCTGACGTGCACTTCGTGCGTCCGGTGCACACCGTGACCCTGCTGCTGGGCGATACCGTTATTCCGGCGACCATTCTGGGCGTGGCGTCCGATCGCGTGATCCGCGGCCACCGCTTTATGGGCGAGCCAGAGTTCACCATCGACAATGCCGACCAGTATCCGCAGATCCTGCTGGAGCGCGGTAAGGTCATTGCCGACTACGAGCAGCGTAAAGCCAAAATCAAAGCGGACGCGGAAGACGCGGCGCGCAAGATTGGCGGTAACGCAGACCTGAGCGACAGCCTGCTGGAAGAAGTCACCTCTCTGGTTGAATGGCCAGTTGTGCTGACCGCGAAGTTCGAAGAGAAATTCCTGGCCGTTCCGGCTGAAGCGCTGGTGTACACCATGAAGGGTGACCAGAAGTACTTCCCGGTCTATGCCAACGACGGCAAGCTGCTGCCAAACTTCATCTTCGTGGCGAACATCGAATCGAAAGATCCGATCCAGATTATCTCCGGTAACGAGAAAGTGGTGCGTCCACGTCTGGCAGATGCGGAGTTCTTCTTCAATACCGACCGTAAAAAGCGTCTGGAAGATCATCTCCCGCGCCTGCAGACCGTGCTGTTCCAGCAGCAGCTGGGTACGCTGCGCGACAAGACCGACCGCATTGCGGAGCTGTCCGGCTGGATTGCCCGTGAAATCGGTGCAGACGTCAACCACGCGACGCGTGCAGGCCTGCTGTCCAAGTGCGACCTGATGACTAACATGGTGTTCGAATTTACCGACACCCAGGGCGTGATGGGCATGCACTACGCGCGTCACGATGGCGAAGCGGAAGACGTGGCCGTCGCCCTGAACGAGCAGTATCAGCCGCGCTTTGCGGGTGACGAACTGCCGTCCAACCCGGTTGCATGTGCCGTCGCAATTGCCGATAAGATGGACACCCTGGCGGGTATCTTTGGTATCGGTCAGCATCCGAAAGGCGACAAAGATCCGTTTGCGCTGCGTCGTGCCGCGCTGGGCGTGCTGCGTATCATCGTTGAGAAGAACCTGAACCTCGATCTGCAGACCCTGACCGAAGAAGCGGTGCGTCTGTACGGCGACAAGCTGACTAACGCGAACGTTGTGGATGATGTGATCGACTTTATGCTCGGTCGTTTCCGCGCGTGGTATCAGGACGAAGGCTACACCGTTGACACTATTCAGGCGGTGCTGGCGCGTCGTCCGACCCGTCCGGCTGATTTCGATGCGCGTATGAAGGCGGTTTCCCACTTCCGTACCCTGGAAGCGGCATCTGCCCTGGCCGCGGCCAACAAGCGCGTATCCAACATTCTGGCGAAATCCGACGAGACGCTGAACGAGCGCGTGAACGCCGCAACCCTGAAAGAGCCGGAAGAGATCGCTCTGGCGATGCAGGTTGTGGTGCTGCGCGACAAGCTCGAGCCGTACTTCGCGGAAGGTCGCTACCAGGAAGCGCTGGTGGAGCTGGCCGAGCTGCGTGACGTGATCGACGCCTTCTTCGAGAAAGTGATGGTGAACGTAGAAGATAAAGAACTGCGTATTAACCGTCTCTCCATGCTCGAGAAACTTCGCGAGCTGTTCCTGCGCGTAGCGGATATTTCGCTGCTGCAGTGATGTGCCGCTGTTACACATGCTAAAAACCCGCTTCGGCGGGTTTTTTTATGGGTCTTTTGTAGGCCGGATAAGCGCAGCGCCATCCGGCAGGTTTAGCCGATCGCGATTGTGCCTTCGTCTGTCTGCAGCCAGCGCGGTGCCTTCAGCGTATCGGCAAAGTAGCTGACCAGCTCGCACAGCAAATCTTCCATCACGATTTCAGATTGTCGCGGCAGTGAGCCGTTCATCAGCATCTGCGTAAGCTCCTGACAGTAGCGCCCCAGCTGATCGCATTCGGGTTCGAAAGCCGGAACGCGTGACGGGAGTTCCTTCACGGTCAGGCCGGCTTTTAAAGCGTCCGGAACAGGTTCCAGAAGCGTGGGTTGCAGAAGATTCAGACAGGCATAAAGTCTGCCGTAAAGCGCCATTTTTGGGGCGGGTTCTTCGCAATCTACCAGTGCGTCGGTAAAACGTTCGCAGTTATCCGCCAGTTCGGTGAAGTCGGTGGCATGGTTGAAGGGCAGGGTGATTAAAGAGTTAATCAATGACATAAAATAACCTCAGTGAGTGGTATATCTTCCGCCACGGGAGGTTCCAGGCTCGCTGGTGGCGGAACCGAACAAGGTTGGAACGACTGGCCTCACTGACACCAGCGCGCTTTGCAGCGCCCCTGTCCGGCCCGCCATTGAGATGCAACAGGCCGTACGACACAGAGCCTGTGTCGCCAGTGAAGTGATTCAGGGTTCCAATCCCGGCACCTGATTTTGCAGGTGCGAAGAGAACTTACTGCTCATCAAAACAGGCGGCAACAGTTTTGAGCTATGTCGCTGAGGATATTACCATTTCTGGAAAGAGGCTCGCAAAATTACCGTAATGAGAAGCATACTGCGGGTAGAGGTTTTACAGCGACGCCATGGCGGTGGCGATTGAGCCGCCCTGGCACGTTCACAGGCCATGTCGTTACAGAGTAGCAAGGAACAACCCCCACAGCCGTATGCTCCCCCTCACCCCAGCCCTCTCCCTCAAGGGAGAGGGGGCCGTCTGTGCAGGCAATATTTGGTGGGGATCCCTCAGCCCAAAGGGGGAGGGAGTATAAATCGACCAAAATTTAACCTTGAAATGGTCAACACATTACCGCTATCCTCAACGCGTTAACTTTCTCGCGCTGGAGCACCCCCCAAAAATGAACAAACACGACTGATGAATTTCAATCCTTGCTAAACGCCACCGCGTCGGCAGGGGATGTTTTGATTTCATTCAGGAGTGCTTATGGCTCATTTTGCGCAGTCCCCTTCTTTTATTTTGCATCAGGTCACCTGTCAGTTTCCGACGGGCGATACCCTTTTTGGTCCGCTGAATCTCACGCTGGAACCCTCCCTGTGCGCGCTGGTTGGCCGCAACGGCAGCGGGAAAACGCGTCTGCTGCGTCTGCTGGCGGGGCTGGATGAACCGGCTTCCGGTCATATTGAACGCTTTGGCTCGCATGCCTGGGTGGCGCAGCAGCACCTCATTTCGCCGCAGACGACGCTTGCTGAACTGCTCGGGTATGACGCTATTTTTGCGGCGCGTAAGCGCATCGACAGCGGCAATTACCAGCCTGACGATCTGGACACGCTCGACGGCCGCTGGGATGTCGCCGAGCGTCTGAGCGAGGCGTTTATCAATGCGCAGCTCCCGCCGTTTGACCCGGATAAACCCGCCGGTGAACTCAGCGGCGGCGAGCGCATTCGCGCCCTGCTGTGCGGGGCGTTTACGGCTGAAGCCGATTTCATGCTGCTGGACGAGCCCACTAACCATCTGGACCGACAGGGCCGGGCGTGGTTCTACGACCAGCTCAGCCGTTTTCAGGGCGGCGTGCTGGTGGCTTCCCATGACCGTGAGTTGCTGGCTCAGGTACCGCGTATCCTTGAGCTGAGCGCCTCGGGTCTGCGCAGCTACGGCGGGAATTATGCGGATTATCAAACCCAGCGCGATGCCGAACAGCAGGCGGCCCGCGCGTCGCTGGAACATGCTGCAACCGAGCGCAAACGCACCCGGGCACGCATGCAAAAAGAGCATGACGACAGCCAGCGGCGTTCGGCAAAGACATTGCGCACCGTCGATACCCTGAATATCGCGTCGTTCGAACGGGTCAAATATAAAGGCGCGGCAAAGGAGCGGATCGGCTCCTGGAAAAAACAGCACAGCGAGCAAAATGAAGCCCTGAACGCCGCGGTAAATAAGGCGCGTGAACGCGTTGAGGAAGATAACCCGGTAATGTTCACCCTGCCGGGGAGTCAGATCCCGGAGGGGAAGCAGGTGCTGGTGCTGGAGGATCTGGTGCTGCCGCATGTGCCTGTTCCTCCGCTCAACTTGCGAATGGACGGACCGATGCGCGTGGCGTTAAAGGGACCGAATGGCTGCGGAAAATCGACGCTGTTAAAAATCCTTCTCGGCGAAATTGCCCCCCGTTCGGGTACCTGTAAGGTTTCAGTCAGCTGCGCTTATCTCGACCAGCATCTCTCCCGGCTCGATCTTTCACAGTCGGTCATGACGCATCTCAACCTGAGTCATACGCCTCTGGAAGAGGGGGTATTGCGAACCCGTCTGGCGCAGCTTCAACTGGGTGCCGACAAAGTGACGCTCCCGCTGGCGGAGCTCAGCGGCGGCGAGCGTCTTAAGGCCGCCCTGGCCTGCGTGCTGTGGCGCGCGGAGGCTACGCAGCTTCTGCTGCTGGATGAACCGACCAACCATCTGGATTTGGCCTCGGTCCAGGCCATTGAAGCGGCGCTGGTCGGTTTCCCCGGGGCTCTGCTGGTGGTATCACACGATGAGGCTTTTTTAAGAGGCTTAACGTTAACGCATGAATGGGTATGGGAAGAGGCGGGCTGGCGTTGCGAGAGCCTTTAAAACACAAGCCCCCGCAAAGGCGGGGGCATTCAATCTTCACTACGCTATCTGTTTGCTGAGTGCAGGGTTGGCCTGAATCAGGCGCATCAGCCTTAACTCGGTTGGGGTGGGTTTCTCACGTTTTGACTCCCACTCCTGCACCATAGCCACGCTGACACCCATCGCTCTGGCGAATTCTTCAGTTTTCAGTCCTGTCCCTTTGCGCAATTGCTCATATTCTGTAAAGGGATTGGATTTTTGTTGCAGGGTAATCGCCTGCGGCACGTCTTTAAAAATGATCTGTTCCAGACTGCTCAGCAGTTCAAACTCAGGATCTTTATATTCCATTGAGGACTCCTCTTAAATCTCACATCGTGATCAAGAACATCAGAGAGCCAGTTAAGAATAGTCCCTAATACGAACTCAGGATCGTAACGGGTGTGATTAATCGTGCGATAACGATCGCTTTACCCGATTCAGCGATATGGATAGTTATGCTAATTACCTGATTAGTCATATGTCGGCTTCGGCAGGTATTTTTTTGTAAATGGTAAGAAATAAATCGGCAATAGCCGTTTTGCATGAAAAGAGTATCTTGCAAGGCTGACCTGGACTATCCTTGTCAGCGTCGGGCACGCGTGTGCCGGTGTGCGCTTTTTTGGGTGAAAGGAGTAATAAAATGGCGACAGGAAAGTCCTGCTCTCGCTGGTTTGCGCCTATTGCGGCGTTGTTGATGGTTGTTAGCCTGAGTGGGTGTTTTGATAAAGAAGGCGATCAGCGCAAAGCGTTTATCGATTTTCTGCAGAATACAGTGATGCGCAGCGGCGAGCGGTTGCCGACGCTGACTGCGGATCAGAAAAAACAGTTTGGCCCCTTTGTGTCCGATTACGCCATTCTTTATGGTTATTCACAGCAGGTGAGCCAGGCGATGGATTCCGGTATCCGCCCGGTAGTGGATAGCGTGAACGCCATTCGCGTTCCGCAGGATTATATGACGCAGCGTGAACCGCTTCGCCAGTCCAACGGTGCGCTTGGCGTACTGAGCCAGCAGTTGCAGAATGCGAAAATGCAGGCTGACGCGTCACGTTCTGCGCTGAAGCAGGGTGACGATCTCAAACCGGTCTTCGACAAGGTGTATGAGAAAGTGGTGACGAAACCGTCTGAAGCGCTGCAACCGCTGATTCCGGCCGCGCAAATCTTCACGCAGCAGCTGGTTCAGGTGGGCGACTTTATTGCCCAGCAGGATACTCAGGTGAGCTTTGTTGCCAACGGCATTCAGTTCCCGACCTCCCAGCAGGCAAGCCAGTACAATACGCTGATTGGGCCGCTGGCCTCCCAGCATCAGGCCTTTAGCCAGGCCTGGAGTGCCGCTGTCACGGCCACAGAATAAACCGAAAAAACCCCGCGCATGGCGGGGTTTTTTTATGCTTATCGAAAATAACGCTTGTCATTCTTCTACCACATCGGTATAACTATCCCCGTCGGTTTGTTACACAGACCTAAAGCAGTTTAGTAAAGCAGTCCAGATTGTTATCCATAGATACCCTTCGTTGTGACCCTTCCTTCATCGCTTAAAAATCTGTAACGCAATCCATCAAGCCGGAAGGCTCAATATATTTGTTAATAAGGTAATTTCTATGTCTGCTAAAATGACTGGTCTGGTAAAATGGTTCAACGCTGATAAAGGTTTCGGCTTCATCACTCCTGACGATGGCTCTAAAGACGTGTTCGTACACTTCTCTGCTATCCAGAACGATGGCTACAAATCTCTGGACGAAGGTCAGAAAGTGTCCTTCACCATCGAAAGCGGCGCTAAAGGCCCAGCAGCTGGTAACGTTGTAAGCCTGTAAGCTTCCAACCCAGTAGCACAAAATTCAAAAACCCGCCTTCTGGCGGGTTTTTTCATTTCTATCGTTGCACCTGCGGGTTCACGCAGTTTATCTCCACCTTTCCGCTTAGGGCGGCGATGAGATTATCGACCGCAGTGGCCGCCATGTTGTAGCGCGTCTCATGGGTGGCTGAGCCGATGTGGGGCAGGGCGACGACGTTTGGCATTGTCAGCAGCGGGGAGTCCACCGGCAGCGGCTCCTGTTCAAACACGTCCAGACCTGCGGCATGGATCTCACCGTTCTGCAGGGCTTCAATCAGCGCCTTCTCATCTACCACCGGGCCACGACCCGCGTTGATGAAAATGGCGGATTTCTTCATTTTTTCAAATGCGGATTTGCCAATCAGATGACGCGTTTCGTCCGTCAGCGGCAGAACCAGACAAACAAAATCGGCTTCCTGCAGCAGAGTATCCAGCTCGCAGTAACGGGCGTTGAAGCGTTCTTCGGCTTCACCGTGATGGCGACGCGCGTTATACAGAATCGGCATGTTAAAACCAAAATGCGCGCGCTGCGCCAGTGCCAGCCCAATGCGCCCCATGCCAACAATGCCCAGCGTTTTGCCGTTAACGTCCACGCCGAACCAGTCCGGTCCAATGCTTTTTGTCCATTCGCCCGCTTTCACGCGCTCGGCCACTTCCACCACGCGACGGGCCGTGGTGAGTACCAGCGCCATCAGCGTATCGGCCACGGTTTCCGTCAGGGCATGGGGGGTGTGCATCAGCAGGATCTTGCGGGCGTTCAGGGCATCCACATCGAAATTGTCGTAACCCACGGAAACGGTAGAGGTAGCACGAAGCTTCGGCATTTTCTCCAGCAGGGCGACATCCACTTTCTCGCTTGAACCCAGCAGGCCTTCGGCGCTGGCGAACGCTTCGGCGTGCTGCGCCACGGTTTCCGGGCTCAGGTTCTTCACCTGCGTGACGGTGAAGTGTTCTTCAAGGCGTTTCTGCAGATCTTCCGGCAGTGCTTTGTACAAAATGACGGACGGCTTCATGCTAATCTCCGTTGATTTTTAAGGATTCAGGCGTGGCGTGCGCCGACAGGATGCTGTTGATTATTAGCAGGCTTAACAATCAGAGTAAGCCACACGGAGGCGAAAAGCGCCACCCCCATAAAGATGTACGATGCGGACGGGCTGCCGGTGGCACCGTTCAGGTAGCCGACGAACCAGGAGCCGCAGAACGACCCCAGCGCACCCATACTGTTAATTAATGCCATCGCGCCACCCGCGACGTTACGCGGCAGCATTTCCGGGATGATGGCAAAGAACGGACCGTACGGGGCATACATGGCGGCACCGGCGACCACCAGCAGGGTATAAGAGGCCCAGAAGTGATTTGCACCCACGGCCCACGAGCCGATAAAGGCAAAAGCAGCGATCAGCAGCAGCGGCCAGACAAACAATTTTCGGTTCTGCAGCTTGTCCGACGCCCATGAGACGACGATCATGGCGATGGTCGCGGCCAGATACGGTACGGAAGAGAGCCAGCCCACTTCTACCATGCCGAGGTTTTCGCCGCCGCTGCGGATAATCGACGGCAGCCACAGCACAAAGCCGTACACGCCAATGCTCCAGGTAAAGTACTGCGCGCAGAGCAGGATCACGTTACGCGAGCGGAAGGCTTCACCGTAGTTGCGTACCGCCTTCAGACCTTGCTGTTCTTTATCCAGCTGCGCCTGCAGCGCCGCTTTTTCATCTTCGGAAAGCCATTTCGCCTGGGCAGGTTTATCTTTTACCAGCACCCACCAGCAGAATGCCCAGATCACTGCCGGGACCCCTTCGATAATAAACATCTCGCGCCAGCCGAAGGACTGGATCAGGTAGCCAGACACCACCGACATCCACAGCACCGTCACCGGGTTACCGAGGATCAGGAAGGTATTCGCGCGCGAGCGTTCAGATTTGGTAAACCAGTTGCTGATGTAGATCAGCATCGCCGGCATCACCGCCGCCTCAACGACGCCGAGGATAAAGCGAATGGCGGCCAGGGCAGGAATATTGTTCACCACGCCGGTCAGTGACGCGCAGGCGCCCCACAGGATCAGGCAGACGAAGATTAGCTTACGCACGCTGCGGCGTTCCGCATAAATCGCGCCGGGGATCTGGAAGAAGAAGTAGCCCAGGAAGAAAAGGGCTCCCAGCAGGGAGGAGATACCTTTGGTGATGCCAAGGTCCTCTGTGATCCCCGCCGCGGACGCGAAGCTGAAGTTGGCACGGTCAAGATACGCCAGGCTGTACGTGATAAACACGATTGGCATGATGTACCACCAGCGTTTTACTGCATTGGTCGAACTGTTCATAGGCTTGCCTCTGTTGTTGAGGTTGTTACCGCCGTTGTCTGTAGGGTACACGGTGGTTTAATTATTTGGTGTGGCTTGCTGCCCTCACCCTGGCCCTCTCTCGCAGGGAGAGGGAATTTAAACGCCGAGCTCTGCTCGCGTGGGTAATCCTTCGCTGTCGCCCTGCACCTGAATGGCCAGCGAGCCAATCTTGTTGCCTCGCGCCACGGCCTGCGGCAGCGTTTTGCCTTCCAGCAGGGCGCTAATCACGCCCACGGCAAAACCGTCGCCCGCGCCGACGGTGTCGACCACGTTCTCAACCTTCACCGCCGCGACCGCGCCCTGTTGGCCGTCGGCCGTCTTAAACCATGCGCCATCGGCACCGGTCTTCAGCACCACCGCTTTTACCCCTTTATTCAGGTAGAAATCGGCAATGCCTTCCGGCGTGCTTTCGCCGGTCAGGATCATCCCTTCTTTCAGGCCCGGCAGAACCCAGTCCGCTCTGAACGCCAGACGGTTGAGCTTCTCGACCATTTCCGCTTCGCTTTTCCACAGCACCGGGCGCAGGTTCGGATCGAAAGAGATCGTTTTTCCCTGGGCTTTCAGAGTGGCTGCCGCGTGATCCAGCAGTTCATACGAGCTGGCGGATAGCGCTGCCGCCACGCCGCTCAGGTGCAGGTGGCGCGCGGAGGCGAAATAGTCGGCGTGGTAATCCGCCACTGAGAGGTGGCTTGCGGCCGATCCCTTACGGAAATACTCCACGATGGGATCGGTTCCATTTTCGACCTTGGATTTAAGCTGAAAGCCGGTAGGGAAGCGTCCGTCGAGGGTGACGCCTGCGGCATCAATCCCCTCTTTTTTCAGCGAATCGAGAACGAAATGGCCAAAGCTGTCGTCCCCCACGCGGCTGACCCAGCCGACATTCAGGCCGAGACGCGCCAGGCCGGTCGCGACGTTCAGCTCTGCGCCCGCCACGCGCTTGATAAAGTGCTCCACCGCGCTCAGCTCGCCCGTTTCGGTGGCGACAAACATCGCCATGGCCTCGCCGATGGTGATGACATCCAGCGTCTTGTGCATGGTTTACTCCTCGCGCAGCAGGTTGACGTAATGGCGGGTAACGGCGGTTAAATCCGTCCCTTCCAGCGGGAACTCGATACCGCGCGGGGCATCGGCAGGCAGCTGGCCGAGCAGATCCAGCCAGCGCGCATCGGCGTGGTCCGGCGCCACGGCGCGGAAGTTATCTTTATGCGGCACGGCGGCTTTCACGTGGATATAGCTCACCGCAGGGGCAAGATGACGCGCGGCCTCTTCGGGGGAATCACCGACCCACAGCCAGTTGCCCATGTCGAAGGTCAGCGTGACGGGCAATGCCATTTCCCGACAGGCGGCCTGGAAGCGCTGCATCGGCGCGAGCTGTCCACAGTCGGTCTGATCGTTCTCCACGACCAGCGCCATGCCGCTTGCGTTCAGCAGGCTACGCAGGGCGTCGAGAGGCTGCGCGTCGCGGAAATGGCCCAGGGAAACCTTCAGCCACAGGGCGTTCAGGGTGCTGGCCTCAGAGAGATAGCGGGTCAGATCCGGGTTGAGGGTGCCGTCGGGCATAAACAGGGCGGCGGGGGCGGAGTAGCACGCCAGCAGGCCGAGCAGCTCAATGGATTCTCCCAGCGCAGGCAGCGTCAGCAGCTCTTCGCTGCTGAACAGTTCCCGGCGGATCTCCACGCCGTCTGCCCCTGCGCCTGCAATAACGGGAAGCATCGCCCGCTGACCGCCTGCCTGTCGCACCTGTTCCGCACCGTACGCGGCGGTGACCACCATAATTTTCCTGCCCATCTTCGGACTCCATCGCAACATAACAATACTATTACGCTAGATGGAACCGGTTCCAAAGAAAAGGTCACGATGTTGAATTTATGATCGGTATCACAAGGGAAAATTAACGCGCCGTGGAGCCGCGAACGATCAGCTCGCCGGAGAAGACCTGCTCGCGAACGGCATCGCTGGTGCCTTCAATGCGGCGAACCACTTGTTCAACAGCAGCATAGCCAATCTGCCAGGTGGGCTGTTTGAGTGTCGTAATGCCGACGCCCGCCAGCTCCGCCCACTCCAGTTCATCAAACCCCAGCAGACCGATATCGCTGCCCCAGTGCAGGCCAATGCGCTTGAGCGAGCGGGCGACCTGAAGCGTCAGCGCCCCGTTTGCGGAGATAACGGCTTTGCGCATCCCGCGATGGCGCGTGTGGAACTGGCGCAGGGTGTTGTCGAGCTGGTCGGCTTCGTGAAGCGGCGTTTCGGCATTTTCGGCGATCACGCCGGGATATCGCTCCAGCGTGGTGCGAAATGCGCTCAGGCGCTCGCGACGGGTATTGACCATCCCTAACGGTTCGCTCAGAAACAGAATGGCCTCGAAGCCCTGTTCGATCAGATGTTCGGTGGCGGTCGTGGCGGCCTGGGTGTTATCCAGCCCGACCACATCGCAGGCAAATTCCGGGATTTTACGGTCGATGAGGACCATGGGCAGGGAGGATTGCTGCAGGCGATTTAAACCCTCTTCCCGCATGCCCACCGCGTTAACCACAATCCCTTCGACCTGATAGCTGCGCAGCAGATCGAGGTAATGCAGCTCCTGGTCGACTTCGTTGTTGGTATTACAGACCAGCGGCGTGAAGCCCTTCTCGCGACAGGCGGCTTCAATACCGCTGAGGACGTTAACGGAATAGGGGTTGGTGATATCGGCGATGATAAGCCCGATAAGGCGGGTGCGGCCGCGTTTGAGCCCGCGCGCCATGAGGCTGGGACGGTAGTCGAGATCGGCAATGGCCTGTTCAATACGCGCCAGCAATGCGTCGGACAGCAGGTGTTTCTCGCCGTTAAGGTAGCGCGAAATGCTGGTTTTACCGGTTTTAGCGGCTTTCGCCACGTCGCTGATGGTGGCCCGGGCTGGTTTGCTCATCGCTGATTTCCTTGAATTTAGTGAGAATACCTTAACGGGAAAATCAGACGAATCAAGTAATTTGCCCGGTGGCGCTGCGCTTACCGGAGGGTGCGGTCTGGTGCCCTCACCCCAACCCTCTCCCACGGGAGAGGGTGCCACCACTAAAAACGGCAACGAGCGTTGCCGTTTTGCTTTTACCTACTGAATTGGGCTTAACGTAATCTCAACGCGGCGGTTCTGCGCTTTGCCTTCCGCCGTGCTGTTGCTGGCGATAGGGTTGGCAGGGCCCATGCCGCTGGTGCGGATGCGGTTGGCTTCAACGCCCTGGGTGATCAGCGAGCTGGCTACGGCATCGGCGCGCTGCTGGGACAGACGCATGTTCAGATCCTGGCTGCCGGTGCTGTCGGTGTAGCCCATCACGTTCACGGCGGTCTTGTTGTACTCTTTCAGCACCATCGCCACGCCGGTGAGCGTGTTCGCGCCCGCGGGTTTCAGCGTTGCGCTGCTGCTGTCGAAGGTCACGTTGTTCGGCATATTCAGGATGATGTTATCGCCGCTGCGCGTCACGCTCACGCCGGTTCCCTTCATTTTGTCGCGCAGCTTCGCTTCCTGCACGTCCATGTAATAGCCAACGCCGCCGCCCAGTGCCGCGCCCGCCGCTGCGCCAATCAGCGCGCCTTTACCGCGGTCTTTCTTGGAGGAGGAGAGCGCCCCCACGCCTGCGCCGACCAGCGAGCCGATACCCGCGCCAATGCCGGATTTACCCGCTTCACGCTCACCGGTGTAAGGGTTAGTTGTGCAGCCAGAAACAGCCAGTGCACCGCTCACCAGAGCGGCAATAACGAGTACGCGTTTTTTCATCTTCTTTCCTTAATCCTTTTTATTCTTTGCCACGGCGAGCGTGGCAGTTGATTATGACGTCCAGATACGGAGAAAATTCCGGGTATAACTCTGAAATTTGTGACAAACCATAAACTGCCTCAGAAAGAAGGCCGTAAACCTGCACGCAACCAGGAGCGCACGCTTGAGCACCTCAACGAAAACCATTCTGACCGCCGCCCACTGGGGGCCGATGCTGGTCGAAACCGATGGCGAAAATGTTCTGTCGTCCCGCGGGGCACTGCCAACCCAACATCCCAACTCGTTACAGACCGTCGTTCGCGATCAGGTGCACAGCAAAACGCGCGTGCGCTGGCCGATGGTGCGTAAAGGTTTTCTGGCCTCGCCGGATAAACCGCAGGGGATCCGCGGTCAGGATGAGTTTGTTCGCGTGAGCTGGGATGACGTGCTGGCGCTGATCCACGCCCAGCATAAGCGCATTCGCGACACTTACGGTCCGTCGTCCATTTTTGCCGGCTCCTACGGCTGGCGTTCGAACGGCGTGCTGCACAAGGCCTCGACGCTGCTGCAGCGCTACATGAGCCTGGCGGGAGGCTATACCGGTCATCTCGGGGATTACTCCACCGGCGCGGCGCAGGCGATCATGCCGTACGTCGTAGGGGGGAACGAAGTGTACCAGCAGCAGACCAGCTGGCCGCTGGTGCTGGCGCATACCGACGTGGTGGTGCTCTGGAGCGCCAACCCGCTCAATACGCTGAAAATTGCCTGGAATGCCAGCGACGAGCAGGGGATTGGGTATTTCGACGCGCTGCGCAAAAGCGGCAAGCGCATCATCTGCATTGACCCGATGCGCTCTGAAACCATGGATTTCTTCGGCGACAGCGCCGAGTGGATTGCCCCCCATATGGGCACCGACGTGGCGATGATGCTGGGGATCGCCCATACGCTGGTAGAAAACGGCTGGCACGATGTTGAATTCCTGACGCGCTGTACCACCGGCTTCGATAAATTCGCCGACTACCTGACGGGCCAATCCGATGGGGTGGCGAAAACGGCAGCGTGGGCGGCAGATATTTGCGGCGTTCCTGCGGATAAAATCCGCGAACTGGCGGCGTTGTTCCATAAAAATACCACCATGTTAATGTCCGGCTGGGGAATGCAGCGTCAGCAGTTTGGCGAGCAAAAACACTGGATGCTGGTAACGCTTGCCGCAATGCTTGGGCAGATCGGCACGCCGGGCGGGGGTTTTGGTCTCTCCTATCACTTTGCAAACGGCGGTAACCCGACGCGTAAAGCGGCGGTGCTGGCGTCTCTGCAAGGCTCGGTGCAGGGCGGCGTCGATGCCGTGGATAAAATCCCGGTGGCGCGTATTGTTGAAGCCCTGGAAAACCCGGGCGGTTTCTATCAGCACAACGGTCTGGACCGCCACTTCCCGGACATTAAATTTGTCTGGTGGGCGGGCGGGTCGAACTTCACGCACCATCAGGATACCAACCGCCTGATCCGCGCCTGGCAAAAGCCGGAGCTGGTGGTGATTTCCGAGTGCTTCTGGACCGGCTCGGCTAAGCATGCAGATATTGTCCTGCCAGCGACCACCTCGTTTGAGCGTAACGATCTCACTATGACCGGCGACTACAGCAACCAGCATATGGTCCCGATGAAGCGCGTAGTGGCCCCGCGAGACGAAGCGCGTGATGATTTTGACGTGTTTGCTGAACTGAGCGAGCTGTGGGAAGCGGGCGGTCGCGAGCGTTTTACCGAGGGGAAAAGCGATCTGCAATGGCTGGAAACCTTCTACCAGATTGCCGGCCAGCGCGGCGCAGTGCAGGGCGTGACGCTTCCGCCATTTGCCGAATTCTGGGAAGCGAACCAGATCGTCGAGATGCCGGAGAGCGAACAGAACGCGAAGTTTGTCCGTTTTGCCGATTTCCGCCGCGACCCCGAGAACCACCCGCTGAAAACCGAGAGCGGAAAGATCGTGATCCACAGCGAGCGCATCGCCAGCTTTGGCTATGCCGACTGCCCGCCACACCCTATGTGGCTCGAGCCGGACGAGTGGCACGGCAACGCCCAGCCGGAACAGCTGCAGGTGTTGTCTGCGCATCCCGCGCACCGTCTGCACAGCCAGCTTAACTATACGTCTCTGCGCGAGCAGTATGCGGTCGCCGGGCGAGAGCCGATCACGCTGAATACCCTCGATGCGAAAGCCCGAGGGATTGCGGACGGCGACGTGGTGCGCGTCTGGAACTCGCGCGGGCAGGTGCTGGCAGGGGCGGTGGTGAGCGACGGAATTAAACCGGGCGTGATCTGCATTCATCAGGGCGCATGGCCCGACCTTGAGCCCGCCGAGGGAGGGATCTGTAAAAACGGGGCGGTTAACGTGCTGACCAAAGATCTCCCCAGCTCGAAGCTGGGGAATGGCTGCGCAGGGAACACGGCGCTGGCCTGGGTAGAAAAATATCAGGGACCCGAGCTTACCTTAACGGCGTTTGATCCGCCTGCCAGCTCATGATCCACGTCGGGTGCTGGGTATCATCCTGCCAGGCGCTGTCTTCAATGCGAAAGCCCTGAGCATGGTAGAAATTCACCGCCCGCACATTTTTCTGATATACCTCAAGCGTTAAATGCGGGAAGCGCTGTTGAACATGGTTCAGCAGCGCGCGCCCGATGCCTTTCCCGATGCATGACGGTGCGACAAACAGCGCGCCGACAAACTGAGACTGCATCACGCTGATAAATCCGTATGGCTCGCCATCCTGTTTCCAGACCCAGGTTTCCGCCGACGGCAGGTAAACGTCCCGCACCATGGCCTCGTTCTCTTTCCAGTAACCCGGCTCGATAAACGGATGCGCTTCCGTGGTGCTTTCAAGCCACAGGCTCAAAAGCGGCGCGGTATTCTCACTTTGCCATTTGCGGATCATGATGGCCTCCCGGATGACAGAAGCAGCCGGTAACGTGGTCGTTGACCAGGCCACAGGCCTGCATAAAGGCGTAGCAGATGGTGGAACCGACAAACTTAAAGCCGCGTTTTTTCAGGGCCTTCGAGAGCGCATCCGAGGCCGGGGTAGAGGCCGGGATTTCCGCGAGCGAGGCGGCCTGTGTGACCTGCGGATCGTTGTTCACAAACGTCCAGACAAAATCTGAAAATGATTCGCCGTTTTGCTCCATTGCCAGGTAAGCGCGTGCGTTACCGATGATGGCCTGGATCTTACCGCGATGACGGATAATACCGGCGTCCTGCACCAGGCGTTCCACGTCTTCATCGGTCATCGCGGCGACGGCGACAGGATCGAACTGGTGGAAGGCGTTGCGGTAGTTTTCGCGTTTCTTCAGTACCGTAATCCAGGACAACCCCGCCTGCTGGCCCTCCAGGCAGATCATCTCAAAGAGTTTTTTGCCATCCGTTTCCGGCACGCCCCATTCCCGATCGTGATAGTCGATATAAAGCTGATCCTGGCTCACCCAACCGCAACGTTCCATCCGTCATCTCCCTTATTGATACTGATTTCGCAAAATTTTCATTCTGACTGGCTTGACGTGTTTACTATAAAGACAATAGTTAATACAAGGGCTATAAGCTCTTCCTGAATAACGACAAATATCGCCGAATTCGGCTCTCTCTGGGGTCGCGTTGATGATGATAAAAAAAATCAGTGGTCGCCATGCTGCTTCTGGCCTGGTGGGGATTTCAGCCTGCCTGTTTTTTTGTAATACAGCGTCTGCCTGGCAACAGGAATATATCGTTTCAGACGCCCAAAATAATACGGCGGAACGCTATACATGGGACGCGGATCACCAACCGCGTTATGAGGATATTCTGGCTGAGCGTATTCAGTCTTCGCAAAACGCGCCGGGTCTGGCCCTGAATATACCGTCTGGCAGCACGACGGAGGGGGCAATGAGCGTGGGCTGGAATTTTCCGGTTTCAGCGCGTATCACCACCGGCCCGGTAGTGGCGTGGCGGTACGACGGCACGGCTCCCATGATGATCAACGAGTTTGGTGATAGCGCGTCGACGCAGGCACTTACCGACCCGCTCTGGCATGCCAGCGTCAGCACGCTGGGGTGGCGCGTGAATACCCAGTATGGCGATCTCCGTCAGTGGGCGCAGATTAGCTATAACCAGCAGTTTGGTGAAAACCAGTGGAAATCGCAGTTTGGCATGCCGCAAACGCCAGCCCCTGCCCAAAACGGTAGCTGGATGGACGTCACCGTGGGAACGGATATTCCTTTTAATACGCACGTGGCGGCCTATGCGTCGCTGGCTCAGGGGGAGCACACCACCACCGGTGAGGAGTTTTTATACACCCTCGGCGTTAGCGCAAATTTCTAGAGTTGTTACTTTTTTAAACGTTACGATAACATCTCGAATACAACAACCACGGGCTTTACAGCGATAGCGTATACTAACACGCTGTCGCTTTATTCTCGGGCCAGGCCATTCATTCCTGATTCCAGGCATTTCATTCCGTTCCGCCTGCATTTCATGCCGTTTTACCCCAGGCGTATTAAGGTTTTGTTTATCGTTGTCCTCAGCGAACTTCCTTAATTTCTCTTGCAGGACAACTGCCATGAACACATCAACTTATAACCGCACGCGCTGGCTCACGCTCTTTGGCACCATCGTCACCCAGTTTGCGCTGGGGTCGGTCTATACCTGGAGCCTGTTTAACAGCGCGCTTTCCGACAAACTCGGCGCGCCGGTCAGCCAGGTTGCGTTCTCCTTTGGTCTGCTGAGCCTGGGTCTGGCGATTTCGTCTTCCGTCGCGGGCAAGCTGCAGGAGCGTTTTGGCGTGAAGCGTGTGACCATGGCGTCCGGCATTCTGCTGGGTTTGGGCTTTTTCCTGACGGCGCATTCCAGCAACCTGATGATGCTGTGGCTGAGCGCCGGCGTGCTGGTGGGTCTGGCCGATGGCGCAGGTTACCTGCTGACCCTGTCGAACTGCGTGAAGTGGTTCCCGGAGCGTAAAGGCTTAATCTCCGCGTTCGCCATCG
This sequence comes from Enterobacter cloacae complex sp. ESBL7, assembly GCF_041679625.1. Lineage (NCBI taxonomy): Bacteria > Pseudomonadati > Pseudomonadota > Gammaproteobacteria > Enterobacterales > Enterobacteriaceae > Enterobacter > Enterobacter cloacae complex sp. ESBL7. The sequence goes on from NZ_JBGORN010000011.1 coordinate 73,931, forward strand.
GCTCTTATGGCCTGGGCAGCCTCGGGTTCAAATTTATCGACTCCCATCTGCTGGCGTCCGTTGGCCTCGAAAACACCTTTATGATCTGGGGCGCAATCGTGCTGGTGATGATTCTGTTCGGCGCCACGCTGATGACCGATGCGCCGCAGCAGGAGGTCAAATCCGTTAACGGCGTGGTGGAGAACGACTTCACTCTCGCGCAGTCCATGCGTAAACCACAGTACTGGATGCTGGCGGTGATGTTCCTGACGGCCTGCATGAGCGGACTGTATGTTATCGGCGTGGCGAAGGATATCGCACAGGGGATGGTGAAGCTGGATGCGGCCACGGCGGCGAACGCGGTGACGGTCATCTCCATTGCCAACCTCTCCGGTCGTCTGGTGCTCGGTATTCTGTCTGACAAAATTGCCCGCATCCGTGTGATTACGATTGGGCAGGTGGTTTCGCTGGTCGGCATGGCGGCGCTGCTGTTCGCTCCGCTGAATGAAGCCACCTTCTTTGCGGCGATTGCCTGCGTGGCCTTTAACTTCGGCGGCACTATTACCGTCTTCCCGTCACTGGTAAGCGAGTTCTTTGGCCTGAACAATCTGGCGAAAAATTACGGCGTTATCTATCTTGGCTTCGGGATCGGCAGCATCTGCGGCTCGCTGATTGCCTCCCTGTTCGGCGGGTTCTACGTGACCTTCTGCGTCATATTTGCCCTGCTGATTATCTCGCTGGCGCTCTCGACCACGATTCGCCAGCCGCAGCGTGAAGTATTCAAAGAAGCGCACGCGTAAGCAGTATGAAAGAGGCCTCTGCGGCCTCTTTTTTCTTTATGCGAGACGCTTCCCGTCTCGATATTTTGTAAAAATTTATACCGATCACACTCTCTGCTGCCACTTTTCTCTCCCGCTGTGGTCTACTTATCGCGCTTGTAGACGTTTCTAATAACGCTTCCTTACGCATTTACGTACTCTGTCCGCTTTCTCTTTGAGATTCGTCGGGTTTTTATACCCCTTCCCCCAGGGTTGTTTGCATGAAATACATTAGGTCTCTTACCCAGCAAAGATTGTGTCTGATGCTGGCTGTCTATATCGGATTATTTCTGAATGGCGCGGTACTGTTCAGAAGAGTGGAAGGTTATTTTGAACACCTTACCGTGAGTAATGGTATTTTTGCCGCCATTGAAGTGTTCGGCTCCGTCCTCGCTACCTTCTTCCTCTTACGCCTGCTGTCCCTTTTTGGCCGACGTACCTGGCAAATTTTGGCCTCGCTGGTGGTGATTATTTCCGCCGCCGCAAGCTATTACATGACCTTTATGAACGTGGTCATTGGGTACGGTATCGTTGCCTCGGTGATGACCACGGATATCGATCTCTCGAAAGAGGTGGTAGGGAAAGGCTTTATCGTCTGGACAGTTTTAACCTGTCTGATACCGCTGTTCTTTATCTGGAACAATACGTGCCGCTATACGCTGTTACGCCAGCTGCGCACGCGTGGACAGCGGATCCGCAATATCGTCGTTGTCCTGCTGGCCGGACTGCTGGTATGGGCGCCAATCCGCCTGATGGAAACGCAGCAAAAACGCGTCGAAAAAGCGACGGGCGTGGATATGCCAAGCTATGGCGGCGTGGTGGCAAACTCCTATTTGCCGTCTAACTGGCTGTCAGCGTTAGGTCTGTATGCCTGGGCGCAGGCGGACGAATCCAGTGATGTGAAATCGCTGATTAATCCACTGAAAAAATTCACCTACCAGCCGCCAGCCGACGGGATTGATGATACGTACGTCGTCTTCGTCATCGGTGAAACGACGCGCTGGGATCATATGGGTATTCTCGGCTATAACCGGGATACCACGCCAAAGCTGGCGCAGGAGAAAAACCTGGTGGCTTACCGTGGCTACTCCTGCGATACCGCAACCAAGCTCTCGCTGCGCTGTATGTTTGTGCGTGAAGGCGGTGCAAGCGATAACCCGCAACGCACGCTGAAAGAGCAGAACGTGTTTGCCGTGCTGAAGCAGCTTGGGTTTAGCTCAGACCTGTTCGCTATGCAAAGTGAGATGTGGTTCTACACCAACACGCTGGCAGATAACATCGCGTACCGCGAGCAGATTGGCGCAGAGCCGCGTAACCGCGGTAAAAACGTCGACGACATGCTGCTGCTGGAAGAGATGTCGCAATCCCTCAAGAACCATCCGCAGGGCAAGCATCTGGTTATTCTGCATACCAAAGGGTCGCATTACAGCTACTACCAGCGCTACACGCGTGATTTTGCGAAGTGGCAGCCTGAGTGCGTGGGCATTAATAAAGACTGCAGCAAGCAGGAGCTGATCAACGCCTACGATAACTCGGTGCTGTACGTGGATACCTTCCTGAGCCGGGTGATCGACCAGCTGCGCGATAAAAAAGCGATTGTGATTTACGCGGCAGACCACGGTGAATCCATCAATGAGAAAGAGCACCTGCACGGTACGCCGCGCAAGCTGGCACCGCCGGAGCAGTTCCGCGTGCCGATGATCATGTGGATGTCGGATAAGTATCTTGAAAATCCGGAGAAGGCGAAGATGTTTGCTCAGCTGAAAAAAGAGGCGGAGATGAAGGTGCCGCGTCGTCACGTTGAGCTGTACGACACCATTATGGGTTGTCTCGGCTATACCTCACCGAATGGTGGGATTAACGAAAACAACAACTGGTGTAAAGTCCCTGATAACAGCGTAAAAGCCGCGCAGTAGCTGCCCTGGCGAGAATATCGCCAGTTGAATGGCTTTTTGAAAATAAGGGATTGACGGGGGCGCACCTCAGCAGTAAGATGCGCTCCGCATTCGGCGAGTAGCGCAGCTTGGTAGCGCAACTGGTTTGGGACCAGTGGGTCGGAGGTTCGAATCCTCTCTCGCCGACCACATTCTGAAAAGGGCTAACCGCAAGGTTAGCCCTTTTTGCATTATGATCTTATCCCGTCAGAGTATCCAAAACGCCCCTTAGGCCTGCTTCTCCCTGCCTGTTAACGATTTTGTGACATAATCCATTGTATTTTTTTATATATAGATTGATCTTTTTTCGCGTTGCTTATGGATAACCTCAGCATTTTTCGCTGTGCGTTTTAACGTTCGCGGTATTTAGTGCTCAGATAATCACCATTCTGCAAGAAAATTTACCCATTCTGAATAAAAGTTAATCACTGATTGTTGCGAAATATGAAGAGACTTGTGCTGCAAGATAGCGAGTAGCATAAATTTCCCTGCTGAAAACTGGCATGCATAGTTTTTTTAATCTTTGTTTGCGGTTTCTCACACTCAGCGTAAATCCCCGTCACCTGTATTGACGTTTTCACATTCTGTTGACAGATTGTAGGGCATGAGGGGCATTTCAGGGACGATCTGCGCTGCAACTCAAACGCTCTTCTGAAAGGATTCTCCATCCCTTTAAAGCCTTCGGGCATCACCGACTGGACCGGGTAAAAAATAAATAAAGGTCTGGCGGCGTAACACAACAAAGCAAAACATCACATTGGAGCAGAATAATGAGTATTTCCTTGAAGAAGTCAGGGATGCTGAAGCTTGGTCTGAGCCTGGTGGCTATGACCGTGGCAGCAAGCGTACAGGCAAAAACCCTGGTTTACTGTTCTGAAGGCTCGCCGGAAGGCTTTAACCCACAGCTCTTTACCTCTGGTACGACTTACGACGCAAGCTCTGTACCGATCTATAACCGTCTGGTTGAATTCAAAACCGGTACCACGGAAGTGATTCCGGGTCTGGCCGAGAAGTGGGACGTCAGCGAAGACGGCAAAACCTATACCTTCCACCTGCGCCAGGGCGTGAAGTGGCAGGACAGCAAAGAATTCAAACCAACGCGCGACTTTAACGCCGACGACGTTGTGTTCTCCTTCGACCGTCAGAAAAACGCTCAGAACCCGTACCACAAAGTGTCTGGCGGCAGCTATGAATACTTCGAAGGGATGGGTCTGCCTGACCTGATTGCTGAAGTGAAAAAAGTGGACGATAAAACGGTTCAGTTCGTGCTGACGCGTCCGGAAGCGCCATTCCTGGCTGACCTGGCCATGGACTTCGCCTCAATTCTGTCCAAAGAGTATGCGGACAACATGCTGAAAGCCGGTACGCCGGAAAAAGTTGACCTGAACCCAATCGGTACCGGTCCATTCCAGCTGCTGCAGTACCAGAAAGACTCCCGCATTCTGTATAAAGCGTTCGAAGGCTATTGGGGCACCAAGCCGCAGATCGACCGTCTGGTCTTCTCCATCACGCCTGATGCGTCAGTGCGTTATGCAAAACTGCAGAAAAACGAATGCCAGGTAATGCCGTACCCGAACCCGGCTGATATCGCCCGCATGAAGCAGGACAAGAATATCAACCTGCTGGAGCAGGCTGGCCTGAACGTGGGCTATCTCTCCTTCAACACCGAGAAGAAACCGTTTGATGACGTGAAAGTACGTCAGGCGCTGACCTACGCGGTGAACAAAGAAGCGATTATCAAGGCGGTTTACCAGGGCGCTGGCGTTGCTGCCAAAAACCTGATCCCACCAACCATGTGGGGCTATAACGACGACGTTAAAGACTACACCTACGATCCTGAGAAAGCGAAAGCGCTGCTGAAAGAAGCGGGCCAGGATAAAGGCTTTACCGTTGAGCTGTGGGCGATGCCGGTACAGCGTCCGTACAACCCGAACGCACGCCGTATGGCGGAAATGGTTCAGGCTGACTGGGCTAAAGTTGGCGTTCAGGCCAAGATTGTGACCTACGAGTGGGGCGAGTACCTGAAGCGCGCCAAAGCGGGTGAGCACCAGGCGGTAATGATGGGCTGGACCGGTGATAACGGGGATCCGGACAACTTCTTCGCCACCCTGTTCAGCTGCGCGGCGGCGAAAGACGGTTCTAACTACTCTCGCTGGTGCTACAAGCCGTTTGAAGACCTGATCCAGCCGGCGCGTGCGACCGACGATCACAACAAACGTATTGAACTGTACAAGCAGGCTCAGGTTGTTATGCACGATCAGGCTCCGGCGCTGATTGTTGCTCACTCCACCGTGTACGAGCCAGTGCGTAAAGAAGTGAAGGGCTACGTGGTTGATCCACTGGGCAAACACCACTTCGAAAACGTATCTGTTGAATAATAAGTAGGGTGTTCTCCCTCTCCCTCTGGGAGAGGGCAGGGGTGAGGGGATGCATGCACGCCCTTCACCCTAACCCTCTCCCGCCAGGAGAGGGAATTTACATTTGTGAGCAATACAGACGTCACGCCACTGGTCGTGCGTCATCAGAGAGAATCCGGGTTATGTTGCAGTTCATCCTCCGACGTCTGGGACTTGTTATCCCCACGTTTATCGGTATCACCCTTCTCACTTTTGCCTTCGTCCATATGATCCCCGGCGACCCGGTAATGATTATGGCGGGCGAGCGTGGTATTTCCCCTGAGCGCCATGCACAGCTGCTGGCGGAACTCGGTCTCGATAAGCCGATGTGGCAGCAGTACCTCCACTATATCTGGGGCGTGTTGCACGGTGATTTAGGGATTTCGCTGAAAAGCCGTCTTCCGGTGTGGGACGAGTTCGTGCCGCGTTTTAAAGCGACGCTGGAGCTTGGCGTCTGCGCCATGATTTTCGCCACTGCGGTGGGTATTCCTGTCGGGGTACTGGCTGCCGTCAAGCGTGGCTCTATTTTTGACCACACCGCCGTGGGCCTGGCGCTGACCGGCTACTCCATGCCTATCTTCTGGTGGGGCATGATGCTGATCATGCTGGTGTCGGTGCAGCTTAACCTGACACCGGTCTCCGGGCGCGTCAGCGATATGGTCTTCCTGGATGACTCCAACCCGCTCACCGGCTTTATGCTGATCGATACGGCTATCTGGGGCGAAGAGGGCAACTTCATTGATGCCGTGGCGCACATGATCCTGCCTGCCATGGTGCTGGGCACCATTCCTCTGGCGGTGATCGTGCGAATGACCCGTTCATCGATGCTGGAAGTGCTGGGTGAGGATTATATCCGCACCGCGCGCGCCAAGGGCCTGACGCGTATGCGCGTCATCATCGTCCATGCGCTGCGTAATGCCATGCTGCCGGTGGTGACCGTTATCGGCCTTCAGGTGGGGACGTTGCTGGCGGGGGCGATCCTGACCGAAACCATCTTCTCCTGGCCGGGCCTTGGACGCTGGCTGATTGACGCGCTGCAACGCCGTGACTATCCGGTTGTGCAGGGCGGTGTACTGCTGGTCGCGACGATGATTATCCTCGTCAACCTGCTGGTCGATTTGCTGTACGGCGTGGTGAACCCGCGTATTCGTCATAAGAAGTAAGGGACCATCATGTCACAAGTCACTCAAAATAAAGTGGTCGCTGCACCGGTTCCTATGACGCCGCTGCAGGAATTCTGGCACTACTTCAGGCGCAATAAAGGCGCGGTGGTAGGGCTGGTGTATGTCGTAATCATGATCCTGATTGCGGTGTTTGCGAACTTCCTCGCACCGTATAACCCGGCGGACCAGTTCCGCGATGCGCTGCTCGCGCCGCCTGCGTGGCAGGATGGCGGTAGCCTGACGCACCTGCTGGGTACCGATGACGTGGGCCGCGACGTGCTGTCGCGTCTGATGTACGGCGCGCGCCTGTCGCTGCTGGTCGGCTGTCTCGTTGTTGTGCTGTCGCTGATCATGGGCGTTGTACTCGGCCTGGTTGCCGGTTACTTCGGCGGCATCGTTGATAACATCATCATGCGTATCGTCGACATCATGCTGGCGCTGCCAAGCCTGCTGCTGGCGCTGGTGCTGGTGGCAATCTTCGGCCCGTCGATAGGCAATGCCGCGCTGGCGTTGACCTTCGTGGCGCTCCCTCACTACGTGCGTTTAACCCGTGCGGCGGTGCTGGTGGAAGTGAACCGCGATTACGTCACCGCCTCTCGCGTGGCGGGTGCCGGTGCGATGCGCCAGATGTTCGTGAATATCTTCCCTAACTGCCTGGCGCCGCTGATTGTTCAGGCGTCGCTCGGTTTCTCTAACGCCATTCTTGATATGGCCGCTCTTGGCTTCCTGGGCATGGGTGCGCAGCCGCCAACACCGGAGTGGGGCACCATGCTCTCCGACGTGTTGCAGTTCGCACAAAGCGCCTGGTGGGTTGTCACCTTCCCGGGTCTGGCAATCCTGCTGACGGTGCTGGCATTTAACCTGATGGGTGATGGTCTGCGTGATGCGCTTGATCCCAAACTGAAGCAGTAAGAGGCACGAGATGGCGTTATTAAATGTAGATAAATTATCGGTGCACTTCGGCGACGAAGGCACCCCGTTTCGCGCCGTGGACCGCATCAGCTACAGCGTAAATCAGGGCGAAGTGGTTGGCATTGTCGGGGAGTCCGGTTCCGGTAAGTCAGTGAGCTCGCTGGCGATCATGGGGCTGATTGATTACCCGGGCCGCGTGATGGCGGAAAACCTGCAGTTCAACGGTCAGGATCTGAAGCGCATTTCTGAAAAACAGCGCCGCCAGCTGGTGGGCGCCGAAGTGGCGATGATTTTCCAGGATCCCATGACCAGCCTGAACCCTTGCTACACCGTTGGTTTCCAGATTATGGAAGCGATTAAGGTGCATCAGGGCGGGAATAAGAAAACCCGTCGTCAGCGGGCGATCGATCTGCTGAACCAGGTGGGTATTCCTGATCCGGCATCACGTCTGGACGTTTACCCGCACCAGCTCTCCGGTGGGATGAGCCAGCGCGTGATGATCGCGATGGCGATTGCCTGTCGACCAAAACTGCTGATTGCGGATGAACCTACGACGGCGCTGGATGTGACCATTCAGGCGCAAATCATCGAACTGCTGCTGGAGCTGCAGCAGAAAGAGAATATGGCGCTGGTGCTGATTACGCACGATCTGGCGCTGGTGGCCGAAGCCGCGCACAAAATCATCGTGATGTACGCCGGCCAGGTGGTCGAAACCGGAAATTCACACGATATTTTCCGCGCGCCGCGTCATCCGTATACCCAGGCGCTTTTACGCGCGCTGCCGGAGTTTGCTCAGGACAAAGCGCGTCTGGCGTCGCTGCCGGGTGTGGTACCGGGTAAATATGACCGTCCGCAGGGCTGTCTGCTCAATCCGCGCTGCCCGTATGCGACGGACAAATGCCGGGCAGAAGAGCCAGAGCTTAACCAGCTTGCTGACGGCCGTCAGTCGAAATGCCACTACCCACTCGATGATGCCGGGAGGCCAACACTATGAGTACGCAACAGGCCACCACGCAACAACCGCTGTTGCAGGCCATCGACCTGAAAAAATACTACCCGGTCAAGAAGGGACTGTTTGCCCCTGAACGCCTGGTGAAAGCGCTGGACGGCGTTTCCTTTAACCTCGAACGCGGTAAAACGCTGGCGGTGGTGGGGGAGTCAGGCTGCGGCAAATCCACGCTGGGCCGTCTGCTCACGATGATTGAAGTGCCGACCGGCGGGGAGCTCTATTATCAGGGGCAGGATCTGCTCAAGCACGATCCGCAGGCGCAGAAGCTGCGTCGCCAGAAAATCCAGATTGTGTTCCAGAACCCGTACGGTTCTTTGAACCCGCGTAAAAAAGTGGGGCAGATTCTGGAAGAGCCGCTGCTGATCAACAGTAATCTGAGCAAAGAGCAGCGCCGTGAAAAAGCGCTGGCGATGATGGCGAAGGTCGGCCTCAAAACCGAGCATTACGATCGCTATCCGCACATGTTCTCCGGCGGCCAGCGTCAGCGTATCGCTATTGCGCGCGGGCTGATGCTGGATCCGGACGTGGTGATTGCCGATGAGCCGGTCTCCGCGCTCGACGTATCCGTGCGTGCGCAGGTGCTAAACCTGATGATGGATCTCCAGCAGGAGCTGGGGCTCTCTTACGTGTTCATCTCCCACGACCTGTCGGTGGTTGAGCATATTGCCGATGAAGTGATGGTGATGTACCTGGGGCGCTGCGTGGAGAAGGGGACCAAAGACCAGATCTTTAATAACCCTCGTCACCCGTATACCCAGGCGCTGCTGTCTGCGACGCCGCGTCTGAACCCGGACGATCGTCGTGAGCGTATTAAGCTGACGGGTGAACTGCCAAGCCCGCTGAATCCGCCTCCGGGATGTGCATTCAATGCCCGCTGCAGTCGCCGCTTTGGCCCATGTACCCAGCTCCAGCCGCAGCTGAAGGATTATGGCGGCCAGCTGGTTGCCTGCTTCGCGGTCGATCAGGATGAAAATGGCGAGAAGCCACAGGCATAACGAAAAAAACCGGCGCTAAGCCGGTTTTTTTTATGTCTGCTAGATTATTTCCGCAGGCGAATCTGGTCGACGGCGTGCTTCTCGCTCTTGGTGAGGATCAGGCTTGCACGCTCGCGAGTCGGCAGGATGTTCTCTTTGAGGTTCACGTAGTTGATCTCATTCCACAGCCCCGTCGCCACGTTGATCGCTTCTTCTTCAGAAAGCTGGGCATAGTGGTGGAAATAGGAATCCGGGTCAGTGAACGCCCCCTCGCGGAACTTCAGGAAACGGTTGATGTACCAGTTTTGCAGCAGGTCTTCCGGCGCATCGACATAAATAGAGAAATCGACGAAGTCCGAGACGAATACGTGATGCGGGTCGTGAGGATAGTCCATCCCGCTTTGCAGCACGTTCAGACCTTCCAGAATCAGGATGTCCGGCTGGACCACGGTTTTATCCCCACCCGGGATGCGATCGTAGATCAGGTGCGAATAGACTGGCGCAGTCACGTGCGGCACGCCGGATTTCAGGTCAGAGACAAATTTCACCAGACGGTGCATATCATAAGAAAGCGGGAAACCTTTCTTCTTCATTAGCCCACGTTCTTTTAACACCTCGTTCGGGTGCAGGAAGCCGTCGGTGGTGATCAGCTCCACGCTGCGGTGTTCCGGCCAGCGGCTTAACAGCGCCTGCAGGACGCGCGCGGTGGTACTTTTACCCACGGCCACGCTGCCTGCGATACTAATGATATAAGGAATGCGTTGACCGTTCGTCCCGAGAAACTGCTCCAGCACGGCCTGACGACGCAGGTTCGAGCTGATATAGAAGTTAAGCAAGCGAGAGAGGGGGAGATAAATTTCTGCCACCTCTTCCAGGGACAGATCTTCGTTTATCCCTTTTAACCGTGCGATTTCACCTTCCGTCAGCGTCATAGGGACGGAATCACGCAGGGCAGCCCACTGGCTGCGGTTAAAGTGAAGATAAGGCGTCATTAACGTTTGCTCTTTTTTGCTCATAAGCATGCTTCAGTGAGCCAGCACCACACTGCCGGATCGTGGCTCATCACACAGTTAATTTTGGACAATGGGCAGGAGGTTAACACCAGATGACGGGAATAATAAGAAAAAAGATGGAAAGCGCTGCGTTACGCGGAAGCCGTCACGCTACGGTGAATACGGTGCAAATCACGATGATATGTTGAATATTTGACCTCAAATGACTACTTTTACAGCGTCCGATACGCTGTTCGCATAAAATGTGAGCGAAAGAACGTTTTATGCAAATTTTTAGTTGCATGACCGCGCAGGTATCCATAGAATGCGCGCTACTTGATGCCGACTTAGCTCAGTAGGTAGAGCAACTGACTTGTAATCAGTAGGTCACCAGTTCGATTCCGGTAGTCGGCACCATCAAGTCCGGTGGGGTTCCCGAGCGGCCAAAGGGAGCAGACTGTAAATCTGCCGTCACAGACTTCGAAGGTTCGAATCCTTCCCCCACCACCACTTTCTGGCAGCGTAAATGCCGCCGGAGCTGGTTGGAAAAATTAGCCAGCTCAAACTGAAAAAGAGAGAAATCTCTTTTTTTGTTACAGAAAGAACTGGGTAGCCGAGTTTCAGGATGCGGGCATCGTATAATGGCTATTACCTCAGCCTTCCAAGCTGATGATGCGGGTTCGATTCCCGCTGCCCGCTCCAATACGTGCTGATATGGCTCAGTTGGTAGAGCGCACCCTTGGTAAGGGTGAGGTCCCCAGTTCGACTCTGGGTATCAGCACCACTTCACTTCTCCTTCCCGTTTCTCTCTGTTTCAATTTTACTGTATTCAACAATTCAGGCATTTCGCCTGGTTGATGTGGTGATATCACCGATTTATCCGTGTCTTAGAGGGACAATCGATGTCTAAAGAAAAGTTTGAACGTACAAAACCGCACGTTAACGTCGGTACTATCGGCCACGTTGACCATGGTAAAACAACGCTGACCGCTGCAATCACTACCGTTCTGGCAAAAACCTACGGTGGTTCTGCTCGTGCATTCGACCAGATCGATAACGCACCAGAAGAAAAAGCTCGTGGTATCACCATCAACACCTCTCACGTTGAGTACGACACCCCGACTCGCCACTACGCACACGTAGACTGCCCAGGCCACGCCGACTATGTTAAAAACATGATCACCGGTGCTGCGCAGATGGACGGCGCGATCCTGGTTGTTGCTGCGACTGATGGCCCAATGCCTCAGACTCGTGAGCACATCCTGCTGGGTCGTCAGGTAGGCGTTCCTTTCATCATCGTGTTCCTGAACAAATGCGACATGGTTGATGACGAAGAGCTGCTGGAACTGGTAGAGATGGAAGTTCGTGAACTGCTGTCTCAGTACGATTTCCCGGGCGACGATACCCCAATCGTTCGTGGTTCTGCTCTGAAAGCGCTGGAAGGCGACGCAGAGTGGGAAGCGAAAATCATCGAACTGGCTGGCTTCCTGGATTCTTACATCCCAGAACCAGAGCGTGCGATTGACAAGCCATTCCTGCTGCCAATCGAAGACGTATTCTCCATCTCCGGTCGTGGTACCGTTGTTACCGGTCGTGTAGAGCGCGGTATCATCAAAGTTGGTGAAGAAGTTGAAATCGTTGGTATCAAAGAGACTGCGAAGTCTACCTGTACTGGCGTTGAAATGTTCCGCAAACTGCTGGACGAAGGCCGTGCTGGTGAGAACGTTGGTGTTCTGCTGCGTGGTATCAAACGTGAAGAAATCGAACGTGGTCAGGTTCTGGCGAAGCCAGGCTCAATCAAGCCACACACCAAGTTCGAATCTGAAGTGTACATCCTGTCCAAAGACGAAGGCGGCCGTCATACTCCGTTCTTCAAAGGCTACCGTCCACAGTTCTACTTCCGTACAACTGACGTGACCGGTACCATCGAACTGCCAGAAGGCGTTGAGATGGTAATGCCAGGCGACAACATCAAGATGGTTGTGACTCTGATCCACCCAATAGCGATGGACGACGGTCTGCGTTTCGCAATCCGTGAAGGTGGCCGTACCGTTGGCGCGGGCGTGGTTGCTAAAGTTCTCGGCTAATCGCTGATAACATTTGACGCAATGCGCATGAAAAGGGCATCATTTGATGCCCTTTTTGCACGCTTTCACATCAGAACCTGGCTCATCAGTGATTATTTTTGTCATAATCATTGCTGAGACAGGCTCTGCAGAGAGCGTATAATCCATAAAGGGATTAGCGTTTCGATTTGGCTCGCCTCGCAATCGCGGGGTGAAATTATTTGTAGAATTCTTCTGACAGGTTGGTTTATGAGTGCGAATACCGAAGCTCAAGGGAGCGGGCGCGGCCTGGAAGCGATGAAGTGGGTCGCTGTTGCCGTGCTGCTGATTGTGGCAATCGTTGGCAACTATCTTTATCGTGACATGATGCTGCCGCTCCGCGCGCTGGCAGTGGTGATTCTGATTGCTGCAGCGGGCGGTGTCGCGCTGTTGACGACTAAGGGTAAAGCAACCGTTGCTTTCGCTCGCGAAGCACGTACCGAAGTCCGCAAGGTCATTTGGCCGACTCGCCAGGAAACATTGCACACCACGCTGATCGTGGCTGCAGTGACTGCGGTAATGTCACTGATCCTGTGGGGACTGGATGGTATTCTGGTTCGCCTGGTTTCCTTTATTACTGGCCTGAGGTTCTAAGATGTCTGAAGCCCCTAAAAAGCGTTGGTACGTCGTTCAGGCGTTTTCCGGTTTTGAAGGCCGCGTAGCAACGTCGCTGCGTGAGCATATCAAATTACACAACATGGAAGAGTTATTTGGCGAAGTTATGGTTCCGACCGAAGAAGTGGTTGAGATCCGTGGCGGCCAACGTCGCAAAAGCGAGCGTAAATTCTTCCCGGGTTACGTGCTGGTTCAGATGGTGATGAACGACGCGAGCTGGCACCTGGTGCGCAGCGTACCGCGCGTGATGGGCTTTATCGGCGGCACGTCTGACCGTCCGGCGCCAATCAGCGACAAAGAAGTTGATGCGATTATGAACCGCCTGCAGCAGGTGGGTGATAAGCCGCGTCCGAAAACGCTGTTTGAACCGGGTGAAATGGTTCGTGTTAGCGACGGTCCGTTTGCTGACTTTAACGGTGTGGTTGAAGAAGTGGACTACGAGAAGTCCCGCCTGAAAGTTTCTGTTTCTATCTTCGGTCGTGCGACCCCGGTAGAACTGGACTTTGCGCAGGTCGAAAAAGCCTAAGCAGCGATCAAAAAAGCGGCGATTTAATCGTTGCACAGGGCGCGAGATTGGAATACAATTTCGCGCCTTTTGTTTTTATGGGCCCGGCCCGTAAAACGAATTTTATTCACGGGGAGCCTCCCTGAGGCGCTATCACCCAATCAGAGGATTTTACAATGGCTAAGAAAGTACAAGCCTACGTCAAGCTGCAGGTTGCAGCTGGTATGGCGAACCCAAGTCCACCAGTTGGTCCAGCTCTGGGTCAGCAGGGTGTGAACATCATGGAATTCTGTAAAGCGTTCAACGCCAAAACCGAATCCCTGGAAAAAGGTCTGCCAATCCCAGTCGTAATCACTGTTTACGCTGACCGTTCTTTCACTTTCGTTACCAAAACCCCTCCAGCAGCTGTTCTGCTGAAGAAAGCGGCTGGTATCAAGTCTGGTTCCGGTAAACCGAACAAAGACAAAGTGGGTAAAATTTCCCGCGCTCAGCTGCAGGAAATCGCGCAGACCAAAGCTGCCGACATGACTGGTGCCGACATTGAAGCGATGACTCGCTCAATCGAAGGTACTGCACGTTCCATGGGCCTGGTAGTGGAGGACTAAGAAATGGCTAAACTGACCAAGCGCATGTCCGTGATCCGTGACAAAGTTGATGCGACCAAACAGTACGACATCAACGAAGCTATCGCTCTGCTGAAAGAACTGGCAACTGCTAAGTTCGTTGAAAGCGTTGACGTTGCCGTTAACCTCGGCATCGACGCGCGTAAATCCGATCAGAACGTTCGTGGCGCAACTGTACTGCCACACGGTACTGGCCGTTCCGTTCGCGTAGCTGTATTTGCTCAGGGTGCAAACGCTGAAGCTGCTAAAGCTGCCGGCGCTGAACTGGTAGGTATGGAAGATCTGGCTGATCAGATCAAGAAAGGCGAAATGAACTTTGACGTTGTTATTGCTTCTCCAGATGCAATGCGCGTTGTTGGCCAGCTGGGCCAGGTTCTGGGTCCACGCGGCCTGATGCCTAACCCGAAAGTCGGTACTGTAACTCCTAACGTTGCTGAAGCGGTTAAGAACGCTAAAGCAGGTCAGGTTCGTTATCGTAACGACAAAAACGGCATCATCCACACCACCATCGGTAAAGTGGACTTTGACGCTGACAAACTGAAAGAAAACCTGGAAGCTCTGCTGGTTGCGCTGAAAAAAGCAAAGCCAACTCAGGCGAAAGGCGTGTACATCAAGAAAGTTAGCATCTCCACCACCATGGGTGCAGGTGTTGCAGTTGACCAGGCTGGCCTGAGCGCTGCTGCAAACTAATGCCTTTACGTGGGCGGTGATTTTGTCTACAATCTTACCCCCACGTTTGCTAACGAAAGTTAGCGGCTAAAAGATTTGTTCGTTGGAGCCTGGCCTAATCCAGGCCTCCGTCGAAGACCGCAGGTGTTTCGCAAGAGACTTAATCCCCTGCGTAGACGGTGACAGAACGCTAAGATTATTTTTGGATACTCTGGCTTGTTTCTGCTCACCGTATTAAGACGCTCTTTCCGTTTGGGAGAGTGAAGTGAGTTCCGGAACATGAGTTCCGGCAAACATCCAGGAGCAAAGCTAATGGCTTTAAATCTTCAAGACAAACAAGCGATTGTTGCTGAAGTCAGCGAAGTAGCCAAAGGCGCGCTGTCTGCAGTAGTTGCGGATTCCCGTGGCGTTACTGTAGACAAAATGACTGAACTGCGTAAAGCAGGTCGTGAAGCTGGCGTATACATGCGTGTTGTTCGTAACACCCTGCTGCGTCGCGTAGTTGAAGGTACTCAGTTCGAGTGCCTGAAAGACACGTTTGTTGGTCCGACCCTGATTGCATACTCTATGGAACACCCGGGCGCTGCTGCTCGTCTGTTCAAAGAGTTCGCGAAAGCGAATGCAAAATTTGAGGTCAAAGCTGCAGCCTTTGAAGGTGAGTTGATCCCGGCATCGCAAATCGATCGCCTGGCAACCCTGCCGACCTACGAAGAAGCAATTGCACGCCTGATGGCAACCATGAAAGAAGCTTCGGCTGGCAAACTGGTTCGCACTCTGGCTGCTGTTCGCGATGCGAAAGAAGCTGCTTAATCGCAGTTATCTTTATAAAGCATTTGCTTACGTATAAACTTATTCTGATTTTCAGGAACAATTTAAATGTCTATCACTAAAGATCAAATCATTGAAGCAGTTGCAGCTATGTCCGTAATGGACGTTGTAGAACTGATTTCTGCAATGGAAGAAAAATTCGGTGTTTCTGCTGCTGCTGCTGTAGCTGTAGCTGCGGGCCCGGCTGAAGCTGCTGAAGAAAAAACTGAATTCGACGTAATTCTGAAAGCTGCTGGCGCTAACAAAGTTGCTGTTATCAAAGCAGTACGTGGCGCAACTGGCCTGGGTCTGAAAGAAGCTAAAGACCTGGTAGAATCTGCTCCAGCTGCGCTGAAAGAAGGCGTGAGCAAAGACGACGCAGAAGCACTGAAAAAATCTCTGGAAGAAGCTGGCGCTGAAGTTGAAGTTAAATAAGCCAACTTTTCTGGTTGCAGCCTGAGTAATTAGGCTGATGGCTGGTGACTTTTTAGTCACCAGCCTTTTTGCGCTGTAAGGCATCAGTAGCATTTCACACTGTTTGACTGCTGATTGTCCTGACAATGCATGTTTCTATCGACGACTTAATATATTGCGACAGGGTGCTCGCTCTGTGTAAATCGCGACGAAATGATTTAAGCGTGATAGCAACAGGTATTGCGGAAAGTATTCAATTTTCCGGTCCACAAAATGGTGTTGCACAAACTGTCCCTTCGTCGGACAGATGGGTCGACTTGTCAGCGAGCTGAGGAACCCTATGGTTTACTCCTATACCGAGAAAAAACGTATTCGTAAGGATTTTGGTAAACGTCCACAAGTTCTGGACATTCCATATCTCCTTTCTATCCAGCTTGACTCGTTCCAGAAGTTTATCGAGCAAGATCCTGAAGGGCAGTACGGTCTGGAAGCAGCCTTCCGCTCCGTGTTCCCGATTCAGAGCTACAGCGGTAACTCCGAGCTGCAGTACGTCAGCTACCGCCTTGGCGAACCGGTGTTTGACGTTCAGGAATGTCAGATCCGTGGCGTGACCTATTCCGCACCGCTGCGCGTAAAACTGCGTCTGGTGATCTACGAGCGCGAAGCGCCGGAAGGCACCGTAAAAGACATTAAAGAACAAGAAGTCTACATGGGTGAAATTCCACTCATGACAGACAACGGTACTTTCGTTATCAACGGTACTGAGCGTGTTATCGTTTCCCAGCTGCACCGTAGCCCGGGCGTCTTCTTCGACAGCGATAAAGGTAAAACACACTCTTCCGGTAAAGTACTGTATAACGCACGCATCATTCCTTACCGTGGTTCATGGCTGGACTTCGAGTTCGATCCGAAAGACAACCTGTTTGTCCGTATCGACCGTCGTCGTAAGCTGCCTGCAACCATCATTCTGCGTGCGCTGCAATACACCACTGAACAGATCCTGGACCTGTTCTTTGAGAAAGTGATCTTTGAAATCCGCGACAACAAGCTGCAGATGGAGCTGGTGCCGGAACGTCTGCGTGGCGAGACCGCGTCGTTCGACATCGAAGCCGACGGCAAAGTGTATGTGGAAAAAGGTCGCCGTATCACCGCGCGCCACATCCGCCAGCTGGAAAAAGATGATATCAAACTCATCGAAGTTCCGGTTGAGTACATTGCAGGAAAAGTAGCCGCGAAAGATTACGTTGACGAGTCAACGGGTGAGCTGATCTGCCCAGCGAACATGGAGCTGAGCCTGGATCTGCTGGCTAAGCTGAGCCAGTCTGGCCACAAACGTATCGAAACGCTGTTCACCAACGATCTGGACCACGGCGCGTATATCTCTGAGACTATTCGCGTCGACCCAACCACCGATCGTCTGAGCGCGCTGGTAGAAATCTACCGCATGATGCGTCCTGGTGAGCCACCAACTCGCGAAGCGGCGGAAAGCCTGTTCGAGAACCTGTTCTTCTCCGAAGACCGCTACGATCTGTCCGCGGTTGGTCGTATGAAGTTCAACCGTTCTCTGCTGCGCGACGAAATCGAAGGTTCCGGTATCCTGAGCAAAGACGACATCATCGAAGTGATGAAGAAGCTCATCGATATCCGTAACGGTAAAGGCGAAGTGGACGATATCGACCACCTCGGCAACCGTCGTATCCGTTCCGTAGGCGAAATGGCGGAAAACCAATTCCGCGTTGGCCTGGTACGTGTAGAGCGTGCGGTGAAAGAGCGTCTGTCTCTGGGCGATCTGGATACCCTGATGCCTCAGGATATGATCAACGCCAAACCGATTTCTGCAGCAGTGAAAGAGTTCTTCGGTTCAAGCCAGCTGTCTCAGTTCATGGACCAGAACAACCCGCTGTCTGAGATTACGCACAAACGTCGTATCTCTGCACTCGGCCCAGGCGGTCTGACCCGTGAACGCGCAGGCTTTGAAGTTCGAGACGTACACCCGACGCACTACGGTCGCGTATGTCCAATCGAAACGCCTGAAGGTCCAAACATCGGTCTGATCAACTCCCTGTCCGTGTACGCACAGACTAACGAATACGGTTTCCTCGAGACCCCGTACCGTAAAGTGACCGACGGTGTTGTAACCGACGAAATTCACTACCTGTCTGCTATCGAAGAAGGCAACTACGTTATCGCTCAGGCGAACTCCAACCTGGATGACGAAGGCCACTTTGTAGAAGATCTGGTTACCTGCCGTAGCAAAGGCGAATCCAGCTTGTTCAGCCGCGACCAGGTTGACTACATGGACGTATCCACCCAGCAGGTGGTATCCGTCGGTGCGTCCCTGATCCCGTTCCTGGAACACGATGACGCCAACCGTGCATTGATGGGTGCGAACATGCAACGTCAGGCCGTTCCAACTCTGCGCGCTGATAAGCCGCTGGTTGGTACCGGTATGGAACGTGCTGTTGCCGTTGACTCCGGTGTTACTGCAGTTGCTAAACGTGGCGGTACTGTTCAGTACGTCGATGCATCCCGTATCGTTATCAAAGTTAACGAAGACGAGATGTATCCGGGCGAAGCTGGTATCGACATTTATAACCTGACCAAATACACCCGTTCTAACCAGAACACCTGTATCAACCAGATGCCTTGCGTATCTCTGGGTGAGCCAGTTGAGCGCGGCGACGTGCTGGCAGACGGTCCGTCCACCGACCTCGGTGAACTGGCGCTCGGTCAGAACATGCGCGTAGCGTTCATGCCGTGGAACGGTTACAACTTCGAAGACTCCATCCTCGTCTCCGAGCGTGTGGTTCAGGAAGATCGTTTCACCACCATCCACATTCAGGAACTGGCATGTGTGTCTCGTGACACCAAGCTGGGGCCAGAAGAGATCACCGCTGACATCCCTAACGTGGGTGAAGCTGCGCTCTCCAAACTGGATGAATCCGGTATCGTTTACATCGGTGCGGAAGTGACCGGCGGCGACATTCTGGTTGGTAAGGTTACGCCGAAAGGTGAAACCCAGCTGACGCCAGAAGAGAAACTGCTGCGTGCAATCTTCGGTGAGAAAGCGTCTGACGTTAAAGACTCTTCTCTGCGCGTACCAAACGGTGTTTCCGGTACGGTTATCGACGTTCAGGTCTTCACCCGTGACGGCGTTGAGAAAGATAAGCGTGCGCTGGAAATCGAAGAGATGCAGCTCAAACAGGCTAAGAAAGACCTGTCTGAAGAACTGCAGATCCTCGAAGCGGGTCTGTTCAGCCGTATCTATGCTGTGCTGGTTGCCGGTGGCGTTGAAGCTGAGAAGCTCGACAAACTGCCACGCGATCGCTGGCTGGAACTGGGCCTGACCGACGAAGAGAAACAAAATCAGCTGGAACAGCTGGCTGAGCAGTATGACGAACTGAAACACGAGTTCGAGAAAAAACTCGAAGCGAAACGCCGCAAAATCACTCAGGGCGACGATCTGGCACCAGGCGTGCTGAAGATTGTTAAGGTGTATCTGGCCGTTAAACGTCAGATCCAGCCTGGTGATAAGATGGCAGGTCGTCACGGTAACAAGGGTGTTATCTCTAAGATCAACCCGATCGAAGATATGCCGCACGATGCTAACGGTACGCCGGTAGATATCGTACTGAACCCGCTGGGCGTACCGTCTCGTATGAACATCGGTCAGATCCTGGAAACTCACCTGGGTATGGCTGCGAAAGGTATTGGCGACAAGATTAACGCCATGCTGAAGCAGCAGGAAGAAGTCGCGAAACTGCGTGAATTCATCCAGCGTGCCTACGATCTGGGTACCGACGTGCGTCAGAAAGTCGACCTGAATACCTTCAGCGATGAAGAAGTGCTGCGTCTGGCTGAGAACCTGAAAAAAGGTATGCCAATCGCAACGCCGGTCTTCGATGGTGCGAAAGAAGCTGAAATTAAAGAGCTGCTGCAACTGGGTGGTCTGCCAACGTCTGGTCAGATTACGCTGTTTGACGGCCGTACCGGTGAACAGTTCGAGCGTCCGGTAACCGTAGGTTACATGTACATGCTGAAACTGAACCACCTGGTCGACGACAAGATGCACGCTCGTTCTACCGGTTCTTACAGCCTGGTTACTCAGCAGCCGCTGGGTGGTAAGGCGCAGTTCGGTGGTCAGCGCTTCGGGGAGATGGAAGTGTGGGCGCTGGAAGCATACGGCGCGGCATACACCCTGCAGGAAATGCTCACCGTTAAGTCTGATGACGTGAACGGTCGTACCAAGATGTATAAAAACATCGTGGACGGCAACCATCAGATGGAGCCGGGCATGCCAGAATCCTTCAACGTACTGTTGAAAGAGATTCGTTCGCTGGGTATCAACATCGAACTGGAAGACGAGTAATTCTCGCTCAAACAGGTCACTGGTGCCGGGTTAACCCCCGGCACCAGATTGTGCTAACTCCGACGGGAGCAAATCCGTGAAAGATTTATTAAAGTTTCTGAAAGCGCAGACTAAAACCGAAGAGTTTGATGCGATCAAAATTGCTCTGGCTTCGCCAGACATGATCCGTTCATGGTCATTCGGTGAAGTTAAAAAGCCGGAAACCATCAACTACCGTACGTTCAAACCTGAGCGTGACGGCCTTTTCTGTGCGCGTATTTTCGGGCCAGTAAAAGATTACGAGTGCCTGTGCGGTAAGTACAAGCGCCTGAAACACCGTGGTGTGATCTGTGAGAAGTGCGGCGTTGAAGTGACCCAGACCAAAGTGCGTCGTGAGCGCATGGGCCACATCGAGCTGGCGTCTCCGACCGCTCATATCTGGTTCCTGAAATCTCTGCCGTCCCGTATCGGTCTGCTGCTGGATATGCCGCTGCGCGATATCGAACGCGTTCTGTACTTCGAATCTTATGTGGTTATCGAAGGCGGGATGACGAACCTGGAACGTCATCAGATCCTGACTGAAGAGCAGTATCTGGACGCGCTGGAAGAGTTCGGTGACGAATTCGACGCGAAGATGGGTGCGGAAGCTATTCAGGCCCTGCTGAAGAGCATGGATCTGGAGCAAGAGTGCGAGCAGCTGCGTGAAGAGCTGAACGAAACCAACTCCGAAACCAAACGTAAAAAGCTGACCAAGCGTATCAAACTGCTGGAAGCGTTCGTTCAGTCTGGTAACAAACCAGAGTGGATGATCCTGACCGTTCTGCCGGTTCTGCCGCCAGATCTGCGTCCACTGGTTCCGCTGGATGGTGGTCGTTTCGCAACGTCCGATCTGAACGATCTGTATCGTCGCGTTATCAACCGTAACAACCGTCTGAAACGTCTGCTGGATCTGGCTGCGCCGGACATCATCGTACGCAACGAAAAACGTATGCTGCAGGAAGCGGTTGACGCCCTGCTGGATAACGGCCGTCGCGGTCGTGCGATCACCGGTTCTAACAAACGTCCTCTGAAATCTTTGGCCGACATGATCAAAGGTAAACAGGGTCGTTTCCGTCAGAACCTGCTCGGTAAGCGTGTTGACTACTCCGGTCGTTCTGTAATCACCGTAGGTCCATACCTGCGTCTGCATCAGTGCGGTCTGCCGAAGAAAATGGCACTGGAGCTGTTCAAACCGTTCATCTACGGCAAGCTGGAACTGCGTGGCCTGGCCACCACCATCAAAGCCGCTAAGAAAATGGTTGAGCGTGAAGAAGCTGTCGTTTGGGATATCCTGGACGAAGTTATCCGCGAACACCCGGTACTGCTGAACCGTGCACCAACTCTGCACCGTTTGGGTATCCAGGCATTTGAGCCAGTCCTGATCGAAGGTAAAGCTATCCAGCTGCACCCGCTGGTTTGTGCGGCGTATAACGCCGACTTCGATGGTGACCAGATGGCTGTTCACGTACCGCTGACGCTGGAAGCCCAGCTCGAAGCGCGTGCGCTGATGATGTCTACCAACAACATCCTGTCCCCAGCGAACGGTGAACCTATCATCGTTCCTTCTCAGGACGTTGTATTGGGTCTGTACTACATGACCCGTGACTGTGTTAACGCCAAAGGCGAAGGCATGGTGCTGACTGGCCCGAAAGAAGCTGAGCGTATTTATCGCGCTGGCCTGGCCTCTCTGCATGCGCGCGTTAAAGTGCGTATCACCGAATATGAAAAAGATGAAAACGGCGAATTCGTTGCGAAAACCAGCCTGAAAGACACGACCGTTGGCCGTGCCATTCTGTGGATGATCGTACCGAAAGGTCTGCCTTTCTCCATCGTCAACCAGGCGCTGGGCAAGAAAGCGATCTCCAAAATGCTGAACACCTGTTACCGCATTCTGGGTCTGAAGCCGACCGTTATCTTCGCTGACCAGACAATGTATACCGGCTTTGCTTATGCAGCGCGTTCAGGTGCATCTGTTGGTATCGATGACATGGTCATCCCAGAGAAGAAACACGAGATCATCTCTGAAGCGGAAGCCGAAGTTGCTGAGATCCAGGAGCAGTTCCAGTCTGGTCTGGTTACCGCGGGCGAACGCTATAACAAAGTTATCGATATCTGGGCAGCGGCGAACGATCGTGTATCCAAAGCGATGATGGATAACCTGCAGACCGAAACCGTGATTAACCGTGACGGCGTAGAAGAGCAGCAGGTTTCCTTCAACAGCATCTACATGATGGCCGACTCCGGTGCGCGTGGTTCCGCAGCACAGATTCGTCAGCTGGCAGGTATGCGTGGTCTGATGGCGAAGCCAGATGGCTCCATCATCGAAACGCCAATCACCGCGAACTTCCGTGAAGGTCTGAACGTACTCCAGTACTTCATCTCCACCCACGGTGCTCGTAAGGGTCTGGCGGATACCGCACTGAAAACTGCGAACTCCGGTTATCTGACGCGTCGTCTGGTTGACGTTGCGCAGGATCTGGTTGTGACCGAAGACGATTGTGGCACCCTCGAAGGTATCACCATGACCCCGGTTATCGAGGGTGGTGATGTTAAAGAGCCACTGCGCGATCGCGTTCTGGGTCGTGTAACCGCGGAAGACATTCTGAAGCCGGGTACTGCAGACATTCTGGTTCCACGCAACACGCTGCTGCACGAGCACTGGTGTGATCTGCTGGAAGCGAACTCTGTTGACTCCGTGAAAGTACGTTCCGTTGTATCCTGTGACACCGACTTTGGTGTATGTGCGCACTGCTACGGTCGTGACCTGGCGCGTGGCCACATCATCAACAAAGGTGAAGCAATCGGCGTTATCGCGGCACAGTCCATCGGTGAGCCGGGTACACAGCTGACGATGCGTACGTTCCACATCGGTGGTGCGGCATCTCGTGCGGCTGCTGAATCCAGCATCCAGGTGAAAAACAAAGGTAGCATCAAGCTCAGCAACGCGAAGTCTGTTGTTAACTCCGCTGGCAAGCTGGTTGTGACCTCTCGTAACACCGAGCTGAAGCTGATCGACGAATTCGGTCGTACCAAAGAGAGCTATAAAGTGCCTTACGGTGCGGTTATGGCGAAAGGTGATGGCGAGCAGGTTGCCGGCGGTGAAACCGTTGCAAACTGGGATCCACACACCATGCCGGTTATCACCGAAGTAAGTGGTTTCATCCGCTTCACTGACATGATCGACGGCCAGACCATTACTCGTCAGACTGACGAGCTGACCGGTCTGTCTTCTCTGGTGGTTCTGGATTCTGCTGAACGTACTACCGGTGGTAAAGATCTGCGTCCTGCACTGAAAATCGTTGATGCTCAGGGTAACGACGTTCTGATCCCGGGTACCGACATGCCTGCGCAGTACTTCCTGCCAGGTAAAGCGATCGTTCAGCTGGAAGATGGCATTCAGATCGGTGCGGGTGACGCTCTGGCGCGTATTCCACAGGAATCCAGCGGTACCAAGGATATCACCGGTGGTCTGCCACGCGTTGCGGACCTGTTCGAAGCACGTCGTCCGAAAGAGCCTGCAATCCTGGCTGAAATCAGCGGTATCATCTCCTTCGGTAAAGAGACCAAAGGGAAACGCCGTCTGGTTATCACTCCAGTAGATGGCAGCGAACCGTACGAAGAGATGATTCCTAAGTGGCGTCAGCTCAACGTGTTCGAAGGTGAACGTGTAGAACGTGGTGACGTGGTTTCCGATGGTCCAGAAGCTCCGCACGACATTCTGCGTCTTCGTGGCGTCCACGCGGTAACGCGTTACATCACCAACGAAGTACAAGACGTTTACCGTCTGCAGGGCGTTAAGATTAACGATAAGCACATCGAAGTTATCGTTCGTCAGATGCTGCGTAAAGCAACCATCGAAAACGCAGGCAGCTCCGAGTTCCTGGAAGGCGAGCAGGTTGAATACTCACGCGTCAAGATCGCTAACCGCGAACTGGAAGCGAACGGCAAAATCGGTGCGACCTTCTCGCGCGATCTGCTGGGTATCACCAAAGCGTCTCTGGCAACCGAGTCCTTCATCTCTGCAGCATCGTTCCAGGAAACGACTCGTGTCCTGACCGAAGCCGCTGTTGCAGGTAAACGTGATGAACTGCGCGGTCTGAAAGAGAACGTCATCGTGGGGCGTCTGATCCCAGCTGGTACCGGTTATGCGTACCATCAGGATCGTATGCGTCGTCGTGCTGCGGGCGAACTGCCAGCTGCACCGCAGGTGACTGCTGAAGATGCATCCGCGAGCCTGGCAGAACTGCTGAACGCAGGTCTGGGCGGTTCCGACAACGAGTAATCGTTGATGCCCGGTGATGAACATTACCGGGCATGTGCCTCGTAGGTCGGGTAAGCGCAGCGCCACCCGACAATAAAAAACCCGCCTCGGCGGGTTTTTTTACATCCGTAGGTTATCAGTTTACCAACGGGATCCGACGATAAAGCTCAATCATATCGCCCGCCAGATCCTGAATGACCATCGCGTTCATCAGGTGATCCTGAGAGTGGACGGTAATCAGGTTTACCGGAAGCTTCCCGGTCCCTTCGTCAAGACCGATAAGCTGCGTCTGGATCGTGTGCGCATGCTTCACATATTCGCGCGACTCTTCCATCGCTTTTTCTGCTTCGTCAAACTCACCTTTACGCGCCATCTGTAGCGCCGTCAGGGCCGCACTGCGCGCCGCGCCTGCGTTGACCAGCAGTTCCATTATCGTAGTTTCTAAGTCTTCCATTATGACTCCAGAAGTTTGAGCGCTTTTTCCAGGACGGCATCGCCTTTCATCATGCCGTAATCCATCATGTCGATCACCGCGACCTTTTTACCCAGCGGCTCGGCCTGCGCCTGTAGCTTGGCCTGCTCGTATTTAACCTGTGGCCCCAGCAATACGATGTCGGCCGTCGCGATGTTGTCTTTAAACTCCGCAACCGGAACGGCTTTAATGGTGACTTCAACCCCTTTTTTCTGCGCGGCGTCTTTCATACGTTGAACCAGCATGCTGGTTGACATTCCCGCTGCACAGCATAAAACGATGTTCTTCATAATCAGCCTCGATCTACATGTGTTTATTGATAATTATCCCGTGCAGAGCGCTTCAACAACCGGTTTACCGCGATTGTGTGTCAGGCATCACAAAGAAACCGGCGATTTTCTGAAACCGGTTACAATTTTACATTGTCGGGTACCCGGCCCGTGGAAACGGGCAGGGTGAAAGTGGGAGGATTAGCTGATGGACGTTCGATTGATGCGGTTTTTGCCCTGCTGTTTGGCGCTGTAGAGGGCGCTATCAACGCTTCCGACAAATTGCTCCAGCGGTTCAAAATGCCACTCCCCAAGACCGCCGCTGAACGTAACCCGCAGGTTTTCTTCTCGCCAGACGCGTTTTTCAACTGCGGTACGCCAGGCTTCCAGCAATGAGAGCGCAGACGTCATCTGCTCAGCCTGGAAGATTACCGCGAACTCTTCTCCACCGTACCGGTAAATCGAGACGTGATGTGGCTGCATAATCTGGATCCCTTCGCGGGCCACGTTGCGCAGAACGATATCACCGGTCAGGTGGCCCAGCGTGTCGTTAATCGACTTGAAGTTATCGATGTCCACCAGCGCCAGCGCGAAAGGCTGCTGAGCATTCAGCAGCTCCGCGATATCGCTATCGAACGCGCGGCGGTTTTTACAGCCCGTCAGCGCATCGTGAGTCGCCTGGCGCACATAGGCCATCTCACGCTCTTTATTGGACTGGATAGTGTGGCTCAGCATCGCTTCCAGGCGCGGCGCCTCGCTGACGTCGCCGGTTTTAATGGCATTGATAATGTGCATCAGCACGGTACGCGAGGCGTGACGGAGGTATAAGCCGAAGAGGATGATGATGATTGCCGCCAGCGCAAACCCCCAGCCAACAATCGTCGTTTCGTGGCGGGTGATATCGGTGAGCGTCTCGCCAGAGACCCGGTAGATGACAAACCAGTCCGGATTGGTAAACGAGTAGTAGTAGTACCAGGCGTTGCTTTTCTTATCGTAAAGGTGGCCTTCGCCGCTGGTCATTTTGTCCATCAGCGCTTCGCTCACGTACTGTTTGAAGAGCGCGCCCGTATCTGGGTGAAGCACAACGGTGCCGTCGCGTTCAACGACGAAGAATTCCCCCTGAACGGGCGCCACCATCTGACGCAGGGTGAAGCCCATTGACGTCAAATCGAGATGAAACGCGATCGTTCCCTTCAGTCTTCCTTCGGGTGAAATCAAGGGTTTATAAAGTGTGACCGTCGGATGGCCGGTGAAGTAGTCCATGTACGGGCGAGTATAGTGGCTGAAGATACTGGCTTCGGCCTGCGCGATAAACCACGGCCGCGTCCGGGGATCGAAGGTTTTACTCTTCTCCGTGGGGAGCACTTCCGGCGCGCGGAGATAATGCCCCTGCGTATCCGCCAGCGAGATGGAGGACACGGTCGGCATCAGGTTCTGCAAATGCATCATCATCTGCAGCCCCTGCGTCGGGTTAACGTTGAGCGTCTCGTTTAGCCTGTCGTCGCGGGCAAAGTACATCGCGGAACGGCCCAGGATATAGTCGTTTTCACGCAGGATAGATTCGGTATAGTTCACCGCCAGGTTGTGCGTGAAATTGCTGTTTATCTTATGATAATCCTCAAGAAAATCCTTTCGTTGCGAAAGCGTCACCGCGATCGCGATCACCGCAAAACTGCAGAGGATCCCCGCGAAGCTGAGCATGATTGGCCGGGTAAAAGAGAGCTTTTTGCTGTGAAGTGCCATGAGCTGTACATCGTTCCTGATGGTGAATACTTTTCGTCTGCCGATATCCTCTCAGCATAGTCGCTGTCCTGCGGTTAGCGGTGAATTATACGGCACACGATTTCTGGCGGGATGATTTATCTTAAGAACCATTAAGAAAATACTTATTCAACCTGCTGACGGCCTTGTGCGCAATGAACCAGAGGCAGGGCGAAACGAGGAAGAAGCTTTTCGCCCTGGTCAGCATCCGTTGCTGACCGTGTGACAATAAAAAACCGGACGATCGCTGACAACCACCCGGTTTTGCCTTTTCGTAGCGCCTCGACAATTTTTTATGGCGTTGCAGTGCGTTTCAGCGTCATTGCGAGACTCTTCCCAGCCAGCTGTCCCAGTCTTTCCAGACAGGCTGGAGACCCTGCGCCGTCAGGGCTGCGGCGACCGCTTCCGGACGTCGTCCGTCATGAGGCACAAATTGCTCCAGCTCCGGACGATCGTCGGCGTAGCCGCCAGGCTGCGTTTTGGAAAACGCGCTGACGTTGTTAATCGCAAGCGGGATAACGCGATCGCGAAACGCCGGGGATTCACGCGTTGAGAGCGATAACTCCACTTCCGGGGCGAGCAGGCGAAACGCACAGATGGCCTGCACCAGCTGGCGTTCATCCATCAGCGAAGCCGGTTCAATCCCGCCCGCGCAAGGCCTCAGGCGCGGGAAGGAGATGGAATAACGGCTCTTCCAGTAGTGCTGCTGAAGCCACAGCAAATGTTCCGCCACCATGTAACAATCTACCCGCCAGCTGTCAGAGAGCCCGATCAGCGCGCCCAGACCGATTTTGTCGATCCCCGCGCGACCCAGCCTGTCCGGCGTTTCCAGGCGGAAAAAGAAATCCTGTTTCTTGCCCTTCAGGTGATGCCGGGCGTACGTCACCTCGTGATAGGTTTCCTGGTAGACCATGACCCCGTCCAGCCCGAGGGTTTTGAGCTCCGCGTACTCCTCCTGCGCCAGGGGCTGTACTTCCATCTGCAGCGACGCAAACTGACGACGAATGGCGGGAAGGTGCTGACGGAAATAGTCCATTCCCACCTTTCCCTGATGTTCGCCCGTGACCAGCAGAAGATGTTCAAAGCCCATTTCACGAATAGCCGCGCACTCAAGGGCAATCTCACCTTCATCGAGCGTTTTACGCTTGATGCGGTTGCTCATGGAAAAACCGCAGTAGGTGCAGTCATTGGCGCACAGGTTTGAGAGATAGAGCGGCACGTAGAAGCTCACCGTGTTGCCAAAACGCTGGCGGGTGAGCCGCTGTGCTCGCTGGGCCATCGGTTCGAGGTACGCGCTGGCCGCCGGGGAGAGCAGGGCCATCAGATCCTCGCGGGTCAGATGGCGGGCATGCAGCGCGCGCTCCACGTCAGCCGCCGTTTTGCTGTTGATGCGCAGGGCAATGTCGTCCCAGCTAAGCTGCCGCCAGCGCTCGGTAAACGTGCTCATGAGATCGCCTCCAGAAAACCGGTCAGCGGGCTGGTGGCCTGTGCCTGGAAACTGCGCGAGCCGGGGCCGGACTCCCTTGCCAGCAGGCCAGCCTCTACGGCCATGCGGAACGCACGCGCCATCATGACCGGATCGTCGGCAACCGCGATGGCCGTGTTGACCAGCACCGCGTCGGCGCCCATCTCCAGCGCCTGCGCGGCATGGCTGGGCACGCCGATGCCCGCATCAACCACCACCGGTACGGTAGCCTGCTCAATAATGATTTCCAGCATCGCACGGGTTTCCAGCCCCTGGTTGGAGCCAATGGGGGCGCCCAGCGGCATGACGGCGGCGCAGCCGACCTCTTCCAGCCGTTTGCACAGAACAGGATCGGCGCCGCAGTAAGGCAGGACGATAAACCCTTGTTGCACCAGCTTTTCAGCCGCTTTCAGCGTTTCGATGGGGTCGGGCAGCAGCCAGCGGGCGTCAGGATGAATTTCCAGCTTCAGCCAGCGGGTGCCGAGCGCCTCGCGGGCCAGCTGCGCGGCGAAAATCGCCTCTTCGGCCGTTTTGGCACCGGAGGTGTTGGGCAGCAGCGTGACGCCAGCCTCCAGTAAAGGCGCCAGAATGGCATCGCTGTGATGGCGCAGATCCACACGCTTGAGCGCCAGCGTCACCAGCTGGCTGCCGCTTTCGCGAATGGCATCCACCATCAGCTGCGGCGAGGCGAATTTTCCGGTTCCGGTAAACAGATGTGAATCAAAGACTTTATCGGCAATACGTAACATCTCAGCCCCCTGCGATAACCTGAAACAGCAGGATCTGGTCGCCGTCATTGACCTGCTGATGTTCCCACTGCTCGCGCGGCAGGATCTGTTGATTGAGCGCCAGCGCCGTTCCCGGCTTGAGCTGGCGCAGCTTGTCGAGCAGTACCGCAACGGTGAGCCCGTCGTCGCATTTCATCGGCTCATCGTTAAACAGAATGCGCATCGCGGCCTCCGCATACCGGGCAGCGGCTGGCGCGGTGTAACGCCAGATGACGCCAGCCGCTGGAGCGGGCATCAAACAGCCGCAGCGTATTGCGTTCCGTCTCCATGCCGCTGAGCAGCTTGATGGCCTCCAGCGCCTGCATTGTGCCCATTACGCCGACCACCGGACCCAGAATGCCCGCCGTACGGCAGTTGCGCGCCGGCTCGGCATCGTCCGGCCACAGGCAGCGATAGCAGCCCTGCGACCACGGCGGGGTCAGGACCATCATCTGCCCGCCGAAACCCACCGCGCTGGCGGTGATAAGCGGCGTATTACTTGCCACGCAGGCGGCGTTAATCGCCTGGCGCGTCGCCATGTTGTCCGTGCAGTCCAGCACCACATCGGCAAGGGCGACCTCACGGCTGAGGTTGTCACCGCTGAGCCGTTCCTGCAGGGCGATCAGCGCGATATCCGGGTTGAGCTGGTTCAGGCGCTGCCGGGTGATTTGCGCTTTCGGCTGGTTGATATCCTCGGTGGTAAAGAGAATTTGTCGCTGCAGGTTGCTGAGGTGAACCTCGTCGTCGTCGGCCAGCACCAGCGTACCGATACCTGCGCCTGCCAGATAAAGCGCGGCGGGCGCGCCTAGCCCGCCCAGACCGACAATCAGCACCCGGCTGGCGAGCAGCTTTTGCTGTCCGTCGATGGCGATATCTTCCAGCAGGATCTGACGGCTATAGCGCATAAAATCACGATCGTTCATCACCCGCTCCTGCCAGCTGTAACAGCTGTTCGGTGGCGAGACGCCAGTCTGCGGCCTGGGTGATGGCGCTGACGACGGCGATACTGCCGACGCCGGTCTCCAGCACCGCCGGGGCGCGTTCAAGACTGATTCCGCCGATGGCAACGGTGGGGTAATCGGCAAGGCGTTTAACGTGACTCGCCAGCTGCGTCAGCCCCTGCGGTGCGGAGGGCATCTGCTTGGTTTGCGTCGGGAAGACGTGACCCAGCGCGATGTAAGAGGGACGGGCCGCCAGGGCCACGTCGATCTCCATGTCATCGTGTGTGGAAACGCCAAGACGCAACCCGGCTTCGCGGATAGCGCTCAGGTCCGTTGTTTCCAGATCCTCCTGACCCAGATGCACGCCGTACGCCTGGTGCTTAACGGCCAGCCGCCAGTAGTCGTTGATAAACAGGCGGGCGTTATGCCGACGCCCAAGCGCGATGGCGGCAACCACATCGGCTTCCACCTCGTCATCGCGTTTATCCTTGATGCGCAGCTGGATCGTTCGAACGCCTGTCTCCAGCAGGCGCTCTATCCACTCCACGCTGTCCACCACCGGATAGAGCCCTAAACGGTAGGGAACGGGCGGGAAATCGGGCTTATACATTACGCCTCCTCTTTTTTGAGGTAGATTTCGCCGCCTTTGGCGCGGAAGGTTTCAGACATGTCCGCCATGCCCACTTCAATGGTCTGCGCGGCGGCGTAGTCGCGCACCTCCTGGCTGATTTTCATCGAGCAGAATTTGGGCCCGCACATAGAGCAGAAGTGCGCGACTTTGCCTGATTCCTGCGGCAGGGTCTCGTCGTGGTAGGCGCGGGCGGTGAACGGGTCCAGCGCCAGGTTGAACTGGTCTTCCCAGCGGAATTCAAAGCGTGCCTTCGACATGGCGTTATCGCGGATTTGCGCGCCCGGATGGCCTTTGGCCAGATCCGCGGCGTGGGCGGCAATTTTGTAGGTGATCAGCCCCTGCTTCACATCCTCTTTGTTTGGCAGGCCGAGGTGCTCTTTTGGCGTGACGTAGCAGAGCATGGCGCAGCCGAACCAGCCGATCATCGCCGCCCCAATGCCCGACGTGAAGTGGTCATAGCCCGGCGCAATATCTGTGGTCAACGGCCCCAGGGTGTAGAACGGCGCTTCGTGGCAGTGCTCCAGCTCCTCGGTCATGTTGCGGCGGATCATCTGCATCGGCACGTGGCCCGGGCCTTCAATCATCACCTGCACGTCATACTCCCAGGCGATTTTGGTCAGTTCGCCCAGCGTGTGCAGCTCGGC
The DNA here is from genome assembly GCF_041679625.1 of Enterobacter cloacae complex sp. ESBL7. Classification (NCBI taxonomy): domain Bacteria; kingdom Pseudomonadati; phylum Pseudomonadota; class Gammaproteobacteria; order Enterobacterales; family Enterobacteriaceae; genus Enterobacter; species Enterobacter cloacae complex sp. ESBL7. The sequence goes on from NZ_JBGORN010000011.1 coordinate 105,444, forward strand.
AAACTGCGCTTCGTCGTTCGCGTCGCGAATAGAGCCCGGACGCAGGCCGTCGCCCAGCGACAGAGAGACATCGTACGCGGCGCAGATTTCGCAAATTTCGCGGAAGTGTTCGTAGAGGAAGTTTTCCTGATGATGGGACAGGCACCACTTCGCCATGATGGAACCGCCGCGCGAGACGATGCCGGTCAGGCGCTTCGCCGTCATCGGCACGTAGCGCAGCAGCACGCCCGCGTGAATGGTGAAATAGTCCACGCCCTGTTCGGCCTGCTCCAGCAGCGTGTCGCGGAACGCTTCCCAGGTGAGGTCTTCGGCAATGCCGTTGACCTTTTCCAGCGCCTGATAAATCGGGACGGTGCCAATCGGTACCGGGCTGTTACGCAGGATCCATTCGCGGGTTTCGTGAATATAGCGGCCAGTGGAGAGATCCATTACCGTGTCCGCGCCCCAGCGCGTGGACCAGACCAGCTTCTCCACCTCTTCTTCGATGGAGGAGGTGACGGCCGAGTTACCGATGTTAGCGTTGACCTTCACCAGGAAGTTGCGGCCGATAATCATCGGCTCGGATTCCGGATGGTTGATATTGGCAGGGATAATCGCGCGGCCTGCGGCCACTTCGTCACGCACAAATTCCGGCGTGATGTTCTCCGGCAGGCGAGCGCCAAAGCCTTCACCCGGATGCTGATAGCGCAGCACTTCGCTACGGATGCGCTCGCGACCCATGTTTTCGCGGATGGCGATGAACTCCATCTCCGGCGTGACGATGCCCCGGCGCGCGTAGTGCAGCTGGGTCACGCATTTGCCCGCTTTAGCGCGTTTTGGCGTCAGCAGGCCGGTAAAGCGCAGCTCGTCCAGGCCGTCGTCGGCCAGGCGCTCTTTGGTGTACGCAGAACTCAGGACGCTCAGCTCTTCGCAGTCGCTACGCGCGTCAATCCACGGCTGGCGCAGCTTAGCCAGACCCTGCTGGACGTTGATGGCAACATCAGGATCGCCGTACGGACCGGAGGTGTCATATACCGGCACGGCTTCGTTGTCTTCATACTGCGGGTTATCTTTGCTGCCGCCGATAAGCGTCGGGCTAAGCTGGATTTCGCGCATTGGGACGCGGATATCGGTCTGCGAGCCGGAAATGTAGATGCGCTTCGAGTTCGGGAAAGCGCTGCCTTCCAGCGTGTCGATGAAGTGTTGGGCATGTGCGCGCTGTTCGCGGCGGGTCAGTTTTGCAGTAGACATAGCTCATTCCAAAAGTGAAGGACATGGCTTGTCAGACGACGGATGAAGCAAGAGAGGATCGCCCTCAGGCGATACAACAGCAGTGTGACTCTTGTTCCCTTCGCAGGTATTAGCCTGATCAGGTTCCGCGGATCCCGAATTAACGGTCTCAGCCCGCGCTTTCAGGCGCTGGGCACTCCGACAAGAAAAATCCCCCTCGTGAGAGGGGCGAATGGTTGTAAATTACTCGTTAACGGTGAAGAACTCAAGCAGGGCGCGCGACGTTCTCTTCGTTACTGATGTTCAAATCATTATCCAGCACGAGGGCGATCAGCTTATCTTCCAGCGTGAATCGCTCTTCCAGCGCTTCACCGAGGTCTGATAGCGCCTGCTGGAACTCAAGATAGTTATCGTGGTCGATAGCGTTCTCGAGCGCGGAATCATAGTAATCCATGATCTGCTGGGTGTTGGCTTCCAGCAGCGGATAGAGCTTGCTGGCCGCTAAATACGGCGTTGTCCCTTCCATTTCGCGGATAATGCGTTCATAAATATTGAAATGGCCGTCGGACAGATAGTCGACCAGGCCCTGACAAAAATCATCCAGCGCTTTTTCGTTCAGTCGCATAAACGATTCTTTGCCAGGCTTAATACCGACCAGATTGTAATAAGCCACGAGTAGATGCTTGCGTACATGTAGCCAGCGATCCACCAGTTTGTTATTTCCTCTAACGCGCTCAGTCAGGCTTTGCAGCTGGTTTAACATGGTCGACTCCGCAAAATGTAAGATTGAATCTGCTTATCCAGAATGTAACCACAATGCTAACAACATGTCAGTGAAGCGAAGGTAGTGCAATAGATATGGATCGTATTATTGAAAAATCAGATCTTGGTTGGTGGATCGTCAGTCACGAACAAAAATTATGGCTTCCTGCCGGGGAAATCCCCTACGGTGCAGCTGAGGCGTTCGATCTCGTAGGCCAGCCAGCGCTACAGATCGGCGAGTGGCAGGGTGAGCCCGTGTGGTTGATCCAACAGCCCCGCCGCCAGGATATGGGATCGGTGCGCCAGGTGCTGGATCTGGACGTGGGGCTGTTCCAGCTGGCGGGGCGCGGCGTGCAGCTTTCTGAATTTTACCGCTCGCATAAATACTGCGGCTACTGCGGTCATACCATGCGCCCGAGCAAAACCGAGTGGGCGATGCTCTGCAGCCACTGCCGCGAACGCTACTATCCGCAGATAGCGCCGTGCATTATCGTCGCTATCCGCCGGGAGGATTCCATCCTGCTGGCGCAGCATACCCGCCATCGCAACGGCATTCACACCGTGCTGGCCGGCTTCGTCGAAGTGGGCGAAACGCTGGAGCAGGCGGTAGCGCGCGAGGTGATGGAGGAGAGCGGGATCAAAGTGAAGAACCTGCGCTACGTTACCTCCCAGCCGTGGCCGTTCCCGCAGTCTCTGATGACGGCATTTATGGCCGAATATGATAGCGGCGAGATCGTTATCGATCAGAAAGAGCTGCTGGAGGCAAACTGGTATCGCTATGACGATCTACCGCTGTTGCCTCCGCCGGGCACCGTGGCGCGTCGGCTGATAGAAGATACCGTGGCGATGTGTCGGGCCGAGTATGAGTAGTGTTACACTGAGGCCATGACGCTTAAGGAACTGCAAAAATGACCGAACTGAAGAACGATCGTTATCTGCGTGCGCTGCTGCGCCAGCCCGTTGATGTCACCCCGGTGTGGATGATGCGCCAGGCGGGACGCTATCTCCCGGAGTACAAAGCCACGCGCGCGCAGGCGGGCGATTTTATGTCGCTGTGCAAAAATGCCGAGCTGGCCTGCGAAGTGACGCTCCAGCCGCTGCGCCGCTTCCCGCTGGATGCTGCGATCCTCTTCTCGGATATTCTGACCATTCCGGATGCAATGGGCCTTGGCCTGTACTTCGAAACCGGTGAAGGCCCGCGTTTCACCTCCCCAATCAAAAGCAAAGCCGACGTGGATAAGCTGCCGATCCCCGATCCGGAAGGCGAGCTGGGCTACGTGATGAACGCCGTGCGCACCATTCGCCGCGAGCTGAAAGGTGAAGTGCCGCTGATTGGCTTCTCCGGCAGCCCGTGGACGCTGGCGACCTATATGGTTGAAGGAGGCAGCAGCAAAGCCTTCACCATGATTAAAAAGATGATGTACGCCGAGCCGCTGGCCCTGCACGCGCTGCTCGATAAGCTGGCGAAGAGCGTCACCCTCTACCTGAACGCGCAGATTAAGGCGGGTGCGCAGTCGGTGATGATTTTCGATACCTGGGGCGGCGTGCTGACCGGGCGCGATTATCAGCAGTTCTCCCTGTACTACATGCACAAAATCGTCGACGGCCTGCTGCGTGAAAACGAAGGCCGCCGCGTGCCGGTGACGCTGTTCACCAAAGGTGGCGGCCAGTGGCTGGAAGCGATGGCGGCAACCGGCTGCGACGCGCTGGGCCTCGACTGGACCACCGATATCGCCGATGCGCGCCGTCGCGTGGGCGACAAAGTGGCGCTGCAGGGCAATATGGACCCGTCCATGCTCTATGCGCCGCCAGCGCGCATTGAAGAAGAAGTGTCGACTATACTGTCTGGTTTCGGCCAGGGTGAAGGCCACGTCTTTAACCTCGGCCACGGCATTCATCAGGATGTGCCGCCAGAACACGCAGGCGTATTTGTGGAGGCGGTGCATCGGCTTTCTGCCCAGTATCACAAGTAAGGAGTGGTTATGGATCTCGCGTCGCTACGCGCTCAACAAATCGAACTGGCCTCATCGGTGATCCGCGAGGATCGTCTGGATAAAGATCCTCCGCAGTACATTGGCGGAGCAGACGTCGGATTCGAGCAGGGCGGGGAAGTGACGCGAGCGGCGATGGTGGTACTGAAATATCCTTCGCTTGAGCTGGTGGAGTTCAAGGTTGCGCGTATCGCGACCACCATGCCGTACATTCCGGGCTTTCTCTCCTTCCGCGAATATCCCGCGCTGCTGGCAGCGTGGGAGCAACTCTCGCAAAAACCTGACCTGCTGTTTGTCGACGGACACGGTATTTCACACCCGCGCCGTTTAGGCGTTGCCAGCCACTTTGGGCTGCTGGTGGATGTGCCGACCATTGGCGTTGCCAAGAAACGCCTGTGCGGCGCGTTTGAACCTCTTTCAGCCGAGCCGGGCGCGCTGGCGCCGCTTATCCATAAAGGTGAACAGCTGGCGTGGGTCTGGCGCAGCAAGGCGCGCTGTAACCCGCTCTTTATCGCCACCGGGCACCGGGTGAGCATGGACAGCGCCCTGGCGTGGGTGCAGCGATGCATGAAGGGCTACCGCTTGCCGGAGCCGACGCGCTGGGCAGATGCCGTGGCCTCTTCGCGTCCGGCTTTTGTTCGTTGGCAGGAAATTCAGCGATGATTCAGGTAAACTGCGCCTAATTTTCGATTCGAGAGATCATCATGCTACAAAACCCGATTCACCTGCGCCTTGAGAAACTTGAAAGCTGGCAGCACGTGACGTTTATGGCTTGCCTTTGCGAGCGCATGTATCCCAACTATGCCGCGTTTTGTAAGGAGACGGGCTTTGGTGATGGCCATATCTACCGCCGCATTCTGGATCTGATCTGGGAAACGCTGACGGTGAAAGACGCGAAGGTGAACTTCGACTCCCAGCTGGAAAAGCTGGAAGAGGCGATTCCGGCTGCGGATGATTTTGACCTGTACGGTGTCTACCCGGCGATTGACGCCTGCGTGGCGTTAAGCGAACTGCTTCACTCCCGTCTGAGCGGTGAAACGCTGGAGCACGCAATTGAAGTCAGTAAGGCGTCTATTACGACCGTCGCGATGCTGGAAATGACCCAGGAAGGTCGCGAGATGACCGACGAAGAGCTGCGTGCGAACCCGGCGGTTGAGCAAGAATGGGACATTCAGTGGGAAATTTTCCGCCTGCTGGCAGAGTGTGAAGAACGCGATATTGAGCTGATAAAAGGGCTGCGCGCGGACTTACGAGAGGCTGCGGAGAGCAATATTGGTATAATTTTTAACCAATGAGACAATAAATCTTGAGATAACGCCCGTTTTGTCGCTCCTCGACTCTTCCCTTTCGCCCCTTGTCTGGTCTACATTTGGGGGGCGAAAAAAAGTGGCTATCGGTGCGTGTATGCAGGAGAGTGCTTTTTTGGCATTTTCGTCGCACTCGATGCTTAGCAAGCGATAAACACATTGAAAGGATAACTTATGAACAAGACTCAACTGATTGATGTAATTGCGGACAAGGCTGATCTGTCTAAAGTGCAGGCTAAAGCTGCTCTGGAATCTACCCTGGCTGCTATTACTGAGTCTCTGAAAGAAGGCGATGCTGTGCAACTGGTTGGTTTCGGTACCTTCAAAGTGAACCACCGCGCTGAGCGTACTGGCCGCAACCCGCAGACCGGTAAAGAAATCAAAATCGCCGCAGCTAACGTGCCGGCATTTGTTTCTGGTAAAGCACTGAAAGACGCTGTTAAGTAAGACGCGTGGCAGTGAACAGTTTTAGCGAAGGGGCGGCAACGCCCCTTTTGTCTTTCTGGCGTGGAACGCTCGCGCTGGCAGGCATGCTGCTGCTGTCAGCCTGCAGCCACGACACCTCCCTGCCGCCGTTTACCGCCAGCGGCTACGCGGACAACCAGGGTGCTGTGAGGATCTGGCGCAAAGATTCCGGCGGCGAAGTGCATCTGCTTTCTGCCTTCAGCCCGTGGCATAACGGCAATACGTCGACTGCGGAATATCGCTGGCAGGGAGATGACCTGTCGCTGATTGAACTGAACGTCTACAGCAAGACCCCCGAACACGTGAAAGTGCGTTTTGACGACCATGGCGAGCTGAGCTTTATGCAGCGCGAAGTCAGCGGCCAAAAACAGCAGCTTTCCAGCGATCAAATCGCTCTCTACCGTTATCGTGCCGAACAAATCCGCCAGACCAGCGATGCGCTTCGTCTGGGACGCGTTGTGCTGCGCCAGGGGCGCTGGCATGCCGATGGGACGGTGACAACCTGCGAAGGACAGACGGTTAAGCCTGAGCTTGAATCCTGGGCAACCGAACACATTCAACGCCGTCAGCGTCATTCATCAATGGAAGTGAGTGTGGCGTGGCTTGAAGCGCCGGAAGGCTCTCAGCTGCTGCTGGTGGCGAACGAAGACTTCTGCACCTGGCAGCCGACAGAGAAGAGTTTTTGATTTAAGTTCCCTCTCCCTTGAGGGAGAGGGTTAGGGTGAGGGTGTGAAATTACTCGCCCTGCTCGCGCGCAATCGCACGATAACCGATATCCTGACGGCTAAAGCTGCCGTTCCAGTGAATATCCGCCATCAGCGCATAGGCGCGTTTCTGCGCTTCTGCCACGGTATGGCCCAGCGCGGTTGCACACAGCACGCGTCCGCCGTTGGTGAGGACGCGATCGTCGTCAGCCAGCTTCGTACCCGCATGGAACACCTTCGCACCGTCAATCTCTTCCAGCGGCAGGCCGTGGATTTCATCCCCGGTGTTGTAGTTGCCCGGATAACCGCCTGCAGCAATCACCACGCCCAGAGACGCACGCTCGTCCCACTCTGAGGTTTTCTCGTCGAGCTTGCCTTCGCAGGCTGCCAGACACAGTTCCACCAGATCGGATTTCATGCGCAGCATGATGGGCTGCGTTTCCGGATCGCCAAAGCGGCAGTTGAATTCGATGACCTTAGGGTTACCCTGCTTGTCGATCATCAGACCCGCATAGAGGAAACCGGTGTAGGTGTTGCCTTCCGCCGCCATCCCTTTCACGGTTGGCCAAATGACGCGATCCATGGTGCGCTGGTGGACTTCATCAGTCACTACCGGAGCGGGGGAGTAAGCGCCCATTCCGCCAGTATTCGGGCCGGTATCGCCATTGCCCACGCGCTTGTGATCCTGGCTGGTGGCCATCGGCAGAACGTGCTCGCCGTCGACCATCACGATAAAGCTGGCCTCTTCACCGTCGAGGAACTCTTCGATCACGATGCGGTGGCCCGCGTCGCCAAAGGCGTTACCCGCCAGCATATCCTGAACCGCGGCTTCCGCTTCTTCGAGCGTCATCGCCACGATCACGCCTTTACCGGCGGCCAGGCCGTCGGCCTTGATCACAATCGGCGCGCCTTTTTCACGCAGGTAGGCCAGGGCTGGCTCCACTTCGGTGAAGTTCTGATATTCCGCCGTCGGGATGTTATGACGCGCGAGGAAATCTTTGGTGAAGGCTTTGGAGCCTTCCAGCTGCGCGGCGCCTTCCGTAGGCCCGAAGATTGTCAGACCCGCCGCGCGGAACGCATCGACGACGCCAATCACCAGCGGCGCTTCCGGGCCCACAATCGTCAGATCGATTTTCTCGCTCTGGGCAAAGCTCAGCAGCGCCGGGATATCGGTCACGCCAATAGCCACGTTCTGCAGCGCGGGTTCCAGCGCGGTACCGGCGTTGCCCGGTGCCACGAAGACCGTTTTCACCAGCGGAGACTGCGCCGCTTTCCACGCCAGAGCGTGCTCGCGTCCGCCGTTACCAATCACTAATACTTTCATTTTCTGCTCCGGGAATTAATGGCGGAAGTGGCGCATGTCGGTGAAGATCATTGCAATGCCATGTTCGTCGGCAGCGGCAATCACTTCGTCGTCGCGAATTGAGCCGCCAGGCTGGATCACACAGGTGATGCCCACTGCAGCCGCCGCGTCGATACCGTCACGGAACGGGAAGAAGGCGTCAGAAGCCATGGCGGAGCCTTTCACTTCCAGACCTTCATCGCCTGCTTTAATGCCCGCGATTTTCGCGGAGTAAACGCGGCTCATCTGGCCTGCGCCTATCCCGATAGTCATGTTTTCTTTGGCGTAGACGATGGCGTTGGATTTGACGAACTTCGCGACCTTCCAGCAGAACAGCGCGTCACGCAGTTCCTGTTCGGTCGGTTGACGTTTGGTTACCACGCGCAGGTCGGCTTCTGTCACCATACCCAGATCGCGGTCCTGAACCAGCAGGCCGCCGTTCACGCGCTTGAAGTCCAGGCCCGGCACGCGTTCTGCCCACTGGCCGCAAACCAGCACGCGCACGTTCTGTTTTGCCGCGGTGATTTTCAGCGCCTCTTCGGATGCGGATGGCGCGATGATCACTTCAACGAACTGGCGGGAGATGATGGCCTGTGCGGTTTCAGCATCCAGCTCGCGGTTGAAGGCGATAATGCCGCCGAACGCGGAGGTCGGGTCGGTTTTGTACGCGCGGTCGTAGGCATCCAGAATAGAGGTGCTCACGGCAACGCCGCATGGGTTCGCATGCTTAACGATAACGCAGGCCGGCTCGCTGAACTCTTTCACGCATTCCAGCGCGGCGTCGGTGTCAGCAATGTTGTTATAAGAGAGCGCTTTGCCCTGAACCTGCTGAGCGGTCGCAACAGAGGCTTCTTTTACCTCTTCTTCTATATAGAAGGCTGCCTGCTGGTGGCTGTTCTCACCGTAACGCATATCCTGCTTCTTAATGAAGTTCAGGTTCAGGGTGCGCGGGAAGCGGCCAGAAGGATCTTTGCTTTCACCGTGGTAAGCAGGCACCAGGCTACCGAAGTAATTGGCGATCATGCTGTCGTACGCCGCGGTGTGCTCGAAGGCTTTGATGGCGAGGTCGAAACGCGTTTCCAGAGTCAGTGACCCTTCGTTGGCATCCATCTCATTAATAATGGTTTCGTAATCGCTGCTCTTTACGACAATGGCCACATCTTTATGGTTCTTGGCCGCGGAGCGCACCATGGTTGGGCCGCCGATATCAATATTCTCTACGGCATCTTCCAGAGAACAGCCTTCGCGGGCTACGGTTTGGGCAAACGGGTAGAGGTTAACGACAACCATGTCGATTGGGGCGATGTCATTCTGTTCCATAATGGCGTCGTCCTGACCGCGACGGCCAAGAATACCGCCGTGCACTTTCGGGTGCAGAGTTTTGACGCGTCCATCCATCATTTCCGGGAAACCGGTGTAATCGGACACTTCGGTTACCGGCAGACCTTTATCTGCTAACAGGCGAGCGGTACCGCCTGTAGAAAGCAGCTCCACACCGCGTGCGGAAAGTGCCTGAGCGAATTCGACGATACCGGCTTTATCAGAAACACTGAGCAGAGCGCGGCGGACTGGACGACGTTGTTGCATGGTAAATCCCCTGGATTTCACGATTACAGAGAGCGTTAGATGAATTTTCCTGCGAAAAACTCATCTAACACACCTGACGGGGCATCCTTGTTAAGCGCGAGCATTTTAACGAAAACGTTTGCGCAACGCTCGCACATTTTCACTTTTTCGTATCATTGTGGATAAGTCTGTGTGTAAAAAGGTATAAGGCGGGGTTTTGCTGTGGAATGCAGCAGTCAGTCATTTTTCTGACATTTAGCGGTTGCGGCCTGCTGAGAACTCCCTATAATGCGCCTCCATCGACACGGCGGATGTGAATCACTTCACA
>NZ_JBGORN010000012.1:0-99971 GCF_041679625.1 Enterobacter cloacae complex sp. ESBL7
TTAGGCCTGCCGCCAGCGTTCAATCTGAGCCATGATCAAACTCTTCAATTTAAGTTTGATGCTCGTGAATTAAACTTCGTAATGAATTACGTATGTTCACTCAGAGACTTGGTATTCATTTTTCGTCCGAGGACGTTAAGAATCCATGTCACTTTGAGTGCCCACACAGATTGTCTGATAAATTGTTAAAGAGCAGTGCCGCTTCGCTTTTCGCAGCGGCGCGGGGTGTGCATATTACGCTTTCCCGCTTCAGAGTCAAGTGATTAATTTCGCTTTTCTCTGCTGACCCGGCGGCGTGTGTGCCGTTGTTCCGTGTCAGTGGAGGCGCATTATAGGGAGTTATTCCGACGTGACAAGAGGAAATTTAAAAAAAGTTTCCATCCGCGTTTTTTTTCACCAACAGAGGTGAAATCAAGCTACAAATTGTTCTATTTGATGTATCTGCAACCACAATCACATTCGAGGTGGCATAATTATCAGCATGAATCTTTAAGGAATAAAAGCGATGCCATTAAGCGCACAACAGCTGGCCGCCCAAAAAAACCTGTCGTACGTGCTGGCAGAAAAGCTGGCTCAGCGGATTTTAGCGGGTAAATATCCCCCGGGTAGCATCCTGCCGGGTGAAATGGAGCTGGGTGAGCAGTTTGGGGTGAGCCGTACCGCCGTGCGCGAAGCGGTGAAAACCCTAACGGCAAAAGGTATGGTGCTTCCACGCCCTCGCATTGGCACGCGCGTGATGCCACAGAGTAACTGGAATTTTCTCGATCAGGAGCTGCTCTCCTGGTGGATGACGGAAGATAACTTTCATCAGGTCGTCGATCACTTTCTGGTGATGCGCAGCAGCCTTGAACCTCAGGCATGCCTGCTTGCCGCCACGCTAGGAACAGCAGAGCAGAAAGCGCAGCTTAACGCATTGATGGAAGAGATGGTGTTCCTGAAAAAACACTTCAACCGCGAACGCTGGGTTGAGGTCGATATGGCCTGGCATGAACACATCTATATGATGAGCGCCAATCCGTTCCTCACCTCTTTTGCCTCTTTATTTCATTCGGTGTATCACACCTACTTTACCTCTATTACACAAAACGAAGTGGTAAAACTGGATTTGCACCAGGCGATAGTTGATGCCATCCAGGAAAGCGACGGGCAGCGAGCCCTGAGTGCGTGCCAGGCATTGCTGGCCGCGCCAACCCACCAGCAGGTAAATAAATGACAACGAAAAAAGCGCGCAGCATGGCCGGATTGCCGTGGATTGCAGCCATGGCGTTTTTTATGCAGGCACTGGATGCCACCATCCTCAACACAGCGCTTCCCGCTATAGCGCAAAGCCTTAACCGCTCCCCGCTGGCGATGCAGTCCGCCATCATCAGCTACACCCTGACGGTCGCAATGTTAATTCCGGTCAGCGGCTGGCTGGCCGACCGCTTTGGCACCCGCAGAGTTTTCATGCTGGCCGTAACGCTCTTTACGCTCGGTTCGCTGGCCTGTGCGCTCTCCTCATCCTTAACGGAGCTGGTTATCTTCCGCGTATTGCAGGGCATTGGCGGCGCGATGATGATGCCGGTGGCGCGCCTTGCTTTGCTGCGGGCCTACCCCAGGAGCGAACTGCTTCCCGTACTCAACTTCGTCACCATGCCGGGCCTGGTTGGCCCGATTCTTGGCCCGGTACTCGGTGGCGTGTTTGTCACCTGGGCAAGCTGGCACTGGATCTTCCTGATTAATATTCCAATTGGCGTTGCGGGGCTGCTGTATGCCCGCAAATATATGCCGAACTTCACCACGCCAAGGCGCAGCTTCGATATGGGCGGCTTTTTCCTGTTTGGCCTGAGCCTGGTGTTATTCTCCAGCGGGATGGAGCTGTTTGGCGAGAAGATCGTCGCGACGTGGTTAGCACTCTCCGTTATCCTCGGCGGTATTCTGTTATTCCTTCTTTATATACGTCACGCGCGCCGTCACCCGACGCCGTTAATCTCCCTGGGGCTCTTTAACACCCGAACGTTTTCCGTAGGGATTGCTGGGAACATTGCGTCTCGTCTGGGGACGGGTTGCGTACCGTTCCTGATGCCATTGATGCTGCAGGTGGGTTTCGGCTACCCGGCCCTGATTGCTGGCTGCATGATGGCGCCCACGGCAATGGGCTCGATTCTGGCAAAATCAACCGTGACACAAGTGCTGCGCTGGTTTGGCTATCGTAAGACGCTGGTTGGCGTGACGGTCTTTATCGGTCTGATGATTGCGCAGTTCTCGCTGCAATCCGCCGCGTTACCCGTCTGGATGCTGATCCTGCCGCTGTTTGTGTTGGGCATGGCGATGTCGACGCAGTTCACGTCGATGAACACCATCACCCTCGCCGACCTGACTGACGAGAACGCCAGCAGCGGCAACAGCGTGCTGGCGGTAACGCAACAGCTGTCGATCAGTTTAGGGGTTGCCGTGAGTGCAGCGGTGCTGAGGTTTTATGAGGGTTTTGACAGCGCGAATACCGTTGAGCAGTTCCACTATACCTTTATCACCATGGGCGCACTTACCGTGGTATCGGCGCTGGTCTTTATGCTGTTAAAACCAAAAGACGGCCGAAACCTGATTAAAGAGCGTCACAAAGAGAAAGCTAAACCGAACCGCGTTCCATCAGAACAGGAGTAAGCTGCAGCCGTTGCTGTTGCAGCGTGGGCTGCGCCATACGGTGGATCAACACATCGATGGCCAGCTCGCCCAGTTCATCCTTCGGCTGATGAATAGTGGTCAGCGGCGGCGTCATGTAGCTGGCCAGTTCGATATCGTCATAGCCAATCACCGCCATATCGTCCGGCACGCGTAGCCCCGCCTGATACAACGCCTGATAGGCACCAAACGCCATCGCGTCGTTACCAATAAAGACCGCCTGCGGACGCGGCTTTTGCGTTAGCAGTTTCTGCATTGCCTCGAAGCCGCCGTTAAACTCAAAGTCGCCTGTGATCCGGTAGCCATCAGGAATGGCAAGCCCCGCTCGTTCCATGGCGGAAAGATACCCTTCCAGACGCAAACGCGCCGGAGTTTTATCCAGCGGCCCCGTAATACAGGCAATGCGAGTGTGTCCTTTATCAATCAGGTACTGAGTCGCCATATCGCCGCCCAGCAGGGAGTTATCCTGAATGAGATCGCTGGTTCCGTCGAACGGCGCCCAGTCCATCATCACGGTGGGAATCGAAGGATAACGCTGGATGATCTCTTTCGAGGGCTGGTGCGTTTCGGTGCAGAGCAGCAGTAGCCCGTCGACGCGTTTTTGCATCAGCGTTTCCAGGTTACGATTCATGCGCTGCTCGTCTCCCTCGGTATTGCACAGCACCAGGCTGTAGCCACGCTCGAAGCAGCTGCGCTCCACGCCGCGAACCAGTTCTGAATAAAAGGGGTTGGTACTGGCGGTGATCAGCATACCGATGGTGCGCGTCTGGTTGAGCTTAAGACTGCGCGCCAGCGCAGACGGCGCATAGTTGAGTTCTTTTACCGCAGCTTCAACTTTCTCCCGAATCGCCTCGCTGACGAAGCGATCGTTGTTTATAACGTGAGAGACCGTCGAGGTAGAAACGCCCGCCATGCGGGCGACATCTTTCATTGTGGCCAAGCGTTACCCCTGCTGACTTAAGAATTCATCTATCTCTTTACGCCACGGAACGGAAGGCTGGGCGCCTTTGCGCGTCACCGCAATCGCGGCAGCAGCGTGTGCGAAGCGAATAGCGTCATCCATTCTCTTGCCTTCCAGCAGCGCGGTGACCAGTGCACCGTTGAAGGTATCTCCCGCTGCGATGGTATCAATCGCTTTGACCTTAAAGCCCGGCACGCGACGGCCTTCGCCATTGACGCTTGCCCACACCCCACGGCTACCAAGGGTGATAATCACGGTACCGATGCCCTTATCATGCAGTGCACGCGCGGCTCGCGCGGCATCGTCATCATTTTCTACGCGAATGCCCGTCAGCTTTTCGGCTTCGGTTTCGTTCGGCGTAATGATGTCCACCAGCGCCAGTAGCTCGTCTGATAATACACGGGCCGGGGCCGGGTTAAGTACGACAGTGGTATGATTTTCATGCGCAATTTTCGCGGCGGCCAGCACGCTTTCAACCGGTGACTCCAGTTGCATGAGCAGGGCTTCCGCTCCGGCGATGATGGCACGTTGCGCTTCCACGCGCTCCGTCGTCAGCGCAGCGTTAGCCCCCGCATGAATACCGATGACATTCTCACCTTCAGCGTTGACGAAAATCAGCGCCACGCCGGTCGATTCCCCTGTAACCACGCTGACCGGTGCGATATCAATGTTGTCGCTCGCCAGCTGTTTGCGTACTCGCTCACCGGTATCGTCATCACCCGTGCAGGCGATAAACGCAATATTCGCCCCGCTGCGACCGGCGGCGACGGCCTGGTTGGCACCTTTACCGCCAAATGCTACCTGATACTGGTTACCCGTGACGGTTTCGCCCGGTGCAGGGAACGATTCAAGGTTAAGAATGTGATCGGCATTGATACTGCCAAGGACGACGAGGTTGCCTGCGGTTTTCATGGTTGGGTTGTCCATCTGAGAGCGCCACCGGTGTTACCCGGTGGCGTATGCCACACTTTTCTTTATTGGTGTCCCTCAGGCAGCCAGCGACTGCCTGATTCGCCTTTTACTGCTTGATGACCAGCTTCAGGTCAACTGGGTATTTAGCCTGAACTTTTTCGCCCTTCAGCACTTTGTCGGCAGTTTCAACGCCAGTGGCGCCAATCTGCTCAGGCAGCTGAGCGATGGTCGCAGCCAGTTTGCCATCGTTTACTGCTTTTTCACCATCCGGTGTGCCGTCAAATCCGACAACCATCACATCAGATTTACCTGCGGTCTGCAGGGCACGCAGCGCGCCCAGCGCCATTTCGTCGTTCTGCGCGAATACCGCCTGCACGTCAGGGTGCGCGGTCAGCAGGTTCTGCATAACGTTCAGACCTTTAGTACGATCGAAGTCGGCCGGCTGGCTGGCCAGCACGTTAAATTTGTGCGCAGCCACAGCCTGCTGGAAGCCTTCACCACGCTCGCGGGCTGCGGACGTACCGGCAATCCCCTGCAGTTCGATAACTTTCGCGCCTTCGCCGGCTTTCTTCGCGATGTAATCACCCGCGATTTTGCCGCCCAGCACGTTATCAGACGCAATGTGGCTAACAACTTCGCCTTTCGTTGCCTGGCGATCCAGAGTGATCACCGGAATTTTCGCCTGATTTGCCATTTTAACGGCGTTACCGACGGCGTCAGAATCGGTTGGGTTGATCAGCAGAATTTTAGTGCCACGAACGGTTAAGTCCTGAACGTTAGCCAGCTCTTTCGCCGGGTTGTTCTGTGAATCCAGTACCACCAGGTTGTAGCCCAGTTTGTCCGCTTCTTTCTGCGCACCGTCCTTCAGGGAGACGAAGAACGGGTTGTTCAGGGTAGAGACAACCAGCGCGATGGTATCTTTCGCCATGGCGTTAGCACTTACGGTTGCGCTCAGCGCGACAGCAGAAACCAGGGTAGCCAGTTTTTTCATGTTCATATCTAAGATGTCCTGTAGTGTCGTCAGTTACTGTTTTTTGTTGTCTACCAGTACCGCCAGCAAAATCACCACTGCCTTAACGATCATCTGGTAATAGGAGGAAACACCTAACAAATTCAAACCATTATTCAGGAAACCGAGAATCAGTGCGCCGATCAATGTCCCAACAATGCGACCTTTACCGCCCGCAAGACTCGTACCGCCCAGAACCACTGCTGCGATAGCATCCAGCTCATACCCCGTACCCGCCGTCGGCTGCGCAGAAGAGAGGCGCGCCACTTCGATGATACCTGCCAGCGATGCCAGCAGACCGCACAGGGAGTAAACGATAATTTTGACTTTATTAACGCTGATACCGGACAGGCGCGTTGCCGCTTCGTTACCGCCCAGCGCGTAAATATAACGGCCCAGACGGGTGTGGTGCAGCATGTACCACGCCGCCAGGAAGACGATAGCCATGATCCAGACCGGGGTCGGAACACCCAGCGGGCGACCGATACCGAACCAGCCAAACAGATCCGCGTTATCGGTAAAGCCGGTATTAACCGGGCTACCGTTGGTGTATACCATGGTCACACCGCGCAGCAGCAGCATCATCACCAGCGTGGCGATAAACGCCTGAACGCGGCCTTTTGCCACAATCACGCCTGTTACGGCGCCAATCGCCGCGCCTGCCGCCAGGGCAGCGGCCACGGCAACCAGCGCGTTGACTTCAATGCCGACAATCGAAGCGGCGATCGCGCCGGTGAGCGCCAGCAGGGAACCGACGGACAGATCGATACCTGAGGTCAAAATCACCAGCGTCATGCCGACCGCCATAATGGCGTTCACAGACGTCTGCTGCAGAATGTTGAACAGGTTATTAACGGTGAAAAAGTTCGGGCTCATGGTCGATACAATCGCGATCAGCACCAGCAGGGCAATCAGCGATTTTTGTTCCATCAGCCATGCCTTTGTGAAATAGCGGCGACCAGAAACAGCCTGGGTAGTCATCTTCTTACTCCTGATTCACGCGATTAAGCTTGCCCACAGCGGCAGCCATCAGAACTTCCTGGGTGGCCTGCTCGCGAGTGAATTCACCGCCGAGATGCCCTTCATGCATGACGATAATGCGATCGCTCATGCCTAATACTTCTGGCATCTCGGAAGAGACCAGAATGATGCTCAGACCGTCGGCCTTGAACTGGTTAATCAGCTGATAGATCTCTTTCTTCGCGCCCACGTCTACGCCGCGGGTTGGCTCGTCGAGGATTAACACTTTCGGGCGCGTCATCAGCCCGCGCGCAATCGCCACTTTCTGCTGATTACCGCCGGACAACAGGCCAATCGCCTGCTCCATCGACGGGGTTTTGACGTTAAAGAGGCGGATAAAATCGCTGACCGCCTGCTGCTCATCTTTATGCTTCAGACTACCGCCGCTATGGCTGAAATAGCGCAGCGCGGTCAGGGACATGTTCTCTTTAACCGACATCCCCAGCACCAGGCCGTCGCGTTTGCGGTCTTCGGAGATATAAACGATGCCGTTCGCCAGACCATCCTGCGGAGAGCGGGTGACCACTTCATGACCGTCGAGGGTGACATAACCGCTGGTGCGCGGCAGTGCGCCGTACAACACTTTCATCAGCTCGGTACGTCCGGCACCCATCAGTCCCGCCACGCCCAGGATCTCGCCCTGGCGCAGGGTAAAGGTCACGTCGTTCACACCCGGACCGCAGAGGTTGTCCACCTTCAGGCGGATCTCACCCGGCGCTTTCTCCAGATGCGGATACTGATCTTCGAGCTTGCGTCCCACCATCATTTCGATGAGCGTATCTTCGGTCAGCGTGGCGACTTCGCGCTCGGCAATAAACTGCCCGTCGCGGAAAACGGTGACGTCATCGCAGATTTCGAAGATCTCTTTCATGCGGTGAGAGATATAGACAATCCCGCGCCCCTGCGACTTCAGCTCGCGGATCACGCGGAACAGGGATTCCGTTTCGGTATCGGTCAGGGCGTCGGTCGGTTCATCCATAATGATGACCTTCGACTCAAAGCTCAGCACCTTCGCGATTTCCACCATCTGCTGATCGCCAATGGACAGATCGCCTACCAGGCGATCGCTCTTAAAGCGCAGGTTCAGCTTCGCCAGCAGCTTGTCCGCTTCGGCGTACATGGTTTTCCAGTCGATTTTGCCGAACCGGTTAACAAACTCGCGGCCGAGGAAGATGTTTTCCGCAATGGTGAGCTGAGGAATGAGGTTCAGCTCCTGGTGAATAATACCGATACCCGCTTCCTGAGAGGTTTTTGGGCCATTGAAGGTGGTCTCTTTACCCAGCCAGACGAGTGAACCGGCATCGCGTTGGTAGATACCGGTCAGCACTTTCATCATGGTGGATTTGCCGGCACCGTTTTCGCCCACCAGCGCCATCACGCGCCCGGGGTAGACATTCAGCGCCGCGCCGGAGAGGGCTTTTACGCCCGGGAACGACTTATCGATCCCTTTGAGTTGCAGTAATGCGTCCATGATGGCCTCAGAAGGTGACGCCAGCACAGAGAATGATATTCGCATACGGGGAACACTCCCCGCTGCGAATCACCGCCTGACTGTCTGCGGTTTGTTGTTTGAACTGTTCGTGCGTCGTGTAACGAATTTCTATGGTGTTTCCCTGGTGTTGTTGCAGTTGCTCAATATGGCTGAGCAACGTTTCGTGGAGTTGCGGATTATGTTGTTTGATTTCCGCCGCGAGAATGGCCGCCTCAACCTGCATCTCCGCGGTCACCACATCCAGTACCTGCATAAACGAGGGTACACCCTGCGTTAACGCCATATCGATACGGGTTGTGCTGCGCGGAACCGGTAAGCCTGCATCGCAAACCACCAGCGTATCGGTATGCCCAAGACGGGAAATAACCGATGAGATTTCTGAGTTGAGTACCGTGCCTTTCTTCATTTTCTTGCTCCACTAGCGAAACGTTTCGCTGACATCAGTTTAATCTCAAGAATGTTCAGAAAACCATCATGACGTAACAGATTTGTGATCGGCGTCGAAACGTTTCGCTAAGTGAAATGCAGAGACAATTATTGTGGGTTGGCGGGGGATTTGGTAGGCCGGGTAAGCGAAGCGCCACCCGGCATTTTCAGAAGGGATTAGATCTCGACCTGCGTCCCCAGCTCAATCACGCGGTTAGGCGGGATCTCAAACTGGTCAGGCGCGCGCAGGGCGTTACGCTGCAGGATGAGGTACAGCTTGCCGCGCAGGCGCAGATACCACGGGCGCTTGCCGATGATCAGCGACTCGTGCGACATAAAGAACGACGTCTCCATCATCCGGCAGCTCAGTCCTTCCAGGCCGCAGCGGTGGAACACCTCTTCCACGTTTGGCGTTTCGCGCCAGCCGTAGCTTGCCACCACGCGCCAGAAGGTCGGCGACAGCTGCTCGATCTGCACGCGACGGACGTTATGAACATACGGCGCATCTTCGGTGCGCAGCGTCAGCAGGATCACCCGCTCGTGCAGCACTTTGTTGTGCTTGAGGTTATGCATCAGCGCGAACGGAATGACGTTCAGCGCGCGAGACATATATACCGCAGTACCCGGCACGCGGACCGGCGGGGATTTCTCCAGAGAAGCGATCATCGCCTCCAGAGAATTGCCGTGCTCGTGCATGCGGCGCAGCAGGCGGAAACGCTCGCTTTTCCAGGTGGTCATGACGATGAACATCACCAGACCCAGCGTCAGCGGCAGCCAGCCACCGGAGACAATTTTATCGAGGTTCGCAGAGAACAGCGGCACGTCGATACACAGGAAGCCCACCAGAATCATCGCCACGAGGAATTTATTCCAGTGCCAGTTTCGGTACGCCACCGTGGTGGAGAGAAGCGATGTCAGCACCATCGTACCGGTTACCGCAATACCGTACGCCGCCGCCAGGTTACTGGAGTGCTCAAAGCTGACGATAACAATAACAACAGCGAAATAGAGGAGCCAGTTAACGAACGGGATGTAGATCTGGCCCGACTCCATCTCTGAGGTATGGATGATGCGCATCGGTGACAGATACCCCAGACGCACGGCCTGGCGCGTCAGAGAAAACACGCCGGAAATCACCGCCTGGGAGGCAATGACGGTCGCCAGCGTCGCCAGGATCAGCATCGGCACCAGCGCCCAGTCAGGCGCCAGCAGGAAGAACGGGTTCTTGATCGCTTCCGGGTTTTTAAGCAACAGCGCGCCCTGACCGAAATAGTTCAGCACCAGCGACGGCAGCACCACAATAAACCATGCCACGCGGATAGGCAGTTTCCCGAAGTGGCCCATGTCAGCATACAGCGCTTCCACACCGGTGATGGAGAGCACGACGGCCCCCAGCGCCACGAAGGAAACCACTTTGTATTCGAGGAAGAAATGCACCGCCCAGTAAGGGTTCAGCGCATGCAGCACTTCCGGGTTCGCGATAATGCTGCGTAAACCAAGCGCCGCCAGGATCAGGAACCAGGCCAGCATAATCGGCGCGAACAGTTTGCCCACCAGCCCTGTACCGTGCTTCTGGATCATGAACAGCAGCGTCAGGACAATAATTGCCAGCGGAACCACCCATGAATCGAGCTGCGGAGCGATAATCTCCAGCCCCTCAATCGCCGACAGCACCGAGATAGCCGGCGTTATCACCACTTCCCCGTAGAAGAAACTGCCGCCAATCAGGCCGATAATGACCAGCACCGAGGTCATCCTGGCCGAGGTATTCCGCCCGGCAAGAGACATCAGGGTCAGGATCCCACCTTCACCTGCGTTATCAGCACGCATAACGAAGGAGAGATATTTAACGGAAACCACCAGGATCAGCAGCCAGAAAATGAGGGACAGGAAGCCAAATACGGCATCGCGTTCAACACCAAAACCAAACTGGCCGGACAGACATTCACGAAGCGTATAAAGCGGGCTGGTGCCGATATCACCGTAGACAACCCCGATCGCCGCAAGCGTTATTGCGGGTAATGATTGCTTATTATCAGTGCTCATAGACTAGTCTTTTCGTTTAAATAACAAATGTGTTCCCGGTCCCTTGGCCCACAAAAAGCGCACAGTATGCACGATTCATTGCAAAATCGTACCCCTAAATGCAACCGCATTAATGTAGCGCAAAGAAAATTGCGCCGCACTTCAGTCTATTACCAGCCCTGACTGAAACGTCTATACTCGCTTCAATTGGCCGCCACGACGGCGAAAGGATGCAAAACTATTATGGCTCACTCACATTTATTAGCAGAAAGAATTTCCCGCCTCAGCAGCGCGCTGGAGAAAGGCCTTTTCGAGCGTAGCCACGCCATCCGCCTCTGTTTACTGGCGGCGTTGAGCGGTGAGAGCGTGTTTTTGCTGGGACCGCCGGGCATTGCCAAAAGCCTGATTGCCCGCAGGCTGAAATTTGCTTTTCAGAACGCCCGCGCCTTCGAATATCTCATGACCCGGTTTTCCACCCCAGAAGAAGTTTTTGGTCCGCTCTCCATTCAGGCATTGAAAGATGAGGGGCGCTATCAGCGTCTGACAGAAGGGTATCTTCCGGAGGCTGAGATTGTTTTTCTCGATGAGATCTGGAAAGCGGGGCCGGCTATTCTGAACACCCTGCTCACGGCGATAAACGAACGTCGGTTCCGTAACGGCGCCAGTGAAGAGAAAATCCCGATGCGCCTGCTGGTGGCCGCCTCTAACGAACTGCCTGAAGCCGACAGCAGTCTGGAAGCGCTGTATGACCGTATGCTTATCCGCCTGTGGCTGGACAAAGTGCAGGATAAATCCAACTTCCGCTCCATGCTGGTCAGCCAGCAGGATGAAAGTGAAAACCCGGTATCCGCTTCGCTGCAGATAACGGATGAGGAGTATCACCAGTGGCAGCAGGATATCGGCAAAATCAAACTGCCAGACGCCGTCTTCGAGCTGATCTATCTCCTGCGCCAGCAGCTTGATCTCATTCCTTCAGCGCCCTATGTCTCCGATCGCCGCTGGAAAAAAGCGATCCGCCTGCTGCAGGCCAGCGCCCTGTTCAGCGGGCGTGACGCCGTTGCGCCAATTGACCTGATCCTGCTCAAAGACTGCCTCTGGCATGATGCAGAAGGCATGAACCTGATGCAGCAGCAGCTTGACGTTTTGATGACCGGGCACGCCTGGGGGCAGCAGGCGATGCTCAACCAGCTGGGGGCGATTGCCCAGCGGCGCATCCAGCTCCAGCAGCAGCAAAGCGATAAAACCGCGCTGAAAGTGAATCGCCTTGGGGGCATGTTCGCCCGCAAACCGCACTACGAGCTTCCCGCGGACCTGACCGGCGCAACGCTAACGCTGCTGCTCCAGCAGCCGCTTAAACTGCATGATATGCAGGTGGTGCACATTACGATTGAGCGCGAGGCGCTGGCGCAGTGGCTGGATAAGGGCGGAGAGATCCGAGGAAAACTCAACGGCATTGGTTTCGCGCAGCCGCTGAATATGGAAGTGGACAGCAGCCAGCACCTGGTGATCCGCGACGTCAGCCTCCAGGGCTCGCGTCTTGCGCTTCCGGGCACCGCCTCTGACAGCGTCCCCGAAGAGATTAAGCAGCAGCTGGAAGCGCTGGATACCGAATGGCATCAGCAGCACACCCGCTTTAGCGAGCAGCAAAAATGCCTCTTTATTCATAGCGACTGGCTAGGTCGCATCGAAGCCAGCCTGCAGGACGTCAGCGCGCAGATCAAACAGGCGCGTCAATGCTAACGCTGGATACGCTTAACGTCATGCTGGCCGTCAGCGAGGAGGGGTTGATCGAAGAAGTGGTCATTACCCTTCTGGCGTCGCCGCAGCTGGCGGCGTTTTTTGAAAAATTTCCAAAGCTTAAAAAGGCGATGACGGACGATCTTCCGCGCTGGCGCGATAACCTTCGCCAGCGGTTTAAGGAGACGGAAGTCCCGCCTGAATTGACGGAGGAGGTCGCCAGCTATCAGCAGTGCCAACGGCTGTCGACACCGCAGTTTATCGTCCAGCTGCCGCAAACCCTTACGCTGCTTGATAAAGTCCACTCTCCGTTTGCCAGCCAGGCGCGGGCGCTGGTTACGGATAACGCCACTTTTACCCCGGCGCTGCATACCCTGTTCCTACAGCGCTGGCGCCTCAGCCTGGTGGTTCAGGCCACAACGCTGAACCAGCAGCTGCTGGACGAAGAGCGTGAACAGCTGCTCAGTGAAGTTCAGGAACGGATGACGCTGAGCGGCCAGCTAGAACAGGTGCTGGTGGAGAATGAAAACGCCGCAGGACGTCTCTGGGATATGAGCGCAGGTCAGCTCCGGCGCGGGGATTATCAGCTGATCGTCAAATACGGCGATTTTCTGGCGCAGCAGCCCGAGCTGATGAAGCTTGCTGAACAGCTGGGTCGCTCAAGGGAGGCAAAGTCGGTCCCAAAGAAAGATGCCCCGATGGAAACCTTCCGCACCCTGGTGCGCGAACCGGCTACCGTGCCGGAGCAGGTCGACGGGCTCCAGCAGAGCGATGACATTTTACGCCTGCTGCCCACGGAACTGAGCACGCTGGGGATGACCGAGCTGGAGTATGAGTTCTATCGTCGGCTGGTGGAAAAACAGCTTCTCACCTACCGACTGCACGGCGAAGCCTGGCGTGAGAAAGTCAGCCAACGGCCGGTCGTCCATCAGGATTTTGATGAACAGCCGCGCGGGCCATTCATTGTTTGCGTGGATACGTCCGGTTCGATGGGCGGGTTTAACGAGCAGTGCGCGAAGGCGTTCTGTCTGGCACTGATGCGCGTGGCGCTGGCCGATCGTCGTCGCTGCTTCATCATGCTCTTCTCCAGCGAGGTGGTGGGCTATGAGCTGACGAATCAGCAGGGTATCGAGCAGGCAATCCGCTTCCTGAGCCAGCGCTTTCGCGGCGGCACGGATCTGGCCAGCTGCTTTCGCAGCATTGTGGAGCGTATGCAGGGAGGCGACTGGTACGACGCTGACGCGGTGGTGATTTCCGATTTTATTGCCCAGCGGCTGCCGGATGACGTGGTGAATAAGGTGAAGGAGTTACAGCGGGTGCACCAGCACCGATTTCATGCGGTGGCGATGTCAGCCCATGGAAAACCCGGCATCATGCGCATCTTCGATCATATCTGGCGCTTTGATACCGGGCTGCGTAGCCGCCTGCTCAGACGCTGGCAGCGTTAATTACAGAAGAGAACCGACGCTTTCACGTACCTGCTGCGGCCAGACGCCACACTGAACCTGACCGATATGGGGTAATTGCAGCAGCAGCATGGTCAGACGGGACTGGCCGATACCACCGCCGATAGTCTGAGGCATTTCACCGCGCAGCAGCGCCTGGTGCCACTCGAGTTTGAGACGATCTTCATCGCCGGTGACCGCCAGCTGGCGCTTCAGCGCGTCAGCATCCACGCGGATCCCCATAGAAGAGAGCTCGAAGGCGTCTTCCAGTACCGGGTTCCACACCAGAATATCGCCGTTCAGCCCGGCAAATTCGCCCTCACCCGCCGTACTCCAGTCATCATAATCCGGCGCGCGAACGTCGTGGCGTTTGCCATCAGACAGTTTGCCGCCGATACCGATCAGGAACACAGCACCTAATTCTTTGGCGATCGCACGCTCGCGGCCTTTAGCATCGAGATCCGGGAAGCGGCTCAGCAGCGCCTGGCTGTGAACAAAGTGGATCGTATCCGGCAGGAACGGCGCCAGACCAAACTCTTTGCTCACGGCCGCTTCGGTTGCTTTGATCCCGGCGTAGATCGCCTCAACGGTGGATTTCAGCGTGCCGACGTGACGTTCACCATCACCCATTACGCGCTCCCAGTCCCACTGGTCAACGTAAACGGAATGAATCGGTGAAAGGCGATCTTCATCGGGACGAAGGGCTTTCATGTGCGTGTAGAGCCCTTCGCCCGCGCTGAAGTCGTGTTGTCCCAGGGTTTGACGCTTCCACTTCGCCAGGGAATGAACCACTTCGAACTGAGCGTCTGGCAGTGTTTTCACTTTCACCTGTACCGCTTTTTCGCATCCAGAGAGGTTATCCTGCGTCCCGTCACCCACGCGGCTCAGAATCGGCGCCTGAACTTCAATAAGGCCAAGCTTCTCTTCCAGCTGGCGGGAAAAATGGGATTTTACGAAACTGATCTGGCGTTGTTTTGCGATGTAAGCGGTTTTCATTATTTATACTCCTGCGTCCTGTTGATATTGATTAAGCAACAGAAACGGCACCGTATTCAATAACTCATCAACAAAAAGCCACCTTCACTTTTGATTCGATAAAATTAAACGCTAGAATAGAGTGATTCATTAATCTTCATAAGAAAAAGCTATGGAAAATTATCAGATCGACAATCTCGACCGCGGCATCCTGGAGGCGTTAATGGCCAATGCCCGTACCGCCTACGCCGAGCTGGCGAAACAGTTTGGCGTCAGCCCGGGGACCATTCACGTTCGCGTAGAGAAAATGAAACAGGCGGGGATCATTACCGGCGCACGCATTGACGTCAGTCCTAAACATCTCGGTTACGACGTCTGCTGCTTCATCGGCATCATTCTTAAAAGCGCCAAAGACTACCCTTCCGCCCTGGCGAAGCTGAACGCGCTGGATGAAGTCACCGAGGCGTATTACACCACCGGGCATTACAGCATCTTTATTAAAGTCATGTGCCGATCCATCGACGCCCTCCAGCAGGTACTTATCAACAAGATCCAAACAATCGATGAAATTCAGTCCACCGAGACGCTGATCTCCCTGCAAAACCCGATCATGCGTACCATCCGCCCGTGATCGGGCAAATTCATTCCCACATTTTCCACAGGTAGATCCCAGCTCGTTCACAGCGTACAATGGCCGTCTCTTTATCTGGGCGAGCGATCAATGGCGGACATTACCCTTATCAGCGGCAGCACCCTTGGTGGTGCGGAATACGTAGCGGAACACCTGGCTGAAAAGCTGGAAGATGCGGGCTTTTCTACTGAAACCCTGCACGGTCCGTTGCTTGAAGATCTCCCGACTGACGGGGTCTGGCTGCTGATCACCTCCACGCACGGCGCGGGCGATCTGCCGGATAACCTGCAACCTTTATATGACGAACTGCTGGAACAGCAGCCCGACCTGTCAAACGTCCGTTTTGGCGCGGTGGGGATCGGCAGTCGTGAATATGACACCTTTTGCGGGGCAATAGAGAAAGTTGAAGCCGCTGTTACCTCTTGTGGAGCAAAACAGCTGGGTGAAACGCTCAAGATCAACATCCTCGATCATGACATTCCGGAGGATCCAGCTGAGATCTGGCTCGCGGAATGGAAAAATTTACTCAAAAACGATTAAAGATCGCGCGAACAGATGTGGATAACTCTGGTTAAAAGCTCGTATTAACCCGTAGTTATCCAAAGAACAACTGTTGTTTTGTTTTTGACCTGTGCATAAAGTCGCGATCTGATCCCAGCTTATACTGTCCAGGATCACCGATCATTCACAGCAAACGATCCTTTCTAACTGCATGATCTTCTTTGTGAGATCGGACTTATCCACACAGGTTCGCGATCCTAATAAGAGATCACAATAGAACAGATCTCTAAATAAAAAGATCTTCTTTTTAATAGCCCAGGATCCCAATGCTTTCTCGAAAGACTAAAGTTGAGTAGAATCCACGGCCCGGGCTTCAATCCATTTTCATACCGCTTTACGCGAGGCAGACCACCATGTTTTATCAGGATCCTTTTGACGTCATCATCATTGGCGGGGGTCATGCAGGCACTGAGGCCGCAATGGCCGCAGCGCGTATGGGTCAGCAGACCCTGCTTTTGACACACAATATCGACACGCTGGGACAAATGTCCTGTAATCCGGCGATTGGCGGCATTGGGAAAGGACACCTGGTAAAAGAAGTGGATGCACTTGGCGGCCTGATGGCGAAAGCGATCGATCATGCTGGCATCCAGTTTAGGATACTAAACGCGAGTAAAGGTCCCGCTGTGCGTGCGACCCGAGCTCAGGCAGACCGCGTGCTTTACCGTCAGGCTGTACGCACCGCGCTGGAGAACCAGCCGAACCTGATGATCTTCCAGCAGGCGGTTGAAGATCTTATCGTTGAGAACGATCGCGTTGTGGGTGCCGTGACCCAGATGGGCCTCAAATTCCGCGCGAAAGCCGTGGTGCTGACCGTGGGCACCTTCCTGGACGGTAAAATTCATATCGGTCTGGATAACTACAGCGGTGGCCGTGCCGGCGATCCGCCGTCTATTCCACTGTCTCGCCGTCTGCGTGAACTGCCGCTGCGCGTCAGCCGCCTGAAAACCGGCACGCCGCCGCGTATTGATGCGCGCACCATTGATTTCAGCGTGCTGGCGCAACAGCACGGTGATAACCCCATGCCGGTGTTCTCGTTCATGGGCAATGCGGCACAGCATCCTCAGCAGGTACCGTGCTACATCACGCATACCAACGAGAAAACCCATGACGTGATCCGCAATAACCTCGATCGCAGCCCTATGTATGCTGGCGTGATCGAAGGGATCGGCCCACGCTACTGTCCGTCGATCGAAGACAAAGTGATGCGCTTCGCCGATCGTAACCAGCACCAGATCTTCCTGGAGCCGGAAGGACTAACCTCAAACGAAATTTACCCGAACGGCATCTCCACCAGCCTGCCGTTCGATGTACAGATGCAAATTGTTCGCTCAATGCAGGGGATGGAGAATGCGAAAATCGTTCGTCCCGGCTACGCTATTGAGTACGATTTCTTCGATCCGCGCGACCTGAAGCCAACCCTGGAAAGCAAATTCATCCACGGTCTGTTCTTCGCGGGGCAGATTAACGGCACTACCGGCTACGAAGAAGCGGCTGCACAGGGCCTGCTTGCCGGTCTGAACGCCGCACGCTTCTCTGCTGAGAAAGAGGGCTGGGCACCAGGCCGTTCTCAGGCGTATCTGGGCGTGCTGGTTGACGATCTCTGCACGCTGGGTACCAAAGAGCCGTACCGTATGTTTACCTCTCGCGCGGAATATCGCCTGATGCTGCGTGAAGATAACGCCGACCTGCGTCTGACCGAAATGGGCCGCGAGCTGGGTCTGGTCGATGACGAGCGCTGGGCGCGCTTCAACGAAAAGCTGGAGCGCATTGAACAGGAACGTCAGCGCCTGAAAACCACCTGGGTGAATCCGCAGGCGGAAACCGCTGCCGAAGTAAACGCTCACTTAACCGCGCCGCTGTCGCGCGAAGCCAGCGGGGAAGATCTGCTGCGCCGTCCTGAAGTCACCTACGAGAACCTGGTCAAACTGACCGCGTTCGCGCCTGGCCTGGAAGACGCTGAAGCGGCAGAGCAGGTTGAGATCCAGGTGAAGTACGAAGGTTACATCGCGCGTCAGCAGGATGAGATCGAAAAACAGCAGCGTAACGAAAACACGCTGCTGCCGGAAATGCTGGACTACCGCCAGGTGACGGGCCTTTCCAACGAAGTGATCGCCAAGCTGAACGATCACAAACCGGTATCGATCGGCCAGGCATCCCGTATCTCCGGCGTCACGCCTGCGGCGATTTCCATTCTGCTGGTCTGGCTGAAAAAGCAGGGCATGCTGCGCCGCAGCGCATAATGCCAGAACATTGCCCGGTGGTGCTGCGCTTACCGGGCCTGATGAACCCGTAGGGCGGGTAAGCGAAGCGCCACCCGCCATCTAAGTTTTCCAACAGGTATTCACCGTGCTCAACAAACTCTCTCGTCTGCTGGATCAGGCAGGTATTTCGCTCACCGATCACCAGAAAAATCAGCTGGTGGCCTATGTCGATATGCTGAACAAATGGAACAAAGCGTACAACCTGACCTCAGTACGTGACCCCAACGAGATGCTGGTACGCCATATTCTCGATAGCATCGTGGTCGCCCCCTGGCTGAAAGGTGAGCGTTTTATCGACGTGGGGACGGGACCAGGTTTACCGGGCGTTCCGCTGTCGATTGTTCGCCCTGAGAGCCACTTCACGCTACTGGACAGCCTCGGCAAGCGCGTGCGCTTTTTACGTCAGGTACAGCATGAGCTGAAGCTTGAGAACATCACGCCCGTGCAGAGCAGGGTAGAGGAGTTCCCGGCAGAGCCGCCGTTTGACGGGGTTATCAGCCGCGCGTTTGCTTCACTCAATGACATGGTGAGCTGGTGTAAGCACTTGCCTGCAGAGAATGGCCGCTTTTATGCGCTGAAAGGGCAGTTGCCAGGCGATGAAATTGAACAGCTCCCGGACGGTTTTGCTGTTGAATCCATCGAGAAATTACACATTCCTCAGCTCGATGGGGAGCGTCATCTGGTGATAATTAAGCCAAACAATTTTTAAAAAATTAATAAAAAATGTGGAATTTGTGCTGTTCTTCGCATGTTAAAAAACAGCACAAAGACAGAGGATTTACCGTCGGGCTTTTAACCTCTTTTTCACTAAGGTTTTTCTTATGGTTAACCTGGCGACTTTTATTCACCGAGAAGATAGTCATCTGTGAAAATATAAGTCTGCTAAAAGTGGAAGGCAGTAACCAGAACGCAATGTTAATTATTTATTAAGAATGTCAATAAAACGTTTTTATTGTGTACTGGGCTGTTTTGAAAATAGTTACGACATTTTGCGTTTAATTTCATAAAGATAAATTTGCGCGATTTGCGCCTTTGATAAATACAACCTTATCGCAAATGTGTGTTTTGTGATCTCGTGCACGCTTTATCGCCAACGTTTTCGCGCTGTTTGCAGTTTTGGTCGAAGGTTGACGCTTTCAGCGAAAGTTAAAAAATATCGGTGGGGAAAAATATTTAAACATTTATTCACCTTTTCGCTACTTAATGTTTGAAATCACGGGTGCGCACCGTATAATTTGACCGCTTTTTGATGCTTGACTCTGAGCCTTAAAGGACGTTTTATACGACACGCGGCATACCTCGAAGGGAGCAGGAGTAAAAACGTGATGTCTGTGTCGCTCTTGAGTAGAAACGTTGCTCGTAAGCTTCTGTTCATTCAGTTTCTGGCTGTGATAGCAAGTGGACTGCTGTTTAGCCTCAAAGACCCCTTCTGGGGCATCTCCGCCGTGTGCGGGGGTTTGGCGGTTGTGCTGCCAAACGTGTTGTTTATGATTTTTGCCTGGCGTCATCAGGCGCATACACCTGCCAAAGGCCGCGTGGCCTGGTCCTTCGCCCTCGGCGAAGTGTGTAAGGTGTTGCTGACCTTTGCTCTACTGGTGATGGCGCTGGCGGTTTTGAAAGTGGTCTTCATGCCGCTGATAGCAACGTGGGTTTTGGTGCTGGTGGTACAAGTTCTGGCTCCAGCTGTAATCAATAACAAAGGGTAAAAGGCATCATGGCTTCAGAAAATATGACGCCGCAGGATTACATAGGTCACCATCTGAATAACCTTCAGCTGGACCTGCGTACATTCTCGCTGGTGGATCCACATAACCCCCCGGCCACCTTCTGGACGATCAACATCGACTCCATGTTCTTCTCGGTGGTTTTGGGTCTTCTGTTCCTGGCCATGTTCCGCGGTGTTGCTAAACGAGCGACCAGCGGTGTACCAGGGAAATTCCAGACCTTCATCGAAATGATCATCGGCTTCGTCCATGGCAGCGTCAAAGACATGTACCATGGTAAGAGCAAGCTGATTGCTCCGCTGGCCCTGACCGTGTTCGTTTGGGTCTTCCTGATGAACCTGATGGACCTGCTGCCAATCGATCTGCTGCCGTTTATCGGCGAGCACATCTTCGGCCTGCCTGCGCTGCGTGTTGTACCGTCTGCGGACGTGAACATCACCCTGTCGATGGCGCTGGGCGTATTTATCCTGATTCTTTTCTACAGCATCAAAATGAAAGGCGTAAGCGGCTTTGTGAAAGAGCTTACCTTGCAGCCGTTCAACCACTGGGCGTTTATTCCGGTCAACCTGATCCTGGAAGGCGTTAGCCTGCTGTCCAAACCTGTTTCACTGGGTCTGCGACTGTTCGGCAACATGTATGCGGGTGAGCTGATTTTCATTCTGATCGCGGGTCTTCTGCCGTGGTGGTCACAGTGGATTCTGAATGTGCCATGGGCCATTTTCCACATCCTGATCATTACGCTGCAAGCCTTTATCTTCATGGTTCTGACGATCGTCTATCTGTCGATGGCGTCTGAAGAGCACTGATTTTTTACCAACACTACTACGTTTTAATTGAAACAAACTGGAGACTGTCATGGAAAACCTGAATATGGATCTGCTGTACATGGCTGCCGCTGTGATGATGGGTCTGGCGGCTATCGGTGCTGCGATCGGTATCGGCATCCTCGGGGGCAAATTCCTGGAAGGCGCAGCGCGTCAACCTGATCTGATTCCTCTGCTGCGTACTCAGTTCTTTATCGTTATGGGTCTGGTGGATGCTATCCCAATGATCGCTGTAGGTCTGGGTCTGTACGTGATGTTTGCTGTCGCGTAGTAGTAGTTTTAAAACCCTAAGCCACAGAAATTAAAGAGGTATTGTGCTGTGAACATGAACGCAACAATCCTCGGCCAGGCCATCGCGTTTATTCTCTTTGTCTGGTTCTGCATGAAGTATGTATGGCCGCCTTTAATGGCTGCCATCGAAAAACGTCAGAAAGAAATTGCTGACGGTCTGGCTTCCGCAGAACGCGCTAAGAAAGATTTGGACCTTGCACAGGCCAACGCGACAGACCAGCTGAAAAAAGCGAAAGCTGAAGCTCAGGTAATCATTGAACAGGCTAACAAACGCCGTTCTCAGATCCTGGACGAAGCCAAAGCTGAAGCAGAACAGGAACGTACTAAGATCGTGACACAGGCTCAGGCAGAAATTGATGCTGAGCGTAAACGTGCTCGTGAAGAACTGCGTAAGCAGGTTGCGATTCTGGCTGTTGCTGGCGCCGAGAAGATCATCGAACGTTCCGTGGATGAAGCTGCTAACAGCGACATCGTGGACAAACTTGTCGCTGAACTGTAAGGAGGGAGGGGCTGATGTCTGAATTTGTTACGGTAGCTCGCCCCTACGCCAAAGCAGCTTTTGACTTTGCTGTCGAACACCAAAATGTCGATCGCTGGCAGGATATGCTGGCGTTTGCCGCTGAGGTGACGAAAAACGAACAAATGGCTGAGTTGCTTTCCGGTGCGTTAGCACCTGAAACTCTTGCCGCGTCGTTTATCGCCGTGTGCGGAGAGCAACTGGATGCCAACGGCCAGAACCTGATTAAGGTGATGGCAGAAAATGGTCGTCTCCGTGTGCTCCCGGATGTTCTCGAGCAGTTTGAGCACTTACGTGCCCTTAGTGAAGCAACCGCTGAAGTCGAAGTGACTTCTGCGACTGAACTGAGTAATGAACAGCTTGCGAAAATCACCGCCGCGATGGAAAAACGTCTGTCACGCAAAGTTAAGCTGAATTGCAAAATCGATAAGTCTGTAATGGCAGGCGTAATCATCCGTTCGGGTGATATGGTCATTGATGGCAGCGTACGCGGCCGTCTTGAACGCCTTGCAGACGTCTTGCAGTCTTAAGGGGACTGGAGCATGCAACTGAATTCCACCGAAATCAGCGAACTGATCAAGCAGCGCATTGCTCAGTTCAGTGTTGTGAGTGAAGCTCACAACGAAGGTACTATTGTTTCTGTAAGTGACGGTGTTATCCGCATCCACGGCCTGGCCGATTGTATGCAGGGTGAGATGATTTCCCTGCCGGGTAACCGTTACGCTATCGCACTGAACCTGGAGCGCGACTCCGTAGGTGCAGTTGTGATGGGTCCATACGCTGACCTCGCCGAAGGCATGAAGGTTAAGTGTACTGGCCGTATTCTGGAAGTGCCGGTTGGCCGTGGCCTGCTGGGTCGCGTTGTTAACACCCTGGGTGCGCCAATCGACGGTAAAGGTCCGGTTGAGCACGATGGCTTCTCCCCAATCGAAGTTATCGCACCAGGCGTTATCGACCGTCAGTCCGTAGATCAGCCTGTTCAGACAGGTTATAAGTCCGTTGATGCCATGATCCCAATCGGTCGTGGTCAGCGTGAACTGATCATCGGTGACCGTCAGACCGGTAAAACCGCGATGGCTATCGACGCCATCATCAACCAGCGTGACTCCGGCATCAAATGTGTGTACGTGGCTATCGGCCAGAAAGCGTCCACCATTTCCAACGTGGTTCGTAAACTGGAAGAGCACGGCGCACTGTCTAACACCATCGTTGTGGTAGCAACTGCGTCTGAATCTGCTGCACTGCAATACCTGGCGCCATATGCCGGTTGCGCAATGGGCGAATACTTCCGTGACCGCGGTGAAGATGCGTTGATCGTATACGATGACCTGTCTAAACAGGCTGTTGCTTATCGTCAGGTTTCCCTGCTGCTCCGTCGTCCACCTGGACGTGAAGCGTTCCCTGGCGACGTATTCTACCTCCACTCTCGTCTGCTGGAGCGTGCTTCCCGTGTTAACGCGGAATACGTCGAGAACTTCACCAAAGGTGAAGTGAAGGGTAAAACGGGCTCTCTGACCGCTCTGCCGATCATTGAAACCCAGGCGGGTGACGTTTCTGCGTTCGTTCCGACCAACGTAATCTCCATTACCGATGGTCAGATCTTCCTGGAAACCAACCTGTTTAACTCCGGTATCCGTCCGGCGGTTAACCCGGGTATCTCCGTATCCCGTGTTGGTGGTGCTGCTCAGACCAAGATCATCAAGAAACTGTCCGGTGGTATCCGTACCGCGCTGGCACAGTATCGTGAACTGGCTGCGTTCTCTCAGTTCGCATCCGATCTGGACGAAGCAACCCGTAAACAACTGAGCCACGGTCAGAAAGTGACCGAGCTGCTGAAGCAGAAACAGTACGCACCAATGTCTGTTGCTCAGCAGGGCCTGGTACTGTTCGCGGCAGAACGCGGTTACCTCGAAGATGTGGAACTGGCGAAAATCGGTAGCTTCGAAGCCGCTCTGCTGGCTTACGTCGACCGTGATCACGCTCCGCTGATGCAAGAGATCAACCAGACCGGTGGCTATAACGACGAAATCGAAGGCAAGCTGAAAGCTATCCTCGATTCCTTCAAAGCAACCCAATCCTGGTAATCGTCCGGCGGCTTGTCTCAGGACAAGCCGCCTGGCATTGAGGAGAAGCTCATGGCCGGCGCAAAAGAGATACGTAGTAAGATCGCAAGCGTCCAGAACACGCAAAAGATCACTAAAGCGATGGAGATGGTCGCCGCTTCCAAAATGCGTAAATCGCAGGATCGCATGGCGGCCAGCCGTCCTTATGCAGAAACCATGCGCAAAGTGATTGGTCACCTTGCAAACGGTAATCTGGAATATAAGCACCCTTACCTGGAAGAACGCGACGTTAAGCGCGTGGGCTACCTGGTGGTGTCGACCGACCGTGGTCTGTGTGGCGGCTTGAACATTAACCTGTTCAAAAAACTGCTGGCGGATATGAAAGCATGGTCTGAAAAAGGCGTTCAGTGCGATATCGCAATGATCGGCTCTAAAGGCGTCTCTTTCTTTAACTCCGTTGGTGGCAACATTGTCGCTCAGGTGACCGGTATGGGTGATAACCCGTCCCTGTCCGAACTGATCGGCCCGGTTAAAGTGATGTTGCAGGCCTATGATGAAGGCCGTCTGGACAGACTGTACGTTGTCAGCAACAAATTCATTAACACCATGTCTCAGGTTCCAACGCTCACTCAGATGCTGCCGTTACCGGCATCAGAAGATGACGAGCTGAAGCAAAAAGCCTGGGATTACCTGTATGAACCCGATCCGAAACCGCTGCTGGATACCCTGCTGCGTCGTTACGTTGAATCTCAGGTTTATCAGGGCGTTGTAGAAAACCTGGCCAGCGAGCAGGCCGCACGAATGGTGGCGATGAAAGCCGCGACCGATAATGGCGGCAGCCTGATTAAAGAGCTGCAGTTGGTTTACAACAAAGCTCGTCAGGCCAGCATTACTCAGGAACTCACCGAGATCGTCTCGGGGGCCGCCGCGGTTTAACCAGGTTTACGAATTACGTAGAGGATTCAAGATGGCTACTGGAAAGATTGTCCAGGTAATCGGCGCCGTGGTGGACGTCGAGTTCCCTCAGGACGCCGTACCACGCGTGTACGACGCGCTTGAGGTACAGAATGGTAACGAGAGCCTGGTGCTGGAAGTTCAGCAGCAGCTCGGCGGCGGTATCGTGCGTACCATCGCGATGGGTTCTTCCGACGGTCTGCGTCGTGGTCTGGAAGTAAAAGACCTTGAGCACCCGATCGAAGTCCCGGTAGGTAAAGCAACACTGGGTCGTATCATGAACGTATTGGGTCAGCCAATCGACATGAAAGGCGACATCGGTGAAGAAGAGCGTTGGGCTATCCACCGTGCAGCACCTTCCTACGAAGAGCTGTCAAGCTCTCAGGAACTGCTGGAAACCGGTATCAAAGTTATCGACCTGATGTGTCCGTTCGCGAAGGGCGGTAAAGTCGGTCTGTTCGGTGGTGCGGGTGTTGGTAAAACCGTAAATATGATGGAGCTGATCCGTAACATCGCGATCGAGCACTCCGGTTACTCCGTGTTTGCGGGCGTAGGTGAACGTACTCGTGAGGGTAACGACTTCTACCACGAAATGACCGACTCCAACGTTCTGGACAAAGTATCCCTGGTTTACGGCCAGATGAACGAGCCACCTGGAAACCGTCTGCGCGTTGCGCTGACTGGTCTGACGATGGCTGAGAAATTCCGTGACGAAGGCCGTGACGTTCTGCTGTTCGTTGATAACATCTATCGTTACACCCTGGCCGGTACGGAAGTATCTGCACTGCTGGGTCGTATGCCTTCAGCGGTAGGTTATCAGCCTACGCTGGCGGAAGAGATGGGTGTTCTTCAGGAACGTATCACCTCTACCAAAACCGGTTCTATCACCTCCGTTCAGGCGGTATACGTACCTGCGGATGACTTGACTGACCCATCTCCAGCAACCACCTTTGCGCACTTAGACGCAACCGTGGTACTGAGCCGTCAGATCGCGTCTCTGGGTATCTACCCGGCCGTTGACCCGCTGGACTCCACCAGCCGTCAGCTGGATCCACTGGTTGTTGGTCAGGAACACTACGACACCGCGCGTGGCGTACAGTCCCTGCTGCAGCGTTACCAGGAACTGAAAGACATCATCGCCATCCTGGGTATGGATGAACTGTCTGAAGAAGACAAACTGGTGGTAGCACGTGCGCGTAAGATCCAGCGCTTCCTGTCCCAGCCGTTCTTCGTTGCGGAAGTATTCACCGGTTCTCCGGGTAAATACGTTTCCCTGAAAGACACCATCCGTGGCTTTAAAGGCATCATGGAAGGCGAATACGATCACCTGCCGGAGCAGGCGTTCTACATGGTTGGTTCCATCGACGAAGCCGTGGAAAAAGCCAAAAAACTTTAACGCCTTAATCGGAGGGTGATATGGCAATGACTTACCACCTGGACGTCGTCAGCGCAGAGCAACAAATGTTCTCTGGTCTGGTCGAGAAAATCCAGGTAACGGGTAGTGAAGGTGAACTGGGTATTTTCCCGGGTCACGCACCGCTGCTCACCGCCATTAAGCCTGGTATGATCCGCATCGTTAAACAGTTCGGTCACGAAGAGTTTATCTATCTCTCCGGCGGCATTCTTGAAGTGCAGCCTGGCAGTGTGACCGTTCTGGCCGATACCGCTATCCGTGGACAGGATCTCGACGAAGCGCGAGCCCTGGAATCGAAGCGTAAGGCTGAAGAGCACATTAGCAGCTCTCATGGCGACGTGGATTACGCTCAGGCGTCTGCGGAGCTGGCCAAAGCGATCGCGAAACTGCGCGTTATCGAGTTGACCAAAAAAGCGATGTAACACCGGCTTGAAAAGCACAAAAGCCAGTCTGGATACCAGGCTGGCTTTTTTTTTCGGCCTTAATTCATGATGAAAAAGATGTAGAATTTTAAGCATCAAACGTTTTTACTTCACACTCAAACTACCGTCAGGATGCGTATGTCAAACAGTGCGATGAGCGTGGTGATCCTTGCCGCTGGCAAAGGGACCCGCATGTATTCCGATCTGCCTAAGGTGCTCCACACGCTTGCAGGAAAGCCAATGGTGCAGCATGTCATTGATGCAGCGAATGAACTGGGTGCCAGTCAGGTCCACCTGGTCTACGGCCACGGCGGCGATCTGCTTAAAAAGACGCTGAGCGATGACAAGCTCAACTGGGTGCTTCAGGCCGAACAGCTGGGCACAGGCCATGCGATGCAGCAGGCTGCGCCTTTCTTTGCGGATGACGAAGACATTTTGATGCTCTACGGCGATGTCCCGCTGATCTCCGTTGAAACCCTGACTCGCCTGCGTGAAGCCAAACCGCAGGGCGGTATCGGTTTGTTGACCGTCGTGCTGGACGATCCAAGCGGTTATGGCCGCATCACCCGTGAAAACGGCAACGTCACGGGTATTGTTGAGCATAAAGATGCCAGCGACGAACAGCGCCAGATTCAGGAGATCAACACCGGTATTCTGATTGCCAATGGCGCGGACATGAAGCGCTGGCTGTCTCAGCTCAACAACAACAACGCGCAGGGTGAATTCTACATCACCGACATCATTGCGATGGCGTACCAGGAAGGACGTGAGATTGCGGCGGTTCATCCGGCGCGCATCAGCGAAACCGAAGGGGTGAATAATCGTCTTCAGCTTTCCCGCCTGGAGCGCGTTTATCAGTCCGAGCAGGCCGAAAAACTGCTGCTGGCGGGCGTGATGCTGCGCGATCCGGCGCGTTTCGATCTGCGTGGTTCGTTATCTCACGGTCGTGACGTTGAAATTGATACGAACGTTATCCTCGAAGGTCACGTCACGCTGGGCAATCGCGTCAAAATTGGCGCCGGCTGCGTGATTAAAAACAGCGTCATCGGCGACGACTGCGAAATCAGCCCGTACAGCGTGGTAGAAGATGCCCGTCTGGATGCGGCCTGTACCATCGGCCCGTTTGCGCGTTTGCGCCCGGGCGCTGAGCTGCTGGAAGGCGCTCACGTGGGTAACTTCGTAGAGATGAAAAAAGCGCGTCTGGGTAAAGGCTCGAAAGCCGGTCATCTGACCTATCTGGGCGACGCGGAAATTGGCAATAACGTGAATATTGGTGCAGGGACTATTACCTGTAACTATGACGGCGCGAATAAGTTTAAAACCATCATCGGTGACGACGTGTTCGTTGGCTCCGATACGCAGCTGGTGGCGCCTGTTACCGTGGGTAACGGGGTGACTATCGCCGCCGGAACAACCGTTACGCGCGATGTGGCCGAGAACGAGCTGGTGTTAAGCCGCGTGCCGCAGGTCAGCAAGCAGGGCTGGAAACGCCCGGTTAAGAAAAAGTAACGGATTTACCCCTCACCCTAACCCTCTCCCCACAGGGGTGAGGGGATCGTTCGGTGTGGTGTTTTTCGCCCTCGCCCCTTTGGGGAGAGGGCCGGGGTGAGGGGATAATATAATCCTCCCCCCACAAGCAGTACCCATAAAAATAACCCCACTCTCTACAAGGCTCGGGGTGCCCGGAAAGGGCGTTACCCAAAGGATTTCGCGTTGTGGCAAGGCGGCAAGCGTATGAGTCCATGGGAGCTTACTTAAGTAAGTGACCGTGGCGAGTACGAGAAGCCAACGCAGCCGCAGCGTGAAAGACGCAGGGAAAATACAGGTCAGCGACAACGCAGGCATAATGCCTAAATTCGGAATCTAAAATTATGTGTGGAATTGTTGGCGCAGTTGCGCAGCGTGATATTGCTGAAATCCTTCTCGAAGGTTTACGTCGTCTGGAATACCGTGGTTACGACTCTGCCGGTCTGGCTGTCGTCGATGCAGAAGGTCATATGACCCGTCTGCGTCGTCTCGGTAAAGTGCAGATGCTGGCCCAGGCCGCGGAAGAACATCCGCTGCACGGTGGTACCGGTATTGCGCACACCCGCTGGGCGACGCACGGCGAACCGTCTGAAGGTAACGCGCACCCGCATGTGTCTGAACACATCGTGGTCGTGCACAACGGCATTATCGAAAACCACGAACCGCTGCGCGAAGAACTGAAAGCGCGCGGCTACACCTTCGTCTCTGAAACTGACACCGAAGTGATTGCTCACCTGGTGCACTGGGAGCTGGAGCAGGGTGGTACACTGCGTGATGCGGTGCTGCGTGCTATCCCTCAGCTGCGCGGTGCGTACGGTACGGTGATCATGGATTCCCGCGATCCGTCCACATTGCTGGCCGCGCGTTCCGGTAGCCCGATGGTTATCGGTCTGGGCATGGGCGAAAACTTCATCGCTTCTGACCAGCTGGCGCTCCTGCCGGTTACCCGTCGCTTTATCTTCCTCGAAGAGGGTGATATCGCGGAAGTGACCCGTCGCAGCGTGACCGTGTTCGATACCAAAGGCGAGCAGGTGAAACGTCAGGAGATCGAATCGAATCTGCAGTACGACGCGGGCGACAAAGGCGCTTACCGTCACTACATGCAGAAAGAGATTTACGAGCAGCCAAACGCCATCAAAAACACGCTGACCGGGCGCATCAGCCACGGTGAAGTGGATCTGAGCGAGCTGGGCGCAAACGCGAACGAACTGCTTGGCAAGGTCGAGCATATTCAGATCGTGGCCTGCGGCACCTCTTACAACTCCGGTATGGTTTCTCGCTACTGGTTTGAATCCCTGGCGGGCGTGCCGTGCGATGTGGAAATCGCGTCTGAATTCCGCTATCGCAAATCCGCGGTGCGTCGTAACAGCCTGATGATCACCCTTTCCCAGTCCGGCGAAACGGCGGATACGCTGGCAGCGCTGCGTCTGTCTAAAGAGCTGGGTTACCTGGGCTCGCTGGCTATCTGTAACGTTCCTGGCTCATCGCTGGTGCGTGAGTCCGATCTGGCGCTGATGACCAAAGCGGGCACAGAAATCGGTGTGGCCTCCACCAAAGCGTTTACCACTCAGCTGACCGTTCTGCTGATGCTGGTGGCGAAGCTTGCGCGTCTGAAAGGTGAAGATGCGTCCGTTGAGCACGACATCGTTCACGGCCTGCAGGCGCTGCCGAGCCGTATTGAGCAGATGCTGTCTCAGGACAAACGCATTGAAGCGCTGGCGGAAGATTTCTCTGACAAACATCACGCCCTGTTCCTGGGTCGTGGCGATCAGTATCCGATTGCGCTGGAAGGCGCGCTGAAGCTGAAAGAGATCTCCTACATTCACGCTGAAGCCTATGCGGCTGGCGAGCTGAAGCACGGCCCGCTGGCGCTGATTGACGCGGATATGCCGGTCATCGTTGTGGCACCAAACAACGAACTGCTGGAAAAACTGAAGTCTAATATCGAAGAAGTGCGCGCCCGCGGCGGTGTTCTGTACGTCTTCGCCGACAAAGATGCCGGTTTTGTCAGCAACGACAACATGCATATCATCGAGATGCCGCATGTGGAAGAGGTGATTGCACCAATCTTCTACACCGTTCCGCTGCAGCTTCTGGCCTATCACGTTGCGCTGATCAAAGGCACCGACGTTGACCAGCCGCGTAACCTGGCGAAATCGGTTACCGTAGAATAATCCCTTCAGGCTCCACCTTCGGGTGGAGCATTTTTATCCTGCCCGGCTTGTTTTTAATCAATCCTTTCTCGTTTTTAATAATGACAATTTGTCATCTTCAGCTACTTTTTTCAGTGTCACATAAAGAAAATATTTCAGAAAACGTCTTGTCATAAAAGCGGCTAACGCGATGAAAAATATGCTTTCTTTTGCTGATTTTTAAGTGAAATTTACGCTGTCATAAAACTGTCATAATTCGTACATTTATCTGTCACCTGTTTGTCCTATTTTGCTCATCGTAGCCACTAAACAACGATTTACGAAAATCTTGCAGGAGACATTATGAAAGTTATGCGTACCACTGTCGCAACTGTTGTCGCCGCGACCTTATCTCTGAGCGCGTTCTCTGTATTTGCAGAAGCAAGCCTGACTGGCGCTGGTGCAACCTTCCCTGCGCCGGTGTATGCCAAATGGGCGGATACCTACCAGAAAGAAACCGGTAACAAGGTTAACTATCAGGGTATCGGCTCCTCCGGTGGCGTTAAACAAATTACCGCGAACACTGTTGATTTCGGCGCATCAGATGCTCCGCTGTCTGATGACAAGCTGGCTCAGGAAGGCCTGTTCCAGTTCCCTACCGTGATCGGTGGTGTGGTTCTGGCCATCAACCTGCCGGGCGTGAAGTCGGGTGAGCTGGTGCTGGACGGCAAAACGCTGGGTGACATCTACCTGGGCAAAATCAAAAAATGGGATGACGAAGCGATCGCTAAACTCAACCCAGGCCTGAAGCTGCCTTCTCAGAACATCGCCGTGGTTCGCCGCGCGGATGGTTCCGGTACCTCTTTCGTGTTCACCAGCTACCTGGCTAAAGTGAACGAAGAGTGGAAATCTAAAGTCGGCTCCGGCTCTACCGTTAACTGGCCAACCGGTCTGGGCGGTAAGGGTAACGACGGTATCGCCGCGTTCGTACAGCGTCTGCCTGGCTCAATTGGTTACGTAGAGTATGCGTACGCTAAGCAGAACAACCTGTCCTACACCAAACTGGTTTCAGCCGACGGCAAACCGGTTAGCCCAACCGAAGAGAACTTTGCTAACGCGGCGAAAGGTGCTGACTGGAGCAAATCCTTCGCGCAGGATCTGACTAACCAGAAAGGCGAAGGTGCATGGCCAATCACCTCTACCACCTTCATCCTGGTTCACAAAGAGCAGAAGAAACCTGAGCAGGGCGCCGAAGTGCTGAAGTTCTTCGACTGGGCGTACAAAAACGGCGGCAAACAGGCTAACGCCCTGGATTACGCCACCCTGCCGGACAACGTGGTTGAGCAGATTCGCGCTGCATGGAAAACCAACGTGAAAGACAGCAGCGGTAAAGCGCTGTACTAACAGGATATATTTAACGAAGATGGCGGGTGGCGCTGCGCTTACCCGCCCTACGGTTTAAGCTGTAGGCCCGGTAAGCGTCAGCGCCACCGGGCATATTCGTAAAAACGTCTCAAACAGAAGAGTAATTTATGGCTGCAACCAAGCCTGCATTTAACCCTCCGGGTAAAAAAGGTGACATGATTTTCAGCGCGCTGGTGAAACTGGCTGCGCTGATTGTGCTATTGCTGCTGGGCGGCATTATCGTGTCTCTGATTTTCTCCTCATGGCCGAGCATCCAGAAATTCGGTTTTTCCTTCCTGTGGACCAAAGAGTGGGACGCGCCGAACGACATCTACGGTGCCCTGGTGCCGATTTACGGCACGCTGGTGACCTCGTTCATCGCCCTGCTGATTGCGGTTCCGGTGAGCTTTGGTATTGCCCTGTTCCTGACGGAGCTGGCGCCGGGCTGGCTGCGACGCCCGCTGGGTATTGCTATCGAACTGCTGGCGGCCATTCCAAGTATCGTTTACGGCATGTGGGGCTTGTTCATCTTTGCTCCGCTGTTCGCCACGTATTTCCAGGAACCGGTCGGTAACGTGCTTTCCGCCATTCCGTTTGTGGGGGCCCTGTTCTCTGGCCCGGCTTTCGGTATCGGCATTCTGGCGGCAG
This sequence comes from Enterobacter cloacae complex sp. ESBL7, assembly GCF_041679625.1. Classification (NCBI taxonomy): domain Bacteria; kingdom Pseudomonadati; phylum Pseudomonadota; class Gammaproteobacteria; order Enterobacterales; family Enterobacteriaceae; genus Enterobacter; species Enterobacter cloacae complex sp. ESBL7. The sequence continues at coordinate 32,040 of NZ_JBGORN010000012.1, forward strand.
GTGTGATCCTCGCCATCATGATTATTCCTTACATTGCGGCGGTTATGCGCGATGTCTTCGAACAAACGCCGGTGATGATGAAAGAGTCGGCCTACGGCATCGGCTGCACCACCTGGGAAGTTATCTGGCGCATTGTCCTTCCGTTCACCAAAAATGGGGTGATCGGGGGCGTGATGCTGGGTCTGGGTCGTGCGCTGGGTGAAACCATGGCGGTCACCTTTATCATCGGTAACACCTACCAGCTCGACAGCGCGTCGCTCTACATGCCGGGTAACAGTATTACCTCGGCGCTGGCGAATGAATTTGCGGAAGCGGAATCGGGGCTGCACGTGGCGGCGCTGATGGAGCTGGGTCTGATTCTGTTTGTTATCACCTTTATTGTTCTGGCGATTTCCAAGCTGATGATTATGCGCCTCGCTAAAAATGAGGGGGCACGCTAATGGCAACTCTCGAAATGCAAGCTACCGCTGAACTGGCGGAATCCCGCCGCAAAATGCAGGCCAGACGCCGCATGAAAAACCGTATTGCCCTGTCGCTCTCTATGGCGACAATGGCGTTCGGCCTGTTCTGGCTGGTCTGGATCCTCTTCTCGACGGTCGTTCGCGGGATTGACGGGATGTCACTGTCGCTTTTCACCGAAATGACGCCGCCGCCGAACACGGCGGGTGGTGGCCTGGCGAATGCCCTGGCGGGCAGCGGCTTGCTGATCCTCTGGGCAACGGTCTTCGGCACGCCGCTGGGCATCATGGCGGGCATCTACCTGGCTGAATATGGTCGTAAATCCTGGCTGGCGGAAGTCATTCGCTTCATCAACGACATTCTGCTGTCTGCACCTTCTATCGTCGTGGGGCTGTTTGTTTACACCGTGGTGGTGGCGCAGATGGAACACTTCTCGGGCTGGGCGGGTGTGATTGCACTGGCGCTGCTGCAGGTGCCGATTGTTATTCGAACCACCGAGAACATGCTGAAACTGGTGCCGGACAGCCTGCGTGAAGCGGCCTATGCGCTGGGTACGCCGAAATGGAAGATGATCTCTGCGATTACGCTGAAGGCGTCCGTCTCCGGGATCATGACCGGTATCCTGCTGGCGGTTGCGCGTATCGCGGGGGAAACGGCGCCGCTGCTGTTTACGTCCCTCTCCAACCAGTTCTGGAGCACGGACATGATGCAGCCGATCGCCAACCTGCCGGTGACGATCTTTAAATTTGCGATGAGCCCATTCGCGGAATGGCAGCAGCTGGCCTGGGCCGGGGTGCTGATCATTACCCTTTGCGTACTGTTGCTGAACATTCTGGCGCGCGTCATTTTCGCGAAGAAGAAACACGGTTAATTTTTTACGGCGCGGCAGCTCGCGGCGCCGAATGAGGAAATGAGTCAATGAGTATGGTTGATACTGCCCCGGGTAAGATTCAGGTTCGTGATTTGAACTTCTACTACGGCAAATTCCATGCCCTGAAGAACATCAACCTGGATATCGCGAAGAACCAGGTCACGGCATTTATCGGTCCGTCCGGCTGTGGAAAATCCACGCTGCTGCGTACCTTTAACAAAATGTATTCGCTCTATCCGGAGCAGCGCGCTGAGGGTGAAATCATCCTGGACGGTGAAAACATTCTGACCCAGGCGCAGGATATCGCCCTGCTGCGCGCCAAAGTGGGGATGGTGTTCCAGAAACCAACGCCTTTCCCGATGTCCATTTATGACAACATCGCCTTTGGCGTGCGTCTGTTTGAAAAACTCTCCCGTGCCGATATGGACGAGCGCGTGCAGTGGGCTTTGACCAAGGCCGCATTATGGAACGAAACCAAAGATAAGTTGCACCAGAGCGGTTACTCTCTCTCCGGCGGTCAGCAGCAGCGTCTGTGCATTGCGCGCGGTATTGCTATTCGCCCGGAAGTGTTGCTGCTGGATGAGCCGTGTTCAGCGCTGGACCCGATCTCAACCGGCCGTATTGAAGAGCTGATCACCGAGCTGAAGCAGGATTACACCGTGGTTATCGTGACCCATAACATGCAGCAGGCTGCGCGTTGTTCCGATCACACGGCGTTTATGTACCTGGGCGAGTTGATTGAGTTCAGCGATACGGACGCGCTGTTCACCAGGCCCGCGAAGAAACAAACCGAAGATTATATTACTGGCCGCTACGGTTGATTTGCCTTAGTGCATGTGGAGAAACCATGGACAACCTCAATCTTAATAAACACATTTCCGGCCAGTTCAACGCAGAGCTGGAAAGCATTCGCACCCAGGTAATGACCATGGGCGGCATGGTCGAGCAGCAGCTTTCTGATGCGATTACGGCAATGCACAACCAGGACAGCGAGCTGGCGAAGCGCGTCATTGAAGGCGATAAAAACGTCAACATGATGGAAGTCGCTATCGACGAGGCCTGCGTGCGCATTATCGCGAAACGTCAGCCGACGGCGAGCGACCTGCGTCTGGTAATGGCGATCATCAAAACCATCGCCGAGCTGGAGCGTATTGGTGACGTTGCGGATAAAATCTGCCGCACCGCGCTGGAGAAATTCTCTCAGCAGCACCAGCCCCTGCTGGTGAGCCTGGAGTCGCTGGGCCGCCACACCGTGCAGATGCTGCACGACGTGCTGGATGCCTTTGCGCGTATGGACCTGGACGAAGCGGTGCGTATCTACCGTGAAGACAAGAAGGTCGACCAGGAGTATGAAGGCATCGTGCGTCAGCTGATGACCTACATGATGGAAGATTCACGTACGATCCCAAGCGTACTGACCGCCCTGTTCTGCGCGCGTTCCATCGAGCGTATCGGCGACCGCTGTCAGAACATTTGCGAATACATCTTCTACTTCGTGAAAGGTCAGGACTTCCGTCACGTGGGCGGCGACGAGCTGGACAAGCTGCTGGCGGGTAAAGATCCGAAAGAGTGATTTTTACCCTCACCCTAACCCTCTCCCACAGGGAGAGGGGACAATTCGGTTTTCTCCCTCTCCCCTGGGGAGAGGGTCGGGGTGAGGGGAAAACTCAGCGAGTAATATCCCACCCGCGCGCCTTCCACAGCGCTGGCAGCTGCGCCAGATCGGTAAAGGTCGTGACGTTGGGATGATCGATCGGCTTGTTGTGCGGGTCGGCGCAGAAGTAAAACACCTCCATTCCCGCATCAATCCCCGACTGCGCGCCCGCAGACGAGTCATCCACCAGAATACAGTTCTCTACGTTGACGTTCATCGCTTTTGCCGCATGGAACATCAGCGCCGGGTCTGGCTTCCAGCGCTGGATATCGTAGCCGCTGAACAGTTTTTCCGGGAAATGGTGTAACATCTCAAGCTTGCCCAGCGAGTGCTGCATTTTGCTGACCGGGCCGTTAGAGACGACGCAGACCGGCACCGTCATCGCATCCAGCAACGCGTTAGCCCCGGAGATAACCTCCAGCTCGGAGTCGAACAGGCGTGCGACCTCGGCGCGGTACACCGGTTCCAGATCGGCTTTCGCCAGATCCACACCGTGTTCTTCGTTAATGATGTCGATGATCTCGTAGAGCTTTACGCCCTTAAAGCGTTTAAACACCTCTTCGAGTTCCAGCGTAATGCCAAATTCCTGGAACATGGTGACATACGCGCGGGAACAAATGACCTCACTGTCGACCAGCGTACCGTCGCAGTCGAAAAATACCGCTTCAATTCCGGACATGCCTTTCCCTTTTAACAAGTTTAACGTTTACGTACGGCAGTTCGCCGGCACGCAATCGTTGCCGTATAAGCAAAATCAATGAAAAAAGTATCACGTAACCGCCACTATTGTCGCATTTTGGTATAGGATAGCGACGAATTTTCCCTCCTTGTTCGGAATTGATGATGAGTCAACAACACACTACCCAGACATCTGGTCAGGGTCTGCTTGAGCGCGTTTTTAAACTGCGCGAGCACGGCACAACGGCACGCACCGAAGTGATCGCTGGTTTCACCACCTTCCTGACGATGGTCTATATCGTTTTTGTGAACCCTCAAATTCTGGGCGTTGCTGGCATGGATACCAGCGCCGTCTTCGTTACAACCTGTCTGATCGCGGCCCTTGGCAGCATCCTGATGGGTGTGTTCGCTAACCTGCCGGTTGCGCTGGCACCGGCGATGGGCCTGAATGCGTTCTTCGCGTTCGTGGTTGTTCAGGCGATGGGGCTGCCGTGGCAGGTTGGCATGGGCGCCATCTTCTGGGGCGCGGTTGGCCTGCTGCTGCTGACCATTTTCCGCGTGCGTTACTGGATGATCGCGAACATTCCCGTGAGCCTGCGCGTGGGCATCACCAGCGGTATCGGTCTGTTCATCGGTATGATGGGGCTGAAAAACGCCGGCGTTATCGTGGCGAACCCGGATACGCTGGTGAGCATCGGTCACCTGACCTCTCATAACGTGCTGCTGGGCGTGCTGGGCTTCTTTATCATCGCGATCCTGGCTTCCCGTAATATTCACGCGGCGGTGCTGGTGTCCATCGTTGTCACCACCCTGCTGGGCTGGATGCTGGGCGACGTTCACTATAACGGTATCGTCTCCGCGCCACCGAGCGTCTCTACCGTGATTGGTCACGTCGATCTGGCGGGTTCCCTGAACCTGGGCCTGGCTGGCGTGATTTTCTCCTTCATGCTGGTCAACCTGTTTGACTCCTCCGGCACGCTGATTGGCGTGACCGATAAAGCGGGTCTGGCGGATGAGAAAGGGAAATTCCCGCGCATGAAGCAGGCGCTATTTGTGGACAGCGTCTCCTCTGTGACCGGTGCTTTTATCGGAACCTCGTCCGTTACCGCGTACATTGAATCGTCTTCCGGCGTGTCCGTGGGCGGCCGTACCGGCCTGACCGCGGTGGTTGTGGGTATTCTGTTCCTGCTGGTGATCTTCCTCTCTCCGCTGGCGGGTATGGTTCCTCCGTATGCGGCAGCCGGCGCGCTGATCTATGTGGGGGTGCTGATGACCTCCAGCCTGTCACGCGTGAAGTGGGATGATTTAACCGAAGCGGTGCCGGCGTTTATTACCGCCGTGATGATGCCGTTCAGCTTCTCGATTACCGAAGGTATCGCGCTGGGCTTTATCTCTTACTGCGTAATGAAGATCGGTACCGGCCGCTTCCGCGACCTCAGCCCGTGCGTCATCGTTGTGGCGCTGCTGTTTGTGCTGAAGATTGTGTTTATTGACGCCAAATAAACAGCAAGCCCTTTTCTTCGAAAAGGGCTTTAATGTTTGTTCCCTCTCCCCTTGGGAGAGGGCCAGGGTGAGGGCATCAGGCTGCAATAAGCTTAAGCCTTCACCCGCTTAATATAATCCCCAAACGCCGTCAGCTGGCCAGACAGATGATCGCGCGTGCTCTGATCCACCACTTCACCCGTTTGCGGGTCGACCTTGTTCTGAATCACACCACCCATAAACTCCGGCTTGTTCATGACCATCGCATCCAGGAACACCAGGATCTGGCGCAGATGATACTGGCAGCGCGCGCCGCCAATGGCGCCCATTGAGCTGGTCTGGATCAGCACCGGCTTGCCTGCCAGCGGCTGCTCAGGTAAGCGGGACAGCCAGTCGATGGCATTCTTCAGGCCACCCGGAACCGAATAGTTGTACTCCGGCGTGACGATGACCACGCCGTCGGCCTGGCGGATCTGCTCTGCCAGCGCCTCAACGCTCTGCGGAAAACCCTCTTCCTGCTGTACGTCAGCGTCATACAGCGGAATATCGCCAATAGACGGCAGGGCGCTAATTTCCATTCCTGCCGGTGCCAGCTGTGGCAGCGTGCGGGCAACCATCCCGTTAAATGAACCTTTGCGCAGGCTTCCCAGTAACGTAACTACTTTCAACGTATCAGACATGATTACTCCTGTTTCATCATGATGACCCTGATTGGATCAGCTAAGGGTGAATGCTTTTTCTGCCGGTAAACTGGTTAAACGCATCAGGCGTGCGGCGGGCTCGTTGGCACGCTCGGGCACATCAGGAAGGCTACGCCATCCCTGTTGGCTGTCAAATTCCCAGATTTTCATGCGTTCGATGGCGGGGGTAACCGCAATGGACCAAATGAGCACATCCTCTGCGTCACTGAGCGCCTCTACCAGCGTGGCCTGGGCGGCACGCAGACGTCCGGAGCCTGGCAGCAGCTGCAGCAGGCTGGCGTCGTCTGAGGCGCATCCACAGAGCTTGCGAATGCTCTGGCGCAGGGTAATGAGCTGGGCTCGGGCTTCTACAGGATCGTTCTGGTTGCGTACCCACAGCTTCTCATTGCTCGAGAGCGGATAGTCTTCATGCGCATTACCGCCATGGAAGCTGCGCGTCGCGCGCTGAAGTTCCATATCCAGCCCACAATCCCCTTCGGTGGTCAGCGCGACGCCAATGATATTGCCCGCGTAGGCAATCGAAAAACGAGGGAGATCCGGGTCGGCAAAGACCGGGCGACCTTCGGGTTGGGTAATGATGTCCGGCAGCTCGCTGGTGCCGTACAGCATAAACAGCAGTTCTGCGAGAAGCGCCCGGGAAGCTAAAAACCGCGTTCTGCGGTGTTCCGGGAGAGTGAGTGCTTCATTGTGACAGGCTGAAGAAATTCTTGCCGATACGAGACGTCCTTCCGTAAGTATTCCTCTTGCAAAGTGCGTAGCCATTTTTCGCTCCTTGATAATGGTCGTAATCGGTTAAACGGTTACATGATTATCGCTTAACTTGACTCCTGTTTTAATCAGTAAATGGGAGTAAGAGAAGCCTCAGGACCGAACTTTACATTTTCTTAGGCAAAAATTGGATCGCTGGCACCGTACAGCGCCTTGATGGTTTCCCGCAGCCAGAGGATTTTCGGATTATGGCTGTTTCGTTTATGCCAGATCAGCGTGAAGGGAACGGTAAGCTTTTCAGCCTGTGCTTCGTCAATGGGAATGGGCAGCGCGATCAGCTTCCGCTGGTGGAGTTGATTGTAGTGATGGCAGTAGTGCGGAGCCGTGGCGATATAGTTATGGCCGGGCTGCGCCGCCATAAACATCGACTGCTCAAAGCCCGGCACGCACATGGCAATATTTCTCTCTCGCCCCATCTCCTTTAGCACTTCGTCCAGTGCCCAGGTGTCGCTGCGTTCCCAGAAGATGCTGATGTGCGGGTAGCGCAGGAAGGTCTCTAGGTTCCATTCGTCCTGTAGCGCGGGGTGATCCTCACGCAGATACACGCACGGACGGTCGCTGAACAGGATCTCATAGTCGATGAACCACGGCATTAGCTTCAGCAATTCACGCGAGCGCGGGTGCGTTTCGCGTCCGGTGAATCCCAGATCCACCTCTCCACGCGTAATGGCGTCCAGCGAGTCGTAATCCCAGTGACGCATCTTCACCGTAGCCTGCGGATAGCGCTGGTTCACCTGCTCCAGCAGGGCGTTAAAGCGGATCAGCATCAACGGCGTTTCGGCGGCCAGCACGAACGTTAGCCCGCCCGGGGAATCATGGTGGAATTTATCGAGGATCTGGTTGCCGATTTGCATCCAGTCAGCCAGATCCTGCTCCAGGCTTACCGTCAGCGGGGTCGGCAGCAGCCCCAACGGCGTTTTGACAAACAGCGGGTCGTCAAACCAGTCACGCAGCTTGGCCAGCGATTTACTCACCGCAGACGGCGTCACGTTCATCCGTTTCGCCGCTTTGGTGACGCTGCGCTCCTGCAGCAAAAGCTGCAGGCACAGCAACAGGTTAAGATCGAGACTGCTGATGGGCTTCTTCATAATGCGCCGCGGGCTGGATGACCATAAGTAAGGTGATGCACAGTATGCTACAGCCAATCAGAACCCCGATCAGCATATTCAGCGCGTTAAGCCCGATGACCGCCGCCAGCCAAATCCACAGCGACGAGCCGCAGACCTGCGCAATCCCCAGCACAGAGCTTGCCACGCCTGCCCGCAGCGAGAAGGGACCAAGCGCCTGACTCATCGCCACGCCAAAGCCAACCGAGAACCCGGCGCAAATGAGGGTAATGCCGGCCAGCATCACCGCATGCGAGCTGGTGGTTGCCAGGATCGCGCCAGCCGTGAGGAATAAAACCTGTGAGGTCAGCATCAACGTGCGCTGGCTGAAAACATTTAGCGCAAACGGGGTAGAAAACGACACTGCCATACTGACCATGGCGGTTAATGCCATCACCGTTGAATACTCACCCCGATCGAAGCCCATGGTTTCCATCAGTAAAACCGGGGAAACGTTTACATAGGTCAGGATCACCGCCACGCTTAACGTGGTCACGGCCAGACGACTGAGAAAAAAGCGGTTAAGCAGCTTCTCGGCTGGGTGAATGGCTGCGGTATGACTGGTATTCTGCGAGCCCGGGTGGGTCTCTTTCAGCACGGCGATGGACAGGACAAACACCAGCGCGCCCATCGCCGCCATGGTCCAGAACAGGCTCTGCCACGGGAATTTCAGCATGATCAGATATCCCACGACCGGGGCCAGCACCGGGATGATGCAGGTAATGCCGTTCAGCATCGACAGCACCTTAGCGCGACGCTGGGCGCTTAGGGTGTCTCGCAAAATGGCAAACGCGACGACGTAACAGCCACCGGCTCCAATGCCCTGAATAAACCGTCCGGCCAGGAACAAGGTGCTGTTTTGCGCCTGTGAGCAGAGAAGAGAGGCCAGGGCAAAAATGATGGCGCCGGTTATCGCGACGGGCTGACGGCCTGCCTTATCCGCGATCTTCCCGGCAAAGACCATCGACGACGCCATCCCCGCAAGATAGGCCGAAAACGCGATGTGCAGCTGCGCTTCGCTGGCGCCCAGATCGCGGGCGATGTGCGGCAATCCCACCAGATACATATCAATGCCGGACGGATAAAGCAGAACTAAAGCGAAACTACAAAACAGAAAACGCGCCATAACCCCCCCATAGATGCAGGCATGCAGGATAGGGGGTGAAAAGGGATTAGGCGAGTTGCCATTTGGACAATGGTGATTTCCCGGGAGGAAATCACCATGGATTAGCGGGAATTACTTACCAATACAGAAGCTTGAGAAGATCCGTCCCAGCAGATCGTCCGACGTAAACTCCCCGGTGATTTCGCTCAGATTCTGCTGCGCCAGGCGCAGCTCTTCCGCCAGCAGTTCGCCCGCCCATGCGCCGATCAGCTGCGCTTTACCCTGAACAAGGTGGTTCGCCGCCTCTTCCAGCGCCTGCAGGTGACGACGACGCGCGAGGAAGCCGCCTTCCATGCTGGTATCAAAGCCCATGCTCTGCTTGAGATGGTTACGCAGGTCGTCAACGCCTTCACCGGTACGCGCCGACAGGCGAATCAGTGAGTGACCATTCACATCGCTGATTCCCAGCGTTTCGCCGGTGACGTCCGCTTTGTTACGCACCACGGTGATGGGCAGTTTCGCCGGCAGACGGGCGATAAAGTCTGGCCAGATGTCCGCCGGGTCAACGGCGTCGGTCGTGGTGCCGTCCACCATAAACAGCACGCGGTCAGCCTGCTCGATCTCCTGCCAGGCGCGTTCGATACCGATGCGTTCCACTTCATCGCTGGCATCGCGCAGGCCGGCGGTATCAATGATGTGCAGCGGCATGCCGTCGATGTGGATGTGCTCGCGGAGCACGTCGCGGGTGGTGCCGGCAATATCGGTGACGATTGCCGCTTCACGGCCCGCCAGGGCGTTCAGCAGGCTCGATTTCCCGGCGTTAGGACGTCCGGCAATCACCACCTTCATCCCTTCCCGCAGCAGGCTGCCCTGGCGCGCTTCGGCGCGCACGGCGTCGAGATCGTTCATTACCTGGTTGAGCTGCGCTTCGATTTTGCCGTCAGAGAGGAAGTCGATCTCCTCATCCGGGAAGTCGATAGCCGCTTCCACGTAGATCCGCAGGTGAGTAAGTGCTTCCACAAGGTGATTTACGCGGGCGGAGAATGCCCCCTGCAGCGAGTTCAGAGCGGAGCGGGCCGCCTGTTCAGAACTGGCGTCGATCAGGTCTGCAATCGCTTCTGCCTGCGCCAGGTCGAGCTTGTCGTTGAGGAAGGCACGCTCGGAGAACTCGCCCGGCTTCGCAATGCGCAGGCCAGGCAGGGTCAGGATACGTTTTAACAGCAGGTCGAGGATAACCGGGCCGCCGTGGCCCTGCAGCTCCAGCACGTCTTCGCCGGTGAAAGAGTTCGGGCCGGGGAACCACAGCGCAATGCCCTGGTCCAGCGGCGTGCCGTCGGTATCTTTAAACGGCAGGTAATCAGCGTAGCGCGGCTTTGGCAGTTTACCCAGCACCGCTTCGGCCACCTCGCGCGCCTTCAGGCCGGAGATACGCAGAATGCCTACACCACCGCGTCCCGGTGGGGTTGCCTGGGCGACGATAGTGTCGTTATGGCTCATGGTTGGTCTCGTTCAATACAAATAAAAAAGGCGGTCAATCGACCGCCCTTATTTTAGCGTTAACTTACCGAATCAGGACTTTTTCTTTTCGCGGCTATGCAGGCCACGTTTTTCCAGACCACGGTAAATCAGCTGCTGCTGGATGATGGTCACCAGGTTGCTGACGATATAGTACAGCACCAGACCTGACGGGAACCACAGGAAGAACACGGTGAAGATGACCGGCATAAAGGTCATGATCTTCTGCTGCATCGGGTCGGTCACGGTGGTCGGCGACATCTTCTGGATGAAGAACATCGTCACGCCCATCAGGATCGGCAGGATGTAGTACGGGTCCTGTGCGGACAGGTCATGGATCCACAGTGCGAACGGCGCGTGGCGCAGCTCAACGGAACCCATCAGCATGTAGTACAGCGCAAGGAAGATTGGCATCTGAATCAGCAGCGGGAAGCAACCACCCAGTGGGTTTACTTTCTCTGCTTTATACAGGGCCATCATTTCCTGGCTCTGACGCTGTTTGTCATCGCCCAGACGCTCACGCATCGCCGCAATTTTCGGCTGCAGCATACGCATCTTCGCCATGGAGGTGTACTGCGCTTTAGTCAGCGGGTACATGATGCCACGAACGATGAAGGTAATAACGATGATGGAGAAGCCCCAGTTACCCAGGAAGCTGTGGATGAACTTCAGCAGCTTAAACAGCGGCTGAGAGATGAACCACAACCAGCCGTAATCGACGGTCAGATCCAGGTGCGGCGCAACAGCGGCCATTTTGTCCTGAATTTCCGGGCCGACCCACAGGGTGCTTGCCATCTTACCGGTTTGACCCGGCTGAACCAGAACCGGCTGGGATTTGTAGCCGATGGCTGCAAGACCGTTACCCAGATTCGCGGTATAGAAGTTGTTGGTACCGTCGTTATTTGGCACCCACGCAGTAGCGAAATACTGCTGCAGCATTGCCACCCAACCGCCTTTAGCGCTGACGTTCAGGTTTTCGTTATCGGCAATGGTGTCGAATTTGTATTTCTCATACTTAGCGTCTGGCGTGGAGTACGCCGCGCCACGGAAGGTATGCAGCGCAAAGTTGCTGCTTCCGGTGTCACGGTGAGACGGCAGATTGATGGACTGCTTCAGCTGGCCAAAGGTCGACAGTTCCAGTGGTTTCGCACTGGCGTTCTGTACGCTGTAGCCCACGTTCACCGCATATTCACCGCGTTTCAGGGTGAAGGTTTTAGTGAAGGTGTTGCCTGCGGCGTCGGTGTACGTCATCGGGATCGCGAGTTCGTTCTGACCATCAGCCAGTACAAAGGTGTCGCTCTCGACGTTATACAGTGGACGCGCACCGTTAGCCGGGTTATCCGGGCCATCACGACCGGTCAGGCCGCTCTGCGCCTGGTAGATAAACTCAGGCGTGGTTTCCAGTAACTGGAACGGTTCGTTAGACTTCAGCTCTTTCGGGTAGGTCAACAGCAGCGCCTGCTCAACATCACCACCACGGGTGTTGATTGTCAGCTCAAGCACATCGGTCTTAACCGTAATCTGTTTCCCCTGGCCACTGGCCGGTACGCCCTGGTCGGCGGCGCTACCCGCTGCGGTGGTCGTAGTCTGCGTGGTCTGCTGCTGGGGTTGAGGATTTTTATCCTGCTCCCATGCCTGCCAGATCATGAAAGACACGAACAACAAAGCGATGATAAGAAGATTGCGTTGCGAATCCATCGTTAGTGTTCTCTGGTATCAAAGGGTCCTGGGGGGACGGGGTCGTCTCCACCGGGGTGTAAAGGGTGGCATTTTAATACGCGTTTCACCGTCAACCAACTGCCTTTTATCACTCCAAACCTGCGCAATGCCTCAATTCCGTAGCTTGAGCATGTTGGTGTGAAACGGCAGTGCGGCCCGAGTAGCGGACTAATCAGGCGTTGATAGACCCGAATGAGGGCTATCAGGACCCGTGAGCCAGGCGACAGTGGCGGCGCCATAATTTTTCCAACGCTTCCGAGAGAGCACGGTTATCGAGGTCGGCAACCCCTTTCTTCGCCACCACCACGAAATCCATTGAAGGCAGTTCGTGCTGACGTAAACGGAAGCTTTCACGCGTCAGACGTTTAATCCGATTGCGTTCATGCGCACGCTTAACATTTTTCTTGGCGACTGTGAGACCGATGCGGGGATGCCCCAGCGAATTTTGGCGGCCGAGGATGGTGATTTGCGGCGTGCCAGCCCGTAGTGGCTGCTGGAAGACGAAAGTGAAATGAGCGGGAGTTAACAAACGTAACTCCCTGGGAAATGCTAGCTTAACCACTCAGGGGTTAGCTTTATTACTTGGAAACGGTCAGACGAGCGCGGCCTTTAGCACGACGACGTGCCAGAACCTGACGACCATTTTTAGTAGCCATACGAGCACGGAAGCCGTGAGAACGGTTGCGCTTCAGTACAGACGGTTGAAAAGTGCGTTTCATGGCGATTTCTACCTAAACTTGAATAAATTCACTGACTTTTGCGTATACCCGAACGAGTTTCGAACGACTAACGCCTCAGCGTGGGTGATTAAAGAGGCCGGATTGTAATAATTGTACACTCCGGAGTCAATTCTCTTTCCTTATTTCCCGCGTATTTCCGCACGTTTTCGCGTGGAAAATGAGCAACGGACGACGCAGGAAGATGAGCATCACGCGCCGGGTCGAGGATTATACGGCCTCGCCAACAAAGCGCAAGGATCGTCCCGGATCTTCGTTAGATCATTTCAGCAATAAATTGTCTGTGCTCATTAATTTTTCCAATATGCGGACTAAATCGTGGGGCACTGGCGCCAGGATCGTTTACACTTATCCGGTTCCGGATCTTCCTGTGGATAAATCGGGAAGAAACTGTGAGAAACAGAAGATCTCTGGCTCAGTTTAGGCTATGATCCGCGGTCCCGATCGGGATCCAGCGATCCTGGCCGGGTATAACCGCAGATAGCGGTTCGCACATCACCCTCATTGGGTCATGTCGATGTGCGCCAACAATCATGAATATTCAATAGTTTTCTTTTATTGTTCGAGTGGAGTCCGCCGTGTCACTTTCGCTTTGGCAGCAGTGTCTTGCCCGATTGCAGGATGAGTTACCAGCCACAGAATTCAGTATGTGGATCCGCCCGTTGCAGGCGGAACTGAGCGATAACACGCTGGCTTTGTATGCGCCAAACCGTTTTGTGCTCGATTGGGTAAGGGATAAGTACCTTAATAACATCAATGGACTGCTGAACGATTTCTGCGGGTCAGATGCTCCGCAGCTGCGCTTTGAAGTGGGCACAAAGCCGGTCACCCAAACCGTCCGTGAAACCGTGAACGTAGCAGCGCCCGCTCAGGCCGCGCCTGCTCCGGCCCCTCGCGTCGCACCCGCTCGTCAGGGCTGGGATAATGTCCCCGCACCGGCTGAGCCAACCTACCGCTCTAACGTTAACGTGAAACACACGTTCGATAACTTCGTTGAAGGTAAGTCGAACCAGCTGGCGCGCGCGGCGGCTCGTCAGGTTGCTGATAATCCCGGTGGGGCCTACAACCCGCTGTTCCTTTACGGCGGCACGGGTCTGGGTAAAACGCACCTGCTGCATGCAGTGGGTAACGGCATTATGGCGCGCAAGCCCAATGCCAAAGTGGTGTATATGCACTCCGAGCGCTTCGTTCAGGACATGGTAAAAGCCCTGCAAAACAATGCGATCGAAGAGTTTAAACGCTACTATCGTTCCGTTGACGCGCTGCTCATCGATGACATCCAGTTCTTTGCGAATAAAGAACGATCGCAGGAAGAGTTTTTCCACACCTTCAATGCCCTGCTGGAAGGCAATCAGCAGATCATTTTGACCTCGGATCGTTATCCAAAAGAGATCAACGGCGTTGAAGATCGTCTGAAATCCCGCTTCGGCTGGGGCCTGACCGTGGCGATCGAGCCACCGGAGCTGGAAACCCGCGTCGCGATCCTGATGAAGAAAGCCGATGAAAACGACATTCGCCTGCCGGGCGAAGTGGCGTTCTTCATTGCCAAGCGTCTGCGCTCCAACGTGCGTGAGCTGGAAGGGGCGCTGAACCGCGTTATCGCCAATGCCAACTTTACCGGTCGTGCGATCACCATCGATTTTGTGCGTGAAGCGCTGCGCGATTTGCTGGCATTACAGGAAAAACTGGTCACTATCGACAATATTCAAAAGACGGTGGCTGAGTACTACAAGATCAAAGTGGCAGATTTACTGTCTAAACGTCGTTCCCGCTCGGTGGCGCGTCCGCGTCAGATGGCGATGGCGCTGGCAAAGGAGTTAACCAACCACAGTCTGCCGGAAATCGGGGATGCGTTTGGTGGCCGTGACCATACGACCGTGCTGCACGCTTGTCGCAAGATTGAGCAGTTACGCGAAGAAAGCCACGACATAAAAGAAGATTTTTCCAATTTAATCAGAACATTATCATCGTGACGCTATGAAATTTACCGTTGAACGTGAACATTTATTAAAACCGCTGCAACAGGTGAGTGGCCCATTAGGTGGCCGCCCAACGCTGCCTATTCTCGGAAACCTGCTGCTTCAGGTCGCGGACGGTACGCTGTCGCTGACCGGTACAGATCTGGAAATGGAAATGATCGCGCGCGTTACGCTGACGCAGCCGCACGACGCGGGCGCGACCACGGTTCCGGCACGTAAATTCTTTGATATCTGCCGCGGGCTGCCGGAAGGCGCTGAAATCGCCGTGCAGCTGGAAGGCGACCGTATGCTGGTGCGCTCTGGCCGCAGCCGTTTCTCGCTCTCCACGCTGCCTGCTGCGGACTTCCCGAACCTGGACGACTGGCAGAGCGAAGTTGAATTCACCCTGCCGCAGGCGACGATGAAGCGTCTGATTGAAGCCACGCAGTTCTCCATGGCGCATCAGGACGTCCGTTACTACTTAAACGGCATGCTGTTCGAAACCGAAGGTGAAGAGCTGCGTACCGTAGCCACCGACGGCCACCGTCTGGCGGTCTGTTCTATGCCGATTGGCGACGCGCTGCCAAACCATTCGGTGATCGTGCCGCGTAAAGGGGTGATTGAGCTGATGCGTATGCTCGACGGCGGCGACACGCCGCTGCGCGTGCAGATCGGCAGCAACAACATCCGCGCACACGTGGGCGATTTTGTCTTCACGTCTAAGCTGGTTGACGGTCGTTTCCCGGATTATCGCCGCGTATTGCCGAAGAATCCGGACAAAACGCTGGAAGCGGGCTGCGATAGCCTCAAGCAGGCCTTTGCCCGTGCGGCCATTCTCTCCAACGAGAAATTCCGCGGCGTGCGCCTGTACGTGAGTGAAAACCAGATCAAAATCACCGCTAACAACCCGGAGCAGGAAGAGGCAGAAGAGATTCTGGACGTCACCTACGCCGGAACCGAGATGGAAATCGGCTTTAACGTCAGCTATGTGCTGGATGTGCTGAATGCGCTGAAATGCGAAAACGTGCGCATTCTGCTGACCGACTCCGTTTCAAGCGTACAGATTGAAGATGCCGCATCACAGTCGGCTGCTTATGTTGTCATGCCAATGAGACTGTAATGTCGCTCACCCGTCTGTTGATCCGCGACTTTCGCAATATCGAAAGCGCGGATCTCGCTTTATCCCCTGGCTTTAACTTCCTGGTTGGCGCAAACGGCAGCGGCAAAACCAGCGTGCTTGAGGCCATCTATACGCTCGGCCACGGTCGGGCGTTTCGCAGTTTGCAGATTGGTCGCGTCATTCGCCACGAGCAGGAATCCTTTGTTCTGCACGGGCGTTTGCAGGGGGCGGAGCGGGAAACCGCGATCGGCCTGACCAAAGACAAGCAGGGCGACAGCAAGGTGCGCATCGACGGCACCGACGGCCATAAAGTGGCGGAGCTGGCGCTGCTGATGCCAATGCAGCTGATTACGCCGGAGGGGTTTACTTTACTCAACGGCGGCCCCAAATACAGAAGAGCATTCCTCGACTGGGGATGCTTTCACAACGAAGCCGGTTTCTTTAACGCCTGGAGCAACCTGAAGCGTCTGCTCAAGCAGCGTAACGCTGCCCTGCGCCAGGTTACCCGTTACGCCCAGCTGCGTCCGTGGGACATGGAGTTAATCCCTCTCGCGGAACAAATCAGCAACTGGCGTGCCGAATACAGCGCAGGTATCGCCGAAGACATGGCCGACACCTGCAAACAGTTTTTACCCGAGTTCTCTCTCACCTTCTCTTTCCAGCGCGGCTGGGAGAAAGAGACGGATTATGCCGAGGTGTTAGAGAGAAGCTTCGAGCGCGACCGCATGTTGACCTACACCGCGCACGGCCCGCACAAGGCGGATTTCCGCATTCGTGCCGACGGTGCACCGGTGGAAGACACGCTGTCGCGCGGGCAGCTCAAGCTCCTGATGTGCGCGCTGCGCCTGGCACAGGGGGAGTTTCTCACCCGCGAGAGCGGAAGACGCTGCCTGTACCTGATAGATGATTTTGCCTCGGAACTTGACGACGCGCGGCGCGGGCTGCTTGCCAGCCGCTTAAAAGCCACGCAGTCGCAGGTTTTCGTCAGCGCCATTAGCGCTGAACACGTTATAGACATGTCGGACGAAAATTCGAAGATGTTTACCGTGGAAAAGGGTAAAATAACGGATTAACCCAAGTTGAAATGAGCGAGAAACGTTGATGTCGAATTCTTATGACTCCTCCAGTATCAAAGTCCTGAAAGGGCTGGATGCGGTGCGTAAGCGCCCGGGTATGTATATCGGCGACACGGATGACGGCACCGGTCTGCACCACATGGTATTCGAGGTGGTAGATAACGCTATCGACGAAGCGCTCGCGGGTCACTGTAAAGACATCGTGGTCACCATCCATGCGGACAACTCCGTCTCCGTCACCGATGATGGTCGTGGCATCCCAACCGGTATTCACCCGGAAGAGGGCGTCTCTGCCGCGGAAGTGATCATGACCGTGCTGCACGCAGGCGGTAAGTTTGACGATAACTCCTATAAAGTTTCCGGCGGCCTGCACGGCGTAGGCGTCTCCGTGGTTAACGCCCTGTCGCAGAAGCTGGAGCTGGTTATCCAGCGAGAAGGCAAAATTCACCGTCAGCTCTATACGCACGGCGTGCCGCAGGCACCGCTGGCCGTTACCGGCGATACCGACAAAACCGGTACCATGGTGCGTTTCTGGCCGAGCCATGAAACCTTCACCAACGTCACCGAATTCGAGTACGACATCCTGGCGAAACGCCTGCGTGAACTGTCGTTCCTGAACTCCGGCGTCTCTATTCGCCTGCGCGACAAGCGTGACGGCAAAGAAGACCACTTCCACTACGAAGGCGGTATCAAGGCGTTCGTTGAGTATCTGAACAAGAACAAAACGCCAATTCACCCGAATATCTTCTATTTCTCCACCGAAAAAGACGGTATCGGCGTGGAAGTGGCGCTGCAGTGGAACGACGGTTTCCAGGAAAACATCTACTGCTTCACCAACAACATTCCACAGCGTGACGGCGGTACGCACCTTGCAGGCTTCCGTGCGGCGATGACCCGTACCCTGAACGCCTACATGGACAAAGAAGGCTACAGCAAGAAAGCGAAAGTCAGCGCCACCGGTGATGACGCCCGTGAAGGCCTGATTGCCGTTGTCTCCGTGAAGGTGCCGGATCCGAAGTTCTCCTCCCAGACCAAAGACAAGCTGGTCTCTTCCGAGGTGAAATCGGCGGTTGAACAGCAGATGAACGAACTGCTGAGCGAATACCTGCTGGAAAACCCGTCCGACGCGAAAATCGTGGTGGGCAAAATTATCGATGCGGCGCGTGCCCGTGAAGCGGCGCGTAAGGCCCGTGAAATGACCCGTCGTAAAGGCGCGCTGGACTTAGCAGGCCTGCCGGGCAAACTGGCTGACTGCCAGGAACGTGACCCGGCGCTGTCCGAACTGTACCTCGTGGAAGGGGACTCCGCGGGCGGTTCTGCGAAGCAGGGCCGTAACCGTAAGAACCAGGCTATCCTGCCGCTGAAGGGTAAAATCCTCAACGTTGAGAAAGCCCGTTTCGACAAGATGCTCTCTTCTCAGGAAGTGGCGACGCTCATCACCGCGCTGGGCTGCGGCATCGGCCGTGATGAGTACAACCCGGACAAACTGCGCTATCACAGCATCATCATCATGACCGATGCGGACGTCGACGGCTCGCACATTCGTACGCTGCTGTTGACCTTCTTCTATCGTCAGATGCCTGAAATCGTTGAGCGTGGTCACGTCTATATTGCACAGCCGCCGCTGTACAAGGTGAAGAAAGGCAAGCAGGAACAGTACATTAAAGACGACGAAGCGATGGATCAGTACCAAATCGCGATCGCCCTTGATGGCGCGACCCTGCACGCGAACTCGCACGCCCCTGCACTGGCCGGCGAGCCGCTGGAGCGTCTGGTGTCCGAGTTCAACGCCACGCAGAAAATGATTACGCGTATGGAACGCCGCTATCCGAAAACGCTGCTGAAGGAGCTGGTTTATCAGCCGACCCTGACCGAAGCCGATCTGAGCGACGAGCAGACCGTGACCCGCTGGGTGAATGCCCTGGTGACCGATCTGAACGAAAAAGAGCAGCACGGCAGCATGTGGAAATGCGATATCCAGCAGAACGCCGATAAGCAGTTCGAGCCTATTATTCGCGTGCGTACCCACGGCGTTGACACCGACTATCCGCTGGAGCACGAGTTTGTGACCGGTCCGGAATACCGTCGTATCTGCACGCTCGGCGAGACGCTGCGCGGCCTGATCGAAGACGATGCGTTCATCGAGCGTGGCGAACGTCGTCAGCCGGTAGCCAGCTTCGAGCAGGCGCTGGACTGGCTGGTGAAAGAGTCTCGTCGTGGTCTTGCGATCCAGCGCTATAAAGGTCTGGGCGAAATGAACCCGGACCAGCTGTGGGAAACCACCATGGATCCGGAAAGCCGCCGCATGCTGCGCGTGACCGTTAAGGACGCGATTGCCGCGGACCAGCTGTTCACGACCCTGATGGGCGATGCGGTTGAACCACGTCGTGCCTTCATCGAAGAGAACGCCCTGAAAGCGGCAAATATCGATATTTAATCGTCGTTATACCGCACGATAACTGGCCGCGCTTTTAGCGCGGCTTTTTTATGGGCGCTGGAAGGTCCAGTGACATCGCTGCCGGTAAACGGCTCGCCAGCGTATCTATCGCTATTCTTACCCTCAGCGGCAGATGCGGCGTCTGCTGCCACACCGCATGAACGTTGAAATGCACATCCGGTGCCTGCTTCAGGAGCGGGACGAGTTTACCCTGGTGAATATCTTTGACGACCATCCAGCAGGGCAGCCATGCAATGCCGTGTCCGGCCAGCGCGGCGTCGCAGATCGCCTGCAAATCATCCATATTGAGCGACGATCGGGGTGTAAAGGTGTGCGACATTCCTTCGTTATCCATCAGCTGCCAGGACAACACTCTGCCTGCGCTCAAATAGTTGATGGCCGTATGCTGGGATAAATCATTAACGCTTTGTGGCTGGCCTTTCTTCAGCAGATACTCCGGCGCGGCGCACAGCACCATGCGGTGTTCTCCCAGCTTTCTGGCGACCAGCACGCTGCTGTCCTGAAGCGTGCCGTTACGCACCGCCATATCAAACCCCTCCTCAACCAGATCCACCACGCGGTCGCTGAATGACATTTCCAGTTCAAGCCCGGGGTGTTCCTGCGCCAGCGCTATCAGCAAGGGGGCGACGCACTGGCGACCAAACAGCACCGGCATGGAAACGCGCAGGCGGCCGCTGACCTGCTGTTTCCCCGTTTCAAGCAGCGATTCCGCACCCCGAATCTCCTCCAGCGCGCGCAGACAGCGTTCATAAAAAAGGGCGCCGTTATCGGTCAGACTCTGGCTGCGGGTGGTGCGCTGAAAAAGACGTACCCCCAGCCGCTGTTCGAGGCGAGCGATGCTTTTTCCGACCGCCGAACGTGACAAATGCAGGCGAATCGCGGCCTGCGCGAAACTTCCCGCCTCAACGGCGGCCACGAAAACAGGAATATCCTTCAGCGTATCGGTCATGGATTGTATCTATTCTGGCGTCAATAAAGAGAAAACTTATCGCCACTGGCGACCATTAGTCAACGGTAGACTGTCAGGACTAAAGCTCATCTGATGGCAGGAGAAATAAAATGACAGAGACAATGCAACGCTGGTCCATGGATGCCCTCGGGCGCGAGAACCTCCAGCTGACTCAGGCGCCCGTTCCACAGCCTGGCCCGGGTGAAGTGCGCGTAAGGGTGAATGCCGTTGCGCTTAACTATCGCGATAAAATGGTTGTTGAAGGCACAATGCCGATCCCGCTTTCCTTCCCGTTTACCCCGGCGTCTGACATGGCGGGCGTGGTGGACAGCATTGGTGAAGGCGTTACGCGCTTCCAGCCCGGCGCGCGCGTCATCTCAACCTTCTTCCCGGAGTGGATCGACGGTAAGCCGCAGGCGGACGCGCGCAATCTGCCCTATAAAACGTCCGGCGGATACTTCCAGGGCATGCTGTCCGAGTATGTGATTGTGAAGGAAGACGCGCTGGTGGCCTCTCCGGAGACCCTGGATGACGCCGAGGCCAGCACCTTACCTTGCGCAGGGCTTACCGCCTGGTTTGCGCTGGTGGAGCGCGGCCAGCTCCGCGCCGGGCAATCGGTGCTGGTGCAGGGCACGGGCGGCGTGGCGATATTCGCCCTTCAGATTGCAAAAGCGCACGGCGCGGAGGTGTTTGTCACCTCGGGGAGCGATGAGAAACTGGCGCTGGCCAAAACGCTGGGGGCCAGCCACGGCATCAACCGGCTGAAAGGCGACTGGGCTGAAAATACGCTGGCGCTCACGCAGGATCGCGGTATCGACCATATTATTGAAACCGTCGGTGGAGAGAATCTGAAGCATTCCCTGCGCGCCGTTGCCGTTCACGGACGTATCTCCGTCATTGGCGTGCTCGCCGGGACGGAGATTACCCTCTCTGCTGGCGAACTGCTGCTGAAATCCCCCGTCATTCAGGGGATTGGCGTGGGGCATCGCCGGGCGCTGGAAGATTTTGTCCGCGCTGTTGACGTCACGGGGCTGAAGCCGGTGATTGAGCATCGCTACCGTTTTAACGAGCTTGAACAGGCGTTTGAACATCTGGATCGCGGCGCGTTCGGTAAAATTATGCTCACCCGCGAGTAAGCCTTCGTTCCCCGGAATAAGCGTAAAAGGGGCATTCCTGTTGCGCAATATAGCTCTATTTTTGTGTGCTTAATCGCGTTAGCATGAGGCAGCACTCATTTATTCCGGGGAACTCATGGCTATCAAACTCATTGCAATCGACATGGACGGCACGCTGCTGCTGCCAGACCACACCATCTCTCCAGCCGTTAAAAACGCGATCGCCGCGGCGCGCGCTAAGGGCGTGAATGTGGTCCTGACCACGGGGCGTCCGTATGCGGGCGTACACAGCTACCTGAAAGAGCTGCACATGAATCAGCCGGGCGACTACTGCATCACCTATAACGGCGCGCTGGTGCAAAAAGCTGCAGATGGCAGTACGGTTGCGCAAACCGCGCTGAGCTACGATGACTATCTGTTCCTGGAAAAACTGTCCCGTGAAGTGGGTTCCCACTTCCACGCGCTCGATCGCAATACGCTCTATACCGCCAACCGCGATATCAGCTACTACACGGTACATGAATCCTACGTTGCGACCATTCCGCTGGTGTTCTGTGAAGCGGAGAAAATGGACCCGGCGACGCAGTTCCTGAAAGTGATGATGATCGACGAGCCGGAGATCCTGGATAAAGCGATTGCGCGCATTCCGGCGGAGGTAAAAGAGAAGTACACCGTGCTGAAAAGTGCACCGTACTTCCTCGAAATCCTCGATAAACGCGTCAATAAAGGCACCGGTGTCAAATCACTGGCCGATGCGCTGGGCATTAAACAGGACGAGATCATGGCGCTGGGCGACCAGGAAAATGACATCGCGATGATTGAATTCGCCGGTATGGGCGTGGCGATGGATAACGCGATCCCATCGGTTAAAGAAGTGGCTAACTTCGTGACCAAATCCAACCTCGAAGACGGCGTGGCTTATGCCATCGAGAAGTTTGTGCTGAACTAAAAACCCGCTTGCGATACCCTGATGCGATAACTGCGCATCAGGGTATCCTCATGAAACAAATCACCTTCGCTTCCCGCAACCACCAGCTGACCAACATCAATACCTGGACGCCGGACAGCCAGTGGCTGGTCTACGACGTGCGCCCGTCCGGTGCGTCGTTCACCGGTGAAACCATCGAGCGGGTCAATGTCGCGACGGGTGAGGTAGAGGTGGTATATCGCGCCACTGACGGCGCGCATGTCGGCGTGGTGACCGTTCATCCTGCAGAAGATAAATATGTCTTTATCCACGGCCCGAAAAACCCGGATGCCGACTGGCGCTACGATTTTCATCATCGCCAGGGAGTGATTGCGCAAAACGGTCAGGTGAGCAACCTGGACGCGATGGATATCACCGCGCCTTACACCGCAGGCGCGCTGCGCGGGGGTAGCCACGTCCATGTCTTCAGCCCGAACGGGCAGCTCGTCAGCTTTACCTATAACGACCATGTCCTGCACGAGCGCGATCCTAAACTCGATTTACGCAACGTCGGCGTGGCTGCGCCTTATGGCCCGGTGAACCCGCAGGGGAACCATCCCCGTGAATATTCGGGAACCTTCTGGAGCGTGCTGGTTAGCCGCACGACGCCTAACCCACGGCCGGGCAGCGATGAAATCAACCGCGCTTACGAAGAGGGTTGGGTGGGCAACGGCAGACTGGCGTTTATCGGCGATACCCTCTCTGCGCAGGGCGAAAAAGTCCCCGAACTGTTTATCGTCGACCTGCCGAAAGACGAGCAGGGCTGGAAGCGTGCGGGCGATGCGCCGCTACAGGGCACGACGGAGACCCTGCCAGCGCCGCCTGCGGGTGTGAACCAGCGTCGTTTGACCTTTACGCATCAGAGGGCGTACCCGGGCCTGGTGAACGTGCCGCGTCACTGGGTTCGCAGCAACCCGCAGGGGACGCAGATTGCGTTTCTGATGCGGGATGATAACGGCATTGTGCAGCTGTGGCTGATCTCTCCTGCGGGCGGCGAGCCGCGCCAGTTGACGCGTACCGGGAGCGATATTCAGTCAGCATTTAACTGGCATCCTGCGGGCGGCAGTCTGGGGTTTGTGCTCGAAAATCGGATCGCCTGCTGCGACGCACGGACCGGAGATGTGACGTTTTTGACGTCCGATCATGGCAACCCACCGTCTGCTGATGCGGTCGTGTTTTCCCCGGACGGGCGCGTTATTGCGTGGATGGAGGAGACAGCCGGTTTCCGTCAGCTTTGGGTAACGGAAACCGCGCAGTACTAGCGTGGAGGCATGTCAGCGGGCGGAATGACGGCGTTTGTTGCCAGATTTTCCTGCTCGCTTTTCTCTACCCGCGAGCGTACGGAGTTGTCCTTACGAAACATATCCCACGGCAGCAGAAGCGTATCCGCCACGGCCGTAAACGGCATATCCAGGATAACCAGGGATTTGGTGCCCCAGTTTGTATCGTCATCGGAGAGCATCGCCGCGCTGGCGCGCGTCCCCGGATATGTTCCTTCTTTACCGCCGGTGTGAGACATCACGCTCGAACACCCGCAAAGTAAAACTACCCCGCTGAACGTCGTCAGCTTTATCAGAACATTTTTCATCATCACTCAGTCATCGTTAATGGCACTGCATAGACCTGCAACTCAGGGTTATAGCGAGCCTTATCCAAAATGGATAGCCCGATAACCCCGCACTGTGGCAGCCATCGCAATTTAACCCTTTGTGCTGTTGTCCCAGTCTAAGCGAGATGCAGGAAAGTGCAAAAAAAAGTGCAGCTGTCGTTCTTGAAAAGCCCGATTGCAGACCCATTTTAAGAATGTGGCCCGATAACGAACTCGCCTGATGGGTGTTCGGGGGCGCAAAGGCCTGTCCATGGTGGAAGGCTACAATTTCTCGCTGATTTCAGGAGTTTTATTTATGCGTAACTTCGATCTTTCTCCGCTATACCGTTCTGCAATTGGTTTTGACCGCCTGTTTAACCATTTAGAAAATAACCAAAGCCAGAGCAACGGCTACCCTCCATACAATGTTGAGCTGGTTGACGAAAACCACTACCGCATCGCTATTGCCGTCGCCGGTTTTGCAGAAAACGAACTGGAGATCACCGCGCAGGACAACCTGCTGGTGGTTAAAGGTTCCCATACGGCCGAGCAGAAAGAACGTACCTATCTTTATCAGGGCATCGCCGAGCGCAACTTTGAACGCAAGTTCCAGTTAGCCGAGAACATTCATGTTAAAGGCGCGAACCTGGTTAACGGCCTGCTGTTTATCGAACTGGAACGTGTGATTCCGGAAGAGAAAAAACCGCGTCGTATCGAAATTAACTAATTACGCGGGTCGCGTAAGCGGCCCACCCAGACTTGCTTGCCGTAACGGGAGCATATGCGAATCCATCAGGATTTGCAGGAACAACTGCGCACAAAATTAGACTGTGCCGAACTCGCTTCTCAGAAGGAGATTTAGTATGCGTAACTATGATTTATCCCCTCTGCTGCGTCAGTGGATTGGTTTTGACAAACTGGCTAACGCCCTGCAAAGCACCACCGAGCAACAGACGTTTCCGCCGTACAACATCGAAAAAAGCGACGATAACCACTATCGCATCACCCTTGCGCTTGCCGGTTTCCGCCAGGACGATCTGGACATCCAGCTTGAAGGCACTCGCCTGACCGTGAAAGGTACGCCGGAAAAACAAGAGACCGAGACCAAATGGCTGCATCAGGGGCTGGTTAATCAGCCGTTTAGCCTGAGCTTTACCCTGGCAGACCATATGGAAGTGTCCGGCGCAACGTTTACCAACGGTCTGCTGCATATCGACCTGATACGCAACGTGCCGGAAGCCATCGCGCCGCAGCGTATCGCCATTAGCGAGCGGCCTGCGTTGAATAGCTAATAGCGTGCGGGCTGATGCCATCACCCCGGCCCTCTCCTACAGGGAGAGGGTGAAAAGATAAAGCCCTGCCCCGGCAGGGCTTTTTTGTGCGCCATCGCCCATACAATCGCATCCGGCTCTGAGAGAATCCTTAGCATAACTAAGGTTATGCACAGGAAGTGGATCATGAGTGATATCGCGTTAACCGTAAGCGTGTTGGCCCTGGTCGCTGTTGTTGGCCTGTGGATAGGGAATATCAAAATCCGTGGCGTCGGGTTTGGGATAGGCGGGGTGCTGTTTGGCGGCATTTTTGTCGGGCACTTCGCCGACAAGCTCGGGCTGGTCCTCAGCGCCGAAATGCTCCACTTCACTCAGGAGTTCGGCCTGATCCTCTTCGTTTATACCATCGGTATTCAGGTGGGACCGGGCTTTTTCGCCTCACTTCGGGTCTCCGGATTACGGCTCAACCTGTTTGCCCTCGGCATAGTGGTGATGGGCGGGCTGGTCACCGCAATTCTGCACAAAATCTTCGATATCCCGCTCCCCGTGGTGCTGGGCATTTTCTCCGGGGCGGTTACCAACACGCCTGCGCTCGGCGCCGGGCAGCAAATCCTGCGCGATTTGGGTATCGAACCCGGCATCGTCGACCAGATGGGGATGAGCTACGCCATGGCCTACCCGTTTGGGATTTGCGGCATTCTGCTTTCCATGTGGCTGGTACGCGTCCTGTTTCGCATTAACGTCGACAAAGAGGCGAAGGACCACGAAACCACGCTCACCAACGGCCATATGCCAATTAAAACCATCAACATTCGGGTCGATAACCCCAACCTGAACAATATGGCGATTCAGGCCGTGCCGATCCTCAACAGCGCCAATATCATCTGCTCCCGCCTCAAGCGTGACGATATGCTGATGGTGCCCGCGCCCGGCACCGTCATTCGGCAGGGCGATCTGCTGCACCTGGTCGGGCAGCCCGGGGATTTAAACAACGCGCGGCTGGTGATTGGCCAAGAAGTGGATACTTCACTCTCAACCCGCGGCACCGATATGCGCGTGGAACGCGTTGTGGTGACTAACGAACACGTTCTTGGCAAGAAAATACGCGATCTGCAGGTAAAAGAGCGCTATGACGTGGTGATCTCTCGCCTTAACCGTGCGGGTGTTGAACTGGTCGCCAGCCCGGAGGCCAGCCTGCAGTTCGGGGATATCCTCAACCTGGTCGGGCGCCCGTCGTCCATCGACGCCGTGGCGGATATGGTGGGTAACGCCCAGCAAAAACTGCAGCAGGTGCAGATGCTGCCGGTGTTTATCGGTATCGGGCTCGGCGTGCTGCTCGGTTCTATTCCTGTGTACGTGCCGGGCTTCCCGGTGGCGCTCAAGCTGGGCCTGGCGGGCGGGCCGCTGATTATGGCGCTGATCCTCGGGCGTATCGGCTGTATCGGCAAGCTCTACTGGTTTATGCCGCCGAGCGCCAACCTGGCGCTGCGCGAGCTGGGCATCGTGCTGTTCCTGGCGGTGGTCGGCCTGAAATCCGGCGGTGATTTTGTCGATACCCTGGTCAAGGGCGAAGGGATGAGCTGGGTAGGCTACGGCATCTTTATCACGGCGATCCCGCTGTTGACGGTGGGAATACTGGCGCGGATGTTCGCCAAAATGAACTACCTGACGCTGTGCGGGATGCTGGCGGGCTCCATGACCGATCCGCCCGCGCTGGCTTTTGCCAACAACCTGCACGCCACCAGCGGTGCGGCCGCGCTCTCCTATGCCACCGTCTATCCGCTGGTGATGTTCCTGCGCATCATCACCCCGCAGCTACTGGCGGTGCTGTTCTGGGGGATGAGCTAGCAGGTCATCCGGGTGGATGCGCCGCAGATGGTAGTCCACCTGGTAATCACTGGTATTTCGGAACATCACGGAATAATTGAGGAACTCGCCGCTGTCGCTGTAGGAGAGAGAGGTAATTCGCAGCAGCGGCGTCTGTTCCGGCAGGTTCATATAACCGGCCAGCGTTTTATCTGCCAGCACCGGCGTCAGGCTCTCGTAGTTGCCGCTGATGGTGATCCCGCACTCCTTCTCGATGTAATCAAACTTAGACCCCTCAAGATGCGCCAGCGACAGATTGCGGAACAGCTTCACCGGCATAAAGCTGTCCTCCAGCATCAGCGGCTTCCCGTCCACGTAGCGCACCCGTCGGGAAAAGTAGATCCGCTCATCTACCTGAATCCGCAGCTGGCTGGCGATGGCAGGCGGGGCGGGCATCACTTCAAACTGTAAGACCTTACTCTGCACCTCTTTTCCCTGCTGACGCAGCACCTCCACCAGCCCGGTCAGGTTGGTGGTTTCGTGGTGAACATCTTTGCGTGAGACAAAGGTTCCGCTGCCGTGTCGACGCTCAACCAGCCCCCAGCTCACCAGCAGATCCAGCGCCTTGCGGATGGTCATTCGCGCCACGCCGAACTCCTGCGCCAGCGCTTTTTCGCCGGGCAGCGGGCTGCCGACGTTGTAGTCCGACGAATTCAGCCGCAGCCGCAATCTGTCAGCAATGGATTTGTAGATCACCAGTAGACCTCTCTGCCGTTATCAGGACGTGGATTGCGTTCTGACATGTCCATATTTACCGCAAAAAGTAGACCTGATTGGTCAAAATAAAACCATGAATGCGATCACGAATCGCAGCGGCACGCCATGTTCGCGCATCAGTAACTTCTTATGCTCACCTCAGGCCAGCAAAAAACCATAAAGGCCTCTACCCCTACAGGTTGTTTCATGAGGATTTAAAAATGCTCAGTCAAATACAACGTTTTGGCGGTGCCATGTTTACCCCGGTGTTGCTGTTTCCGTTCGCCGGGATCGTGGTGGGAATCGCTATCATGCTTCGCAACCCGCTGTTTGTCGGCGAAGCCTTAACCGCCCCCGATCATCTTTTCGCGCAGATTGTCCACATCATTGAAGAGGGCGGCTGGGCGGTGTTTCGCAATATGCCGCTGATTTTTGCCGTTGGCTTACCGATTGGCCTGGCGAAGCAGGCGCAGGGCCGCGCCTGTCTTGCGGTGCTGATTAGCTTCCTGACCTGGAACTACTTCATTAACGCGATGGGGATGACCTGGGGCCACTTCTTTGGCGTCGACTTCTCCGCAGAACCGACGGCGGGAAGCGGGCTGGCGATGATTGCCGGTATCAAAACGCTCGATACCAGCATCATCGGTGCCATTGTGATCTCAGGCATCGTCACCGCCATCCACAACCGCTACTTCGACAAGCCGCTGCCGGTGTTTCTGGGGATTTTCCAGGGCAGCTCGTTTGTCGTTATCCTCGCGTTCTTCGTCATGATCCCCTGCGCATGGCTGACGCTGCTGGGCTGGCCGAAAGTGCAGATGGGCATCGAGTCCCTGCAGGCGTTCCTGCGCTCCGCCGGTGCGCTGGGCGTGTGGGTGTATACCTTCCTGGAACGCATTCTGATCCCAACCGGATTGCACCACTTCGTCTACGGTCCGTTCATCTTCGGCCCGGCGGCGGTGGAAGGCGGCATTCAGGTCTACTGGGCACAGCACCTGCAGGAATTCAGCCAGAGCACCCTGCCGCTGAAAACCCTCTTCCCGGAAGGCGGATTCGCGCTGCACGGCAACTCAAAAGTATTTGGCTCGATCGGGATTGCGTTGGCGATCTGGTATACCGCGTCGCCGGAAAACCGCGTCAAGGTGGCGGGGCTGCTGGTCCCGGCCACGCTCACCGCCGTGTTGGTGGGCATCACTGAACCGCTTGAGTTCACCTTCCTGTTTATCTCGCCGCTGCTGTTTGCCGTGCACGCCGTGCTGGCGGCCACCATGGCAACGGTGATGTACGCCTTTGGCGTCGTGGGGAACATGGGCGGCGGCCTGCTGGACCAGTTCCTGCCGCAAAACTGGATCCCAATGTTCCACAACCACGCCTCGACGGTATTCACCCAGATCGGCATTGGCGTCTGCTTCACCGGGATTTACTTCGTGGTCTTCAAAACGCTGATCGAACGTCTGAACCTGAAAACGCCGGGCCGGGAAGAGAGCGAAATCAAACTCTACAGCAAGGCCGACTATAAGGCGGCGCGCGGGCAAACCACCGCCCCGGCGGCGGCCAGCCAGCAGGTAGGGCAGGCCGCCGGATTCCTGCAGGCGCTCGGCGGCGCGGCCAACATCGAAAGCATCAACAACTGCGCCACCCGCTTGCGCATTGCGCTGGTGGATATGGCGAAAACCCAAAGCGATGACGTCTTCAAAGCCCTCGGCGCCCACGGCGTGGTGCGACGCGGCAACGGCATTCAGGTGATTGTCGGCCTGCACGTTCCTCAGGTGCGCGACCAGCTGGAATCGCTGATGAAAACCCCTTTAACGAATGAACAAACCACCCTGACAGAGGCTATATCATGAAAAAATTCTCAGTTGTTATTGCAGGCGGCGGCAGTACCTTTACGCCTGGTATCGTCCTGATGCTGTTAGCCAACCGCGACCGTTTCCCGCTGCGCGCGCTGAAGTTCTATGACAACGACGGCGCACGTCAGGAAACCATCGCCGAAGCGTGCAAAATCATCCTCAGGGAGCAGGCGCCGGAGATTGAATTCAGCTACACCACCGACCCTAAAGCGGCGTTTACCGATGTGGATTTTGTGATGGCGCATATCCGCGTGGGCAAATACCCGATGCGTGAAAAAGATGAAAAAATTCCGCTGCGCCATGGCGTGCTGGGCCAGGAAACCTGCGGACCGGGCGGCATCTCCTACGGTATGCGCTCTATCGGCGGCGTGCTGGAGCTGGTGGATTATATGCAGCAGTACTCCCCGAACGCGTGGATGCTGAACTATTCCAACCCGGCGGCGATTGTCGCGGAAGCCACGCGTCGCCTGCGTCCGAACGCCAAAATCCTCAACATCTGCGATATGCCGATCGGCATTGAAGGGCGCATGGCGCAGATTGTCGGCCTGAAAAACCGCAAAGAGATGCGCGTGCGCTACTACGGCCTGAACCACTTCGGCTGGTGGACGTCGATTGAAGATCTCAACGGCAACGATCTGATGCCGAAACTGCGCGAATACGTGGCGAAAAACGGCTATGTTCCGCCTTCGGAAGATGCGCATACCGAAGCGAGCTGGAACGATACCTTTGCCAAAGCCAGAGACGTACAGGCGCTGGATCCTGATACCATGCCGAACACCTACCTGAAGTATTATCTGTTCCCGGACTACGTGGTCGCGCACTCCAACCCGGAACGCACCCGCGCCAATGAGGTCATGGATCACCGTGAAAAGCACGTGTTCAGCGCCTGCCGGGCGATTATTGAAGCCGGTCACTCCGCCGCCGGTGAGCTGGAAATCGACGAACATGCGTCGTACATCGTCGATCTGGCGACGGCGATTGCCTTCAACACCCAGGAGCGGATGCTGCTGATTGTGCCTAACAACGGGGCCATCCATAACTTTGATGCCGACGCGATGGTGGAGATCCCTTGCCTGGTAGGCCATAACGGCCCAGAGCCGCTTACGGTGGGCGATATTCCACACTTCCAGAAAGGGCTGATGAGCCAGCAGGTGGCGGTGGAAAAACTGGTGGTGGATGCCTGGGAGCAGCGCTCGTACCAGAAACTCTGGCAGGCGATCACCCTGTCGAAAACCGTGCCGAGCGCGTCCGTCGCGAAAGCGATTCTGGATGACCTGATCGAGGCCAATAAGGACTTCTGGCCAGCGCTGCACTAATCGTCCTGACCGGCATCGCCCGATGCCGGTCTCCTTGTCCTTGTCGATTTACGCTATGCTGAAGCCTGCCTGGAGCACGACAAGGAACCTTCATGAAAATTTCCCGCCTCGGCGAAGCGCCGGACTACCGCTTTTCTCTGGCCAATGAACGCACTTTTTTAGCGTGGATCCGCACCGCGCTGGGCTTTCTTGCCGCAGGGGTCGGTCTCGATCAGCTCGCGCCCGATTTCGCCACGCCGCTGATCCGTGAAGTGCTGGCGCTGCTGCTGTGCCTGTTTGCGGGCGTGCTGGCGATTTACGGCTACCTGCGCTGGCTGCGCAATGAGAAGGCGATGCGTCTGAAGCAGGATCTGCCCTATACGCGCGGGCTGCTGATTATCAGCACGATTCTGCTGACGGTGGCGGGCGTGGTAATGGTGCTGGTGTTCTATGGCGGATAGCCGCAAAGCGCGGCGCGAAGCGGACCCCGGCCTGCAGCCGGAGCGGACGTCACTCGCCTGGCTGCGCACGCTGCTGGGGTATGGCGCGCTGATTGCCCTGGCGATTAAGCACAACTGGCACCGCACGGGGGTGCCATTCTGGGTTTCTATTGTCGTGCTGGCGCTGGTGGCCATTATTTTATGGCGCTATACCCGCAGCCGTAACCTGATGGACGTGGCGCAGAACGATTTTGTGCAGCCGAAAGCGGTGCGCGATAAGTTCCTGATCGCGCTCGCTGTTCTCTCGTTGTCATTGTTGTTTGCGGTCACCCACATTCAACAAATTTTGCAGTTGTAGGCCGGGTAAGGCGCAGCCGCCACCCGGCATAATTACTTCCCTTTCGCCAGATACTTCGCCATCTCGTCTTCCGGCACCATCCCGCCGCCGGTCGCCCACACCAGATGGGTAACGTTGGTATGCGAATGAACGCGCACCGGCCCGGCCATCCCCGCCAGCGCCGACGGCTCCAGGCGGATCCCTTCCTCCTGCGCCAGCCAGCCGAGCATGTCGTACATGCTCTGGTCGGAAAGGGTGTAGAACCCGTCGAGCAGGCGCTCCATCGCACGGCCCACGAAGCCGGAGGCGCGTCCTACCGCCAGACCGTCCGCCGCCGTCACGTTATCAATGCCCAGGTCCTGCACCGCGATCTCATCGTGCAGGCCGGTATAGACGCCGAGCAGCATGCACGGGGAGTGCGTTGGCTCCGCGAAGAAGCAGTGGACGTTATCGCCAAAGGCCAGCTTCAGGCCAAACGCCACGCCGCCAGGGCCGCCGCCAACGCCGCACGGCAGGTAAACGTACAGAGGATGGTCCGCATCCACCACGCGGCCCTGTTCGGCAAACTGCGCCTTAAGGCGCTCACCTGCAACGGCGTAGCCCAGGAAAAGGGTGCGGGAGTTTTCATCGTCAATGAAGAAACAGTTCGGATCGCTTTCCGCCGCTTTTCGTCCCTGCTCCACCGCCACGCCGTAATCCTGCTCATATTCCACGACGATGACGCCGTGGCTGCGCAGTTTGGCTTTCTTCCACTCGCGGGCGTCGGCGGACATATGCACCGTCACCTTAAAGCCGATGCGTGCGCTCATAATGCCGATAGACATCCCGAGGTTGCCGGTTGAGCCTACCGCAATGCTGTACTGGCTGAAGAAGTCCTTAAAGCGTGGCTCCAGCAGAATGCTGTAGTCGTCTTCAACGCTCAGCAACCCGGCTTCCAGCGCCAGTTTTTCCGCATGGGTCAGCACCTCATAGATGCCGCCGCGCGCTTTAATCGAGCCGGAAATCGGCAGATGGCTGTCTTTTTTCAGCAGCAGCGTGCCGGGAATAGGCTTACCAGATTCTCTCTCCAGCCGCTTTTGCATCGCCGGGATCGCGACCAGTTCGGATTCGATAATCCCGCCCGTTGCCGCCGTTTCCGGGAAGGCTTTCGCCAGATACGGCGCGAAGCGGTTGAGGCGCGCGTGCGCGTCGTCCACGTCGGCTTTGGTCAGCCCGACATAGGGCAACCCTTCTGCAAGCGTCGTGGTGCGCGGGTTAAGCCAGGTAGTTTCTTTCAGGGCGATCAGATCCTCAACCAGAGGAAACTGTGCGGTTAAAGTAGTGATAGTTGCGTTTTCCATAATACGTCTCTTCGCGCTCAGATAATGAAGGAAAGCAGGAATGTGCCGCCAAGTGCAAGCACCGAGGCGATAAACGTCGCCGTCGTATAGTATTTGAAGGTCTCATTCAGGGTCGCGCCGCAGTATTGCTTCACCAGCCAGAAGAGGGAATCGGTCACGATCGTGCAGCCAATGGCGCCGGAACCGATGGCAATGGTGATGATTTCCGGGCTCACGTTTGGATAGAGCGGCAGCATCGGCGCGACGATCGCCGTGGCGCCCATCATCGCCACCGTCGCGGAGCCTACGGCGGCATGCAGCACCAGCGCCACCAGCCAGGCGAGCAGGATAGGGTGCATGTGCAGGTTCGAGAGAATATGCGCCAGCGAATCCGCCAGCCCGCTGGTTTTCAGGATGGCGTTAAACGCGCCGCCCGCGCCGATAATCAGCAAAATGTTGGCGATAGAGCCGAAGCCGTGCTCGGTGTGCGTCAGCATCGTGCCCATGCCCATATGCTGGCGGATCCCCAGCAGGTAGTAGGCGACAAACACGGCGATAAACATGGCGGTGATCGGGTTGCCGATAAACTCCAGCAGCGTATACAGCGTGCCTTCTTTTGCCATATTCAGCTCGGCAATGGTTTTCACCAGCATCAGGGCAATCGGCAGCAGCACCGTGAACAGCGTGGCGCCCAGCGACGGCAGGGTGTGCTCTTCCCGCACCTTCAGGTCTGAAAATTCCGCCGGAACCGGTTTAAACGGCAGACGATTGCCGAGCAGTTTCAGGAACAGCGGGCCGCCGACCAGCGAGGCCATCAGGCCCACCATCAAACCGTAGACAATGACCGTTCCGACGTCCGCGCCTAATTTATTGGTCACAAACAGCGCGGCCGGATGCGGCGGCACCACGCAGTGCACCGCCATCAGCGCGGTACAGAGCGGAATGGCCAGCTTGAGCAGCGACGTGTTGGTCTTTTTGGCGATGGAAAACGCCAGCGGGATCAGCAGTACCACGCCCACTTCCACAAACAGCGTAATGCCGCAGATAAGGCCTACCAGCACCATAATCACGTCCGCCGACAGCCAGCGGCAGCGCTGCAGTGCAATCCCGATGCGCTCGGCCGCGCCGGAGACTTCCATCATCTTGCCGAGAATGGTGCCCAGACCAATCACCGCCGCCAGGAAGCCCAGCGTGCCGCCAATTCCGCTCTCGATGGCGTTCACCATATCCAGCGGGCTCATCCCCATCATCGCGCCGACGAAAAAGCTCGCCAGCAGCAGCGCGAGGAACGGGTGAAACTTCAGCTTAACGATGGTTAAAACAATCAACACAATGCTGACCAGCAGCGTTGCCACAACCCAGACCTGAGATCCCATATCTCACCTCACCCTTATGTCATCTGTGGGTATTGGACGAAAAAACGGCGTGGGCTGACAAACGATATAAATTGGCGTTCAGGTGAGCCAGATTGGATCAACTGAGTGACTGCGGTCTAAAAAGCGCACTTAATTCGTATTAGGTTCACATAAATTCACCCTTGAACGGTATGCTGAGCGCAAAAACCATGCGCGAGAATTGTGATGACCGATGCGAATGAAGCCAGAAACCGCCTGTTAAACGGCTGGCAGCTGTCGAAAATGTACACCTTTGAAGTGGCCGCCCGGCATGAGTCCTTTGCCCTGGCGGCGGAGGAGCTGTCGCTCAGCCCCAGCGCGGTGAGCCACCGCATCAACCTGCTGGAAGAGGAGCTGGGCATACAGCTGTTCGTCCGCTCGCACCGTAAAGTTGAGCTGACGCAGGAGGGAAAGCGCGTTTACTGGACGCTTAAGTCGTCCCTCGACACCCTGAATCAGGAGATCCTGGACATCAAAAACCAGGCGCTGTCCGGCACGCTGACGGTCTACTCCCGGCCGTCGATCGCTCAGTGCTGGCTGGTGCCCATGCTGGGGGACTTTACCCGCCGCTATCCGTCGATTTCACTCACCATCCTGACCGGCAATGATTACGTTAATATGCAGCGAACGGGCGTCGATCTGGCGCTCTATTTCGACGATACGCCGCCAAACCACCTCTCTCATCACTTCCTGATGGACGAGGAGATTTTGCCCGTCTGCTCGCCGCAGTATGCCAGCGAGCATGAGCTGCTGAAAAACCCCGATAACCTCAGCCACTGCACGCTGCTGCACGACCGTCAGGCCTGGAGCAACGATTCCGGTACGGATGAGTGGCTGAGCTGGGCGCAACATTTTGCGGTGAATATGCCGCCATCGTCGGGCATTGGTTTCGATCGCTCTGATTTAGCGATTATTGCGGCCATCAACCACGTCGGCGTCGCGATGGGCAGAAAGCGGCTGGTGCAGAAACGGCTCGAACGGGGCGAGCTTATCGCCCCGTTTGGTGAAAAGACCCTGAAATGCCATCAGCACTACTATATCTCGACGCTCTCTGGCCGACAGTGGCCGAAAATAGACGCCTTTATCGGCTGGCTGAGAGAACTGGCAGGTTGAAGAATTATTACGCTTTCGCTCTACACGAAATGTGAAAAAGCGTGCTAAATACAGGTAATGCTTTCGATTTATCCAGGGTAAACCGTGTTAAAGCCTTTTATTGCCTGTGCATTACTGATCTCTTCCGGCTGGGCGATTGCCGCTGAGCCGCCGCTGACGGCTGCCCGTTATGCGCAGCAGCTGGGCGTCGGGATGGATGTGGACTGGGCGCGCACCGAGCGCGGCATACGCGAGTTCGACCCGCTGGTAGTACGCGATTTTCGTGCAAAAGGCATTACCCACGTGCGCATTCGCGTCGCCGATGAGCCGACGGAAGCGCGGCTAATTCACCTGCGCAAGCTGGTGGAAGCCTGCGAGCAGTATGGCGTGATCCCGATTATCGCTTATCAGGCTGATGAGTATAAAAACGACCCGAAAGCCGATAACGAGAAAGAGACGATTAACTGGTGGATTGCCGTGGCGCACTATTTCGGTCAGAGCTATCCGCTGCTGGGTTTTGATCTCATTTATGAGCCGGCCGACAAGCTTAACCACAACCTCGCGTCGCTAAACCGCGTGTATGAAAAAACCATTAAAGCGATCCACGACATGGACCCGCAGCGCATGATCTTTATTGCGCCACGCCTGCGCGCCGCGCCGGAGGATTTATCCAGCCTGAAGCTGCCTGCGCACAGCCAAAACTACCTGCTGGCGGAGTGGCATATTTTCCCGTGGGGGCCGCTGAAAAATAGCGGTAAATATCCGTGGACGTCCGGCACGGCGGCGGAGAAAGCGGCTATCCATAATCGCATCAATACCGCGCTGCGCTGGCAGCAAAAAACCGGGCACGTGAGCTGGGTCGGGGGCTGGGGCGTGGGAGAGTCAAACCACCTCACGCCAACCGCTTCGCAAATGGCGTTTTCCACCTTTATGGCCTGCGAGCTGCAAAAGGCGAAAATCCCGTATGCGCTGAACGCGGATTTCCAGTTTTACGACGGGGAAGAGGGGGCCTGGCGGCCCGCGCCGGAGCCGTTGTTGCAGGCGATGATTGAGCCCGTTTGTGAAAAGCCCGGCGAGAAGCCGGGCCATCATGCGGTTAAACCGGCTGCTCGTGATGCGGAACACGCGACGCCAGCGGCAGCCAGCACAGTAAAATCAGCAGCCCCATCAGCGTCATCAGCAGGCCCAAACTAGCCTGCCCGGTCTGCGGCATCATGGCCGAGAGCCAGGCCAGCGCGCCGGAGCCGATATTCTGCAAACCGCCCACCAGCGCGCCAGCCGTGCCTGCGAGAAACGGGAACGGCTCCATCGCGCCGCTGGTCGCCAGCGGGAACAGCATCCCCGCGCCGAAGAAGAACAGCGCTGCCGGGATGAGCAGCGTCCAGACCGTCATCACGCCAAACAGCCCCGGTATCCACATCATCAGACCCGCCAGCAGACAGCTGATCACCGACTGCCACATCAGGGTGGAGAAGCGTTTATTTGGGCGTCCGGCAAACCACGCGCCGAAGAACGCCGCCGGGATCGGCAGAATAAACAGAATACTCACGACCATGCTGCTCAGGCCCAGACCCGCGCCCAGCAGCACGCCGGAGCAGGCTTCAAACACCGCAATGCCCGCCAGGCCGCCGATCAGCATCAGCAGGTAGCAGGTAAACGACCCGTTGCCGAACAGCGTTTTATAGCTGGTGATAAGCTTCGTGCGCGGCGCGTCCTGCGGGCGCGTTTCCGGCATCCAGCGCGCCATGCTGAAGGTGACAATCACGCACAGCACCAGCAGGAAGGCGTAGCAGGCGCGCCAGGACCACATCGTGTCCAGCAGGCCGCCAATCAGCGGGGCGAGAAGCGGGCTGACCAGAATACCCATATTCAACAAGCTGTTGGCATGACGGAGCTGGGTGCCCTGATACATATCGCGCGGTAAGGTTCGCGCCATCACCCCACCGACGCCGGTCCCGACGCCCTGCAGGGCGCTGGCGGCAATCAGTACGGTCAGGCTGTGCGTGGTAATGGCAATCACCGTCGCCACCATGAAAATGCTCATGCCCACCAGGATCACCGGGCGACGCCCGACGCGGTCAGACAGCGGGCCGTAGAAGAGCTGCGAAACGCCATAGGTCAGCAGGTAGGCTGCCATCACGCTCTGCACCGCGCCCTCGCGGACGTTCAATTCCTTTGCCATGTCGGCAATCGCCGGAATGTAGATGGTTTGCGCCATCTGACCGACGGCCACCAGTAACACCAGCATCAACAATAAGTTAACGTTCCTTTGTTTTTTCATGTCGCTGAATACTTTTGCCAAAAGAGAAAAATGAAGAATAAGTGACTGCGCATTCCCATAAATGCGCGAGGAATCTACCACAGAGAGATGACAATTTAAGCATTGTCGTGGTGAATGAAAAAACCGGGAAAGGCAGGATTTGTAAACAAGAACGGCAACTAATGTTGCCAGTGATTTACGCCAGGCGCAGCAGAATGGCGCCGCCAGCAATACCCAGCGCCGCCGCGATGCGCAGGCCCGCAACCTTCTCTTTTAAAAGGACAAACGCGATCAGCGCCCCGAAAAGAATCGAGGTTTCACGCAGCGCCGCGACCACCGCCAGCGGTGCCTGCGTCATGGCCCAAAGCGCCAGACCGTAAGAGCCCATGGTGCCCACCCCGCCGAGTAACCCCTTTTTCCAGTGCAGGCGCAGGTAGCCGGACGCCTCGCGCCGACGCGCCACCATCGCCCAGCTCAGCAGGCAGAAGCCGTTCATAAAGAAGGTCCACAGCGTGTAGCCCAGCGCGGTGTCCGACAGCCGCACGCCGGTGCCGTCCACCAGCGTATACCCGGCAATGAAGCAGGCGTTCAGCAGCGCCAGCCAGATCCCTTTGCGTGACTGCATGCGGCCATGCATCGCCATCGCCAGAATCGAAAGGCAAATTACCCCGATGCCGGACCAGGCGAGCCAGGAGAGACGATCGCCGAGCGCCAGCACGCCGATCAGCGCCACCAGCAGCGGGGCGGTGCCGCGCATCAGGGGATAGGTCTGGCTCATATCGGAGACCTGATAGGTCTTCGCTACCAGCACGGTGTATACCACCTGTAAGGCGCAGGAGACGATCAAAAACGGCCAGCTTGCAGCAGATGGCTGTGGGGAAAACGGCAGTAAGACCAGAGCGATAAGCGTGGCGGATCCGCTGACGCTTATCGCGGAATAGAGCTTGTCCGTTCCGGCCTTAACGATGGCGTTCCAGCTGGCATGCAGCAGCGCGGCGAAGAGCAAAATGCAGAAAACGGTGGTGGTCATGGCGTATCGGGTGATGAATTGTCACTCAACTGTAACATTCACACCCTGATGCTGCCAGCCGGTTACACGGCACAAAAAAGGCGGTGCGTCACCCGCGGCTCGTCCGAGACCAGCGTAAAACCCGCCTGGCGATAGAAGCCATACGCGGTGTCCGGCGCGTGGGTATTCAGAAAATCAAACCAGATGCTGGCATCGGCCATTACCACGGTTAAAAGCTGTTTGCCAATGCCCAGCCCGCGGCACTTCTCGCTAACGTAGAGATGGCGAATACGCCCGGCGCGCGGCTGCTGGCTGAACGGATCGCGGTTGAGGCCGCATACGCCGACCAGCCTGCCGTTGAGAAACGCGCCCAGCAGCTTTTCTCCCGGCGCGTTAAAGCGGTTCTCGCCGCGCTGCCAGTTCTCTTCCAGCCTGCGCAGCATGTTGAAATTCAGTGCGATACTTTCAGCCTTCAGGGCGATATACCCCGGCTCATCCGGTGTGACGGGCTCAATTAACAGACGCGACATAGCATTCCCTCGTTATTAAAGAGGGGCGGTTGCCCGCCCCTCTCAGGTGCGACTTGAACCTGAATTACCGAAGGAATTTCAGGACAGCATCAAGCAGTTGCAGTACAGCAACAATGAGTTTGAGGATAAGTATCACCATATCCACTACGCTCATACGCGTCTCCTTTTGGTTAAAAGGAGCACGATGCTGGCGTACCTTTCCGCCGCCTGTTGCCAGCACCTGGATTGACGTAACACAGTGTGCTCACTTCAGGGGTTAAGGCACTGACGGCACCACCCGTTTCAGCCAGGACTTCTTTGCGCCGGTAAAACTGCGGCCCCCTCGCTCACTGCGAACACCCTCATTATAGATAAACACTGTATGCATGAACAGTATTTTTTGGACAAAATCAGGAAGGCGATCCATACTCAAAACGTCAAAATCCGTGCCGGAATTGCGCGTTCGTCTTCGATCGCGTATACTTTTTGCGTTGACGTAACACAGTGTGTTCTGCGGCGACCAACCGCAAACCCTGATAAAAACCTCGCTCCGGCGGGGTTTTTTGTTTTCATCACCCAACAAACGAAACGTGATCCCTGACGCATTTTTGCGCAGATGAAAATATTTCCATTGTCACGCCCGAAAACCTGTGTTTGTATAAATTCCATCAATGATTCCAAACACAGGTCCCCAATGACTTCATCCATCTTCACTTCGACCCTACTAAAAACTGCGCAACCAGCCGCAGTGGTCGTCGTGCGTGTGGTGGTGGTCGTCGGCAATGCGCCGTAGGGACTGGATCAACACACGAATCCAAAACCCCGCCGGCGCAAACCGGGCGGGGTTTTTCGTTTAGGACCCTCCCCGGAACGTCGGCCCAGAAGAAAAGGACTGGAGCATGGCAAGTTCGGGCACAACATCCACCACGACGCGTTTTACTGGCGCGCAGCTGATCGTTCATCTGCTGGAACGGCAGGGCATCACCACGGTTGCGGGTATCCCTGGCGGCACGGTACTGCCGCTGTACGATGCGTTAAGCCAAAGCACGCAGATCCGCCACGTGCTGGCGCGCCACGAGCAGGGGGCAGGCTTTATTGCTCAGGGCATGGCGCGTACGCAGGGCAAACCGGCGGTCTGTATGGCCTGCAGCGGCCCGGGCGCAACCAACCTGGTGACCGCCATCGCCGACGCGCGTCTCGACTCCATTCCGCTGATCTGCATTACCGGCCAGGTACCGTCCTCGATGATCGGCACCGATGCGTTCCAGGAAGTGGACACCTACGGCATCTCTATCCCCATCACCAAACATAACTATTTAGTTCGCGACATCAGCGAGCTTCCTCAGGTTATCAGCGATGCGTTCCGCATTGCGCAGTCCGGCCGCCCGGGCCCGGTGTGGATAGACATTCCTAAGGATGTCCAGACCGCAGAGATCGAGATCGACGTCCTGCCGGAGCCGGGCGAGCGTGCCCCCGCGCCGGAATTCAGCGCTGAGAGCGTGCGCGATGCCGCCGCCATGATTAACGCCGCCAAACGCCCGGTGCTCTATCTGGGCGGCGGAGCGATTAACGCTGCGGATGAAATCCGCCAGTTTGCAGAGAAAGCCAACCTGCCGACCACCATGACCCTGATGGCGCTGGGCATGCTGCCTAAAGCGCACCCGCTCTCTCTCGGCATGCTGGGTATGCACGGCGCGCGCAGCACCAACTACATCCTGCAAGAGGCTGATTTGCTGATTGTTATGGGCGCGCGTTTTGATGACCGGGCGATCGGCAAAACCGAGCAGTTCTGCCCGAACGCCAAAATCATTCACGTGGATATCGACCGCGCCGAGCTGGGTAAAATCAAGCAGCCGCACGTGGCGATTCAGGGCGACGTGGCCGAGGTGCTGGCGCAGCTGATCCCGCAGACGGACGCAGCCGACCGCGCCGACTGGCGCCAGCTGGTGGCCGATCTGCAGCGCGAGTTCCCGGGCGCCATCCCAACCGAAGGCGACCCGCTGAGCCACTACGGACTGATCAACGCCGTAGCCGCCTGCGTGGACGACAGCGCGATTATCACCACCGACGTGGGCCAGCATCAAATGTGGACCGCCCAGGCCTATCCGCTGAACCGACCGCGCCAGTGGCTGACCTCCGGCGGTCTGGGAACCATGGGCTTCGGCCTGCCCGCAGCCGTGGGTGCGGCGCTCGCCAACCCGGACCGCAAGGTCATCTGCTTCTCCGGCGACGGTAGCCTGATGATGAACATTCAGGAAATGGCGACCGCGGCCGAAAACCAGTTAGACGTGAAAATCATCCTGATGAACAACGAGGCGCTGGGGCTGGTGCACCAGCAGCAGAGCCTGTTCTACAAGCAGGGCGTGTTTGCCGCGACCTACCCGGGGATGATTAACTTCATGCAGATTGCCGCCGGCTTTGGCCTGCACACCTGCGATCTGAACGCCGAAGAGGATGCCCACGCGGCGCTGCAGGACGCGATTTCTCGCCCCGGCCCGGCGCTGATCCACGTGCGTATCGACCCTGAACAAAAAGTGTATCCGATGGTGCCGCCGGGAGCGGCAAATACCGAGATGGTGGGAGAATAAGCCATGCAGAAACAACATGATAACGTCATTCTGGAACTCACCGTCCGCAACCACCCTGGCGTCATGACCCACGTCTGCGGGCTCTTTGCCCGCCGGGCGTTTAACGTGGAAGGCATTCTCTGTCTGCCGATTCAGGGCAGCGAGCACAGCCGCATCTGGCTGCTGGTCAACGACGACCAGCGTCTGGAGCAGATGATGGCGCAGATCGACAAGCTGGAAGACGTCACCAAAGTGGCGCGCAACCAGTCCGATCCCACCATGTTTAACAAAATTGCGGTGTTTTTCGAATAAATCGCTTAAGGTAAGCGCCCTGGTCGGCCTGCAGGCGTCGCGCTTGCAGGCCGGATAAGCGCAGCGCCATCCGGCGTTTTCAGACCGCAGGAACACACATGACCACCATCGCTCTCATCGACGACCACCTTATCGTCCGCTCCGGCTTTGCCCAGCTTTTAAACCTCGAACCGGATTTTCAGGTCGTGGCCGAGTTTGGCTCCGGTCGCGAGGCGCTGGCGGGCCTGCCGGGGCGCGGAGTGCAGGTCTGTATCTGCGACATCTCGATGCCGGATCTCTCCGGGCTGGAGCTGCTAAGCCAGCTGCCGAAAGGGATGGCGACGATCATGCTGTCGGTCCACGACAGCCCGGCGCTGGTCGAGCAGGCCCTCAACGCGGGCGCGCGCGGCTTTCTCTC
The DNA here is from genome assembly GCF_041679625.1 of Enterobacter cloacae complex sp. ESBL7. Lineage (NCBI taxonomy): Bacteria > Pseudomonadati > Pseudomonadota > Gammaproteobacteria > Enterobacterales > Enterobacteriaceae > Enterobacter > Enterobacter cloacae complex sp. ESBL7. The sequence goes on from NZ_JBGORN010000012.1 coordinate 74,677, forward strand.
CAAGCGCTGTAGCCCCGACGAACTGATCGCCGCCGTGCGAACCGTCTCCACCGGCGGCTGCTATTTAACGCCGGATATCGCCATCAAGCTGGCGGCCGGACGTCAGGATCCGCTCACCCGGCGCGAGCGCCAGGTGGCTGAGAAGCTCGCGCAGGGGATGTCGGTAAAAGAGATTGCCGCCGAGCTGGATCTGTCCCCGAAAACCGTGCACGTCCACCGCGCCAACCTGATGGAAAAACTCAACGTCAGCAACGACGTCGAGCTGGCGCGCCGCATGTTTGACAGCTGGCAATGAGTTCCGCTTTTTCACGGCTGATCGCCGTTGTCGCCAGCTTTTTTATCTTCTCCGCCGCCTGGTTTTGCCTGTGGAGCATCAGCCTGCACCTGGTGGAACGCCCGGAGCTGGCGGTGCTGCTGTTCCCCTTCGGCCTGCGTCTGGGGTTAATGCTCCAGTGTCCGCGCGCCTACTGGCCCGTTTTGCTCGGTGCTGAATGGCTGATGCTGGTCTGGCTGGCGCAGGAGGTTGCCCTCGCGCACCTGCCCTTATTGATGACCGGAAGCCTGCTCACGCTTCTCCCGGTTGCCCTCATTTCCCGCTACCGCCACCAGCGCGACTGGCGCACGCTGCTGCGGCAGGGGGCGGCGCTGATGGCCGCCGCGCTGCTGCAGTCGCTTCCGTGGGTCGGCGAGAAGGAGATGCTCAACGCCCTGCTGCTGACCCTCACCGGCGGCCTGACGCTGGCGCCAACCTGTCTGGTGATCTGGCACTACCTCACCAGCACCGTCTGGCAGCCGCTCGGCCCGGCGCTGGTTTCCCAGCCGGTGAACTGGCGCGCCCGGCACCTCATCTGGTATCTGCTGCTGTTTGTGGTGAGCCTGTGGCTCCAGCTTGGCCTGCCCGCCGAGCTTTCACGCTTCACGCCGTTTTGTCTGGCGCTGCCGATTATCGCCCTGGCCTGGCACTACGGCTGGCAGGGGGCGCTGATCGCCACGCTGATGAACGCCATCGCGCTGATCGCCAGCCAGACCTGGCACGATCATCCTGTTGATTTACTGCTTTCCCTGCTGGCCCAGAGCCTGACCGGGCTGCTGCTCGGCGCGGGCATCCAGCGCCTGCGCGAGCTGAACCAGTCCCTGCAAACCGAGCTGGCGCGCAACCGCCGTCTGGCGGAGCGTCTGCTGGAAACCGAAGAGAGCGTGCGGCAGGAGGTCGCCCGCGAGCTGCACGACGATATCGGCCAGACCATCACCGCTATCCGCACCCAGGCGGGCATTGTCCAGCGCCTGGCGGCGGAAAACGCGGGCGTTAAGCAGGGCGGGGCGCATATCGAACAGCTTTCGCTGGGCGTCTATGACTCCGTTCGTCGCCTGTTAGGACGGCTGCGCCCGCGCCAGCTTGACGACCTTACGCTGGAGCAGGCGGTGCGTTCCCTGATGCGCGAGATGGAGCTGGAAAGCCGCGGAATAGTCAGCCATCTCGACTGGCGCATTAACGAATCTACGCTCAGCGAAGGCCAGCGCGTGACGCTGTTCCGCGTCTGTCAGGAAGGGCTGAACAACATCGTCAAGCACGCCAGCGCCAGCGCGGTTACCATCCAGGGCTGGCAGCAGGACGACAGCCTGAAGCTGATAATCGAAGACGACGGCTGCGGACTGCCGCCGGGTTCCGGCCAGCAGGGCTTTGGCCTGGCGGGCATGCGCGAGCGCGTGAAGGCGCTGGGCGGCACGCTGAACCTCTCCTGCACCCACGGGACGCGCGTCAGCGTCAGCCTGCCGCTACGGAGTTACCATGTTTAAAACCCCTGCCAGCGCCGCGCCGATTGGCGATAAAGCGGAAATCGACGCCCGCTACCGCTACTGGCGTCGCCATATCCTGATGACCATCTGGCTCGGCTACGCGCTGTTCTACTTCACCCGCAAAAGCTTCAACGCCGCCGCGCCGGAAATCCTCGCCAGCGGCGTGATGACGCGCACCGATATCGGCCTGCTGGCGACGCTGTTTTACATCACCTACGGCCTGTCGAAGTTCGTCTCCGGCATCGTCAGCGACCGCTCCAACGCGCGCTATTTCATGGGCGTTGGGCTGATCGCCACCGGGGTGGTGAACATTCTGTTTGGCTTCTCGACGTCGCTTTGGGCCTTTGCCCTGCTGTGGGCGCTGAACGCCTTTTTCCAGGGCTGGGGCGCGCCGGTCTGCGCCCGCCTGCTCACCGCCTGGTATTCGCGCAACGAACGCGGCGGCTGGTGGGCAATCTGGAACACCGCGCATAACGTCGGCGGGGCGCTGATCCCGATGGTGGTGGGGGCGGCGGCGCTGCACTACGGCTGGCGCGCGGGGATGATGATTGCCGGTGGCCTGGCGATAATTGCCGGGCTGTTTCTCTGCTGGCGCCTGCGCGACCGGCCGCAAACCGTCGGCCTGCCTGCGGTGGGCGACTGGCGGCACGACGAAATGGAGATTGCCCAGCAGCAGGAGGGCGCGGGGCTGACCCGCAGGGAGATCCTCACCAAGTACGTGCTGAAAAACCCTTACATCTGGCTGCTGTCGCTCTGCTACGTGCTGGTCTACGTGGTGCGCGCGGCGATCAACGACTGGGGCAACCTGTACATGTCCGAGACGCTCGGCGTGGATCTGGTGACCGCCAACTCGGCGGTGACGATGTTCGAACTGGGCGGGTTTATCGGCGCGCTGGTGGCGGGCTGGGGCTCGGACAAGCTGTTCAACGGCAACCGTGGCCCGATGAACCTGATTTTCGCCGCCGGGATTTTGCTCTCCGTCGGCTCGCTGTGGCTGATGCCGTTCGCCAGCTACGTGATGCAGGCGGCGTGCTTCTTCACCACCGGCTTCTTCGTGTTTGGCCCGCAGATGCTGATCGGCATGGCGGCGGCAGAGTGTTCCCACAAAGAGGCGGCAGGCGCGGCGACGGGCTTTGTCGGGCTGTTTGCCTACCTCGGCGCATCGCTCTCCGGCTGGCCGCTGGCGCGGGTGATCGACGTCTGGCACTGGAGCGGATTCTTTGCGGTGATCGCCATCGCGGCGGGGATTTCCGCGCTGCTGCTGCTGCCCTTCCTGCATGCGCAGGCGCCGCGCGAGGTGAGCGAAGCGTGATGCGTCTCACCTTTTCGCCCCGAGTGGCGCAAAACCAGGAAATTTTCCCGGTTTTACCTGGACGCTGTCTCAGGCATCTCTCCCGGCTGATTTTTACAATGCCTGCCATTCGCAGGTAAAAATCAGCTCAGGAGCAAACCATGCTGGCCTTCCTCAACCAGGTGCGCAAGCCGACCCTGGATCTGCCGCTCGACGTGCGGCGCAAGATGTGGTTCAAACCGTTCATGCAGTCCTATCTGGTGGTCTTCATCGGCTACCTGACCATGTACCTGATCCGCAAAAACTTTAACATCGCGCAGAACGACATGATCTCAACCTACGGGCTGAGCATGACGCAGCTGGGGATGATTGGCCTGGGCTTCTCCATCACCTACGGCGTGGGTAAAACCGTCGTTTCCTACTACGCGGACGGCAAAAACACCAAGCAGTTCCTGCCGTTTATGCTGATCCTCTCCGCCATCTGTATGCTCGGCTTCAGCGCCAGCATGGGCGCGGGCTCCGTCAGCCTGTTCATGATGATCGCCTTCTACGCCCTGAGCGGCTTCTTCCAGAGTACCGGCGGGTCGTGCAGCTATTCCACCATCACCAAATGGACCCCGCGCCGCAAGCGTGGTTCGTACCTCGGCATGTGGAACATCTCCCACAACCTCGGCGGGGCGGGGGCGGCTGGCGTAGCGCTGTTTGGCGCAAACTACCTGTTCGACGGCCACGTGATCGGCATGTTTATCTTCCCGTCGATTATCGCCCTGATTGTCGGCTTTATCGGCCTGCGCTACGGCAGCGACTCCCCGGAATCTTACGGCCTCGGCAAAGCCGAAGAGCTGTTCGGCGAGGAGATCAGCGAAGAGGACAAAGAGACCGAAGAAAACGAGATGTCCAAATGGCAGATCTTTGTTGAGTACGTGCTGAAAAACAAAGTGATCTGGCTGCTGTGCTTCTCAAACATCTTCCTGTACGTGGTGCGTATTGGCATCGACCAGTGGTCGACCGTGTATGCCTTCCAGGAGCTGAAGCTCTCTAAAGAAGTGGCGATTCAGGGCTTTACCCTGTTCGAAGTGGGCGCCCTGGTCGGCACCCTGCTGTGGGGCTGGCTCTCGGATCTCGCCAACGGTCGTCGCGCGCTGGTGGCCTGCGTCGCGCTGGCGCTGATTATCGCCACGCTCGGCGTCTACCAGCACGCCAGTAACCAGTACATTTACCTGGCGTCCCTGTTCGCGCTCGGCTTCCTGGTGTTTGGTCCTCAGCTGCTGATCGGCGTGGCGGCAGTCGGCTTCGTACCGAAAAAAGCGATCGGCGCCGCCGATGGGATTAAAGGCACCTTCGCCTACCTGATCGGCGACAGCTTCGCCAAGCTGGGTCTGGGGATGATCGCCGACGGCACGCCAATTTTCGGCCTCACCGGCTGGGCGGGCACCTTCGCGGCGCTGGATGCGGCAGCCATCGGCTGTATCGTCCTGATGGCGATGGTAGCGGTGCTGGAAGAACGTAAAATTCGCCGTGAAAATCGCGTGCAGAAATTAAAAACAGCCTGAGTGTGCAGGTAACTTCTTTGCCCGGTGTGTGATGCCGGGCTTTTTTATGCCTGTCGCTGTTGACGCCCTGCGTTTCCCGCTATGATGAGCGGCAATTCATAGGAGAACGCATGGTCTGGATAATGCTGGCAACGCTTGCCGTGGTGTTTGTGGTGGGATTTCGCGTCCTGACCTCAGATTCCCGCCGCGCCATCAAACGTTTGAGCGAGCGTCTGGGGATCACCCCGATGCCGGTCGAGTCGATGATCGACCAGTTCGGTAAAACGCCCGGCAATGAGTTTATCCGCTACCTTGAGCGACCCGACGAGGCGCATCTGCAAAACGCGGCGCAGGTGCTGCTGATCTGGCAGGTTTGCATCGTCGACGGCAGCGAGGAGAACCTGCACGCCTGGCACCGCATGCTGCGTAAAGCCCGCCTTGCCGCACCCATTACCGATGCGCAAATTCGTCTGGCGCTTGGCTTCATGCGCGAGATGGAGCCCGATCCGCAGGAGCTAAACGCTTTCCAGCTTCGCTATAACCAGCTCTTCCTGCCGGAAGAGGGCGTGTTTTACCTGCACTGATCCCCTGTAAAAACGACAAAAGTTGTCAAATCGTTAAATCCGTCACACTTTTGATGATAAACTGCGCGACTTTTCCGCACGTTTTTATCTTCAGGTGACGCCATGACAGAACATATCCAGCCCACGACCAGACCGCAGACCAAAGAGGTTTCTCGCCCCAACTGGTCGGCCGTTTTCGCCGTGGCGTTCTGCGTCGCCTGCCTGATTACCGTTGAGTTTCTGCCGGTGAGCCTGCTGACGCCGATGGCGCAGGATTTGGGCATTTCCGAGGGCGTGGCGGGGCAGTCCGTCACCGTTACCGCCTTCGTGGCGATGTTCGCCAGCCTGTTTATCACCCAGGTGATTGGCACCATCGACCGTCGCAAGGTGGTCATCCTGTTCAGCGTGCTGCTGACGCTCTCCTGCGTGCTGGTCTCCTTCGCGGAAAGCTTCACCCTGCTGCTGCTGGGGCGCGCCTGCCTGGGGCTGGGGCTCGGCGGTTTCTGGGCGATGTCGGCCTCGCTGACCATGCGCCTGGTGCCCGCACGGACGGTGCCAAAAGCGCTTTCCGTTATCTTCGGTGCGGTCTCTATCGCGCTGGTGATTGCCGCGCCGCTCGGCAGCTTCCTCGGCGGGATTATCGGCTGGCGTAACGTCTTTAACGCGGCGGCGGTGATGGGCCTGCTCTGCATCATTTGGGTGTGGAAGGCGCTGCCGTCCCTGCCGGGCGAAGCGGCGCACCACAAACAGAACATGTTCGCGCTGCTGAAGCGCCCCGGCGTGCTGGCGGGGATGACCGCCATCTTTATGTCCTTTGCCGGGCAGTTTGCCTTCTTTACCTATATCCGCCCGGTGTTTATGACCATGGCGGGCTTTGACGTGGACGGCCTGACGCTGGTGCTGCTGAGCTTTGGTATCGCAAGTTTTGTCGGTACCTCGCTGTCTTCCCAGTTCCTGAAACGCTCCCTGAAGGTGGCGCTGGCGGGTGCGCCGCTGGTGCTGGCGGCGAGCGCGGCGGTGCTGGTGCTGTGGGGCAGCGATAAGTGGGTGGCCTCTGCCATCGCGATTATCTGGGGCTTTGCCTTTGCGCTGGTGCCGGTGGGCTGGTCGACGTGGATCACCCGCTCGCTTGCCGATCAGGCGGAAAAAGCCGGGTCGATTCAGGTGGCGGTGATCCAGCTGGCGAACACCTGCGGCGCGGCCATTGGCGGCGTGGCGCTCGACCACCTTGGGCTGACGTCACCGCTGGTGATCTCCGGTACGCTGATGCTGCTGACGGCGCTGCTGGTGGCGGGGAAGGTTAAAGCAAAGTAAGTCAATTTCCCCCCTCACCCCGGCCCTCTCCCCAAAGGGGCGAGGGTGAAAAGACAGCACCGAGCCGTCCCCTCTCCCCTGTGGGGAGAGGGTTAGGGTGAGGGCATCAGGCTACGCCGATGTCTGAACCCGTCTTCTCGAATCCATCGAAATCAGCACCACCGACGACACAATCAATAGCGTGCCCAGCCAGTCCGGCAGGGTAAACGCCACCCCCAGCAACACCACCGACAGCAGCGCGCTGCTCAAGGGTTCGGCGCAGCTCAGAATGCTCGCCTTCGGCCCGCCGATCATCTGCGCGCCTTTCAGATACAGGCTGAACGTCAGCGCCGTGCCAATCACCACCAGGTAGAAAAACGCCAGCAGCAGGCTGCCGTCAATCACAAAGGTGGTCCCGCGTCCGGCGTAGAACGGCGTCAGCATTAACCCAGCAATCAACATGCTCCAGCCGACAATCGGCAGCGTGCCGTAGCGGGCGATCAGCGTTGACGGATAGGTGGTGTAAAACGCGGCGGCAAACGCCGATGCGATGCCGAAGAACAGCGCGGCAGGCGAGATGGAGAGCGAGGTTGGGTCGCCGTGGGTGACCAGCAGAAACGTACCGACAAGCGACGTCATGATGGCCGACAGCACAAACACGCCGGGGCGCTTTTTCCGCGCCAGGGCGAACCAGGCCACGATAATGGTCGGCGAGAGAAACTGCAGCACGGTAGCGGTGGCTGCGTTGGATTTCTCAATCGTCAGCAGGAAGGTGAGCTGCACGGTGAGCGCGCCGACCAGCGAGAAAATCAGCAGGCTGAGGGCGTCTTTGCGATGTTTGATGACCGAGAAAATCTTATCGCCGTGAACGAAGGAGAGCGTCAGCAGGATCACGCCGGTAAACAGCAGGCGAACCATGGTCAGGTAAGGCGAAGAAATGTGGCTTTTCTCCATGATGTACTGCGCGCAAACGCCGGAACTGCCCCATAAAACGGCGGCGATCAGGACGTTTAGCATCCCTTTACGTGTGGAACCCATTTTCTCCCCTGCGATGTTGTCGTTAATTCGGTCAACAGCATAGCATGCTTGCGTGCGGCCTGATGCCCTCACCCCGGACCGTACACCCACGGGGAGAGGGAGCAAACACTAAAAACGGCAACTTGCGTTGCCGTTTTGCTTCTACCTTGCCTAGAACCACGCCTCCCACATCGCGCCGACGTTGAAGTCGTCGAGCGTTTCGTCTTTGGTGTTGTTCACGCGCGCGGTGCGTTCGTTATCCACCTTGCCGCCGGTCACGTAGAAGCGCAGCATCGGGCGGAACTCCGGCCCCATGGCGATAGACATGTTCTGCGACAGGGTCAGCTTCCAGCCCTTGTTGTCGCCGCCGTTGTCGTAATCCACGTGCTGCCAGCCCGCTTCCAGCCAGGTGGAGTGAACGTCGTTCCACCAGTGCATTGGTCGCACGATGGCGTTGTAGTTTTTGCGGTTGTCGGTCTTATCGCGGCTGTTGTCGTAGTCGTGGAAGGCGAGGATGTACTCCACCTGCGTGGCCTGGGTGAATTTGTACAGCCCTTCGAAGCTGGCGTAGACCGTGGTCAGATCCTCGGTTTTGTTGAACACGCTGTTGTCCGCGTTATCGGAGTAGCGGGCGATCACCTTGTTCACGCCGCTGTCGTTGGTGTGGCTCAACACTACGCCGCCCTGCCAGGCGTTCAGACGCTCGTCGCTCTCCACCGCCTTGGAGTCAAAGCCGTAGTTGGCGTACAGCTCCATGTCGATCGGGCCAAGCTTCATGCCGTGGATTTTTGAGGTCGCGGCGTAGTTGCCTTTGTCGCCCGTGCCGGAACCGCCGGTACAGGTGATGCGCGACGGGTTGGCTTCATCTTCCATCACTTCCGGGCTACAGGATTCTACCGCCGCGACGGCGGCCACGTCGAACTGCACGCCGCCGATGTCGAAGTTCTTCACCCCGGCGCCCTGGCCGTCGTGGTTCATCCAGAAGTAATCGTTGATGCCCTGCTGCGGACGCTGGTGGAAGTCACGGCCTGCCCAGAAATAGGCGTTCGGGTTGGAGGCCATAATGTTGGTCACCCCCGCGTAGGCTTTTTTCAGGTTAACTTCGTCGCCCCAGTGGTCGATCATCACGTTAACGTCCCAGATGGCGCCGTTTTCACCCTTAAAGGCCTTGGATAGCTGGAATTCCCCGCCGTTGCCTTCGTTGCCCAGACGACCAATGGCGGACGCGCCGTTGTACGAGCCGTCCACCGCGACGTATTTCTGATCGGCAGCCTGGAAGTGCGCGCCGTAGCGGGCGTAGCCGGTAAATTTAATTCCGAACGGGATCGCCATATCCGGAGATTGCGCCGCGCTTTGCGGCTCGGTCACCACGTCCGCTTTTTTCGCGACCGCCGCATCCATTTTAGCCTGACGTTCGGCCAGGGCTTTATCCACCGCTTTCGCCACAATGGCGTCAATTTGCTCCTGGGTGAATTCCTGTGCGAGCACGGAAATTGGGCAAAGCGCGGCGATAACCGCCATGGTTAATGGAAGTTTTTTAATCGTATTCATGGTTATCTCAATATAGTTTAATTTTATTCAGACAATAACCATCCCGCTCCGATCTGACAGAGTATGTCGCTATCATCAGAACAAGTGGATCTCTATTTAGGGTACAGAGGTATTACAGTAATTATTTCGCCATAGACTATCTCTGATATAAATGAATAATTTCTTCGGACAGTTCACGCGCTAATAAGGAGTTCATTAAATGATCCTGCGCGTGCACCATAATTAACGTCATCGGCTGACGGCCTTCGCCCGCATCCTGCTCGATCAGTTTGGTCTGCATCTTGTGCGCCTGGCGCGCGTAGCCGTCGGCTTCGCGCAGCAGGCTTTTGGCTTCGTCAATATTGCCCTGGCGCGCCGCGTGCAGTGCTTCAAAGCACAGGCTGCGGGACTGTCCGGCATTGACGATAATTTCCATTACGGCTTCTTCTAATGCGATCATCATCATTACTCTTTTTCAAAACTATTATTTAACGCGGTAGCGGCAAACCACTCTCCGCTTTTCTTAATGGTGCGTTTCTGCGTCGCTAAATCGAGCTGGATAAATCCGTAGCGATTTTTATACGCGTTGCACCACGACCAGTTATCAATAAACGTCCACATATGGTAGCCGAGACAATTGCACCCTTCGCTAATACCCTTATGCAGCCAGGCTAAATGTTCGGAAATAAACTCGATGCGGTATTGATCGTTAATCTGGCCATTTTCAATAAAACGCTGCTCGTTTTCGACGCCCATGCCGTTTTCAGAAATAAAGCAGCGTGGGTTGCCGTAATTGTCGCGCAGGTTAACCAGAATATCGTAAATACCCGGCTCGTAGATTTCCCAGCCGCGGTACGGGTTCATCTTGCGGCCCGGCATCTCGTAATTATCGAAGAACCACTCCGGCATAAACGGCGCCTGCGGGTTCACCGCGCTGTCGCGACACTTCACGCGACGCGGCTGATAGTAATTCACGCCGAGCAGGTCGATTTTCCCTTCCGCAATCAGGAAGCCGTCTTCCGGTTTACAGGCGGGTAATTGATCGCAGGATTTCAGCAGCGCTACGAGATCTGCCGGGTATTCGCCGCGCAGGACCGGGTCAAGGAAGCTGCGGTTAAACATCAGATCCGCGATGTGCGCCGCCTTCACGTCTGCCGGGTTCTGCGAACGCGGGTACGACGGCGTCAGGTTCAGCACGATGCCAATCTCCCCCGCGTAATGCCCGGCGCGGTAGGCCTGGACCGCCTTCGCATGGGCCAGCACGGTGTGGTACGCCACGGTGGCTGCCCGACGAAAATCCACCACGTTCGGGTAGTGGAAGTCGTACAGATAACCGCCTTCCACCGGCACGATCGGCTCGTTGAAGGTAAACCAGTGCAGCACGCGATCGCCGAACAGCTCAAAGCAAATCTGCGCATAGCGGGCGTAGGCGTCCACCACGTCGCGGTTTTCCCAGCCGCCGATCTCCTGCATCGCCATCGGCATGTCGAAATGGAACAGGGTCATAAACGGCGTGATGCCCTGTTCATTCAGCTCATCAATGACCTGATTGTAAAAATCGACCGCTTCCGGGTTCACTTCACCGATACCGTCGGGGATCAGGCGCGCCCAGCTAATCGAGGTGCGAAAGCTGTTGTGGTTCAGCTGCTTTAACAGCTGAATATCCGTTTTCCAGTGCTGATAAAACGTGGAGGTCTGCTGCGGCCCCACGCCGTTGTGAAAACGGTTTGGCTCGCGGGCAAACCAGTAATCCCACGTGGTTTCCCCCTCTCTTGCCCCTTCCGTCTGGAGAGCGGAGCTTGCGCTGCCCCACCAGAAATTATCGGGAAATGCGTATTTCATGACTCTTCCTCTTTGACTTAATTGCTGGCGGTCTCGGCGGCGCCGACGGTTGCCTGGGCCTTCTGCTCTTCGTTTTTGATGAGCGTACGCTCATAGGCGCGCAGGAACGGCAGGTACATCAGCGCGGACATCACCATACAGACCAGGCACATCACCACCGGGCTCAGCGCCCAGTTTGCCGCCCACGAGGCGCCAATCGGTGCAGGGGTGGTCCACGGGGTTAACGAGACGACCTGCGCCAGCCAGCCGAGTTTGGTTGCCGCGTACGCCAGGCAGGCGTTGACCAGCGGAACGAACACGAACGGGATAAACAGCATCGGGTTCATGATGATCGGCGCGCCGAACAGAATCGGTTCGTTGATGTTGAAGAAGCTTGGCACCACGCCCATTTTGCCGATGGTGCGCAGGTGGGTAACGCGGCTGCGCAGCAGCAGGAACGCCAGCGGCAGGGTAGAGCCTACGCCGCCAATCAGCAGGTAGTGATCCCAGAAGCCCTGGAGGTAAACGTGCGGCAGCGCCGCGCCGGCCGCCAGCGCCGCCTGGTTTGCGGAGAGGTTTGCCATCCAGAACGGGTTCATGATGCCGGTGACGATCAGCGAGCCGTGAATACCGGCGAACCAGAAGATCTGGCACAGCAGCACGGAGAGCAGAATGGCGGGCAGGGAGTCAGAGGCGGACACCAGCGGCTCCAGCAGGTGCATGATCGCCTGCGGGATGATCATTCCGGTCTGCGCTTCGATGAACAGGTTCAGCGGGTGCAGCGTGCCGATCACCACCATCACCGGGATCAGGATCTCAAACGAGCGCGCCACGCCGGTTGGTACTTCCTTCGGCAGGCGAATGGTCACGTTGTTCTGCTTCAGCCACGCGTAGACGCGGGTGGCGTAAATGGCGGTGATCAGGGCGGTGAAGATGCCCTGGCCGGAGAGATACTGGGTCGAAATTTTGCCGTCGGCATACGGCGCGGCGACCAGCAGGAAGGCCATAAAGGCCAGCAGGCCGGACATCACCGGGTCGAGATTGAACTGACGCCCCAGGCTCGCGCCAATCCCCACCGAGATGAAGAAGGTCATCACGCCCATGCTGAGGTTAAACGGCAGCATCAGCTGTTCGCGATAGGTCTGGGAGAAATCCAGCCAGCCGCGGGCAAAGCTGTTGGTGGTATCCGCCGAGAAAGGCGGGAAGATGAACACCAGCATAAACGAGCCGATGATCATAAACGGCAGCGCGGCGGTAAAGCCGTCGCGGATGGCAATCACATACTTTTGCTGGCCCAGCTTTGCGGCCAGCGGGGTAATTGACTGCTCAATCACCGCGACCATGGATTGATATAACGAACTCATGTGAACACCTTTTAGTGTGCCGCTTCGATGAGCGACAGAGCATAGTCCAGTACTTTATCGCCACGCTGCATGCCGTAGTCCATCATATCGATGGGCTGCACCGGAATGCCTTTCGTAGCCGCCTTGTCTGAGAGTGTCTTTAACATGTATTTCACTTGCGGTCCGAGAAGGACAACCTGGTATTGCGGAAACTGCGTATCAAATTCGGAAACACCGTACGCATCAATCTTCACCGGCAAACCACGTTCTTTCGCGACATCGACCATTTTGCTGACCAACAGGCTGGTGGACATCCCGGCAGAGCAGCACAGCATAATCTTGAACATCGACAACCATCCTCTAAATGTAAAAAGTTATTGCGAGGTTGATTGGACATTATACGGAAACCGGTTTCCATTCATAAAAGACAGAAGTGTGACAACCATCAAGATCCCTTACTTATGAGGCTAATTAACCGGATGTGGGTCACATAATTTGGCTGTTTTGACATCATTTTGAGTGGAAACGGAAAATCGGTTTCCATGGAAAACGGAAACGGATATACTCCGTTCTGGCTATAATGTGAGCCGAAGCGGTGATGGAATTTGCAGGCGCGAGGTAAGCCTGCCAGGGGAAAGAGATGTCGACAATCAATGATGTATCACGTCTTGCCGGGGTGTCTAAAGCCACGGTATCGCGAGTGTTGAGCGGGTCGCGTGGCGTTAAGGAAGCCAGCCGTCAGGCCGTTCTGAAGGCCGTGGATGAGCTGAACTATCGTCCCAACGTGATTGCCCAGTCGCTGCTGAGCCAGTCGACGGGCTGCATTGGAGTCATTTGCGCGCAGGAAAATATTAACCAGACCACCGGTTATCTCTACGCGCTGGAAAAACAGCTCAGCCAGCATCAAAAACACCTCCTGCTGCGCTTCGCGCACAGCAAGGCGGAAGTGATGCACGCCCTTGAAGAACTCTCCTGCGGACTCTGCGATGATATCCTGGTGATTGGCGCTCGTTTCCCGCTGGACGTGGAGATGGACAACGTCATTCTGGTAGACTGCATGGAGTCTGATAATTCCAACAGCATTCAGTTCGATCACGCCTTTGCCGCCGAAACCGCCTGTAACTACCTCACCAGCCAGGGGCGTCGCCAGATTGCGCTGATCCACCCCCACGGCAGCGGTTTTGCCGACCAGGTGCTGCTTGGCTACAAGCACGCGCTGGAGAAAAATTTCCTGCCCTTTAATCGCAGCCTGGTCTTTATGGACGCGACTTCTTCATCCGTTGCGCTGCAGGAGCTGCTTAACAACGCCAGCACCCTGAATTTCAACGCGCTGCTGGTGGCGGACGAGCAGGAAGCCCAGCGGGTGATCCCACAGCTGCAGGCGTTTAATAAATCGGTGCCGGACGACATTATGGTCTTCAGCCTTGCCGGATCGCTGCACCTGCCGGGTATTCCGGTGATCCCGGCGATTGAATATTCCATGGACGCGATGGCGGCGCGGATTGTGAGCTGGCTGACGGAGAAAACGCAGATGCTCGGGTCCTATGTTCTGCGCGGGGATCTCATCATTCCGGATATGCGGAAGCGTTAAACATGTTTTCCAGGCCGGGTAAGCGCAGCGCCACCCGGCGGGAACTCAATAATCCTCCATACAATCCACCTGACCAATCGCCCCCCAGTAGGCATCCAGGTTGTCGCGCTTCACGGCGGTGATGGCATTTTTGATCAGCAGCTGATTGGCCTCGGACGACAAAATCATCTCCTGCCAGGCTTTATCGCTCTGCTTTTTCTGTGGCGTACAGGTTTTCTTAATATCTTTAAGGACCTGCTGCTTTATTTGCGCCTCTTTCGCGGGGTCATCCTTTTCCTGAGCATGGACAAACGCGGCGAAGAGCAGACAAACCAGCAGGCAGACCAGGTGCGCAGCTTTCATCAACAACCCCCTTTAGAAGTCACATGCTTCCCATGAAATATATCGTTACATTCAGTGTAGCGACGCCAGCCGAAAGTATGAATTTTCTCTTCACCGCCTGTCATGAACTTCCCGGCAAGCGCTACTGAATACCGCCCCCCAGCGACTGCCACAGCGTGATGCGGTTTTCCAGGTCGGTTTGCTGCAGCGCGATCAGCGATTCCTGCGCCGACCACAGCGACCGCTGCGCGGTCAGTACCGTCAGATAATCCCCCGCGCCCGCCTTATAGCTGCGCGTTGCCACGTCCAGCGTTTTTTGCTCCGCCGCGACGTATTCGCGCTGGGCGTCGAGCTGCTCGCTCAGGGTTTCACGCCGCGCCAGCGCGTCGGCCACGTCCTTAAACGCGCTCTGGATGGCTTTCTCATAGGTGGCGATCAGCCCCTTCTTCTCCGCTTCCGCGTAGCGCAACTGCGCCAGATTGTTCCCGCCGCTGAACAGCGGCAGGGTGATGGACGGCGCAAACGACCAGACCTTCATCCCGTGGCTGAACAGGGAGGAGAGCGAGTCGCTGCCGACGCCCGCGCTGGCGGTCAGTGAAATGGTTGGGAAGAAGTTGGCCCGCGCCGCGCCGATGTTGGCGTTGGCGCTCAGCAGGTTATGCTCGGCCTCCTGAATATCCGGACGACGCAGCAGGGTGCTGGAGCTGACGCCCGCCGGGATCAGCGTGATGGCATTGTCGCTCAGGCTCTCCAGCGTGCCGGGAAGCAGGTTGTCCGGCACCGTATCGCCCGCCAGCAGATTAAGGGCATTTTTGTCCTGCATCACCAGCGTCCGGTAGCTTGCGACGCTGGCGCGCGCCTGCTGGTACACCGCCATTGCCGAGCTGACGTCCGTGGCGGCCGCCACGCCAACGTCCTGCTGGCGCTTCACAATCTTCAGCGAATTCGCCGCGCTCTCCATCGTGGATTTCGCCAGCGCCAGGTTGCTGTTATCCGCCGCCAGCGTCACCCAGGCCGTGGTCAGCTCGCTAACCATCGTCAGGCGCGTGTTCTGCGCGGTGAACTCGCTGGCAAGCCAGGTTTCACGCGCGGCGCGGGAGAGGCTCTGGTTGCGGCCAAACAGATCCAGCTCGAAGCTGGAGACCGCGCCGTTGGCTTCGTCGCTTGTCGCGACGCCGCTTGCCAGCGTGCGGCTGCGGGTGTGGCTCAGCTCCGCGTCCACCGTCGGGAACAGGGACGAGCGCGTTTCACCGTACTGGGCGCGGGCGGCGTCGATATCGGCAATCGCTTTTTGCACGTCGCGGTTGCTGTTCAGCGCCATCGTCACCACGCTTTTCAGCCGCGCGTCGTTCATTACCTGCTGCCACTGGCTCACCACGGAGGTGGCTTCGCCGTGCGCGCCGGGCAAGGTTGCCGGGACGGGCGCGTCCGGGCGTTGATACGTTGGATCTAACGACACACAGCCCGCGCTCAGCAGGGCTAGCGCTAAAACAGATACACGAAACATTATGACCTCCGGTTCGCGTGTTTACCGGAGAACAGTCGTTTCACCAGTACAAAGAATAAGGGGACGAAGAAGATCGCCAGCAGCGTCGCGGCCAGCGTCCCGCCGATAATGCCGGTACCAATTGCCACGCGGCTGTTGGCGCCTGCACCGGTTGCCACGGCCAGCGGCGTAACCCCTGCGATAAACGCCAGCGAGGTCATGATGATCGGCCGCAGACGCGTCTGGGCGGCCCGCAGTGCGGCGCGCGTCAGAGAGTACCCTTCAGCGACTTTGGCTTCGGCAAACTCGACAATCAGGATCGCGTTCTTCGACGACAGGCCGATAGTGGTGAGCAGCGCCACCTGGAAGTAAACGTCGTTGTTCAGGCCGCGCAGGGAGGCGGCGACGGCCGCGCCCAGCACGCCAAGCGGGATCACCAGGATGACCGAAATCGGCACCGACCAGCTCTCATACAGCGCCGCCAGGCACAGGAACACGACGAGGATGGAGAGGGCATACAGGCTCATCGCCTGACCGCTCGCCAGTTTTTCCTGCAGCGACAAACCGCTCCACGCCCAGGTGCTGCCGGACGGCAGGCTGTTTGCCAGCTGCTCCATTTTGCCCATCGCCGTGCCGGAGCTGGCGCCGCTGGCGTTTTCGCCCTGTATCTCATACGCCGCCGAGCCGTTGTAGCGCACCAGGCTTTCCGGGCCGTACTCCCAGCGGGTGGTGGCGAAGGCTGAGAACGGCGTCATGGTGCTGTCGCTGCCGCGCACAAACCATTTGTTGAGATCCGACGGTACGGCGCGGGTGTCGCTGTCGCCCTGGATGTAGACCTTTTTCACGCGGCCGCGGTCGATAAAATCGTTCACGTAGGTCCCGCCCCAGGCGCTGGAGAGGGTGTCGGTAACGTCGCTCAGGGACAGCCCCAGCGACACGGCCTTGTTGTTATCGATATCCACCTGAAGCTGCGGCATCTGCGGCAGATCGTTGGCGCGCACGGCGTGCAGCGAGCTGTCCTGATTGGCCTCGCCAATCAGCTGGTTACGCAGCTTCAGCAGCGCGTCGCGGTCGGTGCCGCCGCTGGCCATCAGCTCAAAGGTAAAGCCGTTGCTCTGGCCCAGGCCGTCCACCGCGGGCGGCGTCATGGCAAAGATGGTCGCATCGCGGATGGTGCTCAGCTCCTGCGTGGCGCGCAGGGCGATGGCCTGAGCGGTATTCTCATCGCCTTTACGTTCGGACCAGTTTTTCAGGGAGACAAACGCCATCCCGGCGTTCTGGCCGCTGCCGCTGAAGCTGAAGCCTTCAATGGTGAAGATCACGTTGGTATTGGCTTTTTCTTTCGTGAGGAACCACTCGCGCACCTGGCGGCTGACTTCGGCGGTACGTACCGTCGTTGCGCCCGCTGGCAGGGTGTACTGCACCATGATTTCGCCCTGATCTTCCGTTGGCAGGAAGCTGCCCGGCAGCTTAAGCATGGCGAAGCCCATCGCGCCGCAGAGCAGGGCATAGATAACCAGCATGCCGCCGGAACGGCGCAGGGCGCGCAGCACCTTGTTCTGATAGCCGCGCTCGGTCCTGCTGTAGAAGCGGTTAAACGAGCCGAAGAAGCCCTTTTTGTGCGGCGCCGTGTGGCTCAGGATCGAGCCGCAGAGCGCCGGCGTCAGGGTCAACGCCACCACCACGGAGAGGAACATCGCCGAAATGATGGTGACCGAGAACTGACGGTAAATCACCCCGGTGGAGCCGCCGAAGAAGGCCATCGGCAGGAATACCGCAGAGAGCACCAGCGCAATGGCAACCAGCGCGCCGGAGATTTCGCCCATCGATTTCTCAGTAGCTTCCCGGGCGGGCAGCCCCTCGTCGCGCATAATACGCTCGACGTTTTCCACCACCACGATGGCGTCATCCACCAGGAGCCCAATCGCCAGCACCATCGCAAACAGCGTCAGGGTGTTGATGGAGTAGCCGAACAGCGCCAGCACGCCGAAGGTGCCCAGCAGAACGACAGGCACCGCCAGCGCCGGGATCAGCGTCGCGCGGATGTTTTGCAGGAACAGGTACATCACCACCACCACGAGGATAATGGCTTCGAACAGGGTCTGAATCACGTCCTCAACGGAGATCTTGATGAACTCGGTGCTGTCTTTCGGGTAGGCCACGTCGTAGCCTTCCGGCATCGACTTTTTGAACTCGGCGATTTTATCTTTCACCGCCGTGGCGGTGTTGAGCGCGTTCGCGCCCGGTGAAAGCATCACCGCCATACCCGCCGCCGGGTGGCCGTTGAGCTTCGCGGTGGCGGTATAATCTTCGCTGCCCATCTCCACGCGGGCGACGTCGCTGATGCGCACCACCGCGCCGCTGGACTGGCTCTTCACGATGATGTTTTTAAACTGATCGACCGTCTGCAGGCGCGACTGGGCGCGGACGGTGGCGGTCAGCTGCTGGACGTTCGACGAGGGCAGCGCGCCGATTTTACCGGCGGAGACCTGCACGTTCTGCGCTTCAATCGCGCTCTGCACGTCGGACGGCATCAGCGAGTAGGACGCCAGCTTCGCCGGGTCGAGCCAGATGCGCATGGCGTATTCTGCCCCGAACACCTGCAGGCTGCCGACGCCCTCCACGCGCGCCAGCGGGTCCTGCATATTGCTCACCAGCCAGTCAGCTATGTCCGAGCTGCTGGCGGTATCGGTTTTATCGTACACGCCCATGATCAACAGGAAGTTGCTCTGCGATTTCTCGACGGTAATGCCGGACTGCTGCACCTCGGTCGGCAGGCGCGATTCCGCCTGCTGAACTTTGTTCTGCACTTGCACCTGGGCGGTGTCCGGGTCGGTTCCCTGCTCGAAGGTGACGGTAATGCTCACCGACCCGTCCGAGCTGCTGGTGGAGGTGAAGTAGAGCAGGTTATCCAGGCCGGTCAGCTGCTGCTCGATCACCTGCGTCACGCTGTTTTCCAGCGTCTGCGCGGAGGCACCGGTGTAGGTGGCGGAGATTTTGATCGACGGCGGGGCGACGTCCGGGTACTGCGCGACCGGCAGCGTACGGATCGCCAGCATCCCGGCGAGCATGATAAGAATGGCGATAACCCAGGCAAAGACCGGGCGACGCACGAAGAAGCGGGAAAACATCAGGCGTTTCCTCCGCTGGCTTTCATCTCTTCGGCCTTCACTTCCTGCCCGGCAGTCACTTTGTCGGTGCCTTCCACAATCAGCTTATCGCCCGCCTTGAGGCCGCTCAGCACCAGCCATTTGTCGCCGTAGGTGTCGCCCGTCTCCAGCTGACGCTGCTCGACCTTATTGCTGGCATTCACCACCAGCGCGGTGGCGGTGCCTTTGGCGTCGCGGGTGATGCCCTGCTGCGGGGCGAGGATCGCGTCGTTCATGACGCCTTCATCCACCCTGGCGCGAACGAACATCCCCGGCAGGAGCTGATGCTGCGGGTTCGGGAAGACGGCGCGTAGCGTGACCGAGCCGGTTGATTCATCCACCGCCACTTCGGTTAACGTCAGACGGCCTTTCTCGCCGTAGGTGCTGCCGTCTTCGAGGATTAAGGACACGCTTAGCGTATCGCTATTTGTGGCAAGGGTTTGCCTGCGTAAACGCAGCAGATCGGCGCTGGAACGCGTGAGATCGACGTACATACTGTCCAGCCCGCGAACGGTGGCGAGCGCGGTATCCTGCTGGGCGGTCACCAGCGCGCCGGGCGTGACGGAGGAGATGCCGATGCGTCCGGCAATCGGCGCGGTAACGGTGGTCCAGTTAAGGTTAATGCGCGCGCTCTCCTGCGCGGCCTTCTTTGACTCGACGCTGGCCTTGTCCTGCGCGCAGGTGGACTTCGCGTCCTCTGCGTCCTGGCGCGACACGCCGTCGTCTTTCACCAGCTGCGCATAGCGCTGGGCCTTCTGGCAGTCGGCCGCTACCAGCGCCTGAGCCTGCTTCAGCGCCGCGGCGGCTTCATCAAACGCCGCGCGGTAGCTGGAAGGGTCAATTTGATACAGCGCCTGTCCGGCTTTCACGGCATCGCCTTCGGTGAACAGCCGCTTCTGGATAATGCCGCCCACCTGCGGGCGCACTTCGGCGCTCATGGCGGCGGTGGTGCGGCCGGTCAGTTCGCTGACGACGGACACCGGCTGGCTCATGAGGGTGACAATCCCCACATCCGGAAGAGGACGCTGGGGAGCAGATGTTTGCGCATTATCGCACCCGGTCAGGAGAAATAATGCCGCGATGGAGGTTGTTATGTTTTTCATAATCTTTTTCCAGGGTGAACGACGCCTGCCCCGTTAATGGCTTAACGGGGAGGAGGGCTATTTAAAGGCACAGCGATACCGCATCTCCGGCTGAGCCAGAGATGTAAAAAAGGGGAATTACTTATTCCCGCTAATTATTCTTATGCGATTACTTCGCAGAGAAAAGCATATTTAAAATATCCTGATAAAGGGGTTCTAATTGTTCTGACGGGACTTTTAAGGGGGTTAATCGACGATAAATCGTTCCCTCAATCATCACGGCGGTAATCTCCACGCAGCAGCGAATATGCTCGTCGCGCAGGTGGGGAAACTGCTTTTTCAGGTGCGCACAGGCGTTGGCGAACATGCGCGATTCGGCTTCGATCAGCATCGTCGCCACCTGCGGATTACGCGTGGCCTCAGCGGACATTTCCAGCATCAGCGCATCGTCATCTTCGTTGAGGGTCTGTCGCCAGGCGAGCGCCTGCGGCATCCCTTCCACCAGGGTTTTACCCTGCATCTCCTCAATGCGCGAGTCGATGATGCGGCGGATCATCTCTTCGATAATCGCGTCTTTGTTGCTGAAATAACGGTAAATTTGCCCGACGCTGAGCTTCGCTTCGCTGGCTATCTGCGACATGCTGGCGGCGTGAAATCCGCTGGCGCGAAAGCAGCGACGCGCGGCGGTGATGATCTCGCCCTGACGTTGTTTTTGTCGTTCTTCCAGTTTCGTACTCATCGTCGGCTACCGTGTAAAAGTGAGAATGATCGTTCTCAGTATACGTTTTGGGTGCGTATTGGAAAGGCCTTTTTTATTTAGATATTGAGGGAATGTTTCCGTATTTAAAAAATGGAGGGAATGAGGAGTTTTTGTGGAGGTTAAGCTGTGAGATATTCAGATTGCATAGAAAATAAGGAGAGAAAAATGCACCTGAGCATAACAAATAATGTAACGCCCGCTGAAAAAGAAGAGTTATTTGTGGGGTTAAGAGCCTATAACGGGCAATTTTTGGATATGGCGACCTTTAGCGGCGACATTGGCGTTTACGTACGAGACGATAAAGGCGTCATGCTCGGCGGGCTAATTGGGGTGCGTAAAGGCGACTGGCTGAATATCGACTATCTCTGGGTCAGCGAGACCGTGCGCGGATCCGGCGTGGGCAGCCAGCTCATCAAAACGGCCGAAGAGGAAGCCAGACGCAAAGGCTGCAAGCACGCGCTGGTCGATACCGCCAGCTTCCAGGCGCGCCCGTTCTATGAAAAACAGGGGTACCAGCTGCAAATGTCTTTGCAGGATTATCCTTATCCGGGCATGCAGCGGCATTATCTGGCGAAAGCGCTTTAAATCCTTTTCTGTGATTAGGGATTCAGCTATTTATTGCGAGTCGCATTCCTAATTTGAAGCGTGTTGCTTGTCTTCTTTTCAGGCCCTGGCGCATGCTTTGGCCTGGTCAAGTAAACCATGGAGATGGCAATGGAACGCACAGCAAAACTCTTCAAGAAGGGGCGGAATCAGGCCGTAATGCTACCTGCTGAATTCGCGTTTGATACGGAGAGCGTCTACATCCGGCGGGATGAGGAGGGGAATGTCGTTTTGACTGCGAGATCGGAGAAAGAACGGCATCGAGATAACTTTTTACGTTTATTGAAGCAGACCCATGTTCCTGATTCATTCCTCAGCAAAGAGGAACGTAATCAGAGCTATACAACAAGAGATCCCTTTGAAGGACTCTAGAATATGCTGCATATGTTGGATACAAACATGGTAAGCCATCTCGTGAGACAACATCCTGGGGTGTTGGAACAATATTCTCGCACCCCAACTGAAAAAATGTGTATTTCAAGCGTAACGGAGGCTGAATTGCTTTATGGGATAGCCAAAAAGCAAAACGACACATTACAAAAAACCATACTGGAATTTCTTAAAACCATTACGATTTGCGACTGGGACAGTGACGCCGCCGCAACGTACGGCGAACTCCGCGCAGCAATGGAGAAGAGAGGAAAAGTGATGGGCGATCTCGATCAACTGATCGCTGCGCATGCTATCAGTCGGAGAACAACGATTGTGACTAACGATCGTGCATTCAGAATGGTGCAGGAGCTTACCGTTGAGGACTGGACGACAACGTCGTGATCCCTCATGCCGGGTAAGCGCAGCGCCACCCGGCAAAACCCGCATATAACTTATCCTTCTTATTGATTCTTTTTCGGTTTTTATTTCACCGCCTCGTTGTCGATATAGTCACTACAACATTTAGCAAAAGGAACTGTCTTGTGAAACGTCGATTGGGTGCTCTGGTACTTGCTGGCCTGCTGCTGGCAGGGTGCGATCAAAGTGGCAGCGATGCCAAACACATTAAAGTGGGCGTCATCAACGGCGCTGAACAGGACGTGGCGGAAGTCGCCAAAAAGGTGGCAAAAGAGAAATATGGCCTGGACGTGGAGCTGGTCGGCTTCAGCGGCTCGCTGTTGCCCAACGATGCCACCAACCAGGGAGAACTGGATGCCAACGTCTTCCAGCATCGCCCGTTCCTCGCTGAGGATAACAAGGCGCATGGCTACAAGCTGGTGGCCGTGGCGAACACCTTTGTTTTTCCGATGGCCGGCTATTCCCGCAAAATCAAATCCGTCTCTGACCTGAAGGACGGGGCGACGATTGCCATTCCAAACGACCCGACCAACCTTGGCCGCGCGCTGTTGCTGCTGCAAAAGGAGAAGCTCATTACCCTGAAGCCGGGCACCGGGCTGCTGCCGACGGCGCTGGATATTACCGCCAACCCTAAACAGCTGAAAATTATGGAGCTGGAAGGGGCGCAGCTGCCGCGCGTGCTGGACGACCCGAAAGTGGATGTCGCCATTATCAGCACTACCTATATTCAGCAAACCGGGCTGTCGCCGGTGCATGACAGCGTCTTTATTGAAGACAAAAACTCGCCGTACGTGAACATCGTGGTGACGCGCGAAGACAACAAAGACGCGGAGAACGTGAAGGAATTTATCCAGTCGTATCAGTCGCCTGAAATAGCGAAAGCGGCGGAGACGATCTTTAACGGCGGGGCAGTGCCGGGCTGGTAAACGATCTGACGGAAAACGGGTTGCTTAAATTGGCCCGATTCCATCGGTAATCGCCCTTTAGCCCACAGCGCCAATTGCGACAGCTGGCTATCCTCCTTATCACACCAACCGGAGGATAGCCCATGAACATTACCCATATTCGCAACGCCACCCAGCTGATTTCCTACGCCGGAAAACGTCTTTTAATCGACCCGATGCTGGCCCCGAAGGGGGCTTATCCTGGCTTTCCCGGCACGGCGTATGCCGAACGCCGTAACCCGACGGTCGAACTTCCCGTTGACGTCAACACGCTGCTGGACGCCGACGCGGTGATCGTCACCCATACCCATGACGATCACTGGGATCGCACCGCGGTGGAGCTGATCGCCAAAGACAAACCGATCTACGTGCAAAACGATCGTGACGCCGCGCTGCTGCGCAGCCAGGGATTCAGCAACCTGACGGTCATGACCGACGCGACCTTCTTCGGCGATATTCAGATTACGAAAACCCACGGCGGGCAGCACGGCACCGATCGCGCTTACGCCGTGCCCGAGCTGGCGGAGCGTCTGGGGGAGGCCTGCGGCGTGGTGCTGCGTCATCCCGATGAGAAGACACTTTATCTTGCCGGGGATACCGTCTGGCGTGACGAGGTGGCGGCCGATCTGCAAAAGCACCAGCCGGACGTGGTGGTACTGAACGCTGGCTATGCCCACGTCATTGGTTTTGGGCCCATTATTATGGGGCAGGAGGACGTGCTCAACGTTCATTTCCTGCTGCCGCAGGCCAGCATTGTGGCGATCCATATGGAGGCGATTAACCACTGCCTGTTGACCCGCAGCGCGCTGCGTGAGTACGTTGAAGCCAATCAGGTGAGTGACGCAGTGAGCATTCCCCAGGATGGCGAAACCGTTATATTCTGAGTGCATTAAAGGGAAAGGAGGAACTGATGTCGCTAATCAACGTCGCGATTGTCGCGGTAGACGGGTTCAGCCCGTTCCACTACTCCGTTCCCTGCATTCTGTTTGGCGATTCGGTCTCCGGCGAAAAGCGCTTTAACGTGACGATCTGCGCCGAAACGCCGGGGTTCCTCACCTCAAAAGACGGATTTGCCCTCAACGCTACGCAGGATTACACCGCCATTGGCCAGGCCGATATTGTCGTCGTTCCCTACTGGCAGCACGTCCTTGAACGCCCGCCCCAGACGCTGCTCGACAGCCTGGTGCAGGCGAGAGACAACGGCGCGGAAATCGTCGGGCTGTGTCTGGGGTCGTTTGTGCTGGCCTGGGCGGGGCTCCTCGACGGCAAACGTGCGGCCACCCACTGGGAGTTCGAGCATCAGTTCCAGTCCCTTTTCCCGCACGTTCAGCTGGATATCAATGCGCTCTACGTGGATGACGGCAATATCATCACCTCCGCCGGAACCGCGGCGGCGCTGGACTGCTGCCTGTATATCATTCGTCAGCGCTTTGGCAGCGTGGTCGCCAACCAGATTGCCCGTCGGATGATTGTTCCGCCCCACCGCGAGGGCGGTCAGGCGCAGTTCATCGCCCAGCCGGTACCCAAAGATACCCGCGACGGACGCATTAACTGCCTGATCGATTATCTTCAGCAGCACATTACCGAACCGCATAGCCTGGACTCGCTGGCGGAGGTGGTTTCGATGAGCCGCCGCACGCTGACCCGTCATTTTATTCAAGCCACGGGGATGAGCGTCGCCGACTGGCTTACCGCCGAACGCCTGCGGCGCAGCCAGCTCCTGCTTGAAGCCGGAAATATGCCGATTGAGCGCGTGGCCGAACTGGTGGGATTTAATTCCGCCGTCACCTGGCGACAGCAGTTTAAGGCGCGTTTTGGGGTGAGCCCTGCGGAATGGAGAAAAACGTTTCGTCTTCACAGCTAGTGTATTACGGCTAACTCAAGATTTAAGGGTTAGTTAAATCACTTCTTATTTTTTCTTAATCCACCTCTCATTTTTCTGAAAAAATATTTTATTTGCTTCGCCTTAACGCAAATTAGATATACTCGCATTAAGAATGCTCTTATATTTCGAAAATATTAATTGCGAATAAATTTTGTGGCATGGATGAATAGCAATAAAATAGAAAGAAGAATAATTTCATTAGCAAATTATATTATTTTTATCTTATCGGGTGCGCTTTTTTCAGCAAGCGTTAACGCTGCACCCTTGTCGCCAGCCGATCGCGATACTATTCAGCAGCAACAGCAGCAGCTTTTATTACAGAACCAGCAACAGCGTGAAGAGCTGGAGCGGAGTATTCCTCGTCCCGCGCCTGACAGGCCTCTGCCTGCAGCCGGCACCGGGCCCTGCTTCACCATTGATACCATTACCCTTTCCGGCACGACCCTCATTTCCCCGAAAACCCGGCAGGCCCTTGTTGCGCCGTGGCAGGGCCGGTGT
>NZ_JBGORN010000013.1:0-99929 GCF_041679625.1 Enterobacter cloacae complex sp. ESBL7
TAAACTTCGTAATGAATTACGTATGTTCACTCAGAGACTTGGTATTCATTTATTGTCCGAAGACATTAAGAATCCATGTCACTTTGAGTGCCCACACAGATTGTCTGATAAATTGTTAAAGAGCAGTTGCAACGCGGCGTTAAGCTCACCGTTGCGAGGTCCCGTATATTACGTTTTCCTCATTCAGAGTCAAGCGATTATTTTTGCTTTTCTCTGCCGGCGTTCATCTCTGAACCCCGCTAACCCGGCGGCCTGTAAGCCGTTGTTCCGTGTCAGTGGAGGCGCATTATAGGGAGTTCTCAGACGTTGACAACCCCTCTTTTAAAAAAAACTTTCAACCGTCTCTTTTTTGCTCAAAACCGTGCTACAGCGCCAGTTTTTCGAGCGTTTCAAAGCCATAACGGCGTAAAACGGGTAAAAGTTGCTCAGTCTCTTTCGTGATGGCCATACAAAACGCGATATTCGCATCGGTAGATTTCGCATCCGGCGCTTCATGCTCCAGCAGCCAGGCCGTACGACGGGCGATAGCCGCACCGGAATCCACCAGGCGCGTCCCCTCCGGCAATACCTCTAATAGCTCTTCCTGTAATAGCGGGAAGTGAGTACAGCCCAGCACAACGGTATCCGGAGGCTCTGGCATCCGCAGCCACGGACGAAGAATACGACGCAGCTCGTCGAGTGATACCGCCTTTCCATGCAGCTTCGCTTCAGCCATCTCCACCAGCTCAGCCGAACCCAGCATCGCAATCTGGCATTCGTTGGCAAAACGGTCGATCAGTTCGCGGGTATAAGGACGCTTTATCGTGCCTCGCGTTGCCAGCAAACCCACAATGCCGTTCGCCGTCAGGCGCGCGGCAGGCTTTATCGCAGGAACGACACCCACAACCGGGAACTGGAATTTTTCACGCAGGGCGGGAAGAGAAACGGTGCTCGCCGTATTACAGGCGATGACGGCCAGCGCAAGGGGATAGCGCTTTTGTACCGCGGTGACGATTTCAACCACACGCTCAACAATAAAATCTTCGCTCTTTTCCCCATACGGGAAAGCGACGTTATCGAAGGCGTAGATGTAATGGAGATCCGGCAGGAGATGCCGAATCTCATCATAGACCGAAAGCCCACCGACGCCGGAATCAAACACCAGCACGGTGGGACGCGGATTAGAAGGTGTAGCTGCCAGACAAGGTGTATTCCCGTCCTGCAGTTTGGTAGCCATAAACTGTCTCGTAATCTTTATCGAACAGGTTGGCTATTTTACCACGAACTGTGAGATGTGAGGTGACAGGATACGAAACTGCGACATCCCACAGGCTGACACCGCCCATTTTTACTTTCTCAGACGGATAAGCACCAAAGTCAGTGTCGTAACGCGTACCGAGATAGTGATAAGTCAGGCTCCAGTCGAAATCATAGATCTGCGTGTCGAGCTGATATTTCACCTGCTGTTTAGCACGACGGTCCAGAAGTTCGTTGGTTGCGGCATTGCGGGCATCCACATAATCGTAGCCAACAGTATGCGTCAACGGACCCGTATCAAACGATGCTGTCGCTTCCACACCTTTAATGCGCGCTTTACCGACGTTGTAATATTGCTGAAGGTTATTATCGAAGTCGATGAGATTATCGACGTCATTACGGTAGCCGGAGACGCGCCAGCTCACGCCGGCCGTCAGGCCTTCAAACGCACCTTCCCACTGCTTGCTCTCTTCTGGATCAAGATGGTCATTGCCATAGAAACCATAGAGTTGACCCAGATTCGGTGCTTTATAGGCCGTACCATAAGAAGCAACGAAGCGGTAACCCTCCACGAACTCCCAGGCCGCACTACTTTGCCAGGTGCCATGGCGACCGAACTGAGAGTTGTCATCGCTGCGAACCGCTCCTTCCAGAGTGAAGTCACCAAACTGCTGCAACCCGGTCAGGTAAACGCCGGTGTTACGCAGGTCGTAGCCGTTGGTTACGTAGTTTGTACCCGGCTCGGTGCTCTGCTTCTGCCAGTCAACGCCCGCGCCAATGTTTCCATGGCCAACATCAACGGAGTTCAGCCACTGGACGTTGTACTGTTTGATTTCATCCAGGGTGGCTGTCGAATCGTAGCGGCCCAAATTTGGGTCGTAGTTATAGTCCTTGCTGTGGCTATAGCTGGTGAGCAGCTGTGAATGGAAGATGTCATCATTGAAGCGCAATCCTGCATCCCAGGTCTGACTATAGAGCTGGCGGGTATCGACCAGTACGTCAGGAGTAAATGAACTGTAGTAACCGTCGTAGGCAGTACGGTTGCTGTAGCCAAAGCCGCGAACAAATCCGCTCCACTGCTCCGAGAATGCGTGATCCACTGCACCATAGAGCGTTTTATTCATAAAGCCGTCGCGATCGGTCTGGGCAAGGCCACCATTGTTGCCGTCCGCAACCACATCAAACCCTTTGGTATAGGTGTAATCACCCGCAAGCGTGACGCGCGTGCTGTCGCCCAATGTTTGCTGAGTACTGCCGCCATAATTCTGGTAACCATGCGACCCTACACCTGCATTCAGCGTGGTACCGTCCTTCGCGCGAGTGGTAATAATGTTTACGACTCCGCCAATCGCGTCCGAGCCGTATACCGCCGAACGCGGTCCACGAACATATTCGATACGCTGCACCAGGGAGATCGGGAACTGGCTGAGATCGGACGACCCCGTAACGCCCGCCTGGTTAAGGCGGATCCCATCAACAAGGATCAGGACATGGCTGGAGTTGGTGCCACGTATAAAGAGAGAAGAGAGTTGCCCCATCCCGCCATTTTGCGCCGTATCCACGCCGGGCAGGCGACGCATAACATCAAGGACTGAGGTTGATTGCCAACGGTCAATATCGGCACGCGTAACAACGGAGGTTGCAGCCAGAATAGTTTTTTCAGGTTGTTCAAAACGATTTGCCGTCACCACCAACGAGTCGGCGCTATCCTGCGCCCAGCCCGAAAATGCCGTGACGGACAACGCCGTCAACAGCGATACTTTTTTAATCATTGTTAAAGCATCCACAATATAAGAAGGATGCCGCAGGCCTCATCGATAGCACGCGATGATGAAACCAAATGCGACGTGATCCCGGCAGGTCTTCGGGCTAGGTGGCTATATAAGGATGAAGACTTCCCATTTTCACAGTGTCTACAACACTCATCCCGCCAGACTTTACCGCTGCGCGTCAGCTCCAGATTTACACTGGATTCCCTTTTCACTCTCAGGAGACCGGAAACAGAATGCTACAATTAGACACGTATGGATGTCCAGACAGCTATTGCCCATTAAATCTGGACATCCCCTGAACAATGCCTACAATCCCCGCGTAATTCTTTATCACTCAGGACGCATCATGACCCCAGAACACCTCCCGACAGAACAGTACGACGCGCAGCTGGCAGAGAAAGTCGTCCGCCTGCAAAGTATGATGACGCCTTTCAACGCGCCCGTTCCCGAGGTGTTCCGCTCTCCCGTCAGCCACTACCGCATGCGCGCCGAATTCCGCATCTGGCACGACGGCGACGACCTGTACCACATCATTTTCGATCAGCAGACGAAGTCCCGTATTCGCGTGGACAGCTTTCCGGCGGCGAGCGAGCTCATTAACCAATTGATGACGCTGATAATGGACGGCGTGCGCAACAATCCGGTACTGCGTAACAAGCTGTTCCAGATTGACTACCTGACCACGCAAAGCAATCAGGCGATTGTCTCCCTGCTGTACCACAAAGCGCTCAATGACGAGTGGCGCGAGCAGGCAGAAGCGCTGCGCGATGCGCTGCGCGCGCAGAACATCAACGTTCACCTGATTGGCCGCGCGACAAAAACCAAAATCATGCTGGATCAGGACTACATCGACGAGCGCCTGCCGGTGGCAGGTAAAGAGATGGTGTATCGTCAGGTCGAGAACAGCTTCACCCAGCCAAACGCTGCGATGAACGTGCAGATGCTGGAGTGGGCGCTGAAGGCGACGGAAGGGTCAACGGGCGATCTGCTTGAGCTCTACTGCGGTAACGGCAACTTCTCGCTGGCGCTGGCGCGTAACTTCGATCGCGTTCTGGCAACGGAAATCGCCAAGCCGTCGGTGGCTGCCGCGCAGTACAATATCGCTGCTAACCATATCGACAACGTGCAGATCATTCGTATGGCCGCAGAAGAGTTCACGCAGGCCATGAACGGCGTACGCCAGTTTAACCGCCTGGAAGGGATCGATCTCAAGAGCTACCAGTGTGAGACAATTTTTGTCGACCCGCCGCGCAGTGGCCTGGACAGCGAAACCGAGAAGATGGTGCAGGCGTACCCGCGTATTTTGTACATCTCCTGTAACCCGGAGACGCTGTGCAAGAACCTCGAAACACTAGGCCAGACGCACAAGGTTGAACGTCTGGCGCTGTTCGATCAGTTCCCGTATACGCACCATATGGAGTGCGGCGTTTTACTTACCGCACGGTGATCTGTAGGCCGGATAAGCGTAGCGCCATCCGGCGTTTTTGGCAGGTGGCGCTTCGCTTACCTGCCCTACAAATAAATTCATTACTCCGGTAACTGGCTCTTACGGCTACGCATGCGCGAGCCAATCCAGAACACCAGCGCCACAGACAGTACCGCAGGGAAGAAGTTAGAGCCGATATCCGGATACTCCGCGCGAACCACCGTGCTATACAGCAATACGCCCAGAATAAAGCAGGCAGCGGCCAGCCCCGGTAACCCCACCGGCATGGTGCGGTTCAGGTAACGTTGATGCAGGCAGTAAACCGTCAGCACCAGCGCAATAAGCGGGAAAATCGAAAATGGAACAATTGAGCTAAAAATAGCGGCAAACGTACCATTAATGGATAAGCCAGCGATCAATGCCAGCAACAGCGTCCCTTTATCCTGACCTGACTGTTTCATTACTCACCTTCACTCTTCGGTTTGATGTGCCAGTTTCTCTTGTTCACGGCGATACCAGTAGTACGCGCCTTTGGAGATCATCCTGAGCTGCAATACCAGCCGCTCTTCGAGCTGCTTGCGTTGTTCAATGCTGACATCCAGCGCTTCGGCACCCGCGCTGAAAACAATCGTCACCATCGCCTCGGCCTGTGCTTCAGTAAACGCACGCGGCATATGGTTTTCGAGTTCAAGATAGTCGGCAAGTTCCGCGATGAAGTGCTGAATTTCACGCGCGACGGCGGCACGAAACGCCGCCGATGTGCCCGAACGCTCGCGCAGAAGCAGACGAAACGCGTTGGGGTTATTGCCGATAAATTCCATAAAGGTCGATACGGAGGTGCGGATCACGCTACCCCCTTTGGCGATACGCTGACGCGCCTGGCGCATCAGCTGGCGCAGCATCAGACCGCTCTCGTCGACCATGGTCAGGCCCAGTTCATCCACATCACGGAAATGACGATAGAAGGACGTTGGCGCAATCCCGGCCTCGCGTGCGACTTCGCGCAGGCTCAAACTGGCAAAACTCCGCTCAGCACTCAGTTGACTGAATGCGGCTTCCACCAGCGAACGCCGGGTTTTCTCTTTTTGTTGTGCTCTTACGCCCATCACGATAGTTGAATCCTTCCAAAGGCCTGATGGCACTATACCAGAGAATAAAATTAATCTGTTTGCCTGGCTTTGTGAATGATTGTTTACGTGCGGTTTGTGCTCCACTGCCCGAAAAAAGCACAACGATAATTGGGTTACTCTGGCAATGATGTTATGATTCTGTTGCTTTTATGTATAAGAACAGGTAAGCCTTACCATGCCACATTCCTACGATTACGACGCAATAGTTATTGGTTCCGGCCCCGGCGGCGAAGGTGCTGCTATGGGTCTGGTGAAACAGGGAGCCAGAGTAGCGGTCATCGAGCGCTACCATAATGTCGGCGGCGGTTGCACCCACTGGGGCACCATCCCTTCGAAAGCCCTCCGCCACGCCGTTAGCCGCATTATCGAATTTAACCAGAACCCTCTTTACAGCGACCACTCCCGACTTCTTCGTTCATCCTTTGCTGACATCCTGAATCACGCGGATACCGTTATTAACCAGCAGACACGCATGCGTCAGGGATTTTATGAGCGTAATCACTGTGAAATTTTGCAGGGCAACGCGCATTTTGTGGATGAACACACCCTGGCACTCGAATGCCACGACGGTTCGGTTGAAACCATCACGGCTGAAAAATTTGTGATCGCCTGCGGCTCACGCCCTTACCATCCGGCCGACGTGGACTTCTCGCATCCGCGCGTCTACGACAGCGACTCGATTCTGAGCCTGCACCATGAGCCTCGCCACGTCATTATCTATGGCGCAGGGGTCATTGGTTGCGAATATGCGTCGATCTTCCGCGGAATGGACGTCAAAGTTGACCTGATCAACACCCGTGACCGCCTGCTGGCGTTCCTCGATCAGGAGATGTCGGACTCTCTCTCCTACCACTTCTGGAACAGCGGCGTGGTGATTCGCCACAACGAAGAGTACGAGAAGATCGAAGGCTGCGACGACGGGGTGATCATGCACCTGAAGTCCGGTAAGAAGCTGAAAGCAGACTGTCTGCTGTACGCCAACGGTCGTACCGGCAACACCGATTCACTGCAGCTGGAAAATATCGGGCTTGAAACCGACAGCCGCGGTCAGCTGAAGGTCAACAGCATGTATCAGACCGCCCTGCCGCACGTTTACGCGGTCGGCGACGTGATTGGCTACCCAAGCCTGGCCTCAGCCGCTTACGACCAGGGACGCATCGCCGCACAGGCGCTGGTAAAAGGCGAAGCGACGGCGCACCTGATCGAAGATATTCCGACGGGTATCTATACCATCCCGGAAATCAGTTCTGTCGGCAAAACTGAACAGCAGCTGACGTCAATGAAGGTGCCTTACGAGGTGGGTCGCGCGCAGTTTAAACATCTGGCGCGGGCGCAAATCGTGGGGATGAGCGTGGGAACGCTGAAGATCCTGTTCCACCGCGAGACCAAAGAGATCCTCGGCATTCACTGCTTTGGTGAACGCGCGGCGGAAATCATTCATATCGGCCAGGCGATAATGGAGCAGAAAGGCGGTGGTAACACCATTGAGTACTTCGTTAACACCACCTTTAACTACCCGACCATGGCGGAAGCCTATCGGGTAGCCGCGCTGAACGGCTTAAACCGCCTGTTTTAACGCGCTGTCAAAATGGCCATCCATCGAACCACGGATGGCCTCTGCCAGCTGCTCATAGCGGCTGCGCAGCGGTGAACCCGGACGATACACCAGGCCGATAGTGCGACGCGGCTCCGGCTTAATGCACGGCAGATAAACCACGCCATCACGTTTACGCTCGCGCGGCACGGCCAGCGCAGGCAGCAGCGTAATACCGCTTCCCGCCGCGACCATATTACGCAGCGTTTCCAGGCTGGTTGCGCGGAAATGGGTATCCTCATCCGCACCCGCTTCGAAGCAGAAGCCCATCGCCTGATCGCGCAGGCAGTGGCCATCTTCCAGCATCAGCAGCTTTTCACCGGCCAGATCGGCCATCGGCACGCGATCGCGGTTCGCCCATGGGTGATCTTCATAGATCGCCAGCATCATCGGCTCATCGAACAGCGGCACTTCAATAAAGGCTTCACTCTCTTTCACCAGCGCCAGAATGGCGCAGTCGAGCTTGCCGCTGTCTAACTGCGCCAGCAGCTGATGGGTTTGCGCTTCATGCAGGTACATTTCGAGTTTCGGGAACGTCTGGTGCAGCATCGGAATGATGTGCGGCAACAGGTACGGGCCAACGGTTGGGATCAGGCCGATATGCAGCGGGCCGGACATCGCCTCCCCCTGCTGGCTTGCCATTTCCTTGAGCACTTTGACCTCGCGCAGCACGGTGCGCGCCTGATCCACCAGCAGCAGACCTGCCTGTGTGAACAGAACCTTACGACTGGTGCGCTCCAGCAGCATCACGCCCAGCTCGTCTTCCAGCTTGCGGATCTGACCGCTCAGCGTGGGCTGGCTGACGTGGCAGGAGTCTGCCGCGCGGCGAAAGTGACGATGCTCGGCTAACGCTACCAGGTATTCAAGATCACGAATATTCATTATTCATCCTCCGTCGCCACGATAGTTCATGGCGATAGATAGCATAGCAACGAACGATTATCCCTATCAAGCATTCTGTTGAATAATACACCACATAGACGAGGCGGCACGTGTTTGACCCTTGACGTCCCCGCACCGTCAGCGAGTTTCTCTCAAAACTCGAACAACTAAAGCCAACGTGAACTTTTGCGGACCCCGTGGTCCGCTTTTTTTTTGCGTAAAAAAGCCCGGGGATAAAAGCAAAATGGCAACCGAAGTTGCCATTTTTAGTGTTTGCTCCCTCTCCCCGTGGGAGAGGGCCGGGGTGAGGACACCAGCCCGCACGGTTCAAACCAACCGGTTTTTCGCATCCGCTATCGCCTGCGCCACCTGCTTAGGCGACACGCCGCCTTTCGCGGCACGTTTATCCAGGCAAGACTGCAGCGCAAGGATCGGATACACATCATCCCCGATAACCGCGCTGAACTTCTGCAGGTCTGCCAGCGCCAGATCTTCCAGTGGTTTACCCTGACGAATGGCTTCCACCACCGCTTCACCCACAATGTGGTGCGCTTCACGGAAAGGTACGCCTTTCGCCACCAGATAATCCGCCAGTTCGGTAGAGTTCGCATAGCCCTGCTGCGCCGCTTCCTGGCAGCGCGGACGTTTCACCTGAATGCCGTCCAGCACCAGGGCGCCCATATGCAGACAGTCCAGCCAGGTGTCGAGCGCGTCGAACAGCCCTTCTTTGTCTTCCTGCATGTCTTTGTTATACGCCAGCGGCAGCCCTTTCAGGGTCATCATCATGCCGGTCAGCGCGCCCTGCACGCGGCCACATTTGCCGCGGATCAGCTCCAGCGCGTCCGGGTTTTTCTTCTGCGGCATCAGGGAAGAGCCTGAGGTCACGCGGTCGGACAGCTCAACAAAGCCCGCTTCGCCAGAGTTAAAGAAGATCAGGTCTTCGGCAAAGCGCGACAGGTGCACCATCCCGATAGACGCATTGGAGAGCAG
This sequence comes from Enterobacter cloacae complex sp. ESBL7, assembly GCF_041679625.1. Taxonomy (NCBI): domain Bacteria; kingdom Pseudomonadati; phylum Pseudomonadota; class Gammaproteobacteria; order Enterobacterales; family Enterobacteriaceae; genus Enterobacter; species Enterobacter cloacae complex sp. ESBL7. Next base: position 9,031 of record NZ_JBGORN010000013.1, read on the forward strand.
CTCCAGCACGTGGTCGCGGTCGGACACGCTGTCCAGGCTGTTACGGGTGGCGGAGGCAAAGCCCAGCCAGCCTGCCAGCTGTTCACGGTCGATTTCATACGCCGTACCGGCCAGCGCGCCGCTGCCCAGCGGGCTGACGTCCAGACGTTTCAGGGTATCCTGCAGACGGCTTTCGTCACGCGCCAGCATCTCGACGTAGGCCAGACACCAGTGCGCGAAGGTCACCGGCTGGGCGCGTTGCAGGTGGGTATAACCCGGCATCACCGCGTCCTGGTTGTTCTGCGCGGTCTCCACCAGCGCGCTCTGCAGCTGACGGTTAGCCGCCAGCAGTTCGCCAACGGTATCTTTGCACCACAGCTTCAGATCGGTGGCGACCTGGTCGTTACGGCTGCGGCCGGTATGCAGCTTTTTACCCAGCTGGCCGACTTTGTCGATAAGTTTGCCTTCCACCCAGCTGTGAATATCTTCAGCATCGCTTTCGAGGATCTGCTGCGGGTTAAGACGCACCTCTTCCAGCAGATTGTTCAGCGCCTCTTCCAGCCGTAATTGTTCGTCGGCGGTCAGTACGCCTACCGTTACCAGCGCCCTGGACCAGGCCACAGAGCCGACAATATCCTGTTCGGCCAGGCGGTAGTCGAAGCGCAAAGAGTCGTTGAACTGTTTGAACCGCTGATCCGCTGCCTGTGTAAAACGCCCACCCCAAAGTGCCATAACATGCTTCCTTTATTCGTTAGTTCTGCCGGGTGGCGCTTCGCTTACCCGGCCTACGGTCTTGTAGGCCCGGCAAGCAGAGCGCCGCCGGGCATTAAATCGATTACGCCAGAATACGCGTGCCAATCGGCGTGCCGTTAAACAGCGCCGGCAGTTGTTCCGCGTGACGCCAGGAGGCGATATCCACCGGGCGGCCCAGCGTGCGTGCGGCATCCAGCGCGGCGTTCACTTTGACGATCATGCCGTCGGTAATAATGCCCTGGGCAATCAGCTGCTCGGCTTTCTCAGCCGTCATTTCCGCAATGCGCTGGCCTTTGCCGTCCAGAATGCCGCTCACGTCGGAGAGCAGGATCAGATCCGCACCCAGCGTTGCCGCCAGTGCCGTCGCCGCCTGGTCAGCGTTGACGTTCATCAGCTCGCCCTCTTCGGTCACGCCGATAGAGCTCACCACAGGCAGGAAACCCCCTTCCAGCAGCGTGTTAATCAGCTTAGGCGAACCTGGCTGCGCCAGTCCAACGTGGCCGAGCTCTTCGTCGAGCTGGGTCACTTTTACGCTATCGCCATCGCCCAGATAGAGGCCGACGGACGCGATGTGGTGTTTCTTCGCCCACGCCAGCAGCGTTTTGTTCGCCGTACCCGCCAGCGCACCGGTAATGATGTCAATCTGGTCAGCAGGCGTGACGCGCAGGCCGTTCTTCTTTTTCACCGGCAGGTTGAGCCCTTTCATCAGCTCATCCACCACGCAGCCGCCGCCGTGGACAATCACCAGCGGACGCTGGTGTGATTCGCGATAGTTCACCAGCGCGGTAAACAGACGCTCCAGCGCTTCTTCGCTGTCCAGCAGTACACCACCGAGTTTGATAATTAATGGGTTCATCATCACACCTTAAATAAGAGCCTGCGTTTCCGGGAAACCGAAACGAATATTTGCACACTGCATTGCCTGTGCGGCAGCGCCTTTGAGTAAGTTATCTTCCGCGGCGACAACGATGAGATGCTCGCCCTGCACGGCAAAGCCGATGTCGCAGAACGGCAGGCCGACCACGTTTTTCAGCGCCGGCACGCCTTTGTCGTACAGGCGCACCAGCGGTTTATCCGCGTACGCCTGCGTGAAGGCCTCGTTCACCTGCTCTTTGGTCACGCCCGGTTTCAGGCGGCAGGTAATGGTTTCGAGGATCCCGCGCGGGAAGCTGCCCAGATGCGGCGTGAAAATGACGTCCGCGCCCAGATGCGTCGTGATTTCAGGGTGATGACGGTGATTAAACACGCCATACGGCTGAAGGCTCACTTCGCAGAAGCTGTTGGAAATAGCGGCCTTGCGCCCTGCTCCGCTCACGCCGCTGGTGGCGTTGATCACCGGCCACTGGCTCAGATCCAGCAGGCCTGCGTCGATCAGCGGCTTCAGGGAAAGCTGCGCCGCCGTCGGGTAGCAGCCCGGAACGGCAATCAGGTCCGCTTCTTTCAGTTTATCTGCGCTCCACTCCGCCAGTCCGTATACCGCTTTTTCCAGCAGATCCGGATGCTGATGGGTGAAACCGTAATATTTTTCGTAAAACGCACCGTCGTTCACGCGGAACGCACCGGAAAGGTCAAAGACCACGCAGCCAGCCGCCAGGAACTGCGGCGCCAGGTCGTGGCTGACCTCGTGCGCGGTGGCTAAAAACACCACGTCGACGCCGTCGGTAAACTCGCTGATGTCAGACATGGGCTGCAGCGGCAGATCGACAAGACCCTTAAGCTGCGGATGCAAATCGGAAATTAACTTTCCTGCATCATTGCTTTGCGCTGACACGGTCAAAGCGGTTATGGTCATATGTGGATGGCGATTCACGTAGCTTACAAGCTCTGCGCCCGCATAACCGCTAGCGCCTACAATCAGCGTATTCAACATCGGGTTCCTTTATGCTCAACGTTAATGTATTTTTATTCACATTTATTGCATGAATATTGATACTATCACGACCTAAGGTGTGTCAACAATGAAAATGAACTTACCGCCATTTATCGAGATCTACCGCGCCCTGATTGCCACTCCGTCCATCAGCGCAACGGAAGAAGCGCTGGATCAGAGCAATGAGTCTTTAATCAATCTGCTGGCGGGTTGGTTTAGCGATCTTGGGTTTAACGTTGAGGTTCAGACCGTTCCCGGAACACGCCACAAATTTAACCTGCTCGCCAGCACCGGAACCGGTGCGGGCGGCCTGCTGCTGGCCGGTCATACCGACACCGTGCCGTTTGACGATGGCCGCTGGACGCGCGATCCGTTCACCCTGACCGAGCACGACAACAAGCTCTATGGTCTGGGCACCGCCGACATGAAAGGCTTCTTCGCCTTTATCCTCGACGCGCTGCGTGACGTGGACGTGACGAAGCTGAAAAAACCGCTCTACATTCTGGCGACCGCCGACGAAGAAACCAGCATGGCGGGCGCGCGCTACTTTTCTGAAAATACGTCGATTCGCCCGGATTGCGCGATCATCGGCGAGCCGACGTCTCTTCAGCCGATTCGCGCGCACAAAGGCCATATTTCTACCGCCGTGCGCGTGCTGGGCCAGTCCGGCCACTCCAGCGATCCGGCGCGCGGCGTGAACGCCATCGAGCTGATGCATGACGCCATCGGCCGCATCATGACCCTGCGCGACGATCTGAAAGAGCGCTATCACTATGAGGCGTTCACCGTGCCGTATCCGACGCTGAACCTCGGCAGCCTGCACGGCGGCGATGCCTCCAACCGTATCTGCGCCTGCTGCGAACTGCATATGGACATCCGCCCGCTGCCGGGCATGACGCTGAGCGATCTCGACGGCCTGCTGAATGAAGCGCTGGCTCCGGTGAGCGAGCGCTGGCCGGGCCGCCTGACGGTCTCCGAACTGCATCCGCCGATCCCGGGTTACGAATGCCCGCCGGATCATCAGCTGGTTGAGGTGGTGGAAAAGCTGCTCGGTGAGAAAACCGACGTGGTGAACTACTGCACCGAAGCGCCGTTTATTCAGACGCTTTGCCCTACGCTGGTCCTGGGCCCCGGCTCCATCAACCAGGCCCACCAGCCGGATGAATATCTGGAAACCCGCTTCATCAAGCCAACCCGCGAACTGATTACCCAGGTTGTGCATCACTTCTGCTGGCATTAAAACCGCACCGAAGAGTCCCCTCTCCCAGTGGGAGAGGGTCAGGGTGAGGCCAACAAATCGCATGATCTCCGTCACATTCCCATAAGCATCTCTTATCTGACGCAATGCGAATTAAATTTCGTAAATTGCCCGCATTTATTCGTTTGCTGAACCGTTTTCGCAGCAATTGACGACGGGGGTTTTACGTGGCTTTATAAAGGGAGATGACAAAATAATGTCCAGATGATTTTCGCCTGGGCATAAACAAAAATGATGGGGTGACTGGGTTTTTATGAACGAACAATATTCCGCGTTGCGTAGTAATGTCAGTATGCTCGGCAAAGTGCTTGGAGATACCATCAAAGACGCGTTGGGGGAGAACATCCTCGACCGCGTTGAAACCATCCGCAAGCTGTCTAAATCTTCCCGTGCCGGTAACGAGGCCAGTCGTCAGGAGCTGCTCACCACCTTGCAGAACCTCTCTAACGATGAGCTGCTGCCCGTTGCACGCGCATTCAGCCAGTTCCTGAACCTGGCTAACACCGCTGAGCAATACCACAGCATTTCGCCAAACGGCGAAGCGGCAAGCAACCCGGAAGTCATTGCCCGCACCCTGCGTAAACTGAAAGACCAGCCAGACCTCAACGAAGCCACCATCAAAAAAGCGGTGGAATCGCTTTCGCTGGAGCTGGTGCTGACCGCACACCCCACTGAAATTACCCGTCGCACCCTGATCCACAAAATGGTGGAAGTTAACAACTGTCTGAAGCAGTTGGATAACAAAGACATTGCCGACTACGAACGTAACCAGCTGATGCGCCGTCTGCGCCAGCTGATTGCCCAGTCCTGGCACACCGATGAAATTCGTAAGCATCGCCCAAGCCCGGTCGACGAAGCCAAATGGGGCTTTGCGGTGGTGGAAAACAGCCTGTGGGAAGGGGTGCCTAACTACCTGCGCGAGCTGAACGAACAGCTGGAAGAGAACCTCGGCTACCGCCTGCCGGTCGACTTTGTTCCGGTGCGCTTCACCTCCTGGATGGGCGGCGACCGCGACGGTAACCCGAACGTGACCGCGGAAATCACCCGTCACGTCCTGCTGCTGAGCCGCTGGAAAGCGACCGACCTGTTCCTGAAAGACATTCAGGTGCTGATCTCCGAGCTGTCGATGGTTGAAGCGACGCCGGAACTGCGCGCGCTGGCCGGAGAAGAAGGCGCCAGCGAGCCGTACCGTTTCCTGATGAAGAAACTGCGTGGTCAGCTGATGGCCACTCAGGCCTGGCTGGAAGCGCGTCTGAAAGGTCAGCGCCTGCCAAAACCAGAGGGTCTGCTCAGCCAGAACGAACAGCTCTGGGAGCCGCTGTATGCCTGTTATAAATCACTGCAGGCCTGCGGGATGGGCATCATCGCTAACGGCGAACTGCTCGACACCCTGCGCCGCGTGAAGTGTTTCGGCGTGCCGCTGGTGCGTATCGACGTACGTCAGGAAAGTACCCGTCATACCGAAGCGCTGGGCGAGCTGACCCGCTATCTCGGCATCGGCGACTATGAAAGCTGGTCCGAAGCCGACAAACAGGCCTTCCTGATCCGCGAGCTGAACTCGAAGCGCCCTCTGCTGCCGCGCAACTGGGAGCCAAGCAACGAAACCCGCGAAGTGCTCAACACCTGTAAAGCGATCGTGGACGCACCGAAAGGATCGGTGGCCGCCTATGTGATCTCCATGGCGAAGACCCCGTCCGACGTGCTGGGCGTTCACCTTCTGCTGAAAGAAGCGGGAATCGACTACGCCCTGCCGGTCGCCCCGCTGTTTGAGACCCTCGACGACCTGAACAACGCCAACGACGTCATGACCCAGCTGCTGAATATCGACTGGTACCGCGGCTTTATTCAGGGCAAACAGATGGTGATGATTGGCTATTCCGACTCCGCGAAAGATGCGGGCGTGATGGCGGCATCCTGGGCGCAGTATCAGGCGCAGGACGCACTGATCAAAACCTGCGAGAAAGCCGGTATTGAGCTGACCCTGTTCCACGGACGCGGTGGCTCGATTGGCCGTGGCGGCGCACCTGCACACGCAGCGCTGCTGTCACAGCCGCCGGGAAGCCTGAAAGGCGGCCTGCGCGTCACCGAGCAGGGCGAGATGATCCGCTTCAAGTACGGTCTGCCGGAAGTGACCATCAGCAGCCTGTCGCTCTACACCAGCGCTATCCTGGAAGCAAACCTGCTGCCACCGCCGGAGCCGAAAGCATCCTGGTGCCATATCATGGACGAGCTGTCTGATATCTCCTGCGATCTGTACCGCGGCTACGTGCGTGAAAACAAAGATTTCGTTCCTTACTTCCGCTCGGCCACGCCTGAGCAGGAGCTGGGTAAACTGCCGCTGGGCTCACGTCCTGCGAAGCGTCGCCCGGCCGGTGGCGTAGAGTCTCTGCGCGCGATCCCGTGGATCTTCGCCTGGACTCAGAACCGTTTGATGCTGCCCGCCTGGCTGGGTGCCGGTGCCGCGCTGCAAAAAGTGGTGGAAGACGGTAAACAGAACGAACTGGAAACCATGTGCCGCGACTGGCCGTTCTTCTCTACCCGTCTAGGCATGCTGGAGATGGTCTTCTCGAAAGCCGACCTGTGGCTGGCGGAATACTACGACCAGCGTCTGGTGAAACCAGAGCTGTGGGCGCTGGGTAAAGAGCTGCGCGAACTGCTGGAAGGCGACATCAAAGTGGTACTGGACATCGCCAACGACTCACATCTGATGGCGGACCTGCCGTGGATTGCCGAGTCTATTCAGCTGCGTAACATCTACACCGACCCGCTGAACGTCCTGCAGGCAGAGCTGCTGCACCGTTCGCGTCTGGCGGAAGAAGAAGGTAAAGAGCCGGATCCGCGCGTTGAACAGGCGCTGATGGTGACGATTGCGGGCGTTGCTGCGGGTATGCGTAACACCGGCTAATACTCTATGCCCGGCGGCGCCGCGCTTGCCCGGACCTGTGACTGGTAGGCCGGGTAAGCGTTAGCGCCACCCGGCACATTTCGGTAGTCTTCTCATGCATTCCGATATCACGCGAATCCTGGCAGACCTGGTAAACCGCACGCTACCGCTGGGCCAGATTCATTTCTCAGCGCTGTCTGAACAGCATTCCCGAACATCTCCCTGCCTCGTCATTACCCTTGATGCCCCCTGTGAGGCGATATTTTCATCCTTTGGACACTTAACGCATCCATCGTCTAACGCCCTGAGCATACATTTCGGTAAGCAGCTGCTTACTATCGAGTTACAGCATGACAATACGCTTGTGCAGCAGCTCCAGGTTGCCCGCCGCGGTCCGCGAACGGGTGCTTTTCTTCTGCAGACGCTAACCGAATTACAGATGCAGCCGGATGAGCAAGAGACCGCGATACTGGTGGTATTAAGCTTGCTCAGCCACTGCCGGGATCTGCTTGGCAGCGATATCCACACCGCCAGCCGCAGCCGCGCCCTGTTTGAGGCCATTCGCCGCTTCATCGAAGAACATCACGCTTCGGCGTTAACCCGTGAATCCGTCGCGCAGGCGTTCTACGTCTCGCCGAACTACCTTTCCCACCTCTTTCAGAAGATTGGCAACGTGGGGTTCAACGAATACCTGACGCAAACGCGACTCGAACACGCGCGCCAGCTGCTCAAAGGCTACGATCTTAAAATCAAAGATATCGCCGCACGCTGTGGGTTTACAGACAGCAATTACTTCTGCCGTCTCTTTCGCAAGCACACCGAACGCTCTCCTTCCGAATATCGTCGCCAGTATCACAGCGAGCTGACCGCCAAAAAATAGCATTGTGATCGCTCTCGCACTTCGCTAAGGACATTACATTTGTCCAGTATTTGGCAAAATTGGCCTGTATCCGCCCTGCCTGCCCGCGCCTTATCCTTTGTTCAACCTTTCTGACTTAAGGAAAAATAATGGAACTGTACCTGGATACCGCCAACGTGGCGGAAGTTGAACGCCTGGCGCGGGTCTTCCCCATTGCGGGCGTCACTACCAATCCGAGCATCGTTGCCGCCAGCCGTGAATCCATCTGGGACGTGCTGCCGCGTCTGCAAAACGCCATCGGGCCGGAAGGCACGCTGTTTGCTCAAACCATGAGCCGCGATGCCGAAGGGATGGTGGCGGAGGCCAAACGTCTGAGTAACGCCGTCCCGGGCATCGTGGTGAAAATCCCGGTGACGGCTCAGGGGCTCATCGCGATTAAGGCGTTGAAAAAAGAAGGGATAGCCACGCTGGGGACCGCCGTTTACAGCGCGGCACAGGGCCTGCTCGCCGCGCTGGCAGGCGCGAAATATGTCGCGCCGTATGTAAACCGCGTTGACGCTCAGGGCGGTGACGGCATTCGCATGGTCCAGGAGCTGCAATCCCTGCTGGAACTGCACGCGCCGGAAAGCAAAGTGCTGGCCGCCAGCTTCAAAACGCCGCGGCAGGCGCTGGACTGCCTGCTGGCGGGATGCGAGGCAATCACGCTTCCCTTAGACGTAGCGCAACAAATGCTCGGCACGCCAGCGGTAGAGTCAGCCATAGAGAAGTTCGAGCAGGACTGGAAAAACGCGTTTGGTAACCTCAACCTCTAAGGGAGAACTGTTATGGACCGTATCATTCAATCGCCGGGAAAATATATCCAGGGCGCTGATGTGCTTACCCGTCTCGGCGACTATCTGAAACCCCTGGCCAATCGCTGGCTGGTCGTCGGCGATAAATTTGTGCTGGGTTTTGCCGAAGAGACCCTGCGCCAGAGTTTTAAAAAAGCCGAACTGCACGCCGAAATAGCGCCGTTTGGCGGCGAATGTTCACAAAATGAAATCGATCGGCTGAAAAAGCTGGCAGACAGCGCCGACTGCCTGGCGGTGCTGGGTATCGGCGGTGGTAAAACGCTGGATACCGCTAAAGCGCTGGCCCATTTTATGGACGTGCCGGTCGCTATTGCCCCGACAATCGCCTCCACCGATGCGCCGTGCAGCGCCCTTTCGGTCATTTACACCGACAGCGGTGAGTTCGATCGCTACCTGATGCTGCCGCACAACCCGAACATGGTAATCGTCGATACCAAAGTGGTAGCGGGCGCGCCGGCACGCCTGCTGGCCGCCGGGATTGGCGATGCGCTGGCAACCTGGTTTGAAGCACGCGCCTGCTCGCGCAGCGGCGCAACCACCATGGCGGGCGGCAAATGTACGCAGGCTGCACTCGCGCTGGCCGAGCTGTGCTACAACACGCTGGTTGAAGAGGGTGAAAAAGCCATGCTGGCCGCGGAACAGCATGTGGTTACACCGGCGCTGGAACGCATTATCGAAGCCAACACCTATCTCAGCGGCGTAGGCTTTGAAAGCGGCGGGCTGGCGGCGGCACACGCTATTCATAACGGAATGACGGCGGTACCGGACGCGCACCACTTCTATCACGGTGAAAAAGTGGCGTTTGGTACGCTGACGCAGCTGGTGCTGGAAAACGCGCCGGTAGAAGAAATAGAGACGGTCGCAGCGCTTTGTCACAGCGTTGGGCTGCCGATCACGCTGGCGCAGCTGAACATCAAAGAGGATATTCCGGCCAAAATGCGTTTGATCGCGGAAGCCTCCTGTGCCGAAGGGGAAACTATCCACAACATGCCCGGCGGCGTAACGCCGGATCAGGTATATGCGGCACTGCTGGTGGCCGACCAGTATGGGCAGCGGTTCCTGCAGGAGTGGGAGTAAATAGCGTGAATAAAAATCCCCGCATTAGCGGGGATTTTTTTGCCCGTAGGCCGGGTAAGCGTTAACGCCACCCGGTACAAGGGTTACTGCAGGTCGAACCGGTCCAGATCCATCACCTTCGCCCATGCGGCAACGAAGTCGCGGACAAACTTCTCGCTGGCATCGTTGCTGGCATAAACCTCTGCCAGCGCGCGCAGGACGGCGTTAGAACCGAAGACCAGATCGGCGCGGGTGGCGGTGTATTTCACTTCACCGCTGGCGCGATCGCTTCCGGCAAACAGTTCATTAGATTCGTCGGTTGCCTTCCACTGGGTGTTCATGTCCAGCAGATTCACGAAGAAATCGTTGCTCAGCACGCCCTCGCGGTCGGTAAACACGCCATTCTTGCTGCCATCAAAGTTTGCACCCAGCACGCGCAGGCCACCGATCAGCACCGTCAGCTCAGGCGCGGTCAGCGTCAGCTGCTGGGCTTTGTCGATCAGCAGTGACTCAGTGGTGGACACATCCACCTGCGCACGGTAGTTGCGGAAGCCGTCGGCAATGGGTTCGAGCAGGTTAAACATCTCGATATCCGTCTGATCCTGACGCGCATCCACGCGCCCTGGCGTAAACGGAACGTTGACGTAAACGCCTGCCGCTTTCGCCGCCTGCTCAACGCCCACGACGCCCGCCAGCACGATGATATCGGCCAGAGAGGCTTTGTTGGTGGTGCGCTGGATAGCTTCCAGAGCCGGCAACGCGCGAACCGCTGCGGCGTTCACATCCCAGTCGCGCTGAGGAGCCAGCGCCAGACGCGCGCCGTTGGCGCCGCCGCGCTTGTCGCCGCCGCGGAAGGTCGACGCTGACGCCCAGGCAACGGAAACCAGTTCGCTCACGGAGAGGCCAGAGGCAGCGATTTCCGCCTTCAGGCTTTCAATGTCTTCTTTCGACGGATTGAACACCGCCTGCGGCAGCGGGTCCTGCCAGATCAGATCTTCTTTCGGCACTTCCGGGCCAAGGTAACGCGATTTTGGCCCCATATCGCGGTGGGTCAGCTTGTACCACGCGCGCGCGAAGGCTTCGTTGAAGGCCTGCGGATCGTTCAGGAAGCGGCGGGAAATTTTCTCGAATTCCGGGTCAAAACGCAGCGTCAGGTCGGTGACCAGCATGGTAGGTTTGCGTTTTTTCGACGGGTCGAACGGATCGGGCATGATTTCCGGCGCATCAACGGCTTCAAACTGAATCGCACCCGCCGGGCTGCGGGTCTGCACCCATTCGTATTTGAACAGGTTCTCGAAGAAGTAGTTGCTCCACTGGGTCGGGGTTTGCGACCAGATAACTTCCAGACCGGAGGTAATGGCATCTGCGCCAATTCCCGTACCGTGCGTGCTGGCCCAGCCCAGGCCCTGCGCTTCAATCGGCGAAGCTTCCGGGTCGGTGCCGACGTGCGTAGCTTCACCCGCGCCGTGGGTTTTGCCGAGGGTGTGGCCGCCTGCGATCAGCGCAACGGTCTCTTCGTCGTTCATCCCCATGTTGCCGAAGGTGGCACGAATGGCCGCCGCAGCAGACAGAGGTTCACCGCTGGCGTTTGGCCCTTCCGGGTTCACATAAATCAGGCCCATTTCGGTGGCGGCGAGAGGTCGCTTCGCCAGTGCCTCCGGGTCACGGTGGGTCAGCCAGGCTTTTTCATCACCCCAGTTCACGTCCAGGTCTGGTTCCCAGACGTCTTCACGCCCGGCACCGAAACCAAAGGTACGGAAGCCGGAGTTCTCCAGCGCCACGTTACCCGCGAGGATAAACAGGTCGGCCCAGGAAATTTTTTGTCCGTATTTTTGCTTGATTGGCCACAGCAGACGGCGCGCCTTATCCAGGCTCACGTTATCCGGCCAGGAGTTCAGCGGCGCAAAGCGCTGTTGACCGCGGCCTGCGCCACCGCGCCCGTCAACGGAGCGATAGGTACCCGCGCCGTGCCAGGCCATACGGATAAACAGGCCCGCATAGCTGCCCCAGTCGGCAGGCCACCACGGTTGAGAGTCGGTTAAAAGGGCTTTGAGGTCGCCTTTAAGGGCGGAGTAATCAAGTTTGCTGAATTCTTTGCGGTAGTCGAAGTCTTCACCCAGCGGGTTAGAACGATTGGAATGTTGGTTAAGAAGATCGATGCGGAGTTGTTTTGGCCACCAGTCGCGGCTGCCTGTACCTGCTCCCGCGCTGTGATCGACGCCGCCCTGGTGGAACGGGCATTTGCCGACCGATGCCGCTTTATTGGTCTCGTCTGACGTGCTCATCGCTATGCTCCCTTTTACAGTGTTACCGTTACGATATACACCACTAGCAATAAGTTATAGTTGAATTAATCCACAGATTCGATAGCTAATACCTTTTAACTATTCGCGTAACTAAAAAGCCCTCGTAATACGAGGGCTTTGTGCTTATTACGCTGGACGAACACCCAGCGTATGGCAAATGGCGTAGCTCATCTCCGCGCGGTTCAGCGTATAGAAGTGGAAATCTTTCACCCCTTCACGGCTTAAAATTTTCACCATGTCCATCGCGATATTGGCCCCCACCAGCTTGCGGGTTTCCGGGTCATCGTCCAGCCCTTCGTACATTTTGGACATCCACAGCGGAATGCGGACATTGGTCATATCGGCGAACTTCTTCGCCTGTTTGAAGTTAGAAACCGGCAGAATACCCGGGATAATTTCAACGTCGATGCCCGCGGAGACGCAGCGGTCACGGAAACGCAGGTAGCTTTCCACATCAAAGAAGAACTGGGTAATGGCGCGGTTCGCGCCGGCGTCCACTTTACGCTTGAGGTTCAGCAGATCGGCCTGGGCACTTTTCGCTTCCGGATGCACCTCAGGATAAGCGGCAACGGAGATATCAAAGTCGGCCACGTCTTTCAGCAGCGCGACCAGATCGGCGGCATACATGTCCGGCTTGCCGCTGCCCGGCGGCAGGTCACCGCGCAGCGCGACAATATGACGAATGCCGTTATTCCAGTAATCCTGGGCGATGGCCCGCAGCTCGTCGCGGGTGGCGTCGATGCAGGTGAGGTGCGGAGCCGCTTCCAGACCGGTACGATCTTTGATGCCTTTAATGATGCTGTGCGTACGGTCACGCTCGCCGGAGTTCGCACCGTAAGTCACGGAGACGAACTTCGGCTTCAGGCTGCTAAGACGATCGATAGAGCTCCACAGGGTTTGCTCCATTTCACTGGTGCGCGGCGGGAAAAATTCAAAAGAGACGTTAATCTGGCCGTTTACTTCGGCCAGGCTCTGATTCAGTGCTTCCCGCTGGTTGGCGTGAAAAAAGCTCATACCTTACCTCTATCAATCGCATGTCGTTATTTGTTGTGTTGTGAACTTCTATACGTTTAGACGTCCAGATGTAAAAATGACGGAAAAGCGGAGGGACGTCAACATAAATAATCAACAATAACGGTGAGGTTTGCTCAGGGAATATGAGGGAAATTCAGGATGAGGGTGAGTGCTGTCTGATGCCCTCACCCTAACCCTCTCCCACAGGGAGAGGGAAATTCAGGCTTTACAGCAGCTTAGCAAGACGGTTGATGTCGGACTGAATGGCTCCAGCGGTGACATCGCGTCCCGCGCCAGGGCCGCGGATCACCAGCGGGTTATCGCGATACCAGCGGCTTTCGATGGCGAAGACGTTATCGCACGGCAGCAGCGCCGCCAGCGGATGTTCAGGACGCACCGCCTCGACGCCGACTCGCGCTTTTCCGTTGGCCTCGAAACGCGCCACATAGCGCAGCACCAGCCCCATCTCGTTCGCCGCTTCCAGACGCTGTACCATCTGCTCGTTAAGCTCTTCACCATTTTCAAAGAAATGATCCACAGAACCTTCTTCACAGCCGGCAGGCACCAGCGATTCGACGCGTACAGAATCCGGTTCGATGTCATAACCGGCTTCACGCGCCAGGATCACCAGCTTACGCATCACGTCTTTTCCGGAAAGGTCAACGCGCGGATCGGGCTCGGTTAAGCCCTGCTGCCACGCCTGATCCACCAGGTCGGTGAACGGTACGGTACCGTCAAACTGCAGGAACAGCCAGGAGAGCGTGCCGGAGAAGATACCGCTCAGCGCCAGAATGCTGTCGCCGCTTTCAATCAGGTCACGCACGGTGTGGTTGACCGGCAGGCCTGCCCCAACGGTGGCGTTATAAAGCCAGTGGCGCCCCGTTTTTTCAAACGCGTCGTGGATCTGGCGGTATTTATCGGTGCTGCTTGCCCCCGCCAGCTTGTTCGCACTGATGACGTGGAAACCGTGGCTGGCGAAATCCAGATACTGATCCGCAAGCTGTTCGCTGGCGGTAACGTCCAGCACCACCAGATCGTCATACGGGTGCGCACGCATCCACAGGAACAGCGACTCTTCATCCTGCTCAACCGCTTCATCATTAAAGAACGCAAGCGCGCGGCTGGCGTCCAGCCCTTCGTAGTTCAGCAGGCTGCGGCGGCTGTCCACCACGCCCGCGAGAATGAATTCGAATCCGGTACGCGCCGAGAGCGTCACCTGTTCGCGGGCAAACAGTTCCAGCCAGCGGGAACCGATGTTGCCTTTCCCGAACAGCACCAGGCCGATGCGCTTTTCCGCGCGGAACAGGGAGGTGTGCAGACCCTGAATCAGGCTCTCGGTTGGCCCTTTGCGCAGGACGGCGACCAGGCTGATGCCCTCTTCCGACTGCCAGGTGAACTCCACCGGCTGGCCTTTCAGCTGCTGCCAGAAGCGGTGGCAATGCAGCGGGTTACGGGTGACGCCCGCGCCCACCATCGCCACCAGCGCCAGCCCCTGACGCAGGCGAAGCTCGCCCGGCAGGCCCGCTTCATCCAGAATTTTCAGCGCGCTGTCCGCCACTTCCGCGGTATAGCAGAACTGCAGCAGCTGGCGATCGTTATGCACGCCAACGGCCAGCGGACGCACCTGGGCGCGTTTCAGGATCGTGTCGATATCTTTATGCGCCAGCTTGAAGTCCTGGCCTGCAGGCACCTGGAACTCAATCAGGCAGATGTCGTCGTGGCTGGTGACAATACGCGCCCCGGTACCGGACGCCAGTACGCGCTCAATGCGCGTGGAGCCTTGATCCGGGGTGTAACTGCAGCGCAGCTGGAGGTCGATATCGCTGCCGGAAACCGGCTGCAGCGTGCGCGCGTGCAGTACCGGCGCGGCCAGACGCGCCAGCTCGCTGGCTTCGTCGAGACGCAGCAGCGGCAGCAGGCAGGCATCTTTTACTTTGCGCGGGTCCGCGCTGTACACACCCGCCACATCGCTCCAGATGGTGACGCGGGACACGCCCGCCAGGGCACCAATCTGCGTTGCCGAGTAGTCCGAACCGTTACGGCCCAGCAGCACGGTTTCGCCCGCGTTGCTGCGGCTGATAAAGCCGGTGACGACAATACGTTTGCCCGGGTGCTGCACGAGCAGCTGTTGCAGCAGCGGGTAGGACAACCCTTCATCCACCTGCGGCTGCGCGGCGCGTTCGGCGCGCAGGAAGTCACGCGCGTCGAGCCAGGCTGCTTCCACGCCCAGGTGCTGCAGCACGGCGGCCATCAGGCGCGCGGACCACACTTCACCGTGGCCCACCACTTCGGCATACACCGCGTCGGTAATTCCGCTGTCCAGCAGGGCAGCCAGACGCTCAAGGTCATGCGTAAAGGCGCTGATCAGCCCGTCCGCCACGTCCGCAGGCAGCAGGCCGGCAATCAGCTCGCTCTGGTAACGGCGTAAGGACTGTTGCACCTGATGCGCAGAAAGGCGATCGGTCTGGCTCAGTTTCAGCCAGCTAATCAACTGGTTGGTGGTGCTGCCCGCCGCCGAGACAACCATCATGTCACCCGGCTGTGAATATTCCGTCATGATCCCTGCAACGCGCAGGTAACATTTCACATCAGCAAGACTACTACCACCAAACTTGTGCAGTTGACGACCCTTCGCCCCTGCCTGCGCTATCACACTCATGATTACCCCTTGGCTGCGATCCGGAAGGCATTTTCCAGATCGGCAATTAAATCTTCAGAATCTTCAATGCCGGTTGAGATACGCAGCAGCGTCTCAGAAATTCCGGCGGCGGCACGTGCTTCCGGTGCCATACCTGCGTGCGTCATGGTCGCGGCGTGGGAGATCAAGCTTTCAACCCCACCTAAGGATTCCGCCAGCGTAAACAATGACAGCCCGCTCAGGAAGCGACGCAGCGTTTGCTCGTCACCGTCCAGTTCAAAACTTAACATCGCGCCAAATCCCTTCTGCTGGCGCGCGGCAATCTCGTGCCCCTGATTTTCCGGCAGCGACGGGTGATAAAGCTTTTTCACCAGCGGCTGGGTTTTCAGGAAATCGACAATCGCCTGGGCATTGCGCTGCGCCACGTCCATGCGCGGCGACAGCGTGCGGATGCCGCGCAACAGCAGATAGCTGTCGAAGGCCCCCGCGGTGACGCCAATATTATTGGCCCACCATGCCAGTTCGGTGACAACGTCGGGATCTTTGGCAATCACCACGCCCGCCACCACATCAGAATGGCCGTTCAGATATTTAGTGCATGAATGCAATACCAGATCGGCACCCAGTGCGAGTGGGTTCTGAAGGGCCGGACTGAGGAACGTATTATCCACTACACTTATCGCTCCCGCATCCCTTGCGAGCTGACAAATTTTCGCAATATCGACAACGCGCAACAATGGATTGCTTGGACTTTCCACCAGAACCAGCTTCGGTTTCTCTGCCAGGGCCTGTTTCAGCGCCTGTTCGTCGTTTTGATCGACAAACAGGACGCGATAGCAGCCGCGTTTCGCCAGGCTGTCAAACAGGCGATAGCTGCCGCCGTAGCAGTCGTGCGGCGCAACCAGCAGATCGCCCGGTTTCAGGAACACCGTGGTCACCAGGTGAATGGCGGACATCCCCGTATTGGTTAATACTGCACCTGCGCCACCTTCCAGCTCGGCCAGCGCGCGCTGGGTCACGTCACGCGTAGGGTTGCCACGACGCGAATAATCATGCGCGCGGGGTTCATTAAATCCGGTGAAATTGTAGGTACTGGAAAGATGAATCGGCGGGACAACGCAGCCGTACTGCTCGTCATCATTTAATCCGCTACGCACTGCAATAGTGGCCTGTTTACGCGTCATGGTGAGGGCTTCCTGGCGAATGAGGTGAAAAGTCAGGCACCAGAGTAAACACTGAAAGTATGGACGTCAATACATCTGGACATCTAAACTTCTTTGCGTATAGATTGAGCAATGCGCAAATAGCCGTTAAAATTATATGCTTTAGTGCACGCTGCAGCGGCAATATCCGTGCCACGGTATCGTCTCTACGGTAAACTAGACAAGATTGCGGTTCAAAACGGGTGGTTACAGGTTTTGCACCTTTAAATAAATGACTGAGAGGATTAAAGGTATCTCATGGCTGAATGGAGCGGCGAATATATCAGCCCATACGCTGAGCACGGTAAGAAGAGTGAGCAAGTAAAGAAAATTACGGTTTCCATTCCTCTGAAGGTGTTGAAGATCCTCACCGATGAACGTACGCGTCGTCAGGTGAACAACCTGCGCCACGCGACCAACAGCGAACTGCTGTGCGAAGCGTTTCTGCATGCGTTTACCGGTCAACCGTTGCCGAACGATGAAGATCTGCGCAAAGAGCGTAGTGATGAAATCCCGGAAGAGGCGAAGGTGATCATGCGTGAACTGGGTATTGACCCGGATACGTGGGAATACTGAGAAGCGGATACAAAAAAGGCACCTTGCGGTGCCTTTTTTTCGGGAAACTTATTTAGCGCCCGGGATGCTGAAACGCTTGTTGAAGCGGTCAACACGGCCACCGGTTGCAACGTCACGCTGCTTACCAGTGTAGAACGGGTGGCATTTGCCGCACACGTCCAGGTTCAGATCGTGACCCACGGTAGAGCGGATCTGGATAGAGTTACCGCAAGAACAGTTTGCAGTAATCATTTCGTATTTCGGGTGAATATCTTTTTTCATGGGAGAACCTCAGTTAAGGCCGCGTCGCTCTTCCAGCCCTAACGCCAGACACCACGCGATGTTGATTGTAAGTTCTTTGGCGTAAAGTACACCAAAGGCGGCGAATCATACAGAATTTGACCAACGTATGCAAACTGATCCGCACGCCGCTTTTACTAATGTGTATACTAACGCGCCACTTTTCAAGTCAGGAAGATTCGATGCCCGTCGCTCACGTTGCCCTGCCCGTTCCGCTTCCCCGCACCTTTGACTACCTGCTGCCCGACAGCATGAGCGCCAAAGCGGGTTGCCGCGTGACCGTGCCGTTTGGCAAACAGCAGCGCGTGGGGATCGTCGTCTCCGTCAGCGATAAAAGCGAATTACCGCTTAACGAGCTGAAGTCGGTCGTTGAGGTGCTGGACAGCGAGCCCGTTTACTCTACCAGCACCTGGCGACTGCTGCTGTGGGCGGCGGATTATTATCATCACCCGATTGGCGACGTGCTGTTCCACGCCCTGCCCATCATGCTGCGCCAGGGCAAAAGCGCCAGCCATGCGCCGATGTGGTACTGGTTTGCCACCGAGCAGGGCCAGGCGGTGGACATCAACAGCCTGAAGCGATCGCAGAAACAGCAGCAGGCGCTGGCGGCGCTGCGTCAGGGAAAAATCTGGCGACATCAGGTCGACGAGCTTGAGGTCAGCGAAACGGCGCTACAGGCCTTAAGAAAGAAAGGGCTGAGCGAACTGGCCAGCGAAGCTCCCGCTCTTTACGACTGGCGGGTGAGTTTCTCCGTTTCAGGGGATCGCCTGCGTCTGAATACCGAGCAGGCCACCGCCGTGGGCGCGATTCATAGCGCCTCCGATCATTTCTCTGCCTGGCTGCTGGCGGGGGTCACCGGTTCCGGCAAGACCGAAGTCTACCTGAGCGTGCTGGAAAACGTGCTCGCGCAGGGCAAACAGGCGCTGGTGATGGTGCCGGAAATTGGCCTGACGCCGCAAACCATCGCCCGATTCCGCGAGCGCTTTAACGCGCCGGTTGAGGTGCTGCACTCCGGCCTGAACGACAGCGAACGCCTCAGCGCCTGGCTGAAAGCGAAAAACGGCGAAGCGGCGATTGTGATCGGCACCCGCTCGTCGCTGTTTACGCCGTTTAAAAATCTTGGCGTTATCGTGATCGACGAAGAGCACGACAGCTCCTATAAACAGCAGGAAGGCTGGCGCTATCACGCCCGCGATCTGGCGGTCTATCGCGCGCACAGTGAGCAGATTCCCATTATTCTCGGCTCCGCCACGCCTGCGCTCGAAACGCTGCACAACGTGCGCCAGCGTAAGTACCACATGCTGCGCCTGACGCGTCGGGCGGGGAATGCCCGTCCGGCCATTCAGCACGTGCTGGATCTGAAAGGTCAGCAGGTTCAGGCCGGGCTAGCGCCTGCATTGATTACCCGCATGCGCCAGCACCTGCAGGCGGGGAACCAGGTCATTCTGTTTCTGAACCGCCGCGGATTCGCCCCCGCCCTGCTGTGCCACGACTGCGGCTGGATTGCCGAGTGTCCTCGCTGCGACCACTACTATACCTTCCACCAGGCCCAGCGGCATTTGCGCTGCCACCACTGCGACAGCCAGCGCCCGGTGCCGCGCCAGTGCCCGTCGTGTGGTTCAACCCATATCGTACCGGTCGGTCTGGGGACGGAACAGCTGGAACAGGCGCTTGGCCCCTTCTTCCCGGACGTGCCTATTTCGCGTATCGACCGGGACACCACCAGCCGCAAAGGCGCGCTGGAACAGCAGCTGGCGGAAGTGCATCGCGGCGGCGCGCGCATCCTGATTGGCACCCAGATGCTGGCCAAAGGCCACCACTTCCCGGACGTCACGCTGGTTGCCCTGCTGGACGTAGACGGCGCGCTGTTTTCGGCAGATTTCCGCTCAGCCGAGCGCTTCGCCCAGCTTTATACCCAGGTGGCAGGGCGTGCCGGTCGCGCCGGTAAACAGGGCGAAGTGGTGTTGCAAACGCACCATCCTGAGCACCCGCTGCTGCAAACCCTGCTGCATAAAGGCTATGACGCCTTTGCCGAGCAGGCGCTGGCCGAACGCCAGACCATGCAGCTGCCGCCGTGGACCAGCCACGTCATCATCCGCGCGGAAGATCACAATAACCAGCAGGCGCCGCTTTTCCTGCAGCAGCTGAGAAACCTCCTGCAGGCCAGCCCGCTGGTGGATAATCAGCTGTGGATCCTGGGCCCGGTGCCGGCACTCGCACCAAAACGCGGCGGACGTTTCCGCTGGCAAATCTTACTTCAGCACCCCTCACGTGTTCGCCTGCAGCATATCGTCAGCGGCACGCTGGCGCTCATCAACACGCTGCCGGAAGCGCGAAAAGTGAAGTGGGTACTGGACGTCGATCCCATCGAAGGCTGAAGACGGATCGAAAAATTTAACGCTCCTCACACTTTTTATGAAAATTCTGTAACCGATTCCATTAACTATCTGTAAAAATGGTGATGTCAGAAGTTCGGTGTTCAGGCGAGGAGAAGACGTTGAAGTCCAGGAAAGAGGTTGCACCGGCGACCATGAAAGACGTTGCCCAGAAAGCACAAGTCTCTACGGCAACGGTATCCCGCGCATTAATGAACCCGGATAAAGTCTCCCAGGCGACCCGTAACCGGGTAGAGCAGGCTGCGCTTGAAGTGGGCTATTTCCCACAGGCGATGGGGCGTAACGTTAAACGCAATGAGTCGCGCACCATTCTGGTGATTGTGCCGGATATCTGCGACCCCTTCTTCAGCGAGATCATCCGCGGTATTGAAGTCACCGCAGCGGAACAGGGTTACCTGGTGCTGATTGGCGACTGTGCTCATCAGAACCAGCAGGAAAAAACCTTCATCGATCTCATTATCACCAAGCAGATCGACGGCATGCTGCTGCTTGGCTCTCGTCTGCCGTTTGATGCCAGCATTGAAGAGCAGCGTAATTTACCGCCGATGGTGATGGCCAACGAGTTTGCGCCGGAGCTGGAGCTGCCGACGGTCCACATTGATAACCTCACCGCCGCGTTCAACGCCGTAAACTATCTCCAGGAGCTGGGGCATAAGCGCATTGGCTGTATTGCCGGGCCTGAAGAGATGCCGCTGTGTCACTATCGCTTGCAGGGCTACGTTCAGGCGCTGCGCCGTACCGGCGTCACCGTCGATCCGCACTACATTGCGCGCGGTGACTTTACCTTCGCCGCGGGTGGACAAGCGCTTGAGAAACTTCTGGACCTGCCTGAACCGCCAACCGCCGTATTTTGTCACAGCGACGTGATGGCGCTGGGCGCATTGTCGTACGCCAAACGCCGCGGCCTTCGCATACCGAAAGATTTATCGATCATCGGATTCGACAATATTTCGCTTTCAGAATTTTGCGATCCGCCGCTCTCAACGGTCGCTCAGCCGCGCTACCAAATCGGCCGCGAAGCGATGCTCCTTCTGCTGGATCAGCTTCACGGTCAAACAGTTAGCAGCGGCTCGCGGTTGCTGGACTGCGAACTGATTGTCCGCGGCACTACCCAGGCATTGACTTAAAGTAAACGTCTTTCGGATACCCTTATCTGGTCAAAGCCCCGCCGCTTAAGTAACATGGCGGACTGACGAACGAATAAATACAGCGAAACGATAGTGGCACAACGAGATTATGTACGTCGCGGCCAGCCGGCACCTTCGCGACGCAAAAAGAGTAGCTCAAGGAAAAAGCAACGTAACCTGCCTGCTGTCTCGCCAGCAATGGTCGCTATTGCTGCGGCTGTAGTCGTCGCCTTTATTGGTGGCCTGTACTTTATCACGCACCATAAAAAAGAAGAGTCTGAGGCGCTTCAGGCCAGTAAGGTTGCCGGAAATGGCCTTCCTCCGAAGCCTGAAGAGCGCTGGCGGTATATCAAAGAGCTGGAAAGCCGTCAGCCCGGGGTGCGTGCGCCAACCGAACCTTCTGCGGGTGGTGAAGTGCAGAATGCAAATCAGCTGACGGATGAACAGCGTCAGCTGCTGGCCCAAATGCAGGCCGATATGCGCCAGCAGCCTACGCAGCTGAACGAAGTACCGTGGAATGAGCAGACGCCAGCACAGCGCCAGCAAACGCTGCAGCGACGTCAGGCGCAACAGCAGATCCAGCAGCAGTGGGCGCAAACCCAGCCGGTGCAGCAGCCGAAAGCACAGCCGCGGGTAACGGAACAGCCATACCAGCAGCAGACGCGTACGGTGCAGTCTCAGCCAGTCCAGCAGCAGCCGAAAACGCAGCCGCAGAAACAGGCGGCTCAGCCGTATCAGGATCTGCTCCAGACGCCAGCGCATACCACCGCGCAGCAGCCGAAAACGCAGCAGGTCGCGCCGGTGACCAAAGAGACCGAAGCGCCGAAGCAGACGGCTGAGAAAAAAGACGAGCGCCGCTGGATGGTACAGTGCGGTTCGTTCAAAGGCGCAGAGCAGGCGGAAACGGTACGTGCTCAGCTGGCCTTTGAAGGGTTTGATTCGCGTATTACCACCAACAACGGCTGGAATCGCGTGGTGATTGGTCCGGTCAAAGGCAAAGAAAATGCCGATGGCACCATTTCTCGTTTGAAAATCGCCGGCCACACAAACTGCATTCGACTCGCCTCCGGGGGTTGAAACCCCCAAAATCCCCCCCATCTATCATTTAATTCAGCCCTGAGCACAGGCTCAGGGCTTCTGTTTCCCGATTCTGTAACCAGGGGGTCTGCTCGTGACAACAATAGTAAGTGTACGCCGTAACGGCCATGTGGTAATCGCCGGTGATGGCCAGGCCACGCTGGGTAATACCGTCATGAAAGGCAACGTGAAGAAAGTGCGCCGCCTCTACAACGACAAAGTGATCGCCGGTTTTGCTGGCGGCACGGCGGACGCCTTCACGCTGTTTGAACTGTTTGAACGCAAACTGGAAATGCACCAGGGTCATCTGGTGAAAGCTGCCGTTGAGCTGGCGAAAGACTGGCGTACCGACCGCATGCTGCGCAAGCTCGAAGCGCTGCTGGCCGTGGCCGATGAAACCGCCTCGCTGATCATCACCGGTAACGGTGACGTCATTCAGCCGGAAAATGACCTGATTGCCATCGGCTCTGGCGGCCCTTATGCCCAGGCTGCAGCCCGCGCGCTGTTGGAAAATACCGACATGAACGCGCGTGATATCGCGGTGAAGGCGTTGGATATTGCAGGTGATATCTGCATTTATACCAACCACAACCACACCATCGAAGAATTGACCTCCAAAGCGTAAGGATCTCCCATGTCTGAAATGACCCCACGCGAAATTGTCAGCGAACTGAACAAACACATTATCGGCCAGGATAACGCAAAGCGTTCCGTGGCTATCGCCCTGCGTAACCGCTGGCGTCGTATGCAGCTTGATGAAGAGCTGCGCCACGAAGTGACGCCGAAAAACATTCTGATGATCGGCCCGACCGGCGTCGGTAAAACCGAAATCGCCCGTCGTCTGGCGAAGCTGGCTAACGCGCCGTTCATCAAAGTTGAAGCCACCAAGTTCACCGAAGTGGGCTATGTGGGTAAAGAAGTGGACTCCATCATCCGCGATCTGACCGACTCGGCGATCAAGATGGTGCGCGTCCAGGCGATCGAGAAAAACCGCTATCGTGCGGAAGAGATGGCCGAAGAGCGCATTCTCGACGTGCTGATCCCACCGGCAAAAAACAACTGGGGCCAGGCAGAGCAGCAGGCGGAACCATCCGCGGCGCGCCAGGCATTCCGCAAAAAACTGCGTGAAGGCCAGCTGGACGACAAAGAGATTGAGATCGATCTCGCTGCCGCGCCAATGGGCGTGGAAATCATGGCGCCTCCGGGCATGGAAGAGATGACTAGCCAGCTGCAGTCCATGTTCCAGAACCTGGGCGGCCAGAAGCAGAAAGCGCGTAAGCTGAAAATCAAAGACGCGATGAAGCTGCTGATTGAAGAAGAAGCGGCGAAGCTGGTAAACCCGGAAGAGCTGAAGCAGGACGCTATCGACGCGGTTGAGCAGCACGGTATCGTGTTTATCGACGAAATCGACAAAATTTGTAAGCGCGGCGGCAACAGCTCCGGTCCGGACGTATCCCGCGAAGGCGTTCAGCGCGACCTGCTGCCGCTGGTTGAAGGCTGCACCGTCTCCACCAAGCACGGCATGGTGAAAACGGACCACATCCTGTTTATCGCTTCAGGGGCGTTCCAGGTTGCCAGCCCGTCGGATCTGATCCCCGAACTGCAGGGGCGTCTGCCAATTCGCGTTGAGCTGCAGGCGCTGACTACCGAAGATTTCGAACGTATCCTGACCGAGCCGAACGCCTCTGCTACCGTACAGTACAAAGCGCTGATGGCGACCGAAGGCGTGAACCTCGAGTTCACTGAAGACGGTATCAAGCGTATTGCCCAGGCCGCATGGCAGGTCAACGAAACCACCGAGAACATCGGTGCGCGTCGCCTGCATACCGTGCTGGAACGCCTGGTGGAAGATATCTCTTACGACGCGAGCGACCTTAACGGTCAAACCGTTACCATTGACGCAGAATATGTGAGTAAACATCTGGATGCGTTAGTGGCAGATGAAGATCTGAGCCGTTTTATCCTATAATCGCGGTTACTGGATTCTCATCACGTTTAATGGGGGCTAATGCCCCCATTTTTATTGGCTAAATACTTATGACTGACATCAGCCGTACTCAGGCGTGGCTCGAAAGTCTGCGCCCTAAAACGCTTCCTCTGGCCTTTGCCGCGATTATCGTCGGTACCGCCCTTGCCTGGTGGCAGGGTTATTTTGAGCCGCTGGTCGCCGCGCTGGCACTGATTACCGCCGGCCTGCTGCAAATTCTCTCTAATCTCGCCAACGACTACGGCGACGCGGTAAAAGGCAGCGACAAGCCGGACCGCATAGGTCCACTGCGCGGAATGCAGAAAGGGGTGATTACCCAGGCGCAGATGAAACGCGCGCTGATTATCACCGTAGCGCTGATCTGCGTATCCGGCCTTGCGCTGGTGACGGTGGCGTCTAAGACCACCAGCGATTTCATTGGCTTCCTGGTGCTGGGTTTACTGGCCATTATCGCGGCCATCACCTACACCGTCGGCACGCGTCCTTACGGTTATATTGGGCTCGGGGATATCTCCGTACTGGTGTTCTTCGGCTGGCTGAGCGTGATGGGAAGCTGGTACCTGCAGGCGCATACGGTGATCCCTGCCCTGTTCCTGCCCGCGACCGCCTGCGGTCTGCTGGCGACGGCGGTGCTCAACATCAACAACCTGCGCGATATCGACAGCGATCGCGAGAACGGCAAAAACACTCTGGCGGTTCGTCTGGGGCCGGTCAATGCGCGCCGCTATCACGCCTGTCTGCTCATTGGCGCGCTGGTTTGCCTGGCGCTGTTTAACCTGATTTCCTTGCAGAGCCTGTGGGGCTGGCTGTTTGTGCTTGCCGCGCCGCTGCTGATTAAGCAGGCCCGCTTTGTGATGCGTGAACTCAGCCCGTCCGCCATGCCGCCGATGCTGGAACGCACGGTAAAAGGCGCGTTGCTGACTAACCTGTTGTTCGTCATCGGGATTGTGTTAAGCCAGACGCTGCGTTAGCTGACAAATATCAATTAACAATTGATGATTTTGCCAACAACGCATTTCGCACGATATACTGAACACATTCGCAGCAACTGAGCGTTAAACCTATGAAATACGATACCTCCGAGCTTTGTGACATCTACCAGGAAGATGTCAACGTCGTTGAACCGCTGTTCTCCAACTTTGGTGGGAGGTCGTCGTTTGGCGGTCAAATCGTCACGGTGAAATGTTTCGAGGACAACGGGTTGCTGTACGATCTGCTCGAACAGAATGGCCGCGGCCGCGTTCTTGTGGTCGACGGCGGCGGTTCCGTGCGCCGTGCATTAATTGATGCTGAACTGGCCGGCATTGCCGTTCAGAATGAGTGGGAAGGCCTTGTGGTGTATGGTTCCGTACGTCAGGTGGACGATCTGGAAGACCTGGATATCGGGATTCAGGCCATCGCTGCCATACCGGTAGGGGCGGCGGGTGACGGCATCGGCGAAAGCGACGTGCGCGTCAATTTCGGCGGCGTGACCTTCTTCTCCGGGGACCATCTCTACGCCGATAATACCGGCATTATCCTGTCGGAAGACGCGCTGGATATCGAGTAGTAAAAAGTCAGCGAGAACCATAAAAAAGCCGGGTGGCGGCGACGCCTTACCCGGCTTATTTCATCTGTATTTCCCGAGAGAAATTAGACCTCTTCCATACGTCCCAGCAGCGCCTGCAGGCGATCCTGCCAGCCGTTCTGCTGTTCGCGCAGCTGGTTGTTTTCGCGCTCCAGCTCTTCGCGGCCGTGCTGAGCGTTCTGAACTTCCTGCGCCAGGCTGTTGTTCTTCTCTTTCAGCTCTTCAATTTCCATCTGCAGCAGGGTGATGGTGTCAATCGCCTGCTGTACTTTCGATTCCAGTTTCTCAAACACTTCTAAAGACATGATGCTACCTCTCCTGAATTGCAAGGCGACGCTTTAACATAAACGCGCACGACATATACCGTCGATTGTATGGAGCGCGGCGCTCTGTGTCCAGCGACACGCCGCGCAGATCGCGGTTTGCAACACTTTTAGGTCTGGTCCTGGTGTGTTCGCATCATATACCCCTAAATTGTTAACTGATTCGTTAATGAAATGATTCAGCTCACATTCCTGTACTGATGCAAAAATGTGCTTTATGGCGCGAAAACGCTCATTTTATTGACACAGACCACACATTTTGATTTCGATATTTCTCGTTTTTGCTCGTTAACGATAAATTAACACTATGTCTACAGGGCATCGTGGCTGTCACGGGCGGCCATGCTAACAATAAACATCAATTTCTTCAGGATTCCGATTATGAGTCAGACATCAACCTTAAAAGGCCAGTGCATTGCCGAGTTCCTTGGTACCGGGTTGTTGATATTCTTCGGAGTGGGCTGTGTCGCTGCACTGAAAGTGGCGGGTGCCAGTTTTGGTCAGTGGGAAATCAGTATCATCTGGGGTCTGGGCGTGGCGATGGCCATCTACCTGACTGCAGGGGTTTCTGGTGCACATCTTAACCCGGCGGTGACAATCGCACTGTGGCTGTTCGCGTGCTTCGACGGACGCAAAGTTGTTCCTTTCATTCTTTCTCAGTTTGCCGGCGCGTTTTGCGCAGCGGCGTTAGTTTACGGGCTTTATTACAATCTTTTCATCGACTTCGAACAGACGCATCATATGGTACGCGGCAGTGTCGAAAGTCTGGATCTGGCAGGCATCTTCTCAACCTACCCTAACCCGCATATCAATTTTGTGCAGGCGTTCGCAGTTGAAATGGTGATTACCGCTATTCTGATGGGCGTTATCCTGGCGCTGACCGACGACGGAAACGGCATTCCGCGCGGCCCGCTGGCACCCCTGCTGATTGGTTTACTGATTGCGGTGATTGGCGCATCCATGGGCCCGCTGACCGGCTTCGCGATGAACCCGGCACGTGATATCGGACCAAAAGCCTTCGCATTTATCGCAGGCTGGGGTGACGTGGCCTTTACCGGTGGCAAAGACATTCCTTACTTCCTGGTACCGCTGTTTGCGCCGGTTGTCGGGGCTGCGCTGGGTGCGTTTAGCTACCGCAAATTAATTGGTCGCCACTTACCGTGCGACACCTGTGTGGAAGAGGAGAAGGAAACGACTTCTACCGCACAACAAAAAGCTTCGCTGTAATCTGACTACGGGACACATACCATGACCGAAAAAAAATATATCGTTGCGCTCGACCAGGGCACTACCAGCTCCCGCGCTGTCGTAATGGATCATGACGCGAACATCGTCAGCGTGTCACAGCGCGAATTTGAGCAAATTTATCCTCGTCCAGGCTGGGTAGAACATGACCCAATGGAGATTTGGGCATCACAAAGCTCCACGCTGGTCGAAGTGCTGGCGAAAGCCGATATCAGTTCCGACGAGATTGCCGCGATTGGTATTACCAACCAGCGTGAAACGACGATTGTCTGGGAACGCGAAACCGGTAAGCCCATTTACAACGCTATCGTCTGGCAGTGCCGCCGTACATCCGAGATCTGCGAACAGCTGAAGCGCGACGGTATGGAAGAGTACGTGCGCAGCGCCACCGGTCTGGTGGTTGACCCGTATTTCTCCGGCACCAAAGTGAAATGGATCCTCGACCACGTAGAAGGTTCACGCGAGCGTGCTAAACGCGGCGAGCTGCTGTTCGGTACCGTCGATACCTGGCTTATCTGGAAGATGACCCAGGGACGCGTTCACGTGACCGACTACACCAACGCCTCGCGTACCATGCTGTTCAACATCAACACCCTTGAGTGGGATGACAAGATGCTGGACGCGCTGGACATTCCGCGCGCGATGCTGCCTGAAGTGCGTAAGTCTTCCGAAGTGTACGGCCAGACCAACATCGGCGGTAAAGGCGGCACCCGTATTCCTATCGCCGGTATCGCCGGTGACCAGCAGGCGGCGCTGTTCGGCCAGCTGTGCGTCAAGGAAGGGATGGCGAAGAACACCTACGGCACCGGCTGCTTTATGCTGATGAACACCGGCGAGAAGGCGGTGAAATCAGAAAACGGCTTGCTGACCACCATCGCCTGCGGCCCGCGCGGCGAAGTGAACTATGCGCTGGAAGGTGCGGTGTTCATGGCGGGTGCATCCATTCAGTGGCTGCGCGACGAGATGAAGCTGATCAGCGATGCGTTCGACTCCGAGTACTTCGCGACCAAAGTGAAAGACACCAACGGCGTGTACGTGGTACCTGCGTTCACCGGTCTTGGCGCACCGTACTGGGATCCGTATGCACGCGGGGCGATTTTCGGCCTGACGCGCGGTGTGAACTCTAACCACATTATTCGCGCTACTCTCGAATCCATCGCCTACCAGACGCGCGACGTGCTGGAAGCGATGCAGGCTGACTCCGGCATTCGTCTGCACGCCCTGCGCGTGGACGGCGGTGCGGTAGCGAATAACTTCCTGATGCAGTTCCAGTCCGACATTCTCGGCACCCGCGTTGAGCGCCCTGAAGTGCGTGAAGTCACGGCGCTGGGCGCGGCGTACCTTGCCGGTCTGGCGGTAGGCTTCTGGCAGAACCTGGACGAGCTGCAGGAAAAAGCGGTTATCGAACGCGAGTTCCGCCCGGGCATCGAAACCACCGAGCGTAACTTCCGCTACAGCGGCTGGAAAAAAGCGGTGAAACGCGCCCTGGCGTGGGAAGAGCACGAAGAGTAATTCCCCTCACCCCGGCCCTCTCCCCAAAGGGGAGAGGGTGTTTTAAGTCCCCTCGCCCCTTTGGGGAGAGGGGCTCCAACCGCACCGGCCCCCTCACCCCTCCCCACTCTGTGATAAACTTCGTGCAATTCCTTTTGATTGCACGAGTACCTCATGAAACGTGAACTTGCTATCGAGTTTTCCCGCGTCACCGAAGCGGCCGCACTTGCAGGCTATAAATGGCTGGGTCGTGGCGACAAAAATACCGCAGACGGCGCTGCCGTCCATGCCATGCGTATTGTACTTAACCAGGTCAACATCGACGGCACCATCGTGATCGGCGAAGGCGAGATCGACGAAGCGCCGATGCTCTACATCGGTGAAAAAGTCGGTACCGGCAAAGGCGATGCCGTGGATATCGCCGTCGACCCGATCGAAGGCACCCGCATGACGGCGATGGGTCAGGCCAATGCGCTAGCGGTGATGGCCGTGGGCGATAAGGGCTGCTTCCTCAACGCGCCGGATATGTACATGGAAAAGCTGATTGTCGGTCCAGGCGCGAAGGGCGCAATCGACCTTAGCCTGCCGCTGGAAGAGAACCTGCACAACATCGCCAAAGCCCTGGGCAAACCCCTTAGCGAACTCACCGTCACCATTCTGGCGAAACCGCGCCACGACGCCACCATCGCGCAGATGCAAAAGCTCGGCGTGCGCGTGTTTGCTATTCCTGACGGTGACGTTGCCGCCTCGATCCTGACCTGCATGCCGGACAGCGAAGTCGACGTGCTGTACGGCATCGGCGGCGCGCCGGAAGGTGTGGTCTCCGCGGCAGTGATCCGCGCGCTGGATGGCGATATGCAGGCCCGTCTGCTGCCCCGCCATGAGGTGAAAGGCGACAGCGAAGAGAACCGCCGTATCGGGGAAAACGAGCTGGCGCGCTGCGAAGCGATGGGCATCGAGGCCAATAAAGTGCTGGCTCTGGACGAGATGGCGCGTAGCGATAACGTTGTCTTCTCGGCGACCGGCATCACCAAAGGCGATCTGCTGGACGGCATCACCCGCAAGGGTAATATGGTCACCACTGAAACCCTGCTGATTCGCGGTAAATCACGCACCATTCGCCGCATTCAGTCTATCCACTATCTCGACCGCAAAGACCCGGACGTGCAGACGCACATTCTGTAAAACCGTTTGATCGATAGAGCTTTCCGGCCCTGACGGGCTGGAAATTATCACCACAAGTACGGAAGATAGAACAGAGAAACAGCACAGGAGAAGATCATGGCGGACTGGGTAACAGGTAAAGTCACAAAGGTACAGTTCTGGACCGATGCGCTATTTAGTCTCACCGTACATGCTCCCGTTCACCCGTTTAAGGCCGGGCAATTTGCGAAGCTGGGACTGGACGTCGACGGCGAGCGCGTGCAGCGCGCCTACTCTTACGTTAACGCGCCTGATAACCCGGATCTCGAGTTCTATCTGGTCACCGTTCCTGACGGTAAACTCAGCCCGCGCCTTGCAGCGCTTAAGCCCGGCGACGAGGTACAAATTGTGAGTGAAGCGGCAGGCTTCTTTGTGCTCGAAGAGATCCCTGACTGCGACACGCTCTGGATGCTGGCAACCGGTACGGCCATCGGCCCTTATCTCTCTATTTTGCAGTACGGCAAAGATCTGGAGCGCTTTAAAAACATCGTGCTGGTTCACGCTGCGCGCTACGCCGCAGACCTGAGCTATTTGCCGCAAATGCAGGCGCTGGAGCAGCAGTACGGCGGAAAGCTAAAGATTCAGACGGTGGTCAGCCGCGAAACCGTAGCAGGAGCGCTTACCGGCCGCGTGCCGGCGTTAATTGAGAGTGGAGCCCTGGAAGAGGCAGTGGGTTTGCCGCTGAACGCTGAAACCAGCCACGTCATGCTGTGCGGCAACCCGCAGATGGTACGTGACACGCAGCAGCTTCTGAAGGATACCCGGCAGATGACGAAACATCTTCGCCGCCGGCCGGGCCATATGACCGCCGAACACTACTGGTGATCAGCGGTATTTCACCTCAACGGTGTCTTTACCGTATTTGTTTTCGCTCTGGGTGCCAATAAACGCGCCCAGATCGACAATCATCATCACGAAGATGACCGACGGCAGCAGCCTGCCCACGACCCACGGCAGGATGGACGGCAGCATCGCCCAGTTTCCCGCCACCAGCATCCACGCCAGAATAATCAGAAATGCCCACGCGCCGGAACGTCCGCGATCGTGCAGCCGTTTTACGACAACCGCCGCCGTTGGCCATAGCAGACAGACCAGCGCGAAGGCCGCCGTTTGCGTGCTCAGCCAGGCGTTGTAAGCAACGAAAAACAGAAGCAGCATGGCGACAACCCACGTCACCATCCAGATCCAGAAATCACGGCGTCCAATACGCCCTTTGAATGAAAACAGCCACTGCTGTATGGTCATGTAAGGTTCCTTATTATCGTATAGCGCGCATTTTACCCTGGAGTTGTGACCTTTTGACAAGCCGACCAGATATCGTTTTAATCATGAGCACTTACGGCCAGGGGCAATGTTGATGAAAAGTTCGGCACGTTCTCTTTTCCTGTGTTTAGCGCTGGTCAGCGCGGGTTATCCCCTGCACGCCGCCGAAACCACAGCCCCGACCACAGCACCGTATCTGCTGGCGGGCGCACCGTCGTTCGATCAGTCCATCAGCCAGTTTCGTGAAACCTTCAATCAGACCAACCCCACGCTGCCGCTGGATGAGTTTCGCGCCATTGATGGCTCACGCGATACCCCCACACTGACCCGTGCGGCAAGCAAGATTAACGAGAATTTGTATGCTTCCACGGCGCTGGAGCGCGGTACGTTAAAAATCAAAAGCATGCAAATCACCTGGCTGCCGATACAGGGGCCAGAGCAGAAAGCCGCTAAGGCGAAAGCGCTGGAGTACATGAGCGCGGTATTGCAGGCCTTTACCCCTGCGCTGACGAAAAAGCAAAGTCAGCAAAAGCTGCAAAAACTCCTTACCGCCGGGAAAAACAAGCGTTACTACGCTGATACCGAAGGCGCGATCCGCTATGTTGTGGCGGACAACGGCGAAAAAGGACTGACCTTCGCTGTTGAACCGATTAAGCTGGCACTATCTGACACCCTCGGCGGGGCGAATTAATGACAAAAAGCAAAGCCTTTCGAGGGAAAATCTCTATACTGATTCACAGACCATGCTGCCCGACAGGGTGGCCATATTCCTTAATTCGCTTATTTAGCGTGGAGAATTGAAATGCGACATCCTTTAGTGATGGGTAACTGGAAACTGAACGGCAGCCGCCACATGGTAAACGAACTGGTTGCGAACCTGCGTAAAGAGCTGGCTGGCGTGACGGGCTGCGCGGTTGCTATCGCTCCGCCGGATATGTACCTGGATCTGGCTAAACACGCCGCTGACGGCAGCCACATCATTCTGGGCGCGCAGAACGTTGACGTTAACCTGTCTGGCGCGTTCACCGGTGAAACCTCCGCTGAAATGCTGAAAGATATCGGCGCGAAATACATCATCATCGGCCACTCCGAGCGTCGCACCTATCACAAAGAATCCGACGAGTTCATCGCGAAGAAATTCGCCGTGCTGAAAGAGCAGGGCCTGATCCCGGTTCTGTGCATCGGTGAAACCGAAGCGGAAAACGAAGCGGGCAAAACCGAAGAAGTGTGCGCACGTCAGATCGACGCAGTGCTGAAAACCCAGGGCGCGGCAGCGTTCGAAGGCGCGGTAATCGCATACGAGCCAGTCTGGGCGATCGGTACCGGCAAATCTGCAACCCCTGCACAGGCTCAGGCGGTTCACAAATTCATTCGTGACCACATTGCTAAAGCCGACGCGAAGGTCGCTGAGCAAGTGATTATCCAGTACGGCGGTTCCGTAAACGCCTCCAACGCTGCTGAGCTGTTCACCCAGCCAGACATCGATGGCGCGCTGGTTGGCGGTGCATCCCTGAAAGCTGACGCTTTCGCGGTGATCGTTAAGGCAGCAGAAGCGGCTAAACAGGCGTAATTGCCTTTGTGGCGGGTGGCGCTTGCGCTTACCCGCCGCTCTTCTCCCCCCTCTCCCTTAGGGAGAGGGGTGGGGTGAGGGGAAACACCTCGCACCGAACTACACTTTCCCCAGCAAACTAAACCACAGATAATCCAGCGGCAGCAGTACCAGATACGTTGCGATAGCCAGCGCCAAACAGAGCACCATCCCCGCCCTTGCAGGCACCTTCCCGAGCCCCATTGCCACCACAATCGGCGACGCCTGATACGGCAGCAGCGGCGTGGAATAGCCCAATACCTGAATCATGATCACCGACAGCAGCGGGAAACCGGTCGCGTCCGAGAAGCTCTGCGCCAGCGTGGTGTAAAGCGCCGGCACGCCGTTGGCGGTCATAATGAAGTTGAGCGCCGTGGTAATACCGGTAAGCGCCAGGAAGCTGGTGAACGGTCTGTCTGCATCCAGCGGCATAATGCGAAGCAATGCCTCGCCCACGGCCGTTCCGATACCGGTTTGCGTCACCACGATCGCAAGCCCAAGAATGCCCGCGACGTAAATACAGGTACGCATATTCACCCCCGCAGAAAACTCTTCCCCGGTAATGAACCCAATGCGCGGCAGCATAACGATGACCGACGCCGCCAGCCCCGTCCACGCGGGCCCCACGCCGTGCCAGCTCTCCGTGACCCACATCCCCAGCACCACCGCCAGCAGCCAGGCAAGACGCTTTTCATCCCGCCCCATAGGCTCTGACGGCGCCTGTTCCTTCGGCGGTTTTGGGCTGCCGGGAAATAGCCAGCAGATGAGGCCAATCAGAATCAGGCCTTTGAGAATACCGAGCACCGGCGTGTGCAGCAGCAGATACGGGACATAGTTCAGATGGATGCCGTACGAGCCTTCCGCCGCACCGCTCATCACCAGGTTAGGGACGTTAGCAGGCAGGATCGTCGCCGAAAGCTGGAAAGTCCCGAACCCCACCGCCAGCGCCAGCCCGAACCAGGCGCGGGAGCCGTCGGCGATACCGGCGCGTTTTGCCATCGCCGCGACAATCGGCATCAGTAGCGCAATACGTCCCATGTTCGACGGCATCACAAACGCCAGCGCGTAGCTTAGCAGCACCACGCTCGCCACCATCAACACCCAGGAGTCGGTGAGTTTTGCCGACAGCGCCCGGGCGGCCCTGTCCGCCAGTCCGGTTTTACGGATCGCCACGCCAAGCACAAAGCCGCTGAATACCAGCCAGAAAGCAGACGAGGCAAAACCGCCGAAGATGACCTCCGGCGGGGCGATTCTGGCGGTCATCGCCGCCGTGAAGAACAGCAGCGCGGTGATAAATTCCGGCAATAGCGACGTCGCCCACAGCACGATGGTGACGCCAACGATCAGTGAGGGCAGCAGCAGAGGATACGTTAACCAGAGCGACATACCTGTCTCCTGTAGAATTTTTCAGCAAGTCTACGGTGACAGGCAGCCCGAGTAAACGCGATTTATGGTGGGGTTACTTCAGGATAGTGCATTGATGATCCTGCAGTTCCTCCGCGGACGCGCGGTTAAACGTGAGCAGGTTACGCTCGGTCGCAAGCAAAACAAAAGAGCCATCCGACTGCTGCGCCATTGCCAGCGCGAAACGCCCCATATGGTCGCGCGCTTCCGGCAGCTCTTCCGCCAGCATCATAAACGGGCTGCGCTGGACCAGTTCATTCTCCGTTACGCGACGAGCAAGATATTCATGTCCTTCCAGCCCCCCGGGAAGAGGCAGCCACTGGGTGCTGATTTCTCCCTGTGCCGCGTTGAGCTTCTCGCGCACGTCCGGGCGCAGGCAGGAGATATGAATATGAAAATGGTTCTGCGTGCGGCCAGTCGGGGAGTTAATCGTCAGCGAAATGGCGCTGTCAGGCACCTCGGATCCACGCTTCAGGGTCATAAAGCTGCGCGACTGCCACGCCAGCCAGAAAAAGTTCGGCGTATGAGCTTCGGTCAGCAGCGGGCTCTCGGTACCGTTGATGCGATATGTTGGCATCAAAAGGTATTGCAGCGGCCCGTTGCGATCTTTAAATACCACATAGCCTGCATCCGTTTTCACCTGCGCACAGGGTGCCGGGTTACGGTTCTGGATCTGATTCGGCACACACTGGTCGAGAACGATATGGCGCAACGCATTCGGATTACCCGCCTTCATCCAGTACACGCCGCCAGCGGCAAGGGCGATGACAATGAGGAGCAATAAGATAATTTTTTTCACAACGCGTTCCCTGTTTTCAATAGAGGCAAAAGAGTAACGCAAAATGATGACCAAATAAAAAACCCGGCGGATTTCTCACGCCGGGTCACCGTGTCACAGGCTAATGGTTAGCGCTGGCTAATTTGGTCGAAAGTGCCACCGTTGGAGAAGTGCTCTTTCTGCGCTTTCGTCCAGCCGCCAAACACATCGTCAATAGTGAAGAGCTTCAGTTTTGGGAACTCCCCTTCGTATTTCTTGGCGACCGCCGCATCGCGTGGACGATAGAAGTTTTTCGCCGCAATTTCCTGGCCTTCTGGCGAGTACAGATACTTCAGATAGGCTTCCGCCACCGCTTTGGTATCTTTCTTCTCAACCACTTTATCGACCACGGAAACGGTCGGCTCAGCCAGAATCGATTCGCTCGGGGTCACGATCTCGAACTTGTCTTTGCCCAGCTCGTGGGTGGCCAGCAGAGCTTCGTTTTCCCAGGCAATCAGCACGTCGCCAATCCCGCGCTCAACGAAGGTGTTGGTGGCGCCACGCGCGCCGGAGTCCAGCACCTCAACGTTTTTATACAGCGCCTTCACGAATTCCTGCGCTTTGGCCTGGTCGCCATTGTTGTGATGCAGTGCATAGCCCCATGCGCCCAGGTAGTTCCAGCGAGCGCCGCCGGAGCTTTTCGGGTTCGGGGTAATCACAGAAACGCCCGGTTTGATCAGGTCGTTCCAGTCTTTAATTTGTTTCGGGTTTCCTTTACGCACCAGGAAGACGATGGTCGAGGTGTATGGCGCGGAGTTATCCGGCAGGCGTTTGATCCAGTTTTTGTCGATGCGGCCACGCTCGGCGATCGCGTCGACATCGTAGGCCAGCGCCAGGGTCACCACGTCGGCTTCAATACCGTTTATCACGGACGTCGCCTGCTTGCCGGAGCCGCCATGCGACTGGCGAACCACCACGTTATCGCCGGTTTCCTGCTTCCAGTGTGCTGCAAACGCTTTGTTGTATTGCTCGTACAGCTCACGCGTCGGGTCGTATGACACGTTCAGTAACTGGATATCCTTAGCCAGAACGCTGGTCGATGCCAGCAATAATGTTAAACCCACGCCCCATTTATTCATCGCCCAGCTCTCTTGTGTAGTGTTTTGATGAATGCAGCGTGCCAGAAAGCGAATCGAGGATTAAAGAATAAAAAAAGATTGGCTATAACGTAGTGGAATAAAAAAAGCGTGCGCGCATAAAAAGGCCGGGTGGCGGCTACGCCTTACCCGGCCTACGAGTCGTGCTTTGTAGGCCCGGTAAGCGCAGCGCCACCGGGCAACAGAACCGATCAGTACAGTTTTTTCGCGCAGTCCAGCCAGTCACCTTTGAACGGACGCTTCATGTTTTCAATCGCGTCGATGATGTCGTGGTGAACCAGTTTTTCGTTCTGAATACCGACGCAGCGGCCGCCGTGACCCTGCAGCAGCAGATCGATAGCGTACGCGCCCATACGGGACGCCAGAATACGGTCGTAAGGGCCTGGGGAACCGCCGCGCTGGATGTGACCCAGTACGGTCGCGCGGGTTTCGCGTTTGGTTTCGGCTTCGATGTACTTCGCCAGCTCGTCAACGTCGCAGATGTGCTCGGTGATAGCCACGATCGCGTGTTTTTTACCCTTCGCGATGCCCGCTTTGATTTCAGCCACCAGATCTTCACGGCTAAATTCGACTTCTGGCACGACGATAAATTCACAACCGCCCGCAATGGCTGCCGCCAGCGTCAGGTCGCCGCAGTAACGGCCCATCACTTCAACGATAGAGATACGCTGGTGAGAAGAAGAGGTGTCACGCAGACGGTCAATCGCTTCAACAACGGTACCCAGTGCAGTAAAGAAGCCGATAGTGTAGTCAGTACCTTTGATGTCGTTGTCGATGGTGCCCGGCAGACCGATGCACGGGAAGCCCATTTCGGTCAGACGTTTTGCACCCATGTAGGAGCCGTCACCACCGATAACCACCAGGGCGTCCAGGCCGCGTTTCTTCATGTTTTCGATAGCCACTTCACGAACGTGTTCATCACGGAATTCCGGGAAGCGCGCAGAGCCGAGGAAAGTACCGCCACGGTTGATCATGTCAGACACGCTGTAACGGTCGAGCTGAACCATACGATCTTCATACAGGCCCAGATAACCGTCATAAACGCCAAAAACTTCCAGGCCTTCCGTCAGCGCTGCACGGACAACACCACGAATTGCCGCGTTCATGCCCGGCGCATCACCGCCGCTTGTCAACACACCGATTTTCTTAATCATGACTACCTCTGAACTTAGGAATGCAAAATTGAAATCTGTTGCCGGAAGAAACTTATCGACCAACGAATACTGCAAATAGTATATCAATCCCTTCCAGCTGAATTGATTCAGGTCAGACCAAACGGCGGTAATTTATACACAAAATGCTGGCCTGGCTCACTTTTTTACAACGAATTACGAAAGCCCAACATGACCGGGTACAACCGAGCAGGGATCCTGGTGAATGATGACGTCTGAACCAGGAAAACGCTGCAAAATCGCCTGCTCGACCTGCTCAGCAATAACGTGAGCCTGAACCAGTGGCAGGTTGTCTTCCATTTCAATATGAATCTGAATAAAGCGGGTCGGCCCTGACTGCCGCGTTCGAAGATCGTGTGCACCGCTGACGCCGGGCCAGGAGGTCACGATAGAAAAAATTTCATTACGTTCTGAGTCCGGGAGGGCGCGGTCAAGCAGTGATTGCACCGCTTCATACCCCATCCGCAGGGCGCTATATAAAATATAGATACCAATCCCTAACGCAAATAACGCATCGGCGCGATGCCAGCCATACCAGGCCAGACCGAGCGCAATAAGAATAGCCCCATTCATCATAACATCAGATTGATAATGAAGCATATCCGCCCGTACAGCCTGACTTTGCGTTTTGCGAACAACCCAGCGCTGGAACGTTACCAGAACAAGTGTGCATATAAGCGCAACGATCGTCACAACTACGCCCACGCCGGGATCGTTCATCGGTGTCGGCGAAACGAGATGCTGAATGCCGGTTAAAAACAGGAACAGCGCAGAGCCGGAAATGAACATACTTTGCGCCAGCGCGGCCAGCGACTCCGCTTTGCCGTGCCCAAATGTGTGCTCTTCATCCGCTGGCTGCAGCGAGTAACGCACCACCAGCAGGTTGGTCAACGAGGCGGCAATGTCCATCAGCGAGTCCACCAGCGCCGCCAGAATACTGACCGAGCCGGTATACCACCAGGCAAAGATTTTAATCAGTAACAGGCTGGAGGCCATGACGGTCGCCGCAATGGCGGCCCGGCTTACCAGTCTTCCATAGGATTGATTCATAAACGCTCCTGTCATGTCATGCCGCTAGTATAACGGAAGCATGGGGAGTCTAAGGATGAATAAACGGTTAACAGCGCGGATGCGGGGCAAAAAAAACCCCCACATCATGTGGGGGAAGACAGGGATGGTGTCTATGGCAAGGAAAACAGGGTTTACTGGTTACTACGGGTACTGCTATTGCTACTGAAAAACGTCGTTTCTGAGCTTCGCTGCATCCGTGCAACCTCGCGCAGCTGGTCCATTCGCTGCTGATGTCTGGCATTCAAAACCGCTTGCTGCTCGGGCGTTAGCAGATGGAACATCTGGTTGCGGACCTTCGCCATCTCTACCTGGCGGGCAACCTGTTCCTGTGCCATTTTTTCGGCCTGAGCGCGCACAGCGCTTTCGTCAAAATTTTCTGCGGTGACAAGGCGATGCATTGTCTCCATTTCGCTAACATTAACAGGGGGCTGGTCGTGTCGTGCCCTCTGCATCAGATCTCGCATCTGTTGACGCTGATGTTCGGTTAAACTTATGCCGTCAAACATATGGCTTTGGCTGCTGTTCTGCGTTGCGCCCTCTTGTAAGGGACTGTTATCGCTGATGATAGCTTCAGCAGCCTGGCTAAACGCACTGAACGCCAGCGTTGAGGCCATGACGGCAGTGGTAACTTTGCGCATCACTTGCTCCCAAAATCTTTCGTGTCGCGATTCAACGAGAGACAGTCTACGATTCAGGCTGCAAACATGCGTCAGGGGGTGTAAAACAACGTAAAGTCATGGATTAGACAGCCTTGATGTCGTAATTTCTGCCTCGGAGGTATTTAAACAATGAATAAAATCCTGTTAGTTGATGATGACCGAGAGCTCACATCCCTTTTAAAGGAGTTGCTCGACATGGAAGGTTTCAACGTCCTGGTTGCCCATGATGGCGAGCAGGCGCTGAGTCTCCTTGACGACAGCATCGATTTACTTTTGCTCGACGTGATGATGCCGAAGAAAAACGGTATTGATACGTTGAAAGAGCTTCGCCAGACACACCAGACTCCCGTTATTATGCTGACCGCGCGCGGCAGCGAACTTGACCGCGTACTCGGCCTTGAGCTGGGCGCGGATGACTATTTACCCAAGCCGTTTAACGACCGTGAACTGGTTGCCCGTATTCGCGCTATCCTGCGTCGTTCCCACTGGAGCGAACAGCAGCAAAATACCGACAACAGCTCACCTACTCTTGAAGTCGACTCCCTGAGCCTCAACCCGGGCCGTCAGGAAGCGAGCTTTGATGGCCAGACGCTGGAACTGACCGGCACGGAGTTCACCCTGCTGTATCTGCTGGCGCAGCACCTCGGTCAGGTGGTATCGCGTGAACATCTAAGCCAGGAAGTGCTGGGCAAACGCCTCACCCCGTTTGACCGCGCCATCGACATGCACATCTCTAACCTGCGCCGTAAGCTGCCGGAGCGTAAAGACGGTCACCCATGGTTTAAAACCCTGCGTGGTCGCGGTTATCTGATGGTTTCCGCTTCATGATAGGAAGCTTAACCGCCCGCATCTTCGCCATCTTCTGGCTGACGCTGGCACTGGTTTTAATGCTCGTTTTGATGTTGCCAAAACTCGACTCACGCCAGATGACGGAGCTTCTCGACAGCGAGCAACGTCAGGGCGTGATGATCGAGCAGCACGTGGAAGCCGAGCTGGCAAACGATCCGCCGAACGATTTAATGTGGTGGCGCAGGCTGTTTCGCGCTATCGACAAGTGGGCGCCGCCCGGACAACGCCTGCTGCTGGTGACCAGCGAAGGCCGCGTCATTGGGGCCGATCGCAATGAAATGCAGATTATCCGCAACTTCATTGGCCAGGCGGATAATGCCGATCATCCCCAGAAGAAGAAATATGGCCGCGTAGAGATGGTGGGGCCTTTCTCCGTCAGGGACGGAGAGGATAATTATCAGCTCTACCTGATCCGTCCGGCGAGCAACTCCCAGTCTGATTTTATCAACCTGCTGTTTGACCGCCCTCTCCTGCTGCTGATTGTCACCATGCTGGTCAGCTCGCCGCTGCTGTTATGGCTGGCGTGGAGCCTGGCAAAACCGGCGCGTAAGCTGAAGAATGCCGCCGATGAGGTGGCGCAGGGTAACCTGCGACAACACCCTGAACTGGAAGCAGGTCCGCAGGAGTTCCTTGCCGCCGGAACCAGTTTTAACCAGATGGTGAGCGCGCTCGACCGCATGATGACCGCGCAGCAACGTCTGCTGTCGGATATCTCGCACGAGCTGCGTACCCCGCTTACGCGCTTGCAGCTTGGCACCGCGCTGCTGCGCCGCCGCAGCGGTGAGAGCAAAGAGCTGGAGCGTATTGAAACGGAAGCGCACCGCCTGGACAGCATGATCAACGACCTGCTGGTCATGTCGCGCAATCAGCAGAAAAACGCGCTGGTCAGCGAAACGGTGAAAGCGAATCACCTCTGGCACGAGGTGCTGGACAACGCGGCGTTCGAAGCGGAACAGATGGGTAAATCTTTCACCGTCAACTTCCCGCCGGGCCCGTGGCCGCTGTACGGTAACCCCAACACGCTGGAAAGCGCGCTGGAGAACATCGTGCGTAACGCTCTTCGCTACTCGCATACGAAGATTGAGGTGGCGTTCTCGGTGGATAAAGACGGGATCACCGTCATTGTCGATGATGACGGCCCAGGCGTGAGCCCGGAAGACCGCGAGCAGATTTTCCGTCCGTTCTATCGTACCGATGAGGCGCGCGACCGGGAATCGGGCGGCACGGGACTGGGTCTGGCGATTGTTGAAACCGCCATGCAGCAGCACCGCGGCTGGGTGAAAGCCGACGACAGCCCGCTGGGTGGGCTACGGTTAACGCTGTGGCTACCGTTGTATAAGCGTTCGTAGCTGTTAGTGCCGGGTGGCGGCTTCGCCTTACCCGGCCTACTTTCTGCGGAGGACTATTCCCCCCACAATCTCCGCGAATTATCCTCGATCTTGCTGCTTAAACGCCGCTTCTGCATCGTTCTTGTCCAGCTGATGGATAATCCCGCCGCCGACAGCAGGCGGTGATACTGTTCGTCGTCAAACGGCATATGCCAGGCAATGGCGCAGGCGTCATAAACAGACACATCGCTCAGGCGCGACGCCAGCTCAAGCGGCGCGTCCGCTGAAACCTGCCCAGCCAGCACCACGCGATACAGCCAGCCGGTTTTACCCGCTTTTTGCAGCTGGGCCGACATATCCTGAATACCGAAGTGGTAGTTGAGCTTGAAGCACGGCGAGCGTGGCTGCGTCACCTGAATCAGGGCATCGCCCCAGCGGTAGATATCACCGATAAACACGTTCTTTTCGGTGAGCCCTTCGGTGGAGAGATTCTCGCCAAACGCGGGGGCGACGAAGAGGTCCGCCTGCTCGGGAAACTCGGTTTTCCAGTGCTGATAGTGTTCGCGCGGGTAGTGGCACAGCGCGCGATCGGGCCCGCCGTGAATTTTCTTTTCGGCCTGCTCGTCACCCGCAAGCCCGAGGTCGGTTAACGTCAGCTCACCGTCGACCTGAATTTTGGCGATGGCACTCGGGCGGCTGCCGTCGTACTCCCTTACCTTGCCTGTAAACACGTTCACCGGGTAATGCATTGCTGCCTCCATTACGCAGATACAAAAAAAGCGAGTCATAAGACTCGCTTCTCACAGGCGTCAATGCAACCTTATTTTTTAGCGGCGAAACGCGCTGCTGCTTCGTCCCAGTTCACCACGTCCCAGAAGGCTTTGATGTAGTCCGGACGACGGTTCTGGAATTTCAGGTAGTAAGCGTGTTCCCACACGTCCAGACCCAGGATTGGGAAGCCGGATGCGCCAGAAATCGCTTCACCCATCAGCGGGGAGTCCTGGTTAGCAGTAGAAACCACCGCTAGCTTGTCGCCTTTCAGAACCAGCCACGCCCAGCCAGAGCCGAAACGGGTTGCAGCGGCTTTTTCGAATTCCGCTTTGAAGTTGTCAACGGAACCGAAGTCGCGCTCGATAGCCGCTTTCAGGTCGCCCTGCAGGGTGGTACCGGTTTTCAGGCCTTTCCAGAACAGGCTGTGGTTAGCGTGGCCGCCAGCGTTGTTACGCAGAACGGTTTTCTTGTCCGCTGGCAGCTGGTCCAGCTTGGTGATCAGCTCTTCAGCAGACAGGTTAGCGAACTCTGGCAGGCTTTCCAGCGCGGCGTTCGCGTTGTTCACATAGGTCTGGTGGTGTTTAGTGTGATGGATTTCCATCGTCTGCTTGTCGAAATGCGGTTCCAGTGCGTCGTAGGCATACGGCAGGGATGGCAGTGTATAACTCATAATCCTCTCCATTATTGTCGGGCGGCACAGCTGTTAATGCCGCGTAAGCAGTTGGTTCATTATAGTTAATTAAATGATATTGAAAATGATTATCAATGCCGTAGTTTTTATAAGGTTATTCGTTTTCGATTAATCGCGAAATTGTGAGTCTGCTCACGCGGTTAACGTGCTGATTGCCATCCAGAACACATCTGCGGCAACCTTCTGAAGGTCCCCAAACCGCCTAATTTTTACACTCCTCAAGTCGGTGGGAAGCCACTGACGATAAAAACGATGAGGGTGTAAAAATGAATCATGCGATTACGATGGGTATCTTCTGGCATTTGATAGGCGCTGCCAGTGCAGCCTGTTTCTATGCTCCGTTTAAAAAAGTGAGAGGCTGGTCATGGGAAACCATGTGGTCCGTTGGCGGTATCGTGTCCTGGCTGATTTTGCCCTGGACCATTAGCGCCATGCTGCTGCCCGATTTCTGGGGCTACTTCTCCTCCTTCAGCGCCGCCACCCTGCTGCCGGTGTTCCTGTTCGGCGCGATGTGGGGCGTCGGCAACATCAACTATGGCCTCACCATGCGTTATCTCGGCATGTCGATGGGGATTGGTATCGCGATTGGCATCACGCTGATCGTCGGTACCCTGATGACGCCAATTCTCAACGGCAACTTCGACGTGCTTATTAATACTCAGGGTGGGCGGATGACGCTCCTGGGCGTGCTGGTGGCGGTCATTGGCGTAGGAATTGTGACGCGCGCGGGGCAGTTGAAAGAACGCAAGATGGGCATTAAAGCTGAAGATTTTAACCTGAAGAAAGGTCTGCTGCTGGCGGTGATGTGCGGCATTTTCTCGGCCGGCATGTCGTTCGCCATGAACGCCGCCAAACCGATGCACGAAGCGGCGGCCGCGCTGGGCGTCGACCCGCTGTACGTTGCGCTACCAAGCTATGTCGTGATTATGGGTGGCGGCGCGATGGTTAACCTGGGCTTCTGCTTCATTCGTCTGGCAAAAGTAAAAAACCTGTCGGTAAAAGCCGATTTCTCGCTGGCAACATCGCTCATCATCACCAACGTGTTGCTCTCCGCTCTGGGCGGCCTGATGTGGTATTTGCAGTTCTTCTTCTACGCCTGGGGCCACGCCAGCATTCCGGCGCAATACGACTATATAAGCTGGATGCTGCACATGAGTTTCTACGTACTTTGCGGCGGGCTGGTTGGGCTGGTGCTGAAAGAGTGGACGAACGCCGGACGCCGTCCGGTTGGCGTACTGAGCCTCGGCTGCGTGGTGATTATTATCGCTGCCAATATCGTCGGCCTCGGCATGGCAAACTGATTACGCCCCCTTTCGACTGCGATGACGCCACTGTACCGGCGTCATCCCCACCTCGCGGTTAAACACCACTGAAAAGTAGTTACTGTCCTCAAAGCCGCAGCGCATCGCCACATCACTGACCATCCACTCCGTATGCTGGAGGAGATATTGTGCATGGCAGATGCGCAGCTGGCGCAGATAGTGGTTCACCGTCATCCCGGTCAGGGTGCGGAAATGCTGGCGCAACGCGCGCTCGCTGCACTGTTCCTGCTCGCAGAATTTCTCCAGTACAAAGTTTTTATTCAGGCTGCCCGCAAGCCGGGTGATGAGCTTATCCAGCAGCGCTTCCTGCGTTGTGGCGGAGGGGTTATCAGTGGCGTAACGATGGCGCTTCAACGTCATCACCAGCTGGGCGAAAAGCAACTCCGCCAGCTGGTTAGCAACGGGGTCGTTCTTCTGGCTCTCCTGCTCCAGTTGAGAAATAACCTGCCGTACCTGAGCCATGCCGCTACTGCTTAAGCGCCAGTGCGGAGAACCCTTAGCATCAAGAAAGCCCGGAATGCTCGCGGCCCAGTCCACGTTAAGCTTGAGCCTGTCCGGACAGTAAATAACGTTTTGCAGCACCAGGTCGTTAACCGAGGCGTAGGAGTGTTTATCATCCGCGCGAATGTAGAACAGGTCTCCGCGCGTGATGCGGTAGGGACGGTCGT
Source organism: Enterobacter cloacae complex sp. ESBL7 (assembly GCF_041679625.1). NCBI lineage: Bacteria > Pseudomonadati > Pseudomonadota > Gammaproteobacteria > Enterobacterales > Enterobacteriaceae > Enterobacter > Enterobacter cloacae complex sp. ESBL7. The sequence continues at coordinate 53,672 of NZ_JBGORN010000013.1, forward strand.
TGAGGATGTGCAGGCCGTTACCGCGCCAAACCAGCACCAGCTCGCAAAACTCGTGGGTATGTTCGGCAAAGACGTCCTGCGGGTAGCGATCGGCCACCGTGACGGCCTGACTCGCGGAGGCAAAAAAAACATCTTTGCGAAGAATTAACTGAGCAGCCACACCACGACCTCTACGCCGAATAACCTGACACTATTAGCTTTTTTGCGGAAATAAAACGGTGACTGCCCTCGCGTTACTGAAGCATCGCGTCTTTTCCCTGGCGAATATCGCGCGGAGACCAGTTAAATTCCCGGCGAAATAGCGTTGAAAAGTGATTGCTGTCGCCAAAACCGCAGCAATAGGCAATATCCGTGACGCTATCGTCGGTATGACGTAAAAGATGACGCGCTTTGATCAGGCGCAGACGGTTAAGGTAGCGTTGCGGCGTCAGCCCGGTGTGCTGCTTAAGCTGGCGATGCAGGGTACGCAGCGACAGTGAAAAATCATCCGCAAGGGTTTCCCAGCAGACATCCTCGGCAAAATGATCTTCCAGCCAGGCCAGCAGATGGTTCAGGCGCGCGTTGTTATCTTCCAGCCCTTCCACCAGGCTGCTGCGGCGCAGCAGCACCAGAAGCTGCATAAACAGCAGTTCGCGCGTGGCAATGGCGTGCGTCTCCTGCCCGTCCTCGCTCTTCTCCATCTGGCTCACCAGCTGACGCACCTGCTGCAGGATGGACTGATTCACCCGCCAGTGCGACGGATAGTGTCCGTCTTGCTCCTGGGGCAACAGCTGGCTCAGCCCCGAAAGAAACTGGAACGCGTCCGGGGAACGGTAAAGCACATTCGTCAGATACAGGTTGTCGGTATGTTCATACAGGTGCCGGTCGTGGTCGCGCACGAAGCACACCGTACCGCCGCTGATGGTATAGGGCTGGCCATTGAAAACATGAATACCCGTCCCGCGCTCAACAATCACAATTTCGTGAAAATCATGATGATGCTCCGGGAACGCAGCCTGAGGAAGCCGTGGCTCAATCGCGACAGGCGAACCTCCTGAAGGAAAAAAATCCACGCAGTGCAGTACGGTCATAACGGCCCCCACCAATGAAAAATGTTCTCAAAATAGTAATTAAGGCCTCCCACACTCACCTTCAATTTTTGGCAGTAAACCTCGCAAAAGCTGTCCATTTTTCAAGAAACAGGGGGAAAGATCGGGAAATGCGCTCAGCGTCACACTGCCTGAGCATCCCGTCACTGCTGGAAACTGTGAACGCCCTCACATTCACCTTTGCTTTCTTGCCAGCGCGAGATTTGGCCTGTCAGTGGTGAGAAGGTGACTTTTTCTTCCCTTTTTTACACTCACCGCTAATGACTTAAGAAAGGACCTGACCATGACTTTTCGCCATTGTGTGGCTGTCGATTTAGGCGCATCCAGCGGCCGCGTAATGCTCGCGAGCTGGGACCGTGAGCAGCACACGCTTTCGCTTCGCGAAATGCACCGTTTCGCCAACTGCCTGCAAAAGCAGGACGGTTTTGATACCTGGGATATCGATGCCCTGGAGGCAGAGATCCGTACCGGACTGAACAACGTCTGCAACGATGGCATTCGCATCGACAGCATCGGCATTGATACCTGGGGCGTAGACTTCGTTCTGCTTGATAGCCATGGCGAGCGCGTCGGCTTGCCGGTTTCTTATCGCGACAGCCGTACCGACGGCCTGATGGCGAACGCTATCGCCCAGCTTGGCAAGGACAACATCTACGGGCGCAGCGGCATTCAGTTTCTGCCGTTTAACACGCTCTATCAGCTGCGTGCCCTGGTCGAGCAACAGCCGGAGCTGGTCGCGGACGTGGCCCATGCGCTGCTGATCCCGGACTACCTGAGCTATCGCCTGACCGGCAACATGAACTGGGAATATACCAACGCCACCACCACACAGCTGGTCAATATCAACTCGGATAGCTGGGATGAACATCTGCTGGCCTGGACGGGGGCGTCGCCTTCCTGGTTCGGCACACCCACCCACCCGGGTAACGTGATCGGTCACTGGATTTGCCCCCAGGGGAACGCAATCCCTGTCGTTGCCGTCGCCAGCCACGATACCGCCAGCGCGGTAATAGCGTCCCCACTTGCAAGTAAAGACGCGGCTTACCTCTCGTCCGGCACCTGGTCGCTGATGGGCTTTGAGAGCAAAACCCCGTACGCCAGCGATGCCGCGATGGCGGCAAACATTACCAACGAAGGCGGTGCCGAAGGCCGCTACCGCGTACTGAAAAACATCATGGGGCTGTGGCTGCTCCAGCGGGTGCTGAAAGAGCAGAACGTTACCGACCTGCCCGCGCTTATCGCCGAAACCGAGAAGCTGAAGGCCTGTACGTTCCTGATCAACCCGAACGATGACCGCTTTATCAACCCGGCGCACATGAGCGCCGAAATTCAGGCCGCCTGCGTCGAGGGCGGGCAGCCGGTGCCGTCGAGCCCTTCCGAACTTGCGCGCTGCATTTTTGACAGCCTCGCCCTGCTGTATGCCGACATCCTCAGCGAGCTGGCGAGCCTTCGCGGAAAACCGTTCAGCCAGCTGCATATCGTGGGCGGCGGCTGCCAGAACCAGCTGCTGAACCAGCTCTGCGCCGATGCCTGCGGCATCACCGTAGTGGCGGGTCCCGTGGAGGCCTCCACGCTCGGGAATATCGGCATTCAGCTGATGACCCTGGACGAACTTTCCAGCGTTGATGACTTCCGTTCTGTGGTGGCGGCTAACGCCAGCCTGACCACCTTCACCCCCAATCCCTGCCGTGAAATTGCTCGCTTTCGGGCGCAGTTTCAGCAAAACCGACTGACTAAGGAGCTTTGCGCATGACAACTCAATTAGAACAAGCCTGGGGCCTGGCTAAACAGCGTTTCGCCGCCGTCGGCGTGGATGTCGAAGAGGCGCTGCGCCAGCTCGACCGTCTGCCCGTCTCCATGCACTGCTGGCAGGGCGATGACGTCGCCGGTTTCGAGAACCCAGGCGGTTCCCTGACGGGTGGTATTCAGGCCACCGGTAACTACCCCGGCAAAGCGCGTAACGCGACCGAACTGCGCGCCGACCTGGAGCTGGCGCTGAGCCTGATCCCGGGGCCAAAACGCCTGAACCTGCATGCGATTTACCTCGAATCCGACGAGCCGGTGGCGCGCAACGAAATAAAACCGGAACACTTTAAGAACTGGGTAGAGTGGGCGAAAGCCAACCGGCTGGGCCTGGACTTTAATCCGTCCTGCTTCTCACATCCGCTGAGCGCGGACGGTTTTACCCTCGCCCACGCGGACGACGACATCCGCCAGTTCTGGATCGACCACGTGAAGGTCAGCCGCCGCGTTTCGGCGTATTTCGGCGAACAGCTCGGCACGCCGTCGGTGATGAACATCTGGATCCCGGACGGCATGAAGGACATCACCGTCGATCGCCTGGCCCCGCGCCAGCGCCTGCTGGCCGCGCTGGATGAGGCCATCAGCGAGAAGCTGGACCCGGCGCACCACATCGACGCCGTAGAGAGCAAGCTGTTCGGCATTGGCGCCGAGAGCTACACCGTGGGCTCGAACGAGTTCTACATGGGTTACGCCACCAGCCGCCAGACCGCGCTGTGTCTGGATGCCGGCCACTTCCACCCGACCGAGGTGATCTCCGACAAAATCTCCGCCGCCATGCTCTACGTGCCGCGCCTGCTGCTGCACGTCAGCCGTCCGGTGCGCTGGGACAGCGATCACGTGGTGCTGCTGGATGACGAAACCCAGGCGATTGCCAGCGAAATCATCCGTCACGACCTCTTTGACCGCGTACATATCGGCCTCGACTTCTTCGATGCCTCCATCAACCGCATCGCGGCGTGGGTTATCGGCACCCGCAACATGAAGAAAGCCCTGCTGCGCGCGCTGCTGGAGCCTGTCGCCGCGCTGAAACAGCTGGAGGCTAACGGCGACTACACCGCCCGTCTGGCGCTGCTGGAAGAGCAGAAATCCCTGCCGTGGCAGGCGGTGTGGGAGATGTACTGTCAGCGTAACGACGCCCCGGCGGGCAGCCAGTGGCTGGACAACGTGCGGGCATACGAGAAAGACGTGTTGAGTCAGCGCGGGTAATTTTGCCCTCACCCTAACCCTCTCCCACAGGGAGAGGAAACTTTTACCCCCTCTCCCTGTGGGAGAGGGCCGGGGAGAGGGTTCAACCTCACCGCGATAACTGGAAAATGAAGACTATGCAGACCATCACCACTTCCTGGTTCGTCCAGGGCATGATCAAAGCCACCTCCGACGCCTGGCTGAAGGGCTGGGACGAGCGCAACGGCGGCAACCTGACGCTGCGCCTGGACGACGCGGATATCGAACCGTTCGCGGCCGATTTTCACCAGAAGCCGCGCTATATCGCGCTGAGCCAGCCGATGCCGCTGCTCGCCAACACGCCGTTTATCGTCACCGGTTCCGGCAAGTTCTTCCGTAACGTCCAGCTCGACCCGGAGGCCAACCTCGGCGTGGTGAAAGTGGACAGCGACGGCGCGGGCTACCACATTCTGTGGGGCCTGACCGACGAGGCGGTGCCTACCTCCGAACTGCCGGCGCATTTCCTCTCCCACTGCGAGCGCATCAGGGCGACTAACGGCAAAGACCGCGTGATCATGCACTGCCACGCCACCAACCTGATCGCCCTGACCTACGTGCTGGAAAACAGCGCCGACTTCATCACCCGCAAGCTGTGGGAAGGCAGTACCGAGTGTCTGGTGGTGTTCCCGGACGGCGTGGGCATTCTGCCGTGGATGGTGCCGGGTACCGACGAAATCGGCCAGGCAACCGCCGTCGATATGCAAAAACACTCTCTGGTGCTGTGGCCGTTCCACGGCGTATTCGGCAGCGGCCCAACGCTGGATGAAACCTTTGGCCTGATCGACACCGCCGAGAAATCAGCGGAAGTGCTGGTGAAGGTGTACTCCATGGGCGGCATGAAGCAGACCATTTCCCGGGAAGAACTCATCGCCCTCGGCAAGCGCTTTGGCGTGAGTCCGCTGCAATCCGCGCTGGATTTATACGCATAACGCCTTCGCAGGAAAAACGTTGATCGTTAAGGAGAATTATCATGAGCTTTATGTTGGCACTTCCAAAAATCAGCCTTCACGGCGCGGGCGCAATCGGCGATATGGTCAACCTGGTTGCGAACAAGCAGTGGGGAAAAGCGCTGATTGTCACCGACGGCCAGCTGGTAAAGCTGGGTCTGCTCGACAGCCTGTTTACCGTGCTGGACGCCCATCAGATGTCGTATCACCTGTTCGATGAGGTGTTCCCGAACCCGACGGAAGCGCTGGTGCAAAAAGGAATTTCGGCTTACCGGGACGCGGAGTGTGATTACGTGATTGCCTTCGGCGGCGGCAGCCCGATTGATACCGCCAAGGCGATTAAAATCCTCACCGCCAACCCCGGCCCGTCAACCGATTATTCCGGCGTCGGCAAGGTGAAAAATGCGGGCGTGCCGCTGGTGGCAATTAACACCACCGCAGGCACGGCGGCGGAGATGACCAGCAATGCGGTGATCGTCGACTCCGCGCGTCAGGTGAAAGAGGTGATTATTGACCCAAACATCATCCCGGACATCGCCGTGGACGATGCCAGCGTGATGCTCGATATTCCCGCCTCCGTGACTGCCGCAACCGGTATGGATGCGCTAACCCATGCCATTGAAGCCTACGTATCCGTTGGCGCGCACCCGCTGACCGACGCCAACGCGCTGGAAGCCATTCGCCTGATCAACCTGTGGCTGCCGGAAGCGGTCGAAGACGGTCATAACCTTGAGGCGCGCGAGCAGATGGCATTTGGTCAGTATCTGGCGGGCATGGCGTTTAACAGTGCGGGTCTCGGCCTTGTGCATGCCCTGGCGCACCAGCCGGGCGCGACGCACAACCTGCCGCACGGCGTATGCAACGCCATCCTGCTGCCGATCGTCGAAAGCTTTAACCGCCCGAACGCGGTCGCGCGTTTTGCCCGCGTGGCGCAGGCGATGGGCGTCGATACCCGCGGCATGAGCGATGAAGCCGCCAGCATGTCCGCCATTCAGGCGATTCGCGACCTGAGCGCTCGCGTCGGCATCCCTGCGGGCTTTAGCCAGCTCGGCGTGACCAAAGCCGATATTGAAGGCTGGCTGGATAAAGCGCTCGCCGATCCGTGTGCGCCGTGCAACCCGCGCGCCGCCAGCCGCGATGAGGTCCGCGAGCTGTACCTGGAGGCACTATGATCCGCAAAGCCTTTGTGATGCAGGTAAACCCGGACGCGCACGAGGAGTACGCGCGTCGACACAATCCGATCTGGCCGGAGCTGGAAAAGGTGTTGAAAGACCACGGCGCACACCACTACGCCATTTATCTCGATAGGGCCCGCAGCCTGCTGTTTGCGACTGTAGAGATTGAATCAGAAGAGCGCTGGAGCGCGGTAGCCAATACCGACGTCTGCCAGCGCTGGTGGAAACATATGGGCGACGTCATGCCGTCGAACCCGGATAACAGCCCGGTGAGTACCGAGCTGAAAGAGGTCTTTTACCTGGACTGATGTGTTAACGCTGCTGCCCCCGCGGCGGCGGCGATCTCCTGCCTGCTGCTCAGCGTAAACGCCGACACCACCGTAATCGCCAGCACGAAACAGCCCAGCATCAGATACGTCTCCTGGAAGCCGATCCGGTCATACATATTCCCGGCAAAAGCGGAGAGGAAAATGGCCGCCGACTGCTTGGCGAACTGGAAGCCGATCAGATAGATAGTCGCTGACAGTCGGGTATCAAACACCCCGGTGATGTACTTAAATGCGCCCACCAGCAGGAACGGGACTTCCAGCGCGTGCAGCATCTTGAGGGCAATCACCTCCACGGCGGTGGTGGCGAACGAGGAGCCGATAATACGCGTCGCCATAATCACCCCGGCGATCAGCAGCGTGTTCTTCGCGCCGATGCGGTTAATGATCCACGGCGAACAGAACATAATGATGGCGTTACAGATTTCCCCCGCAGTGGTTGCGAAACCAAAGGCGCGGGTCCCTTCCTGCGGCGTGGCGAAGAAGGTTTTAAAGAAGGTGGCAAACTGCTGGTCGAAAACGTCATACACGCAGGCCACGCCAATCACATAGAGGATAAACATCCACATTCTGCGCTGGCGGAACAGGTTGAACACGGTTTTGGCGGTGATTTGCGGCTGGTTCGCGCCCAGGGCATCCATGACCTGCGCCGTCTGGTTGGGCTTTGGCTTCGCCACCACCAGCAGCAGCATCAGCAGCAATGCCGCTCCCGATCCCATCCAGAAAACGTACGACGGATCGATGCCGAACAGGATGCCGCCCGTTGAGGCGCACAAGCCCCAGCCGAGGCAGCCAAACATCCGCGCCTTGCCGTACTCAAAGAAGCTGTTGCGGCTCACGCGCTCAATGTAGGCCTCAATCGCCCCCGATCCGGCCGAAAATACAAAACCGATATACAGCCCGCCGCTCAGCGCGCCCAGCCAGATATTGGCTTTCAGCAGCGGCGCGAAGACGTACAGGAAGAACGGCGCGAACAGAAACAGCAGCACCGCGATGATCCACAGAAGGTGTTTTTTCAGCCCCAGCTTGTCCGAAATCACGCCCAGCACTGGCTGGAAGGCGATAGCCGACAGCGAGATGCAGGAGAAGACAATCCCAGTGTGGGTTTTATTCAGGCCGATGATGTCCGACAGCCAAATCGGCAGGAACGGAAAGCAGGTGGCCATGATGAAGAAGTAGAGAAAGAAGAACAGCCCAAAAATCCAGAAGTTAGGGTTGTCTTTGTGGGTACAGGTTGTTGTGTTCATTATTTTTATCCTCAACGGAGGGCCGGCTGCCCGGCCCGTCACCCTTACACGCGTTCAACGCCAATCAGAATGGCGGTTTCCGGATCCAGAATCGGCAGCGCAATGCCCGCCTGCATCAGCCACTCGCCGCTCACCGTTTGCGGCGTTTCCATCCACGCCGGCAGCTTGCGCATGGTGTGCCCTCCCTCGCCCGTAATCTGAATATTCGGGTGATCGAGCAGCGTGACGCGGTACCGCGCGCTGGACTCCAGCCCCGCCATGCGCAGCGGCATCATCAGGCTGTAGTCCGGCATCGCGAGCTGGCTGACCATAAACAGCCCCTGCGCCTTGTCTTCGCTCACAATACCCTGCGCCAGCGTGGTGGCGTCCGGCATATCAATTCGCCACTGGGTGCCGCGATGAATGACCTCCCGCCACTGCTTGTGCAGCGCGGCGTAATGGCGATAGCCTTCGCGCTCCTGTGCGTCCACGGTGAGCGGATCCAGCTCCAGCCCCATATGGCCAAACAGAGCCGTCAGCCCGCGAAACTGGATACTATGCTGGCGGAAGGTGGCGTGGCATTGATGATGACCGATATGCGCGCCCATTACCTCCGGCGGGAAGAAGTAGCTCATGCCGCGCTGGATGGTGCTGCGCTCCAGCGCGTCGTTGTTGTCGGACGCCCAGAAGCGGTGGCTGCGGGTCAGTACCTCATAATCAATGCGCCCGCCGCCGGAGGAGCAGGATTCAAACTCAATATGCGGGAAGCGCTCGCCCAGCACGTCCAGCAGGCGGTAAAACTGACGGGTCTGAGCGTCGGCGGCGGCTTTACCGTTGTGTCCAGGCTGCACCAGCTCGCGGTTCATGTCCCACTTCACGTAGTCGACCGCATGCTCGCCCAGCAGCCAGCTCATGCGCTCTACCAGGTAATCAAAGGCCTCCGGGATGCTGAGATTGAGCACCAGCTGGTGTCGTCCGGTCGCCCGGGGATAGCCCGGCAGCGCCAGTACCCAGTCAGGATGCGCACGGTACAAATCTGAATCCGGGTTGATCATCTCCGGCTCAACCCAGATGCCAAACTCCATGCCGAGCCGTTTGACGTGGTCGATCACCGGCGTCAGGCCGTTCGGGTATTTTTTCTCGTCCAGATACCAGTCGCCCAGCGCGGCATGGTCGTCGTTACGGCCTTTGAACCAGCCGTCATCAATGATGAAACGCTCCACGCCCAGCGCGGCAGCCTCGTCGGCCATGCGCTTAATGTAGTCCGGATCGTGGTTGAAGTAGATCCCTTCCCAGGTATTGAGGTGCACCGGGCGCGGTTTGTTTTCCGGGAAGCGGATGACGTTGTTGCGCAGGTAGCGATGGAACGGCTGGCTCATGCCGTTCAGGCCCTGCGTGGAGTAGCTGGCGTACAGGCGCGGCGTCCAGAGCGTATCGCCCTCCTCAACCGCCATTTCACCCGGCAGGTAGAGCGCTTCGGCCTGAAGATAGCGACGACCGTCGGTTTTCGCTTCCGCGCGCAGGCGGTGATTACCGCTCCAGCCCAGATGCACGCCCCAGACGTCGCCCTGCATTTCGCTGAACGACGGCGTACCGGCAATCAGCGCCGGGAAGTGCTCGTGGGAGGTTTTACCCCGACGATTTTCAATCACGAAGCTGTCGTGTTCAAGCTTAACGCGGTGCGGCTGAAACTCCCTGATCCAGCGTCCGTGGAAGGCCATTACCTCCTGCGCGCGCTCGGCCACCGGCAGCGTGACGGCGAAACGGTCAACCTGCCAGGGGATCGCTTTCAGGTTCGTTAAACCGTGACGAACCACCAGCACGCCGCTGGCATCCAGCGCCAGCTCGCTGGTCAGGCGCAGTCCCGCATGCTCATCTTCGGCGGTAATCGTCAGGGTGTTTACGTCCTGCTGCACCTGCGTGGTTTTGAACACCGGGGAACCGTCCAGCCCCTGGCGATGACCCTCAATGCCAGGCGAACCAAACAGACCATGCCCCAGCTCGGCCATCAGCGTGACCGGGGAGTCGACGTCAAGCCTGCCGTTGGCAACAGGACGCGCGAGCGTAGCAACATCCTGCGGCGAAAAGTGCTGAAGGTGAGGCCCCCAGTAGATAATTTCGGCGAACGGATGGGTTTTGATCACCACGTCTACCGTCGTGGTTTCGAGTCGTAAAACGGGATCTTGCATCAGACATCTCCTGTCATCGGGATGATCTGAGTGTTGATCCGAAACGTTTCGGATACAAACCAAAACGTTTCGGTTCTGTGATCGGGTTTAAAATTTTGCGGTATTTAGGCCGTCTGGCCCGGAGAGAATTCAGGCTGCCAGAGCACCTGAAGCTGTTCAATATCTTCGCCGTTAATCAGCTGACGCACCATATTGGCAATCTGTTTCCCGACGCCCTGGCGGGTGGACTGGATCACCGACGCCACCTCAATATCAACGATGCTGTCCTGCGGCAGGCCATCATAGACCACCAGCGAGACGGCGTTGTCACCGGATAAACGCCCCAGCTGCGCCAGCGCCATCGCCGCGCCGTCGCCGTGGGTGTTGCAGTCGGTGATGATGGCCGTTGGCGGCTGCGGCAGGGCAAGCAGTTCTTTCGTGGTGGCATACCCGACGCGGCGCGAAGGCGGCATGGCGCGCAGCCATTCGCTGGAAAGCCCGGCTTCCCGCAGGGCGTCGAGATAACCCTGACGGCGCTGGGTGATAAATGCCTGATTGTTGCTTTCGCCAAGTAGCGCGATACGCTTATGGCCTTTCTCGATCAGCCAGCGGGTCGCCTGCCAGGTACCGGCATAGTTGTCGAAGTCAAACCACGCATACGGCTGCGGGAGGTGGCTGCGCCCAAGCGCCAGGAAAGGAAAACCGGCGGCCTGAAGCTGCACAAGACGCGGATCGTGATCCAGCGTGTGCGCCACGATCAGCGCGTCGACGCGTCGGCTTTGCACCATGCGCATATAGCTGTGCTTATCCGCCAGATCGTCGTCGGCGATGAGCAATAAGTCGATCTCATGTCGCGCCAGTTCATGGCTAATTTCGCCGACCATGTCCATAAATACGCTGTTATTGAGCGGAACAGGATGTACGGGAAACACCAGCCCGACGGCGTCAATTTTGCCCATCTTCAGGCGACGGGCGAAGGTGTTCGGTCGGTAACCACGGCGCTGAGCCTCCGCTTCCACGCGTGCGCGCGTCTCGGCGGAGACGTCGTCATATCCGTTGAGGGCGCGGCTGACGGTGGTGACTGACAGCCCCAGTTCTTTAGCAATGGCTTTAAGCGACATGAGTTTCCGTATCTCTGTTAGTTTTGTTCCGCCACCAGCAGCGCGTGCGTATCCGGCTCCAGCGCCTTAAAAATATGCGGCAGATCGGCGGGATAACAGATGTAATCTCCCGGGCCGAGTTCTTCCGCCGCGTCGATCAGGCCGACTAACGCGCGCCCCTGCGTCACAATAATGTGTTCAACGGACCCCGGCGGATGCGGCTGGGAAATGCGGTCTGCGCCCGGCTGGGTAAGCAGGAGGTATACGTCGCGTCGCGCGCCCGGCGGACATGCTGCCAGCAGTATCGCCTCGTAGTTGGCCTGTCCGGCAACGACCTTCGTACCTTCACCACGACGGATCACCTGAGTGGTAGGCTGCTGTGGTTCAAGCAGGCGGGCGAAAGGAATATCCAGCGCCACGCAAAGCGACCACAGCGTTTCGAGGCTCGGGTTACCGTTGCCTGATTCAAGCTGAGAAAGCGTGGATTTTGCGATCCCGGCACGGCGAGCGATTTCCGCCAGTGAAAGCCCGGTTCGCAGGCGTTCTCGCACCAGGCTTTTTGCGATTACGCTGATTGGCTGCGTCATAAAACGGCCTCTTTGTTCTTTAAATCGAACGAATCGTTCATCTTGAAAAACACTTCTGTTGCGTTCATTATAATGGATACCCGTTCGATATGGCTAAAAATGTATGAAGCATCATCTCTCTTGCCTGAATGGCGACACCATAAAAGCAATCATCCTGGTCTGCCTCGCGGTCGGCGTGGTCGGGATGTCATACGGCTCCCTGGCGATGGCCTACGGTTTCCCGGTCTGGGTACCGTTTGTACTCTCCATCACCGTACTCGCGGGCGCGTCAGAGTTTATGTTTATTGGCATCGTGGCAAGCGGCGGTAACCCGCTGGCGGCCGCAGCCGCGGGGTTACTGGTCAACGCGCGGCACGTGCCGTTTGGCGTGACGGTGCGTGAGCTGGTCGGCAAACGCGGCCTGAGCCTGTTGGGCTGCCACATCATGAATGACGAAAGCGTGGTGTTTGGCCTGTCGCAAAAAACGCCCGAACAGCGCAAAGCGGCGTACTGGCTATGTGGTTTAGGCGTGGCGATTGTCTGGCCGCTGGGGGCCCTGCTGGGTGCCATGGTCGGCAAGCTGCTACCGGACCCGGAAACCATTGGCCTGGATGCGGTATTCCCGGCCATATTGCTGGCGCTGGTGGTTCCCGCGTTTAAAAACCGTACCACGCTGATCCGCGCCTGCAGCGGCGCCGCGCTGTCACTGGCCGCCGTGCCGTTTGCCCCGGTGGGATTACCGGTGCTGCTCTCCTTACTGGGTCTCGCTGCGAGGAAAAAATAATGGGAAATATGACGTTTTTTATTCTCGGTATCGCCATTTTGTCTGCGGGAACGTATCTGATGCGTCTTGGCGGGGCGAAACTGGGCAGCAGGCTGGCATTGTCAGAGCGTTCACAGGCGCTGCTGTCAGATGCGGCAACGGTATTGCTGTTTTCCGTGGCGCTGGCGACCACGTTTTATGAAGGTGACCACTTTGCCGGAATGGCGCGCGTGCTGGGCGTGGCGTTTGCGGTATTTCTGGCCTGGCGGAAAATGCCGTTAATTGTGGTGATCGTGGCGGCGGCAGTGGTAACCGCGCTGCTGCGCGTGGCGGGCATAAACTAAAAAAAGCGCCCCGGGGGCGCTCTTTCGACGGTGTGACAGCTTATTTAGTCAGTTCAGCAGTCATGTGTACGCGGTTACCTGAGAACGCCTGGGTAATTTTGTAAGATGATGCGCCAGCATCCTGAGCCTGAGCCGCGATTTTAGCTTCTGCGCCATCAATGGTAGAGGCGGTTGCAGTCACGGTCTGTGCAGCGAAAGAACCGAAAGAAGTAGCCAGAGCGATTACAGCGACAAAAGTTTTGATGCTTTTCATTATATAAACCCTTTCATTAAGTTGTTTAGGTAAGGCACCGTGCCTTGATGAGATAAATACTAGACCTCATCACGAACAACTAAAAGCGGAAGGATTTGCTATTATCATTCAAAATTATTGATTAACTATTAATCGCTGCGGATGGGTATAAACGGTCGCCCTTCCCGGCTTGCAGAAGCCCACCAGCGTCAGGTTGCAGCGCTCCGCCACCTCCACCGCCAGCGTGGTCGCCGCCGACACCGCGAAGAGAATTTCCACACCGCACATCGCCGATTTTTGCACCATCTCATAGCTGGCGCGGCTGGAAACGAGTGCCGCCCCCTGCCTCCAGACATCACTTTCACGCGCACGGCGACCGAGCAGCTTGTCCAGCGCCACGTGGCGGCCCACGTCCTCGTGGCCCCCGGCAATATCGCCCGACGGCAACACCCATGCCGCCGCGTGCGTGCAGCCGCTCAGCTGGCCGATGGGCTGTACATCGTTCAGGTGCTCGAGCGCATGGTCGAGGTGAGCCAGATTAAAGGTCTGAGTAAACGGCAGTGGCGCAACGGGTTTGCCAATATCATTAAGTTGCTCAACGCCACACACGCCGCAGCCGGTACGCCCGGCCAGCGCGCGGCGGCGCTCTTTCAGCCCCATAAAGCGGCGGCTGGAGAGTTCGATTTGCACTTCAAGGCCGTTGCAAGCCTGCACCACGTCCATGCCGTAGATCTCCTGCGGATGGTCAATGATGCCTTCCGAAAGGGAAAAACCGATGGCGAACAGCTCGAGATCTTTCGGCGAAGCCATCATCACCACATGGGAGATACCGTTGTAAACGAGCGCAACGGGCACCTCTTCCGCCAGAAAATCCGGCGTGGCATGGGTAATGTGGGGCGGTCTGTGTACCGACAGTTCCACAATGCCCGCAGGCAGGGGTGACGAGTGGGGAGCACGGTTTTGTTTAGACACAGCGGTATTCCTGAACAACCACGGAGGTGAGCCTGCTATTGCATCACAAACAACAGGGCTTACGCATAGTATGGATCAACTTTTCAGCATCAAGTTTACCTACTCACTTGTGAGAGGTACAACAAAACGCATGCTACACCCCTTTAACATGCGGGGTTAATAATGTGATTAATATCACACTTTATAGTCAACAGGGTGATAATACGTTCACTTTGTATTAACGCCATTAGAACAGCTGTACCGACATTGTGGTATTCTGATGATATCCCTCGTGGAATTGAGGGATTAACGCAAATTTTTCTCCTTTGCGGTCAATTCTCAACTGCGAAGTTAAAACTACATATGTAAGCAATGTCGAAACAAGGAGTGACCCATGCAGGTCAGCAGAAGGCAGTTCTTTAAGATCTGCGCTGGCGGTATGGCAGGCACCACGGCAGCGGCACTGGGCTTTGCGCCCGGCGTAGCGCTGGCGGAAACGCGGCAGTATAAACTGCTGCGCACCCGTGAAACCCGTAATACCTGTACGTACTGCTCTGTCGGTTGCGGGCTGTTGATGTATAGCCTCGGCGACGGTGCTAAAAACGCCAAAGCGTCTATTTTCCATATCGAAGGCGACCCGGATCATCCGGTCAACCGCGGCGCATTGTGCCCGAAAGGGGCCGGTCTGGTGGACTTTATCCACTCCGAAAGCCGCCTCAAGTTCCCTGAATATCGCGCGCCTGGCTCCGATAAATGGCAGCAAATCAGCTGGGAAGAGGCGTTTGACCGCATCGCAAAACACATTAAAGAAGACCGCGATGCCAACTTTGTTGAGAAGAACGCCGACGGCGTCACGGTCAACCGCTGGCTCTCCACCGGGATGCTGTGTGCCTCTGCTTCCAGCAACGAAACCGGTTATTTAACCCAGAAATTTACGCGCGCACTCGGTATGCTCGCGGTCGACAACCAGGCGCGTGTCTGACACGGACCAACGGTAGCAAGTCTTGCTCCAACATTTGGTCGCGGTGCGATGACCAACCACTGGGTCGACATCAAGAACGCCAACCTCATTGTGGTGATGGGCGGTAACGCCGCTGAAGCGCACCCTGTCGGGTTCCGCTGGGCGATGGAAGCCAAAATCCACAACGGTGCGAAACTGATTGTGATCGATCCCCGCTTTACGCGTACTGCGTCAGTGGCGGATTTCTACACCCCAATTCGTTCAGGTACTGACATCACTTTCCTGTCAGGCGTATTGCTGTACCTGATGACCAACGAAAAATATAACCGCGAATACACCGAAGCTTATACCAACGCCAGCCTGATCGTGCGTGAGGATTACCACTTCGAAGATGGCCTGTTCAGCGGTTACGACGCCGAAAAACGCAAATACGATAAAACCAGCTGGAACTACGAGCTGGATGAAAAAGGCTTTGCGAAGCGCGACACCACCCTGCAACACCCGCGCTGCGTGTGGAACCTGCTGAAAGAGCACGTTTCCCGCTACACGCCGGAGGTTGTCGAAAACATCTGCGGTACGCCGAAGGCTGACTTCCTGAAGGTGTGCGAGCTTATCGCCGAAACCAGCGCGAAAGATAAAACCGCGTCGTTCCTGTACGCCCTCGGCTGGACGCAGCACTCCATCGGCGCGCAGAACATCCGTACCATGGCAATGGTTCAGCTCCTGCTCGGCAACATGGGAATGGCAGGCGGCGGCGTCAACGCCCTGCGCGGTCACTCCAACATTCAGGGTCTGACCGACCTCGGCCTGCTGTCTCAAAGCCTGCCGGGTTACATGAACCTGCCAAGCGAGAAACAGACCGATCTGCAAACCTACCTGACTGCCAGCACGCCTAAACCGCTGCTCGAAGGCCAGGTAAACTACTGGGGCAACTATCCGAAGTTCTTCGTCTCGATGATGAAAGCCTTCTTCGGCGATAAAGCGACGGCTGAAAACAGCTGGGGCTTTGACTGGCTGCCGAAGTGGGACAAAGGTTACGACGTTCTGCAGTATTTCGAGATGATGCACCAGGGCAAAGTGAACGGCTATCTGTGCCAGGGCTTTAACCCGGTTGCCTCGTTCCCGAACAAGAACAAGGTTGTTGAGTCTCTGTCGAAGCTGAAATTCCTGGTGACGATTGACCCGCTCAATACCGAGACCTCAACCTTCTGGCAGAACCACGGTGAATCGAACGACGTCGATCCGTCGAAGATCCAGACCGAAGTGTTCCGTCTGCCGTCGACCTGCTTCGCGGAAGAGAACGGTTCTATCGTCAACTCCGGACGCTGGCTGCAGTGGCACTGGAAAGGCGCGGACGCCCCGGGCATCGCCATGAACGACGGCGAGATCCTGGCCGGCATCTTCTTACGCCTGCGTAAGATGTATGCGGAAGAAGGCGGCGCGAACCCGGAACCGGTGCTTAATATGAGCTGGAACTACTCGACGCCGGAAAACCCAGCGCCGGAAGAAGTGGCGATGGAGAGCAACGGTAAGGCGCTGGCGGATGTTATCGACCCGGCCACCGGTACCGTGCTGGCGAAGAAAGGCGATCAGCTCAGCACCTTCGCACACCTGCGCGATGACGGTACCACGTCAAGCGGCTGCTGGATCTTTGCCGGTAGCTGGACGCCGAAGGGCAACCAGATGGCCAACCGCGATAACGCCGACCCGTCGGGCCTCGGCAATACGCTGGGCTGGGCATGGGCGTGGCCGCTCAACCGCCGCATCCTTTATAACCGCGCATCCGCTGACCCGCAGGGCAACCCGTGGGATCCGAAGCGTCAGCTTCTGAAGTGGGACGGCGCGAAATGGGGCGGCGTGGATATTCCGGACTACAGCACTGCCGCACCGGGCAGCGACGTTGGGCCGTTTATCATGCAGCCTGAAGGGATGGGACGTCTGTTTGCTATCGATAAGATGGCGGAAGGTCCGTTCCCGGAACACTACGAGCCGTTTGAGACGCCGCTGGGTACCAACCCGCTGCACCCGAACGTGGTCTCTAACCCGGCAGCCCGTATCTTTAAGGGCGATTTCGAAGCGCTGGGTAAAAAGGACAAGTTCCCGTACGTGGGCACCACCTACCGTCTGACCGAGCACTTCCACTACTGGACCAAGCACGCGCTGCTTAACGCCATCGCGCAGCCGGAACAGTTTGTGGAGATCGGCGAGAAGCTGGCGGGCAAGCTCGGCATTGCCCATGGCGATACCGTGAAGGTCTCCTCTAATCGCGGCTATATCAAGGCCAAGGCGGTGGTGACCAAGCGTATTCGCACGCTGAACGTTCACGGTCAGCAGGTGGATACCATCGGTATTCCGATCCACTGGGGCTATGAGGGCGTGGCGAAGAAAGGGTTCATTGCGAATACCCTGACGCCGTTCGTCGGCGATGCGAACACGCAGACGCCGGAGTTTAAGGCCTTCCTCGTGAACGTGGAAAAGGTGTAACGGAGACGACTTATGGCTTATCAATCTCAAGACATTATCCGTCGTTCCGCGACTAACGGTTTCACGCCCGCGCCTCAGGCGCGGGACCACCAGCAGGAAGTGGCGAAGCTTATCGACGTGACCACCTGTATCGGCTGCAAAGCCTGTCAGGTGGCGTGTTCTGAGTGGAACGACCTGCGTGACGAAGTGGGTCATAACGTCGGGGTGTATGACAACCCGGCGGACCTGACCGCCAAGTCATGGACGGTGATGCGTTTCTCGGAAGTTGAGCAGAACGACAAACTGGAATGGCTTATCCGCAAAGACGGCTGTATGCACTGTGCGGATCCGGGCTGCCTGAAGGCATGTCCGTCAGAAGGGGCTATCATTCAGTATGCCAACGGTATCGTCGACTTCCAGTCCGAACAGTGCATCGGCTGCGGCTACTGCATCGCGGGCTGCCCGTTCGACGTACCGCGCCTGAACCCGGAAGACAACCGCGTCTACAAATGCACGCTGTGCGTAGACCGCGTCACCGTCGGCCAGGAGCCAGCGTGCGTGAAGACCTGCCCAACCGGCGCAATCCACTTTGGCTCCAAAGAGGATATGAAAACGCTGGCGGCAGAGCGCGTGGGCGAGCTGAAAACCCGTGGTTACGACAACGCGGGCCTGTACGATCCGGCCGGAGTTGGCGGTACGCACGTGATGTACGTGTTGCACCACGCCGACAAGCCGAACCTGTATCACGGCCTGCCGGAGAACCCGGAAATCAGCGCCACCGTGAAGTTCTGGAAAGGCATCTGGAAACCGCTGGCAGCGGTCGGTTTTGCTGCCACCTTCGCAGCGAGCATCTTCCACTACGTCGGCGTTGGTCCGAACCGCGCGGAAGAGGAAGACGACAACCTGCATGAAGAGAAAGACGAGGTGCGCAAATGAGAAAACGTGACACCATCGTGCGCTACACCGCGCCGGAACGCATCAACCACTGGGTCACCGCCTTCTGCTTCATGCTGGCGGCGATAAGCGGGCTGGGGTTCTTCTTCCCGTCCTTCAACTGGCTGATGCAGGTACTGGGTACGCCACAGCTGGCGCGCATCCTTCACCCGTTCGTAGGTGTGGTGATGTTTGCCTCGTTTATCATCATGTTTTTCCGCTACTGGCACCATAACCTAATCAATCGGGATGATATCTTTTGGGCGAAGAATATTCGTAAGATCGTCGTCAACGAGGAAGTGGGTGATACCGGGCGTTATAACTTCGGCCAGAAATGCGTATTCTGGGCGGCGATTATCTTCCTGGTCCTGTTGCTGGTGAGCGGCGTGATCATCTGGCGTCCGTACTTTGCGCCTGCTTTCTCAATCCCGGTGATCCGATTCGCGCTGATGCTGCATTCATTTGCCGCAGTGGCGTTAATTGTGGTTATCATGGTGCATATCTACGCCGCCCTCTGGGTGAAAGGCACCATTACCGCGATGGTGGAAGGATGGGTAACCAGTACGTGGGCGAAGAAACATCACCCACGCTGGTACCGTGAAGTCCGCCAGAAACAGGAAAAGTCATCTGAATGAGTATTCGCATAATCCCGCAAGATGAGCTGGGGTCGAGCGAGAAACGCACGGCGGATTATATTCCGCCGTTGTTATTCCCCAGACTCAAGAACCTCTACAACCGCCGCGCAGAGCGTCTGCGCGAGCTGGCAGAGAACAACCCGCTGGGCGATTTTCTGCGCTTTGCCGCGCTGGTTGCCCACGCGCAGGAAGTGGTGCTGTACGACCACCCGCTGCAAATGGATCTGACCGCGCACATCAAAGAAGCCAACGCGCAGGGCAAGCCGCCGCTGGACATTCACGTCCTGCCGCGCGACAAGCACTGGCAAAAGCTGCTGCATTCGCTCATTGCCGAGCTGAAGCCGGAGATGAGCGGCACCGCGCTGGCGGTCATTGAGAATCTGGAAAAAGCCTCTGACCTGGAGCTGGAAGAGATGGCGAGCGCGCTGTTTGCCTCCGACTTCGCTCTGGTGAGCAGCGATAAAGCGCCGTTTATCTGGGCTGCGCTGTCGCTCTACTGGGCGCAAATGGCAAGCCTGATCCCCGGTAAAGCCCGCGCCGAATACGGCGAGGCGCGCCAGTTCTGCCCGGTCTGCGGCTCCATGCCGGTCTCCAGCATGGTGCAAATCGGCACCACTCAGGGGCTGCGCTACCTGCACTGCAACCTGTGTGAAACCGAGTGGCACGTGGTGCGCATCAAGTGCAGCAACTGCGAGCAGACCCGCGATCTGAATTACTGGTCGCTGGAAAATGAAGAAGCGGCAGTGAAAGCCGAAAGCTGCGGCGACTGCGGGACCTACCTGAAGATTCTGTATCAGGAAAAAGACCCGAAAGTCGAAGCCGTGGCCGACGATCTCGCCTCGCTGATTCTGGACGCGAAGATGGAGCAGGAGGGCTTTGCCCGCAGCTCGATCAACCCGTTCCTGTTCCCGGGTGAAGGGGAGTAATTCCCATTTAGCCCGGTCAGCCTCTTTGCTGCCGGGCTAATTACTGCGAAAGTGCAGGGATAACATGTTGAGGATCGTTGGCAATAGCCCGCAGCAGCGCTTTAGCCGGACCTGTAGGTGAGCGCCTGCCTTGTTCCCAGTTACGCAGTGTATCGACACTAACAGAAATTAAATTCGCGAATTTACGCTGCGATAGCCCGGACGCCTGACGAATTTCTTTAATTTTTATCGCGTCGATTTGAAAGGTGCGCGATGGCTCACGTTTGCCCTCGGCAATTTCGTTCATTTGCGCCATGCTTTTGGTTAATCGCTCAAATAGCGCCTTATCCATTTACCACCTCTCAATCATCTTTTTCAGAATGGCTTTCTCACTTGCAGAAAGGTCATCTTTGATTCCTTTGCGGTAGATGAGCAGCAGTCTAATTTCATACTCACGCGTACGATGAAAATAGATGACTCTGACTCCACCACGCTTCCCCTTACCGCCAGCAAGCCAGCGAATCTTTCGCAGGCCTCCCGTATTCTGGATAAGATCGCCGAACTCCGGTTGCGTAGCCAGGAATACCTGGAACCTATGATATTCGTCGTCATCCAGTAACGTTTTGACGTCTTCTGTGAAAATATCCGTTTCAATGAATAGCATTAATCATACGCCATTGGCTTATGGTAACAAATGCCCAATGTACGTCAATGACGTACCCCTGGCCGATTACGTTAAACGGATACGCTGAATAAAGCGAATGGTACTTCCTGCTACGTTGTGTATTTGCGAGCCACTTTCCAGATGACCGTTACTCCTCCTCGTTCCCACCCTCTTCATACGCGCCGAAGGGCTTCGCTGGAAGAACAATGTAGGTGCCTTCAAACACCGCACCCGGTGTTTTATCGCCAAACAGTTCAACCTGCATTTGTACGCGGGCTTTGCGGCCGCGCGCCAGGCGGTCCAGATCGCCGCCCAGTGACCCCAGATCGGCCACGGCGCTCGGCTTGCCGCTTATCGGTGCGCTATAGCGAATGTGAGCATCAGCAAGAATGATGGTGCCGCCCAGATGGCGCTCGCGAAGCATCAGCCAGATGAGCCCCCAGCCGGTGAGCGTGGCAAGTGAGAAAAGACTTCCGGCAAACAGAGTGTGGTGCGGGTTTTGATTGCCGGTTTCCGGCATGGTGGTAATAAATTTTTGTCCGGTGTACTGCTGAATGCGCACGCCCATTTTTTCGCTGAGCGGAATGTGCTGATACCAGGCCTGCTGCAGCTGTCCACACCAGTCGGCGCGATGAAGAATATCATCCAGCGTGGCGATGGGTTTGATCATCAAAAAATGACGAATCGGCGTGGTTTGTGGGGTCGTGATTTCCCCCTGATTCACAAAGCCGAGCTTGGCGAAAAAATCTACGGCATCTTCTCGGGCACTACAGGTAACGCGCTTAACACCTTCCTGACGGGCGACGGACTCAAGGGTCATCGCCATTAGCGTTCCCAGACCTTTGTCCTGAACGGAGGGATGAACCGCCATAAAGCGAATCGACGCTTCGTTATCGGCGTTGATATACAGGCGCCCGACGGCGACGAGGTTACCCTCTTCG
The DNA here is from genome assembly GCF_041679625.1 of Enterobacter cloacae complex sp. ESBL7. Classification (NCBI taxonomy): domain Bacteria; kingdom Pseudomonadati; phylum Pseudomonadota; class Gammaproteobacteria; order Enterobacterales; family Enterobacteriaceae; genus Enterobacter; species Enterobacter cloacae complex sp. ESBL7. Next base: position 75,087 of record NZ_JBGORN010000013.1, read on the forward strand.
TCCATCACCATCTGATGGTGGGCCATCGCATCCCAGGCGTCGCGTTCAGATCCTTTTGGCTGATGCAGTGGCTTGCGCAGCATTTCCCAGCGGAACTGGTAATAAGCGTCTAACTCTTCTTCCGTTTGCGGTACTCGAAGGTGATACATAGCTGTACTCTCTCTTGTTACCCGCGGCCACGCCGCCAGTTGGCTCATACCTGGAGCCAGAATGTGACGGGGCCATCGTTCACCAGCGAAACCTGCATATCTGCAGCGAATCGTCCAGTTTGCGTATTCATTTCCTGCTGGCGACAACGCTCAACAAAGTACTCGTAAAGTGCTTCTGCACGATCCGGCGCGGCACCTTTGGAGAAGCTCGGGCGCATGCCGCGCTCGGTATCCGCAGCCAGCGTAAACTGGGAAACCACCAGCACGCTGCCGCCCGCCTGCTGGACGTTCAGGTTCATCTTGCCTTCCGCATCGCTGAAAATACGGTAGCCCAGCACGCGCTCACACAAGCGGTTGGCTTTTTGTTCGTCGTCATCCTTTTCGACACCTAACAACACCAAAAGTCCTGGGCCAATTTCACCCGTCACCTCTCCCTCCACGGTGACGCTGGCACGGGTTACGCGCTGTATCAATGCAATCATGGTTGGTCTGCTTCTAATTGTTTTTCAGCTTCTGCTGCTTTTTTAAGTTCGCGGTACACACCGAGAGTGACAGTTATTTCGGCACCAAGCAAGACGATACACCAGGTCCAGTAGACCCAGACAAACAAAATGGGGATCACCGCCAGCACGCCGTAAATCAGCTGATAGGACGGAAACATGGTGATGTAGAGGGCAAACCCTTTTTTACCGAGCTCAAAAAGCAACGCCGCCACCAGCGCTCCCACAACCGCATCGCGGTTAGGTACGCGCGTGGTCGGCACGACGCTATAGAGCAGCCAGAACGAGAGCCACGACAGGATTAACGGGAAGATGCGAAGCGCATTATCAATTACGCCGTTTAAATCACTCGCCCAGCGCAAGGAGAGAAGATACGAACTGATCGCCAGGCTCGCCCCGGCCAGCAGCGGCCCCAGCGTGAGAATCATCCAGTACACGGCAAAGGAATAGACCTTTGGCCGCGCTTTTTTACTCCGCCAGATCGTGTTCAGCGCATTATCAATGGCGTACATCAACAGCAGCGCGGTAACGATAAGACCGCACGCCCCCACTGCCGTCATCTTGCTGGAATTGGCAACAAACTGCTCAATGTAGTTCTGGATGACATCCCCTGTTGCAGGAATGAAATTCGCGAAGACAAAATGGCGAAGCTGCAGGCTGACGTCCGCAAACATCGGAAAGGCGGAAAACAGGGCAAAGATGACCGCCACCAGCGGCACTAATGAGAGCAACGACACGTAGGCGAGGTTACCCGCCAGCGTGGTCATGTTGTCCTCATCAATACGGTGCCAGAGCAGTTTCAGCCAGGCCCTCAGGGGGCGAGTATGATGCGTGGCTTTTTGATGAACGGTTTTTAGCATAGCTGCTTCGCAAAGTAGTTTGGTATCGTCTCTTTTCCGGTCACCAGAATTGACGTTATACCCAACTGGTTAGCTCCCTCTATATTATCGGCGTTGTCGTCAAAAAAGACCGCATCGGCCGCGGTGAATCCTTCCGACTGGAGAACAGCCTGATAAATTCGCGCTTCAGGCTTACGCATCCCCATCTCTTGCGAAAGATAGATCTTATCGGCCGCCGCCTTAACTTCAGGGTATTCCTCAGGCCAGAACGTGGTGTGCAGACGGTTGGTATTTGACAGCACAACGACCCGATGGCCCTGCTTGCGGAGCTTATGCATGATGTCGATCGCTTCAGGCCGGATGGCGACAAATACTGCCTGCCAGCCGTGAGAAAACTGCTCGTAGCTTAACGGTAGGTCCATCTCCTGGCAGAAACGTTCAGCGAATTCTTCATCACCGATCTCGCCGCGTTCATGCTGATGGAAGGTCTCGCCCATCGCGAAATTCTGCTTCAGTGTCGCCAGCGGAACGCGGCTAAAGTCGCTCCATGCACCCAGCACGCGATTAAAATCGATATCGACGATTACGTTTCCTAAATCAAAGATATAAAGCATGGTTATCTCCTGCTCGCCGTGGAGAGGTAACTGTAGCGGGAAAGATAAAGTTTGGCTATGCACGAGATTCAGCTGAGAGGGAGCAGTATGAAGAACAAAAATTTAGCCCAGGAAGATGATATTGGCTTTCGGGCGATAGGCTGGGATGGGTTTTATTTAAGTGCGTTTTTGCGAAGATATACTTTTTAGTTCATTTTGCAAAAAATTATAGAAAAACGCTTCCATAAACTTTTTCTCATCACCATATTCCCCCAGTTTTTGCCATGGCAATCCCATTTCTCGCGGCTTTGCGAGAAATTGCAACAAGTTCACTTTACTTAAATTTACATTTAGATACAAATACTCTATTTATCTTCTTTTTTATAATGCTAAGTTTACATTACTTTACACATGGAGCTGCACTTTCGTGAAGATTAAAAAGGGATACGTCCTCAGTGCCGTTTTAATAGCTTTACTCTGCGCTTTCGCTATTTATTCATACAATGCCTACCGATTTAAAAAAGCCAGCAGAGATATTTTATATCAACTCTCTAGCCAACTGATTGTGAAGCAAGGGCTTGAACCAAAACTTTCAACCCACCTCGTTTTTGATACGTTATATATCGACGGAAACATATCCAAAGATGATGACAAAATCATTGTGGGGCTTATCAGAAAAAACCTTATCCCTGTCAGAACGATATCGATAAACAGTGGTGGCGGCGATGTCGAAACTGCAATAAAAATAGCACAAGTTATTCATGATAAAGAAATTAACATTGAGGTCAGGCGATTATGCCTTTCTTCCTGTGCTAACTATCTTTTCCCAGCGGCAAAAAACAAAATCATCAACTATGGTTCCATTATTGGTTTCCATGGGTCGCCTAATTCTGATGACAATAAGTTAACAACTACGGTTAACGGAGAAATCAATACAGACACAACGATAACAGATCGCATTTTCTCAGAAATAAGAAAAACGGATAAAGCATTCTACAAAGATATAAATGTGTCATGGATGATGCCACTTTGCGGGCAAAAAGAAAATATTGGTGATCCAGACACAGGTCTGTCGACGTACAGCGAAAAGGATTTTACGCGTTTTGGCGTAAAAAACATTTCATTCACGGATGGTGAAATGGTATGGAAAAAGTCTATGGATATTATGGGTATACCTTTTGCTCACTATTGCAAGGAAAATTAATAATGCGTGAACTCAATGAAAGTGAATTAAGTAACGTCAGCGGTGCAGGAATGTGGGGTTCTATCGGTAGTGCGATTGGTGGGATGTTCGGTGGTGGTAGCGCTGGTTGTAATGGCAGCTATTCTCACACCAGCACCACTAACAAAGATGGTTCTCACTCTGAAAGCACATCCTTTAGCGGTGGTTGCTCGGTTAACGTTGGTGGTAAAAGCGGTGGTTCATCAAAAGGTAATGGTGGTTCGAAAAGTGGCGGTGGCCGCCAGGGTAATGATCACGGTAGACATTAATTCCTGAACCATTATAACTCATAGCCGCTGATATTTGGCGGCTATTTCCACCCCGCATGAGGCCAGATATGTTTCGCAAGGAAGCTATTGAATATCAGAGTACACGGTGGGAAGGGAAAGCTGTTCTTCTGCCGGGCATCCCTTTTGCTCTTATCATATTGCTCAGCATTTTTTTTATTGCTTCCATTTCTATTTTTATTACCAAAGGTTCCTACACCCGTCGCGTCATCGTTCACGGTGAAATAACCACTTTCCCTGGCTCAGTGAATATCTCTGCATCAATGCAGGGTACAGTCGTGCAGAGTTTTGTTAATGAAGGCGATCGCGTAAAAAAAGGTGATGCTCTCTTTCTCATTCATTCGGGTGTATCGACGCAATCAGGCCTGGTTGATGAGAATAAAAAAAAGGAGATCGCGCTACAGATAAAGAGTATCAGCGTAATGATGGCAAATTTGAACTCTTCGAAAAAACGTACTCTCAACGCGCTGACGACTCAAAAAGATCATTATCAGTCCAGTTTTAATACCTCATCTGGGCTACTGGTGCAGGCTGAGCGGGAACTGCATCAGATTGAGAAGAACGTTAACGATTACCGTGGTTATCAGGAAAAAGGTCTGGTCACCAAAGACCAGATGAGCAGTCAAAACGCACTACTCTATCAACAGCAGAGCAATGTTTCTGACCTGGTCGCCAGAAAATCACAAGACCAGGTTCAGGTCGATACGCTCAATCAGCAGATCCAGTCCCAGGGCGCCGATTATGACCATCAGATTTACCAGCTTGAGCAACAAAAATACGAGCTGGAAAAAGAAAAGTTAAATACAGAAGCGGAAGGTAATTATGTCATCGAGGCAACAGCCGATGGCTTAATCGACTCCATCAATACGGCGCAAGGTAAGATGATCGGCGCAGGCGATGTACTGGCGCGAGTTCAGCAGAATATCCATTCACCATGCTATCTCGAAACCTGGGTTCCCGATGAAGTTCTTCCTTATCTGGCGATTGGCCAGCGCGTTAATGTCAGTTACGACGCCTTTCCTTATGAAAAATTTGGTCAGTTCAGGGCATCAATATCAGCAATATCCAGGCTTCCGGCATCGAAGCCAGAACTCCTGTCAAAACAGACCATCGCACACGAATTCTACGACGATAAAAAGTCCTGGTACAAAATCATGATCAAACCTGACCTACAGTCTGTGCAAGTTCATGGAAAACAACTCTCACTGAGCCAGGGAGCCAAAGCGCAGATTTCTCTTTTCCTTGAAAAGAGACATATCTATGAGTGGTTATTATCGCCATTTTACGAAATGAAAATGAGCGTAACGGACGCGGGTAATGAATAAACTTTATACACTTGAGACGCTGCTGCACAAGTTGGATTTGAGGATATTTAAACGCATCCCAGTTGTCTTTCAAACTGAAGCGTCTGAATGTGGCCTGGCCTGTCTTTCAATGATATGCAGTTTTTATGGCAAGCAGGTCGATCTACTGCAACTCCGGCAACAATTCAATTTGTCATCACGTGGGGTCAACCTTCATGCGATAAAAGCAATTGCCAGTGAACTGGAGATGTCGTCACGCGCATTGTCCGTGGGCCTTCATGAATTACATGCCGTGCGTAAGCCCTGCATATTGCATTGGGATTTTAACCATTTTGTCGTACTGATTAAGGTCGATAAGAACAGCGCGGTGATCCACGACCCTGCGTTTGGACGACGGGTGATTAGCATTCCTGAATTGTCCCAACATTTTACTGGTGTTGTGCTTGAGGTATGGCCGGGAACCACTTTCTCAGTTCAAAAGAAGCAAAACAGGTTAAAAGCCTCCACGTTATTAAAGAATATCAACGGACTGATGACATCACTGGCGAAGATATTTTTCTTATCGCTGGTGATTGAGTTGATCAGCCTGCTGTTGCCTGTGGGAACACAATTAGTCACGGATCATGTCATTGCATCCGGAGATTACGGTTTACTTAATATCATCTGTCTTGGGCTGTTTATTCTGATTCTGTTACGTTTGACGGTCAGTATCATTCGCTCCTGGACCACGCTGATACTGGGTACACTCATCGACGTCCAGTGGAGTTTTAGCCTTTTTTCTCACCTTATTAAGCTACCAACCACCTATTTTGAAAGACGCAAACTGGGGGATATTCAGTCTCGTTTCCACTCGCTTGATGTTATACGGGCCACTTTTACCACAGGTTTAACTGGTAGCATTATTGATACGCTAATGCTCATGGGTTTGCTGGTAATGATGTTTTTATACAACCTTCAGCTCAGCATGATAGTGGTCTCTTTTACCGCAATATACACCTTCATTCGGTTTGCTACCTATCGATACTATCGCCAGTTATCCGAAGAAGAGTTAATCAAGGAAGCACGTCTTAATTCTTATTTTATGGAAACCCTGTACGGTATCGCGACGATTAAGATTCAGGGGATGACTGACCTGAGAATCAATAACTGGTTTAATCTTTTTTCAGATAAGGTCAATACCGGCATTCGTTTGACGCGAATGGATCTCTTCTTTGGTGGTGTCGTCTCTTTTATCGCCGCCTGCGATCAAATTGTTATCCTGTGGGTTAGCGGCAGGCTGATGATGGATAGTCATTTAACCATCGGTATGTTTATCGCGTTTAATACCTTCAGGAGTCAGTTCTATGACCGAATAAATGCCCTGATCAACTTTATCATTCAGCTGAAGCTCATCAACTTACATAATGAACGCGTTGCCGATATTGCGCTGCAGGAAGCATCTTCTTCAACGGCCACCAGCCCGCTGCGTTTACCACACGGAGCCTTAACGCTCGAAACTCAGGATTTGACCTACCGTTATGATAACCATGCGGACCCTATATTCAGCCAACTGAATCTGACCATTCATGCCGGGGAGAGTATTGCTATTACGGGCGTATCGGGTGCAGGTAAAAGCACCTTGATGAAAGTGTTGTGCGGTTTATTCGAACCGTCGAACGGCTGCGTCCGAATTAATGGCATTGATATTAAGCAACTTGGTTTTGAGCATTATGCTGAACGCATTGCCTGTATCATGCAGGAAGATAAGTTGTTTTCAGGCTCTATCAAAGAGAATATCGCCGGTTTTCGGCCTGACATTGACGAGCAGTGGTTGGTGCAATGCGCCATCGCAAGCCATATTCATAATGACATTTTAAAGCTACCAATGGGTTACGAGACACTGATTGGTGAACTTGGGGAAGGGTTGTCCGGGGGTCAAAAACAGCGGATTTATATTGCCCGGGCATTATACCGCAAACCGGGTATTTTATTCATGGACGAGGCGACCAGCCACCTTGATAAAACCAGTGAAAGTGAGGTCAATCAGTCCATACAGGAGATGAACATCACCAGGATTATTATCGCGCATCGCGAAACCACGATTGCATCGGCAGATCGGGTGTTCGTGATAAATGGAGCAGAGTTACCCTAATCCGTGAATTTCACAGGAAAGAGATAGCTTCGGGACATAACGCCCCAGGTAATGAAGAATTCTGGCGATCATCGAATAAAAAAGCCGCTGAGAGATCAGCGGCTTTTTAGTTGCCGGGTGGCGCTCACGCTTACCCGGCCTACGGATTGACCGTATTACTCTTCTTTCGCACCGCGCATAGCACGTTTACGATCGTTCTCGGTCAGGTGACGTTTACGGATACGAATTGACTGTGGAGTCACTTCTACCAGTTCGTCATCATCGATGAATTCCAGAGCCTGCTCCAGAGTCATCTTGATCGGTGGAACCAGAACCGTTGCTTCGTCAGTACCGGACGCACGCATGTTGGTCAGTTTCTTACCGGTCAGGCAGTTTACGGTCAGGTCGTTAGAACGACTGTGAATACCGATGATCTGGCCTTCGTAAACTTCAGCACCGTGACCCAGGAACAGCTTGCCGCGATCCTGCAGACCGAACAGCGCAAACGCAACCGCTTTACCCTGACCGTTGGAGATCAGCACGCCGTTGTTACGCTGGCCCACTTCGCCCGGACGCACGTCGTCGTAGTGGCTGAAGGTGGAGTACAGCAGACCGGTACCGGAGGTCATGGTCATGAACTCAGAACGGAAGCCGATCAGACCACGGCTTGGGATCACGTAGTCGAGACGTACGCGGCCTTTGCCATCTGGATTCATGTTTTTCAGGTCGCCTTTACGCTCACCCAGAGCCTGCATCACAGAACCCTGGTGCTGCTCTTCAACGTCCAGCGTTACGTTTTCGAACGGCTCTTGTTTACGGCCGTCGATCTCGCGGAAGATTACTTTCGGACGGGAAACCGCCATTTCGAAACCTTCACGACGCATGTTCTCAATCAGAACAGACAGGTGCAGCTCACCACGACCAGAAACGCGGAATGCATCGGCATCCTGGGTTTCTTCAACGCGCAGCGCAACGTTGTGCACCAGCTCTTTGTTCAGGCGGTCAAGGATCTGACGAGAGGTAACGAATTTACCTTCTTTACCACAGAACGGAGAGGTGTTGACGTTGAAGAACATGGATACGGTTGGTTCATCAACGGACAGGGCTGGCAGCGCTTCGACGTTCTGCGGATCGCAGATGGTGTCGGAGATGTTCAGTTCACCCAGACCGGTGATAGCGATGATGTCGCCCGCTTCCGCAACGTCACTCTCGATACGCTCAAGACCCAGGTGAGTCAGTACTTTACCGACTTTACCGTTACGGGTTTTGCCTTCGCTATCGATGATAGTAACCTGCTGGTTAGGCTTCACTTTACCGCGCTTGATACGACCAATGCCGATTACGCCAACGTAGTTGTTGTAGTCGAGCTGAGAGATCTGCATCTGCAGGGTGCCGTCGAGATCGACGTTTGGCGCAGGAACACGGTCAACAATCGCCTGATACAGCGGGGTCATGTCTTCAGCCATGTCTTCGTGGTCCAGACCTGCGATACCGTTCAGCGCAGATGCGTAAACGATAGGGAAGTCCAGCTGCTCGTCGGTCGCGTCGAGGTTAACGAACAGGTCGAAGACCTGGTCAACAACCCAGTCAGGACGCGCGCCAGGGCGGTCAACTTTGTTGATAACAACGATTGGCTTCAGACCATGGGCAAAAGCTTTTTTGGTCACGAAGCGCGTCTGTGGCATTGGGCCATCCATTGCGTCAACGACCAGCAGAACGGAGTCTACCATGGACATTACACGTTCAACTTCACCACCGAAGTCGGCGTGCCCTGGGGTATCAACGATGTTGATACGGTAGTCATTCCATTTAATCGCGGTGTTTTTCGCGAGGATGGTAATCCCACGCTCTTTCTCCAAATCGTTGGAGTCCATCACGCGTTCTTGGGTTTCGGCACGCGCATCAAACGTACCGGATTGCTGCAGCAGCTTGTCAACCAGGGTAGTTTTACCATGGTCTACGTGCGCGATGATGGCGATGTTACGCAAATTTTCGATCACAACTTTGCCTCAGGCATTTAGAAATAGCGCGTTATTGTACACGGATTAATCGCACTACAAAACAGGATCACAAACATCCCCCGCAAACAAGTATTGCAGAGATGCTTTGTGATCGCTTTCACGGAGCGGTAAAAGGGCACTTTAACGTAAATTGCACCAATATGGTGCTCAATGTTCACATTGAAGCACTATACTGGTGCAACAAATCCATTGTGGTGCAGCCCTTTTGCACTATGGTGCGCATGATAACGCCTTTTTGGGGTGATTTAAAAGTTGGCACAGATTTCGCTTTATAAAAAATACATGGCACCAGCCAGTACAAACAGAAATTGAAGACCTCGTTACCACGACGACAATGACCAATCTGGAGAGTTAAGTATGTCCGCTGAACACGTTTTGACGATGCTGAACGAACATGAAGTGAAGTTTGTTGATCTGCGCTTCACCGATACCAAAGGTAAAGAACAGCACGTCACAATCCCTGCTCATCAGGTGAACGCCGAATTCTTTGAAGAAGGCAAAATGTTTGACGGCTCCTCCATTGGTGGCTGGAAAGGCATTAACGAATCCGACATGGTTCTGATGCCAGACGCGACCACGGCGGTCATTGATCCGTTCTTCGAAGAACCAACCCTGATCATCCGTTGCGACATCCTCGAGCCAGGCACGCTGCAGGGCTACGACCGCGACCCACGTTCTATCGCGAAACGCGCTGAAGAGTACCTGCGTTCTACCGGCATCGCAGACACCGTTCTGTTCGGGCCAGAGCCAGAATTCTTCCTGTTCGATGACATCCGCTTCGGTGCCTCTATTTCTGGCTCCCACGTGGCTATCGACGACATCGAAGGTGCATGGAACTCCTCCACTAAATACGAAGGCGGTAACAAAGGTCACCGTCCTGGCGTGAAAGGCGGTTACTTCCCGGTTCCTCCGGTCGACTCTGCACAGGACATCCGTTCCACCATGTGTCTGGTGATGGAAGAGATGGGCCTGGTTGTTGAAGCTCACCACCACGAAGTGGCGACTGCTGGTCAGAACGAAGTGGCAACCCGCTTCAACACCATGACCAAAAAAGCGGACGAAATTCAGATCTACAAATACGTTGTGCACAACGTTGCGCACCGTTTCGGTAAAACCGCGACCTTCATGCCAAAACCAATGTTTGGCGATAACGGTTCCGGTATGCACTGCCACATGTCTCTGTCCAAGAACGGTACCAACCTGTTCTCTGGCGACAAATATGCCGGTCTGTCCGAGCAGGCGCTGTATTACATCGGTGGTGTTATCAAACACGCTAAAGCGATCAACGCCCTGGCGAACCCAACCACGAACTCCTACAAGCGTCTGGTCCCGGGCTACGAAGCGCCAGTGATGCTGGCCTACTCTGCACGTAACCGTTCTGCTTCTATCCGTATTCCGGTGGTGGCTTCTCCTAAAGCACGTCGTATCGAAGTTCGCTTCCCGGACCCAGCGGCTAACCCATACCTGTGCTTCGCAGCACTGCTGATGGCCGGTCTGGACGGTATCAAGAACAAGATCCACCCGGGCGAAGCGATGGACAAAAACCTGTACGACCTGCCGCCAGAAGAAGCGAAAGAGATCCCACAGGTTGCTGGCTCTCTGGAAGAAGCCCTGCAGGCGCTGGACGCAGACCGCGAGTTCCTGACTGCAGGTGGCGTATTCACTGACGACGCTATCGATGCTTACATCGCCCTGCGTATGGAAGAGAACGACCGCGTGCGTATGACGCCACACCCGGTTGAGTTCGAGCTGTACTACAGCGTTTAATAAAAGTTGTTTTACCCGGCGTGATAAGCGCCGGGGGTAGTTGCCGTGGAAACTTTTAGCCCATCTCCGGATGGGCTTTTTTCTCCACCAACAACCTGATCTCACGCGCTTTTTACGCCGAAAACGCTATACTGCACTAAATTAGTGCAAACGACTCCAGGAGACTGCTGAATGGCAACTGGCACGCTGCCCGATGCTGGGCAGATCCTCAATTCTTTGATTAACAGCATATTGCTGGTCGATGACGAGCTGGCCGTTCATTACGCCAACCCGGCGGCGCAGCAGCTGCTCGCCCAAAGCGCACGTAAACTGTTCGGCACCCCGCTTCCTGAACTCCTGAGCTATTTTTCGCTGAATATTGGCCTGATGCAGGAAAGTTTGCAGGCCGGCCAGGGGTTTACCGATAACGAAGTGACGCTGGTGATCGACGGGCGCTCGCATATTCTGTCGCTAACCGCGCAACGTCTTCCCGAAGGCCTGATCCTGCTGGAAATGGCGCCGATGGATAATCAGCGTCGACTGAGCCAGGAGCAGCTTCAGCACGCGCAGCAGATTGCCGCCCGTGACCTGGTGCGCGGTCTGGCGCATGAAATCAAAAACCCGCTGGGTGGATTACGCGGCGCGGCGCAGCTTCTGACCAAGGCGCTGCCCGATCCCGCGCTGGCGGAGTATACCAACGTCATCATTGAGCAGGCGGACCGTCTGCGGAATCTGGTAGACCGTCTTCTCGGTCCGCAGCAGCCGGGAATGCACGTCACGGAAAGCATCCATAAAGTCGCTGAGCGGGTGGTGAAGCTCGTTTCAATGGAGCTGCCGGAGAACGTCACGCTGGTACGTGATTACGACCCAAGCCTGCCGGAACTGGCCCATGACCCGGACCAGATTGAGCAGGTCCTGTTGAATATTGTGCGTAATGCCCTGCAGGCGCTGGGGCCTGAAGGCGGTGAGATTATTTTACGCACCCGCACCGCCTTCCAGCTCACGTTACACGGCGTGCGCTACCGGCTGACCGCCCGAATCGACGTTGAGGATAACGGGCCCGGCATTCCATCGCATTTGCAGGACACCCTGTTCTACCCGATGGTAAGCGGTCGCGAAGGCGGGACCGGCCTGGGCTTATCCATTGCCCGCAGTTTGATCGATCAACACTCCGGGAAAATTGAATTTACCAGTTGGCCGGGACATACCGAGTTTTCGGTTTTCCTGCCGATTAAAAAATAAAGGTGACGTTTATGCAACGAGGGATAGTCTGGGTAGTCGATGACGATAGCTCCATCCGTTGGGTGCTTGAACGCGCGCTCACTGGGGCAGGATTAAGCTGCACGACGTTTGAGAGCGGCAGCGAAGTGCTCGACGCACTCACCACCAAAACGCCAGATGTTCTGCTTTCGGATATTCGTATGCCGGGCATGGACGGGCTGGCGCTGTTAAAGCAGATCAAACAACGCCACCCTATGCTTCCGGTCATCATAATGACCGCGCACTCCGATCTGGATGCCGCAGTGAGCGCCTATCAGCAAGGGGCGTTCGATTACCTGCCCAAACCCTTTGATATCGACGAAGCGGTGGCGCTGGTTGAGCGCGCGATTAGCCATTATCAGGAGCAGCAACAGCCGCGCCACGCACCCGATTTTGGGCCAACGACAGACATCATCGGCGAAGCGCCGGCGATGCAGGACGTGTTTCGCATTATCGGTCGTTTGTCCCGCTCGTCCATCAGCGTATTGATTAACGGTGAATCGGGAACCGGTAAAGAGCTTGTGGCGCATGCATTGCACCGCCACAGCCCGCGGGCAAAAGCACCGTTCATCGCCCTGAATATGGCGGCGATCCCGAAGGATTTGATTGAGTCCGAACTGTTCGGCCATGAAAAAGGGGCATTTACCGGCGCCAATACCATTCGCCAGGGCCGGTTTGAACAGGCTGACGGCGGTACGCTGTTCCTGGATGAAATTGGCGATATGCCGCTGGATGTCCAGACCCGCCTGCTGCGCGTGCTGGCCGACGGGCAGTTTTATCGCGTGGGAGGCTATGCGCCGGTAAAGGTGGACGTGCGCATTATCGCCGCGACCCACCAGAATCTGGAGCAACGCGTTCAGGAAGGAAAATTCCGTGAGGATTTATTCCACCGTCTGAACGTCATCCGCGTTCATCTGCCGCCGCTGCGTGAGCGTCGGGAAGATATTCCCCGCCTGGCGCGTCATTTCCTGCAGGTAGCCGCCCGCGAGCTGGGCGTGGAAGCCAAGCAGCTTCACCCGGAAACCGATGCCGCTCTGACGCGTCTGGCGTGGCCGGGCAACGTGCGTCAGCTGGAAAACACCTGCCGCTGGTTAACCGTGATGGCCGCCGGGCAGGAAGTGCTGATTCAGGATTTACCGGCCGAGCTGTTTGAAGCGACCGCGCCTGAAAGCAGTACCGGGCACGCGCTGCCGGACAGCTGGGCGACGCTTCTGGCGCAGTGGGCCGACCGCGCGCTGCGTTCCGGTCATCAAAACCTGCTGTCTGAAGCTCAGCCGGAGATGGAGCGTACCCTGTTAACTACCGCGCTTCGTCATACGCAGGGTCATAAGCAGGAAGCCGCTCGCCTGCTGGGATGGGGACGTAATACCCTGACGCGCAAGCTTAAAGAGCTGGGAATGGAGTGATCGCACGCCGCTGTGTAAAGGTTATTAATTGAGCGCAAATTGCCGTTATTTTGCGCTTTACTGTTCCGATGAGTTTTGTATGATCGTGCCCGGAAATTGGGGGTGAACATCATGCTGGAAACAATCGTGAATATGCTCTCTAGCGGAGCCGCTGAAAGCCACACGCCACAGACAGCCGTTGCGGCTATGTTGTGTGCGGCGCTGGTTGGGCTGTTTAGCTAGCGGAGTTGAACGTAAAAGCCGGGTGGCGGCTTCGCCTTACCCGGCCTACGTTTCGTGCATTTTGCAATGCGCCTTAAATCACCCGCGAGAACTGCTGCAGTCGCGCTTTCTGACGTAGATACGCGTCAAAGCACATGCAGATATTACGGATCAACAGACGCCCTTTCGGCGTGACCTCAATCGCGCTCTCCGACACATCCACCAGCCCGTCTTTCGCCAGCGGTGCAATCAGCTTCAGGTCTTCCGCAAAATAATCGCTGAAGTGAAGATCCCACTGCGACTCAACGTCGCTGAAATCGAGACGGAAGTTGCAGATTAGCGCCTTAATCACATCGCGTCGGATGCAGTCGTCGCGCGTTAACGCAATGCCGCGCCACAGCGCGTTGCCCGTTTCATCAACCTGCTGGTAGTAAAGCTTCAGCTCTTTCTGGTTCTGCGCGTAACAGTCGCCAATCATGCTGATAGCGGAGACGCCCATCCCCAGCAAATCGGTATCGCCCTGGGTTGTGTAGCCCTGGAAGTTACGGTGCAGAACGCCTTCACGCTGCGCAATCGCCAGCTCGTCATCCGGACGGGCAAAGTGATCCATCCCGATAAACTGATAGCCGGTTTCGGTCAGCGAGGTGATGGTTTCCTGCAGGATATCCAGCTTATGCTGGGCAGAAGGAAGATCGGCATCTTTGATTTTGCGCTGAGCGGCAAAGAGCGTCGGCAGATGCGCATAGTTAAAGACGCTCAGGCGGTCCGGGTTGAGTTCGGCCACGCGCTTCAGGGTGAAGGCGAAGCTTTCCGGCGTTTGCTTTGGCAGGCCGTAAATCAGGTCAATATTGGTCGAGGTGAAACCAATCTCGCGCGCGTGATTGAGTAAGGCAAAGATAAATTCTTCGTCCTGCTCGCGGTTCACCAGACGCTGAACCTCTTTATTGAAATCCTGCACGCCCATACTCAGACGATTGAAGCCTTCGGCGCGTAAGTGGTCCAGTACATCCAGCTCAATTTCACGCGGATCGACTTCGATCGAGATTTCAGCGTCGGCGTTAAAACTGAAATTGCCGCGCAGCAGGGTCATCAGGCGGCTGATTTGCGCTTTGTTCAGATAGGTTGGCGTGCCGCCGCCCCAGTGCAGCTGGCTGACGTGACGACCGGCAAACAGCGGCGCGCGATGCACAGTTTCTTGTTCGAGCGCGTCAAGATATTGGTCGGCTTTGTGCTGCTGACGGGTAACGATTTTATTGCAGCCGCAGAAGTAACACAGCTTGTGGCAGAACGGAATATGGACGTAGAGCGACAGCGGACGCTCAGGATAGCGCGCGACAGCCTGCTGGAAATCAGCCTCGCCGAAGGCATCGGAGAACTCCAGCGCGGTGGGGTATGACGTATAACGCGGCCCGGAATAGTTATATTTCTGGATTAGGGCCAAATCCCAGTCGATAGTTGGTGCTGACATGCTCACTCCTTCCGTTGGTGTCGCGTTCGTATACGGCGGCCCGTTCTGGCCCCATCGCGGGCCATCATTCGGGTGCGCAGCCACTTCTGTCGCCGCGACAACCGCCGTAGTTTAACGAATAACCACACCAGATAACATATAACCGGAAGGGTTATAAGCAGGACTATCGTGCCTGCCGGGTGCAAATGTTAGTTTCCACCCTTCAGAAGACGCATCATATCTTCCTGCTTCTCGTCTTCTTCTTCATCTTCGTCATCGTCGTATGACAGGCCCAGCTTCTGCATCAGTTCATCGATACGATCCAGTTTGGCATCCACCCATGACTGCTCTTCAGCGGTCAGGGTTTCACCCTCTTCAAGACGTTCCAGCAGCGCGTCCAGGCGCTCATCGTTCTCCAGCAAATCCAGCTCAGCCTGCGGTGAAAGCATAGGTTTCTCGCTCTTTGGTTTGTGCTGCTTAGTGACCGGGGTGTCTGTCACGCCCAGTGGAATGGGAGTTTTACTGCCGATACGAGGGTCTTTCTGCTGTTTGCCTTTTGCAGAAGCACCCGCTGCACCACCACCGTTGGCACGGCTACCCGCAGCGTGACCGCGATGTTTTTTGTCGCGTTTGCGATCGCGCGCTTCCTGGTTCAGTTCTTCGCGCGTTTTGCGGCGTGCTTTTGCAGGGCGTTTCGCGCCCGCAGCGGAGGTTGGTTTTTTCATGATGTTTTATCTTTAAGTCGTTTTCTTCAGTATAGAATTGCGGCGAAATCTAGCAGAAAGCAAGCAAAGAAAAAAGGCGACAGAGCAATCTGTCGCCTTTTTTCCTGACTCACAACCCTTAGCGGGTCAGACATTCCGTGTTTGCCAACAACAAACCCTGTTTATCCCTTGGCTAATACCGTCCGTGATACGGTTCCATTTCCTTTTAAAACGCCTCCAGGCGCTGGTCATCCTGACAATCCTGCGTCTTCGCCTCCTGGCGCTCCTGACCCTAATCCTTAAGTCGATTTCCTGTTGGCTTCCTCGCCCTGACGCACACTTTACCTTGTTCCGTTAAACTAACAAGCAACGAAACGGTACAAAAAGGATTTTTCAGACAATCACCCGGAAATAAGCTTATGATTTAAAACAGTTTGGATTTTTTGACGCCTGCGAATTCTCTGAAATCTCCCATAGCATCACTGGCCGATCTCTCACACAGGTTGGGGCATTCGCCTACAGCTCATAGCAATCAGAAAAGCCTTTTGGCTGCATTCGGGTATAATCCCCTTCAGATTACGATTTTGGAGACGACCACGTGACTACCTGGAACTACCAACAGACGCATTTTGTCACCAGTGCGCCCGATATTCGCCACCTTCCTTCTGATACCGGTATTGAAGTGGCATTTGCTGGCCGCTCCAATGCGGGGAAATCCAGCGCCCTGAATACGCTGACCAATCAGAAGAGCCTGGCGCGTACCTCAAAAACACCTGGCCGTACCCAGCTGATCAACCTGTTTGAAGTCGCAGAGGGCAAACGCCTGGTCGACTTACCGGGCTACGGTTACGCGCAGGTACCGGAAGAGATGAAAATCAAGTGGCAGCGTGCGCTGGGTGAATACCTGGAAAAACGCCTGTGCCTGAAAGGTCTGGTGGTGCTGATGGATATTCGCCATCCCCTGAAAGATCTGGATCAGCAGATGATCGACTGGGCTGTAGCAAGCGATATCGCCGTGCTGGTGCTGCTGACGAAAGCCGATAAGCTGGCGAGCGGCGCGCGTAAAGCGCAGGTGAATATGGTTCGCGAAGCGGTGCTGGCGTTCAACGGTGATGTGCAGGTTGAGCCGTTCTCCTCGCTGAAAAAGCTGGGCGTGGACAAGCTGCGTCAGAAGCTCGATACCTGGTTTAGCGAGCTGGAACCCGCGACGGAAGCGGAAGAAGAGTAATACCGAGCGCGGCGATAGCCGCGTTTTTTTTGCCTGAATTTTTCTTTGACGCAATAAAAAACGCCCCAGTCATTACTGACTGGGGCGGCTAAAATATTCAGCCAAATCCGATTACGTGAAGTAAAAGGTCTGAAAGATAGAACATCTTACCTCTGTACCCTACGCCGACAACTCTACCCCTTTTTGTGCTGCAGAAAAAGCACTTTTTGTAGTTTTTTTTCATTCTTTACATAGGGAATTCTAATGATTGTCACAAAACGCGCGTTGTTATGTTGCAAACTTACATAAAAAGCGCGTTATGCGAAGAACCCTTAGTGAGCCTGATCCCAGTTTTCGCCACTTCCCACTTCCACCAGCAACGGCACGTCAAGCGTCATGCTGCTTTCCATCAGTTCGTGGATCTTCTTCGACACGGCGTCGAGGTCGTCTTTGTGCACTTCAAATACCAGTTCATCGTGTACCTGCATGATCATTTTCACGCGAGGCTTCTCTTCTTCCAGCCAGGCATCAACGGCGATCATTGCACGCTTAATAATGTCCGCCGCGGTACCCTGCATCGGGGCGTTGATCGCCGCACGCTCTGCACCAGCGCGACGCGCCGCGTTGCTGGATTTGATGTCCGGTAGGTAGAGACGGCGGCCATCCAGGGTTTCGACGTAACCTTTTTCCTTCGCCTGCGCGCGGGTGCGTTCCATATATTCCAGCACGCCCGGATAACGCTCGAAGTAGAGATCCATATACTTCTGCGACTCTTTGCGCGGAATGTTGAGCTGGCGCGAAAGACCAAATGCGCTCATGCCGTAAATCAGACCGAAGTTGATCGCCTTAGCACTGCGGCGCTGCTCGTTGGTCACGCTGTCCAGCGGCAAGCCGAAGACTTCCGCCGCGGTTGCCCGGTGGATATCCTTCCCTTCGGCAAACGCGGTCAGCAGGCCTTTGTCGCGGGACAGATGCGCCATAATGCGCAGCTCAATTTGCGAGTAGTCAGCAGAGACAATCAGATAATCCTCTGGTGCGATGAAAGCCTGGCGAATACGGCGGCCTTCTTCGTTACGTACCGGGATGTTCTGCAGGTTGGGATCGGTTGATGAGAGACGACCGGTCGCCGCGACAGCCTGATGGTACGACGTGTGCACGCGACCCGTTTTCGGGTTGATCATCAGCGGAAGCTTGTCGGTGTAGGTAGACTTCAGCTTCGCGAGACCACGGTACTGCAGAATCACTTTTGGCAGCGGATAATCCAGCGCCAGCTCTTCCAGCACCTCTTCAGAGGTTGACGGCGCGCCGCCAGGAGTTTTCTTCAGCGGCTTGATGCCCTGCTTTTCAAACAGAATGGTTTGCAGCTGCTTCGGCGAAGAGAGGTTAAACGGCTCGCCTGCAAGCTCATGCGCTTTTTGCTCGAGCTCGGTCAGACGCTGCGCCAGCTCCCCGGAGTGGTTATGCAGCACCGTTGGGTCAATCTTCACGCCGTTGCGTTCAATGCGTGACAGCACGGGCACCAGCGGCATCTCGATATGCTGGAACACGTTCAGCGGACCTTCATGCTTCTGCAGTTTTGGCCACATCTTCAGGTGCAGCTGTAGCGTGACATCTGCGTCTTCCGCCGCGTAGCGCCCCGCTTCTTCCAGAGCGATCTGGTTAAAGGTGAGCTGATTTTTCCCTTTACCGGCAATCTCTTCAAAGGTGATCGTTTTGTGCTTGAGCCAGCGGTCAGATAAGGAATCCATATCATGGCGGCCCGCGACGCTGTCCAGAATGTAGGATTCAAGCATGGTGTCGAAGGCAATCCCGCGCAGTTCAATGCCGTAATTTTGCAGAATGCCGCGATCGTACTTGAGATTTTGCCCGACCTTGAGCGCCTTTTCGTCTTCCAGGATCGGCTTCAGCAGCTCAAGCACGCGTTCACGGGAGATCTGCTCCGGCGCATCCAGGTAATCGTGCGCCACAGGGACGTAGGCGGCAATACCCGGCTCTGTCGCAAATGACAGGCCAACCATATTGGCAGAGATGTTATCGAGGCTGTCGGTTTCGGTATCAAAGGCGAAGACGGGCGCCTTTTTCAGCTTCTCGATCCAGGCGATCAGCCGTGACTCTTCAAGAATGGTTTCGTAGTTGTCGAAGGAAAGCGCCACGGCTTCTTCTTCCGCCTGCTCTTCTGCGTCAACGACGATTGTCTCCTTCGGCTTTGCAGCAGGTTTGGCCCCTTTCGCCTGCAGCCATTTACCGGCTTCCACGTCAGCGGTCCAGCGCTTGAATTCGTATTTCTTAAACAGGCTCAGCAGACCGTCAGCGGAAGGCTGTTGCACTTCAAGCTGCTCACAGCCCAGCTCCAGTTCGACATCGGTTTTGATTGTGGCCAGCTTATAGGAGAGATAAGCCACCTCTTTGTTCTCTTCCAGTTTTCCGGCCATGGTTTTTGCGCCACGGAAGGAGAGCCCGGCGATTTTATCCGATTCCGCGTAGAGCGTGTCCAGACCACCCAGCCCCTGGAGCAGCGCCTGCGCGGTTTTTTCACCGACACCAGGGACACCCGGGATGTTATCCGAGGAGTCGCCCATCAACGCGAGGAAGTCGATAATCAACTCAGGCGGCACGCCGTACTTTGTGACCACTTCTTCTGGCCCCAGAATGGTGTTGGTCATGGTGTTAATCAGGGTGATGCCTGGCGTCACCAGCTGCGCCATATCTTTATCACCGGTGCTGATCAGCACAGGACGCCCCATCTTTTCTGCTTCACGCGCCAGCGTACCGATGACGTCATCGGCTTCAACGCCAGAGACGGCCAGCAGCGGCAGCCCCATCGCTTTTACCATGGTGTGCAGCGGCTCAATCTGCGCGCGCAGATCGTCAGGCATTGGCGGACGGTGAGATTTGTAATGCTCAAACAGCTCGTCGCGGAAAGTTTTACCTTTCGCATCAAAGACCACAGCCGCATGGGTTGGCTGATACTGAAGGATCAGGCTGCGCAGCATGTTCAGCACGCCGTACATTGCGCCGGTGGGTTCCCCTGCGCTATTGGTCAGAGGAGGAAACGCATGATATGCCCGATACAGGTAAGAAGAGCCATCGACGAGAATAAGAGGGTTTTCTGGGATCTGAACCATAATGTCCGTGCCTTTAATCAATTTATGGGTAAAGGATGCCACAGAAGGATGAAAACATCAGGTATTAGCGCCAGATACAGGAAAAGATTTTGCGATCGTGAGGATCGCTCGCAAAAATCAAACTGTGGATAAGTTTGTGTATATTTTCACTTCATATGAATAACAGACGTAAAAAATACATATGCGTTAATTTTTAGATCTTAATTATCATGCTGTTATAGCATTAGATCTTATCTATATGGTCAACTGATGGCAATTTAGTCTATGTGGATATAAGCCTTGTTAAGCGCACAATCACAGAGAAATCGTCTGCGACAGGGTAAAAGCGGCCAAATCATCACGTCAAAGCGCCATTAATTTGTCTGTTTTCTGGTAAAATCAGCGCCCGGCGTTGCATAGCCGACCGCTCACTTACAGCTAACTACCTGAAAAAGCTCATCATGCCGAGATTGCTCGCTGCAATAACATTACTGTTAAGCATCATTTTAACTATCCTGGTGACTGTCGCCTGCTCTGTGCCGATCATTATCGCCGGGATCGTTAAACTGCTGCTGCCTGTTCCCATGGTGTGGCGAGCCGTGTCCGCATTTTGTAACTTCATGATGTACTGCTGGTGCGAAGGACTGGCGATCCTGCTGTGCCTGAACCCGTATCTGAAGTGGGATATCAAAGGGCTGGAGAGTCTTAACAAGAAGAACTGGTATCTGCTGATCTGCAATCACCACAGCTGGGCGGACATCGTGGTGTTATGCGTACTTTTTCGCAAACACATCCCGATGAACAAATACTTTCTGAAACAGCAGCTCGCCTGGGTGCCTTTTATCGGGCTGGCCTGCTGGGCGCTTGATATGCCGTTTATGAAACGCTATTCGCGCAGCTATTTGATTCGTCATCCCGAGCGTCGCGGCAAAGATGTGGAGACCACGCGCCGTTCCTGCGAAAAGTTTCGTGCGCATCCAACGACCATCGTTAACTTTGTTGAAGGCTCCCGGTTTACGGAAGAGAAGCATCAACAAACTCGCTCCCCTTACCAGCATCTGCTGCCGCCAAAGGCTGCGGGTATTGCGATGGCGCTTAACGTGCTGGGATCACAGTTCGATAAACTCCTGAACGTCACGCTCTGCTATCCGGAAAACGATAAGACGCCGTTCTTCGATATGCTCAGCGGCAAACTGACGCGCATTGTTGTGCGTGTCGATCTGGTCCCGATAGATGCCGGGCTGCACGGTGATTACGTTAACGATAAGAATTTCAAGCGTCGTTTCCAGCAGTGGCTTAATACGCTCTGGAAAGAGAAAGACGAACAGATAAACAATATTAAATCTTCATACAAAAACGCCGGTCAGTGACCGGCGTTTTTACATCAGCGAAATTACTTCTTCTCAACCAGGTATTTCACGGTATCAGCATACTGCTGTACGAAGATATCCATGCTGCTGGTGTCCATGCCCTGCATGTTCAGCTGGTATTTGCCGTTAACAAACATCGCCGGAACGCCCTGAAGCTGGAGGTCAGCAGCCGCTTTTTCCTGCTGAGCAACCAGAGATTTCACCACAAAGCTGTTCCATGCTGCGTCATACTCTTCCCCTTTCACGCCGGCATCAACGAACACTTTACGGATATCCGCAGTGGTCTGAACGGTCTGGGTTTTCTGTACGGCTTCAAACATTGGCGCAGTGATCTTATCTTCCACGCCCAGTGCCATCGCAACCGCCCACGCCTGGGTCAGGTCTTTACCCAATGGGCCCAGGAACTCGACGTGGTACTTGGTCATTTTGGTGCCTTCTGGCAGCTTTTTCTTCACGTTGTCAGAAACATGCAGAACCTGCTCGAACTGATAGCAGTGTGGGCAATAGAACGAGAAGAACTCCAGAACCTGTGGCTCGCCAGCAACCGGTTTGTCCAGCGTGATGAACTGTTTGCCGTCGGTAAACTGCGCAGCAGAAGCGCTAAATGCCAGAATCATACCTGCCAGCGCCAGCCAAATTTTTTTCATGATTAACTCTCTCCTGGGTGTGTCCAATTAATACATCGGCGTTAATTGCAGAGGGGGTTCCTGAAGAACCTTGACCTGCTCAGTAAATGTAGATATCTGGCTACGCCAGTAATCCTCTCCGGTAAGCCACGGGAAATTCCGGGGAAATGCGGGATCGTCCCAACGCCTGATTAACCATGCGAGATAATAAACAAAACGCATCGCACGTAAAGGCTCAATCAGGGCAATTTCGTCTGAATTAAACGGGCTAAATTCTTCATAAGCTTCAATAATGGTTTCAAGCTGCATGCGTTGCTCGGCTTTGTCGCCATTGAGCAGCATCCATAGGTCCTGAACCGCTGGCCCCATACGAGCATCATCGAGATCGACAAACAGCGGACCATCACGCCAGAGGATATTTCCGGCATGACAATCGCCATGCAGGCGCAGGACAGAAATATCGTCGCGCCAGCAGGTTTTAACAGCAGCAATGAGCTTATCGGTGGCGTTGAGGAAATCATCCTTTAACGCAGTGGGGATCATGGCAGACGTTTCGAATATTCCGCGCGGCTCAAGAAGGTATTCCTGAATCCCGATAGTCGGGCGGGCAATAAAGGCTTTTTTGCGTCCCGTCTGGTGTATGCGCCCAAGATAGCGGGCAACCCACTCCATCTGATCGATATTATCCGCTTCAAACTGGCGGCCACCCAGGCTCGGGAATACAGCGTAGTAAAACCCTTCGTGCGTGAGGAGCGTTTGGTTATTGAATTTTAGCGGTGCGGCAACGGGAACATCGTCATCCAGCAGATCGTGAGCAAACTGATGCTCTTCCTGAATTTGTTCTGCGGACCAGCGTTCAGGACGATAGAATTTTACGACGAAGCGCTGACGATCCTCATCCTGAAACTGATAGACGCGGTTTTCGTAGCTGTTTAACGGTGTTAGCCCGGAATCCACCCGAATACCCTGTTCAAACAGGGCATCCATAATGGTGTCCGGGTGTAATGTCTGGAAAGTAAAAGCCTGGTCGTTCATCCGATCATCCGGAAATTATACGAATGATTCAGGATATCATCTTGTGGCGATTTCGGTGCCGCCGCTTACAAGCTTTTACTCTTTAATTACGCCTCGGGCGCGCAGTAATGCGGTCTTAAAATCTTCCTCATAATCTTTCTGAATACCAGGAATAACAGCATCTTTGGCAGAGTCACGCATTTTAAGGTGATAGATCAGGATGTCGTCAGAAAGGTCTGCCAGATCGCCGTCAAAACCTGACTCTTTCGCCAGTTTCTGTAAAAATTGCATCAGATTTAGCTCTGGCTCTTTTTGCCAGGCGGGCTGGAGGAGTTCAATAACTTCATTCAGACGTTTACATTTCATGGTGGTGCTCCTTTCATTTAGAGTGACACGTTAGCAGGGTCAATCCCACAATAAAAGAGGCGATATTCGTGAATCTTAGCCAGGAAATCATTGGGGTCGTTCTGGCAGGTGGCAGAGCGACGCGAATGGGGGGAAAAGATAAGGGGCTTCAACGCCTGAACGGCAAACCCTTATGGCAATGTGTCGCTGATACGCTCGCAGGCCAGGTGTCGACAATGGTCATCAGTGCTAACCGGCATATCGACACTTACCAGCTCAGCGGGTATGCCGTTTACCAGGATATCCTTGAGGATTACCCGGGACCGCTGGCCGGGATGCTTTCGGTCATGCAACAGTCTCGCGGAGAGTGGTTCATCTTCTGTCCCTGCGATACCCCGTTTATTCCGTCCTGTCTTGTCGAACGTTTGTTGCTGCTTCGGGGTACGGCTCCCGTGGTTTGGGTAAATGACGGCGAGCGTGATCATCCTGCTATCGCATTGATGCACCGATCCCTGGCGCCAGCCCTGCAGTCCTATCTGGCTGCGGGAGAGCGCAGGGTGATGGCTTTTATGCGCGAGTCTGGTGGTCATCCCGTTGATTTTAGCGATTTAAAATCAGCTTTTGTGAATGTGAATACGCCTGACGATTTGCAGATGATGCAGGAGAAAAGATGATATCTGTTGTCGCCATTTCTGCCTGGAGTGGGACCGGAAAAACCACTCTGCTGAAAAAGCTCATTCCTGCGCTTTGTGCAAAAGGTATCCGTCCAGGATTGATTAAGCACACCCATCATAATATGGATGTCGATAGACCGGGAAAAGATAGCTATGCATTGCGTAAAGCGGGTGCAGCGCAAACGATGGTGGCAAGTACTCAACGCTGGGCGCTGATGACAGAAACGCCGGATGAGGCACCGCTGGATCTCGCTTATCTGGTCAGCCGGATGGATCACGCCACGCTGGATCTGGTGCTGGTCGAGGGATTTAAGCATGAGGCCGTGCCTAAGATCCTGCTGTTCAGAAGCGATGCCGGGCATGATTTCAGCGAATTAACGCTGGATGAGCATGTGATTGCGGTGGCCAGTGATGTTGTATTGCCGCTTGAAGTTCCGATGCTGGATTTAAATGATGTGGAAGGGATTGCGGAGTTTATTGTGGAGTGGAGTGCGATCTGACTTGCCGGGTGGCAGCTTTGCCTTATCCGGCCTACAAATTTCTGAATGCTTAAACGCAAAAAGGCCATCCTTGCAGATGGCCTCTCTACTTATTTGATGCCTGGCAGTTCCCTACTCTCACATGGGGAGACCCCACACTACCATCGGCGCTACGGCGTTTCACTTCTGAGTTCGGCATGGGGTCAGGTGGGACCACCGCGCTAAAGCCGCCAGG
>NZ_JBGORN010000014.1:0-81929 GCF_041679625.1 Enterobacter cloacae complex sp. ESBL7
TTGCCTGGCGGCTTTAGCGCGGTGGTCCCACCTGACCCCATGCCGAACTCAGAAGTGAAACGCCGTAGCGCCGATGGTAGTGTGGGGTCTCCCCATGTGAGAGTAGGGAACTGCCAGGCATCAAATTAAGTAGTAAGCCGGTGCATAAATCCGGTGGTTACAGCAGTCTTCGGTGGAGCGGTAGTTCAGTCGGTTAGAATACCTGCCTGTCACGCAGGGGGTCGCGGGTTCGAGTCCCGTCCGTTCCGCCACTTATTAAGACATTAAGCCTGCCTTGTTGGCAGGCTTAATGGCAAAAAACTTTAGGGGCGTAGCTCAGTTGGTAGAGCACCGGTCTCCAAAACCGGGTGTCGCGAGTTCGAGTCTCTCCGCCCCTGCCATATAGAATCCTTTGCTTCGGCAAAGGATTTTTTTTGCCTGAAACACGGCAGATAATTCTCTTCTTAATTTCAGCCAGCATCCCTGCTGGCTGATGCATCAATCCATTACATTGATTTTTAAAAGATCTTTTATCTGTGATTGCTTATCACTGTTTTGCAGCCAAATTGCATACAGCGGCCTGGTAAGCGTGGTGGAATCCATCACGGTGTGCAGCCCTGCTTTAGCGTCTGCCCAGCGAACAGGTAACCAGGTACAACCTTTCAGCAGGGGCAGCTGCTGACAGGCGATCTCTGCCGAGCTGGTCGTTAACTGCGGAACATCATCAGGTGCAATCAGTCCCGTCTCGTGCTGCTGAAAATCCGGTCCCCATTCCAGGCGTAAATAGGTCAGGTCTGCCTTCATCATCGAAGGTTCGGACGCATAAAGTGCCAGGCCAAACTGGCCCACAATCTGGCTGCTAAATTCGTCCATCTTGGGGGCTTCGGTTGTGATCAGAAGATCAAGCTGGCGTTCATGAAGTTGCTTAACCAGCGACTGCCGTTGCGCAATCCTGGCTTCAAATTGCAGGTGGCCATGTGAATGATACAGCCGGGTAAGCCACTGACTTAGCATGCATTCCCACAGAGAAGCGCTGGCTCCTATCGAGAACTCATTATGCCTCGAAGTATGTGCCACCTCTTTACGTGCCGCCTGCCAGGTATTCATGAGCGTTTCTGCGTACGGCAGCAGTTTCTCACCGGCAGGCGTTAAGCGAATATTGTTGCGATGGCGGGTAAAAAGATTCACACCCAGTTGATTTTCCAGCTGTCGAATACGAAAACTGACTGCTGACTGCGTCAGGTAAAGGGCTTCAGCTGCTCGCCCAAAGTGACGTGTTCTGCTCACTTCAAGGAAAGTTTTAAGCAATTCCGTATCCACATCTTTCTCCGCAAAATTATTTGTCGTTATGATTTAAATGTTTTGTTTTACACTCTGTCAAGCGTAACTAATACTCCGCGCCATAAATAGCTCGGCCAAAGAATTAGGAGCGTGTAGGATGGCGGAAAGCTTTACGACGACTAATCGTTTTTTCGACAATAAACATTATCCGCGCGGGTTCTCTCGTCACGGCGATTTCACCATCAAAGAAGCTCAACTGCTTGAGCGCCATGGTTATGCCTTTAACGAGCTGGATCTGGGTAAGCGTGAACCTGCAACCGAAGACGAAAAACAGTTTGTTTCTGTTTGCCGTGGTGAGCGTGAGCCGGAGTCTGAAGCTGAACGCGTATGGATCAAGTACATGGCGCGCATTAAGCGTCCTAAGCGCTTCCATACGTTGTCTGGCGGCAAGCCGCAGATGGAAGGTGCAGAAGACTACACCGAGTCTGATGACTAAAATGAAGAGAAGGGGCTACGGCCCCTTTTTTTATGCCAGCAATTTCTGCAAATGCAGCAGCAAACGATCGATAGCGCGGTAGCTCAGCGCCTCCTGCAAATGTTTTCTCTCAATGTCAGTGCACCCTTCTACGTCAGCAATAGTTCTGGCCACCTTCAGCAAACGCTGCCACGCACGTATGGAAAGCCCGAACCGCGTTAACGTCTCCTCCAGCCATCCCGCATCCTCAACGTTAAGTGAACAAAACTGCCGGATCCCCGCATTATCCAGCCGTGCATTCAGCCTGTTCTGACGAGCGTACTGCCGTGTCTGGGCTGCAATCACCCGTTCGCGTACCTCCGCTGAGCTTTCACCCGTTATGCCCGTTTGCCTGAGCAGACCCGGCGGGGGAAGGGGAATTTCGAGGGATAAATCGAAACGGTCGAGGAACGGGCCGGATAACTTACCCAGATAGCGCAACGTCTGCTCTGGTGTACAGCGGTTATGGTTGCCCTGGTAGTGACCCGTCGGGCTGGGATTCATCGCCGCGACCAGCTGAAACTGTGCGGGATAGCTTATTTTGGCTCGCGTGCGTGAGATATGTATCTCACCGGATTCAATGGGCTCTCTTAGTGCATCCAGCACACGGCGCTCAAATTCAGGCAGTTCATCAAGAAACAGAATGCCATTGTGTGCCAGCGAGATCTCTCCCGGCCCCGGAATCGCCCCGCCGCCGACCATTGCCGTCAGTGAAGCGCTATGATGCGGGGAACGAAAAGGACGACGGCGCCACTGTTTTTGCAACGACGTCGAACTGATAAGGCTATATATGGCGGCGCTTTCCAGCGCTTCATGATTATTGAGCGGTGGAAGTAACCCACTCAACCTGCTTGCCAGCATGGTTTTACCCGTACCTGGCGGCCCAATTAACAGAAGATTGTGTCCACCTGCAGCCGTAATCTCCAGCGCCCGTTTCCCTTGCTCCTGTCCCATAATCTCGCTGAGATCCTCTGGTGCATCCGCTATAACATCATCACACTCCTCCGGCTCGGACAGTTCATGTCGCCCTTCCAGCCAGGCACAAACTTCCTGTAAATGCCCGGCGATGAGACACCCCTTCTCGGCGATAAGACTCACTTCTGATGCGTTTTCATTGGCGACAATGATTTGCCGCCCTGCTCGTATGGCTTCCAGCGCTCCCGATATCGCACCGGGAACGCCTCTTAACGCGCCTGTGAGCGCGAGTTCGCCAACGAACTCATACGAGCCTAGCCGTGTCGTATTAAGCTGCTCAGAAGCCGCGAGAAGGGCAATTGCGATAGGTAAATCGTATCGTCCCCCCTCTTTAGGCAAATCGGCGGGGGCAAGGTTGATGGTGATCTTCTTCGCGGGGAAGGTATAACCGCTATTTATTATTGCGCTGCGAACGCGATCCCTGGCCTCTTTAACCGTCGTTTCAGGTAACCCGACAAGCGTGAGTCCGGGTAGCCCATTGCTCAAATGAACCTCGACGGAAATAAGCGGTGCCTTTACCCCGAGAGCCGCACGCGTATAAACAACTGACAGTGACATTTGCACTACCTCCTGGCGTGACTATGCCAGCACCTGCTTTGTCTGTTTAGCGTCATTTTGCGAATTTACGCCGCCTGTTCAGGGATTTTAAGCGCACACTGAAACCCTTGCATAACCGTGGAAGCCTCCTCGCAGAATGTAAAAAGCCCCGTTTTGACGCTAAGAACCGCAGTGAAAAAATGAAAAATATTCATTTTCTAATTTCCGTATATAAAACAACGGTTTTAAGAAATATGATTCGCGGCCTAATCAAATCCGTCATAAATAAATCTTGTGTTTGATTTAAAAACTGTGATAACTCTTTAGGTATTCCTTCGAACAAGATGCAAAAAGAACTGAAAATGACAGCCCTTCTACGAGTGATTAGCCTGGTCGTGATTAGCGTGGTGGTGATTATTATCCCACCGTGCGGGGCTGCACTTGGACGAGGAAAGGCTTAGAAATCAAGCCTTAACGAACTAAGACCCCCGCACCGAAAGGTCCGGGGGTTTTTTTATGACTAAAAAATGTAAATGAGGAGCAGAGAATGACGACTAGCACAAAATTCTGTTTCTCCCGATTTATGACGGGGAACTAACTATGAATGGGGCACAGTGGGTAGTACATGCGTTGCGCGCGCAGGGAGTCGAAACCGTATTCGGTTATCCGGGTGGCGCAATTATGCCGATTTACGATGCACTGTATGACGGCGGCGTGGAACATCTCTTGTGCCGACACGAGCAGGGCGCAGCGATGGCAGCCATCGGTTATGCCCGCGCGACCGGTAAAACCGGCGTGTGTATGGCGACTTCAGGCCCGGGCGCAACGAACCTGATCACCGGCCTGGCTGACGCGCTGCTGGATTCCGTTCCCGTTGTTGCCATCACCGGGCAGGTGGCGTCTCCGTTCATCGGTACCGATGCTTTCCAGGAAGTTGACGTCCTCGGTTTATCGCTGGCCTGCACCAAACACAGCTTCCTCGTCCAGTCTCTGGAAGAGCTGCCGCGCGTAATGGCAGAAGCGTTCGACGTGGCAAGCTCCGGTCGTCCCGGTCCGGTTCTGGTTGATATCCCGAAAGATATCCAGGTGGCACTCGGCGATCTGGAACCGCACTTCTCTACCGTTGAAAGCGACGATGCGTTTCCGGAAGCGGAAGTTGAAGAGGCCCGTCAGATGCTGGCCCAGGCGAAACAGCCGATGCTGTACGTCGGCGGTGGCGTAGGCATGGCGCAGGCCGTTCCAGCCCTGCGCGAATTTATCGCAACAACGCAGATGCCTGCGACCTGCACGCTGAAAGGTCTCGGTGCAGTCGACGCGGATTACCCCTACTATCTGGGCATGCTGGGGATGCACGGCACCAAAGCGGCAAACCTGGCGGTGCAGGAGTGCGATCTGCTCATCGCCGTAGGGGCCCGTTTTGACGACCGCGTCACCGGCAAGCTGAATACCTTTGCGCCGAACGCCAAAGTCATCCATATGGATATCGACCCGGCGGAGATGAACAAGCTGCGTCAGGCGCATGTCGCCTTGCAGGGCGATCTCAACGCGCTCTTACCGGCATTGCAGCAGCCGCTGGATATCAACGCATGGCGTCAGCACACCGCTGATATGCGCGCCGAGCACGCCTGGCGTTACGACCACCCCGGCGAGGCCATCTACGCGCCGCTGCTGTTGAAGCAGTTGTCCGACCGTAAACCGGCTGACAGCGTCGTCACCACCGACGTAGGCCAGCACCAGATGTGGTCCGCGCAGCACATGACCTACACCCGCCCGGAAAACTTCATCACCTCCAGCGGGTTAGGGACGATGGGTTTCGGTCTGCCGGCAGCCGTTGGCGCGCAGGTTGCCCGCCCGAACGATACCGTTATCTGTATCTCCGGTGACGGCTCCTTCATGATGAACGTTCAGGAGCTCGGCACCGTTAAGCGCAAGCAGTTGCCGCTCAAGATCGTGTTGCTCGACAACCAGCGTTTAGGGATGGTTCGCCAGTGGCAACAGCTGTTCTTCCAGGAGCGCTACAGCGAAACGACTCTCACCGATAACCCCGATTTCCTCACCCTGGCCAGCGCCTTCGGCATCCCTGGTCAGCACATCACCCGTAAAGATCAGGTTGAAGCGGCGCTCGACACCATGCTGAACAGCGATGGGCCTTACCTGCTTCATGTCTCAATCGACGAACTCGAGAACGTCTGGCCGTTGGTACCGCCTGGTGCCAGTAACTCACAAATGATGGAGAAATTATCATGATGCAGCATCAGGTCGCCGTACAGGCTCGCTTCAACCCGGAAACCTTAGAACGCGTTTTGCGTGTGGTGCGTCATCGTGGTTTTCAGATTTGCTCTATGAATATGGAGACGGCCACTGACGCCCGGAATATCAGTATCGAATTAACCGTTGCCAGCCCGCGGTCGGTCGACTTACTGTTTAGTCAGTTATCAAAGCTGGTAGACGTTGCCCATGTTGCCATCTGCCAGAGCACAACCACATCACAACAAATCCGCGCTTAAGCGTGACAGGACGAAAAAAATGACGACAAAAAAAGCTGATTACATTTGGTTCAACGGTGAGATGGTTCGCTGGGAGGACGCGAAGGTCCACGTGATGTCCCACGCGCTGCACTACGGTACCTCCGTATTTGAAGGCATCCGCTGCTACGATTCTCACAAAGGGCCAGTGGTGTTCCGCCATCGCGAACAC
This sequence comes from Enterobacter cloacae complex sp. ESBL7, assembly GCF_041679625.1. Lineage (NCBI taxonomy): Bacteria > Pseudomonadati > Pseudomonadota > Gammaproteobacteria > Enterobacterales > Enterobacteriaceae > Enterobacter > Enterobacter cloacae complex sp. ESBL7. The sequence continues at coordinate 5,984 of NZ_JBGORN010000014.1, forward strand.
ATGCAGCGTCTGCATGACTCAGCCAAAATTTATCGTTTCCCGGTTTCACAAAGCGTCGACGAGCTGATGGAAGCCTGCCGCGACGTGATTCGCAAGAACAACCTGACCAGCGCCTATATTCGTCCGCTGGTGTTCGTGGGCGACGTCGGTATGGGTGTGAACCCGCCAGCCGGCTATACCACCGATGTGATCATTGCCGCGTTCCCGTGGGGTGCCTACCTGGGTGCAGAAGCCCTGGAGCAGGGGATCGACGCAATGGTCTCTTCCTGGAACCGCGTGGCGCCAAACACTATTCCGACCGCCGCGAAAGCAGGCGGTAACTATCTCTCTTCTCTGTTGGTCGGTAGCGAAGCGCGCCGCCACGGCTATCAGGAAGGTATCGCCCTCGACGTAAATGGCTACATCTCAGAAGGTGCGGGTGAAAACCTGTTTGAAGTGAAAGACGGCATTCTGTTCACGCCGCCGTTCACCTCGTCCGCACTGCCGGGCATCACCCGTGACGCCATCATCAAGCTGGCGAAAGATCTGGGTATCGAAGTGCGCGAGCAGGTGCTGTCCCGCGAATCCCTGTATCTGGCGGATGAAGTGTTCATGTCCGGTACGGCGGCTGAAATCACGCCGGTACGCAGCGTGGACGGTATCCAGGTGGGCGAAGGCCGCTGTGGCCCGGTCACCAAACGTATTCAGCAAGCGTTCTTCGGCCTCTTCACCGGCGAGACAGAAGATAAATACGGCTGGTTGGATCAGGTTAATCACTAAGCATAAATTTGGGACGGCACGCACCGTCCCATTAAATAGTCAGACGGGAGTCAATAAAGCATGCCTAAGTATCGTTCAGCCACCACCACCCACGGCCGTAATATGGCGGGAGCCCGCGCCCTGTGGCGCGCCACCGGAATGACCGACGCCGATTTCGGCAAGCCGATTATCGCCGTGGTGAACTCCTTCACCCAGTTTGTACCGGGCCACGTGCACCTGCGCGATCTCGGTAAGCTGGTTGCCGAGCAAATCGAAGCCTCCGGCGGCGTGGCAAAAGAGTTCAACACCATTGCGGTGGATGACGGTATCGCGATGGGGCACGGGGGCATGCTCTATTCACTGCCGTCGCGCGAGCTGATCGCCGACTCCGTAGAGTATATGGTGAACGCCCACTGCGCCGATGCGATGGTCTGCATCTCCAACTGCGACAAAATCACCCCGGGGATGCTGATGGCCTCCCTGCGCCTGAACATTCCGGTGATCTTTGTCTCCGGTGGTCCAATGGAAGCGGGGAAAACCAAGCTCTCCGACAAAATCATCAAGCTCGACCTGGTCGATGCGATGATCCAGGGCGCGGACCCGAAAGTCTCTGACGAGCAGAGCGATCAGGTGGAACGCTCCGCGTGTCCGACCTGCGGCTCCTGTTCCGGTATGTTCACCGCCAACTCCATGAACTGCCTGACCGAAGCGCTGGGCCTGTCTCAGCCGGGCAACGGTTCGCTGCTGGCGACCCACGCCGACCGTAAGCAGCTGTTCCTCAACGCCGGTAAGCGCATCGTTGAGCTGACCAAACGCTACTACGAGCAGGACGACGCCAGCGCGCTGCCGCGCAACATTGCCAGTAAAGCCGCGTTCGAAAACGCCATGACGCTGGATATCGCCATGGGCGGTTCCACCAACACCGTACTGCACCTGCTGGCCGCCGCGCAGGAAGCCGAAATCGACTTCACCATGAGCGACATCGATAAGCTCTCCCGCAAAGTCCCGCAGCTGTGTAAGGTCGCGCCGAGTACCCAGAAGTACCATATGGAAGACGTACACCGCGCGGGCGGCGTGCTGGGCATTCTGGGTGAGCTGGATCGCGCCGGTCTGCTGAACCGTGACGTGAAAAACGTGCTCGGGCTGACGCTGCCTGAGTCGCTGGACCAGTACGACGTCATGCTGACCAAAGACGACGCGGTGAAAAAAATGTTCCGCGCCGGCCCTGCCGGTATTCGTACCACCCAGGCGTTCTCGCAGGATTGCCGCTGGGACACTCTGGACGACGACCGCGCCGAAGGCTGCATCCGCTCGCTGGAACATGCCTATAACAAAGACGGCGGTCTGGCCGTGCTGTACGGTAACTTCGCGGAAAACGGCTGCATCGTGAAAACCGCAGGCGTGGACGACAGCATCCTGAAATTCACCGGTCCGGCGAAGGTATACGAAAGCCAGGATGAAGCGGTAGATGCGATTCTTGGCGGCAAAGTGGTGGAAGGCGACGTGGTTGTCATTCGCTACGAAGGGCCGAAAGGCGGTCCCGGTATGCAGGAGATGCTCTACCCAACCACCTTCCTGAAATCCATGGGACTCGGTAAAGCGTGTGCGCTGATCACCGACGGGCGTTTCTCCGGCGGTACTTCCGGCCTCTCTATCGGCCACGTTTCGCCAGAAGCGGCAAGTGGCGGCAACATCGCCATCATCGAAGATGGCGACCTGATCGAAATCGACATTCCGAATCGCGGCATTCAGCTGAAGCTGAGCGACCAGGAAATTGCGGCCCGTCGTGAAGCGCAGGAAGCCCGCGGCGATAAAGCCTGGACGCCGAAAGACCGCCAGCGTGAAGTCTCCTTCGCCCTGCGCGCCTACGCGAGCCTTGCCACCAGTGCAGATAAAGGCGCGGTGCGCGATAAATCTAAACTTGGGGGCTAATGATGGCCGAGTCACAACCCTTATCCGCCGCCCCTGAGGGGGCGGAATACCTGAGAGCGGTGCTGCGGGCGCCGGTCTATGAAGCCGTGCAGGTTACGCCCCTGCAGAAAATGGAAAAACTCTCTTCGCGCCTCGACAACGTCATTCTGGTGAAGCGCGAAGACCGCCAGCCGGTGCACAGCTTTAAGCTGCGCGGCGCCTACGCGATGATGGCCGGGCTGACCGACGAGCAGAAAGCGCGCGGCGTCATTACCGCGTCTGCGGGCAACCACGCCCAGGGCGTGGCGTTCTCGTCTGCCCGTCTGGGGCTGAAAGCGCTGATCGTGATGCCGGTTGCGACCGCAGATATCAAAGTCGACGCGGTGCGCGGTTTCGGCGGCGAAGTGCTGCTTCACGGCGCCAACTTTGACGAAGCCAAAGCCAAAGCGATTGAGCTGGCGCAGCAGCAGGGCTTTACCTGGGTGCCGCCGTTCGATCACCCGATGGTGATTGCCGGGCAGGGCACGCTGGCGCTTGAACTGCTGCAGCAGGATGCCCATCTCGATCGCGTCTTCGTTCCGGTTGGCGGCGGTGGTCTGGCCGCAGGCGTGGCGGTGCTGATCAAACAGCTGATGCCGCAGATCAAAGTCATTGCCGTTGAAGCGGAAGATTCTGCCTGCCTGAAAGCGGCGCTGGATGCCGGGCATCCTGTGGACCTGCCGCGCGTCGGGCTGTTTGCCGAGGGCGTGGCGGTGAAGCGCATTGGGGACGAAACCTTCCGCCTGTGCCAGGAGTATCTCGACGATATCGTCACGGTTGATAGCGATGCTATCTGCGCGGCGATGAAAGATCTGTTCGAGGATGTGCGCGCGGTGGCGGAACCGTCAGGCGCGCTGGCGCTGGCGGGGATGAAAAAATACATCGCGCAGCACAACATTCGCGGCGAGCGCCTGGCGCACGTGCTGTCTGGAGCGAACGTGAACTTCCACGGTCTGCGCTACGTTTCCGAGCGCTGCGAGCTGGGTGAACAGCGGGAAGCGCTGCTGGCGGTGACGATTCCGGAAGAGAAGGGCAGCTTCCTGAAGTTCTGCCAGCTGCTGGGCGGTCGTTCGGTGACGGAGTTCAACTACCGTTTTGCCGATGCCAAAGACGCCTGCATTTTTGTCGGCGTGCGTCTGAGCCGCGGCGTGGAGGAGCGCAAAGAGATCCTCAACCTGCTGCATGAGGGCGGCTACAGCGTGGTCGATCTCTCTGACGATGAGATGGCGAAGCTGCACGTGCGCTACATGGTCGGCGGGCGTCCATCGAAGCCGCTCAAGGAACGTCTGTTTAGCTTCGAGTTCCCGGAATCACCGGGCGCGCTGCTCAAGTTCCTGCACACGCTGGGCACGCACTGGAACATCTCTCTGTTCCACTACCGCAGCCACGGCACCGACTACGGCCGCGTGCTGGCGGCGTTCGAACTGGGCGAGCACGAGCCGGATTTCGAAACGCGGCTGAACGAGCTGGGCTATGAGTGTCACGACGAAACCCATAACCCGGCGTTCCGCTTCTTCCTCGCAGGCTAAGGGTTGAGCTGCGTGTAGGCCGGGTAAGTGCAGCGCCACCCGGCTTTAGTGGTTCGGCAATATCGTCCAGAACGCATCAATAAGCGGCTCATGCAGCCGCTTTTTTTGTGCGCACACGCCAAGCTCAAACGGCGTCTTCTCGTCGCTGCGCTCCAGAATCATCACGCGATTGCGCACCGGTTCCGGGCTGTTCTCCAGCACCACTTCCGGCAGAAGCGCCACGCCGCAGCCCAGCGCCACCATCGACACCATCGCCTCATGGCCGCTAACCGTGGCGTAAATCGACGGATTGCTGATTTTCTGACGGCGGAACCACAGCTCTATGCGGCGGCGCACCGGCCCCTGATCGGCCATGATAAACGGCACCGTCGACCAGTCCGGTTTTTCCACCGACACCTGGTTACGCACCGGGCAGGGCAGCGCCGGGGCAATCAGTACCACCGCCAGATTCTCCAGCATTGAGAATGCCACCGCGCCCGGCAGGGTTTCGGGTTTCCCTGCTATGGCGAGATCCGCTTCGCCCGTCACCACTTTTTCCATTGCGTCGGAGGCGTCGCCGGTGGTGAGCTTAATTTCAACCGACGGATGCGCCGCGCGGAAGCGGTCAAGGATGGGCGGCAGATGGCTGTAGGCGGCGGTCACGGAGCAGAAAATATGCAGCTCGCCGGAAAGCGACGGCCCCTGCTGGTCAATTGAGTGTCGCAGCTGCTGGTACTGTAGCAGCGTCTGCTGGGCAAAAATGCGCAGCTCTTCACCCGCTTCCGTGAGGGTGACGGTGCGGTTATCGCGCACGAACAGCGGCTGGCCGAGGTCCTCCTCAAGGCGCTGGATCTGGCGTGAAAGCGTGGAGGGGCTAACGTGCATCGCCCGGGCGCTGCGGCCAAAATGGCGGCTTTCCGCCAGGTGCAGGAACATTTTCAGATCGCGTAAATCCACCGATTCCACTCCCTCTTTTTACATTGCAAAAATTGCAATATGACGTTGTGAATATATCAATTTCCGCAATAAATTTCCTGTTGTAATGTGGGTACATTCTCGCTGAAACGCGAACCGAACAATAAGACACACAACATCACGAGGTATCACCCATGGCTAACTACTTTAATACACTGAACTTGCGCCAGCAGCTGGCGCAGCTGGGCAAATGCCGCTTCATGGCGCGCGATGAATTTGCCGATGGCGCGAGCTACCTTCAGGGTAAAAAAGTGGTCATCGTCGGCTGTGGCGCACAGGGTCTGAACCAGGGCCTGAACATGCGTGACTCCGGTCTGGATATCTCCTACGCCCTGCGCAAAGAAGCAATTGCCGAGAAGCGTGCTTCCTGGCGCAAAGCGACCGAAAACGGCTTCAAAGTGGGCACCTACGAAGAGCTGATCCCGCAGGCGGATCTGGTGGTTAACCTGACCCCGGACAAACAGCACTCTGACGTAGTGCGTTCCGTACAGCCGCTGATGAAAGACGGCGCCGCGCTGGGTTACTCCCACGGCTTCAACATCGTTGAAGTGGGCGAGCAGATCCGTAAAGACATTACCGTGGTGATGGTGGCGCCGAAATGTCCGGGTACGGAAGTACGTGAAGAGTACAAACGTGGCTTCGGCGTGCCGACCCTGATCGCAGTTCACCCGGAAAACGATCCGAAAGGCGAAGGCATGGCGATTGCCAAAGCGTGGGCAGCGGCGACCGGCGGCCACCGTGCGGGCGTGCTGGAATCTTCCTTCGTTGCCGAAGTGAAATCTGACCTGATGGGCGAGCAGACCATTCTGTGCGGCATGCTGCAGGCCGGTTCTCTGCTGTGCTTCGACAAGCTGGTGGAAGAAGGCACCGACCCGGCCTACGCGGAAAAACTGATTCAGTTCGGCTGGGAAACCATCACCGAAGCGCTGAAGCAGGGCGGTATTACGCTGATGATGGACCGTCTGTCCAACCCGGCAAAACTGCGTGCTTACGCGCTGTCTGAACAGCTGAAAACCATCATGGCACCGCTTTTCCAGAAACACATGGACGACATCATCTCCGGCGAATTCTCTTCCGGCATGATGGCGGACTGGGCGAACGACGATAAAAACCTGCTGACCTGGCGTGAAGAGACCGGTAAAACCGCGTTCGAAACCGCGCCACAGTACGAAGGTAAAATCGGCGAGCAGGAGTACTTCGATAAAGGCGTATTGATGATCGCGATGGTGAAAGCAGGCGTTGAGCTGGCGTTCGAAACCATGGTGGATTCCGGCATCATCGAAGAGTCCGCGTACTACGAATCTCTGCACGAGCTGCCGCTGATCGCGAACACCATCGCCCGTAAGCGTCTGTACGAAATGAACGTGGTGATCTCTGATACCGCAGAATACGGTAACTACCTGTTCTCTTACGCCTGCGTACCGCTGCTGAAAGAGTTTATGACCACTCTGCAGACGGGCGATCTGGGTAAAGCGATTGCGGAAGGTGCCGTGGATAACGCGCAGCTGCGTGATGTGAACGAAGCGATTCGCAGCCACCAGATCGAGAAAGTGGGTCACAAACTGCGTGGCTACATGACCGATATGAAGCGTATCGCGGTAGCGGGTTAACACCTGATGCGGGCTGATGCCCTCACCCTGCCCCTCTCCCACTGGGAGAGGGTGAAACATTCAAGGCCTTCTCTTAGAGAAGGCCTTGCTGTTTATTTCCGATACAGTACTTTAATAATGTGGTAGCCGAACTGCGTGTGCAGCGGGCCGGTTGGCTCCAGCACCGGGCAGGAGAACACCACTTTATCGAACGCCGGAACCATCTGGCCCTGGCGGAACTCACCCAGATCGCCGCCGCGTTTGCCTGACGGGCAGATGGAGTGCTTCTTCGCCAGCTTGCCGAAGTCGGCACCGTTTTTAATCTGCTCCAGAAGATCTAAAGCCAGTTTCTCTTCTTTAACGAGGATGTGCACTGCTGCTGCTGTTTTTGCCATGATCGTGCCTTGAATAGGTTGAAATAAATCGGGGCGCAATATACCACGCGTCAGCGGCGATAAAGCACCTTAATGATATGGTAGCCAAATTTGGTTTTTACCGGGCCGTAGGGCTTCAGGAGAGGGCAGCTAAAGACCGCCCGATCGAACGGGCCGACCATCGCACCTTGTTGAAACTCGCCGAGATCCCCGCCATTGCGCCCGGATGGGCATTTAGAGTAACGCTTCGCCAGATGATCAAAGCTGATGCCGCGCTCCAGCTTGGCCAGGATCTCCTGGGCCAGTTTCTCTTCTTTGACCAGAATATGCAGGGCTGCTGCGGTCTTTTTCATGGTTCTGCTCTACGGGTTAAACGCGATTTCTCCACTTTATCATTAGCCGGTAAATCTGCGCCCGGCTTTCTGCTACAATCCACACCCCGTTCGAAGATTGAGCAACACTCCCATGCGTTTAAACCCTGGACAACAACAAGCGGTCGAATTCGTTACTGGACCATGCCTGGTGCTGGCAGGGGCCGGTTCGGGTAAAACCCGCGTGATCACCAACAAAATCGCCCATCTGATCCACAACTGCGGGTATCAGGCGCGACACATTGCGGCGGTCACCTTTACCAATAAAGCGGCGCGCGAGATGAAAGAGCGCGTCGGTCAGACGCTGGGTCGTAAAGAGGCGCGCGGCCTGATGATCTCCACCTTCCACACGCTGGGGCTGGATATCATCAAACGCGAGTATGCGGCGCTGGGAATGAAGTCCAACTTCTCGCTTTTTGACGATACCGATCAGGTGGCGCTGCTCAAAGAGCTCACCGAGGGGCTGATCGAAGATGATAAAGTGCTGTTGCAGCAGCTGATCTCGACGATCTCGAACTGGAAAAACGATCTGATGACGCCGGCCCAGGCCGCGGCGATCGCCAAAGGCGAACGGGATCGGATTTTCGCCCACTGCTACGGTCTGTACGATGCGCATATGAAAGCGTGTAACGTGCTGGACTTTGACGATCTGATCCTGCTGCCCACGCTGCTGCTGCAGCGCAATGAAGAGGTGCGCGAGCGCTGGCAGAATAAAATCCGCTACCTGCTGGTGGATGAATATCAGGACACCAACACCAGCCAGTACGAGCTGGTGAAGCTGCTGGTGGGGCAGCGCGCGCGTTTCACCGTGGTAGGCGACGACGACCAGTCAATTTACTCCTGGCGCGGTGCACGCCCACAAAACCTGGTGCTGCTGAGCAAAGATTTCCCCGCCCTGCAGGTGATTAAGCTGGAGCAGAACTACCGCTCCTCCGGGCGTATCCTGAAGGCGGCAAACATCCTGATTGCCAATAACCCGCACGTGTTTGAGAAGCGTCTCTTCTCCGAACTGGGCTACGGCACGGAGCTGAAAGTGCTCAGCGCCAACAATGAGGACCATGAAGCGGAGCGTGTGACGGGCGAACTCATCGCTCACCACTTCGTCAACAAAACCGAATATAAGGATTACGCGATCCTCTATCGCGGCAATCACCAGTCGCGCGTCTTTGAAAAGATGCTGATGCAGAACCGCATTCCGTACAAAATCTCGGGCGGCACGTCGTTCTTCTCGCGGCCAGAAATCAAAGATCTGCTGGCCTATCTGCGCGTGCTCACTAACCCGGATGACGACAGCGCGTTTCTGCGCATCGTGAATACGCCTAAACGCGAGATTGGCCCGGCGACGCTGCAAAAGCTCGGCGAGTGGGCGATGACCCGCAACAAAAGTATGTTTACCGCCAGCTTCGACATGGGGCTGAGCCAGACATTAACCGGACGCGGGTATGACTCGTTAACCCGCTTCACCCACTGGCTCGGCGAAGTGCAGCGTCTCGCGGAGCGCGAGCCGGTGGCGGCAGTGCGCGATCTCATTCACGGCATCGACTATGAGTCCTGGCTGTATGAAACCTCAGCCAGCCCGAAGGCGGCTGAGATGCGCATGAAAAACGTTAACCAGCTCTTCAGCTGGATGACCGAAATGCTGGAGGGCTCTGAAATCGACGAGCCGATGACCCTGACGCAGGTGGTCATCCGCTTTACCCTGCGCGACATGATGGAGCGCGGCGAGAGCGAAGAAGAGGCCGATCAGGTTCAGCTGATGACGCTGCACGCGTCAAAAGGGCTGGAGTTCCCGTATGTGTATCTGGTCGGCATGGAAGAGGGATTGTTGCCGCACCAGAGCAGCATTGATGAAGACAACGTCGACGAGGAGCGTCGCCTGGCCTACGTGGGGATTACCCGCGCGCAGAAAGAGCTGACGTTCACGCTGTGTAAAGAGCGCCGCCAGTATGGTGAACTGGTACGCCCGGAGCCGAGTCGTTTCCTGCTGGAACTGCCGCAGGATGACCTGATCTGGGAACAGGAGCGCAAAGTGATTACCGCAGAAGAGCGGATGCACAAGGGTCAGGCTAACGTGGCAAACATCCGCGCCATGCTGGCAAAAGCCAAAGAGAAAGGATGAGTTCGAAGGGGTTGTAGGCCGGGTAAGGCGAAGCCGCCACCCGGCAATGTTCAGCGTATTACTTTACCTCAAGCACCCAGTGCACGTAGCTCTGCCACTGGCACTCCTGCTCGATCATCTCTGCCCCTAACGGGTGACGATCAATCCATTTCTCCGGCAGCGCCAGCGAAAGCTTCTCGTCATCGGCCACCAGATTAATGGCAGGCAGCAAATCATCGCGGCGGCGGCTGGCAAACAGGATCGCCAGACGCAGCAGGCGGCACAGATGCTCGGCCACGCGAGGCGGTACGGCGTTTTGCTGATGCAAAGAGGAGAGATCGACGGCGTTGGTCTGGTTCAGCAGCAGCGTGGCCAGCAATTTTTTCTGCGCAGGCGTATAGCCCGGTAAATCCAGGTTTCGCACCAGATACGCTGCATGAGCCGGTGCCTGCTTAAAATCAATGCTCAGCCCCACTTCATGTAGCGCACAGGCGCTCAGCAGTAAATCCCGGCTCAGATGGTCAAGATCCCAGACGTTAGCAACCTGATCGGCGAAGCGTGACGCCAGCTGCGATACGCGTCCGGCCTGATCGATATCAACCAGAAAACGACGCTGCACATTGCGCAGAGTACGGCTGCGGATATCCTGATCGACCGACAGATGTAACATCCCGTAGACCAGACCTTCGCGCAGCGCGCCGCCGGCCAGGGTCATACACTGGATGTTCAGCTCGGTGAAAATGGCGATAAGAATAGCCAGCCCGCTCGGGAAGACCAGCGCGCGTTCCAGCGTCAGGCCTTCAATTTCCAGCTCTTCCAGGCGTCCGCACTGAATGGCGCGCTGTTTAAGCTGCTGAAGTTTGGCAAGCGTAATCCGCTCGTCCATTCCCTGCGCCATCATGATTTCCTGCAGAGCCTGCACGGTACCCGAGGCACCCACGCAGACTTTCCAGCCGTGATAGCGCAGCTCGTCCATCACCGGGCGTAATACCTCGCGCGCGGCGTTTTCTGCCTCGTCGAAGTTCTCTTTCGCCAGGTTCCGATCGGTAAAGTAGCGCTCAAGCCAGGTCACGCAGCCCATCGACAGGCTGAACAGCGACGTTGCCTGCGCGCCGGTGCCGGTCACAAGCTCGGTACTGGCACCGCCGATATCCACCACCAGACGGCGATCGTCACCTCCCGTGGTGTGCGCAACGCCCTGGTAAATCAGGCGAGCCTCTTCTTCACCGCTGATAACCTGTACCGGACAACCCAGAATTTCCTGCGCTCTGGCAATGAAATCCACGGCGTTGACCGCCAGGCGGAGTGTCGCAGTGGCGACCACGGTGATTTGGGCGTGCGGGATATCCTGCAGACGTTCGGCAAAGAGCCGCAGACACTGCCAGCCACGTTCCATGGCTTCAGGGGAGAGGTGATTATCGCTGCTCAGGCCCGCCGCGAGGCGGACCTTGCGCTTGATGCGCGTCAGCGTTTGTATGCTTCCCGCCACCTCGCGCACAACCAGCATATGAAAACTATTCGAACCGAGATCAATTGCCGCATAAAGCGAGGTGGAGCTGAGCATATTTTCTTAACCTGAACGACGACGATTACGCGGCGCGCCACCTGAACGACGCGGACCATTGCCGGAGCGTGGGCGGGTTAGACGCTTAGGCGGCGGCAGTTCGCTTAACAACGCTTCCGGATTGTATTTGCTCTGCGGGATAGAGTGACCGATATACGTCTCAATGGCCGGGAGATTCAGCGCATACTCTTCGCACGCCAGGCTAATCGAGTGACCGCTTGCGCCCGCACGACCGGTACGACCGATGCGGTGTACGTAGTCTTCGCAGTCGTCTGGCAGATCGTAGTTAAAGACGTGCGTCACGGCCGGAATATGCAGACCACGAGCAGCAACGTCGGTTGCGACCAGAATATCGAGATCGCCACGGGTAAATTCTTCAAGAATACGCAGGCGTTTTTTCTGCGCCACGTCGCCGGTCAACAGGCCAACACGGTGGCCGTCTGCAGCCAGATGGCCCCAGATGTCTTCACAACGGTGTTTGGTGTTCGCGAAGATAATGGCGCGATCTGGCCACTCTTCTTCAATCAGCGTTTGCAGCAGACGCATTTTCTCTTCATTGGAAGGGTAGAAGAGCTCTTCTTTAATGCGGTGACCCGTTTTCTGCTCAGGTTCCACTTCTACATATTCGGCGTTGTTCATCTGTTCGAACGCCAGCTCGCGTACGCGATAAGAAAGGGTAGCGGAGAACAGCATGTTCAGACGCTGATTGGCCGGCGGCATGCGGCGGAACAGCCAGCGAATGTCTTTAATGAAGCCCAGATCGTACATGCGGTCAGCTTCATCGAGCACCACAACCTGGATTGCGCCGAGGTTAATGTGATTCTGTTTGGCGTAATCGATAAGACGGCCGGTGGTACCGATCAGGATATCCACACCGCTTTCCAGCACTTTCAGCTGTTTATCGTAGCCGTCGCCGCCATAGGCCAGGCCAAGCTTCAGTCCGGTAGACTGCGCCAGGGGTTCAGCGTCTGCGTGGATCTGTACCGCCAGTTCTCGCGTCGGTGCCATAATTAGCGCGCGCGGCTGGTTAACTTTGCGGTCTGCAATCGCTGGGTGAGAAAGTAAATAATGAAACGTTGACGTTAAAAACGCCATCGTTTTGCCGGTACCGGTTTGCGCCTGCCCGGCAACATCGCGACCGGCCAGCGTCAGCGGCAGCGCGAGGGCCTGAATGGGCGTGCAGTTATGAAACCCTTTATTTTCAAGGGCTTCAATCACCTTCGGGTGCAGCGCGAAGTCGGAAAACTTCTGTTCTGTTAAATGTGTTTTGCTCATAGTGTGGTAGAATATCAGCTTACTATTGCTTTACGAAAGCGTATCCGGTGAAATAAAGTCAACCTTTAGTTGGTTAATGCGACATCAACACGTCGTTGGTGGAGACAAAACCAACGTACCAGGCTTATTCCTGTGGAGTTATATATGAGCGATAAAATTATTCACCTGACTGACGACAGTTTTGACACGGACGTACTTAAGGCTGACGGGCTGATCCTCGTCGATTTCTGGGCTGAATGGTGTGGTCCTTGCAAAATGATCGCCCCGATTCTGGATGAGATCGCTGACGAATATCAGGGCAAACTGACCGTTGCCAAGCTGAACATCGACCAGAACCCGGGCACCGCACCAAAATACGGTATCCGTGGCATCCCAACCCTTCTGCTGTTCAAAAACGGCGAAGTGGCAGCGACCAAAGTGGGCGCGCTGTCCAAAGGTCAACTGAAAGAGTTCCTGGACGCTAACCTGGCGTAAGGTTTCTCCGCTGTGCGTTCAGGGCTCCCGGCTAAATGATGTGGAACTCTGGACGCCCGGCTGAAGTCGTGCTAAGTTAGCTATGACTTCGTTTTAAACATATCTTGTTGTTTGAATCTTGTTTTACCCGATACTTCCCGTTGTTAACATGAACAGTGCGTGAAGTGGCTAAATTCCGGGCTTGTCACTCAATCCGTCTTGTCGTTTCAGTTCTGCGTTCTTTCCCTGTGACCAGACAGCGAACAGACATGAGTTGATGGCCGCTAAACAGGCATGGATGACCCTGCCATACCATTCACAACATTAAGTTCGAGAATCACCCCGAGTTTAAGAACCCACACCATTATGAATCTTACCGAATTAAAGAATACGCCGGTTTCTGAGCTGATCACTCTCGGCGAAAATATGGGACTGGAAAACCAGGCCCGTATGCGCAAGCAGGACATCATTTTCGCCATCCTGAAGCAGCACGCTAAGAGTGGCGAAGATATCTTTGGCGACGGTGTGCTGGAGATATTGCAAGACGGATTTGGTTTCCTCCGCTCTGCAGACAGCTCCTACCTCGCCGGCCCTGACGACATCTACGTATCCCCCAGCCAAATCCGCCGTTTCAACCTCCGCACTGGTGACACCATTTCAGGTAAGATTCGTCCTCCTAAAGAGGGTGAACGCTACTTTGCGCTGTTGAAAGTCAATGAAGTTAACTTCGACAAACCGGAAAACTCGCGTAATAAGATCCTCTTTGAGAACTTAACGCCGCTGCACGCGAACTCTCGCCTGCGCATGGAGCGTGGTAACGGTTCAACTGAAGACTTAACCGCGCGTGTTCTGGATCTGGCATCACCAATTGGTCGCGGCCAGCGTGGTCTGATTGTGGCACCGCCGAAGGCGGGTAAAACCATGCTGCTGCAGAACATCGCGCAGAGCATCGCTTATAACCACCCAGACTGCGTGCTGATGGTGCTGCTGATCGACGAACGTCCGGAAGAAGTGACCGAGATGCAGCGTCTGGTTAAAGGTGAAGTGGTTGCTTCTACCTTCGACGAACCGGCATCTCGCCACGTTCAGGTTGCGGAAATGGTTATCGAGAAGGCGAAACGCCTGGTTGAGCACAAGAAAGACGTGATCATCCTGCTTGACTCCATCACCCGTCTGGCGCGTGCCTATAACACCGTGGTTCCGGCGTCCGGTAAAGTGCTGACCGGTGGTGTGGATGCTAACGCCCTGCATCGCCCGAAACGCTTCTTCGGTGCCGCACGTAACGTGGAAGAGGGCGGTAGCCTGACCATCATCGCCACGGCGCTGATCGATACCGGTTCTAAAATGGACGAAGTAATTTACGAAGAATTTAAAGGTACAGGTAACATGGAACTGCACCTTTCTCGTAAAATCGCTGAGAAACGCGTCTTCCCGGCTATCGACTACAACCGTTCCGGTACCCGTAAAGAAGAGCTGCTCACCACGCAGGAAGAGCTGCAGAAAATGTGGATCCTGCGCAAAATCATCCATCCAATGGGTGAAATTGACGCGATGGAGTTCCTCATTAACAAACTGGCGATGACCAAAACTAACGACGATTTCTTCGACATGATGAAGCGCTCGTAACGCAAATAAAGCCAGCGAACGCCACGTTTTTACGTGGCGTTTTTCTTTTATGGACTATACGCTAGTACCATCTACTCCCAATTTTGACCGGTCGGTGCGACAATAGGGTCGTTTGTGCAGCTAAAGAAATAATTGATTGAAAAATATACAAAGGGAGTAGTCAGAAGCCATCTTTATTACTTCTGAGGCTGTGGCTTCATGGTTATACTTCCAGGACTAACATTTGTTGAGAGCAATCCATTGTGAATCTATTCACCGCCGTTACTGAACTGATCAGTATTTTTTTATTCACAACCTGTTTTTTGTTCATTGCGCGCAAGGTGGCAAAACGAATAGGGTTGGTGGATAAGCCTAATTTTCGTAAACGCCATCAGGGACTTATTCCTTTAGTCGGCGGGATTTCTGTTTACGCAGGGATTTGCTTCACGTTTGGTATTGCCGATTATTATATCCCGCATGCCGCCCTCTACATTGCCTGCGCCGGTGTTCTGGTGTTAGTCGGGGCCCTTGATGACCGGTTCGATATTGCGGTGAAAATACGCGCCACCGTTCAGGCGGCCATTGGCGTGGTGATGATGGTAGTGGGCGGACTGTATCTGCGAAGCCTTGGCTATGTATTTGGCCCCTGGGAGTTAGTCCTGGGTCCATTTGGCTTCTTCCTGACACTCTTTGCCGTCTGGGCGGCAATCAATGCTTTCAACATGGTGGATGGCATTGACGGCCTGCTCGGTGGGTTGTCATCCGTCTCGTTCGCTGCTATCGGCATTATTTTATGGTTTGATGGTCAGTACAGTCTGGCAATGTGGTGTTTTGCCATGATTGCCGCCATTCTGCCTTATATCCTCTTAAATCTCGGTGTGCTGGGCCGTCGCTATAAAGTCTTTATGGGGGACGCGGGCAGTACGTTGATTGGTTTTACGGTTATCTGGATCCTGCTTGAAACCACACAGGGTCAAACCCATCCGATAAGCCCCGTAACCGCGCTGTGGATTATTGCCATTCCATTAATGGATATGGTGGCGATTATGTATCGCCGCCTGCGCAAGGGGATGAGTCCTTTCTCTCCTGACCGCCAACATATTCATCATCTCATCATGCGTGCAGGTTTTACATCTCGTCAGGCGTTTGTGCTGATTACGCTGGCCGCCGCTATTTTAGCCGCGATTGGTGTAGCTGCAGAATATTCTCATATTATTCCTGAGTGGGTTATGTTGGCATTATTCTTGCTGGCATTTTTCCTGTACGGCTACTGCATCAAGCGCGCATGGAAAGTAGCGCGATTTATTAAACGTCTTAAACGCAGGATGCGTCGTAAGAGTGGCAAAAATACAACATTAACTAAGTAAAACCGGGACTATGATGACTCAACCGTTGGCGGGAGCGAAATCAGTGGTAACTGAGAATGAACTGGATATTCGGGGTTTGTTTCGCGTGTTATGGGCAGGCAAACTTTGGATTGCGGGGATCGCGCTGGGGTTTGCACTGTTAGCGCTGGCCTATACGTTCTTTGCAAAACAAGAGTGGAGCGCCACGGCAATCACAGACAAGCCAACGGTTAACATGCTCGGGGGATATTATTCCCAGCAGCAATTCCTGCGTAACCTGGACATCAAAGCCAGTCTTGCAACGCCAGACCAGGCTTCCGTTATGGATGAAGCCTATAAAGAGTTTGTGATGCAGCTGGCTTCGTGGGATACCCGACGCGATTTCTGGTCCCAGACGGATTACTACAAGCAGCGCCGGGTTGATAATACAAAAGCCGACGCCGCCCTGCTGGACGATCTGATTAACAATATTCAGTTTATGCCGGGCGACGCGCTGCGTAACGTGAATGACAGCGTCAAGCTGATTGCAGAAACCGCGCCGGATGCCAACAACCTGTTGCGTCAGTACGTCGCGTTTGCCAGCCAGCGTGCCGCAAGCCATCTTAACGAAGAGCTTAAAGGTGCCTGGGCGGCTCGTACCATCCAGATGAAAGCCCAGGTGAAACGTCAGGAAGAGGTGGCGAATACCATTTTCGGTCGCCGCGTGCATAACATTGAGCAGGCGCTGAAAATTGCGGAACAGCGCAATATTTCCCGTACTGAGACTGACGTGCCGGCCGATGAGCTGCCTGATTCAGAGATGTTCCTCCTTGGTCGCCCTATGTTGCAGGCGCGTCTGGAAAACCTCCAGGCCGTCGGTCCTGATTTTGACCTCGATTACGATCAAAATCGCGCGATGCTCAATACGCTTAATGTAGGTCCATCTCTGGACCCGCGTTTTCAGACCTATCGTTATTTGCGAACGCCTGAAGAACCTGTAAAACGCGATAGTCCGCGTCGTGCATTCCTGATGATTATGTGGGGGATTGTAGGCGCACTGACGGGCGCTGGCGTGGCGTTAACGCGTCGTCGCAAAAACTAAGAACGCCGTCTACGATGAAGGCTGCGGCCTTCATCGCCTAATCGAAGAGAATCGATGTGAAAGTACTAACCGTATTTGGCACCAGGCCGGAGGCCATTAAGATGGCACCTCTGGTTCATGCGCTGGCCTGCGATCCTGATATTGAAGCGAAAGTGTGCGTCACTGCCCAACACCGTGAGATGCTCGATCAGGTTTTAACGCTCTTCTCCATCGTCCCGGATTACGACCTTAATATTATGAAACCGGGGCAAGGATTAACGGAAATAACCTGTCGTATTCTGCAAGAGCTAAAGCCGATCCTGGAGTCATTCAAGCCTGACGTGGTGCTGGTTCACGGTGACACCACCACAACCGTGGCGACAAGCCTGGCCGCGTTTTACCAGCGAATTCCCGTGGGGCATGTTGAGGCGGGTCTGCGTACCGGCAATCTTTATTCGCCGTGGCCGGAGGAGGCCAACCGCACGTTAACGGGTCATCTGGCGATGTACCACTTTGCGCCAACGGAAAACTCCCGTCAGAACCTGCTGCGTGAAAATATCGCCGATAACAAAATCTTTGTGACCGGCAATACGGTCATTGACGCGTTAATTTGGGTACGTGACCGCGTCCTGGCAAATAGCGATCTTCAGAAAGAGCTCGCTGCCCGCTATCCGTTCCTTCACAACGGTAAAAAAACCATTCTGGTTACTGGCCACCGTCGCGAAAGCTTTGGCCGGGGTTTCGAGCAAATCTGTCACGCGCTGGCTGAAATCGCCGCGCAGAACGATGATGTGCAAATTGTCTATCCAGTACACCTTAACCCTAACGTCAGCGAGCCGGTTAACCGGATCCTGGGCCATGTCGAAAATGTCCTTCTGATTGAACCTCAGGACTACATGCCGTTTGTCTGGCTGATGAACCACGCCTGGCTGATCCTCACCGATTCCGGCGGCATTCAGGAAGAAGCGCCATCCCTCGGCAAACCGGTGCTGGTGATGCGTGAAACGACCGAACGTCCTGAAGCCGTCAAAGCCGGTACGGTGCGGCTGGTCGGCACCAACGCGCAGCTCATCGTCGAAGAGGTCACGCGCCTGCTGCATGACGATGAAGCGTATCAGGCGATGAGCCGGGCTCATAATCCGTACGGAGACGGGCAGGCCTGTGGCCGTATTTTGCATGCACTTAAACACAATCGGGTATCGCTATGAGTTTTACTACCATCTCTGTCATCGGTCTTGGCTACATTGGCTTGCCTACTGCGGCCGCGTTCGCCTCTCGTCAGAAACAGGTTGTCGGTGTGGATATCAACGCACGGGCGGTAGAAACCATTAACCGTGGCGAGATTCATATTGTGGAGCCCGATCTTGACCGCGTGGTGAAAGAGGCGGTGGAGGGGGGCTTCCTGCGTGCCAGCACGACGCCAGTTGAAGCGGATGCCTATCTGATTGCCGTCCCCACTCCATTTAAAGGCGACCACGAGCCCGACATGGCGTTCGTCGAGGCGGCGGCAAAATCCATCGCGCCTGTGCTGAAGAAAGGGGCGCTGGTGATCCTGGAATCAACCTCTCCGGTCGGCGCTACCGAGCAGATGGCACAGTGGCTGGCCGACGCGCGCCCTGATTTAAGCTTCCCGCAGCAGGCGGGTGAACAGGCGGATATCAACATCGCCTACTGTCCGGAGCGCGTGTTACCGGGTCAGGTCATGGTCGAACTGATTAAAAACGACCGCGTCATTGGCGGTATGACGCCCGTCTGTTCCGAACGTGCCAGCGCGCTGTACAAGATTTTCCTGGAAGGTGAGTGCGTGGTGACCAACTCCCGCACCGCCGAGATGTGCAAGCTGACGGAGAACAGCTTCCGCGACGTCAATATCGCCTTTGCGAACGAACTGTCGCTGATCTGTGCCGATCAGGGGATTAACGTCTGGGAGCTGATTAGTCTGGCGAATCGCCATCCGCGCGTGAATATTCTCCAGCCAGGTCCGGGCGTGGGCGGACACTGTATCGCCGTCGACCCGTGGTTTATCGTGGCGCAAAATCCGGCGCAGGCGCGTCTGATTCGCACCGCGCGTGAAGTGAACGACAGCAAGCCTCACTGGGTACTCAATCAGGTTAAAGCGACGGTAGCGGATTGTCTGGCAGAGAGCGGCAAGCGCGCCAGCGAGCTGAAAATTGCCTGCTTTGGTCTGGCATTCAAACCCAATATTGACGATCTGCGTGAAAGCCCGGCGATGGAAATTGCTGAGATGATTGCCGAATGGCACAAGGGTGAAACGCTGGTGGTTGAGCCGAATATCCATCAATTGCCGGCAAAACTGGCGGGACACTGCACGCTGACGGCGCTGGACGACGCGCTGGCGACGGCGGACGTGCTGGTGCTGCTGGTGGATCATAAAGAGTTTAAAGCAACGTCCGGCGATGCCGTTCGTCAGCAGTATATTGTGGATACCAAAGGTGTCTGGCGTTGAACAGCCTGAATGGGGTGCTCGAGTCCCTGCAGTGGGAGAGTGCCTTTTTCGGCCTGCCGTCGGCCATCGTGCGTCTGCGTGATGATGCGTCGGTGCTGGCTGAACCGGATTTTATCGCCTGGCAACGGGTGCAGGCTAAGATCCCGGCGGAGCGAGCCGATCTGCTTGATGCGCTCCAGCAACACGGCTTTCAGCTGGTTGAAGGTGAGGTAGACCTTTCCATTAACCTTACCCGGCACGATGCGTCCGGCGCGGAAATTGCAAGAGAGCAGGACATCCCCGTGCTGCGGCAGATGGCGGCCCAGGCATTTGCTCAGAGCCGCTTTCGTGCGCCCTGGTATGCACCTGACGATAGCGGACGTTTCTATGCCCAGTGGATAGAAAATGCGGTCAAAGGCACCTTTGACCACGTCTGCCTGGTTTTTCGTGCAGTGGACGGTCAAATCCAGGGGTTCGTCTCGCTGCGTAAGCTCAACGAGCGCGAGGCGCGTATCGGCTTATTAGCCGGGCGCGGCATGGGTGAAAAACTCATGCAGGCGGCGCTGCACTGGGCGCAGCAGCAACAGCTTGCGACGCTGCGGGTCGCGACCCAACTGGGCAACACCGCCGCGCTTAAACGTTATATTGCGAGTGGTGCCAACATCGACGCCACCGCCTACTGGTTATACAGGTGACAAGATGATTCCATTTAACGCACCACCCGTTGTCGGAACTGAACTCGACTATATGCAGTCTGCCATGGGCAGCGGCAAACTCTGTGGTGACGGCGGTTTTACCCGTCGCTGTCAGCAGTGGATGGAACAGCGTTTTCGCAGCGCCAAAGTGCTGCTGACCCCATCCTGTACGGCATCGCTGGAAATGGCGGCGCTGCTGCTGGATATCCAGCCCGGTGATGAAGTGATTATGCCGAGCTATACCTTCGTTTCCACCGCAAACGCCTTTGTCCTGCGCGGAGCGAAAATCGTCTTTGTGGATATCCGCCCGGACACCATGAACATTGATGAGACGCTGATTGAAGCGGCGATCACCGACAAAACGCGCGCGATCGTGCCGGTTCACTACGCGGGCGTGGCCTGTGAAATGGACACCATCATGGCCATCGCCAAAAAACATAATCTTTTCGTGGTGGAAGATGCCGCGCAGGGCGTGATGTCCACCTACAAGGGACGCGCACTGGGCACGATCGGCCACATCGGCTGCTTTAGCTTCCACGAAACCAAAAACTACACGGCGGGTGGAGAAGGTGGCGCGACGCTGATTAACGACCGGGCTCTCGTGGAGCGTGCGGAGGTGATCCGCGAAAAAGGCACCAACCGCAGCCAGTTCTTCCGGGGACAGGTAGATAAATACACCTGGCGCGATATCGGCTCCAGCTATCTGATGGCGGATCTGCAGGCGGCGTATCTGTGGGCGCAGCTGGAAGCGGCGGAACGTATCAACCTTCAGCGTCTTTCCCTGTGGCAAACGTATTACGATGCGCTTGAGCCTCTGGCCAAAGCCGGGCGTATTGAGCTGCCGACCATCCCGGCAGATTGCGTCCACAACGCGCATATGTTCTACATCAAGCTGCGCGATAACGACGACCGCAGCGAGCTCATCGCCTGGCTGAAAGAGGCCGAAATTATGGCGGTGTTCCACTACATCCCGCTGCACTCCAGCCCGGCCGGCGAAGCGTTTGGCACGTTCGCGGGTGAAGATCGTTACACCACGAAAGAAAGTGAGCGTTTGCTTCGCCTGCCACTGTTCTACAACCTCGCGCCTGTTAACCAGCGTACGGTGATTAATACCCTTCTGAGTTATTTCGGCTGATATGTCTCTGGCAAAAGCATCGGTGTGGACCGCCGCGTCCACGCTTGTAAAAATTGGCGCCGGGCTACTGGTCGTCAAGCTGTTGGCCGTCTCATTTGGCCCCTCTGGTGTCGGGCTGGCAGGTAATTTCCGCCAGCTTGTCACCGTCCTTGGCGTGCTGGCCGGCGCCGGTATCTTCAACGGCGTCACCAAATACGTTGCTCAGTATCACGATGATGCGGCTCAGCTGCGCAGGGTGGTGGGTACCTCTTCGGCGATGGTCACGGGTTTTTCGACCCTGATGGCGATTGTCTTTCTGCTGGCGGCGGCGCCCATCAGCCAGGGATTGTTCGGGCACACCCATTATCAGGGGCTGGTGCGTCTGGTCGCGTTGGTTCAGATGGGCATTGCCTGGGCTAACCTGCTGCTGGCGCTGATGAAAGGTTTTCGTGATGCCGCCGGGAACGCGCTTGCCTTAATCCTGGGCAGCGTCATCGGCGTGATTGCCTATTACTTTTGCTATCGCCTGGGCGGCTATGAAGGCGCACTGCTGGGGCTGGCGCTGGTCCCGGCACTGGTTGTTGTGCCTGCGGCATTGATGCTGATGCGTCGGGGCGTCATCCCTCTGAGCTACCTGAAACCGCAATGGGACACGATGCTTGCCAGCCAGCTGGGTAAATTTACCCTGATGGCGCTCATCACCTCCGTCACGCTGCCGGTAGCCTACGTGATGATGCGAAATTTGCTGGCGGCGCATTATAGCTGGGATGAAGTGGGGATCTGGCAGGGCGTAAGCAGTATTTCCGACGCCTATCTCCAGTTTATTACGGCTTCCTTTAGCGTTTACCTGCTGCCAACCTTATCGCGTCTGACGTCCAGACAGGATATTACCCGTGAGATTTTCCGATCGCTGCGCTTTGTGCTGCCAGCCGTCGCGGCGGCCAGCTTTACCGTCTGGCTACTGCGCGATGTCGCTATCTGGCTGCTGTTCTCGGCGAAGTTCACCGCCATGCGCGATCTCTTTGCCTGGCAGCTGGTGGGTGATGTGCTGAAAGTGGGTGCTTACGTTTTCGGCTATCTGGTGATTGCAAAAGCGTCCCTGCGGATGTATATCCTGGCGGAAATTAGCCAGTTTGCGTTACTGACAGCATTTTCACACTGGCTGATACCCGCGCACGGTGCGCTGGGGGCGGCTCAGGCCTACATGGCAACCTATATCGTTTATTTCGCTGCCTGTTGCGGCGTATTTTTATTGTGGCGTAAACGCGCATGACTGCACTGATTCACATCCTGGGATCGGATATCCCACACCATAACCAGACCGTTTTGCGGTTCTTCAACGACGAGCTCGCATCGGGTAATCCTGATGCGCGTGAGTTTATGGTTGCAGGTCAGGATAAGGGCCTGAGCGAGGCGTTTCCGGCGCTGACGATTCGCTTCTGGCCGGATAAGGCCGCGCTGGCGAAGGCGGTCGTTGCCAGAGCCAAGGCGGATCGTAAGCAACGTTTCTTTTTCCACGGGCAGTTCAATACCGGCCTGTGGCTGGCGCTGCTCAGCGGGGGGATTAAACCCTCCCAGTGCAGCTGGCATATCTGGGGAGCCGATCTCTACGAAGTCTCCCGCGGCTGGAAATTCCGTCTTTTCTATCCGCTGCGCCGCATGGCGCAGGGGCGCGTGGGCTGTGTGTTTGCCACCCGTGGCGATCTCAACTATTTTGCTAAACAGCACCCGAACGTGCGCGGAGAACTACTCTATTTCCCAACCCGCATGGATCCGGCGCTGAACGCCATGGCGAATGACGCGGTGCGTGAAGGCAAGCTAACGATCCTGGTGGGGAATTCCGGCGATCGCAGTAACGAACACGTCGCGGCGCTCAGGGCGGTGCATCAGCAGTTTGGCGACACGGTGAACGTGGTGGTGCCGATGGGCTATCCTGCCAACAACGACGCCTATATTGCTGAGGTTCGCCAGCAGGGACTTGCGCTGTTTAGTGCAGAAAATCTGCACATCCTCAGCGATAGGCTGGAATTTGATGAGTATCTTGCGCTGCTGAGAAAATGCGATCTTGGCTATTTCATCTTCGCCCGACAGCAGGGAATCGGCACGCTGTGTCTGCTGATTCAGGCGGGTGTACCGTGCGTGCTCAACCGCGACAACCCGTTCTGGCAGGACATGGCCGAGCAGCATATTCCGGTGCTGTTTACCTCAGACACGCTGAATGTCGAGGTGGTACGGGAAGCCCAACGCCAGCTCACGCTGGTGGATAAAAATAGCATCGATTTTTTCAGCCCGAATTACCTCACGCCGTGGCGCCGCGCGCTGCGTACCGCTTCAGGAGACAAAGCATGAGTCAGTTGCAATTCAGCGGCTTACTGGTTGTCTGGCTTCTGAGCGCCCTGTTTATCGCCACGCTTACCTGGTTTGAATTCCGCCGGGTGCGGTTCAACTTTAACGTATTCTTCTCGTTACTGTTTCTGCTGACCTTCTTTTTCGGCTTCCCGCTGACCAGCATTCTGGTCTTCCGTTTTGACGTGAGCGTCGCACCGCCGGAAATCCTGCTCCAGGCGCTTCTGGCGGCGACCTGCTTCTATGCCGTCTACTACGTCACCTATAAAACGCGTCTGCGTTCAGCGCAGGCTGCAGTCCCGCGTCGGCCGCTTTTTACCATGAATCGGGTGGAAACCCACCTGACGTGGGTGATGCTGATGACCATCGCCCTGGTCAGCGTCGGTATCTTCTTCATGCATAACGGCTTTCTGCTGTTTAAGCTCCACTCCTACAGCCAGATTTTTTCGGCCGAAGTCTCGGGCGTGGCGCTTAAGCGTTTCTTCTACTTCTTCATTCCGGCGATGCTGGTGGTCTTTTTCCTGCGTCAGGACAGCAAAGCGTGGCTGTTCTTTCTGGTCAGCACCGTCGCGTTTGGCATTCTGACCTACATGATTGTGGGCGGCACGCGCGCGAACATCATCATCGCCTTCGCCATCTTCCTGTTTATCGGCATCATCCGCGGCTGGATCTCGCTGTGGATGCTGGTTGCGGCAGGCGTGTTTGGCATTGTCGGGATGTTCTGGCTGGCGCTGAAGCGCTACGGGATGAACGTGGCGGGCGATGAGGCGTTTTACACGTTCCTCTACCTGACGCGTGATACCTTCTCGCCGTGGGAAAATCTGGCATTGCTGCTGCAAAACTACGACAAGATTGATTTCCAGGGGCTGGCGCCGATTGTTCGCGACTTCTACGTCTTTATCCCTTCCTGGCTATGGCCGGACCGGCCTGGCGTGGTGCTTAACACGGCAAATTACTTTACCTGGGAAGTGCTGAACAACCATTCCGGTCTGGCAATCTCGCCAACGCTGATTGGTTCCCTGGTGGTGATGGGGGGCGCGTGGTTCATTCTGCCCGGTGCAGTTGCCGTGGGGCTGATTATCAAGTGGTTCGACTGGCTTTATCTGCGCGGCAACGAAGAGACAAACCGCTATAAAGCCGCCATTTTGCACAGTTTCTGCTTTGGTGCCATTTTCAATATGATCGTTCTGGCGCGCGAAGGGCTGGACTCGTTCGTTTCGCGCGTGGTGTTCTTCATGGTCGTTTTCGGCCTCTGCCTGTTGCTGGCCAAACTGTTGTACTGGCTGTTTGACAGCGCAGGTCTTGTGCGCAAGCGCGAGCGGCAGGGCAGCACAACGCTGTCGCAAGTCTGAGTAAGGATAGTAATGACTGATAAAATTTCTGCACCGCGCTACGCGCTACGTGGCCTGCAGCTTATTGGCTGGCGCGACATGCAGCACGCGCTGGACTTTCTGTTCGCCGACGGCCAGATGAAATCCGGTACGCTGGTGGCCATCAACGCGGAAAAAATGCTGGCGGTTGAGGATAATGCGGAAGTCAAAAGCCTGATTGAAGCGGCTGAATTTAAATACGCGGACGGGATCAGCGTGGTCCGCTCTATCCGTAAAAAGTATCCTGACGCTAATGTATCCCGCGTGGCGGGGGCCGATCTCTGGGAGCAGCTTATGGCCCGCGCAGGTGCGCAGGGTACGCCCGTGTTCCTGATTGGCGGAAAGCCGGAAATACTGGCCCAGACGGAGGAGAAACTGCGTCGTCAATGGAATGTTAATATTGTCGGCAGCCAGGATGGTTACTTCAAACCGGAAGATCGACAGGCTCTGTTTGAGCGCGTTCGTGACAGCGGGGCGAAAATTGTCACCGTGGCGATGGGCTCCCCGCGCCAGGAGATCCTGATGCGCGACTGCCGTCTGGTCTGTCCGGATGCTCTCTATATGGGCGTCGGCGGCACGTACGACGTCTTTACCGGCCACGTTAAGCGTGCGCCAAAGGTCTGGCAAAATCTGGGGCTGGAGTGGCTGTACCGCCTGCTATCGCAACCGACGCGCATTACACGACAGATCCGTCTGCTTCGCTACCTCGCCTGGCATTACACCGGCAAAATGTAATCAAAATGTAGCGCGATATGCTATTCGCGCTGCAACTTGCCTGCAAAACTGCTGATAATCTGTGCAATGCATTCATTTTTTTAATGCATCGTTTGCCATTTGGCAGATTTTAGGAAACCATTCGCTCCGTATTTTAGTACCCCTAAAAAACAATACCCGGTATTAAGCCGGGAAACAGCAAACACAATCGAGGATCTATGGCAGAGAAACAACCGGAGCTACAGCGTGGGCTGGAAGCTCGTCATATTGAACTGATAGCGCTGGGCGGCACTATCGGCGTGGGCCTGTTTATGGGCTCCGCAAGCACGCTCAAATGGGCAGGCCCTTCCGTATTACTGGCGTATATTATCGCCGGGCTGTTTGTTTTCTTCATTATGCGTTCCATGGGCGAAATGCTCTTCCTGGAGCCGGTAACCGGCTCTTTCGCCGTTTACGCGCATCGCTATATGAGCCCGTTCTTCGGCTACCTGACGGCCTGGTCATACTGGTTTATGTGGATGGCGGTGGGCATCTCAGAGATCACCGCGATAGGGGTCTACGTCCAGTTCTGGTTCCCGGACATGGTCCAGTGGATACCCGCGCTCATTGCCGTGGGGCTGGTGGCGCTGGCAAACCTGGCAGCCGTGCGCCTTTACGGTGAAATTGAGTTCTGGTTCGCAATGATCAAAGTCACCACGATTATCGTGATGATTGTCGTCGGTCTGGGCGTGATTTTCTTCGGCTTTGGCAACGGTGGACACGCTATCGGCTTTGGCAACCTGACCGAAAACGGCGGCTTCTTCGCCGGCGGCTGGAAGGGCTTCCTGACGGCGCTGTGTATCGTTGTAGCCTCGTATCAGGGCGTGGAGCTGATCGGTATTACCGCCGGTGAAGCGAAAAACCCGCAGGTCACGCTGCGTAGCGCGGTGGGCAAAGTGCTGTGGCGTATCCTGATTTTCTATGTGGGCGCGATCTTCGTCATCGTGACCATCTTCCCGTGGAACGAAATTGGCACGACGGGTAGCCCGTTTGTATTAACCTTCGCCAAAATTGGTATCACGGCGGCGGCGGGTATCATCAACTTTGTGGTCCTGACGGCAGCGCTGTCAGGCTGTAACAGCGGGATGTACAGCTGCGGGCGTATGCTCTATGCGCTTTCGAAGAATAACCAGCTGCCTGCGGCGATGAGTAAAGTCTCACGTGCCGGCGTACCGGTGGCGGGTGTGGCGGTCTCCATTGTAATCCTGCTGATTGGCTCTTGCCTGAATTACATCATTCCTAACCCGCAGCGCGTGTTCGTTTACGTCTACAGCGCCAGCGTACTGCCGGGCATGGTGCCGTGGTTTGTTATCCTTATCAGCCAGCTGCGTTTCCGTCATGCGCATAAAAAAGCGATTGAAAGCCATCCGTTCCGCTCAATTCTGTTCCCCTATGCGAACTATTTGACGATGGCGTTCCTGATTTGCGTATTAATCGGCATGTACTTTAATGAAGATACCCGCATGTCGCTGTTTGTCGGGATGATCTTCCTGGCGGCTGTGACGGCCGCATATAAGCTTTTTGGCCTGGGTCGCCGCGGCACCACGCAGAAAGTGGAGGAATAAGCGGCAAAATGTGCAAACCATAACCAAACGCGCATTTTTTTCAAAAAAGCACTAGACAGCGGGGACGGAGGTACGTAATATCCAGCCCCGCAACGGCGCTAAGCGCCCGTAGCTCAGCTGGATAGAGCGCTGCCCTCCGGAGGCAGAGGTCTCAGGTTCGAATCCTGTCGGGCGCGCCATTTTAGTCCCGGCGCTAGAGCTGCGGTGGTCTGAGAAGTAGTCAGTACCGCGTGAAAGAATACAGTGGTGGCTATAGCTCAGTTGGTAGAGCCCTGGATTGTGATTCCAGTTGTCGTGGGTTCGAATCCCATTAGCCACCCCATTATTTGAAAGAGTTGTGAATTGCGAAGGTGGCGGAATTGGTAGACGCGCTAGCTTCAGGTGTTAGTGTCCTTTGGATGTGGGGGTTCGAGTCCCCCCCCTCGCACCACGACTTTTTAAATGAATTGAACTAAAAATTCAAAAAGCAGTACATCGGCGAGTAGCGCAGCTTGGTAGCGCAACTGGTTTGGGACCAGTGGGTCGGAGGTTCGAATCCTCTCTCGCCGACCAATTTTGAACCCCGCTTCGGCGGGGTTTTTTGTTTTCTGCGATTCTTCATCCCTGTCGTTATTCCCCAACCACGTCCTTTTTCATTGTCGCAATCCTGCGACATCCAACTCATTGAAAATTAAACAAATAACCATTTATGGGTTTTGCTGTCTCCTCCTGGCGACATATTCCCGCCTTTTCCCGCTACGTTGTAGCGCTTAAGGCGGCGCTTAGCAGAATAATTTCCTTTTATCTTAAAATGTTGCGTCATGTAAAAGTTCTGGGTGTTATGTTGGCACGTTACGTGCAATAATATGCGTGTAGATGCTCATTCCATCTCTTATGTTCGCCTTAGTGCCTCATAAACTCAGGAATGACGCAGAGCCATTTACGGTGCTTATCGTCCACTGACAGATGTCGCTTCGGCCTCATCAGACACCATGGACACAACGTTGAGTGAAGCACCAAATATGTTGTCTTACAGACCTGTTTTAACGCCTGCTTTTATAGCAGGCGTTTTTTTATGCCTTATTCCCGATACAGGCGCATGATCAGGGCAACCATCAGCAGGGCCGATGCAGAAACAGCATAGAGCGCCTGTACGGAGCCAAACCCTGAAGCCACCGCCGCTGCAATGCCGGTGAAAAGAGAGGCGCTGAGCGTTTGCCAGCGCCAGGCTTTACCGCTGGCCGAAGCGGTTTGCGTGAGAGAAAAACTACTGAGTACCCCAAACGTGCCCGCTGCGAAGAGAACATTCGAGGCCAGATGCGCGATAAAGATCATCCCCAGCGCACATATCGTCCACCCGGACAAAAACGGCAGCATGCCATAAGCGGCCAGAAAGATACTCAGGCAAACGATTATTCGCGGCGTGTGGGCCGCAAAGCGCGTCAGGCTCTCTTTTTTTAGCAGCAGGGGGCCACAAAGCTGCCCCAGACTCCTCGCGAAAAGTAGAGGCAAAGCAAGGCCCGCCGCATCCTGAGGACGGAGCTGCTGGGCCAGTGCAGGAAGAAGCGCCATGGCCGGTGAGCCGACGGCGGCCAGCGCCGGCAGGATGAGCAGACTGCGTTTTTGCCGAACGGTCAACGCCTGCCAGCGTAATGTTGCAGAAACTCCCCTTTCCATAGCGGTGGGATGTGGTGCCGGAGAAAACCGGCGTCCAGCCAGCCATAGCAGTACTAATGAGCCCAGAAAGCTGGCGGCATCAATAGCCAGCAGGGTAAACACGGATGTCTTCTGAAACAGCACCACGCCGAGTCCGGTCCCTAACAACACCTGAGAAGCAAAAATCACATTTTCCAGACAGGTTGCAGCGGGCAGCTCCGCTTCGCTGAGACCGCGCTTAAAGAGCAATGTCAGCGCGGGCCAGCTCATCCCGCTGAGCAGGGCTTCGGTGGATTGCACGGCGAGCAATGCGGCAACGCTGTGATAACCCACGCCAAGCAGGGGAAAGAGCAGGGCGAGCAAGCCCAGCACCTCGGTCAGTATCAGCAGCGATATCGGCGAAAAGCGCGAGCACAGTTTTTCGCCTAAGATGCTGCCGATGAACCCTGGTACCGTAGCGAAAAGAAAAGCGAGAGTGAGCAGAGCGGGCGGGGCTGACCACGCCAGCAGCAAACCGAAGACCACGACCTGGGTTAAGCCATTCCCCAGCGAAGAAAAGATAAAAGCACAGGCAAGCAGGCGCAGCCAGCGGTGGCAGCGCAGCGCCTGGATAAGCGCATACAAAAGCGAGTTCATGGAGATTTCCTTTCAAAAACGATTTAGTCCACGCTGCAAAATGTGCGCGTGTGTGAAAAAAGGTTAATGAAAAGACATCGTTACATTGGCGGGTTCGTTTGCAGATGTGTGTGTAAAGAATGTAGCAGGAGAAAGGCGATAAAAAAAGGAGGCCATCTGGCCTCCTTTTTATTTACTGCTGCGTACCGTTATTTTGCAGCGTTAACAGCAACCCATCACGCCGCATGGCGGCTGCCTCTTCCGGCTTGTGCTGCTTGTCCAGCGTATCGGCAAGCCACGCGTAATCAAACGCGTCCGGACGCTGCTTCAGCGCCGCGCGGAAGGCGAGGCTCGCCTCCTGCCATTCTCCGTGCTTCATCAGCGACTGACCGAGCGTGCTCCACAGCAGCGGGCGGTCACCGACGGTTTTAATCTGCTGACGCAGCACTTTTTCGATTTGCTCAGGATTATTGGTTTTCAGACGCGGGATCACCATCACCAGACGATCGTCATACTGGCGCTTCAGGCCATCGAGAAGGATCTCCTGAGCCGTGTCATGATCGTCACATTCAATAAGATGTTCCGCCATGGCGACCTGCAGAGGAACCTGCTGGCGCGTCTTACGGCTCTGATTCTTCCACCACGTTTTCAGACCGTCGCTGCCCAGGTCGGCGCGCGCCTGATCCATCAGGCCAATCCATGCAAGACGCTGAAGCTCATCACGATGTTCATCGTCGCCCACCTCGGCCTTCGCCATCGACGGAATGATGTCCAGCAGCGAACCCCAGGCGCCGGTACGAATATACGCCTGCTCGGCAAGACGCAGCACTTCCGGATGACGTGGCGCAACTTCCAGCAGGCGATCGATACCGTGACGCGCCGCGTGATTTTCATTGCGCGCCAGCTGCAGGCGAACGCGCGTGATTTCTACAGGAATCGGGTCGCCGTGGGCCAGCTCTGCCGCCCGCTCCAGATGCTGATTGGCGCGGGCTTCGTCACCGCGCTGCTGCGCCGCTTCGGCAGCGAGCAGATAATTCACCACCGGCTGTTCGGCATGATCGGCGTTTTTCGACATCAGCTTTTCAACCTGCTGATAGTCACCCTCGGCAAGCTTAAGCAGCGCCTGTTCGGTCTGCTTGCGGGCGCGGCGGCGTTTGCGGCCAACGAACCAGCCGCGCGTGTGGGCTCCGGTGCGGAAAATGCGGCGCAGGATCCACTCAATCGCAAACAGCACCACCACGCCGAGGATCAGAATGATCGTCAGGCCGGTTACGCTGGTTTCAATGTTGTAGTTATCCGTCTGGATCAGGACGTAACCCTGATGACCCGCAAGCATAGGTCCCAGCACGATCCCGGCGATCAGCAGGATGAAGAGTAAGAGAACTTTTAGCATCATTACTCTCCTTGTGGTGCGCTTTCAGGCGCCGGAACCGGAGCAGGTTCCGCTCCGCCTGACGGCTCTGCCGGTACGCCCGGCTGCGCCAGCAGGTTACGTACGCGCGTCTGCATCAGTTTCTCCAGAATCGGCTGGCTGGCCAGCTTATCCGGCACGTTCATGGTGATGTTCTGCTGGCTCAGCTTATCAATGTCTTCGAGGAAGGCGGTGGTCGTCGCATCATCGGTGTTGTAGTAGGCGCGGACCCACGTCGAGACGTTATCCAGCGCCTGTTTGTACGTCTCTTCCTGATGACGCGGCACGGCCTGAGCCGCTACCAGCAGGCGGGAACGGATGTTCTCGCGCAGATAGATATCCTGGTTCGGCGCCAGCAGCGGCACGGCGGTTTCGTCGCGACGGCGGATAGTGATGAAGCTGTCCATAAAGTTCTGCCAGCTTTTCTGCAGGTTTATGCGCCATTCGCTCAGGGAGCTGGAAAGCTCGGTACCGTCGGAATCCATCGGGGAGTCGTCGTCGTTATTATCCGCCAGCTGCAGGTTATCAATTTGATTCGACAGCTGGTTCACCTTGAGGATAATGCCGTCGTAATCCACCTGCGAGACGGCGGAGAGGCTGGCGATGTCCTCGGTGATCGCGCGACGGGCCGTGATAAGGCTCGGGTCGTTCATGTCTGCCAGGCTCGCATCGGCGCTTTTCAGCAGCGCCGCGGCGGTGGTGACGTCCTGATCGCTCCAGAGCTTACGCCCGGCGAGCTTCACCAGGAAGTCAGCCTGCGAGAGCAGCCAGGTTTTGGCATCGGTACCGGAAATCGTAGCGACTTTCTGCTGCACGTCGCCCAGTTGTTTAGCCAGCTCTTCCTGTTTGCTGTTCGCCTCGGCAAGCGCGGCGGCCTGCTGCTTAATCACCGTTTCCAGCTCGGTTTTCTGCGTCTCCTGCGCTTTTTGCAGGGCAGTGAGCTGATTCACCAGCGCATCGCTGGTGGACGTCTGATTCGCACCCTGTTGCTTCACCAGGCCGTACAGGCCAACCCCTGCTGCCAGCGCAATAGCGATGGCAATCGCGCTCAGCGCGAGGCTCGTTTTGTTGCTGCCGTTTTTCTTCTCAGCGGTTTTCTCTGTCGTCTCTGGCTGTGGCGTCGTTTCCACAGTCTCCCTGGTCTCTTCAACCACGGCGGAGGATTTGTCGTGTTCCGTCATTATGGCTTCCCATTTGAGAGTTATTGTAATGCGCGCAGCAGCGCATCGTTGTCGGCGTTATCAGCGATCCGAATATCCTGCCAGCCCAGTTCCCGGGCCTGGTTCGCCAGACGCTCACTGACGACCAGAAGCCGACAGCGGAGTAACCAGTTTTCGCGATACCAGAGCGGTATCAGCGACCAAAGCTGTTGTAACATTTCACCGCTGGTGACCACCAGCGTATTAATGCCGCGCGCGTGCCAGCGCATCGCCTCTTCCGCGCCATCGTAGTGTTTTGCACAGCGCTGATAGCACTCAATGAACGTCACGTCTGCACCACGTTCACGCAGCGTTTCGCCCAGCAGTTCGCGGCCACCGTTGCCGCGCAAAATGAGCGCACGCTTTCCGGCAATAGTTTGTAATTCAGGTAATTGTAGCAAGACTTCGCTGATTTCCCGATCTAACGGGTAACGAACGTCCGCGCTGCTTACGGTATGCAGCGCCAGTGCCGTTGTGCGGCCAATCGCGAAATAGCGGGGGGCAAGTGGCCAGGCCAACCCCTGCTGTTGCAGCTGCGCGTGGGCAAATTCCACGGCATGTTGCGACAGCGCAAACAGCAGGTCGCCTTCCTGAAGGGTATTCATCTGGTCGGCGAGCGCGGAGAGCTCCCGACCGGGGGAGAATTCAATGAGCGGAAAACTCCAGGCCACCTGCCCCAGTGTGCGCAGACGGCTCACTAACTGCTCTCCTGCGGGAGAAGGGCGGGTGACAAGAATACTCATGCAGGGGGCTCTCCATTATAAACGTCAGCCAGAATCTCGCGGGCGCCGTTATCCAGCAGTTCTTCCGCCAGCGACACGCCAAGCTGCTCGGCATCTTGCGCTTTACCGCGACGTTCGCCGCGTACCATCTGGGAACCGTCCGGAGCGCCCACCAGCGCGCGCAGCCACAGCTCACCTTCTGTTAATTCAGCATAGCTGCCAATCGGTACCTGACATCCTCCTTCGAGGCGGGTATTCATCGCACGCTCGGCTTTTACGCGGATAGCGGTCTCGTCATGGTTCAGCGGTGCGAGCAGTTCGCGGGTACGCGCATCGTCCAGACGGCACTCGATGCCGACGGCACCCTGGCCCACGGCCGGCAGCGACAGCTCTGGCGGCAACGCCACGCGAATGCGTTCCTCCAGCCCCAGACGCTTGAGGCCGGCAACGGCGAGGATAATGGCATCGTAATCGCCGTTATCCAGCTTGCCCAGACGCGTGCCGACGTTACCGCGCAGCGAGCGAATGATCAGGTCAGGACGGCGCTCTGCCAGCTGACACTGACGGCGTAAACTGGACGTGCCAACCACGCTACCCTCCGGCAGCGCGTCGAGCGAGTCATAGTGGTTAGAGACAAACGCATCGCGCGGATCTTCGCGCTCGCAGATGGTCACCAGCCCCAGCCCTTCCGGGAACTCGACGGGCACGTCTTTCATTGAATGTACGGCGATATCGGCGCGGTTCTCAAGCAATGCCAGTTCCAGTTCTTTGACAAACAGGCCTTTGCCGCCCACTTTCGCCAGGGGCGTATCGAGGATCACGTCACCGCGCGTGACCATCGGCACCAGCTCGACGCGCAATCCACTGTGGCAGGCTTCAAGGCGCTGCTTCACATAATGTGCCTGCCAGAGCGCGAGGGGGCTTTGGCGTGTGGCAATTCTCAAAACATTGTCTAACATGCTTGTTACCGTCATTATCAATCGCTAACCATCCTAACATTGTTGACTCTGGGATGGCAGTTTTACGGTTGATGAAGCGTGAGAGGGACAAGGCGGCGTATTCGTCAGCCAGAGCCGTATTCAGGAATTTACACGTACAGAACGGTGCTACACTTGTATGTAGCGCA
Source organism: Enterobacter cloacae complex sp. ESBL7 (assembly GCF_041679625.1). NCBI lineage: Bacteria > Pseudomonadati > Pseudomonadota > Gammaproteobacteria > Enterobacterales > Enterobacteriaceae > Enterobacter > Enterobacter cloacae complex sp. ESBL7. The sequence goes on from NZ_JBGORN010000014.1 coordinate 39,887, forward strand.
TCTTTCTTTACGGTCAACCGGCAAGGTGTTAAATTGATCACGTTTTAGACCATTTTTTCGTCGCTACCACCAAAAATGATAAGGGCGAAAAAGGGTAACGGTTATCTTTTTGAAATACTGCGGGTCCGCTGTTATTCGTGTTTTGAATAGCTTGCGACACCCGGAAACATCAGGCGATACGTCTTGTACCTCTATATTGAGACTCTGAAACAGAGACTGGATGCCATTAATCAACTGCGTGTGGATCGCGCGCTTGCTGCCATGGGCCCTGCTTTCCAGCAGGTATACAGTCTGCTGCCGACATTATTGCACTATCACCATCCGCTGATGCCTGGCTACCTTGACGGTAACGTTCCCCAGGGCATTTGCCTTTTCACGCCTGATGAAACCCAACAGCATTACCTCAACGAACTGGAACTCTACCGCGGCATGCCGCCACAGGAGTCTCCAAAAGGTGAACTGCCGATTACCGGCGTTTACTCTATGGGGAGCACCTCATCGGTAGGGCAAAGCTGTTCTTCGGACCTGGACATCTGGGTCTGCCATCAGTCATGGCTCGATAACGACGAGCGTCAGCTGCTGCAACGCAAGTGCAGCCTGCTGGAGAGCTGGGCGGCCTCGCTCGGCGTGGAAGTAAGCTTTTTCCTGATTGATGAAAACCGTTTCCGCCATAACGAAAGCGGCAGTCTGGGTGGTGAGGACTGCGGCTCGACTCAGCACATCTTACTGCTGGATGAATTTTACCGTACTGCTGTGCGTCTGGCCGGGAAGCGTATTCTGTGGAATATGGTCCCTTGCGAAGAAGAAGAGCATTACGATGACTACGTCATGTCGCTTTACGCGCAGGGCGTACTGACGCCAAACGAATGGCTGGATCTTGGCGGCCTCAGCTCTCTGTCAGCCGAAGAGTACTTTGGCGCAAGCCTCTGGCAGCTCTATAAAAGTATCGACTCACCGTACAAAGCGGTGCTGAAAACGCTGCTGCTGGAAGCCTATTCCTGGGAATACCCTACGCCGCGCCTGCTGGCGAAAGATATCAAGCAGCGTCTGCACGACGGGGAGATCGTCTCCTTCGGGCTGGATGCTTACTGCATGATGCTGGAGCGCGTGACCGAATACCTGAAAGCCATTGATGACACCACGCGTCTTGACCTGGTGCGTCGATGTTTCTATCTCAAAGTCTGTGAGAAATTGAGCCGCGAGCGCGCCTGCGTGGGCTGGCGTCGTGAAGTGGTCAGTCAGTTAGTGAAAGAGTGGGGATGGGACGAAGCGCGTCTGTCCATGCTCGACAACCGGGCCAACTGGAAAATCGATCAGGTGCGTGAAGCGCACAACGAACTGCTCGATGCGATGATGCAAAGCTACCGTAACCTGATCCGCTTTGCGCGCCGTAACAACCTCAGCGTTTCCGCCAGCCCGCAGGACATCGGGGTATTAACCCGTAAGCTGTACGCCGCGTTTGAAGCGCTGCCGGGCAAAGTCACCCTGGTTAACCCGCAGATTTCGCCAGACCTGTCAGAACCGAACCTGACCTTTATCTACGTGCCGCCGGGCCGCGCAAACCGCACCGGGTGGTATCTGTATAACCGTGCGCCAAGCATGGACTCAATCATCAGCCATCAGCCGCTGGAGTATAACCGCTACCTGAACAAGCTTGTGGCCTGGGCCTGGTTTAACGGCCTGCTGACCTCGCGCACGCGCCTGTTTATCAAAGGCAACGAGGTGGTTGATCTCGCTAAGCTGCAGGAGATGGTCGCGGATGTGTCGCACCACTTCCCGCTGCGTCTGCCCGCCCCAACGCCGAAAGCGCTCTACAGCCCGTGCGAAATTCGCCATCTGGCGATTATCGTCAACCTGGAATACGACCCGACGGCAGCCTTCCGCAATCAGGTGGTTCACTTTGACTTCCGCAAGCTGGACGTCTTCAGCTTTGGCGAGCAGCAAAACTGCCTGGTAGGCAGCGTGGATCTGCTGTACCGCAACTCGTGGAACGAAGTGCGTACCCTGCATTTCAACGGCGAGCAGGCGATGATCGAAGCGCTGAAAACGATTCTCGGCAAGATGCACCAGGATGCCGCACCGCCGGACAGCGTTGAGGTGTTCTGCTACAGCCAGCACCTGCGCGGTTTAATTCGTACCCGCGTGCAGCAGCTGGTTTCTGAGTGTATCGAACTGCGTCTCTCCAGTACCCGTCAGGAAACCGGACGCTTTAAAGCGCTGCGCGTTTCCGGTCAGACCTGGGGCCTGTTCTTCGAACGCCTGAACGTGTCGGTACAGAAGCTGGAAAACGCCATCGAGTTCTACGGCGCGATTTCACACAACAAGCTGCATGGCCTGTCGGTGCAGGTGGAAACCAACCACGTTAAGCTGCCGCAGGTGGTGGACGGATTCGCCAGCGAAGGGATTATTCAGTTCTTCTTTGAAGAGTCGGGCGACGATGCCGGGTTCAACATCTACATTCTGGATGAAACCAACCGCGCCGAGGTGTATCACCACTGTGAAGGCAGTAAAGAGGAGCTGGTGCGCGACGTCAGCCGCTTCTACTCCTCTTCGCACGACCGTTTCACCTATGGCTCAAGCTTTATCAACTTTAACCTGCCGCAGTTCTACCAGATTGTGAACGTCGACGGACGTACGCAGGTGATCCCGTTCCGTACCCAGGCCGTAACGCCTGCCGCGCCTGCCAATCAGGACACCGCGCCGCTGTTGCAGCAGTATTTCTCCTGAGCCTTTTCGCTCGCCCGGTGGCGGCTACGCCTTACCGGGCCTACAACAGCTCGAACCCGTAGGCCGGGTAAGCGCAGCGCCACCCGGCAACAAAACTACCTGAAACTCACAGCCTCACCCGCCTGCGCGGTCGCCGCCTGTTCCAGCAGATCCCAGAACGGTACGCCGCTGCGGTCGCAAACCCATTCCCCGTCCTTCAGATCGAAATGATAGCCGCCCTGTTTCGCGGCCAGCCAGACCTGGTGAAGCGGCTCCTGGCGGTTAATAATAATTTTGCTGCCATTTTCGAAGCTCAGGGTCAGAATGCCGCCGTTGATTTCACAATCGATATCGCTGTCGCCGTCCCAGTCGTCAAGACGCTCTTCGATGGTCATCCACAGGTTGTCGGCAAGGCGATGGAATTCACTGTCGTTCATGGTTTTGTTCCTGTTTTTCGTGATGCCGGCAGTATAACCCTAAATAATTCCCGTTGCAGGAAAGCGGCAAACTCTTGCTTTTGTGTCTTCTCCTGCGATGATAGAAACAGATTTGAACTTACGGGCAACTTTATAATGAAAAACGCTTTCCGAACGCTTGCCGTTCTCATCACGCTGTTTAGCCTGACTGGCTGCGGACTGAAGGGACCACTGTACTTCCCACCTGCGGATAAAACCGCGCCGCCGCCGACGAAACCCGTGCAAAGCGGCATTGAGTCCACCACGCCAAATACTAACGATCGTGGCGACAACGGTGGCCCGACTCAGGTTAATCTCTGACGACAACGTTCTGTACCCGCGCAATGGAGCAAATGATGCAGTTCTCTAAAATGCATGGCCTTGGCAACGATTTTATGGTCGTCGACGCGGTAACGCAGAATGTGTTTTTCTCCCCGGAACTGATCCGTCGCCTGGCGGATCGGCATCTGGGCGTGGGGTTCGATCAGCTGCTGGTGGTTGAGCCACCGTACGATCCCGACCTCGATTTCCACTACCGTATTTTTAACGCGGACGGTAGCGAAGTTAACCAGTGCGGCAACGGCGCGCGCTGTTTTGCCCGCTTTGTCCGCCTGAAAGGGCTGACCAACAAGCGTGATATTCGCGTCAGCACGGCCAATGGCCGCATGGTGCTCAGCGTGACCGATGATGAGCTGGTGCGCGTGAACATGGGCGAGCCTAACTTCGAGCCCTCCGTCGTGCCGTTTCGCGCAAACAAAGCGGAAAAGACCTATATTATGCGTGCGGCCGAGCAGACAGTATTGTGCGGCGTCGTCTCAATGGGTAACCCACACTGCGTGATTCAGGTTGATGATGTGGAAACCGCCGCGGTCGAAACGCTCGGCCCGGTGCTGGAAAGCCATGAACGTTTTCCGGAGCGCGCGAACATCGGCTTTATGCAGGTGGTGAAGCGCGAGCACATTCGCCTGCGGGTTTACGAGCGCGGCGCGGGCGAGACTCAGGCCTGCGGAAGCGGCGCCTGTGCTGCGGTGGCCGTTGGCATCTCTCAGGGGTTACTGGCTGAAGAGGTTCGCGTGGAATTACCGGGCGGTCGGCTTGATATCGCCTGGAAAGGACCGGGTCATCCACTGTATATGACTGGCCCGGCGGCACATGTCTATGACGGGTTTATCCATCTATGAAACAACCAGGGGAAGAACTGCAGGAAACAGTGACGGAACTGGACGACAGAGCTGTTGTTGATTATCTGCTGCGCAATCCTGAGTTTTTTATTCGTAATGCACGCGTCGTCGAAGAGATGCGCGTGCCGCATCCGGTTCGCGGGACCGTGTCGCTGGTCGAATGGCACATGGCGCGCTCGCGCAACCACATCAATCAGCTTGAAGAGAATATGACGCTGCTGATGGAGCAGGCCAGCACCAACGAAAGCCTGTTCTATCGTCTGCTGCACCTGCAGGCGCGTCTGGCGTCGGCGCACAGTCTTGACGAGTTCCTCAGCCGCTTCCACCGCTGGGCTCGTGAGCTTGGGCTGGCGGGCGCGACGATTCGCCTGTTCCCGGACCGCTGGCGCATTGGCGCACCGTCGGGGTTCACCCATCTGGCGCTCAGCCGTCAGGCGTTTGAACCGCTGCGCATTCAGCGTCTGGGCCATGAGCACCACTATCTGGGGCCGCTGAACGGGCCTGAGCTGCTGGTGGTGTTACCGGAAGCCAAAGCGATTGGCTCGGTGGCGATGTCGCTGATGGGGCGCGATGGCGATCTGGGAGTCATGTTATTTACCAGCCGCGATGCGCATCACTATGAGCAGGGGCAAGCCACGCACCTGCTGCAGGAGATCGCCCTGATGCTGCCCGAGCTGCTGGAGCGCTGGATTGAGCGCGTATGATGGACGGACTGCTCGCCACTGACGTCTCGCGCTTTCTGCGCTATCTGGGCGTGGAGCGTCAGCTTAGCCCCATTACCCTGCTTAACTACCAGCGTCAGCTTGATGCCATCATGCAGATCGCCGACGAAATCGGCCTGAAAAGCTGGCAACAATGTGACGCTGCGACGGTACGCGGGTTCGTCGTGCGTAGCCGTAAAAAAAATCTCAGCCCGGCAAGCCTGGCGCTCAGGCTCTCAGCGCTGCGCAGTTTCTTCGACTGGCTGGTCAGCCAGGGGGGCTTAAAAGCCAACCCGGCAAAGGGGATCGCCACGCCGAAAGCGCCGCGCCATCTGCCTAAAAATATCGACGTTGACGACGTAAACCGCCTGCTGGATATCGACCTTAACGATCCGCTCGCCGTGCGCGACCGCGCGATGCTGGAGGTGATGTACGGTGCCGGGCTGCGTCTGTCCGAGCTGGTTAATCTTGATATCAAACACCTCGATCTGGAGTCCGGTGAAGTGTGGGTGATGGGCAAGGGCAGCAAAGAGCGCCGCCTGCCGATTGGCCGCAATGCGGTTTCCTGGATTGAGCACTGGCTTGACCTGCGCGGGCTGTTTGGCAGCGAAGAGGATGCGCTGTTCCTGTCGAAGCTCGGCAAACGGATCTCGGCGCGTAACGTGCAGAAGCGCTTTGCGGAGTGGGGCATTAAGCAGGGGCTGAACAGCCACGTTCATCCGCACAAGCTGCGCCACTCCTTTGCGACACACATGCTTGAGTCGAGCGGCGATCTGCGCGGCGTGCAGGAACTGCTTGGCCACGCGAACCTGTCGACCACACAAATCTATACCCACTTAGACTTCCAACACCTTGCCTCGGTGTATGACGCGGCGCATCCACGCGCCAAACGGGGGAAATAATGCGTTTTTACCGCCCACTTGGTCAGATCTCGGCCCTGACGTTTGACCTTGATGACACCCTTTACGACAACCGCGAGGTGATCCTGCGTACCGAGCAGGAGTCGCTGGCGTTTGTGCAGAACTACCATCCCGCGCTGAAAGCGATACAGAACAAGGACTTTCAGAAGCTGCGTCAGTCCCTGCGGGAGACCGAGCCGGACATTTACCACGACGTGACCGAATGGCGTCGTCGTGCGGTTGAGCAGGCGATGCTTAATGCCGGCCTGAGCGCGCAGGACGCGGCCATCGGTGCCGAAGCGGCCATGGAAAACTTTGCCAAATGGCGCAGTCGTATCGACGTGCCGCAGGAGACCCACGACACGCTGGCGAAGCTTGCCGAAAAGTGGCCGCTGGTGGCCATCACCAACGGCAATGCCCAGCCCGAGCTGTTTGGCCTCAGCGATTACTTTGAATTTGTGCTGCGCGCGGGCCCGCACGGGCGCGCGAAGCCGTTTAATGATATGTACCATCTGGCGGCGGATAAGCTTAACCTGCCGCTGGGTAACATTCTGCACGTGGGGGATGACCTGACCACGGACGTGGCCGGTGCTATTCGCTGCGGGATGCAGGCCTGCTGGATCAAGCCGGAAAATGCGGAGCTGATGACCGCAACCGACAGCCGTCTTCTGCCGCACGTGGAAATTTCACGGTTGGCATCCCTCACGACGCTGATATAATCACCAGTAATATTGTATAAATTACCAGGGGTTTGCAGTTGTAGGCCCGGTAAGCGAAGCGCCACCGGGCGCTTCGCTGTGTTCCTGAATACTATGTGACGGTGCCAATGGACGTTTCTTACCTGCTCGACAGCCTTAATGACAAACAGCGTGACGCGGTTGCCGCCTCGCGCACCAACATGCTGGTGCTGGCTGGGGCGGGCAGTGGTAAGACGCGCGTGCTGGTTCACCGTATCGCCTGGCTGCAGAGCGTGGAGAACTGCTCCCCGTACTCCATCATGGCGGTGACGTTTACCAACAAGGCGGCAGCAGAGATGCGCCACCGTATCGCTCAGCTGATGGGCACCAGCCAGGGCGGCATGTGGGTTGGCACCTTCCACGGCCTGGCGCACCGCCTGCTGCGCGCGCACCATATGGACGCCAACCTGCCGCAGGATTTCCAGATCCTCGACAGCGAAGACCAGCTCCGCTTGCTGAAGCGCCTGATCAAGGCGATGAACCTCGACGAGAAGCAGTGGCCGCCGCGTCAGGCGATGTGGTACATCAACGGCCAGAAGGACGAGGGGCTGCGCCCGCACCACATTCAGAGCTTCGGCAACCCGGTCGAGCAGACCTGGCAGAACGTTTACAAGGCCTATCAGGAAGCGTGCGATCGCGCCGGTCTGGTGGATTTCGCCGAGCTGCTGCTGCGCGCCCACGAGCTGTGGCTCAACAAGCCGCACATCCTGCAGCACTACCGCGAACGCTTCACCAATATCCTGGTGGACGAATTCCAGGATACCAACAACATCCAGTACGCGTGGATCCGCCTGCTGGCCGGTGATACCGGCAAGGTGATGATCGTGGGCGATGATGACCAGTCGATCTACGGCTGGCGCGGGGCGCAGGTAGAAAATATCCAGCGCTTCCTCAACGATTTCCCCGGCGCGGAAACCATCCGTCTGGAGCAGAACTACCGTTCAACCAGCAACATCCTGAGCGCGGCCAACGCCCTGATTGAAAACAACAACGGGCGTCTGGGTAAAAAGCTGTGGACCGACGGCGTCGACGGCGAACCGATTTCGATTTACTGCGCCTTCAACGAGCTCGACGAAGCCCGCTTCGTGGTGAACCGCATCAAAACCTGGCAGGACAACGGCGGCGCGCTGGAGCAGTGCGCCATTCTCTACCGCAGCAACGCCCAGTCGCGCGTGCTGGAAGAGGCGCTGCTGCAGGTGAGCATGCCGTACCGCATTTATGGCGGCATGCGCTTCTTCGAGCGCCAGGAAATCAAAGATGCGCTGTCGTATCTGCGCCTCATTGCGAACCGTAACGACGACGCGGCGTTTGAACGCGTGGTCAATACGCCGACCCGCGGGATTGGCGACCGCACGCTGGACGTTGTGCGTCAGGCCTCGCGCGATCGCCAGCTGACGCTGTGGCAGGCGTGCCGCGAGCTGCTGCAGGAAAAAGCGCTCGCCGGACGTGCCGCCAGCGCATTACAGCGCTTCCTTGAGCTGATTGACGCTCTGGCGCAGGAAACCGCCGACATGCCGCTGCACGTGCAGACCGACCGGGTGATTAAAGACTCCGGCCTGAGAACCATGTACGAGCAGGAGAAAGGCGAGAAGGGCCAGACCCGTATTGAGAACTTAGAGGAACTGGTCACGGCAACGCGCCAGTTCAGCTACAACGAAGAAGACGAAGATCTGATGCCGCTGCAGGCGTTCCTCTCCCACGCCGCGCTGGAAGCGGGTGAAGGGCAGGCGGACACCTGGCAGGATGCGGTTCAACTGATGACCCTGCACTCCGCCAAAGGCCTGGAGTTCCCGCAGGTGTTTATTGTCGGGATGGAAGAGGGGATGTTCCCGAGCCAGATGTCGCTGGATGAAGGCGGACGTCTGGAAGAGGAGCGTCGTCTGGCCTACGTGGGCGTGACGCGCGCGATGCAAAAGCTGACGCTAACCTACGCCGAAACCCGCCGTCTGTACGGCAAAGAGGTTTATCACCGTCCATCGCGCTTTATAGGCGAACTGCCGGAAGAGTGCGTGGAAGAGGTGCGTCTGCGGGCGAGCATCAGCCGTCCGGTCAGCCATCAGCGCATGGGCTCGCCGATTGCGGAAACCGACACCGGCTACAAGCTAGGCCAGCGCGTGCGCCATTCGAAGTTTGGCGAAGGCACCATTGTGAATCTGGAAGGCAGCGGCGAGCACAGCCGTCTGCAGGTGGCGTTCCAGGGGCAGGGGATCAAATGGCTGGTGGCGGCCTATGCGAAGCTGGAAACAGTCTAACATTCAGAAAAATATCATTATTTTGTAATAATCTGCTAGCCTTATACAGCGAAGGTCAATTAATGCCCTTCAGCGTTCCGTTGCGTGTTGACGCCACAGTTATAGCTGGCGTAACATGCGCGCACGATTACGCTAAGAGGACATTCGCCTTGGACACACCCAGTAGATACTGGCTCAATTCCCTGTCATCCAGGAACAACTCCTAAGGCTATCTCCTCTTGCTGATGGCCTTAGTGGTTGTCAGCGACCTGCATTATTCCCGTCGCGCTGAGTCAGGCTGTTTAATGGTCTGAAACCCAATTTGTTTCTGTGTGCCCACCGAACTGTCCGATATTTTTTGCATTGGGAGTCCCGGTCATGTTGAGCGCATTTCAACTCGAAAATAACCGACTGACTCGGCTTGAAGCCGAAGAGTCACAGCCCCTCATTGATGCCGTATGGGTGGATCTGGTCGAGCCGGACGACGATGAACGCCTTCGCGTACAATCTGAACTGGGGCAAAGCCTGGCAACCCGCCCGGAACTGGAAGACATCGAAGCATCCGCGCGTTTTTTTGAAGACGAAGACGGTCTGCATATTCACTCCTTCTTCTTCTTTGAAGATGCGGAAGACCACGCGGGTAACTCCACCGTGGCGTTTACCATTCGCGACGGCCGTCTGTTTACCCTGCGCGAGCGCGAGCTGCCGGCATTCCGCCTCTACCGCATGCGCGCCCGCAGCCAGGCAATGGTGGACGGTAACGCTTACGAGCTGCTGCTCGATCTGTTCGAGACCAAAATTGAACAGCTGGCGGACGAAATTGAAAACATCTACAGCGATCTGGAAAAGCTGAGCCGCGTGATCATGGAAGGCCATCAGGGCGATGAATACGACGAAGCGCTCTCCACGCTGGCGGAGCTGGAAGATATCGGCTGGAAGGTGCGCTTGTGTCTGATGGATACCCAGCGCGCGCTGAACTTCCTGGTGCGCAAGGCGCGTCTGCCGGGCGGTCAGCTGGAGCAGGCGCGTGAGATCTTACGCGATATCGAATCCCTGCTGCCGCACAACGAATCTCTGTTCCAGAAGGTGAACTTCCTGATGCAGGCGGCGATGGGCTTTATCAACATCGAGCAGAACCGCATCATCAAGATCTTCTCGGTGGTGTCCGTGGTGTTCCTGCCGCCGACGCTGGTGGCGTCCAGCTACGGGATGAACTTTGAGTTTATGCCGGAGCTGAAGTGGAGTTTTGGCTACCCGGGGGCGATTATCTTCATGATCCTCGCGGGGCTGGCGCCGTATCTGTACTTTAAGCGCCGGAACTGGCTGTAAAAATCTGGCGGGTGGCGCTTCGCTAACCCGCCCTACGATCGAATTCCCTCTCCCAGTGGGAGAGGGTTAGGGTGAGGGCAACATCACAACCCTTTGCGCACCCTGCGCTGGGTATAAATCGCATCCGCAACAAAGATTGCCAGCGCCACCCAGATAAAGGCGAACGTCACCATCTTATCCGCCCCCGGCACCTCACCGTAGAACACCACCGCCAGCAGGAACATCAGCGTCGGGCCAATGTACTGGAAGAAGCCCAGCGTGGAGAGACGCAGGCGCGTCGCGGCACCGGTGAAGCACAGCAGTGGAATGGTGGTCACCACGCCCGCCGCCATCAGCATCAGGTTCAGCGACCACGGGTTGCTGCCCATATGGCTGGTGGCGCTGTCGGCGATGCCGAAGAGATAAATCGCCGCCACGGGCAGCAGCCACAGGGTTTCAAACAGCATCCCCGTCTGCGCTTCCACCGCAATCTTCTTACGCACCAGGCCGTAGAACGCAAAGCTGAACGCCAGGCCGAGGGCAATAATCGGCAGCGAGCCGAAGGTCCAGAGCTGCACCAGTACGCCGCAGAAGGCCAGAATCACCGCCACCCACTGCATCCGGCGGAAGCGCTCACCGAGGAAAATCATCCCCAGCACGATATTCACCAGCGGGTTAATGAAGTACCCCAGGCTCGCTTCGAGCATGTGATGGTTATTCACCGCCCAGATAAACAGCAGCCAGTTGCCGCCAATCAGCACCGCGGAGAGCGCCAGCAGGAAAATCTTTTTCGGGGTTTGCAGCAGCGTTTTGACGCCCGACCACTGACGGCTGAGGCTCATCAGTGCAATCATAAAGAAGAATGACCAGATAACGCGGTGAGTCAGGATCTCATCGGCCGGAACGTAGGCGATAAGCTTGAAATACGCCGGGGCGATACCCCAAATAAAATAAGCGGCAAGGGCGAGTAAAACGCCCTGCCGCGTCTGTTTAGCATCCATCGGGAAAATCCGTTACAAAAAAGTGAATTAATTTTACCCGATTTTTCCGCCTCAACCCACCATATAAGTGGCGGTTGCGCTGGCGATATACACCTGCTCTTCGTTGTGTAATTCAACGCGCGCCACGGCAACTTTATTTCCCGCGCGCAGCAGGCTGCTGGTACAGGTAAAGCGATTTCCGCGCCCCGGGCGAAGATAGTCGACGCGCAAATCAATGGTGCCCATGCGCGCCAGACGCTGGCGGAGTTCGTCTTCGTTGATGGTGTCATGGCGGGTCAGCGTGCTGCCCACGCAGACCAGACCTGCCGCCACGTCCAGCGCGGAGGCAATCACGCCGCCGTGCAAAATGCTTTGCGCCCAGTTACCCACCATCATCGGCTGGTTGTTGAAGCTCAGCTGGGCAAAATCTTTCTCGTAACGCTCCAGCTCCAGTCCCAGCGCGCGGTTAAACGGCATATGGTAAACAAAAATCTCGCCCACGAGTTTTAACACTTCTTCGGCGGTAAGCATGGCTGACATGAGGCATCACATCCTTATTGTTAACGAAATGTTGATTTTATGCCTCAGCAACAAGGAATTCCACTTTCAGAAACGAGGATGCAGCAGTTGTCGCAGAAGTCTGTAGAATGTTCGCCACATAACTATTCAGCTAATTTTACTCTTTTGCAGGAGAACACCACCGATGCGGACGTATCTGGCCTGGTTACTGGCGGCGGTTGCGCTGCCCCTCACAGCATATGCGCAGGAAGCGACGATCAAAGAGGTGCATGATAAACCTGCCGTTCACGGTAGCATTATCGCGAACCTTCTTCAGGAGCATGACAATCCGTTCACGCTCTATCCGTATGACACCAACTACGTGATTTACACCCAGACCAGCGATCTTAACAAAGAGGCGATAAGCTCCTATAACTGGTCTGATAATGCGCGTAAAGATGAGGTGAAGTTCCAGCTCAGCCTGGCGTTCCCGTTCTGGCGCGGTATTCTGGGGCCGAACTCGGTGCTCGGGGCGTCTTACACGCAGAAATCCTGGTGGCAGCTCTCTAACAGCGGAGAGTCCTCGCCGTTCCGTGAAACCAACTATGAGCCGCAGCTGTTCCTCGGTTTTGCAACGGATTATGAGTTTGCGGGCTGGACGCTTCGTGACGTCGAAGTGGGCTTTAACCACGATTCCAACGGTCGCTCTGATCCTACCTCGCGCAGTTGGAACCGTGCCTATACGCGTCTGATGGCGCAGAACGGTAACTGGATGGTGGAAGTGAAGCCATGGTATGTGGTGGGCGAAACCGATGACAACCCGGATATCACCAAATATATGGGCTACTACCAGCTCAAAGTCGGCTATCAGTTGGGTGATGCCGTGCTCAGCGCCAAAGGCCAGTACAACTGGAACACCGGCTACGGCGGTGCGGAAGTGGGCTTAAGCTATCCAATGACGAAGCATGTCCGTATCTATACGCAGGTGTACAGCGGTTACGGCGAGTCGCTTATCGATTACAACTTCAACCAGACCCGCGTCGGCGTGGGCGTGATGCTGAACGATATTCTCTAGGCTGTTCGAATGTTTTTGCGTTAAACGTTGAAGTTTCTCTCTCAGGCGCTGAAAATAGCGCCTGTTTCATTTCTGGCATATGGGGTTAACGTGGCGCAGGCGGAAGTATTGAATCAGGAGTCGCTGGCTAAACAGGTTTTGCATGAAACCTTTGGCTACCAGCAGTTCCGCCCCGGCCAGGAAACCATCATTGAAACGGTGCTGGAAGGTCGTGATTGCCTGGTGGTGATGCCGACCGGTGGCGGCAAGTCCCTCTGTTATCAGGTGCCCGCGCTGGTGCTTAACGGCCTGACGGTCGTGGTATCCCCCCTTATTTCTCTGATGAAAGACCAGGTTGACCAGCTGCTCGCCAACGGCGTGGCGGCGGCCTGTCTCAACTCGACCCAAACCCGGGAGCAGCAGCAAGAGGTGATGGCCGGTTGTCGTACCGGGCAGATCCGCCTGCTGTATATCGCGCCGGAACGCCTGATGCTGGATAACTTCCTCGATCACCTGGCGCACTGGAACCCGGTCCTGCTGGCGGTGGATGAAGCGCACTGTATTTCCCAGTGGGGGCACGATTTCCGCCCGGAATACGCCGCTCTCGGCCAGCTGCGTCAGCGCTTCCCCGAGCTGCCGTTTATGGCGCTTACCGCCACGGCGGATGACACCACCCGTCTGGACATCGTTCGTCTGCTCGGGCTGAACGACCCCTATATTCAGGTCAGCAGCTTCGACCGCCCTAACATCCGCTATATGCTGATGGAAAAATTCAAGCCGCTGGATCAGCTCCTACGCTACGTCCAGGAGCAGCGCGGCAAGTCCGGCATCATCTACTGTAACAGCCGTGCGAAGGTGGAAGACACCGCCGCGCGTCTGCAAAACCGCGGCTTTAGCGCCGCCGCCTATCACGCCGGATTAGAGAACCACATCCGCGCCGACGTGCAGGAGAAATTCCAGCGTGACGACCTGCAGATCGTGGTCGCAACGGTGGCGTTTGGGATGGGGATCAACAAGCCCAACGTGCGCTTTGTGGTGCACTTCGACATCCCGCGCAATATCGAATCCTACTATCAGGAAACCGGCCGCGCCGGGCGTGACGGTCTGCCTGCGGAAGCGATGCTGTTTTACGATCCGGCCGATATGGCGTGGCTGCGCCGCTGTCTGGAAGAGAAGCCGCAGGGACAGCTGCAGGATATCGAGCGCCACAAGCTCAACGCGATGGGCGCGTTTGCCGAAGCGCAAACCTGCCGCCGTCTGGTACTGCTCAACTACTTTGGTGAAGGCCGCCAGGAGCCGTGCGGCAACTGCGATATCTGCCTCGATCCGCCGAAACAGTACGATGGCCTGATGGACGCGCGTAAAGCGCTCTCGACCATTTACCGTGTGAATCAACGCTTCGGGATGGGCTACGTGGTGGAGGTGCTGCGCGGGGCCAATAACCAGCGTATCCGCGATATGGGCCACGACAAGCTGCCGGTCTACGGTATTGGCAAGGAGCAGAGCCACGAACACTGGGTGAGTATCATTCGCCAGCTGATCCACCTCGGCTTCGCCACGCAGAACATTGCCCAGCACTCCGCCCTGCAGCTGACCGAGGCGGCGCGTCCGGTCCTGCGCGGTGACGTTGAACTCAAGCTCGCCGTGCCGCGCGTCATCGCCCTGAAGCCACGCGTGATGCAGAAATCCTACGGCGGCAACTACGACCGCAAGCTGTTCGCCAAACTGCGCAAGCTGCGTAAGGCCATCGCCGACGAAGAAAACATCCCGCCTTACGTGGTGTTCAACGACGCGACGCTGATTGAGATGGCCGAGCAGATGCCGCTCAGCGCCAGCGAAATGCTCAGCGTCAACGGCGTGGGAACGCGCAAGCTGGAGCGCTTCGGTAAAGAGTTTATGGCGCTCATCCGCTCTCACGCCGACGGTGATGATGAGGAGTAGTCAGCCGGGCGAAAAAGTGCCAGGATGATGACTCACTAAATTATTTCCCCGCGAGCTAATTATGTTAATGCTATTTCTCACCGTGGCGTTAGTGCACATCGTTGCGCTGATGAGCCCCGGCCCGGACTTTTTCTTCGTATCACAAACGGCCGTCAGCCGCTCCCGCAAAGAGGCGATGATGGGCGTGCTCGGTATCACCATGGGCGTTATGGTCTGGGCGGCCGTTGCGCTGCTCGGTCTGAACCTTATCCTGGCGAAGATGGCCTGGCTGCATAACATCATTATGGTCGGCGGCGGGCTGTACCTGTGCTGGATGGGCTACCAGATGCTGCGCGGGGCGTTGAAGAAAGAAGAGAAAAAACCGCAAGAGCCAAAGGTGGAGCTGGCAACGGGCGGCCGCAGCTTTGTAAAAGGGCTGCTGACCAATCTGGCGAACCCAAAAGCGATTATCTATTTCGGCTCGGTGTTCTCGCTGTTTGTCGGCGATAGCGTCGGTGCGGGCGCACGCTGGGGCATCTTCCTGCTGATCGTCGTTGAAACCTTTGCTTGGTTTACCATCGTAGCCAGCCTGTTCGCCTTACCGGCAATGCGCCGCGGCTACCAGCGTATCGCGAAGTGGATTGACGGCTTCGCCGGCGCGCTGTTCGCCGGCTTCGGCATTCATCTCATCATTTCTCGCTAAGCGTGACGCGCTGACGCAAGCAGCGCGCCAACCAGCATAAACAGCGAACCAAAGACTTTATTCAGGGCCTTCATCTGCTTAGGCCCTTTAATCCACGCCGCAATTCGCTGCGCCAGCGTCGCGTAACCAATCATCACGATGATGTCGACGATAATGGTGGTCGCGCCGAGCACCACGTACTGCATCACCTGGGGCTGATGCGGAACGATAAACTGCGGGAACAGCGCGGCGAGGAAAACGATGCTCTTCGGGTTGGTCAGGTTGACGAACACCGCGCGCTTAAACAGATGGCCGCGGTTTTGCGTCTGAGCGAGCGTATTCAGGTTGATGGAGCCTGCCGCGCGCCACTGCTGGATGCCGAGCCAAATCAAATACGCTGCCCCGGCCCATTTCAGCACCTCAAAGGCCAGCACGGAGCGGGAGAACAGGGTCCCCAGACCGATCCCGACCAGCACAATATGAATGCCCAGCCCGGTCTGCAAACCGGCAATCGACGCCGCCGCACCGCGATAGCCGTGGTTGATGGAGGTGGTCATGGTGTTAATGGCACCCGAACCCGGAGAAAGGCTGAGGATAATGGATGTCAGCAGGTAGGCGAACCACCATTCGAAGGTCATTTGAAACTCCCGAACCGTCTATTTTTATGCCACAATACGCTATTATTGAGTCATTTTGTGACCGGTGACGAAAAAAACGATATTCCCTGGATTACGTGAGTGGAAACCCAATGTTTCAGCAGAAAAAGGACTGGGAAACACGAGAAAACGCTTTTGCTGCTTTCTCTATGGGGCCGCTGACCGATTTCTGGCGGCAGCGTGAGGAAGATGAGTTTACGGGCATCGGGGGCGTCCCGGTGCGTTTCGTTCGTTTCCGAAATGAAAAAAATGACCGGGTGATAGTGGTCTGCCCTGGGCGTATTGAAAGCTACGTTAAATATGCCGAGCTGGCCTATGACTTGGTCCATATGGGGTTCGATGTCCTGATCATCGACCATCGTGGACAGGGGCTGTCCGGACGTATGCTGCCGGACACGCACCGTGGGCACGTCGATCGCTTCAGCGATTACGTCGACGATTTTGCCGCGTTCTGGCAGCAGGACGTTCAGCCCGGCCCCTGGCGCAAGCGGTATATTCTTGCGCACTCCATGGGCGGCGCCATTTCGACGCTGTTTTTGCAGCGTTACGCGCACCAGTGCGACGCCATTGCGCTCACCGCGCCGATGTACGGTATCGTGATCCGTTTTCCTGACTGGATGGTGCGCCATCTTCTTGACTGGGCTGAGGGCCATCAGCGCATTCGTGAAGGTTACGCCATTGGCACAGGACGCTGGCGCGCGCTGCCGTTCGCCATCAACGTCTTAACCCACAGCCGGCAGCGTTATCGCCGCAACCTGCGCTTTTATGCCGATGAACCGCGCTTGCGCGTCGGCGGCCCGACCTGGCACTGGGTGCGGGAGGGGATTCTGGCCGGTGAGCAGGTGCTGGCGGGCGTAGGCGATGATGACACGCCGACGCTTCTGATCCAGGCGGAAGAAGAGCGTGTGGTGGATAACCGCATGCATGACCGCTATTGTGAACTGCGCGCTGCAGCCGGTCACCCTTGTGAAGGGGGTAAACCGCTGGTCATTAACGGCGCGTTCCATGAGATCCTTTTTGAAAAGGACGCTATGCGCTCAGTCGCGCTTAACGCCATTGTTGAATTTTTCAACAGGCATAATTGATTCTTGTTTTCCACCAGAGGTTGAAATCCCTATGTACCAGGTTGTTGCATCTGATTTAGATGGCACGCTGCTTTCCCCCGACCACACCCTGTCGCCTTACGCGAAAGAGACCTTAAAACTCCTGACTGCCCGTGGCGTGAACTTTGTGTTCGCCACCGGCCGCCACCACGTGGACGTGGGGCAGATCCGCGATAATCTTGAGATCAAATCGTACATGATCACCTCCAACGGTGCGCGCGTGCATGATACCGACGGCAACCTGATCTTTACCCACAACCTGGATCGCGATATCGCCGCCGATCTGTTCGGCGTGGTGCATAGCAATCCGGCTATCGTTACTAACGTTTACCGCGACGACGACTGGTTCATGAACCGCCACCGCCCGGATGAAATGCGTTTCTTCAAGGAAGCGGTATTCAACTACTCCCTCTACGAACCGGGCCTGCTGGAGCCGGAAGGGATCAGCAAGGTGTTCTTCACCTGTGACAGCCACGAAGAGCTGCTCCCGCTGGAACAGGCGATCAACGCCCGCTGGGGCGATCGCGTCAACGTGAGCTTCTCAACCCTGACCTGTCTGGAAGTAATGGCGGGTGGCGTCTCCAAAGGTCACGCGCTGGAAGCGGTTGCGAAACGTCTCGGCTTCGGGCTGAAAGACTGTATCGCCTTCGGTGACGGCATGAACGACGCCGAGATGCTTTCGATGGCGGGCAAGGGCTGCATCATGCAGAACGCGCACCAGCGCCTGAAGGATCTGCACCCTGAGCTGGAAGTGATTGGTTCTAACGCTGACAACGCGGTACCGAAGTATCTGCGTAAACTGTTCCTTGAATAATCTTCATTCGATTGTTTATTGCTCAGTTGTCAACTAAAGAGTTCGCTACAATGCCTCTCCTTCTTTCTGAGAGACAAGCATTGTGGCGCTACTCATTATCACCACTATCCTGTGGGCCTTCTCCTTTAGCCTGATTGGCGAATACCTTGCCGGTTCGGTCGACAGCTACTTCTCGGTGCTGATGCGCGTGGGGCTGGCGGCGCTGGTATTCCTGCCGTTTCTGCGCACGCGCGGGCAATCGCTGAAAACGATTGTGCTGTATATGCTGGTGGGGGCGATGCAGCTCGGCATCATGTATCTGTTCAGCTTCCGGGCCTACGTCTACCTGTCCGTCTCCGAATTCCTGCTCTTTACCGTGCTGACGCCGCTCTATATCACGCTGATTTACGACCTGCTCAGCAGACGCCGTCTGCGCTGGGGATACCTGCTGAGCGCGGCGCTGGCGGTGATCGGCGCGGCGATTATTCGCTATGACAAAGTCAGCGATCACTTCTGGACCGGGCTGATGTTCGTCCAGCTCGCCAACATCAGCTTCGCCATCGGCATGGTGGGCTACAAACGCCTGATGGAAACCCGTCCGATGCCGCAGCATAACGCGTTTGCCTGGTTCTATATGGGCGCCGCGATTGTCGCGGTGGCGGCGTGGTTTATGCTCGGCAACCCGCAAAAACTGCCGACCACCGCCGTGCAGTGGGGCGTTCTGGTCTGGCTGGGCGTAGTGGCGTCAGGGCTGGGGTACTTCATGTGGAACTACGGCGCTACGCAGGTAGACGCCGGTACGCTGGGGATCATGAACAACGTGCATGTCCCGGCAGGGCTGCTGGTCAACCTCGCCATCTGGCAGCAACAGCCGCACTGGCCGAGCTTCCTTATTGGGGGAGCGGTGATCCTGGCTTCGCTGTGGGTCCATCGCCGATGGGTCGCTCCGCGCTCCGCACAAACGGAAGATGGTCGCACGCGTGGTTCCGCGCTGAGCGAATAAACGCCTCCGTAATCGGCTGACGCTGTTCGCCATCGCGCACGGCGGCGTACAGTCGGCTCCACAATCCTTCACCCAGGGTTTTGGTCTGCACCAGACCCTGGCGTTCAAAACTCTCCACCACCCAGTGCGGCAGCGCCGCGATACCCATTCTGGCCGCCACCATCTGAATCAGCAGCAGGGTGTTGTCCACGCTTTTCAGCTGCGGACTAATGCCTGCCGGCTGCAGGAAGTGGCGCCAGATATCCAGGCGGCTGCGCTGCACCGGATAAATCAGCAGCGTCTCTGTCGCTAGGTCTTCCGGCGTGATGCGCGTTTTGGCGGCCAGCGGGTGGTCCGGCGCCAGCACCAGGCGCACTTCATAATCAAACATCGGCGAATAGTGCAGGCCGCTGCGCGGCAGGATGTCAGAGGTCATGACCAGATCCAGCTCGCCCTGCTGCAGCGACGGCTGCGGGTCAAAGGTCACGCCGGATTTGAAGTCCATCTCCACCTGCGGCCACTTCTGGCGGAAGTTTTCAAGCGCGGGGGTCAGCCACTGAATACAGCTGTGGCACTCAATGGCGATGCGCAGTTTGGTCTGCTGCGGTTCGTTACACGCCTGCAGCGCGCTCGCGATTTGCGGCAGTACCTGATTCGCCAGCTGAAGAAGAATTTCACCCTGCGGCGTAAAGCGTAGCGGCTGGCTCTTACGCACAAAAAGACGGAAGCCGAGGCGTTGTTCCAGATCGCTGAACTGGTGAGAAAGGGCGGACTGGGTCTGGTGCAGCGTGGCCGCAGCCGCCGCGAGCGAACCGCAGTTCCGCAACGCTTGTAGCGTTTTCAGGTGTTTAATCTCGATCATGAAAGTCCTTCACTTCGCCATGAACATATTGCGCTTGAGGAATATACAGTACCTGCCAATTATAGAAGTGTAAACATCTGGACGTCTAAATAACGAATTTCACAAGGGGCACACCATGACAATCCGCAATCACACTCTCGGTTTCCCTCGCGTCGGCCTGCGTCGCGAGCTGAAAAAAGCGCAAGAAAGCTACTGGGCGGGTAATGCCACCCGTGAAGAACTGCTGGCGGTAGGACGCGAGCTGCGCGCCCGCCACTGGGATCAGCAAAAACAGGCGGGCATTGACCTGCTGCCGGTGGGCGATTTCGCCTGGTACGACCATGTTCTGACGACCAGCCTGCTGCTTGGCAACGTGCCGGCTCGTCATCAGAACAAAGATGGATCGGTAGATATCGATACCCTGTTCCGCATCGGCCGTGGCCGCGCGCCGACGGGTGAGCCAGCGGCAGCGGCGGAAATGACCAAGTGGTTTAACACCAACTATCACTATATGGTGCCGGAGTTCGTCAAAGGTCAGCAGTTCAGGCTGGCCTGGACGCAGCTTCTGGACGAAGTGGATGAAGCGCTGGCGCTGGGCCACCAGGTGAAGCCGGTGCTGCTCGGGCCGGTAACGTACCTGTGGCTGGGCAAAGTAAAGGGCGAGCCGTTTGACCGACTCAGCCTGCTGAAGGATATTCTGCCGGTCTACAAACAGGTGCTGAGTGAGCTGGGCAAACGCGGCATTCAGTGGGTGCAAATCGACGAACCGGCGCTGGTGCTTGAGCTGCCGCAGGATTGGCTCGATGCCTTAAAACCGGCGTATGACGCGCTCACCGGTCAGGTAAAACTCCTGCTGACGACCTATTTTGAAGGCGTGACGCCGAACCTGAAGACCATTACCGCGCTGCCGGTTCAGGGCCTGCACGTTGACCTCGTACACGGTAAAGATGATGTGGCGGAGCTGCACAAGCGTTTGCCAGCGGACTGGCTGCTCTCCGCTGGTCTGATCAACGGCCGTAACGTCTGGCGCGCCGATCTCACCGAGAAATACGCGCAAATCAAAGACATCGTCGGCAAACGTGAGCTGTGGGTGGCCTCGTCCTGTTCGCTGCTGCACAGCCCGATCGATCTGAACGTAGAGACCCGTCTGGATGCCGAGGTGAAAAGCTGGTTTGCCTTCGCCCTGCAAAAATGTGAAGAGCTGACGCTGCTGCGCGACGCGCTGAACAGCGGCGACACGGCGGCGATTACCGAATGGAGCGCCCCGATCCAGGCGCGTCGTCACTCGGCGCGCGTGCACAACCCGGCGGTGGAAAAACGCCTGGCGGCCATCACCGCCCGGGACAGCCAGCGGCAGAGCCCTTACGAGGTGCGCGCCGAAGCGCAGCGCGCCCGCTTTAATCTGCCCGCGTGGCCGACCACCACAATTGGCTCTTTCCCGCAAACTACGGAGATACGCGGCCTGCGTCTGGACTTCAAGAAGGGCAATCTGGATGCGAATCACTATCGCACCGGCATCGCCGAACACATCAAGCAGGCGATTATCGAGCAGGAACGCCTGGGGCTGGACGTGCTGGTGCACGGCGAGGCCGAGCGTAACGACATGGTGGAATATTTTGGTGAGCACCTGGACGGCTTTGTCTTTACCCAGAACGGCTGGGTGCAGAGCTACGGCTCACGCTGCGTGAAGCCGCCGGTGGTTATCGGTGACGTCAGCCGCCCGGAAGCGATCACCGTGGAGTGGGCGAAGTATGCCCAGTCCCTGACCGACAAGCCGGTAAAAGGGATGCTCACCGGTCCGGTGACCATTCTCTGCTGGTCGTTCCCGCGTGAAGACGTGACTCGTGAAACCATTGCCAAACAGATCGCCCTGGCGCTGCGTGATGAGGTGGCGGATCTGGAAGCGGCAGGCATTGGCATTATTCAGATTGACGAACCGGCCCTGCGCGAAGGCTTGCCGCTGCGCCGCAGCGACTGGGATGCCTACCTGCAGTGGGGCGTGGAGGCGTTCCGCATCAGCGCCGCGGTGGCGAAGGACGACACCCAGATCCACACCCACATGTGTTACTGCGAATTCAACGACATCATGGATTCGATTGCCGCGCTGGATGCCGACGTGATCACCATCGAGACCTCGCGTTCAGACATGGAGCTGCTGGAGTCGTTTGAAGAGTTCGACTACCCAAATGAAATCGGGCCGGGCGTGTATGACATTCACTCCCCGAACGTGCCGAGCGTGGAGTGGATTGAAGCCCTGCTGAAAAAAGCGGCCCAGCGCATTCCGGCAGAGCGCCTGTGGGTGAACCCGGACTGCGGACTGAAAACCCGCGGCTGGCCGGAGACGCGCGCGGCGCTGGCGAACATGGTGAAGGCGGCGCAAAACTTGCGTCAGGCTTGATGATGCGTAGGCCCGGTAAGGCATAGCCGCCACCGGGCTTTTTTTATTACGCTTTCTTACCGCCGTACTGGCTAAACCACGCCAGCATTCTTTGCCAGCCATCTTTGGCTGATTCTGCGTGATAGCTCGGACGATAATCGGCGTTAAACGCGTGCCCGGCATCCGGATACACCACGATCTCCGCCTTCGCATTGGCCGCACGGAGCGCATGGCGCATAGTCTCTACCGAATCCAGCGAAATACCGGTGTCCTGACCGCCGTAAAGCCCTAACACGGGGGCGTTTAGCTCCGTGGCGATATCGACGGGATGTTTCGGTGAATTCAGCGTTTTCTCACCCACCAGTTTGCCGTACCAGGCGACAGCGGCTTTGAGCTGCGGGTTATGCGCGGCATACAGCCAGCTAATGCGTCCACCCCAGCAGAAACCCGTGACCAGCAGACGATGCGGATCGCCGCCGTTGCGCGTCGCCCAGCTGGCGACGTGGTCGAGATCGGCCAGCACCTGCGCGTCCGGGACTTTACTGACCAGGTTGCTGAGCAGTGTTGGAATATCGCTGTAGTCGTTCGGATCGCCCTGACGGAAGTAGAGCTCTGGCGCAACCGCCAGATACCCTTCCAGCGCCAGCCGGCGGCAGAGGTCGCGAATATGTTCGTGAACACCAAATATCTCCTGAATCACAATCACGATGGGCAGCGGACCGTCTGCCGATTTTGGCCGTGCGTGATAAGCAGGCATATTCTCCCCCTGCGAGGGAATGGAGGTCTCGCCCGCGGTAATTGCCGCTTCTGGCGTCGACACGATGGTTGAAGCATGTGGGGCCGCAGCAGGTGCAAAACCGGTTTTTTCAGTCATGGCATTCTCCGTACCAATGAGTTAGCGCAAAGGTAAATATAGACACCAGGTTAACAACTCACAGTGCCTTAAACGGTCTATCTTTTGTGCAGCACCTGGCGTTATAACTTGTTAATGTGATGTGAATCACTTTTTTATGGAAATTCAATGTAATCATTTTCATTCATGGTGAGGTGTGTCACGAAAATATGCTTACTGCTTCTGTAAAGTACCGTTTTACTTCTTCTGACTAACCGACCCACAGAGGAGTCACCTATGTCTAAGTCTGATGTTTTTCATCTCGGCCTCACCAAAAACGATTTACAAGGGGCTACGCTCGCTATCGTCCCTGGCGATCCTGAGCGTGTGGAAAAGATCGCCGCGCTGATGGATAAGCCGGTCAAGCTGGCTGCCCATCGTGAGTTCACCACCTGGCGCGCAGAGCTGGATGGCAAAGCGGTGATCGTGTGCTCTACCGGTATCGGTGGTCCGTCTACCTCTATTGCTGTTGAAGAGCTGGCGCAGCTGGGCATTCGTACTTTCCTGCGTATCGGTACCACCGGCGCTATCCAGCCGCACATCAACGTCGGAGACGTGCTGGTCACGACCGCGTCCGTTCGTCTGGACGGCGCAAGCCTGCATTTTGCTCCGATGGAGTTCCCGGCAGTGGCTGATTTCGAATGCACCACCGCGCTGGTTGAAGCCGCGAAATCCGTGGGCGCAACCACCCACGTGGGCGTCACCGCCTCTTCCGACACCTTCTACCCGGGCCAGGAGCGTTACGACACCTTCTCAGGCCGCGTGGTTAGCCGTTTCAAAGGCTCAATGGAAGAGTGGCAGTCCATGGGCGTGATGAACTACGAAATGGAATCCGCAACGCTGCTGACCATGTGCGCAAGCCAGGGTCTGCGTGCCGGTATGGTGGCGGGCGTTATCGTCAACCGTACCCAGCAGGAGATCCCGAACGCCGAAACCATGAAGCAGACCGAAAGTCATGCAGTGAAAATCGTGGTGGAAGCAGCGCGTCGCCTGATCTGATCCTCTCTTCTGTAATCAAAGGCCGACGCGTTCGGCCTTTATTTTTTGCGTAGCGCCTCGCAGGAAAACCCTTTCAAACTGGACGTTTATACAGCACAATTCTATTTTGTGCGGGTAATACGTTGATGCAGGGGGCATTGTGGATATCTCGATCCTGATTTACGCGGTGATTGCGCTGGTGGGCTTAGGGATTGGCTGGCTGATTTCCAGCTACCAGCATGCGCAGCAGAAGGCCGACCAGCTGGCCGAGCGAGAAGAGATGGTCGCCGATTTAAGCGCGGCAAAACAGCAGCTTGCTTTGAGCGAACACTGGCGCGACGAGTGCGAACTGCTCAACAACGAGCTGCGTAACCTGCGAGACATTAACACCTCGCTGGAGGCCGATCTCCGCGAAGTCACTACCCGCCTTGAATCCACCCAGCTGCATGCGGAAGACAAAATCCGCCAGATGATCAACAGCGAGCAGCGCCTCAGCGAACAGTTTGAGAACCTCGCCAACCGAATTTTTGAGCACAGCAACCGCCGCGTTGACGAACAGAACCGCCAGAGCCTGAACAGCCTGCTGACGCCGCTGCGCGAACAGCTGGATGGTTTTCGCCGTCAGGTGCAGGACAGCTTTGGTCAGGAAGCCCGCGAGCGGCACACGCTGGCGCATGAGATTCGCAATCTTCAGCAGCTGAATGCGCAAATGGCGCAGGAAGCGGTCAACCTGACCCGCGCGCTGAAAGGGGATAACAAAACCCAGGGCAACTGGGGAGAAGTGGTGCTGACCCGCGTGCTTGAGGCCTCTGGTCTGCGCGAAGGATACGAGTACGAAACGCAGGTGAGTATCGAAAACGATGCCCGCTCGCGTATGCAGCCGGATGTCATCGTGCGGCTGCCGCAGGGTAAAGATGTGGTGATTGACGCCAAAATGACGTTGGTGGCGTATGAACGCTACTTTAATGCGGACGATGACTACACCCGCGAGTCTGCGCTGCAGGAGCACATTGCCTCCGTGCGTAATCATATTCGCCTGCTTGGCAGAAAAGACTACCAGCAGCTGCCGGGTCTGCGCTCGCTGGACTATGTCCTGATGTTCATCCCGGTAGAACCCGCGTTCCTGCTGGCACTCGACAGACAGCCTGAACTTATCACCGAAGCGCTCAAAAATAACATTATGCTGGTCAGCCCCACCACGCTGCTGGTGGCGTTACGCACCATTGCGAACCTGTGGCGCTATGAGCACCAGAGCCGCAACGCGCAGCAGATTGCCGATCGCGCCAGCAAGCTGTACGACAAAATGCGCCTCTTCGTGGACGACATGTCTTCAGTCGGGCAGAGCCTGGATCGTGCGCAGGATAACTACCGCCAGGCGATGAAAAAACTCGCCTCCGGACGCGGCAATCTGCTGGCACAGGCTGAATCATTCCGCAGCCTGGGGGTTGAGGTTAAACGCGAGATTAATCCGGAATTGGTCGAACAGGCCACCGCCCAGGACGACGAATTTCGCCTGCGAGAAGGTTCGGATGAACAAAATACAAACAGTGAAGACAACACGTTAGCGGCGGATTTGTCACCAGACGAGACTCCAGCGCGTTTCATTCGCGGTGGTTGAAACGTAGGGCAAACGCGCCCAATCTGTTACACTTCACGAACATTTTACTGATAAGCAGGCTCTGAGATGGCTGACGATTCACAAGACACAACGCACTTTGGCTTTCAGACTGTCGCCAAAGCGCAGAAAGCTGACATGGTGGCCCACGTATTTCATTCCGTGGCGGCGAAGTACGATGTGATGAATGACCTGATGTCGTTCGGCATTCATCGCTTGTGGAAGCGCTTCACCATTGACTGCAGCGGCGTACGTCGTGGACAAACGGTGCTGGATTTAGCCGGTGGCACGGGCGATTTAACCGCGAAATTCTCCCGTCTGGTGGGCGAAACCGGTCGCGTAGTTCTCGCCGATATTAATGACTCCATGCTGAAAATGGGACGCGAAAAGCTGCGTAACATCGGCGTGGTGGGGAATGTGGAGTATGTACAGGCAAATGCCGAAGCGCTGCCATTCCCGGACAATACCTTTGACTGCATCACGATCTCTTTCGGTCTGCGTAACGTGACCGATAAAGAAAAAGCGCTGCGCTCCATGTACCGCGTGCTGAAGCCGGGTGGACGTCTGCTGGTGCTCGAGTTCTCTAAACCGATCATTGAGCCGCTGAGCAAAGCCTACGACGCCTATTCCTTCCACGTGCTGCCGCGTATTGGTGAGCTGGTGGCTAACGACGCTGAAAGCTACCGCTATCTGGCGGAATCTATCCGTATGCACCCGGATCAGGACACATTAAAAGCCATGATGCAGGACGCGGAATTTGAGAACGTTGAATATTTCAACCTGACGGCCGGTGTCGTCGCGCTGCATCGCGGTTACAAATTCTGAGTGGAGGTGTCCCGTGCCCTTTAAACCCTTAGTCTCCGCAGGCATCGAGAATGTACTGAACGCTTTTCTGTATCGCGCCCCTGCGCTGAAAGCTGCACGTCAGCGACTTAACGGAAAGGTATTACGCATTGTTTTAAAAGAGTTCTCGACGCCGCTTGTGCTGGTATTCAGCGAACGCCAGCTTGACGTTCTGGGGGCGTGGGAAGGTGAAGCCGACTGCTCGGTCATCACGCACATGAGCGTGCTGCCAAAACTGCGCGATCGCCAGCAGTTAACGGCGCTTATCCGCAGCGGTGAGCTGGAAGTGGAGGGCGACATTCAGGTCGTGCAGAACTTCGTTGCGCTCACCGATCTGGCGGAGTTCGACCCGGCAGAGCTGCTCGCGCCTTTTATCGGCGACATTGCCGCCGAAGGCATCGGGAAAGTTCTTCATGGCGGCGCCTCCTTTGCGCGTAAAAGCCTTCAGCGTCAGCAACGCTATGCGGCGGAAGTGCTGACTGAGGAGTGGCGAATGGCGCCCGGGCCACTGGAAGTTGCATGGTTTGCGGAAGAGACCGCTGCTGTTGAGCGTGCGGTTGATGCGTTAACCAAACGGCTGGAAAAACTGGAGGGCAAATGACGCCTGGTGAAATTCGGCGCCTCTATTTTATTATTCGCACCTTTTTGAGCTACGGGCTCGACGAGCTTATCCCCAAAATGCGTATCACGCTGCCGCTTCGTATCTGGCGGCGGATGCTCTTCTGGATGCCCAATCGCCATAAAGGTCAACCGCTGGGTGAGCGTCTGCGCCTCGCGCTGCAGGAGCTCGGCCCGGTTTGGATTAAATTCGGGCAGATGCTGTCGACCCGCCGCGATCTTTTCCCGCCTCTGATTGCCGATGAGCTCGCGATGCTGCAGGATCGCGTCGCACCGTTTGACGGCGCGCGCGCGAAAAAGCAAATTGAAGAGGCGATGGGAAATGTCCCCGTCGAGACCTGGTTTGACGATTTCGATATTAAGCCACTGGCATCGGCCTCTATCGCGCAGGTGCACACCGCGCGTCTGAAAGAAAACGGCAAAGAAGTCGTTATTAAAGTCATTCGTCCGGACATCCTGCCAGTCATCAAAGCGGACATGAAGCTGATTTATCGGCTGGCGCGCTGGGTGCCACGCTTGCTGCCGGACGGGCGCCGCCTTCGTCCACTGGAAGTGGTGCGGGAATATGAAAAAACGCTGATTGATGAGCTTAACCTGCTGCGTGAATCGGCGAATGCCATTCAGCTGCGTCGCAACTTTGAAAACAGCCCGATGCTCTATGTACCTGAAGTCTATTCTGACTACTGCAGCCAGAACATGATGGTGATGGAACGTATCTACGGTATTCCGGTTTCGGATGTGGTCGCCCTGGAGAAACAGGGAACGAACATGAAGCTCCTGGCTGAACGAGGCGTACAGGTCTTCTTTACCCAGGTGTTCCGCGACAGCTTTTTCCATGCGGACATGCATCCGGGCAATATCTTCGTGAGCTACGAACATCCTGAGGATCCGAAGTATATCGGTATCGACTGCGGGATTGTGGGGTCGCTGAACAAAGAAGATAAACGGTATCTGGCTGAGAACTTCATCGCGTTTTTCAACCGCGACTACCGTAAGGTGGCCGAGCTGCACGTCGATTCCGGCTGGGTGCCGCCGGACACCAACGTCGAAGAGTTCGAGTTCGCGATCCGGACCGTTTGTGAACCTATTTTTGAAAAACCGCTGGCGGAAATTTCCTTTGGGCACGTGCTGTTAAACCTGTTCAACACGGCTCGTCGTTTTAATATGGAAGTTCAGCCACAGCTTGTTTTACTTCAGAAAACATTACTTTACGTTGAGGGTGTAGGCCGACAGCTCTATCCTCAGTTAGACTTGTGGAAGACCGCGAAACCTTTCCTTGAATCCTGGATTAAGGATCAGGTTGGCATTCCGGCGCTGGTGCGCTCGCTGAAAGAGAAAGGCCCGTTCTGGATAGAAAAAATGCCTGAAATTCCTGAACTGGTTTATGACAGTTTGCGTCAGAGCAAGAACCTTCAGCACAGCATGGATAAAATCGCCCGCGAACTTCAGTCCAGCCGTGTTCGCCAGGGACAGTCACGCTATCTCTTTGGGATTGGCGCAACGCTGCTGCTGAGCGGTACGCTGCTGCTGATCAACCGTCCGGACTGGCAGATGATGCCCGCCTGGCTGATGGCTGGCGGAGTGGTAGTCTGGCTAACAGGCTGGCGAAAAACGCGCTGAGCGTGCGTCGCTATCGACGGGTCGCATACGTATAATGCGGCCTGACTCTTTAATCATCTATCCCTGAGGAACATGTATGGGTGGTATCAGTATCTGGCAATTGTTGATCATTGCCGTCATCGTCGTGCTGCTGTTTGGCACCAAAAAGCTCGGTTCTATTGGTTCCGATCTGGGCGCGTCTATCAAAGGCTTCAAGAAAGCGATGAGCGATGATGAGAGCAAGCAGGATAAAACCAGCCAGGACGCTGACTTTACTGCTAAATCCATCGCCGACAAGCAAGAAGAAGCCAAAAAGGAAGACGCTAAACGCCACGATAAAGAGCAGGTGTAAGTCGTGTTCGACATTGGTTTTAGTGAGCTCCTGCTGGTCTTTGTGATTGGCTTGATTGTGCTGGGACCGCAGCGTCTGCCGGTGGCAGTGAAAACCGTTGCGGGCTGGGTTCGTGCGCTGAGATCTCTGGCATCGACCGTTCAGAATGAACTGGCGCAGGAGCTTAAGCTGCAGGAATTTCAGGAAAGCCTGAAAAAGGTCGAGAAGGCGAGCATGGATAACCTGACGCCGGAACTGAAAGCGTCAATGGATGAGCTGCGCGAAGCGGCGGAATCGATGAAGCGCTCCTATAGCGTTAACGATCCTGAAAAAGCGAGCGATGAAGCGAACACCATCCATAACCCGGTGGTGAAGGGCAGCGAGGAGCAGCGCGAGGGCGTAACACCTGCCAGCGCTGAACATCAGGCTGCCGCGCCAGAACAGACGCCTCAGGAAACCGAAGTGAAAAAACAGGCGCAGCCGGAAGAGCCGGTAGCAAAAACGGCGGAAGTGAAGCCCGCTGCGTCCGTTTCCGAATCATCCCCCTCGTCGAGTGATAAAGCGTAAACATGGCAGTAGATGATACTCAACCGCTGATTACGCACCTCATTGAGCTGCGTAAGCGCCTGTTAAACTGCATTATTGCGGTTTTACTCATATTCCTGTGCCTGGTCTATTTTGCCAACGATATCTATCAGGTGGTCTCTGCGCCGCTGATCAAGCAGATGCCGCTGGGCGCAACGATGATTGCAACAGACGTTGCTTCGCCGTTCTTTACCCCCATCAAGCTGACCTTCTGGGTGTCGTTGATTGCTTCTGCACCTGTCATTCTTTACCAGGTGTGGGCGTTTGTGGCGCCCGCGCTGTATAAGCATGAACGCAAGCTGGTGATCCCGCTGCTGGTGTCCAGCTCGCTGCTGTTCTATATCGGCATGGCGTTTGCCTATTTCGTTGTCTTCCCGCTGGCCTTCGGCTTCCTGACGCATACCGCGCCGGAAGGGGTCCAGGTGTCGACGGATATCGCCAGCTACCTCAGCTTTGTGATGGCGCTGTTTATGGCGTTTGGCGTGGCATTCGAAGTGCCGGTGGCTATTGTGCTGCTCTGCTGGGTAGGAGTAACGACCCCGGATGACCTGCGTAAGAAGCGTCCGTATATCCTTGTGGGCGCATTTGTTGTCGGCATGCTGCTGACACCGCCGGATGTGTTCTCGCAGACGCTGCTGGCCATACCGATGTACTGTCTGTTTGAGGTCGGCGTTTTCTTCTCGCGTTTCTACGTGGGTAAAGGACGTCGAGCGGATGACGAAGACGATACGTCCGACAAGACCACTGAAGAGTAAAACCAGCCGCCCGTCAGGGCGGTTGTTATATGGGGATTTGCATGTTTGATATCGGACTCAACCTGACCAGCTCGCAGTTTGCGAAAGATCGTGATGAGGTGGTTGCGCGCGCGTTTGCCGCCGGGGTGAAAGGACTGCTGCTGACGGGCACCAACCTGCATGAGAGCGAGCAGGCGCAGCAGCTGGCGCAACGATACGATCGCTGTTGGTCTACTGCTGGCGTGCATCCTCACGACAGCAGCCAGTGGACCGAGGAAAGTGGCGATACCCTGTACAGGCTGGCAAAGACGCCAGACGTTGTGGCGATCGGCGAATGCGGTCTCGATTTCAACCGTAACTTTTCCACGCCTGAAGAGCAGGAAAAGGCGTTTACTGCCCAGCTTGCGCTGGCGGCAGAGCTTGGAATGCCCGTATTTATGCACTGCCGCGACGCGCATGAGCGTTTCCTGGCTCTTCTGGATCCGTGGCTGGAGAAACTGCCCGGCGCGGTATTGCACTGTTTCACCGGTTCACGGCAGGAAGCGCTGGATTGCCTGGCGCGAGGGCTTTATCTGGGTATTACCGGCTGGGTGTGCGATGAGCGTCGCGGGCTTGAACTTCGTGAGCTATTGCCGGTAATCCCGGCTGACCGGCTGCTCCTCGAAACCGATGCGCCTTATCTGCTACCGCGCGACATGAAACCCAAACCGGCATCTCGGCGAAATGAGCCCGCGTATCTGGGGCACATTGTTGAGAGCGTCGCGAAGTGGCGCGGAGAGGATCCGCACTGGCTTTCGGCGCAGACGGATGACAACGTGCGTAATCTGTTCGGGATAAACGTTTAGAGTTTGCGGAAGTCGGTGTTTTTAACGCTCTGCAGCACCTGCTTGTTCAGCAGATTGAGCAACAGCATAGAGCGCGCTTCCCCGTCCGGCTCGGCAAAAATCGCCTGCAGGCCTTCGAAAGCGCCTTCGGTTATCACGACGCTATCGCCCGAGTAAGGAGTTTCGGGGTCGGTGATCCCTTCGGGCTGTTGATAAATCGACAGCTGATGAATGACCGTCGACGGAACCGTTGCCGGGTGGGCACCAAAACGAACGAAGTGGCTGACGCCGCGCGTTGCGCTGATGGTGGTGGTGTGGATGACTTCCGGGTCGAACTCCACGAACAGGTAGTTCGGGAACAACGGCTCACTGACGGTTGTGCGCTTCCCGCGCTGCATTTTTTCAAGCGTGATCACGGGTGTCAGGCAATTTACAGACTGACGTTCAAGATGTTCCTGCGCGCGCTGAAGTTGCCCGCGTTTGCAATACAGTAAATACCAGGCCTGCATAATCACTCTTTCCCTTAGTTCGGGGCGCAAGCATATCAAAACCCTGGCGGGATCGCTAAGTTGATTATAATGGGGGAAAATGGAACAGAACGCATAAGTTCACGCTTATTTAACAAAATTACAGCATCAAGCAGGCTTACGCCGTATAATGAAGCGCTTACAGAGAGGCCATGATTAACTGCATGAAATACCACGATCTCCGCGACTTCCTGACGCTGCTGGAAAAGCAGGGTGAACTCAAACGTATTACACTTCCTGTCGATCCTTATCTGGAGATGACAGAAATTGCTGACCGCACCCTGCGTGCCGGTGGCCCCGCATTACTGTTTGAAAATCCGAAAGGTTACTCCATGCCGGTGCTGTGCAACCTGTTTGGTACACCGCGTCGTGTTGCACTGGGAATGGGGCAGGAAGACGTCTCTGCGCTGCGTGAAGTCGGTAAACTGCTGGCGTTTCTGAAAGAGCCGGAGCCACCGAAGGGCTTCCGCGATCTGTTCGACAAACTGCCGCAGTTTAAGCAGGTGCTGAACATGCCCACCAAGCGCCTGCGCGGCGCGCCGTGCCAGCAGAAAGTGCTGGAAGGCGATGCGGTTGATCTGACCAAAATCCCTATCATGCAGTGCTGGCCTGAAGATGCCGCTCCGCTGATCACCTGGGGGCTGACCGTTACGCGCGGCCCGCACAAAGAGCGGCAAAACCTCGGTATTTACCGCCAGCAGTTGATTGGCAAGAATAAACTCATCATGCGCTGGCTGTCGCATCGCGGCGGCGCGCTGGATTTCCAGGAGTGGTGCGCTGCGCATCCGGGGGAGCGTTTCCCGGTGTCTGTCGCCTTAGGCGCCGATCCGGCCACCATTCTGGGAGCCGTCACGCCGGTGCCGGATACGCTCTCTGAATATGCATTTGCAGGCCTGCTGCGCGGAACGAAAACCGAAGTCGTGAAGTGTATCTCTAACGATCTCGAAGTTCCGGCCAGTGCGGAAATTGTGCTGGAAGGTTACCTTGAGCAGGGTGAAATGGCGCCAGAAGGCCCTTACGGCGACCACACCGGCTATTACAACGAAGTGGATAACTTCCCGGTGTTTACCGTGACGCACATTACGCAGCGTGAAGATGCGATTTATCACTCCACGTATACCGGACGTCCACCGGATGAACCGGCGGTGCTGGGCGTGGCGCTGAATGAAGTGTTTGTGCCGATCCTGCAAAAGCAGTTCCCGGAAATTGTTGATTTTTATCTGCCGCCTGAAGGATGCTCGTATCGCATGGCGGTGGTTACGATGAAGAAGCAGTATCCTGGTCATGCTAAACGCGTGATGATGGGCGTATGGTCTTTCCTGCGCCAGTTTATGTATACCAAATTTGTTATTGTCTGCGATGATGACGTTAACGCCCGCGACTGGAATGACGTAATCTGGGCCATTACCACGCGAATGGACCCGGCGCGCGATACGGTGTTAGTCGAAAATACGCCGATAGATTACCTGGATTTTGCCTCGCCGGTTTCCGGCCTTGGCTCAAAGATGGGACTGGATGCCACAAATAAATGGCCTGGCGAAACCGACCGTGAATGGGGTCGCCCGATCAAAAAAGATCCTGCAGTGACCGCGCGAATTGACGCGATCTGGGACGAGCTGGCCATAATGAATAACGGTAAACCCTGAGCTGACCGTTAAGCCCTATAGACTTCCCGACAGAGAGAGCGAATGACAACCTTAAGCTGTAAAGTGACCTCGGTAGATGCCATCACCGACACCGTATATCGCGTCCGTTTAGTGCCAGAAGCGCCATTCTCTTTCCGCGCGGGTCAGTACCTGATGGTTGTGATGGATGAGCGTGATAAGCGTCCTTTCTCTATGGCCTCAACGCCAGCGGAGCAGGAATTTATTGAGCTTCATATTGGTGCGTCAGAGCTTAACCTGTATGCGATGGCGGTGATGGATCGGATCCTGAAGGAACGTGAAATCGTGGTGGATATTCCGCACGGCGATGCGTGGCTGCGCGATGACGAAGACCGTCCGCTGATCCTGATCGCTGGCGGTACGGGCTTCTCTTATGTGCGCTCTATTCTGTTGACCGCCCTGGCGCGTAACCCGGACCGTGACATCACCATTTACTGGGGTGGCCGCGAAGAGAAACATCTGTACGACCTGTCTGAGCTGGAAGCGCTGAGCGTAACCCATCCTAACCTGCGCATTGAGCCGGTGGTTGAGCAGCCGGAAGAGGGCTGGCGTGGTCGCAGCGGGACGGTGCTGACGGCGGTGCTGCAGGATCACGGCACGCTGGCAGGGCACGATATCTATATCGCTGGCCGTTTTGAGATGGCGAAAATTGCCCGCGACCTGTTCTGCAACGAACGTGACGCGCGTGAAGACCGCCTGTTTGGCGATGCGTTTGCCTTCATTTAAATAAAAAACCCGCCCCTGACAGGCGGGAAGAACGGCAACTAAACTGTCTCTCTTCGCCAATGACGCCATAACTGCGTTGGCTGCGCTCGTTCACCCGAATCACTTACTTGAGTAAGCTCATCGGGATTCGCTCGCTTGCCGCCTTGTTCTGACGCCATTGGCTTTGAGATACTTTTCCTGATTTACACTCTCTCAAACACCGTCGCGATACCCTGACCCAGCCCGATACACATCGTTGCCAGACCAAACTGGGCATCTTTGCGTTCCATCAGGTTGATAAGCGTCGTGCTGATACGCGCCCCGGAGCAGCCCAGCGGGTGACCGAGGGCGATTGCGCCGCCGTTGAGGTTAATCTTCTCGTCGATCTGCTCCATCAGCCCCAGATCCTTAATGCACGGCAGGATCTGCGCGGCGAACGCTTCGTTCATTTCAAACAGGTCGATGTCGCTGGCGGTTAATCCCGCTTTTTTCAGCGCCAGCTTCGAGGCCGGAACCGGGCCGTAGCCCATGATTGAAGGATCGCAGCCCACGACCGCCATCGAACGTACCCGAGCGCGAGGGGTTAAGCCCAGCTCGCGGGCGCGACTTTCGCTCATCACCAGCATCGCGGCGGCACCGTCGGACAGCGCCGACGAAGTACCTGCTGTTACCGTACCCGTGACCGGATCAAACGCAGGGCGCAGGGTAGAAAGCGCTTCTACGGTGGTTTCCGGGCGGATGACTTCGTCGTAGCTGAACTGCTTCAGTACGCCGTCTGCGTCGTGGCCGCCGGTCGGGATGATCTCATTCTTAAAGGCACCGGACTGCGTCGCCGCCCATGCGCGAGCGTGAGAGCGCGCGGCAAAGGCATCCTGCATATCACGGCTAATGCCGTGCAGACGAGAGAGCATCTCGGCGGTCAGACCCATCATCCCCGCGGCTTTCGCCACGTTACGGCTCATGCCAGGGTGGAAATCGACCCCGTGGCTCATCGGCACGTGCCCCATGTGCTCGACGCCGCCCACCAGGCAGGCCTGCGCATCACCGGTCATGATCATCCGCGCCGCGTCGTGCAGCGCCTGCATTGATGAACCGCACAGGCGGTTCACGGTGACAGCCGGAACCGAATGCGGGATCTCCGCCAGCAGCGACGCGTTACGGGCGATGTTGAAACCTTGCTCCAGGGTCTGCTGCACGCAGCCCCAGTAGATATCGTCCAGCGCAGCAGGATCCAGCGCCGGGTTACGCGCCAGCAGGCTACGCATCAGATGCGCGGAGAGGTCTTCCGCACGCACGTTACGGAATGCACCGCCTTTTGAACGGCCCATCGGGGTGCGAATCGCATCAACAATGACAACCTTTTCCATTGTGACTCCTTAAGCCGTTTTCAGCTCGCCAACCGGACGGGCTGGCTCAACTGCTGGATAGTAGGGTTCGTTATGGCGCGCTTTGTTACGCAGCCCTTCCGGCACCTCATAAAGCGGGCCGAGGTGCTGATACTGCTGAGCCATATCGAGATAGCGGGCGCTGCCGAGCGTGTCCAGCCAGCGGAACGCGCCGCCGTGGAACGGAGGGAAGCCCAGGCCGTACACCAGCGCCATATCGGCTTCTGCCGGGCTGGCGATGATACCTTCTTCAAGGCAACGCACCACTTCGTTGATCATCGGGATCATCATGCGGGCGATGATCTCATCGTCGGTGAAGTCGCGTTTCGGCTGGCTTACATCGGCCAGCAGGCCGTCCACCACGGCATCTTCTTCTTTCTTCGGTTTGCCTTTGCTGTCTTCTTTATAGCGCCAGAAGCCCAGGCCGTTTTTCTGGCCGAAGCGGTTAGCGTCGAACAGAGCGTCAATGGCGTCGCGATAATCTTTCTGCATACGCTGCGGGAAGCCTGCCGCCATCACCGCCTGAGCGTGGTGAGCGGTATCAATGCCGACCACGTCCAGCAGATACGCCGGGCCCATCGGCCAGCCGAACTGTTTCTCCATCACTTTGTCGATTTTGCGGAAGTCCGCACCGTCGCGCAGCAGCTGGCTGAAGCCGGCGAAGTAAGGGAACAGCACGCGGTTGACGAAGAAGCCCGGGCAGTCGTTAACAACGATCGGCGTTTTGCCCATCTTGCTGGCCCATGCCACCACTTTAGCGATGGTTTCGTCAGAGGTTTTTTCCCCGCGGATCACTTCGACCAGCGGCATACGGTGTACCGGGTTGAAGAAGTGCATCCCGCAGAAGTTTTCCGGACGCTTCAACACGCTCGCCAGTTCGCTGATTGGAATGGTGGAGGTGTTAGAGGCTAGCACGGTCTCAGGACGAACTTTATCTTCCGTTTCTGCCAGCACCGCTTTTTTGACTTTCGGGTTCTCGACGACGGCTTCGACTACTACGTCCACGCGATCGAAACCGCTGTATTCCAGCACGGGCTGAATGGTGGAAATCACGCCTGCAAGCTTCAGCCCGTCAATTTTTCCGCGCTCCAGCTGTTTATTCAGCAGCTTGGCCGCTTCGGTCATGCCCAGCGTCAGGGATTTCTCGCTGATGTCTTTCATCACTACCGGCACGCCTTTCCAGGCGGACTGGTAAGCGATACCGCCACCCATAATGCCGGCGCCGAGTACCGCCGCATGTTTTGGCGTCTCAACGTTTTTAGTCAGCTGTTTGGCTTTACCCTTCACGAACTGATCGTTGAGGAAGATACCGACCAGCGCGCGAGCTTCATTGGTGTGCGCCAGCGGGACAAAGCTCTGATTTTCGAGCTTCAGCGCTTCATCGCGTCCGAGACGAGCAGCCGCTTCAATGGTTTTCACCGCCGTGATCGGCGCAGGATAGTGTTTACCCGCCGTCTGCATCACCATGCCTTTGGCGATGGTAAAGCTCATGGTGGCTTCAATCTTGCTGAGTTTTAACGGCTCCAGCTTCGGCTGGCGTTTGGCTTTCCAGTCGAGATCGCCGTTAATGGCCTGACGCAGAATGGCGAGTGCGCCTTCAACCAGTTTCTCTGGCTTCACGACGCCGTCGACCAGGCCGATTTTCTGCGCCTGTTCTGCGCCGACGTCTTTACCTGCGGCAATGATCTCCAGCGCGCTGTCGGCACCCAGCATGCGCGGCATACGCACGGAGCCGCCAAAGCCCGGCATGATGCCCAGCCTGGTTTCCGGCAGGCCGATGCGCAGGTCCGGCGTCGCCAGACGGTAGTCGGTCGCGAGTACGCATTCGCAGCCGCCGCCCAGCGCATAGCCGTTAACGGCGGAAATGGTCGGGACAGGCAGATCTTCCAGACGATTAAAGACGCTGTTGGCAAAGTGCAGCCACTGGCTCAGCTGTTCTTCCGGGACCAGGAACAGCGAAAGAAACTCGGTGATATCGGCACCGACAATAAAGGCCGCTTTGTTCGAACGCAGCAGCAGCCCTTTTAATTCAGGTTGTTTTTCAAGAACATCCAGCGCCTGGCCAAGACTGGCCACCGTCGCGGTATCAAGCTTGTTCACTGAGCCGGGGGCATCGAACACCAGTTCGGCAATGCCATCTTCCAGCCAGTTGAGGTACAGGGTGTCGCCTTTGTAGAGCATGTCAGTCTCCTGAATCCAGCAATTGGATCTGGTCATACCAGATGAATCGGAGTGTGGGATTTATGTTAATAAAATGCAAATTACTCATTAAGAAAATGCTGCATTGATCACGGTCGGTGGAAATCACGCAGCCGGAGTGAGGTGTGCTAAGATGCGATGACTTGAGGTCAAAAAAACGAAAGGAAGAATGATGGACTCACTGGCTTCGCTTTATAAAAATCATATCGTTACCCTACAGGAACGTACCCGCGATGTACTGGCCCGCTTTAAGCTGGATGCGCTGCTGATCCACTCCGGCGAGCTGATGAATTCCTTTCTGGATGACCACGCTTATCCGTTTAAGGTGAACCCGCAGTTTAAAGCCTGGGTGCCGGTGACTCAGGTTCCAAATTGCTGGCTGCTGGTGGATGGCGTGAACAAGCCGAAACTGTGGTTCTACCTGCCGGTCGATTACTGGCACAACGTAGAACCGCTGCCGACCTCTTTCTGGACGGAAGAGATTGATGTGATTGCACTGCCGAAAGCGGACGGCATTGGCAGCCAGCTGCCTGCCGCGCGGGGCAATATCGCCTATATTGGCCCTGTTCCGGAGCGCGCGCTGGGTCTGGATATTCCTGCTGATAAACTCAATCCGAAAGGGGTGCTGGATTACCTGCACTATTACCGCGCGTATAAAACCGACTACGAACTTTACTGCATGCGTGAAGCGCAAAAAACGGCGGTGAACGGTCACCGTGCCGCGCATGAAGCGTTCCAGTCCGGCATGAGCGAGTTCGACATCAATCAGGCCTATCTGACCGCGACAGGCCATCGTGATACCGACGTGCCGTACAGCAATATCGTCGCGCTGAATGAGCACGCGTCCGTGCTTCATTACACCAAACTGGATCACCACGTACCGTCGGAGATGCGCAGCTTCCTGCTTGACGCAGGCGCCGAGTACAACGGTTACGCGGCCGACCTGACCCGTACCTGGGCGGCGAATGCGGATACCGATTTCGCGCAGCTGATTAAAGACGTGAACGATGAACAGCTGGCGCTGATTGGCACCATGAAGGCGGGAACCAGCTATGTGGATTACCACATCCAGTTCCATCAGCGTATCGCAAAACTGCTGCGTAAACATCAGATTGTGAAAGACATGAGCGAAGAGGCGATGGTCGAGAACGATCTGACCGGGCCATTCATGCCGCACGGTATCGGCCACCCGCTGGGCCTGCAGGTTCACGACGTTGCGGGCTTTATGCAGGATGACACCGGCACGCACCTGGCGGCACCGTCTAAATATCCTTACCTGCGCTGCACCCGTATTCTGGAGCCGCGTATGGTGCTGACGATTGAACCGGGGATCTACTTTATCGAATCCCTGCTGGCGCCGTGGCGTGAAGGTCAGTTCAGCAAACACTTCAACTGGGAAAAAATTGACGCGCTGAAGCCGTTTGGCGGTATTCGCATCGAAGATAACGTGGTGGTTCACGAAAACGGTATCGAGAATATGACGCGAGACCTGAAGCTGGCCTGATGGAAAGCTGGCTGATACCGGCTGAACCGGTCACCTTTGTTGAGGAAATCAAGAAAAGCCGCTTTATTACGCTGCTGGCGCATACCGACGGCGTAGAGGCGGCAAAGGCGTTTGTCGAATCCGTTCGGGCTGAGCATCCTGACGCGCGTCACCACTGTGTGGCGTGGGTGGCTGGGCCGCCGGATGATTCACAACAGCTGGGGTTTTCCGACGACGGTGAACCGGCGGGCACGGCCGGTAAACCCATGCTTTCGCAGCTGATGGGCAGCGGCGTGGGTGAAATTACCGCCGTGGTGGTGCGCTACTACGGCGGCATCCTGTTAGGCACGGGTGGGCTGGTAAAAGCCTATGGCGGCGGAGTTCAGCAGGCACTGAATATGCTCACAACTACCCGCAAAACGCCGCTTACCGAATATACTTTGTTGTGCGATTACGCTCAGCTATCGGGCATTGAAACGCTGCTCAAACAGTTTAACGGCGTCATCGCGCACAGTGAATATCAGGCAATGGTGCAATTACGCGTGGCGCTTCCGCAGGCGGAACTGGCTGCTTTTTCAGCAAAACTGGCTGATTTTAGTCGTGGTTCGTTGCAATTGCTGCCGATTGAAGAATAATCCCCACCTCACTTTTTTGAATACCAAAGGAAGCGGCAGAGATGCATTTTCGTGCCATAACCCGAATCGTTGGACTGCTGGTCATACTCTTTTCCGGGACGATGATTCTCCCGGGACTGGTGGCGCTTATCTACCGGGACGGCGCGGGGCGGGCATTTACCCAGACCTTCTTTGTCGCGCTGGCGATCGGCTCGCTGCTGTGGTGGCCAAACCGTCGTCAGAAAGGTGAGCTGAAATCTCGCGAAGGATTTCTGATTGTGGTCCTGTTCTGGACGGTGCTGGGGAGCGTCGGTTCGCTGCCCTTTATCTTCTCTGAACAGCCTAACCTGAGCATCACGGATGCCTTTTTTGAATCCTTCTCCGGTTTAACGACCACCGGGGCGACGACGCTGGTGGGGCTGGATTCCCTCCCGCACGCCATTCTCTTTTATCGTCAAATGCTGCAGTGGTTCGGGGGGATGGGGATCATCGTCCTGGCAGTGGCTATTCTTCCTATTCTGGGCGTTGGCGGCATGCAGCTTTATCGCGCCGAAATGCCCGGGCCGCTGAAAGATAACAAAATGCGCCCGCGTATTGCCGAGACGGCGAAAACCCTCTGGCTTATCTATGTCTTACTGACGGTGGCCTGTGCGCTGGCGCTATGGTTCGCCGGGATGCCCGCTTTCGACGCCATCGGACACAGCTTTGCGACGATCGCGATCGGTGGGTTCTCCACTCACGACGCCAGCGTCGGCTACTTCGACAGCCCTACGATTAACACTATTATTGCCATTTTCCTGCTGATTTCAGGCTGTAACTACGGTCTGCACTTCTCTTTACTGAGCGGGCGCAGCCTGAAAGTGTACTGGCGTGACCCTGAGTTCCGCATGTTCATTGGCGTCCAGCTTACGCTGGTGATCATCTGTACCCTGGTGCTGTGGTTCCATGATGTCTACAACTCCGCGCTGACCACGCTAAATCAGGCGTTCTTCCAGGTGGTATCGATGGCGACGACCGCCGGGTTTACCACGGACAGCATCGCGCGCTGGCCGCTGTTCCTGCCGGTGCTGCTGTTATGCTCGGCATTTATCGGGGGCTGTGCGGGTTCTACGGGCGGTGGCCTGAAGGTGATTCGTATTCTGCTGCTGTTTAAGCAGGGGAACCGTGAGCTGAAGCGTCTGGTCCACCCGAACGCGGTTTACAGCATTAAGCTGGGGAACCGCGCGCTGCCGGAACGTATCCTCGAAGCGGTGTGGGGATTCTTCTCGGCGTATGCGCTGGTGTTTATCGTCAGTATGCTGGCGATTATCGCGACGGGGGTGGATGATTTCTCCGCCTTTGCATCCGTCGTAGCAACATTGAATAACCTCGGGCCCGGCCTGGGCGTTGTGGCGGATAACTTTGCCAGCATGAACCCGGTCGCGAAATGGATCCTCATCGCCAATATGCTGTTTGGTCGTCTTGAGGTCTTTACGCTGCTGGTGCTGTTCACCCCTACATTCTGGCGCGAGTAAGGAGCCGTTGATGAAAACATTGATTCTTTTCTCTACGCGAGACGGGCAAACGCGCGAGATTGCCGCTTATCTGGCGTCGGAATTAAAAGAGCTGGGTATTTACTCTGATGTGGTGAACCTGAACCGTGTGGAGCAGATAGCCTGGCAGGAGTACGATCGCGTGGTGATTGGCGCGTCAATTCGTTACGGGCATTTCCATCCGGCGCTGGATCGCTTTGTGAAAAAGCACACGGCGGTGCTCAACAAATTGCCCGGTGCGTTTTATTCGGTCAACCTGGTCGCACGTAAAGCCGAGAAGCGTACGCCGCAGACCAACAGCTATACACGCAAGTTTTTACTCAGCTCGCCGTGGCAGCCTGACCTGTGCGCCGTCTTTGCCGGCGCGCTGCGCTACCCTCGCTACCGCTGGTATGACCGCTTTATGATCCGCCTGATTATGAAGATGACCGGGGGTGAAACCGATACGCGTAAAGAAGTGGTTTATACCGACTGGTCGCAGGTGGCCAGTTTTGCGCGGGAAATCGCACATTTAACGGGCGATTCGCGACATAAATAAGCGTTAAGTTTGAAAAGTGAGCGAACGAAAAGTTTTTTGTATTTTATGCTTGTCACGTCGGAATAACTCCCTATAATGCGCCTCCACTGACACGGAACAACGGCACACACGCCGCCGGGTCAGCAGAGAAAAGCGAAATTAATCACTTGACTCTGAAAGAGGAAAGCGTAATATACGCCACCTCGCAACGGTGAGCGAAAGCCGCGTTGCACTGCTCTTTAACAATTTATCAGACAATCTGTGTGGGCACTCAAAGTGACATGGATTCTTAAC
>NZ_JBGORN010000015.1:0-76687 GCF_041679625.1 Enterobacter cloacae complex sp. ESBL7
GGTTTTAAGGCCTTTAGCCAGTTCAGCCGCAAGGGCTTTGAGTTTCTTTTCGTCCATAATTGCCTGTCTCCGTTGTTGGAGTGAACATATCAAAATCAGGCAATTACACAATTTTAATTACAGGCTCACAATTCGTGCTCCCTGCTCATCCGTGACAACTTTTCCTGAAGCCCGAAGGCCTGGTCATCCGTAAGCCGATGCATCCTGCACACATCTTCCTGACGTGTTTGTTTCATCCCGAAACGTCCTGGCCTTCCTGACCCACCGACCATCCTGACCGGCTCTCATTCTCCTTCCTGGAGGTGTCCCTTACGCATCCTGCGTTATCCACTTCGCTTCATCCTGAAGCCTTCCTGCAGCGCCATCCTGACGAGTCCTGTGTGAGAAACGCCATCATCCTGATGTTCGTTTCTCGTGTCGGCGTCCTGTCGACAGAAATAGAATCCGCTATTCCGCTTCGTCTTACAACCCACCCTTTCTGGGTTGTAAGCCGTAAGAAATCCCTAAAAACAATACAATGAACAAGTAATTCATTGAAAAACAGAGCAATATTAATCTGAATTAAATGAGGTAATACTGAATCTTCAGCGATCTCTCACAAACGTTGTAAGAGATCTCTCACACGCGCTATAGCATCATGGATTACAGAAGTGGCTCAAGTCGGGTAAGGAAATCCGCAAGAGAGGGGGCGAGAGTCTCGCGATTGCGGGTGCCGATAGTCTCTTTAACCACTTCACCTGACAGGTTACAGACGGAGATAACGTCCAGTTCGCTGTCCAGCGTGGCAATAAAGAGCGTCGGAGAAAGCTTCAGGCGTTTTTGCGTGACCAGGTGACCAATCAGGTTTTCCTGAACACGCTGCAGATCGTCTTCGCTCCAGGTCTGCAACAGCGTCAGCGTGATATCAGCAAAGCGCGCAGGCATATCCCCTGCGAACTGCGTGGTATAAAACGCATGAACTGCTGGTTGTACCACAATGTCCATTGCCCGCTCAACCGCATTTACATTTTGCTCGCCGTCGAAAGGTTTTGGCTGCCAGATAACGTAATCGTCGACTGAAGAGATAATGCACGGCGAAGGTACGCCATACAAATCAGCACTTTGCGGCCATGTCTGGTCCTTTTCATGCCATGCGTCGCAATAGCGGGTCGTGAAGCTAGTGAGGGCATTTGCAGTTTCGATGTCCACCGATTTCTCTCTTCTTGTCAGACAGGATAAACTCAGGCCATAAGTGTACCTGTAAAGTGGCTATGAAACATGTCTTACGAAAATCATCAGGCGTTAACCGGCTTAACGCTGGGGAAATCGACCGATTACCGCGATACCTACGATGCAAGCCTGCTGCAGGGCGTGCCGCGCAGCCTGAACCGCGATCCTCTGGGCCTGCATGCAGACGCATTGCCGTTTGTCGGCGGTGACATCTGGACGCTGTACGAACTCTCGTGGCTTAACGCGCGCGGTCTGCCGCAGGTGGCGGTGGGCCACGTTGAGCTGGATTACGCCAGCGTTAATCTCGTGGAATCCAAAAGCTTTAAGCTCTATCTCAACAGTTTTAACCAGACAAAATTCAACAGCTGGGACGACGTTCAGCACACCCTGGAACGTGATTTAAGCGCCTGCGCGCAGGGAAAGGTGAGCGTTTCACTGTATCGCCTGCACGAGCTGGAAGGGCAGCCGGTCGCCCACTTCAACGGAACCTGCATCGACGATCAGGATATCGAGGTGGAGAATTATGAATTTAGCGCCGATTACCTTGAAAACGCGGCGAGCGGAAAGGTGGTCGAAGAGACGCTGGTCAGCCATCTGCTGAAATCCAACTGCCTGATCACCCACCAGCCGGACTGGGGCTCGGTGCAGATCCAGTACCGCGGTCCGAAAATTGACCGGGAAAAGTTGCTGCGCTACCTGGTGTCGTTCCGCCATCACAACGAATTTCACGAGCAGTGCGTGGAGCGTATCTTTAGCGATATTCAGCGTTTTTGCCAGCCAGAAAAACTGAGCGTTTACGCGCGCTACACCCGCCGTGGCGGTCTGGACATCAACCCGTGGCGCACCAACACCGATTTTGTGCCAGCAACGGGGCGGCTGGTGCGTCAGTAATATAAATATTTTCACAATATGCGCGGTATCTTCCGCGCTTTAGGTTGTGAAACGTCACACGCCAGGGCTATTGTAATCAACAGGGAAAGACGATAATCGTCCCGTAAGGAGCTCACTTGATTACACATATTAGCCCGCTTGGCTCAATGGATATGTTGTCGCAGCTGGAAGTGGACATGCTTAAGCGCACGGCCAGCAGCGATCTTTATCAACTGTTTCGTAACTGTTCACTTGCCGTACTGAACTCCGGAAGCCTGACAGATAACAGTAAAGAACTGCTGTCCCGCTTCGAA
Source organism: Enterobacter cloacae complex sp. ESBL7 (assembly GCF_041679625.1). NCBI lineage: Bacteria > Pseudomonadati > Pseudomonadota > Gammaproteobacteria > Enterobacterales > Enterobacteriaceae > Enterobacter > Enterobacter cloacae complex sp. ESBL7. The sequence continues at coordinate 2,394 of NZ_JBGORN010000015.1, forward strand.
AGCTTTGATATCAACGTGCTGCGCCGCGAGCGTGGCGTGAAGCTTGAAGTCATCAACCCGCCGGAAGAGGCTTTTGTCGACGGCCATATCATTCGTTCACTTCAGGCTAACCTGTTTGCCGTGCTGCGTGACATCCTGTTTGTTAACGGGCAGATCCACAACGCAGGCCGTTTCCAGCATCTCGACCTGGAAAGCTCGGTCCATATCACCAACCTGGTGTTCTCCATTTTGCGTAACGCCCGTGCCCTGCACGTTGGCGAAGCGCCGAACATGGTCGTCTGCTGGGGCGGCCACTCCATTAACGAAACCGAATACCTTTATGCGCGTCGGGTGGGCACACAGCTTGGCCTGCGCGAGCTGAATATCTGTACCGGCTGCGGTCCGGGTGCGATGGAAGCGCCAATGAAAGGTGCCGCAGTGGGACACGCGCAACAGCGTTACAAAGAGGGACGGTTTATCGGCATGACCGAGCCGTCGATCATTGCCGCTGAGCCGCCTAACCCGCTGGTTAACGAGCTGATTATCATGCCGGATATCGAGAAACGTCTTGAAGCGTTTGTCCGTATCGCCCACGGCATTATCATCTTCCCGGGCGGCGTGGGGACAGCGGAAGAGCTGCTCTATCTGCTGGGTATTCTGATGAACCCGGCCAACAAAGATCAGGTTCTGCCGCTGATCCTGACCGGTCCAAAAGAGAGCGCCGACTACTTCCGCGTGCTGGACGAGTTTATCGTGCACACGCTGGGCGAATCCGCGCGTCGTCACTATCGCATCATCATTGACGATGCCGCAGAAGTGGCGCGCCAGATGAAAAAAGCGATGCCGCTGGTTAAAGAAAACCGTCGCGATACCGGCGATGCGTACAGCTTTAACTGGTCAATCCGTATCGCGCCGGATCTGCAGATCCCGTTCGAGCCAACGCACGAAAATATGGCGAACCTGAAACTCTATCCGGACCAGCCGGTGGAAGTCCTGGCTGCCGATCTGCGCCGTGCCTTCTCCGGGATTGTGGCGGGCAACGTGAAAGAGATGGGCATCCGCGCCATTGAACAGTACGGTCCGTACAAGATCCACGGCGACCCGGAGATGATGCGCCGCATGGACGACATGCTGCAGGGCTTTGTCGCTCAGCACCGCATGAAGCTTCCGGGCTCAGCCTATATTCCTTGCTACGAAATCTGCACATAACGCTCAACTGCATCTGATCAAAGCCGGGTCGCCCTGTTGCGCGTCCCGGCTTTTTTATTAACGAGGTAATTCATACGCATCACTTATGTCTTTTACAAACTATGCGCAAACGCAAACGATTACCTGGTTTTTTCAACCGTAAATTATCAGTCTTAATCCAAATTACCTGCCAGAAAATACTAAAAACCCATTTCTTTACAGCTAAAGACACCTATATCACGGGCCAGTCTTTCAGCTCACATGTCGTTGGTGGTAGCCTTCGCGCCCGTAAATTCTCTTTGACGTTTTTTTAACAGATAAATGGTCTAAAGATGCCCACATCATAAGTGGATTATTGCATTTGGGATCAGGATCACTGATAGATTCATAACTAGAATGTATCTTTCCGCCCGCCAATAGTTACGGGCGAAAATTATTAAAAAACCGTCACTGAACGAATTTCATATTACCGTCAGGCACTTTTTCATCGGATTTGACTAAAAACCTGACAATTTGCTTCCTCCAGGAGATACAGATGGAAACCACTCAAACCAGCACCGTTGCTTCGATTGAATCCCGAAGTGGTTGGCGCAAAACGGATACCATGTGGATGCTTGGCCTTTACGGCACAGCAATCGGCGCTGGTGTACTGTTCCTTCCTATCAACGCAGGCGTCGGCGGTCTGATCCCGCTGATCATCATGGCTATCATTGCTTTCCCGATGACCTTCTTCGCACACCGCGGTCTGACCCGCTTCGTGCTGTCCGGTAAAAATCCGGGCGAAGACATCACTGAAGTTGTTGAAGAGCATTTCGGCGTTGGCGCAGGTAAACTGATTACCCTGCTCTACTTCTTCGCGATTTACCCTATCCTGCTGGTCTACAGCGTGGCAATCACCAACACCGTTGAAAGCTTCATGATGCACCAGCTGCACATGACGCCGCCGCCGCGTGCGATTCTGTCGCTGATCCTGATCGTGGGCATGATGACCATCGTTCGCTTCGGTGAGCAGATGATTGTGAAAGCAATGAGCGTACTGGTCTTCCCGTTCGTTATTGCTCTGATGGTGCTGGCTTGCTACCTGATCCCACAGTGGAACGGTGCAGCGCTGGAAACCCTGTCCCTGAGCAGCGCATCGGCAACCGGTAACGGCCTGCTGATGACCCTCTGGCTGGCGATTCCGGTAATGGTGTTCTCCTTCAACCACTCCCCAATCATCTCTTCTTTCGCTGTGGCGAAACGTGAAGAGTACGGTAATGGCGCAGAGAAGAAGTGCTCCAGCATCCTGGCACGCGCTCACATCATGATGGTACTGACCGTAATGTTCTTCGTCTTCAGCTGCGTACTGAGCCTCTCCCCGGCGGATCTGGCGGCAGCGAAAGAGCAGAACATCTCTATTCTGTCTTATCTGGCGAACCACTTTAACGCACCGGTCATTGCGTGGATGGCACCAATCATCGCGATTATCGCCATCACCAAATCCTTCCTGGGCCACTACCTCGGCGCGCGTGAAGGCTTCAACGGTATGGTGATTAAATCTCTGCGCGGTAAAGGCAAGAGCATTGAAATCAACAAGCTGAACAAAATCACTGCGCTGTTCATGCTGCTCACCACTTGGGCGGTAGCAACGCTGAACCCAAGCATCCTGGGCATGATTGAAACCCTGGGCGGCCCGGTCATCGCGATGATTCTGTTCCTGATGCCGATGTACGCGATTCAGAAAGTCCCTGCTATGCGCAAGTACAGCGGTCATGTGAGCAACGTGTTTGTGGTTATCATGGGTCTTATCGCAATCTCTGCGATCTTCTACTCCCTGTACACCATGTTCTGATTATCACCCGCGCCGTCTTCGGACGGCGCACTCCTCCCTCTCTGACTGAAAGCAATGGACGCATCATGATTAGCGTATTCGATATCTTCAAAATCGGTATTGGTCCTTCCAGCTCTCACACCGTCGGACCAATGAAAGCCGGTAAGCAGTTCACGGATGACTTGATTGCACGCGGCATCTTGCATGACATTACCCGCGTGGTTGTCGATGTATACGGCTCGCTTTCCCTGACCGGGAAAGGCCACCATACCGATATCGCCATTATCATGGGCCTGGCGGGAAACCTGCCGGATACCGTTGATATTGATGCGATCCCTGGCTTCATCCAGGATGTGAACACCCACGGTCGCCTGCTGCTGGCGAACGGTGAGCATGAGGTTGAATTCCCGGTTGACCACTGCATGAATTTCCATGCGGACAACCTGTCGCTGCACGAAAACGGCATGCGCATTACCGCGCTGGCCGGCGACAAAGCGGTATACAGCCAGACGTATTACTCTATCGGCGGCGGCTTTATCGTCGACGAAGACCACTTTGGTCAAACCAATACCTCTTCTGTAGAAGTGCCGTATCCGTACAAAACGGCGGCGGATCTTCAGCGTCACTGCCAGGAGACGGGCCTTTCCCTCTCCGGCCTGATGATGAAAAACGAGCTGGCGCTTCACAGTAAAGAAGAGCTCGAACAGCACTTCACTAACGTCTGGGAAGTGATGCGCGGCGGTATTGAGCGCGGGATCACCACCGAGGGCGTTCTGCCGGGCAAGCTTCGCGTGCCGCGTCGCGCTGCTGCGCTGCGCCGTATGCTGGTGAGCACCGACAAAACGACAACGGACCCGATGGCCGTTGTAGACTGGATCAACATGTTCGCCCTGGCGGTAAACGAAGAGAACGCTGCCGGGGGCCGCGTGGTCACCGCGCCGACCAACGGCGCCTGCGGTATCGTTCCGGCGGTGCTGGCGTACTACGACAAGTTTATCCGTGAAGTGAACGCGAATTCGCTGGCGCGCTACCTGCTGGTCGCCAGTGCGATTGGTTCGCTGTATAAGATGAACGCGTCTATTTCCGGTGCGGAAGTGGGCTGTCAGGGTGAAGTCGGCGTGGCGTGCTCCATGGCGGCGGCGGGTCTGGCCGAACTGCTGGGTGCAAGCCCGACACAGGTGTGCATTGCTGCGGAAATCGGCATGGAACATAACCTTGGGCTGACCTGTGACCCGGTTGCCGGACAGGTACAGGTACCGTGCATCGAACGTAACGCGATTGCCTCCGTGAAGGCGGTGAACGCGGCACGTATGGCGCTGCGCCGCACCAGCGAGCCGCGCGTCTGTCTCGATAAGGTTATCGAAACCATGTACGAAACCGGTAAAGATATGAACGCCAAATACCGCGAAACCTCTCGCGGCGGCCTGGCGATGAAGATCGTGACCTGCGATTAAGCCCCTCAGGAAGCCTCGTTTTGCGAGGCTTCTTCCTGTTTTCCCCACCATTCATAGTTTCACGCTGCTGACAGTGTTACCCTTCACGCATGAGATAGAAGGGAGATTATCTGTGGCCGTTCATTTACTTATCGTCGATGCTCTTAACCTGATCCGCCGTATCCATGCGGTACAGGGGACGCCTTGTAAAGACACCTGCCTGCACGCGCTGGAGCAGCTTATCCGCCACAGTGAGCCCACCCACGCGGTCGCGGTATTTGATGACGAAGCCCGCAACACGGGCTGGCGTCACCAGCGTCTGCCCGACTACAAAGCCGGACGCGCCCCGATGCCGGACGATCTTCACGCTGAATTGCCCATGCTGCGCGCTGCATTTGAACAGCGTGGCGTTCCCTGCTGGGGTGCACAGGGAAATGAAGCCGACGATCTCGCGGCCACTCTGGCCGTAAAGGTGGCAAGCGCCGGGCATCAGGCCACTATCGTTTCAACTGACAAAGGCTACTGCCAGCTGCTCTCGCCGACTATCCGCATTCGCGACTATTTTCAAAAACGCTGGCTGGACGCGCCGTTTATTGCCAGCGAGTTCGGCGTCTCGCCTGAGCAACTGCCGGATTACTGGGGGCTGGCAGGCATCAGCAGCTCTAAGGTTCCGGGTGTCGCCGGTATTGGGCCGAAGAGCGCCGCGCAGCTGCTGAAGGATTTTCAGAGTCTGGAAGGGATTTACGCCCGTCTGGATGAGGTGCCAGAAAAGTGGCGCAAGAAGCTGGAGGCGCATAAAGAGATGGCGTTTATCTGCCGGGAAATCGCAACGCTACAGACGGATTTACAGCTGGACGGGAATTTACAGCAGTTGCGGTTAGAACGTTGATATCCCCTCACCCTAACCCTCTCCCCATGGGGGAGAGGGAACTGCCCGGTGCGGTCTTTTCCCCCCTCGCCCCTTTGGGGAGAGGGCCGGGGTGAGGGGCAATCAGCGTACTATCGCTCGTCGCGACGTCCGCCAACCGCAGCCCACCAGCGACGAATATGCACCGTCACCTCTTCACGGTCGTGATACAGCTGACGCGCCTGGATCTCCACGTTAATACCGTGCTCGTCCATCTGCTCCTGAATGTAGGCCAGGTTCTGCGATACTTCCTCATAGCGCTTTTTCATCGGCAGCTTGAGGTTGAAAATGGTCTCACGACACCAGCCGTTCACCAGCCAGGAGGCCATCAGCGCGGCGACTTTTGCCGGCTTCTCAACCATATCGCACACCATCCACGAGATGTTGTTACGGTTCGGGCGATAGCGGAAACCGTCTTCCCGCAGCCAGGTAACCTGCCCGGTGTCCATCAGGCTTTGCGCCATTGGACCGTTATCAACGGACGATACCCACATATTGCGTTTCACCAGCTGATAGGTCCAGCCGCCCGGGCACGCGCCAAGGTCGACGGCATACATGCCGTTTGCCAGACGTTCATCCCACTCATCCGCCGGGATAAAGACGTGGAACGCCTCTTCCAGCTTGAGCGTGGAACGGCTTGGCGCATCGGACGGGAAGCGCAAACGCGGAATGCCCATAAAGAAGGGAGAGTTGTTGGTGGTGTACGAATAGCCTGTATAGCAGCAGCCTGGTGCGATAAAGAAGATATGCACCACCGGACGCTTCGGCGTTTCGTAGTTCGTCAGCACGCCTGCATCACGCAGCGCCGCACGCAGCGGCACGGTGAACTTACGGCAGAACTTCATCAGCTCTTTACTTTCGTTGGTATCCGCCACTTCAACGCGCAGATCGCCGCCCTTCTCCACCACGCCCTGCAGCATGCCGACAATTGGCGTGATGCGGTCTTCCGGCGGAAGATCCTTCAGCAGCTCACCCGCGACAAACATCTGGCGAGCAAAGATCAGCGAGCTGAACGGCAGCTCGCGCGCCAGCTTGTCCGCGTCTTCAGGCTGATAGCACTCGAATACCACATAGCCCGCGTTTTCTTTTACGCGGGCAAAGCCGAAGACTTCGCGCTTCGCCGCTTTATCGGTAATTTCCGCGGCGCACTCTTTCTCAAACCCCGGGCGACAATATAAAACAACCTTATTCATGAACAACGCCCTTGCGTTTCAGACGGATAGCTCCGATAAACATTAATACCCAACCCGCCAGGAAGCTGAAGCCGCCGACAGGTGTAACGAACGCCCACAGGCGCAAATGTGAGAGCGCAAGGCAGTACAGGCTACCGCTGAACAACACGGTACCCAGCGCCATAAACACGCTGCTCCAGTAAAACCAGATACTGATACGACGCTGCATCGCCACCGCCAGCCCAAAAATAGCCAGCGTGTGGAACGCCTGATATTCAAGGCCGGTCTGGATCCAGCCCATCTCTACTGCGCCCAAAGACTTGCTTAATACATGTGCGCCAAAGGCGCCCAGTGCAACAAAAATAAAGCCACTCACCGCGGCAAAAATCAGCATGAATCGGCTGGTCATGTTTAAGTCCTGAGTTGATGCGTGCCCGGCACACAAACGTTATTGCTCATACCTGAAGCGGAATTTTTCTTGCTCGGTTGCCGCTTTCGCCAGTATCCACTGCCGGAAGGCGGCTATTTTACCCAGTTCTGCCTGACTGTCATGACAAACCAGATAAAACGCATTCTTGCTGACCAGTACATCATTAAAAGGGCAAACCAGGCGGCCTGCCTCAATTTCGGACTGCGCCATGACGTTGTTCGCCAACGCCACGCCCTGCCCGTGAATGGCAGCCTGTAACACCATCGCACTGTGGCTAAAAATGGGTCCCTGCTGCACGTTAATATGTGTAAGACCTAATTGACGGGTATAAGTTTGCCAGTCGCGGCGAGAGGCATCATGCAAAAGCGTATGCTGAGCCAGATCGGCGGGTGACTTCAGCGCCTTCTCACCTGTTAACAGCAGGGGAGAACAGACCGGCAGGAGATATTCTGCGTATAATTTTTCAACGCGCAAGCCCGGCCAGTTACCGCGACCATAAAAAATGGCGACATCCACGTCATCGGCCAACTTGTCCTCCTGACGATCTACCGCCTGGATTCGAACGTCGATCCCCGGATAAGCTGAGTTAAAGCTTGAGAGTCTGGGCACCAGCCAATGAATGGCAAAACTGGGCAATAAACTGACGGTCAGAGCACCTTTTGCACTGCGAGCCTGCAGCTTACGCGTGGCTTCCGTGAGCTGGGAAAAAATCTCTTTAATATCCTGAAAATAGCTCTGCCCCTCTTCGGTCAACAGCAACGAACGGTTGCGTCGACGAAACAGCTTAAGGCCCAGAAAATCCTCCAGAGACTTGATTTGGTGACTTACTGCGGCCTGTGTCACAAAAAGCTCATCTGCTGCGCGGGTAAAGCTCAGATGACGTGCTGCTGCATCAAAAACTCGTAATGCATTAAGAGGTGGCAATCGCTTTGACATGGTTATCTGGCTTAGATGTTAACGGGATTTAACAAACAGGAAACAACGTTTAACCTATTAGTTTTTTTTATCTGAGCCATTATAATTTGTCCGTTGAGGAACTACCAGCAAATACCTATAGTGGCGGCACTTCCTGAGCCGGAACGAAGAGCTTTTTTCGGAATGCGTGTTCTGAAGGGCTTTTGGCTTACGGTTGTGATGTTGTGTTGTTGTGTTTGCAATTGGTCTGCGATTCAGACCACGGTAGCAACGCTACCAATTTTTCACTTCCTGTACATTTACCCTGTCTGTCCATAGTGATTAATGTAGCACCGCCAATTTGCGGTGCTTTTTTTTCGCCTGCGATCTGTTAATGCTCGATCTCTTTCATCTCTTTCACGTCCGTGCGGTTGATCTGCTGCTTGTTCCCGTTAGCATCTTTGTACGAAATCATCCCGGTATCATTATCGGTAGTCGGTTTCCCTTCCGAAACGATAGAACGACCATCGTTGGTGTGCATCACGTAGTTGTTACCGGAACAGGCGCTCAGGGCAAAAGTAAACGCACAGGCAGAAATGATTGCAGCTGTCTTATTCATGATTATTCTCCTTTAGCAATTAATGCTATTCAAACCTCGATTTATAACAGGCTAAAACATCCGCCTAACACTATTTAGCATAACCTGCTTTTTTGAGGCCGTAAGGATAAGCAGACAATTCTGATAGATATCAACCTCCTTGCCCTGCCGCTGAAATTGCGCGACGATCGCTATATTGAAATGAGGAATCCCATGAACGCTTTCAGTCCTGCGCAGTTCCGCGCACAGTTTCCGGCCCTGGCCGATGCCGGTATTTACCTGGATAGCGCCGCCACCGCCCTTAAGCCACAGGCGGTGATTGAAGCCACGCAGCAGTTCTACAGCCTGAGCGCCGGGAACGTGCATCGCAGCCAGTTTGCCGAAGCACAGCGATTAACCGCGCGCTATGAAGCCGCACGCGATCAGGTCGCTCGCCTGATCAATGCCGAGAGCGGGAAAAACATCGTCTGGACGCGCGGCACGACCGAAGCCATCAATATGGTGGCCCAGTGCTACGCGCGCCCGCTGCTTCAGCCGGGCGATGAGATCGTCGTCAGCGAGGCGGAACATCACGCCAACCTGGTGCCATGGCTGATGGTGGCAGAGCAAACGGGTGCACGCGTGGTGAAGCTTCCACTGGGTGCAGACCTTCTGCCCGACGTGGCCCGTCTCCCCGAGCTGATTACATCCCGCAGCCGCATTCTGGCGCTCGGACAGATGTCGAACGTCACGGGAGGTTGCCCGGACCTGGCTCAGGCTATTCGCATTGCCCATGCCAGCGGGATGGTGGTGATGGTCGACGGCGCTCAGGGTGTGGTGCACTTCCCCGCTGATGTCCAGGTGCTTGATATCGATTTCTATGCCTTCTCAGGACATAAGCTCTACGGGCCAACCGGTATTGGGGCGTTGTACGGCAAGCCTGAACTGCTGGCAAAAATGACGCCGTGGCTCGGTGGCGGCAAAATGATCACCGAAGTGTCGTTCGATGGCTTCAAAACTCAGGATGTTCCCTATCGACTGGAAGCCGGTACGCCGAACGTGGCGGGGGTGATTGGCTTAAGCGCAGCGCTGGAGTGGCTGGCAGAAACAGACATCGTTCAGGCAGAAAGCTGGAGCCGGGGGCTGGCGACGCTGGCAGAGGAAGAGCTCAAAAAGCGCCCGGGCTTCCGCTCGTTCCGCGTTCAGGACTCAAGCCTGCTGGCCTTTGATTTTGCGGGCGTTCACCATAGCGACATGGTGACGCTACTGGCCGGATACGGCATTGCCCTGCGTGCCGGACAGCACTGCGCCCAGCCGCTGCTGGCGGCGCTTGGCGTTAACGGTACGCTGCGCGCCTCGTTTGCGCCGTATAATACCCAAAGCGATGTCGACGCGCTAGTTGCCGCCGTTGACCGCGCCCTTGAAATACTGGTGGATTAATGACTAGCGCTGCTTTAGCCGGACATCCGTTTGGCACGGTCATCACAGAAGAGACCTTAAAACAGACCTTCGCCCCGCTCCAGCAGTGGGAAGATAAATATCGACAGCTGATCCTGCTGGGTAAACAGCTCCCGGCCCTTTCAGACGATCTTAAAGCGCAGGCGAAAGAGATTGCAGGCTGTGAAAACCGCGTCTGGCTGGGCGTGAGCGTCTCCGGCGGGAAGCTGCACTTCTTCGGCGACAGCGAAGGCCGTATCGTCCGAGGCCTGCTGGCCGTATTGCTGACCGCTGTGGAAGGAAAAAGCGCGGCGGAATTGCTGGCGCATTCGCCGCTGGCGTTATTTGATGAGCTTGGGCTGCGCGCGCAGCTCAGCGCCTCGCGCGGTCAGGGGTTAATCGCGCTGAGCGACGCGGTACTGGATGCCGCACGTCAGGCTCAGGCCTGACGTTCCGCCTTCGCCAGCATTTTCTTGAGGGCGTGAGACACCGCCACAAAGCCAAAGGAGGCGGTCACCATGGTGGCCGCACCAAAACCTGAGGCGCAGTCCATTCGTTTTGGCCCTTCCGCCGTACTTTTCATCGCGCAGACTGAGCCATCCGCCTGCGGGTAGACCAGCGCTTCGGTCGAGAACACGCAGTCAACGCCGAGCTTGCCTTTGCTGTTCTTCACCACGTTAAAATCGCTCTTCAGGCGCTCACGCAGCTTGGCCGCCAGCGGATCCTGGATCGTTTTCGCCAGGTCGGCCACCTGGATCTGCGTCGGATCGATTTGCCCGCCCGCACCGCCCGTTGTGACCAGCGGCACCTTGTAGCGACGGCAGTATGCGATCAACGCCGCTTTTGGCCGCACGCTGTCGATGGCGTCAATCACATAGCTATAGCCTTTGCTCATGTACTCCGCGACGTTATCTGCCGTCACAAAGTCGTCGATCACCGTGACCCGACATTCCGGGTTTATCAGGCGAATACGTTCCGCCATGACCTCAGACTTCGCCAGGCCGACGTTATCGCGCAGGGCGTGGATTTGACGGTTGGTGTTGGTGACGCAAACGTCATCCATGTCAATCAGCGTGATTGCTCCAATACCGGTTCTCGCCAGCGCTTCTGCCGCCCACGACCCCACACCACCAATGCCCACGACGCAGACGTGCGCATCCGCAAAAAGCTGCAGGGCTTTTTCACCATATAAACGTGCCGTCCCGCCAAAACGCTGGCGCCAGGCGTCGCTGATTACCACAGACATAAAACCTCAGATGTAAAAAGGGTGAGGTTTTCCTCACCCTGAACAGTAATCCGTATTTTGCTCAGAATACCACAATCAGCCGCTGAATACGTTTCCAGCACCCGGCGCCGCCTTCAGTACCCACACGCGTCCGTAGTGGTTATACCAGCCCGCGCGATGGCCTGCATCAGGGCCAATACCCTGATAGATGTCGAAGTGCTGGCCTTTAATTGCCCCGCCGACGTCCAGCGCCACCATCAGACGCAGCTCATACTGACCGTTGAACTTGCCGTTATTGTCCAGCAGAGGGACTTCAGCCAGCAGCGTGGTGCCAGCAGGAATAATCGAACGATCCGATGCTACCGACGCGCGGCCAATCAGCGGAACCGCGCTGGCCCCTTTCACCGGCGCGAAGTTTTGCGGTTTGAAGAAGACGAACGACGGGTTCTGCTCCAGCAGCTCGCGCACCTCGGCTTCGCTGTGTTTCTCGCCCCACTCGCGGATCGCCTGCATCGACATATCTTCTTTCTTCACTTCACCGCGGTCGATCAGCACCTTACCGATACTGCGATAGGCGTGGCCGTTTTTACCGGAATAGCTGAAGAAGTTAAGCGGCGACCCGTCGCCAAAATCAATGTAGCCGCTGCCCTGAACGTCCATGATGAAGTTATCCATCAGGGAGTTGCTGTAGGCCAGAACGTAGTTTTCGCTCAGCGCACCGGCGTAGATCTCAGCGCGAGACGGCAGACGACCGCGTTTTGGCGGCATACGATAGATAGGATACTGGAACTCGCCCTGACGCGAGTGTCGTGCCTGGATAACCGGGGTGTAGTAACCGGTAAACTGGACGTTGCCGTAGTTATCGGCCCCTTCCATCTGCCAGGCGTCGATACCAAACTGGCGCATGTTGCGCGTATCGCCGCCTGCTTTAAGCCAGTCCTGGACCGCGTTATACACGCTACTCTGGGCGCCATACAGACGCGGCGACGCGTTGCGGATCTGGTAGACCTGCTCGGAGAAATCACCGGCATTAATCGGTGCGCCGACGGCATCAGGCTGATTAACTAAAGAGAAAGGCTGGGATAACTTCCCGTCTTTATACTGTTGACCGCGATCGGTCGGTTTGGAAGAACAGGCCGCAAGAATCGCTACCATTGCGCCCGCCATCAGATACTTCGCCCAACGTCCTTTCATTATATCTCGTCTTTAAGTTGCCCATTTCCGCGTGATGAAGATAACAAACCGCCAGGGCTAATGAAATGCGATCGCATGCCCTTTGGCAAATTTTGCGCAAAAAATAGTCCGAACAGAGCCATGTCGTTCAATTTGCATACAAAATCATGATTTATGTGAAAAAGGGGTTGCATCACAAACCTATCCGAGTATAGTGCGCATCCACGGACGCGGGGTGGAGCAGCCTGGTAGCTCGTCGGGCTCATAACCCGAAGGTCGTCGGTTCAAATCCGGCCCCCGCAACCAATTAAAATTTGATGAAGTATCTTCTACGACTGTAGAAAGACGGACGCGGGGTGGAGCAGCCTGGTAGCTCGTCGGGCTCATAACCCGAAGGTCGTCGGTTCAAATCCGGCCCCCGCAACCAATCAAATTTGAAGAAGTAAGTTTCTACACGAGTAGAAAGACGGACGCGGGGTGGAGCAGCCTGGTAGCTCGTCGGGCTCATAACCCGAAGGTCGTCGGTTCAAATCCGGCCCCCGCAACCAACACTTCTGAAAACAATAAACACCCTCAAGGGTGTTTTTTTGTATCTGTCGTCTGTGAATTTGCCGGGCGGTTACCCGGCTGAAAGCATTATCCGCGTCGCGCCAGCGTCGCCCCGTCAGAGAAATACGCCCGTATCCCCGCCAGAATCGACTCCGCAACCTCCTGCTGGAATTTTGCCGTCTTGAGCTTACGCTCCTCTTCGACGTTACTGATAAACGCGGTTTCGACCAGGATGGACGGGATATCCGGTGCCTTGAGTACCGCAAACCCGGCCTGTTCAACGCTGTTTTTATGCAGCTTATTGATGTTCCCCAGCTTGCCCAGCACCGCTTTACCAAACTTCAGGCTGTCGTTAATGGTCAGCGACTGCACCATATCGAACATGGTGTGGTCGACGTAGCGGTCGCCGCTTTTGCTCACGCCACCAATCAGGTCAGAGGCGTTCTGGCTGTCAGCCAGGAATCTTGCTGCGGTACTGGTCGCGCCTTTGGTTGAGAGCGCGAACACCCCCGAGCCGCTTGGCTGGCGGCTGGTAAAGGCATCCGCATGGATCGACACGAACAAATCGGCGCGCTGCTTCTGCGCTTTCGCCACCCGGACCTTCAGCGGAATAAAGATATCTTCATTGCGCGTCATATAGGCGCGCATATTGCCTTCTTTATCAATCAACGCTTTCAGCCGACGGGCAATTTGCAGCACCACGTCTTTTTCACGCGTGCGATATTTTCCCACCGCGCCGGAGTCTTCGCCGCCGTGGCCGGGATCGAGCATGATCACAATCGGACGATCGCGCCCTGCTTTTCCGGGCTGCGGGCCACTTTGCGCAGGCGGCACCTGACGCTGCAAGTCGCCCTTGTTGTAATCCTCCAGCAGCGCAAGTAGCGGATCCTGGATATCCGTTGCGTTGGCCGGGTAGAGATCCATCACCAGACGCTCTTTAAACGTCGCGACGGGCGCCAGGGCGAACAGCTGCGGCTTAACGTTCTGTTTAAGCTCAAACACCATGCGCACGGTTTGCGGATCAAACTGCCCGACGCGAGCCGATTTAATAAACGGATCGTCGCCGCGGATCTGCGCCGCCATCCCTTTCAGCACGGAGTTGAGGTTAACGCCTTCGAGATCCACCACCACGCGTTCCGGGTTGCTGAGGGCAAATTGCTTATATTTCAGCACGCGATTGGATTCAACCGTCACGCGCGTATAGGTCGACGACGGCCAGACGCGCACCGCCACCACCTGACTCGTGGCGGCAAGACCGACCTGACTGACGCTAAGCAACCACATTGCCCCGGCCCCTTTTAACAAACGGCGGCGGCTTATTGCTGAATTGGATCCCGACATGCTTCTCCCGAGCAAGAACACTGACTGATATACAAAATGTCCAAATTGACCGAAAACTTTAACGAATGACGCATAAACTGTCATCTATAAAAGGGTAAACAATCATACGCTAACGCACGGATTACTTACCAATTTCTGTGGGTCGCGGAAAATTTGCGCTTGCACACGCGGCCACAATCGAATAAAAATACAGAAATTACGAATAAACATTCATTAAGGGTTGTGCCATGGTGAAGGAACGTAGAACCGAACTGGTCCAGGGATTCCGCCATTCTGTTCCCTATATCAACGCCCATCGGGGAAAAACGTTTGTCATCATGCTTGGCGGCGAAGCCATTGAGCATGAAAATTTTTCCAGCATCGTCAATGACATTGGCCTGCTGCACAGCCTCGGGATCCGCCTGGTGGTGGTTTATGGCGCGCGTCCGCAGATCGACGCCAACCTGGCCGCTCACCACCACGAGCCGATTTACCATAAACATACCCGCGTCACCGATGCCAAAACCCTGGAGCTGGTGAAACAGGCGGCGGGTCTGCTGCAGCTGGATATTACCGCGCGTCTCTCTATGAGCCTCAACAATACGCCGCTGCAGGGCGCGCATATCAACGTCGTGAGCGGCAACTTTATCATTGCCCAGCCGCTCGGCGTGGACGATGGCGTGGATTACTGCCACAGCGGCCGTATCCGTCGTATTGATGAAGAAGCTATTCACCGCCAGCTGGACAGCGGTGCCATCGTGCTGATGGGCCCGGTCGCCGTTTCCGTGACCGGCGAAAGCTTTAACCTGACGTCCGAAGAGATTGCCACGCAGCTGGCGATCAAGCTGAAGGCGGAAAAAATGATTGGGTTCTGCTCCTCCCAGGGCGTCGTGGACGCTGAAGGAACAATCGTACCAGAACTCTTCCCGAATGAAGCCCAGGCTCGCGTGGAGGCGCTGGAAGCCGAAGGTGATTACCACTCCGGCACCGTCCGCTTCCTGCGTGGCGCCGTGAAGGCCTGCCGCAGCGGCGTGCGCCGCAGCCACCTGATCAGCTATCAGGAAGACGGGGCCCTGCTGCAGGAGCTGTTCTCCCGCGACGGTATTGGTACGCAGATTGTGATGGAGAGTGCGGAGCAGATCCGCCGCGCCACCATCAATGACATCGGCGGCATTCTGGAGCTGATCCGCCCGCTGGAACAGCAGGGCATTCTGGTACGTCGCTCACGCGAACAGCTGGAGATGGAGATCGACAAATTCACCATTATTCAGCGCGATAACCTGACCATTGCCTGCGCCGCGCTCTATCCGTTCCCGGAAGAGAAGATCGGTGAAATGGCCTGCGTGGCGGTGCATCCTGATTACCGTAGCTCTTCACGCGGCGAAATGCTGCTTGAACGCGTGGCGGCACAGGCGCGCCAGATGGGACTGAGCAAACTGTTCGTCCTGACGACGCGCAGCATTCACTGGTTCCAGGAGCGCGGATTCACGCCGGTGGATATCGATTCTCTGCCGGAAACGAAGAAAGAGATGTACAACTATCAGCGTCG
Source organism: Enterobacter cloacae complex sp. ESBL7 (assembly GCF_041679625.1). Classification (NCBI taxonomy): domain Bacteria; kingdom Pseudomonadati; phylum Pseudomonadota; class Gammaproteobacteria; order Enterobacterales; family Enterobacteriaceae; genus Enterobacter; species Enterobacter cloacae complex sp. ESBL7. The sequence goes on from NZ_JBGORN010000015.1 coordinate 18,037, forward strand.
TTCAAAGGTGCTGATGGCTGACCTGGGATAATACAACGCTTGCCGGGTCGCGCTGCGCGTACCCGGCCTGGATATCTGGCGTTGTTCAGAGTGACTCAAATATCGCGCCCAGCCCGCTTCGGCGTTCCGTTCGGGTGGCGATCGCCTGCACCAGCACCCGCTCATCGGTATAGAGCGAAAGACGCTGACGCGCGCGCGTAATGGCGGTATAGATCAGCTCGCGGGTAACGACGGGTGAAAGCTGCGTGGGCAGGATCAGCGCCGCATGGTTAAACTCGGAGCCCTGGGATTTATGCACCGTCATCGCCCAGGCGGTTTCATGCTCGGGCAAACGGCTGGGCTGGAAGGACTTCACGCTCCCGTCCGGCATCTGGAACCAGACGCGCAGGCCCTGACCGCAGTCGAGCGCAATCCCGATATCCCCGTTAAACAATCCCAGCGCGCTGTCGTTGCGGGAGATCATCACCGGTCGCCCTTCATACCAGCGCGAGTGCGGGGTACGGTTAATTTTGCGTTTTTGCGCCAGCAGCTGTTCCAGCCTGTCGTTCAAACCCCGGACGCCAAAGGGGCCTTCCCTCAGCGCACAGAGCAGCTGGTATTCGCCAAACGCGGCAATGACCTGCTCCGGCGTACTTTGCTGTTGTACGCCCGTCAGAAAGTGCTGGTACCCCTGCAGGGCGTCGTCCAGCATCGCCTGATACTCTTCCCCGCTTTGCAGCGATTTTTTCTCAATATCCGTAAAGGTACCGTCAAATACCGCTGTGGTGGTGCGCCGGTCGCCCCGGTTCACCGCCGCCGCAAGCTGGCCGATGCCGGAGTCGCTGCCGAAACGGTAGCTTTTTTGCAGCAGACACAGGCTGTCGCGCAGCGCCCCTGCAAGCGAATGGTTTTCAGACGTGAGCGAACATCCGGTGAGACGGGCTAACTCCTGCGCGCGTTCCGCGGTATATCCCAGGCTGGCATAGGTGCAGATATCCCCCAATACGGCTCCCGCCTCTACGGAGGCAAGCTGGTCGCGATCGCCGAGGAAAATGACGCGCGCGTGCGGCGGCAGCGCATCGATCAAACGCGACATCATCGTCAGGTCAATCATCGACGCTTCATCCACGACCAGCACGTCAAGGTGCAGTGGGTTACCGGCATGATAGCGCAGACGCTGGCTACCCGGCTGTGCGCCAAGCAAACGGTGCAGCGTGCTCGCCTCATTGGGGAAAAGCGCAAGCTGATCCCCGGTTAGCGGCAGTTTTTGCAGCGCGCCGCCTAACGACTCCGTCAGACGTGCCGCCGCTTTACCGGTGGGGGCCGCCAGGCGAATACGGCACTTTTTCTCACCCGATAGCTGAATCAGCGCGGCAAGCAGTTTTGCCACAGTGGTCGTTTTCCCGGTGCCCGGGCCACCAGAAATCACCGAGATCCGTCGCGTTAAGGCCACGGCTGCCGCCACTTTTTGCCAGTCTGTCGCGTCGTCAGAGGTAAACAGCGTATCCAGCGTTTGCCGGAGCTGCGCTTCATCGCAGGGAAGCGGGGCGTTGGTCTCGCTGAAGAAGCGCGCTACCGTCAGTTCGTTACGCCACAGCCGGTTAAGATACAAACGCTCGCCGACAAGGATCATCGGCGTCCCGGTATCGGCTCCGCTTACGGCAGGCGAGCCGAGTAATATCTCCTGCCAGTCCACTTCGTCACCCAGCAGCGCGAAACACGCCTGTAAAGCCGGAGGCATTTTCTCATCCACCGCCAGACGCGACAGCGGCAGACATACGTGGCCTTCCCCCGCGTCTTTACTCAGAATGGCCGCGGCCAGCATGACGGCAGGCTCCTCGCCTGCCACCATCATGGCGAACTGCACATCCAGGTGACGCAGTAACCGTTGTTCAACAGCGTCCAGCAGTAGCGCCTGCATCGTCATGCCACCTCCTCCGTGCTTGCAGCAAACAGGTTATCCATTTTTTCAATCAGTTTCGCAGCCGGACGCGTGCTAAAGACGCCGGAACGCGGGTCGTTAGCATCCACTCCGCGCAGGAACAGGTAAATGACGCCACCAAAATGATCTTCGTAGCGGTAATCGGCCATGCGATGGCGCAGGTAACGGTGCAGCGCAAGGGTGTAAAGCTGGTACTGCAGATCGTAGCGATGCATTTGCATTGCCGAGGCCATCGCGTCCTGGGTGTAGGCTTCGCTGCTTTCACCCAGCCAGTTCGATTTGTAATCCAGCAGGTAGTAGCGCCCTTCGTGGCGGAAAACCAGGTCGATAAAGCCTTTGAGCATCCCCTGCACCTGGCGGAAGTTCAGCGGCGGGCATCCGGCGGATAACGGATCGTACTCACGGATCAGCGCATCAAGCGCCTCGGCCCTGAGCGGGCTGGCGATGGGGAGATAAAACTCCATCTCCACCTGCTTATCTTTGGCAGTCAACTGGTTCAGCGAGATCCCCTGCGTCGTGAGCGGCGCGTGCAGTACCGCGCGGATCCAGTCGGTGAGAACCGGCTGCCACTGCGCGTCGTAGCCGCCACTCTGTAACATTTTCAGCACCCACTCTTCGGAAACCGGCTGGGTAAAATCCAGCTCTTCAAACAGGCTGTGCAAAAACGTGCCCGGCGAGGCGCCGCGCGGGAACTGGTGCGGCGTGAGCACCGGCTCAGCGGGTACGCTACCGGCTCCTGCGGCGTCCACGTCCAGTTTTGGCATCAGATCCTGCGCAATACTCTGCCCGTGCTGCTGTAAACCGGAGTAGCTGGTGACGCGCCAGTCGTCGGCAATGGTACGCACAACCTGGCGGGCATGGAGCTCTGACTCACGCAGCTCCGGCATCTGCCAGCGGCTGTTGTCGGGCTGCGACGGAATATGCAGGGCAACATGCTCCGTGCAAAGCGATTCGATGCACTGGCGCAGGCCCACCGCATCTTTGGGTTCGCCGTGCTGAATAAGCCGCCCCAGCGCGCTCAGATGAAAATCACTCTCCCCGCTCTTTTCGCCACGGCGACGGAACAGCGGCGCAACGCCCAGGCTACAGTGCCAGACCGAACGGGTCAGCGCCACGTAAAGCAGGCGCAGGTCTTCCGCCAGACGCTCGGCTTCGGCCAGCTCAACGCTGGACTCCGCGTTGCTGAGATCGAGCACCGCCTCAAAAGACTCGCGATCGTGGTAAAAGGCCTGATCCTGCACGCGATAATTGGCGATAAACGGCAGCCAGACCAGCGGATATTCCAGGCCTTTCGACTTGTGAATGGTGACGATCTGCACCAGATGTTTATCACTCTCAAGGCGCATCTGCTGGCTGGACGAATTACTGTTCGGATCGGCAATCTGCTGCGCCAGCCAGCGTACCAGGGCGTGTTCGCTCTCCAGCTGCGTACCGGCTTCCTGCAGCAGTTCGCTGATATGTAAAATATCGGTCAAACGGCGCTCGCCGCCTGCTGTCGCCAGCATATTCTCCGCAATGTGGCGCTGCGCCATGAGCTCACGCACCATCGCCATGACTCCACGCTTCTGCCATTTTTCGCGGTAGTGAACAAACTCTTCTACTACGGCATCCCACGCGGCTTCGTCATTGTTGAGCGCATCAATATCCCGCGCGTTCAGCCCGAGCATCGCGCTCGCTAATGCGCTACGCAGCGTGCTTTCCCGCTCCGGGGCCAGCACGGCCTGCAGCAGCCATAGCATCTCCTGCGCTTCCAGCGTTTCAAAGACGCTGTCGCGGTTCGAGAGATAGACGGAGGGAATATTCAGTAACGTCAGGGCATCGCGGATGAGCGCGGCTTCCTGACGGCTGCGCACCAGCACCGTGATATCGGATGCCTTTACCGGGGTTGGTTTATCCCCCTTCCACAGCAGCGCTTTACCGTGCGCGCCCGCACTGAGCCAGTCGCGGATTTGTGCGGCACAGTGCTGGGCCATGGCATTTTGATAGTCGGCAACGCCGCAGCCTTCCCCGTCCAGCAGCCAGAAGTTCATGGCAGGCTGCGTCTCGCCGTTGAACTCAAAGCGCAACGAGGCATTTTTCTCGGCGAACTTTACCGGCTGAAACGGGATCTCCCGGAACATAAACGCCGTATCCATGCGCCCGAAGAGCGCGTTGACGCTTTCCACCATGCCGGGAGAGGAGCGCCAGTTAGTATCAAGCGTGTAGTGCGCGTCAACTTCGCTACGGGCTTTCATGTAGGTGAAAATATCCGCACCGCGGAAGGCGTAAATGGCCTGTTTCGGATCGCCGATTAACAACAGCGCAGTGCCGGGCTGCTGGCGCCAGATACGGCGGAAAATGCGGTATTGCTGAGGGTCGGTATCCTGAAATTCGTCAATCATCGCCACCGGGAAGCGGGTGCGGATCGCGGCGGCAAGCGCTTCGCCATTTTCACTGCACAGCGCCGCATCGAGGCGGCTCAGCATATCGTCAAACCCCAGCTCACCCCGGCGGCGTTTCTCACGCGCGACGGCGTCGCGAATTTCCGTCATGGCGCGGGTAATCATCAGATCGTTGAGCGTTAAGGGCTCAGCCAGCAGGGTCTCAATCGCCACAAACAGAGGATGCTCAGGCACAATGCCGTCGGCTTTGGTCCGCTCAGCCAGGAAACGTTGGGAGAATTTCTCCAGCGCATCCGGGAGCTGGTAGCCCCGCGTCTCCTCCTGCGCCCAGGCGCTGATCTTGTCGATCCATTTCCCCTGATTGCCACGGTTAAACTTGCGTCGGTCAATCCCGGAATTTTCGATGATTGCGTCAATCTCGCCAACGGACTCAATCCATTTTTGCTTGATGTCGGCAATTCTCGCGATGATTTTTTCATGCCGTGAGGCCAGGGTTTCATCCGCTGGCGGCGGGGATTTTATGACCGGCGCTTCACCCTGCAGATAACGATCGATAGCGCGCAGCAGCGCCTCCGGACCCTTCCACAGCGCATGAACCGCTTCGGCGATATCGCGCTGTAACGGGTAGCAGTGGCGACGCCAGAAATCCGCGCAGGCCTGATAGCGAAGCACGGATTCATCTTCAATGAGCTGCTGTTCAAACAGCATTCCGGATTCAAATGCATTCAGGCTCAGCATACGCTGGCAAAAACCGTGAATGGTGAAGACGGACGCTTCATCCATCTGCCGTTCAGCGAGGAGCAGCCACTGGGCTGCCTGTTGCTTATCGGCAATCTCTTCCAGAAGGCTCGCGTAGAGAGGGTTATCCGTGCTCTGACGCAGACAGGCGATGCGCAGCTCGTGGATATTGCTGCGAATACGGCCCCGCAGCTCAGCGGTGGCAGCCTCGGTGAAGGTGACTACCAGCAGCTCTTCCACGCTCAAAGGGCGTGGAAAAGCGGCGTTGCCGCCAAGCCCTAGCAGCAGACGCAGATAGAGGGCGGCAATGGTGAAGGTTTTTCCCGTTCCCGCTGAGGCTTCAATCAATCGTTCACCCTGCAGAGGTAAACGTAAGGGATCAAGGGACTCAGCGGTATCGGTCATTCTTTCTTACTCCAGGGCATAGATTGCTGCAGCGCGCTGACGCTCTTCCAGACTTTCCAGCCTTTCGGGTTCACGTACTCCGTTTTCCCGTTCTGGCTACCGGAAACCTGAGACAGGATGGTGATCCCCTGCGGCTTAATGACCGCCTGATGGAAGAAGTCGGCAACCTTCTGCGGCGTCAGCTGTTTTATCTCGGCCACTACTTTATCACGCGAATCAAATTTCAGATTACCGCGATCGAAATCTTTGCTCAGCTGCGAGGCTTCTTCACCCAGCGTCTGCGGCGGCTGCATCACCTGTGCGATGACGGCCTGCTGGATCTGCGCAAACTCTTCCGGCTTCATGGCGCGCAGTTTCGCTTCCACCTGCGGGAAGAAGGCCTGGTAACGCTTCCAGAGATACGCCGGCTGTTTATCGCTGCTTTGCAGCAGGAAACCCAGCCCCCACTGTCGGCCTACGTTCATGGAGAAGGCAAACACCGCGTAGCCAAGCTGCTCCTCAGTGCGTAACTGGTTATAGAACCACGGCTGAATAATTTGCCCCAGTACGGCACTCTGCGCCGAGCTGGCGAATTCATCATAGCCCGTTGGCACAAATACCGCGGCCAGCGCGGAATCCGTGCTGTTACCCGCCTTTTCAAAAATCACATTCTGTTTTTTCTCAACCAGCACGTCCTGGTTGCGGCACCACTCGTCGCCTTTCGAACCGAGCTGAGTGCGTACATTCTCTGCCAGGGTTTTGGCCTGATCCTCACTCATGTTGCCGACGATCAGGAACTCCGGACGCGTGTTGGTTTTCAGCGCGTCACGGTAAGCCAGCACGTCTTTTAAGGTGATCGAAGGCAACAGCGCACGGCGGTCCTCTCGCTGGAAATAAGGAACTTGCGACAGCATTTGCGCCGGCATAAGCGCCATATCGTAAGCTTTGCCCTTCTCCGCAGAATCCATCATCTGCGCATACCACGATTTGGCCTGTTCAAGCTGCTCTTCCGTCGGCGTATAGCTGAAATAGCCCTCCAGCAGTGCCTGGAACAGCTGAGGCAAACGCTGGGTATAGCCGTTTGCATTGAGCATCAAACCGTTGTTGGCGTTGGTGGAGAAGCTGATCCCGCCCACGGCCGCCTGGTTGCTGAGCTGATCGAGCGCAATCCCGGCGAGATAGTCATTGAGCGCGAACATCACCTGATTTTTGGCGCTGTTCATCGCTTTCGGGTTACGCAGCACCACGCTGACATCGGCCTTTGGCTCGCTTGCGAAGTAGCGACTGGGGGTGTACACCACGCGCAGCGTCGGTTCATCAACGATGAGCGCCGGGTGCGGGTAATCTTGAGTCGTTTTGGTCAGCGAGAAGTTATCCGGAATATAGGGGTTCAGCTCCGGCAGCTTCAACGCAATCTCCCCGGCCTTCTTCTGCCAGTCGGTGAAGGTCTGCGCGCTGATTTTGTCTACCTGATAAGGGGCATCGACAAAATATGCCGTCTTGTTATGCGGTTCATTCGGGCTGATGTACCAGATGCGGGCATTCTCCGGCGTCATCATCGCCAGGCGGGCTTTTACCGCCCCGGCATCATACTGGTCGGCAATATTGACCGCATCGAGGGTGTGCTCCACCGGCACGCGGATCATGGTATCCGCCAGCCACTCAACGTAATCCATATCGCGGGTAATGGACGGGTAACGGAAATCGAGATCCAGCACGTGCGCGAGCTCATCAAAGTAGCGCTTATCGACGCCTTTCTCACGCAGTAAAGAGAGGTAGCTGAAGATCGCCGCCACCACTTCGTCACGGTTTGCCAGGCCCTTGTCGGTCAGGGTGGCGGAGATCGCCAGCACGCCGCTATTGCCGTTCACAACCGGATCGGAGTCGGCGCGAATACCTTCCACCAGCCCCTGTTTTTGCAGCCAGTCAGAAAGCGTACCCGGGCTACGGTTACCTATCAGATAGGTCACCAGCTCATCGGTTTTACTGCGAAACTGTGCGGTGTTGTTATCGATGCGGAATTCCACGCGCAGCACTTTGCGCGGCAGCGCAGGCACGTAGTGGATCACGATGCCCTTTTGCGCATCCGTGACCACCGGTACGTCTATCTGCGGCAGGTCGATATTTTTATTCGGCACCCGGCCAAACGTTTTAGCCGCCATGCCTGCCAGTTCTGGCAACGGTTTATTGCTGTAGATGACCGCTTTCATCAGGTTGGCGGAGTAGTATTTATCGCGAAACGCGTGCAGGGCATCAAGCACCGGGCTGTTCGGTTTGTCGCTTAACGTCTCAAGGTTACCGCCGGAGAAGCGCGAACCCGGGTGCGCAGGGTTGATGGTTTCGGCGCTGACCTGGGCCATGCGCATACCGTCTCGCGTGCGGGCAAGGGTCAACTCAGCATTGACGGCATTGCGTTCACGGTCGGCATATTTTTTATCCAGCAGGGGGGCGGCGATGGAATCAGCAAGGCGATCGACCGCGCCTTCCAGCGCATCATTTTCGACTTCAAGATAAAAGGCCGTGCGGTACGGTGCCGTACTGGCATTGTGGCTGCCGCCATGCATTTTCAAAAATTCGGACAGGCTATCTGGCTGCGGGTATTTTTTTGACCCCATCAGCGTCATATGTTCCAGATAGTGTGCAAGCCCAGGATGCGCGTCAGGATCTTCCAGCGATCCAACCGGCACCACTAATGCCGAGAGGGACTTCACCGCCTGCGGATCGGAAACCAGCAGCACGGTCATGCCGTTATCAAGACGAATAGCCTGATATTGACGGGTATCTTTTTCGCTTTTACGAATAGTTTCCTGAACGGGTTGCCAACCGGAGTCTGCCTGAGTGACAGGTACCCAGAGGGCGAAAAACAAAACAAACGCTTTAAACAAGGTGCTACCTCTTTATCACGGCTACATCATTAATACATTGCGTGCTGGACACGCCAACATCTCTTTATTGGGTACATCAGTCCGTGATAAGAAGTGCATCATAATTGAACACCCCACACTGCGCAATTTTTATACAGCGCTCAGGACTGATTAAATTTAAACAACGGCAGCAGGTAGCGCTGCGCCTCTTCCGTGATGGCCTCAAAGTACTCTGGCTCAAGCGTTCGCCATAAGCGCTGATACCAGACATCTTCACCTTCGCCCCGTACCATCATGTTACCTTCGTAGGCCTGCATAAATTTACTGCGCGCTTTCTGCAGTGGCGCCTCATCCGTTAACATCGCATCATTCTGTGCGTCATAACAGGCTTTTATCCAGGCCCCGCCACTTTCCGGCAGTACCAGGAGCGGTTTGTTCATTCCCTGACGGTAGCCCTCAATGTACAAAGACAGATACCGTAACGCCTGCTCAGACTCCATCGGCGGGAAGCGCCATTCGCCCTCTTTGCGCACGAAAATCCGACTTTCACCTTTATGACCATCCGCACTGTAGACAAGATGTTCCAGCCAGAGTTGCAAACCCTGTGAAACGCTCAGCATAGAAGGCCGCCAGCGCAGCAGCCCGTCCGGCTGAACCTGGGTTAACCAGCCCGTAAGCTGTACGCCATTGCAGTTGAGATCGATTTCAATGCTTTTCCCTGGCTGTCGGCACGCTCTTACGCGCTCTGCCAGGGCGGTCATCTCCTGACACTGCGCCTCCCAGACAATTTCCCCGAACGCCCCATAGGGCAGCTGTCCTGCAGCACGGTAGCGGCGGTAAAGTTTGTCCGCATCTTCCTCTTCAACCAGCGCATTCAACAGCTGCAGGTTTAACTGGTAGCGCTCCAGCCCTTCCAGCGTAAAGGGCTCTGCATCAGGAATTTCACTCTCTTCAGAACGGAAGTTGACCTGCAATCGCTGCTGGAAGAAGGCGCGCACCGGATGCGCCCAAAACCGCTGAAGCTGTTCGAAGGTCAGGGTGTCGACAGGGCGCGGGTCAAGCTCCTGTATGAAATCGGTATGCGCACTCCCCTCCTTTTTCGCTGCCGGTAACCACTCCTGCGCATAGCTCTGGCGCTCGCTGGGCGTGTAGTTCACCGGGTCAAACGGCATGCGGCTGTGGAAACAGGTGATATGAGATTTCACCCTCTTCTCGCTTTCATCGCAGTTGCGCTCTTCATCCCCCGGCAGATAGTGACTCTGGCCTATATAGTCCACCAGCTCCTGCACCAGAACGGAGGGAAAACGCTCGCTGTTGTCCTGAATGGAACGGCCGATATAGCTGATATAGAGCTTACTCTGGGCGGAAATGAGCGCCTCAAGGAAGAGGTAGCGGTCATCATCGCGGCGGCTACGGTCGCCCCGCTTTGGATCTGCACTCATCAAATCGAACCCCAGCGGCGCCAGCGCGCGCGGATAAACGCCGTCGTTCATGCCAAGCAGACAGACCACTTTAAACGGAATAGAACGCATTGGCATCAGGGTGCAGATATTGATGGGGCCTGCCAGGAAACGCTGGCTGATTCGCTCCTGATCGAGCCGCTGCGTCAGCTCATCCCTCAACAGCGACAGCGGGATGGCCTCCTGATAATGGGAATTCACGCCTTCATCGATGATCGCCTGCCACTGCGTTTCAATCAGTGCCATTGCCGCTTCGGTGTCACTGTCTGGCAGGAAGAAATCATTAAGCAATGCCCTGCAAACCGGAAGCCACGCCTCAAGCGGACGCGGCTGCATCAGCTCGTGTCGCCAGCGGTTAAGCTGCATCAGGAGTGACGCTAAATGCCCCACCAGTTCAGCAATTAACCCGCTGGACTCATCGTAAGGCAGCACCTCATTCCACTCGCCCTGGCTGCTCTCCATGGCGTAGCCCAGCAGCATACGCGTCAGGCCAAAACGCCACGTGTGCTGCCCGGTTGGGGGAAGTTCGAACTCCTGAACGTTATCGTCATCGATCCCCCAGCGTACGCCAGATTCGTTCACCCACTGGCGAAGGTAGCGCAGCCCCTCTTCATTGATGTTGAAGCGTGCAGCCAGCACGGGAACATCCAGTAACGCCAGCACATCTTCGGAGATAAAGCGGCTATCCGGCAGTGAAAGCAGAGTGATAAAGGCCTGCAGGGCCGGATGCGACTGGCGGGCACGACGGTCAGAGATAGCGTAAGGCAGATATCGCTCGCCCGTCGCACTACCAAAGACAGCCTGAATGAAGGGACTGTAGCTGTCGATATCCGCCACCATCACCACGATATCGCGCGGGGTGAGTTCGGGATCGTCCTGCAGCATCGCCAGCAGTTGGTCGTGAAGCACTTCGACCTCACGCTGAGGGCTATGGCAAACATGGATAGTGATGCTGCGATCGTCAGCATCCAGTTTACGCTTGCTGTCGCTGCGTTCGAATTCATTCGCCGTCACGCCCATCACGGCACGGTTTTCCAGATCGAGGATATCCAGCTGAATATGATGCAGCAGGCTATCCGGGGTAATATCGACAAAGGCATCCACGTCACCTTCGCCTGATGAAGTGATGTCTGAAAGCATGTGAATGTAGTCTCGCCCCAGCTTCCCCCACGAGGCAAGCAGTGGATTGGGCAGGTTCTGGATACCGTCTTCATCAAAAAGCTGCACGGCAGTCGAGCCGTCTTTAAACAGCGGGACGGAACGTTCTTCAAAAAGGCGCTTTCGTTGGCGAGTCACCAGCCGGGCAAGCCAACGTTCGTCGAGGATATCCCCCCAATACTGTCGGCAAGGGTTGGTGAACAAAATATGAATATCAATATGTTTACCCAGCGCGTTCAACGCCTTCAGATAAACAGGCGGTAATGCGGATATCCCGCAGATAAAAACGCGTGACGGCAGTCGGGCCGGGCGCTCCGACGCATTCTCGAGTATGGAGATAAACCGATCGTACAGGTTGGCACGGTGCCACTTAGGCTGCCCAAGTTTCTCCGTATGCTCTACCAGCGCTTTCCACAGCGGTGCCTGCCATATTTGCGCCTCCGGTAGCCCTTCAACCAACTCGCCCGCTTCCCAACGAATTAACCAGTCAGAACGGTAAACAAGGTATTGGTCGTAGAGATCGGCGGTGCGCGACGCCAGCTGGAACAGCTTGCGCTTATCGGTATCGTCATTGAGGTAGTGGCGCAGCATGGCGAATTCATCGTGCTGCAGCATTTCCGGCAGCAGCGCCATGAGCTTCCAGCTCATGCCTTGTTTGTTGAAGGCGCTCTGCTCCGGGATGTCCGGCAACACGCGCACAAACATCTCCCAGATAAAGCTCGCGGGCAGCGGGAAATCAATATTTGCGGCTATACCAAATTTACGGGAAAGCGACATTTGCAGCCACTGTGCCATACCGGTGCTCTGCACCAGCACCATTTCAGGCTCAAAAGGATCGTCAAGCCGCTCGCGCTCGACGATAAATTCCATCAGCGCTTCCAGCACATCCAGACGATTTGAGTGGTAGACCCTTAACATAGACGCTCCCGACTACTGGCTAACCGGGCAATGCAGGCGCGTTATCTCACCGCGCCGCCCCAGAGGAGAAATAAGTGTGACCGTGATGCTGACACATCCTGCGTGCGTTGTCTGCCCCCGACTGGCCTGCCAGCCAGCCGGGAGAACATTTGTTGAGAGCTGAGACTGATTCCAGGCATGATGCCAGAGCTGTCGATACTGGTTAAGCAGGGTAAACCGAGCCGCCAACGCCCGATGATAGCCGGACAAAGCCGTCACGACGATCACCAGCAGCATCATCGCCAGCAGTACCTCAACCATGCTAAACCCTTTTTCTCTGTTCACGGCAGCTGGCATAACGCGCTCTCCTTAAGGGGACAAAAATCACTCCAGCCGTGAGGCGAAAAGCGAACGTTCCCGTCGACAATCTCTCCTGAGCGCCAGAGCAGCAGGTCGCTGTCTCCGGCAATCAGCAGCACACGCGCCCCACTCAGCGGGCGCAAACACGCTCGCCACGCAGGAGTCTTCTTGCACTGAACCTGTGGCTCTGACGACCAGCTCTGAACCCGTCCCCACTCAAGCGCGGACTGCACCGCCGCCTGATGCTGAAGCGAACGGCTCTCACCGCCGACGAGCGCGCTAAACGTTGTGAGCTGCTGATTGAGACCCGTGAGGATAAGGGTACCGAGCACCAGTAAAAGCAGAACCATCGCCAGCGAAGACATGCCGCGTTGACGATTCACAGGTTGTACCCCGTGACCGTATACAACGCCTGCAAGGGCTCCCCCTGCTCGCCTTTACGAATCGCCGCCAGTTCGATATTCACCTCGGGCGCAAAACCGGCATGTTCCACTGTCCTCACCACAAAATGCGCGATAGTAAGCCTGTCCGGGTCCGTGAGCTTTTCCCATCCTTTTCCTTCACACGACGTCGCCCCCCGCTGGGTTTCCAGCGCGCCAGACTCCAGACGAAAACCGGTGCTGTCATTTTCTGATGCGCTGTTATCCCAGCTGCCGTTACTGTTGGCATCCCACCGCACAATGACGCAACTTCCAAGCCTCGCGGTCACCAGCGCCTGTCCCTGACAGTTTCCCGCGCAGTATCCCGCACGCTGGAGCTGTTTGCCCAGGGCGAACAGATGGTGCCAGACTTCTTCCTCCAGTTGTCTCTGGCCGGATTGCGCTAAGACCGCCCGCTGCAAGCCGGGTAAAAAACGCGATGCGCTTATCAGCAGGAGGCTGCTAATCGCCGTGGCAATCAGAACTTCGGTCAGTGAGAAACCTCGCTGCTTCATCGACATGAACCTCCCGCAGAGACCTTACACATCCTGATGCGTCCTCCATTTGAGACAATAATCAGCCATTCTCCTGCGCGGCTTTGAACGCGTATCCGCCCAGCCCAAGCCGTATCCTTTAATCCATAGAACGCGAGCGACGGTGTTACCTCGCCGATCGCGACCTCAGGCCAGAGCGGAATCAGCACAAAGGGATTGCCCTTCTCACAGCCTTGCGCGGCAGAGCTCAGCAGACAATCCATGCCTCCCACCCGCAGACGGGTAATTTGATGGTCGCGGTTGTAGCGGTTGGCATGATTGCGCAGAAACAGCAGGTAATCTCGCACCTGACTGGCGGTTTGCCACAGCCGCTGCTGCCGCTGCCAGCTGTCCCAGCCGTACAGCCCTGAGGCGCTGAGGATAACGACAAGCGAAATCGCGACCAGCGTTTCGATAAGCGTAAAACCGTTCTCTTTTTTCATATCGGGAGTGTGGCGAAGCGCGGTGAACATGACGAGCGACGGATCCTCGTTTTACGAGGCGTTATCCGGAGAATCAGGAGTGTTGCAGCGCGTTGCACGCTTTCTGGATAGCGCTTCGGAAAACGGGATAAAGGCGAAAAAAAACCGGCGCTAAACAGCACCGGTTGTGTCACGCTTTATCGCATCAGATAGCGACGGGCGCTTTGATGCCCGGATGCGGGTCATAGCCCTCAATCTCGAAATCATCAAAGCGGTAGTCGAAGATTGATGCCGGTTTGCGCTTGATAATCAGCTTCGGCAGCGCACGCGGTTCGCGGGTCAGCTGGAGATGCGTCTGTTCCATATGGTTGCTGTAAAGATGGGTGTCCCCACCGGTCCAGACAAAATCACCCACTTCCAGGTCGCACTGCTGCGCCATCATGTGGACCAACAGCGCATAGCTGGCAATGTTAAACGGCAGGCCGAGGAACACGTCACAGGAGCGCTGATAGAGCTGGCAGGAGAGCTTGCCGTCAGCGACATAGAACTGGAAGAACGCGTGGCAAGGTGCCAGCGCCATTTTATCCAGTTCGCCGACGTTCCAGGCGGAAACGATGATTCGGCGCGAGTCCGGATCGTTTTTCAGCTGGTTCATCACGGTGGTGATCTGGTCAATATGGCGGCCATCAGGCGTTGGCCAGGCGCGCCACTGCTTGCCGTAAACCGGGCCCAGGTTGCCATTTTCATCTGCCCATTCGTCCCAGATTGAGACGTTATTTTCGTGCAGATACGCAACGTTGGTATCGCCTTGCAGGAACCAGAGCAGTTCATGAATGATCGAGCGCAGATGGCAGCGCTTTGTCGTCACCAGTGGGAAGCCTTCTTGCAGGTTGAAGCGCATCTGGTGGCCAAAAATGGAGAGCGTACCGGTGCCGGTGCGGTCGTTTTTCGGCGTGCCCTCGTCGAGCACTTTTTTCATCAATTCAAGATACTGTTTCATGGTTCCTCAGGAAATTTGTTGCTGTGGACGACGACGATACGCCCAAATCATCATAATGGCACCCGCGACAATCATCGGAATGGAGAGGATCTGCCCCATGCTGATGTACTGTACCCATTCGCCGGTAAACTGTGCGTCTGGCTGACGGAAGAACTCGACGATAATACGGAATGCGCCGTAGCCAATCAGGAACAGGCCGGAGACTGCGCCCATCGGACGCGGTTTGCGGATAAACAGGTTGAGGATGATAAACAGCACCACGCCTTCCAGCGCCAGCTCATAAAGCTGAGACATATGGCGCGGCAGAACGCCGTAGGTATCGAAAATGGACTGCCACTCCGGGTGTGATGGCAGCAGCGCGATATCTTCTGCGCGGGAGCCCGGGAAGAGCATCGTGTACGGCACGCTCGGGTCGACGCGGCCCCACAGCTCACCGTTGATAAAGTTACCCAGACGGCCAGCGCCCAGCCCAAACGGGATCAGCGGTGCGATAAAATCTGCAACCTGGAAGAAGTTGCGTTTGGTGCGTTTGGCAAAAATCACCATCACCAGGATCACCCCAATCAGGCCGCCGTGGAAGGACATGCCGCCGTCCCACACGCGGAACAGATAGAGCGGATCGTTCAGGAATACCGGGAAGTTATAGAACAGCACATACCCAATACGGCCACCGAGGAACACGCCGAGGAAGCCCGCATAGAGCAGGTTTTCAACTTCGTTTTTCGTCCAGCCGCTGCCCGGACGACTGGCGCGACGGCCAGCGAGCCACATGGCAAAAATGAAGCCCACCAGGTACATCAGACCGTACCAGTGAAGCGAAACAGGTCCTACTGAGAAAATGACCGGATCAAATTCCGGAAAATGCAGATAACCACTGTTCATCTGTCACCACAAGATGTTGTTATTCCGCTGAAAGTGGACAGCGGTAGAAATGCGATTCTGCCGTAAGCAGAGGCTCCAAAGTTGCGAATCATAGCACAAGGCGGGCGCGGAGGATGCGCCAGAGATGTAAAAGATGTGTATAGGGTTTTATGCGCGCTGGAGCCCTCACCCGGAGGGAGAGGCAGAAAGATGATTAGCGGCCGCCGCGGATCAGGCCGCCCATACCGCGCCGTTCCATAAACGCCGCGACCTGATGACGAACCTCAGCGGCCAGCTGCGCGTCAAGGCTGCGTTCAGCCAGCTCGCGGGCATCGTTGATGTCGATATGCCGCAGCAGGTACTTCACGCGGGCGACAGCGCGACCGTTCATCGACAGATGGCGGTATCCCAGACCAATCAGGATCGCAACGCACATTGAATCCCCGGCCATTTCACCGCACAGGCGTAAATCAATGCCGTACTGTTCCGCTTCACGGGCAATCATCGCTAACGCGCGAATGATCGCCGGATGCAGGCTGTCGTAAATACTGGCGACGCGGGTATTGTTACGGTCGACGGCCAGAATATATTGCGTCAGGTCGTTTGTGCCGACAGAGATAAAATCAACACGGTTTGCCAGCTGCGGCAGCATAAAGACCATAGACGGCACTTCAAGCATCACCCCGATCCGCGGTTTCGGGATCGCATAGCCGATCATCTCTTCCACTTCACGGCCTGCACGTTCGATCAGTCGCCGGGACTCGTCGATCTCATCAATGCTGGTGACCATCGGGAGTAAGATGCTGAGATTGCCCGTCGCCGCGTTGGCGCGCAGCATTGCACGCACCTGGATCAGAAAGATCTCCGGCTGATCGAGCGTAATGCGGATCCCACGCCAGCCCAGGCACGGGTTTTCTTCGCTGATCGGCATATAGGGCAGCTGTTTATCCGCGCCGACATCGAGGGTTCGCAGGGTGACAGGTTTGTCGTTAAACATCTGCAGCATCCCCTGATATTGCGCCACCTGCTCCTCTTCGGAGGGGAAACCGCTCTGCAGCATGAACGGGATTTCAGTACGGTACAGGCCAATACCGTCGATGCGGCTGCCAAGCTTTTCTTCATGCTCAGGGCTTAAACCGGCGTTGAGCATGACTTTGATCCGCTCACCGCTCTTAAGCTGTGCGGGCAGGTTAACGTCATCCTCCGCCAGCTTGCTTAATTCATTCTCTTCGCTGATAAGGCGCTGGTATTCCTGGAGCAGAACCGGCTCAGGATCGACCAGCAGCTCACCGCGATAGCCGTCCACTACCAGCGTACGGCGGTGCAGTACCGACGGCTGGATATCCGCTCCCATAACGGTTGGGATACCCAGCGCGCGCACCATAATGGCGGCATGCGAGTTGGCGGCGCCATCGCGCACCACCACACCGGCCAGCCTGTCCTGGGGCAGTTCAGCCAGCGTCGTTGCCGAGAGTTCATCGGCGACCAGCACAAACCGTTTTGGCCAGGCATTCGGCCCCTGAATGGTGTCATCAAGATGGAACAGCAGACGCTGTCCCAGGGCGCGGAGATCGCCAGCCCGTTCTTTCAGGTAACCGTCAGTCAATGCCGCAAATTGGTCGGCAAATTTTTCGATGACCTTCTTAACCGCCCACTCTGCGACCGAGCCTTTATCCACTTCCGCAAACAGCTCACGACGCAGACGCGCGTCGGAGAGCAGGTGCGAATAGAGGTCGAAGATGGCCGCCGTCTCTTTCTGTGCGCCTGCGGCAAAGCGCTTGCTGTAACGACGAAATTCATTCGCCGCCTCTTCCAGCGCGGCGGTAAGACGCTCTCGCTCAAGCGCTTCATCAAGCGTTGAGGCTTCGTAAACCTGCTCCATCAGCGGCAGCGTGGCGTCCATCCAGCCTTCCGCAATCGCTACGCCTGGTGATGCCGGAAGGGCACGAATGCGCGTATGGCGATACTGACCAAAGAGCGCGGCAAGCTGGGACTGGGAGAGGATCGCCGCCATCTGCGTGGCCAGCGTGACGAGGAAAGACTCTTCGCTTTCATCGTACTGACGTAGCTCGCGCTGCTGGACGACCAGCACGCCGAGCAGCTGGCGACGCTGGATAATCGGCACGCCAAGAAAAGCGCGGAAGCGCTCTTCTTTTACGGAAGGGATGTATTTAAAGCTGGGGTGTTTTTGCGCGTCAGCAAGGTTGATGGGTTCAGCCAGCCGCCCAACCAGGCCCACGATACCTTCATCAAATGCGAGCGTGACGGTGCGTCCACGTGGTTTTTTCAAGCCACGGGTCGCCATCAGGTAATAGCAGCGCCGATCGTGGTCGGCCAGATACACCGAACAGACCTCGGTCTCCATCGCAAGACAGATGTCAGTGACCAGAATATTCAGCGCCTCGTTCAGACGTGGAGCACTGGCCACCTTCTCGACTATTTCTCGCAAGCGGGTGAGCATGATTTGCGTAGCTTAACCTCTTTTACGTCGCCATGCAGGTGCGCTCTGCGGCTTAGGCGGGATCTCCTGAAGCTGCATTACCACACTTGCAAACTCTTTCATCACCCTACGGTAAACATCGCGTTTAAATGACACGACCTGACGAACAGGATACCAATAGCTCACCCAGCGCCAGCCATCGAACTCCGGCGTACTGCTGGTTTGCATATTGATGTCTGAATCGTTGCCCACCAACTGCAACAGAAACCACTTCTGTTTCTGGCCGATACAAACCGGCTTTGTGTCCCAACGCACCAAACGTTTCGGTAACTTGTAACGCAACCAGTTGCGGGTCGAAGCCAGGATGCGAACATCTTTTCGGCTTAAACCGACCTCTTCAAAAAGCTCCCGGTACATCGCTTGTTCTGGGGACTCTCCCGGATTGATCCCGCCTTGCGGGAACTGCCAGGAGTGCTGACCATATCGCCGGGCCCACATTACCTGGCCCTGACGATTACAAATTACTATTCCTACGTTCGGGCGGTAGCCATCGTCATCAATCACCGGACTACCCCAAACTAAACCTTATATATGAATGATTGTTTCACACTACAGGGAGGCGGTAAACCACTCTCTTACAGGGCTGCAACCTAATAACATTTGAATAACTCACAAATAAGTGCTGAGTTATAAACAGATGAGAGGTGGTGAAGGGAATTTTATTCACCTTTTCTGTGGATATAGTTGTGAAGAAGTGTCTGATTACCGATGAACAACCTCAAACGATGCAGTCTCCCCTTTTTCACCTTAATTAGATAATGCAATTATTTTCAAATAGTTAAATGTATTTCCATGAGCACAAAACAGAATATCGTGACGATCGTCACATCAGGGATCGTCATGCTGATGAAAGATCGAACAGCGTCGGTTTTATCCACAGATTGTGCCAATAAGTTAGTCACAATTTGTTTGAAAATTCGATTTTCATCGCACGTCAAGGCTGTAAATTGAAACAGTAGTCAGGGTTATGCCCAGTTATCCCATTTTTCTGTGGATAACATGGTGTAAGATCCTGTTCATTGTCAGTGACCAGATTTGAACAACCGGTTTTCTGAGTCTGGCAAAACGATTTCAAACCAATAAAAAAACCTATAAATCATACACATGGAATATTGGTACAGAAATAGTTAAACTCTATCCACAGGGGACAATTTCTTAGTTTATTTTTTAATCAAAAGGTTACCTTCATGCATCCGCTTACACCCTTGCTCTCACCGCCATCCAGCGAAGGTCAGTTGCTACAGCAGGCACGGCGTCTTGCAGGCTTTTCGCTTGGCGAGCTGGCGGCAATGGCAGGGCTTCAGATCCCGAAGGATCTGAAACGGGATAAAGGCTGGATCGGCATGCTGCTTGAGCTGTGGCTGGGTGCCAGCGCAGGAAGCAAACCCGAGCAGGATTTTGCAGCGCTTGGCGTGGAGTTAAAAACCATCCCTATAGACAGCCAGGGCAAGCCCCTTGAGACCACCTTCGTCTGCGTTGCGCCATTAACCGGCAACACCGGCGTAACGTGGGAAACCAGCCACGTTCGCCACAAGCTGAAGCGCGTGTTGTGGGTACCGGTCGAAGGTGAACGTCAGATCCCCCTGGCTGACCGTCGCGTTGGCGCGCCGCTGCTCTGGAGCCCGAACGACGATGAGGAGCAACAGCTGCGTCTGGACTGGGAGGAGCTGATGGACATGATTGTGCTTGGCCAGGTAGAGCGCATCACCGCCCGACACGGAGAAGTTTTACAATTGCGCCCGAAAGCGGCCAACAGCAAAGCGCTTACCGAGGCAATCGGCGCGAAAGGTGAGCCGATACTGACGTTACCGCGCGGTTTTTATCTCAAAAAGAATTTCACCGGCGCACTCCTTGCCCGTCATTTCCTGTTAAAAACATAGTTTTTTACTTATTTTGCGAGCTCTCAAACATAATCGACTGCTTTTTAAGATTTTACCGCTTCCTCCTGTTGCAATATCGGGTTAAAACTAAACTATGATTTGATACGCGCCAGATGAGGACGATAACGATGAAAAAATGGGCAGTGTTAGTTTCAGCAGTCGGTTTAGCGTTTGCCGTATCGGGCTGTAGCAGCGATTACGTTATGGCGACAAAAGATGGTCGAATGATCCTGACCGACGGCAAACCCGAAGTCGACGATGATACCGGTCTGGTCAGCTACCGCGACCAGGAAGGCAATAAAATGCAGATCAATCGCGACGAAGTATCGCAAATTATCGAGCGATAAACAGAAAGAGGTCAGTCGCTTGCTGGCCTTTTTGATTTTTTTCTTCCCCTTTTGCTTCCCCTCTGCCATGTTTATATTCCTTTGTCGGGCACGCCCTGACGCGGTCTATAAGTCTACTGAGGAAGCCGGCTATGCATTATCACCGTATCCCCCACAGCGCTCTGGAAATAAGCCAACTGGGGTTGGGCACGATGACATTTGGTGAACAAAACAGCGAAGCCGATGCCCATGCACAACTCGATTACGCCGTCAGCCAGGGGATTAACCTGATTGATGTCGCGGAGATGTACCCTGTTCCGCCACGTCCGGAAACGCAGGGACTTACCGAAACCTACGTAGGTAACTGGCTGGCAAAACACGGCAACCGTGAAAAGCTGGTGATTGCCTCAAAAGTCAGTGGTCCCACGCGCAACAACGATACCGGGATCCGCCCGAATCAGATCCTCGATCGCAAGAATATTCGCGCCGCACTGGACGCCAGCCTGAAGCGCCTGCAAACCGACTACCTCGACCTGTATCAGGTGCACTGGCCGCAGCGCCCAACCAACTGCTTTGGTAAGCTCGGCTACAGCTGGAATGAAAGCGCCCCCGCCGTAACGCTGCTGGAAACGCTGGAAGCGCTGACCGAGTGCCAGCGCGCGGGAAAAATCCGCTACATTGGCGTCTCTAACGAAACGGCCTTTGGCGTAATGCGCTATCTGCACCTGGCGGATAAACACGATCTGCCGCGTATCGTCACCATCCAGAACCCGTACAGCCTGCTTAACCGTAGCTATGAGGTGGGTCTGGCCGAAGTGACGCAATATGAAGAAGTGGAACTGCTCGCCTATTCCTGTCTCGGCTTTGGTACGCTGACGGGGAAATACCTGAACGGTGCGAAACCGGCCGGGGCGAGAAATACCCTCTTTAGCCGCTTTACCCGCTACAGCGGCGAGCAGACGCAGAAAGCCGTTGCAGCCTATGTGGATATCGCAAAGCGTCACGGTCTTGACCCTGCACAGATGGCGCTGGCCTTCGTGCGTCGTCAGCCGTTTGTTGCCAGCACCCTGCTGGGCGCAACCACGATGGAACAGCTGAAAACCAATATTGAGAGTTTCCATCTGAACCTGAGTGAAGAGGTGTTAGCGGAGATTGAAGCGGTGCATCAGGTTTATACGTATCCTGCGCCGTAATAAAAGCAAAACGGCAACGCAGGTTGCCGTTTTTAGGGTTTGCTCCCTCTCCCTGTGGGAGAGGGCCGGGGTGAGGGCATCAGGCCGCACTTATCAACGCCGACGCTGCCAGATCCACAAACCCGCAATCGCCAGCGCAAACAGCCCGCCAAACCCGACGCCAATCCCCACCACCGGCACACCCACTTTTACCGCCAGCGAGTAGAGCCCCAGCATTAACAGCATCGCCAGGTTTTCACCCAGGTTTTGTACCGCAATGGCGTTCCCCGCCCCGACGGTCTGCTTGCCACGTTCCTGCAGTAACGCGTTCAGCGGCACCACGAAGAAACCGCCCAGAATACCAATAAGGATGAGGAGGACATACGCAGGCAATAATGCATGTTGCAGCGAGAAAATAAGCACCACGACGCCAATCAGGATCCCTGCGGGCATGCAGCGTGCTACCGTCTCGAGCGTCACCAGCTTCGCCGCAGCGCCGGCTCCCACCACAATACCGATGGCCACCATCGCATTCAGATAGGTCGGCGTCGCGTTGTCGGTAATCCCCAGCGCCACCGGCACCCACAGCACCAGCAGGAAGCGCAGCGTGACGCCCGCGCCCCAGAACATGCTGGTCCCCATCAGTGAGAAACGCGTTTCACCGTTACGCCACAGCACGCGACAGGCGGTAAAGAAACTGCCGGTCATTGGTTTAAAGCGCCAGGATTGCCCCGGGCGAGCCACCGGCAGTTTGGGAATAAACAGGTTCGCCACAACCGCCCCGCCATACACCACCGCGCAGATGCCCAGTGCCGCCAGGACATGCCAGTCGGCCAGTACGCCGCCCGCGACGGATCCGAGCAGGATTGCGGCAATGGTTGACGACTCCATCAGGCCGTTGGCTTTCACCAGCTTATCGCCCGTGGTCAGCTCTCCGAGAATGCCATACTTCGCCGGAGAGTAGGCGGCAGCGCCGATGCCCACCAGCGTGTAGCCAATAAACGGGTTGAAGCCAAAGCAAATGCTGGCGGCACCCAGCAGCTTGAGGCCGTTGGCAAACATCATCACCCGGCCTTTCGGGAAACTGTCCGCCACCTGCCCGACGAACGGAGCAAAGATAATGTAAGCGCCCACAAACACCATCTGCAGGATCGGCTGGCTCCAGTCGGGGTAAAACTCGGCCTTCAGCAGCGCCAGCGTGGCAAACAGCAGCGCGTTATCACCGAACGCAGAGAGAAACTGCGCGGCGATGACGGCCATCATGCCTTTCGACCTGAGTGATGTGTTAGTGTGTACTGACTCACGCATTTTGCTGTTCCGCCTCTTCAACCATGCCTTTCAGGGTCACGAAATCGGGCTTCCCGCTACCCAGCACCGGGAGCTGCTTCAGGTAGCGAATATCGCGCGGCACTGCCAGTTCAGGAATACCGTGTTCACGCGCATAGCTCAGTAACCTGTCGCGCTTAAGCTCAGCGTCGGTCGTAAACAGCACCAGCGCCTCGCCTTTGCTGGCATCGCTCTTCACCACCGTCGCATGCATCTTATCCGCGGACACGGCCGTCGCCAGTTGCTCAACCATTTCCAGTGAGACCATTTCACCGGCGATTTTGGCGAAGCGCTTCGCGCGTCCCTGAATCTGTACAAAGCCTTGTTCATCAAAACGGACAATATCACCGGTGTCGTACCAGCCGGTTTCAACCTCGCCGTTGACGTTTTCAGCCGTCGGCACCTCAAGCACGCCTGGGTTTTCCACGCGCAGATAACCGTTCATCACGTTTGGCCCTTTCAGCTGCAGACGGCCACCGTCTTCAATGCCCGGCACGGCCAGCAGACGCGCGTCCATCCCCGGCAGTATTCGGCCCACCGTACCCGGTTTCGCCGCCATCGGTACGTTAATCGAGACCACGGGAGCACACTCGGTAACGCCATAGCCTTCGAGAATGCGCAGGCCAAACTTGTCCTGCCAGATCTGACGCGTGCTCTCCTGCAGTTTTTCCGCACCGGCCACCACATACCGCACGCGATAAAAATCGTACGGATTAGCAAAACGCGCGTAGTTGCCGAGGAACGTTGAAGTGCCGAACAGGACGGTGCAGTTACGGTCATACACCAGCTCCGGCACAATGCGATAATGCAGCGGGCTTGGGTAGAGGAACACTTCTGCGCCGGTCAGCAGCGGCGTAAACAGCCCCACCGTCAGGCCAAAGGAGTGGAACAGCGGCAGCGCCGACATAAAACGGTCATCCGCGGTAAAGTCGGCAATGCTTTTGATCTGCTCAACGTTCGCCAGAATGCTCTTGTGGCTGTGGACGACGCCTTTCGGGTTGCCCTCCGAACCCGACGTGAAGAGGATAATCGCGTCATCCTCCGGCTGCTGTTTGACCTGCGCCAGACGCGGCATCAGCAGGTGAGCAAAAATCCACAGCTTGTCGCCGGTGGTTACGTCCGCTTTCAGATCCTCCAGGAAGACCCAGCGCACCTGAGTGAGCTGCTCGGGAAGATGCCAGAGCTTGCCTTTGTCCAGGAACTGACGGGAAGTAAAGACGGTATTAATCTGGGCAGCGGTGATGGCGCTGGTCAGCCCTTTCACGCCCGCCGTGTAGTTCATCATTGCCGGGATGCGCCCCCGGGAAACCGCACCAAAAATCACCGCCGCGCTGATGCCCGCGTTAGGCAGCATCAGGCCAATCTTTTCGCCCTTTTTGCTGTACTTCTCCAGAATGCGGCCCACAAACAGCGTCTTAGTCAGCAGCTTGCGATAGGTATCCGGGGTAAAGTTGATGTCCTCGATGCAGTTTTTCTTCGCGCCATAGCGGTGCTGCGCGGAAAGCAGAGATTCGTACAGCGTTTCGCGCGGGCGCACGGCCATGCGCGCTTCCATCATAATCTGATGCAGCATTTCCCCGGCGATTTTACGGCGATCGCGGGCACGCGGCGCGTCCGGCATCGGTAATGACGTGGGAGGCAGAATATGCAGCGTGATTTTTGGGAACAGACGCTGCTTCACCAGCCCCTTCAGGCGGCTGAAATGGGTCAGTTCTGCGCCTTCAATGCGCAGCGGCACCACGGTCGCTTTTGACTTCGCCGCAACAAACCCCGCGCCGTCGTAAATTTTCATCAGCGAACCGGTCACTGAAATACGCCCTTCCGGGAAAATAACCACCGGACGCCCCTGCTCAACCAGACGCACCAGATGCTTAATCATCATCGGCTTTGTCGGGTCAAGCGGTACAAAATCAATCAGCGGCGTGAGCCAGCGCATGTACCACTGCTGGCTGATAGAGGTATAGACCGCAAACACCGGGCGCACGGGTAAAAATAGCGCCAGCAGAATGCCGTCTATAAAGGAAACATGATTTGGTGTGATAAGAACGCGTTCACCGCGAAGCGCCTGGGCATCGCCAGTGACGCGGATGCGAAAAAGAATACGGAACAGTGTACGGAAGAACCCAAATAGCATCTCAACTCCCTTTGCCAGCCAGTGTGGAGGGTTGATAGTAAATGGTGGCAGATTACACGAGAAGTGATACGGGAGCGACAGCAAAAGTGGAGGCGAAAAAAAACCTGCGCATCCGCGCAGGTTGGTGCAAGAGATGAGTACGAAACCGTACTAAGAATTCTCACCAATCAATACCTCTGGGATCTTGATTGTGGCCGTTCGTCCTGCGCTTCGCCAGCAGGAAAACGCAAGGGAATGAGCCTAAGTGCAACCAGGTGTGAATATTCTCTGTTGCTGTTACAGATTGAACTATCAGGCAAAAAAAACCTGCGTAAAAACGCAGGTTGGTGTAAAGCGTGTTAATCAACCGGAGTTGATTCCACCTATCAATACCTCTGGGACTTTGACTGTATCAACCTCTTTGACCACCTCGCCATTGGCCAATCGCAACAGCCTGACGCAAAGTGTAACCAAAGGTTCAGATTGACATTCTTCAGACACGACTGCGCGTGTAACGATTACACTATCAGGGTTGTCCTGCGTCACGTTTGTGGAGCGCGGAAATCCGCTCCCCTTGAATGCGCGGCGCTTTTCCGCAACACTATTTGGTGTGTAAACGCTTACCCCCAATAAGAAGGTAATGAATGGCGACAATAAAGGATGTGGCCCGTCTGGCAGGTGTGTCGGTGGCAACCGTCTCTCGAGTGATTAACGACTCCCCAAAAGCCAGTGACGCATCGCGCCAGGCGGTACAAACCGCCATGGAATCCCTGAATTATCATCCCAATGCCAATGCCCGCGCGCTTGCCCAGCAGTCCACCGAAACCATTGGGCTGGTAGTGGGTGATGTTTCCGACCCCTTTTTCGGCGCCATGGTGAAAGCGGTCGAGCAGGTCTCTTATCAGACAGGCAATTTTTTGCTGATCGGCAACGGCTATCATAATGAGCAAAAAGAACGCCAGGCCATCGAGCAGCTGATCCGCCACCGCTGCGCGGCGCTGGTGGTTCACGCCAAAATGATCCCGGATGCCGAACTGATTCACCTGATGAAGCAGATGCCCGGAATGGTGATCATCAACCGCATTATTCCCGGGTTTGAAAAACGCTGTGTGGCCCTCGACGACCGCTACGGTGCCTGGCTTGCGACCCGTCATCTGATTCAACAGGGCCATACCCGAATTGGCTATCTCTGTTCCAATCACCCGATTTCTGATGCGGAAGACCGCCTGCAGGGCTACTACGACGCCCTGCGCGAAAACGGCCTGCCGTGTAATGACCGTCTGGTGGCCTACGGTGAACCGGATGAGAGCGGCGGTGAACAGGCCATGACCGAGCTGCTGGGTCGCGGACGAAATTTCACGGCGGTTGCCAGCTATAACGACTCGATGGCCGCAGGGGCAATGGGGGTGCTGAATGACAACGGGATTGAGGTACCGGCAGAAATTTCGCTGATTGGCTTCGATGACGTGCTGGTCTCTCGCTACGTGCGCCCGCGTCTGACCACCGTACGCTACCCGATAATCACCATGGCAACGCAGGCCGCCGAGCTGGCGCTAGCGCTGGCTGAACAGCGCCAGCCGCCGGATATTACGCATCTGTTTAGCCCGACGCTGGTTCGCCGTCACTCCGTTGCGTCACCTGCGGAAGCGCAGAGCGAATAGCGATAGAGGTGAACCCGCGTGTTGGGGTATTCCAGCCCATCACCGATATACTGCCAGCCGTAACGTTCGTAGAAATCGCGGCAGGCAGACCAGAGGTGCAGTTCTTCATATCCCGCCTGCGCGGCCCAGGTAATAACGTGCTGCTGTAGCTTTCCTGCCAGCCCCTTGCCTCGCGCCGCGTCGTCAACGTAGAGCGCCGCCAGCCACGGAAAGAGATCCTGACGGGTGATCAAATCGCAGCGCCAGAGCCCTACCGTACCAACAAGCTGTTCGTCTTCTACGGCGATAAAGGTCAGCGGTAATGCTCCCGGCGTCTGGCTGTGCTCAATAATGCTGTGGAAAAATTCCCGAGAAAGCCCTTCGCCAAAGGCCTGCCAGATCCAGTCGGTGACCTGCTCCGCATAGTGCGGTGCCTGGTAAAGCGGGAGGATGGCTATGTTTTTCACGTTTCACCTGCGTTTTCTCATGTACTTGCTGGCCTGTCGCCCCAGCTCGGTTCGGCGATTATTTTACCAGAGTCAGACTATTTAGTTTTACTTCACGCAGGCCAGACGAATCGTGACCAAAAAGCGTGATCGTGGCAGAAGTTTTGCGCTTCCCGCATCGCTTATACGCCGTGAGGTCTGTGTTAAACTGCAAATCATTACGTGGAAGCAGGAATGTAGAATGGCAACAATGCTGGATGTCTCACTGCGTGCGGGCGTGTCGAAGGCTACCGTCTCGCGCGTGCTGAACGGCACAGGTCAGGTTAAAGAGAGTACGCGTCAGCAGGTCTTTGCTGCGATGGAAGAGCTGGGCTATCGCCCGAACTTTCTCGCGCGTTCACTGGCTAACCAGACCAGCAACAGCATTGGTCTGGTCGTCTCGACCTTCGACGGCTTTTACTTTGGTCGTCTTCTCCAGCAGGCGTCGCGGCAGACGGAAACTCACGGGAAACAGCTGATCGTTACCGACGGTCACGATGCGCCGGAACAGGAAGAACAGGCGGTGCAGATGCTGGCCGATCGCCAGTGCGATGCCATCGTGCTTTACACGCGCTACATGAGCGAAAAAGCGATCGTCAAACTGATGAATACCGTGAAAACGCCGCTGGTGGTCATTAACCGTGAAGTGAGCCAGGCGCCGGATCGCTGCGTGTTTTTCGAACAGCAGGATGCCGCATTTAAGGCCGTGGATTACCTGATCGCCCAGGGCCATCGGGAGATCGCCTGTATCACCGTTCCGATCCACACCCCCACGGGTAAAGCGCGGCTGATGGGCTACCGTAAGGCGCTGGAAAAGCACGGCATTCGTCTGGACGAGCGTCGGGTAAAGTACGGCGATGCGGGAATGACGCGGGGATACGAGCTGTGCAAGGAGTTGATTGCCGACGGAGTGCCGTTTAGCGCACTGTTTGCCTGTAACGACGATATGGCCCTTGGGGCATCCAAAGCGTTACACCAGGCGGGGCTTAAAATTCCGCATGATATTTCACTGTTCGGCTTTGACGATGCCCCAAGCGCGAAATGGCTGGAGCCTGCGCTCTCATCGGTTTATCTGCCCATCGACAATATGATTGTCACGGCCATCGATCAGGCGATCCGGCTGGCAAAAAACCAGCCGGTCGATGCTATCCCGCCGTTTACCGGCACGCTGGTGTTACGCGATTCGGTCACAACGGGGCCGTACTTTCATCAGATGAGTTCTAAAGCCAGCAGTTCCTGAATGGTCTGGCGACGACGGATCAGCCGTGCCTTGCCGTTATCAAACAGCACTTCCGGCAGCAGCGGGCGGCTGTTGTAGTTAGATGACATCGACGCCCCGTAGGCACCGGTATCATGCAGCACAAGATAATCACCCGGTTTGACCTCTGGCAGCGCGCGGGTCTCCACTTTGCCGCCTTCCTGCTGAGTGAACACGTCACCCGATTCGCACAGCGGTCCCGCAACGACCGTCTCAACGCGCGGCGCCTGCGTTAAATCACGGCCGTCGGCGGCCAGGGCGGTAATGTGGTGATAGCTGCCGTACATGGACGGACGCATCAGATCGTTAAAGCCTGCATCAATCAAGACGAAGTGGCGAGACCCCATCTCTTTTACGCTGCGCACCTGCGAAACCAGCACGCCGGCCTCCGCCACCAGGAAACGACCCGGCTCAATTTCCAGCTTCACCGCGTGACCAAGATGCGCGGCAATTTGGTCACGCGCGGCGCTCCACAGACCGTAATAGTGATCGGTATCGATCGCCTCTTCGCCTTCGCGATATGGAATAGAGAGGCCGCCACCGGCAGAGATCGCCTCCAGATCCTGACCGAAGTCGACAACCTGGCGCACCATCGCACCGCACACCTGCTCCAGGTGGCCGTAATCGACGCCAGAGCCAATGTGCATATGAATACCCACCAGCTTCAGGCCGTAGCGCTGTAATACCTCCAGCGCGGCAGGCATATCGGCATACCAGATCCCGTGCTTGCTGTTTTCGCCGCCGGTATTGGTTTTTTGACTATGCCCATGACCAAAGCCCGGATTCACGCGCAGCCAGACGCGATGGCCGGGAGAAACCTGACCCAGCTGCTCCAGCATATCTACAGAACCGGCATTAACCGGGATCTGCAGTTCGTGGACGCGCGCAAGCGTCGCATCGTCGATCACGTCTGCAGTGAAGACGATCGCGTCGCCGTCGGCTTTCGGATCGAATCCGGCCGCCAGCGCGCGCTCGATTTCGCCAAGCGAAACGGAGTCGACCTTCACGCCCTGCTCACGCATCAGGCGCAGAATATGAATATTGGAGCATGCCTTCTGGGCAAAACGCACCACGTCAAACTGATGCAGGGCGGCGATCTTCTCGCGAACGATCTGCGCGTCGTAGACCCACACCGGGCAGCCAAACTCGGCAGGCAGGCGCAGCAGGTTGTTGGCGTT
The DNA here is from genome assembly GCF_041679625.1 of Enterobacter cloacae complex sp. ESBL7. NCBI lineage: Bacteria > Pseudomonadati > Pseudomonadota > Gammaproteobacteria > Enterobacterales > Enterobacteriaceae > Enterobacter > Enterobacter cloacae complex sp. ESBL7. The sequence goes on from NZ_JBGORN010000015.1 coordinate 47,313, forward strand.
CAAATCGGTATCAGTCTGGTTCAGCGGGCGTGGCATGGTCTTCTCCGGGTAAATGCGTTTTGATGATTACGCCACAGCGCAAAGAGAATAAAAAATATCGTTTTATCGCGAGTCTATGCAAAAATGATATGGACAGTTATCTGCTTTCAGGTGCCCTATGCCCGCCGTCAATTTACGCCACATCGAGATTTTTCACGCCGTGATGACCACCGGCAATCTCACCGAAGCCGCACAGATGCTGCATACCTCACAGCCGACGGTGAGCCGCGAGCTGGCGCGATTCGAGAAAGTGCTGGGGCTGAAGCTGTTCGAACGCACCCGGGGCAGGCTTCACCCGACGGTGCAGGGGTTGCGCCTGTTCGAGGAAGTTCAGCGCTCCTGGTACGGACTGGACAGAATAGTGAGTGCTGCGGAAAGCCTGCGCGAGTTTCGCCAGGGCGAGCTGTCGATCGTCTGTCTGCCCGTCTTTTCGCAATCCTTTTTGCCGATGCTGCTGCAGCCCTTTCTGGCCCGATACCCGGAGGTCAGCCTCACCATCGTGCCTCAGGAATCCCCCCTGCTTGAAGAGTGGCTTTCGGCCCAGCGCCATGATTTAGGGCTAACCGAAACCCTCTCCACGCCAGCGGGAACGGCACGCACGGAGCTGATCTCGTTAGATGAAGTGTGCGTTCTGCCCGCCGGACATCGGCTTGCCGGTAAGGCAGTGCTCACGCCGGAGGATTTCCACGGGGAAAACTACATTAGCCTTTCGCAGACAGACAGTTACAGACAGCTGCTGGATACGCTGTTTGCCGAGCATCAGGTCAAACGGCGAATGGTGGTGGAAACGCACAGCGCGGCTTCGATTTGCGCGATGGTGCGTGCAGGCGTCGGCGTCGCGGTGGTGAATCCGCTCACGGCGCTGGACTATGCCGGAAGCGGGATCGTCATTCGCCGCTTTAGCGTGTCCGTCCCGTTCACCGTGAGCCTGATCCGCCCGCTGCACCGTCCGGCTTCCGCGCTGGTGGACGCTTTCACCGAACACTTAATGGAGCACGCGCGTCAGGTGGCGCTTCGCTTACCTGACCTGCAAAACCCGTTATGACAGCATAAACGCCACGGCATCTGCCGCGTGAATGGCGGTGGTATCAAATACCGGGATGGGGCTTCGCTCGGCCGGCACCAGCAGACTAATCTCGGTGCACCCGAAGATCACCCCTTCTGCCCCCTGCTGCGCCAGCTTTTCAATCACGCTGACGTAATACGCCCGGGAAGATTCGCTGAAGGTGCCAAGGCAGAGCTCGTCAAAGATAATCTGATTGATGCGCGCCCGATCGTCTTCATCCGGGATAAGGCTCTCGATCCCAAATTCACTGTGCAAACGCCCGCGATAAAAATCCTGTTCCATGGTGTAGCGTGTGCCCAAAAGCGCTACGCGGCGCATACCGGATGCGGCAATCGCACGACCGGTCGCGTCCGCGATATGCAGAAACGGCAGCGAGCAGCGGTCCTCAATATGCGACGCCACTTTGTGCATGGTATTGGTACAAAGCACGATACCCTCGGCGCCGGCACGCTCCAGTCCCAGCGCCGCCTGGGCCAGGATCTCTCCGGCTTTATCCCACTCCCCGCTCGACTGGCAGGCTTCGATTTCATGGAAATCAACGCTGTGCAGCAGCAGGCTTGCGGAGTGCAGCCCCCCCAGACGCTGCTTTACCCCTTCATTAATCAGGCGGTAATAAGGGATTGTCGATTCCCAGCTCATTCCACCTAACAGGCCGATCGTTTTCATCATCCCTCCTTTTCTTTGTTTCTTTTTAACACAACCGAAGTACATAAAAAAAGGCGCTGTATTCAGCGCCTTTTTAAACTGCAGAGCTTATTTCGCCACCGGCTCTGGCGGCGAAGTACGGGTGTGCATCGCCTCGCGCAGTAAAACGCTACCGCAGGCAAACATCCCCCCCAGAAGCGCCGCCAGAACGACAATCAGAACCTTGCCCGGGCCATCCTTTTTCACCGGCATGGAGGGAGAAAGCTGGTACCTGAATGGCTCAAGTTTAACATCGGCGAAGGAGAGCTTTTTCAGCTGTGCGAGGTAGTATTCCCTGTTCTGGAAATCCGCATTCAGCTCGGTCACGTCCTTCAGATTTTTTTCGATCTGCAGCTTTTGCGCGATACCGTCAGCGCCGAGCGCAACGGAGTAATCCGGGTCATCTTTTACGGCCTGCCCGTTGCTGTAAACCGGCCTCTTGATGCCTGCGGCATTTGCCACTTCCAGCGAATAATTCAGTCGCTGCAGGTTGGTATTGTGAATATTGGTCAGACGAACTCGATCCAGTTCCAGCTGCTGCTCAACGACGTTCGTTTTTAGGGCGATCAGGTTGCGGATATTCTGCACCGTCTCTTTTTCTACAATAGCCGCGATATAATCAATGTCCCCCGCCAGGACGGCTTGCGCATCGTCAGCTGTCGGTGCAGTGAAGCTCAATGTCCAGGAAACATAAGGCGTTTTATCCGCCTCTTTTCCCTGAGCGTTATTCACCGCTTTCATTCGATCTGAAATGTTGGCTATCGCGCGATGCAGCTCAAGCGGATCCACCGTGGTGCCTTGCAGCTTCGATGTTACGTAAGGAGAGGTTGTCATATACTCTTCGAGCAATGACTGAGACTGGAACTTTTTAATAAACAGGTCAAAAATTTGCGGACGGGTGATCTTCACGTCCACATCAAGCACCTGTAACGCCACCATCATCTGGCGCAGTGGGTTCCACTGCAGCTGTTCTGCCGGGGTGATCACCGCTTTACTGGTCCATTTCTGCGGCAGTAAAAATGAAACGGCCAGCCCCACCAGCGCGAAAGTAAAGATAATGGCGGCGATACGTTTTTTCGCCGCCAGAAGGACCTCAAACAATCCCAGAAGATCTATCTCTTTTGCGCTTACAGCCGGGGCGGCAAAACGGTGAAAGTCGAGGTCCGTGCTTTTTCTTAAATCCATTTCTGACATAGTGATTCTTCTTTTTCCGGATGCAACGCGTCTTTGCTCAATTGATAGCGGTGGCCCGACAATTCAACAATCTAAGAAAAATCCTAATGCCAGTTCCCTCTCTGTGTCTACTCCCTACCAGAGTTAGTAGTGATCTTAGTCACATTATTATTGTGGCTAAGCCACCTTTTTCTTTTCCAGTTACGGCATAGAGTGAAGCCTTCGAACAGGCAAAACAATCACACGCCGATGTTTCGCAGTTTCTCTCCTGCCATCAGCTTGCGCTCGATATGTTCCAGCGTCACGCCTTTGGTTTCCGGGATCAGCCAGAACGTAACGCCAATAAACGCCACGTTCAGCACCGTATAGAGCCAGAACGTTCCCGCTGCGCCAATCGCGTCCAGCAGCGTCAGGAACGTCGCGCCGATGATCATGTTCGACACCCAGTTGGTGGTCGTGGAACAGGTGATGCCAAAGTCACGGCATTTGAGCGGCTGAATTTCGGAGCACAGGATCCACACCACCGGCGCGGCGCTCATCGCGTAACCTGCGATACACATCATGGTCATACCGACAGAAAGCCAGGAAAGCCCGCTTGAGGCCGTGCCGTTATCAAACTGCATCAGGCAGTAGCCCAGGATCAGCGTGCCGAGCGCCATCACGCTGAAGCCAATTTTCAGCGCCGGTTTACGCCCGGCTTTGTCCACGGTGAATACCGCAATAAAGGTGGCGAACATGAAGGTCAGCCCGACCACCAGAGTCGCAATCATCTGCTGTTCCGTGGTGGTGAACCCGGCCATTTTGAAAATGCGCGGCGCGTAATACATGATGATGTTCATGCCGGTGAACTGCTGCATTGCCTGCAGCAACATGCCGAGGAAGACCGCGCGGCGCACGTTGCGGTTGATCTTAAACAGCGCCCAGCCGCCCTGCTTTAGCTTCAGGCTTTCGCGGATTTCGTTCAGCTCTTCGCGCGCTTTTTCCGAGGTATCGCGCAGCATGCGCAGAACCTCTTCCGCCTCCACGTGACGCCCTTTTTGCGCCAGCCAGCGCGGGCTGTTTGGCAGGAAAATCACCAGGACGATCAGCACCAGCGCCGGTAAGGCCAGCACGCCCAGCATCGCGCGCCAGTTCCCGCTGTAGCTGAAGTAGGTGTCAGACAGGAACGCCAGCACAATACCCAGCGTGACCATCAGCTGATACATGCTGATCATCTTGCCGCGCACGTTTTCGCTCGCCATTTCGGAGAGATAAAGCGGCGCGGTGTAGGAGGCAATCCCCACCGCCACGCCCAGCAGCACGCGGGAGAGCAGGAGGATTTCAACGTTAGCGGCAAACGCCGAGCCAATGGAGCCGGCAACGAACAGAATCGCCCCGACCATCAGGCTGTATTTGCGCCCCAGGCGGAACGACAGCCAGCCGTTGAACAGCGCGCCGATGGCCGCGCCGAGCATCATGCTGCTCACCACCCACTCCTGCAGACGACTGCTGAGGGTAAAGTGATCGGTAATAAACGGTAGTGCGCCGGCAATGACGCCGATATCCAGTCCAAATAACAGGCCCGCCACGGCGGCGGCAATGGAGACAAACTGGTTCATGCGGCGAGTATCACGCAGCGCAGCGGGCATTAGGGTAGAGTCATTTATCGATGTCATATTTTTCCTGCCTCAACAGCAAAATTCGTTAACTGAAATTACGAGAAAGCGAGGAAAAGTGTCAGGCAGGAAATCGCGAAGTTATGGATTATTCCGCTACGGCATACGGTTCTGTGATGGACATTACAATTTCAACTCGTGGCGAATAATCACGTATTTTTACTAATCAGTTAATATTTAAGCAATAAAAGTGTGATTGCCGTCATTTGCGATTTTTTAGTATGGATTTTTCATCTTTATCGATATGGACTAAGCCAATTATTGCGCAAAAAAAACCTCCGCCCACAGGCAGAGGTTCTTAATACAGGTGGAATTAACGCGCCAGCCAGCCGCCGTCTACAGCCACGGTGTAACCGTTGATGTAATCCGATGCAGAGGAGGCCAGGAAGACAATCGGCCCCATCAGATCGCTCGGCAGACCCCAGCGTCCCGCAGGGATACGCTCCAGGATCGCCGCGCTGCGCTCTTCGTCAGCACGCAGCTGCTGCGTGTTGTTGGTCGCCATGTAGCCCGGCGCAATCGCATTCACGTTGATGTTATGTTTCGCCCATTCGTTTGCCAGCAGGCGGGTCACGCCCATTACGGCGCTTTTGGACGCGGTGTAAGACGGCACGCGGATGCCGCCCTGGAACGAGAGCATAGAGGCAATGTTAATGATCTTGCCGCCTTTCCCCTGGGCAATAAAATGCTTCGCCGCCGCCTGGGACATGAAAAATACGCTCTTGATGTTCAAATCCATCACGTCATCCCAGTCGCGCTCGCTGAAGCCGATCGCGTCTTCGCGGCGGATCAGCCCGGCGTTGTTCACCAGAATGTCGATATGACCGAATTCAGCCACCGCGCGGTCCAGCAGTTCAGGAATGGCATCGATTTTACGCAGGTCAGCGGTCAGACTCAGGAAACGGCGGCCCAGGGCCGTCACGCGTTCGATGGTTTCAGTCGGTTCAACGATATTAATTCCGACGATATCGCAGCCCGCTTCCGCCAGGCCTAACGCCATTCCCTGACCCAGCCCGGTGTCACACCCGGAAACCACAGCCACTTTCCCCTGCAGAGAGAATGCATCCAGAATCATGTTTATTCCTTACTCTTTCAGAGCCTGTCACTCACAGGCAGGTTTATGCTTCACCGCCCGCGACTAGCGCAGATCGCTGACCGCAACGTGGTCCATATCATCAAAGACCTGGTTTTCCCCCACCATTCCCCAGATAAAGGTGTAGGCTTTCGTCCCTACGCCGGAGTGAATGGACCAGCTCGGTGAAATCACCGCCTGCTCGTTGTGCATCACGATATGGCGCGTTTCCTGCGGCTGTCCCATCATGTGGAACACGCAGGCGTCCTCATCCATATTGAAGTAGAAGTAGACTTCCATGCGGCGCTCGTGGGTATGGCACGGCATGGTGTTCCACAGGTTGCCCGGCGAGAGCTCGGTCAATCCCATGCTGAGCTGACAGGTCTCCAGCACGTCCGGCACGAAGTATTTATTGATGGTGCGGCGGTTGCTGGTGAGGTTGTCGCCCAGCGTCACGGGTGCGACGTCTGCGGTGGTCACTTTTTTGGTTGGGTAGGTGGAGTGAGCCGGCGCGCAGTTGTAGTAAAACTTCGCGGGCCTGCTGCCGTCGATGCTGGCAAAGACCACGTCTTTCGCCCCTTTACCCACGTACAGAGCCTCGCGATGGCCAATCTCATAGCATTTTCCGTCTACGGTGATGGTGCCCGGCCCGCCGATGTTAATCACCCCCAGCTCGCGACGCTCGAGGAAGTAGCTCACGCCCAGCTGTTTACCGACCTCACCGCCCACGGAGACGCTTTTTGTGACCGGCAGAATCCCGCCCACAATGATGCGGTCGATATGGCTGTAAACCATGGTGTACCTGTCGGCCTCGAATACCTGCTCGACTAAAAATGCATTGCGCAGCCCCTGCGTATCCAGCGTTTTGGCGTGCGCACTATGGATGCTTTCTCTGACGTCCACGGTAACCTCCAGATGTGGTCATGCCCGAAGGCGGAAATAAACGAAACAGCGTTCCGTTTTTCATAATGAGCACATACTATCGGCATAAAGTGGGCTTTTCAATTACATTTAAAACAACGTTTCATTTTTATTTTTGTTTATAGCGAAAATGATGTTCGGATCACAATTAAGCCGCCGGGAGAAAAAAAACGCGAAAAAAAACCTCCCGGAGGAGGTCATTTTTAATGAGAAGAGGTTAGCGTTCGATGGCCAGCGCCACCCCTTGCCCGCCGCCTATACAGAGTGTGGCAATCCCTTTGCGGGCATTGCGCTTTTTCATTTCGTGGACCAGCGAAACCAGGATTCGGCAGCCGGACGCACCGATAGGATGGCCCAGCGCGATCGCGCCACCGTTAACGTTGACCCGCAGGGGATCCCACTCCAGCATTTTCCCGACGGAGATCGCCTGCGCGGCATAGGCTTCGTTCACTTCGATCAGATCCACATCCGAAAGCTGCCACCCCGCGCGCTCCAGGCAGCGGCGGGTCGCGTAGACCGGTGCGATCCCCATTAACGCAGGATCAACCCCTACGCTGGCGAACGCCTTAATGCGGGCCAGGACCGGAAGATCGAGTTCAAGGGCTTTGCTTTCGCTCATCATCATAACGGCGGCAGCGCCGTCGTTAATGGAAGAAGCATTTCCCGCCGTCACCGAGCCCTGCATTTCAAACGCGGGGTTCAGCCTCGCCAGGCCTTCTGCGCTGGCGTCGGTGCGCGGCTGTTCATCGGTATCCACGAGGATACGCTCGCCGCTCTGACGCTGCGTGCTGACCGGAACAATCTCGTCGCGAAAGCGACCGGAATCAATTGCCGCACGCGCTTTTTGCTGCGAGCTTAGCGCATAGGCATCCTGCACCTCACGGCTGATGCCGTACTCGCGCGCCAGGTTTTCCGCCGTCACGCCCATATGATAGTCATTGAACGCATCCCAAAGCCCGTCATGCACCAGGCTGTCGAGCAGCTGACTGTTGCCAAGCTGTGCGCCGGTCCGGCTGTCGGTCAACACGTGCGGCGCGCGGCTCATATTCTCCTGCCCGCCCGCGATGATCACGTCCGCTTCACCACACTGAATGGCTTGCGTCGCGAGATGCAGCGCTTTTAATCCTGAACCACAGACGTCGTTGATGGTGATGGCCGAAACGGTATTGGGCAGCCCGCCCTTCAGCGCCGCCTGACGCGCAGGGTTTTGCCCGGCACCGGCCGTGAGGACCTGTCCCAGGATCACCTCATCAACTTCATGTGCTGCGATCCCGCTGCGTTCCACCAGCGCTTTTACCACCACGCTGCCCAGGTCAACCGCCGAGTGACGCGCGAGCGCTCCCTGAAAACAGCCGATAGCTGTACGCAACGCACCCACTATTACGACATCTTTCATCACGACCTCTGTGTTAAATGACATGACGATAGTAGAGGATTGTTACTGGCAATTATCTTAATTGTTTAAAAATAGTGAGTTTAATCACAAGGATCAGCGCGCATCCTGCAGATACTGCCGCAGCCAGCTGCCGGCAACGCCGGGAGGGGATCGTTTATTCCACAGCAGATCGATGCCGATCGCCCGCGGCCAGCCGGGAACATTGAGCTGTACCAGGGATTTCGCGGCGGCAAATTCATCCACCAGCGCGCACGGCAGCACGCACCAGCCAAATCCCTGTACCGCCATACTCAAGAGTAACAGGTAATTCGGTGCTGACCAGACGGGCCCGCGCGCGATCTCAGCCTCGCGCTCAAGATAGGTGCTGAGCCGCAGCTCTCGCCAGCCGTGCAGCTCGTCATGCTGAACGTCATGTTGTCTAGCCAGCGGATGCGCGATCGCGACGTAGATCGCCATGCGGGTCTGCATCGGCAGGCGAGTGACGCCAATATCCGTAGGGTAACTGTCGCGCGCTTCCGTCAGGCCAATCTGCGCTCGCTCCTTTTGCAGCAGATCGATCACGTCCTCTTCCTCGCCAATCAGACATTCGAATTCCGTATGGGGAAAACGCGCGTCAAACTGCTTCATCATCTCTTCCAGCACGTCCGGGTTGAGGGTATCGGAAAGGACAAACGTCAGACGCGCCTCCGTTTGCGCCGTTAGCGATACCGCCAGCTCATCCAGCCGCGTGCTGGCGGCCAGGATCGCCTGCACGTAGCCCAGCACCTGTTCTCCCTGGACCGTTAACACCGGCTGGCGCGCCGAGCGGTCAAACAGCTCGAAACCGAGATCGGCTTCAAGATTGGCAATCGACGTGCTGATCGTCGACTGGCTTTTACGCAGCCGGCGTGCGGCAGCGGAAAAAGAGCCCGCCGCAACGGTCTCGACAAACGCCTTAAGGGCTTCGGGTGAATAGCGCATAACCTATCTACTTTAGCGATGGATACTATCTTTAATATATCAGCTTTAGCGATGAAAATAGGCTGCATCAACGCCCATACCGGCGAATTAATGAGGTCTATGACTATGCAACATCAGGATGCACTCCAACGTAAACTGCCGGAGCGGATCTTTCATGCTGTCTGTTTCGAAGGGATTGCTACGGCGATCCTCGCCCCTACGGCGGCGTGGCTGATGCAGCGTTCCGTGGTGGAGATGGGTGGGTTGACCATTATTCTGGCCACCACTGCCATGCTGTGGAACATTATCTATAACTTCGGCTTCGACCGTTTCTGGCCCGTTCAGCGCGTCAAACGTACCGCAAAAGTGCGTGCGCTGCATGCGCTGGGGTTCGAATGCGGGTTTATCGTGATTGGCGTGTCGATTGTCGCCGCCGTGCTGGGCGTTACGCTGCTTCAGGCATTCACGCTTGAAATAGGTTTCTTCCTGTTCTTCCTGCCGTACACCATGTTCTATAACTGGGCATACGATTGCCTGCGCGAGAAATTTCTTAAGCGTCGCCAGCAACGGCGCGCCCTGGCAGGCTAAACCGCCTTTGGCCGGACGCCCGTTCCGGCCAAACTCCGTCGAAGCAACTGCGCTCTTCAGGCATAACTATGGTAAATTGCACGCCATTCCGATGGTTTGATAGTTGATACGTTGCTCTAATGTCGAAAATTTGGTCAAAAGATGAGACTCTCTGGAGTTTCGCTCTCTATGGCACGGCCGTGGGCGCAGGAACGCTGTTCTTGCCCATTCAGCTGGGCTCCGCAGGCGCTATCGTCCTGTTTATTACCGCCCTCGTGGCCTACCCCTTAACCTACTGGCCGCACCGGGCGCTGGCGCAATTTATCCTGTCGTCGAAAACAAAAGGCAACGAAGGGATCACCGGCGCCGTCTCGCACTATTACGGCAGGAAGATAGGCAACCTGATCACCACGCTCTATTTCATCGCCTTCTTTGTGGTGGTACAGATTTATGCGGTGGCCATCACCAACTCGCTCACGGAGCAGCTGGCGAAACACCTGACGGTGGATACCGCCGTTCGCGTGCTGGTCAGCCTGGGGGTGGTGCTGGTTCTGAATCTGATCTTCCTGATGGGGCGCCATATCACGATAAAAGTGATGGGCTTCCTGGTGTTTCCGCTGATTGCCTATTTCCTGTTTGTCTCGCTCTATCTGACCGGAAGCTGGCAACCCTCGCTGTTGACCAGCCAGATGGCCGTCGATCGCCATACGCTGCATCAGGTATGGATTTCGATTCCGGTGATGGTGTTTGCTTTCAGCCATACCCCGATTATCTCAACGTTTGCCGTTGACCGTCGCGAGAAGTTTGCCGACGGCGCCATGGATAAATGTAAGAAAATCATGAAGGTGGCGTACCTGATCATCTGCCTGAGCGTGCTATTCTTTGTCTTCAGCTGCCTGCTCTCAATTCCGCCGTCGTACATTGTGGCCGCCAAAGAGCAAGGGGTAACGATCCTGTCCGCGCTGTCGATGATGCCTTCTTCACCGGCGTGGCTGGGCATTTCCGGGATTATCGTGGCGATTATTGCGATGTCGAAATCGTTCCTCGGCACCTATTTTGGGGTGATTGAAGGGGCGACGGAGATCGTGAAGTCGTCGCTCAATCAGGTGGGCGTGAAAAAGAGCCGCGCCTTTAACCGCGCGATTTCCATTATGGGGGTGTCGTTAATCACCTTTGCCGTCTGCTGCATTAACCCGAACGCCATTTCGATGATTTACGCCATCAGCGGCCCGCTTATCGCCATGATCCTGTTTATCATGCCGACGCTGTCGACGTATCTGATCCCGTCACTGAAACAGTACCGCTCCATTGGCAACCTGCTGACGCTGATCGTCGGCGTGCTGTGCGTGTCGGTGATGTTTGTCGGCTAAACGCCCGGCATGCCCGGCGTTCTGCCGGGCATGCCTCTTAGTCTCGCCCTGCTGATTCCAGCGGAAAAGGTCTGTCCTGCACGACCGTTTTCATCACAAGCGTAGAGCGAAGGTGCTGCACGCCGGGCATGGCGGAGAGCTTCTCGTCGTAGAGTTTCTGGAAAGCGGACAGGTCGCGGGTCACGACGTGCATCAGATAATCGGGATCGCCAAACAGACGCTGTGCCAGCACGATCTGCGGGATTTCCTCCACCGCCGCTTCAAACGCGCTAACCGCCTTTCTGTCACCCTCCTTCAGCGTCGCAAACACTATCGCCAGGAAGTTGAACCCCATTTTGGCGGGGTCGAGGCTGGCACGGTATCCCGTTATGGCCCCGCTTTGCTCCAGCGCCCGCACGCGACGATGGCACGGCGAGAGGCTCAGATTCACTCTTTCCGCCAGCTCGGTCAGGGATAAACGGCCATCAGACTGTAGCTCAGCAAGAATTTTTCGATCGATGCTATCCATGTGGAAGATTTTCTCATTTTCACGGTGTTATGAGCATAACATTGAAAGCCTATTTCGCAGGGTTAGCGATATTCTTTTTCTCAACGTTTGACGCACTGCGGGAGTTTTCAGAACGATGGAAATGAGTATTGTGGCCGGCTTTTGGGTGGTTTCTTTTCTGCTCATCATGACGCCGGGCGCCGACTGGGCCTACGCCATTAGCGCCGGGATTAACGGGCGACGCGTGGTACCGGCGGTGATGGGGTTAATGTCCGGGCATCTGTTAGCCACGCTGATTGTGGTGGCTGGCGTGGGCGTAGTGATTGCTCAGCATCCGCTGGCGTTAACCGGGCTGACCGTCGCGGGGGCCGTGTATCTCCTGTGGCTTGGTATCGGACTGTTGCGTCACCCTGCCGCACCGGAAAAGGCCGCCCACCATGCGGGAAACTGGAGGCAGTGGGCGGTGAAAGGGCTCTGCATTAGCGGCCTTAACCCGAAAGTTTTTTTACTTTTCCTGGCGCTGCTTCCGCAGTTTACCGACCCGACCGGAAGCTGGTCGATAGCGATGCAGATGTCCGCGCTTGGCGTGATGCACCTTATCACCTGTACGCTGGTCTATCTGCTGGTGGGGTATGGTTCGAAAGCGGTACTGGCGACCCGGCCACAGGCGGCGCGTAGGGTGAGCATGGCGTCAGGAGGGATAATGGTGCTGATCGCGATGGTATTGCTGTTTGAGCAGGTAAGATAAAAAAACACCGGCCATCGCCGGTGTTATTTACGCCCGAATATCGTCATATTCCCGCGTTTCATCAAACTCATGCTTCGCGAACGGGCACAGCGGGATAATTTTACGGTTCTCACCGCGCATCTTCTCCACCACTTTCGCCACCAGCTGTTTACCGACGCCCTGCCCTTTCAGGCTCTCATCCACGTCGGTGTGCTCGATAATGCTCAGGTGCTCGCCGGTCGGTACAAAGACAATCTCCGCGACCTGGTTGCCGTTCGCATCATTGACGTAAAACTTGTTATGGCCTTCCAGAATATCCATGGTTCCTCGCTTATTTTTGGCGATACTTCAGCGCACCGCTCGGGCAGGTATCAATCACGCGTACAACCGTTTCAACGTCCACTTCATCGGGAATGATCCACGGTTTACGTTTCAGATTAAACAGCTTTGCGCTCCCACGCACGCAGTTACCTGAGTGTTTGCAGATCCCGGTATTGAAGTAAACGTCAATTTTCTCGCCGGTATAGGCCCGGTAACCCGCATCCAGTAGTTCTTTGTCCATGACATTGCCTCTGTAATTATTATCGTGCTGAATGAAGCATAGCCTTACGGGATCCTGATGGCTATAACGCCGAAAACGAAAAGCCAGGTCACAACTCTTTTCTCGCCAGATTGCGTCCGCTATTGGCCCATGTCAGGCTCGGCAAATGTCACTTTTACATAACTTCCGCAGGTTGAATGAAACGCAGACTCTCTTTTCAGGTAAAGCTGTTTTTAGCGCTGGTGTGCTTCTCCTGCCTGCTGTTAGTTCTGCTGGGAACAATCCTGTTCCATTTTATTGACCGACAGCTCCATCACGATCTCGGCCAGCGCGCCCGGGTTCAGGCCAGCCAGATCGCGCTGATGCCGGGTCTGGCGGCAATGGTAGCGGCCAGAGATATTCCGGGAATAGCCCGGTTAATTCAGCCGCTGCGCGCCGAAAGCGATGCCAGCTACATTGTGATTGGCGATACCGAGGAGCAGCACCTTTATCATTCGGAATCCCCGGAGCGTATTAATTTACCGATGATCGGCGGGGATAATGCCGAGGTGTTAAAGGGCAAAACCATTATTTCCGTGCGTCAGGGCGGAATTGGCGTGTCGCTACGCAGCAAAGCGCCCATCTTCAACGCGCAGCATCAGTTGATTGGTATTGTCTCGGTCGGCTATCTGACGTCGTATATTGCCAATATTAACGCCCGCATTCTCTGGCAGTCCGGGCTATACGGCGCTGCGCTTCTGCTGCTGCTGTTTATTTTCTCCTGGCTGTTTACCCGCAATTTAAAAAAACAGATGTTCCGGCTGGAGCCGAAAGATATCGCTCAGCTGGTTTTGCAGCAGCGCGCGCTATTAGAAGCCATGTACGAAGGGGTATTTGCCGTTAATGGCGAGAAGCAGCTGATTTTAATTAACCGCGCGGCACGCGAAATGCTGGATATTCGGCAAAGTGAGAAAGAACTTATCGGTAAACCGCTGGAAGACATTCTGCAGACGGCGCCGGGGTTTTTATCCCAGCGCTACGCCTCGGTGAGCGCTGGCAGCCACGACCAGATTGCGGTGCTGAACCAGCGCGAGGTGATCGTCAACCGGGTAGCCATTGAGGTCGAACCGGGCGTTGAAAGCGGTTGGGTGTACAGCTTTCGCGACAAAAACGATATTAACACCCTCAGCAGCCAGCTCAGCCAAATCAAACGCTATGCGGATAACCTGCGCATTATGCGCCACGAACAGCTGAACTGGACCGCCACTCTGGTCGGGCTACTGCAGATGAAACATTATGACGAGGCGATCCGTTACATTCAGGTGCAGTCAGAAGGCGCGCAGCGCGTGCTGGACTTTGTCTCAGCCCATTTTGTCTCCCCGGCGCTGTGCGGGCTGCTGCTCGGAAAATACGTCAGCGCGCGCGAAAAAGGCATCGAGCTGCTGTTTGACCCCGCCTGCCAGCTCACCCGCATGCCTGCCGCGCTGAGTGAAACGGAGCTGATGTCCATTATTGGTAACCTGCTGGACAACGCCGTGGAGGCGACACTCAACGCCCCGGTTCACGCGCCGGTAGAACTCTACATTTCTGATCGTAACCAGGAGCTGCTGATCGAGGTGGCTGACCGGGGCTGCGGGGTGGACGATGCGTTGAAGCCGCACATTTTCCGCCAGGGATTCAGCAGCAAGCCGGACAGCGAAAACGACATTGTGGGTACCGAGCACGGTATTGGCCTGTTCCTGGTGGCAGGATATATCGACAAGGCCGGCGGCAGCATTGAGATTGCCGACAACACGCCGCAGGGCACTATTTTTTCTGTGTTTATTCCGAATGGGCAACAGCATGACCCGACCACTTGACGTTGTGATAGTTGAAGATGAGCCGCACCTGGCGGAGCTGCATCGCGAGTATATCGAGCAGAATTTCCATCTGCGCGTGGTGGGCATCGCCGCGTCGATTGAGCAGGCATGCAGCCTGATTCGTCAGCATCAGCCGCGACTTATCCTGCTGGACAACTATCTCCCGGACGGTAAAGGCGTGGAGTTAATTGATAACCCCCTTCTGAAAAGCTACGAATGCTCGGTGATTTTCATCACCGCCGCCAGCGATATGCAGACCTGCAGCCACGCCATGCGCAGCGGCGCGTTTGACTACCTGATTAAGCCCGTCTTTTTCCAGCGCCTGCACGCCTCGCTGGAGCGGTTTATGCGTTTCATCCACACCGTGCAGCAGGTGAAGGTGGTCGACCAGCATGCGCTGGATCGCCTGTTTAATCTTCCCGCCGCGGAAGCCTCCATTACGCCGTCGACGAAGGGCATTGAACCCCAGACGCTGGAACGGATTAAAAACCTGTTCGCCGAGCATCCCGATACCGCGATGTCGGTTGAAGAGGTGGTGGAAAACGTGGGGATCAGCAAAACCACGGGGCGTCGCTACCTTGAATACTGCGTGGAGAGCGGGTTAATCAGCGTCGAAATGCTGTATGGCAATATAGGTCATCCGCGAAGGTTATACCGCAAAGCGCTCGATAAACCGTAATCCAGAATCGTTCACAGGCTAACGTTCGCGGATTTTATGGTGTTAATTGCTGAAACGACGGCGACAATCACACTTCGGAATCATTGCCCGCTTCACCCTCTTGTGGGTGGAGCCCGATACGCTATGTTGACAATTAGTTCCTCAAATGTAACTAAAAGGTTAACTATAATGTCGAACACGTTCCGAATTTCTCTGCTTACCGCTACTGTACTGTTCTCTGCTTCTGCACTCTCTGCCCTGCCTCAGGGCTATCCTGCTGAGTATCAAAAAGTTGTTGATGCCGCAACGAAAGAGGGCAAAGTTGTCATTTACTCCACCACCGACATCAAAGCCGCCGGGCCGCTGATCCAGGGCTTCGAAAAAACCTACCCGGGCATTAAAGTCGAATACAACGACATGAACAGCACCGAGCTGTACAACCGTTTCATCAGCGAACAGGCCTCCGGCGGCGTGAGCGGCGACGTGGTCTGGAGCTCCTCTATGGACACCGGCCTGAAGCTCGCCACCGACTACGCCATGGAGTACAAATCGCCGGAGCAAAGCCAGCTGCCGAAATGGGCGGTCTGGAAGGATAAGGCTTACGGCACTACCTATGAGCCGGTGGTCTTTATCTACAACAAGCGCCTGATCCCGGCCGGCGACGTGCCGGATTCTCACGCCGCGCTGGCGAAACTGATTGCCAGCCAGACGGACAAATTCAAGGGCAAAGTCACCACCTACGACATCGAAAAATCGGGTCTGGGCTTTATGCTTTCGGTTCAGGATCACAACGCCGATCCTAATTACTTCAAAACCCTGGCCGACGTCGCCAAAGGTGGCTTATCAGTGCAGTCGTCTACCGGCACCATGATGGAGCGCGTCTCCTCCGGTGAAAACCTGATCGGCTTCAACATCCTCGGTTCCTACGCGGAAGCGCGCGCGAAGAACGATCCTTCGCTCGGCATTTCCTATCCAAAAGATTACACCCTGGTGCTGTCGCGCGTGTCGTTCATCAGCCAGCAATCGCAAAACAGCAACGCCGCGAAGCTGTGGCTGGACTATGTGCTGTCTGAACAAGGGCAAAACATTCTGGCCAATCAGGCGGATATTCCCTCCATTCGTAACGATATCGAAGGGAAAAACGATATCGACGGCCTGACCAAAATCCTCGGCAACGCGCTGAAGCCAATTCCGGTTGATGAAACGCTGCTGGAATACCTGCAGCCGAAAAAACGCCTGGAGTACATCAAAGAGTGGCGTACCGCCGCCGGTAAATAAGCGTCTGAGCGCGGCGCAGGCCGCCGCGCTCCCTTATCGACTGAGTTCGTTTTTCTGGGCCGCAACACCAGGGATACCCCATGAATACATTACGCAGAAAGTGGCAAAGCCTGCCGCGAGGCATCGTCGTGCTGATAACCGCCCTGGTTATCTACACGCCGCTGTCGTTTATCGTGATACAGAGCTTCCTGTCCGCCCCGTTCTTTTCGCCGTCAAAAGAGTGGAGCTTTGAATCATTTGAGTTTATTTTCACCGATCCTGATTTTTATAAGGCCCTGAAAAGCGGCTTTATTCTTGCTTTCGGGCTGGTCTTTATCTCCATTCCGCTGGGCGGCGTGCTG
Organism: Enterobacter cloacae complex sp. ESBL7; assembly: GCF_041679625.1. Lineage (NCBI taxonomy): Bacteria > Pseudomonadati > Pseudomonadota > Gammaproteobacteria > Enterobacterales > Enterobacteriaceae > Enterobacter > Enterobacter cloacae complex sp. ESBL7. The sequence continues at coordinate 64,065 of NZ_JBGORN010000015.1, forward strand.
GCGTTTCTGATGGTGCGTACCGACCTGCCCGGTCGCCGGCTGATTGAGCCGCTGATCCTGGTCCCGATTTTCGTTTCACCGATGGTGCTGGGCTTCGGCTACGTGGTGGCCGCCGGTCCGGTGGGCTTTCTCTCCCAGTGGGCTCAGGCGCTGATTGGCTTTGTGCCGTGGAATATCTACGACATGTCGAGCATTGTGGTCATCGCCGGCCTGACGCACGTCCCGCACGCCTATCTGTACATCTCGTCCGCGCTGCGCAGCGTGGGCTCCGATGTGGAAGAAGCCGCGCGCACCGCGGGCGCGTCGCCCTGGCAGGTGATGACCTCCGTCAGCCTGCCGATGGTGCGCCCGTCCATTCTGTACGCTACCGTGCTGCTGTTCTTCCTCGGGCTGGAAGTGTTCGGCCTGATGCTTGTGCTCGGCGACCCGGAAGGCAACATGGTGCTGGCGACCTATCTCTATAAGCTGACGAACAAGATGGGCACCCCATCCTATAACCTGATGGCGGCGGTTGCCGTGGTGCTTATCTGTATCACCATCCCGCTGGTGATGCTCCAGCGTCGCCTGATGCGCACCGCCAACCGCTTCGTCACCATGAAGGGCAAGGCTTCGCAGGCCCGCGCGCTGCCGCTGGGTAAATGGCGCTGGGTGGCTGGCGGAGTGATTGCCTTCTGGCTCACCGTCACCATCGGCGTTCCGCTGCTTGGCGTGGTATTGCGCGCGTTTATCTCCAACTGGGGCGTGGGCGTTTCGCTGTGGGACGAGCTTTCTCTGAACACCTTCCGCACCATCTGGGCGCAGCCCAACCTGCTGCGCGCCATCGTCAACTCCATGGCGATTGGCGTGATTGGCGGCGCGCTGGCCGTGGTGTGCTACCTGTTTGTCGGCATTGCCATGCACCGCAAGCCGGACAACACCACGCGTTTTCTGGACTACAGCGTGCTGGTGCCGCGCGCCGTGCCTGGCCTGCTGGCGGGTCTGGCGTTCCTGTGGGTGTTCCTGTTCCTGCCGATGTGGCTGGATAACTCGCTGAAATCCGGCTGGCTTTCCGGGTTCGCCTGGACCGACTGGATGCGTGAAAACGTCATCGTCTGGCTGCGTTCGCTGCGCAGCACCATTTTCAGCGTCTGGCTGGCCTATACCGTGGTGTGGATGGCTTACGGGCTGAGGCTTATCTCTTCCACGCTGCTGCAGGTAGGGCCAGAGCTTGAGGAAGCGGCGCGCAGCACCGGGGCGACGCGCGGGCAGATCACCCGCCACGTCACCATCCCGCTCTCCCGCTACGGTCTTATCGGTTCGTGGCTGCTGATGTTCCTGATCTTTGAGCGTGAATATTCAACGGGTGTGTACCTGCTTTCACCCGGCACGGAGACCATCGGCTCGATGCTGGTTTCCCTCTGGGCCGCGGGTGCCATCGATATCGTGGCGGCGCTCTCTTTCATTAACATCCTGCTGGTCGTGGTAGGTCTGGGCATTGCCCTTCGTTTCGGAGTGAAAATACATGATTGAATTAGCGGTTGACGATCTGCACTTAACCTACGGCGACAATCCTGTTTTAAAAGGTGTCTCCATGAACCTGAAGCGCGGCGAAGTGGTCTCCCTGTTAGGCCCCTCCGGCAGCGGTAAAACCACCCTCCTGCGCGCCGTTGCGGGTCTGGAAAAACCGACGCAGGGGTCCATTGTCATTGGCAATAATAAAGTTTACGACGGCACGCCGCGCAGCGAGGTCCCGGCGGAAGAGCGTAACCTTGGGCTGGTGTTCCAGTCCTATGCCCTGTGGCCGCACAAGACCGTGTTTGAGAACGTGGCCTATCCGCTCAAGCTGCGCAAAGTCCCGGCCAAAGAGATCCAGCAGCGCGTGCAGGACGTGCTGGACCAGCTTGGTCTGGGCCATCTCGGCAAACGTCACCCGCACCAGCTCTCCGGTGGACAGCAGCAGCGCGTGGCGATTGGCCGGGCGCTGGTCTACAACCCGCCGGTGATTTTGCTGGACGAGCCGCTTTCCAACCTCGACGCCAAGCTGCGCGAAGAGGCCCGCGTGTTCCTGCGCGAGCTGATTATCAAGCTCGGGTTATCCGCGCTGATGGTGACACACGACCAGAACGAAGCGATGTCCATTTCCGACCGTATCCTGCTGCTTAACAACGGCAAAATTGAGCAACAGGGCACGCCGCAGGAGATGTACGGCTCGCCGAAAACGCTTTTTACCGCCGAGTTTATGGGCAGCAACAACCGCCTGCACGGCAAAGTCACCGAAGTGCGCGACGGCAAAGCGCGTATCGAAGGAAAAGGCTGGGTGCTGTGGGGCCAGGCCGGTGAAGGGGTGCAGAGCGGTGAAGAAGCGACGGCTGTGATCCGCGTCGAGCGCGTGGCGGTGGTCGATGGGCCTGGGGAAAATCAGCTTGAGCTGCCGCTGCTCACCAGCATGTATCTCGGCGACCGCTGGGAGTACCTGTTCCGCACGGTGGGAGATGATTTTGTGATCCGCGCGTATGGGCATGAGGTTCGGGATCCGCAGCACTGCCATCTTTCGTTGCCTGAGAAGTATGTGTGGGTGTTCCCGAAAGGGTGAATGTGAGGGGAAAAGGCTGCGGGATGCAGCCTTTTTGCTTTGACAATCCTGCGTAGAGCCAATGCTGCCAGCGCACCCATACCTTCCACTGCGAGCTAATTCCCGTCCAGAGCCTGATTTGCCATCTCCCCCAATAGCTGACCAGGCTTCAGTTTTCATCAGGTTTTTTATGGTATTCGCAACACCCTGATGCTTACCTTCCAGGGCGTTTAGAGCTTTATTGCAGTAACTGTCACCTATCGCCAGGCTGTCAGAGCCAATACACCATCAGCAGCATAGTCTGCGGAGACTATTGAAAAATCTCCGGTATCAGAAAGGGTATCGATGATAGCGTTAGTCGTTGCAGGTAATGGGCCTTCACCCACCTTGTCTCTTTTTCCTGACCGATAAAAGTAAGATCCCGGATTGGCGGCCGGGATCTCTAATATCATGATTCCAATAATCGCAACCAATCATTAAAATCATCGATACCATACAAGTAATCTCGATCTGAGGAAGGAAGATCGACAGCACCTAAGCTTTGAATCACTTTCCAGGCAACTTGATCGGTGATTCTAATATCATCCGCATCAATAATTGAAAAAGCCCATTGAGCAACGTAGGTTCTGTCTACCACACCTACTTTCAACTTATTAATTACGCTAGAAATTTCGTAACGCGTTGGAAGCTCGTTCATATTTATCTCCTTCCTTGATAATTCCCATCAGCATCAAAAATATGGTGGTTCTTATCATTAGTAACGGGTTTCGGAGCCACACTACGGATATTGCCAGCATGATCAAGTGTTTCATACCAAGTTCGGGTTTGACCTGTTTTTGGATCCCACTCTCTTACCAGTCGAGCTCCAGCCATTTCTCCAGTTGTTCTGGAAGGCGTCATATCACCATAAAAGCGATAATTTCCATTCTCCAGTTCCTTAACCCCAGCTTGCCCATATTTCTCAGCCTGTCGATAGTATTCTTTTAGCTTCGCTCCTTCCAGGGAACTAACTGCACGCCCCCCACCTTTTGCTATTCCACCGCCACCTTTCAGCAACTCTCCGTCTGCATCCTCAATTCCAATTTTCAGCATTGGATTAATATCGAAGATATTTGGTTTGTCCTTACTCAGCGAGTTATTCTCAACCTCCACCTTCGCCGTTTCCGACGCCATCGCCGCCATGGAGACACTGCCATCCGTCACCGCAGCGCCTGCCAGACCACCCGCGATACTCACGAGGCTACTGACCAGCCGTTTCTCCTCTGCTGTCAGGTCACTGGATTTTTTATCTCCATACAGCGCGCTGACAAGATGGTCGGTCATCGCCGAGGCCGTAATGGCCCCTATGGCACCAGCCTTCAGGCCATCCGCACTGCTCCCGCCACTCAGCTGCGTCAGCGCCGCCGCCACAATACCGTGCAGCGCGGCACGGGCTGTCGGGTCTTTCTGCTCCTTGACCAGAGTCGCCAGCAGCGGGGCCGCCCCCGCTGCCGCGCCTGCCTTCAGGTTACCGCCAAGCGCACCTGCCAGTAATCCCGCCGCTGCGCTGCCCTTCGTCCAGAAGGCACTCCCCGGACCGTACTCGGTATTCTGATATCCGGGCTGCGTCTTCAGGAACGCTTCCTGCTCCTGCGGCGTATCGCCCTGCAGTTTACCTTCTGACGCCAGCTTCGCGCCCAGCGCCGCATTGGATTCCCGCGCTTTCTGCTCCGCATATTTGCCGTAAGCATCCAGCGCAGAGGTGGCCAGCGCCGCGCCTTCGCTCTGGACCGCCAGGTTATCCCTGACCTTCTGCACATCACCGTTCACGTCCACGCCGTGGTGGGCGTCAGCCGTATCACGGCTCAGGTCAGCAATATCCTGTTTCTGTCCCGCCGGGTTGCGAATGACAATGCTACCGCCACTCACCGCTGATGAGGTCGTGCCGGTGTGGCTCTCTTCTGCCAGGCCCGTACCGATTGCCGGTGCCAGGTTGCGGTTTTCACCGTTGCCGCTGCCGCCCGCGCTGCCGGAAAGCGCCACCGTGTAGCCATTGCCGCTGGTCTGGCTCTCGTTGTGGAGATTACTGAAACCCAGCGTGATACAGCACGAAGGACTGAGCAGGCCGCTGGAACTGGCGGAGTTTTCCGACGGCACCTTACGCTTTCTGTGCCTGGCGGTGGCGCTGTTAAGCCCGCGCCCACCGGCGTTTATCGCGTTGAACGAACCGGAAAACAGCCTGCACCCGCAGATGCTGCCCGCGCTGGCGAGCTTAATCGCCGAGGCCAGCCGCTACTCGCAGATTTGGCTCACCAGCCACTCGCCGGAGCTGGCGAAGTTGATTGAGAAGCAGAGGTCGTTTTCGCTGTATCAGCTGTCAATGGTGGAGGGGGAGACGAGGGTGGAGAGGCTGGGGTAGTCTCCAGGGGCACGGAGACTCTTTTTTCGCATCTCGCTCATGCTAACTATCCTCGATAACAATTCTATCCGACGACGATTGCTGGTGAGCGGTTCATTTTTCTATTTTAATTCTCATCCACTTAAACTTTTGTAGTTGAGTTTTCCTGCACCCTTAATTACTTTGCCAGCAACATCATCTGCACACGTTATAATCCCGATAACAGTGGCGAGATAATTAAGCGCACTGTGTGCTTCTATAAAATGGCACAATTTTTTCTTATAAAACTCATTCGTTTTCTGCTTCGACACGCTCTTGCGCCATCTGCCGGGCCGTTTTGCAGTGAGATACTTCATCCAGCAAGTCGCTCAGTGAGCTATCCTCAGCGACTATTTTTCCGGCGATACTCATGCAATTTATTTTTTAACCATATCCCTACACCTAATATTAATCCTGTAATACTCCCTTTTATTAATGCGATATGTAATGCCTTTTTCCATGAAAAAAGGAATTCACCATCTTTAAAATAAAAAATTGTTGACACTCCGAACTGGCATATGAAAAGAACAATAGTGACTAAAAATGCACAGTACACAACTAAGAAAAGTAGCCAAAAGATACCAACCTTACTGAAGACACTCATTGCTTCTTCTCCCGTTTGTTTAACTCATCTTTTGCCACTTTTCCTGTAAATTCAGTATCTTGATCTATAGTTCCATCTGTCAGATAGTTGATACCTGCATTAGCTTCAGCCCCCAGTCCCCAGTCCCCAGTCCCCAGTCCCCACATGGTCTGAGCACCATCAGGCAGTAAAGCAACAGTACCCGTCGCTAATGCCCCAGCATAAGCTTTATTAACGGCTTCGCCTCGCTTACAGGCTTCACCACTTGGAGCATCGGTGCATGAAAGTACATCAGCGCCATGTGCCTGAGCTGCCTTAACCTGATCGATTTCCGTTCCAAGTAAATTATTCTCAACAACTACAGCACCACAAGTGATGCTGTAGTCTGGGATTTATACATCAATTAAGAAGTTTCGTTGATACGTTGCCAATATCGAAGAACTCTTTAAAGACTCTGACAACAAGATCAAAATCTTTAGTCAGTTGTCGTTCAGGCCAGTAATCCCCATAAATCTGTATTTTTTTCTCCATACCAGATTTCGATTTATCCCAATAGGAACGAACCGTTAAATCAGATTCCGAGCACTCTAGTAACGTCAAGAGATAGAAGCCATCATCTGTAGATACTTCTAAATTCATCGGCCCAATATCAGGTTCGGGGACAATGCGGAGTCTTACACCACCTGTATTCCCCCTCAATTTCATCAGGAATTCTTCTACATCATTCCACTTGGGGCCACGAACCCGTGAAAAAGAGTTTCTGGCGTACAGATAGAAATCGACTTCAAACTCATCTTTCATAAGTTTCGTTCCTGGTGAATTTTTTCATTCCTTTTTCCCAATACAAAGTATCTCCGCTTTTCTCTTCAAAAATAGTAAGCGATTTCAAGCCAGATTTTTCAGCCATACTTTTTATATCGCTGAGACAGTAACCGCAAACTGGCTTACCAGATACTTTCATTTCCATGCTACGACCCGTTGTCATACCCTGCTCGTAGGCTTGTTGGATAGTACCAACTTCAGCATGAGCGGTAGCCATATTTCCATTTGGGAAATTTTTATCCGGTTGGTTAATTACTTTCGCCTGCACTACATCATTGATAAGCGTTGGTTTGCTGGCATCCCCCAAGAAGAAATCAGCTCTGTTCCCCTGATTCGTATCAGTAAAGACTTTTCCTGTCTGAGGATCTGTCAATTCAGCAGTAACTTTGGGAATAGAAGAATGGGCATTTTTATCAATAGACTGAGAATTCTCTGTCCAGCCAGCACCTTTATTTGGAGAAACAATACCTGTTTCAGTTTTGGTGATAACGCTGTTCCCTGCTGCGCCACCAAATATAGCAGCCGTTCCGAGACCAACATTCAGAGCTCCGTTACTATAGTTACCATCAGCAATCTGACCTATCCCCGTACCTGTCTGGTATGCACCTCCCGCAGCCACAACTCCACGCACCAGAGTACCAGGGACTCCAGGAAGGACCATCAAAGCATCTGTACCCACTGCGGCTTGACCTGACTGAACACCGTGCATTTTCAGATAGCTCAGCGCCTCATTATAGGCTTTGGCATCAGCTGCCGATGCCACAAAAGCTCCGCCCTTCGCCAGGGACTGTATCGCTTGTGCCGCTTGCTGCTCTGAGTAACCGTAAACAGTCTGGAGTTCATAGCCATACTGATTAAGTAGCCCGGCAAGTTCTTGCTTTTCAGCATCATTCAGCTGACCATTCTGGTATTTATTCAGAAGCCCATTATTGGCTTTGTCCTCATTGGTCAGACGAACAATATCCTGTGATGCCTGAAGAAGGTTCTTACCATTTTTTTGATCTTCAAGCGCTTTATTAAGTGCATCATTTTTTGAAGCGCTAAGGAAGTTATTCTCAACACTATTCTTCCCGGCACTGGCCCCGGCCGCCGCACCAGCCGTATTTCCCCCAGCAATCCCGCCGGCTATGCCCGCTGAAACAGATGCCAGCGTACTCACAGTCTGCTTCTGCTCTTCCGTCAGCTTCGACGGGTCTGTGTCCGGATAGAACTGTCTGGCGATAGCTGTCGCAATCAGTTCGCCGGATGCGGCTCCCACAGCGCCTGCTGCGGCACTGTTGCCCTGAAGGGCTGCGCTTACGCCGCCGAGGATGGCATGGGCAATCGCTTTTGCCGCCTTGTCGTCGTTAATGCCTGCGCGGTGACCGATGATGTACGCCAGTTCAGGTGCCGACGCGCCCGCCAGCGCCCCTCCGATATTGCCGCCCGCCAGTCCCTGCAGCGCTGCCGTGGCCGCCTGGATGCCGCGCTGCATATCGCTGCCGGTTCCGTACGTCACCATCACGTTTTTGTATGCCTGGGTATCTCGCAGTTTCGCCAGATAATCCTGCCGCTGTTTCTCTGTCGCGTTTGCGGGGAGTGTTGCGCCGGTTTCTTTCTGGGCCGCCTTCAGCCCGTTCAGGTCACCCTGCGTCCTGGCAATATCCGCCACCTGGCTACCAATGTCGCTGATCATCCCAACCGCGTTCAGGCGGTTCTGCTCTTTCTCCTTGTCGAAGATCGGGCTGATGCTGTCGTTAGCATGTTCGGTGTCGCGGCTCAGTTCGGCCACGTCCTGCTTCTGGTTTGCCTTGTCGCGGATAGTGAGGGAGCCCTCTGCCACGGCGGCCTGCGTGGTGCCTTCCTTATGGCCTTTGTTACCCGCAGCGGAGATCATGCCGCCCGGCAGGTTGCCCTGGAATTTATCCCCGAAGCTGCCGCCGCCGCTCAGGCTGATACCGGAGTGCGAGGTTTTAAAGTCCGCTTCGTTGTGGATATCGCTGAAGCCCAGCGTTCCGGTATCGAGACTGTTTTTGTCCGGCGTGGCGGTGGAGGCGATAACCGCGCCATCAAGCTGGGTGTGATGCCCCACGGTGATGTCGAAGCCCCCGTCCCCGGCATACAGCCCGGTCTGTTCGGCCACCGAATCAAAGCGGCTCTTCATCTTGTCCTGGCTGGCGTTGATATAGCCTGAACCGGACATGGTGCCGAAGGTGAAGCTGCCCCCGGCCGCAACGCTGGTCTGCTTGCTGTCGTAGTCGCTGTTGTTCTGCTGGCTGCGCATCAGCAGGTCGTGACCAACGTCTGCCACGATTTTATTGCCGTTAACCTGGGCGCCATCAAGCACGGTGTCGTGCCCGCTTTTAAGGGTGACGTTTTTGCCGCTGTCGATTGTGGTTTCGGTCCAGTCGGTACCGTTACCTTTATCCTTGCCGTGCGCGGCGTTAACGTTGGCAAACACGCTGATACCCGCGCCGTTGCCTCCGGCACCGATGCTTACCCCAATACCGCCACCGCTGCTGCTGTTCTTGCCGCTGGTCTTTTGGGTATTCGCCGCGCCGGACAGCAGAATATCGTTCTGTGCATCCAGCGTGGTGTCGCCCCCGGCTTTCAGCTGGCTGCCCGCAATCACGATGTCGCCGCTGTTTGCACCTTTGTTTTTGCCGTTCGCGGTGATGGAGAGATTGTTGCCTGCGTTCAGCGTGCTGCCTGCCACCGCATCACTCTCAGCATGCTGCTGTGATTTCGACTTCTGGGTCGTCAGCGAGAGGCTCACACCCATTGCGTTCGGGTCGCCGGTGGTTGCCGCCATATCCGCTGCCTGCCCGGCCTGCACGCCGGACAGCACCGTTTTGGTGGCCTGAAGGGCTTTCAGACGGCCATCACTTTGCTCTTTGGTCTCCTGCGCCGCGCTCACGGCATTGTTAATAGCGCTACCGACGGTGCCGGAGAGCGCCACGGTGAGCCCGCTTTTCTTCTGCTCGAAGGTTTCATCCCGGGTGCGCCTGTCGTGCCCCGGCTCGATGATGACGCTGTCGCCGCTGAGGCTTAAATCCTTCCCGGCGATAAGATCCGCCCCGCCGATGTGGGTCTGGTTTCCGGCAGAAATCGCGACGTTACCGCCCGTCGAGCCCACCGTACTGAAGCTCTGGCTCTGGGTGGTACCCTTCTCACGAAGATCGTGCGTGCTTTTGCTGCTGCCGATGGTGAAGCCAATCCCGCCCGATCCCATCAGGCCGGATTTTTTCTCTTCCTTGAAACGCCAGGAGGTGTCGCTGTTCGTGGCCGCCACGATATCGACGTTGTTGCCCGCCTTAAGCTGCACGTCGCCATCGCCCGCCACCGCGGAGCCGAACACCCGCAGGTTATTGCCCGCCACCACCTGCACGTTGTCGCCGCTCAGCAAAGAGCCGGATTCACGCGTCGCGCTGTCCTCCTCGATGGTGTGGGTGGTTTTTTTGCTGAGGAAACCTTTTTTGGTTTTGGTCTGCTCTTTGTAGTGATAATCGCTTTCGGTTGCGGTATTGAGGCTGACGTCGCGGCCTGCCGCCACGCCGATATCGCCCTTCGCCGTCACCTGCGCGGCTTCGGTGGTCACATCGCGTCCGGCGAGGATTTGAGTATTCTCCCCGCTGGCGATCTCGGTTCCCTGCTGACGTACCGATTCGTTAATAACGGTTTTCTTGCCTGACCTATAGCTGTCGCCCTGCGTGGTCTCTTCCGCAGCCAGATTCACGTCGCGACCCGCCTGCAGCCCGACGCTTTTCTCCGCCGCCAGCGCGGCGGCCCGGGCGTTGATATCCTGCCCGGCCTTCAGGACCAGGTTATCGCCTGCGGAAATCGTGGTGCGGTCGAGCCCGGTGCTGTGGGACTCGCCTTTCCCTTTCCGGCTGCTTTCGCTGGTCTGTGCCGCGTTCAGGTTCAGATCGTTGCCCGCGCTCAGCCCCGCGCTGCCGCCCGCCTTCAGGTCGCTGGCGGTCACGTCAAGGTTGTGCCCGGCATTCACCAGCAGGTTGCCGCCCGCGGTGACGTTACTTCCCTGATACGTGACGGAGGAACGGCTGGTTTTCTCCCGGCTGGAGCTGAATGCGTCGTTGATCTGATTCGCGTTGACGGCAATATCGCCCCACGCGTTCAACAGCATATCGCCGCCGGAGGCCAGGTTCGCCCCGGTGACGGTGATGTTTTTCCCCGCCTCAAGCGACAGGCCATCCTGCGCGGTAATCGACGCCGTGTTGCCCAGCAGGGTGTCCTTCAGGCCGATGTTGCCGTACTTCCCGCCGGCGTTGATATCAATCTGCTCAACCTGCGTCAGGTTGTTGATGCTGCCGTCCAGGCTCTCCAGCGCGACCGTTTTGCCGCTGATGGTGGAGCTGATGTTATTGATATCGCCGATGGCGCTCAGGTTCAGGTCGCCGCCCGCTTTCATCAGGCCGTTGCTGAGGTTGCTGATGCTGTTCTGGCTGTCGAGCGTCAGGCTGTTTTTCGCCAGCAGCGAGCTGCCGCCGTTGGTGATGCTGCCGCCCTTCAGGGCGACGTTGTTGCCCGCGATCACGCTGCCGTTGTTGACGGTGACGTCCTTCGGCGACAGGTAGAGCTTCGGCACCATCACCGTTTCGCCGTTGACGGTGGCTTTCTCCCACCACAGCAGGCTGTGGTCGAGCGCGGCAATCTGATCGGCGGTCAGCGAGACGCCAAACTGCAGGCCCAGCGACTGCTGCGCCGCCGCGGCGTTGTCCATCAGATAGCGCATCTGATCCAGATCGGAGCCGATGCCGTTCAGGTAGCGGTTACCGGTCTGGTTGAGCACCACGTTGGAAACGTAGCGGGTATCGAACGCCGCATCGCCGAGGAAGCGGTAGTCGTAGTCCGGGTTCAGGTTGAGGCGCCCCAGCATATAGGACGAGCCGAGGAACTGCTTCTCGTCGGTAAACGCCAGCCGCGTCTCCTGCGGCGCCGTGGACGACGGTTTGATCCCGAGCATCGCGTTCAGGTCGGCAAACAGGGCGGGATCAAGCTGTCCGAGACCGTTCAGTTTCGGGTTGATGCCGATCAGGTACGGGCTTTTCGGGTTGTCGGAGAAGACAAAATAGCCGTTGTTGCCCGACGGCAGCGGGTAAGCGCTGGTATCGACGCGCTGGCCCTGATAATGCCCGACGGCGCCGCCCTGCGCGGTTCGGAGATCGGCGGTGGTGACCCCGGCGTTCGCCAGCGCGCCCAGCTGACCAAGGTTCGCGTTGCCTTTCTGCGTGGTGGCAACGTTGCTGAGAGGCGTGCCGGACGCGCCGCCGTTTTCCAGCGCGCCGCCGCCGTTAAGCTGCTGCAGCGCCCCCTGAAGCCGATCGTTCCACTGCGGCGAGGTCACCGCCACGCTGCCGGCAGCGTTCAGCCCCTGTTTTTGCACACCGCTGCCGATGGTCTGGTTGCTGAGGGTGTTCAGCGACGGGGTGGAGATAACGTTGCTGACGCCGCCCGCGTTAGCGGTGGTATTAGTGTTGCTGATGTTGCTGGTGAAGTTTGCGGTGACGTTGCCGCCCGCCTGGATGACGGCGCGGTAAAGTTGACCGGCTGTTTGCTCGGTTTGTATTTCTCCCGTTGATTTATAGTGAATCTCCTGTAATGTCGCGTACTCTGACATTGAATTGGTATGTCGTGGTTTCTTATTCTGCTCAGAATCATTCGCTGAAACCGGATCCGTGGTTTCAAAAACAAGATAATTCTGTTTGCTACCTGATTGCCACGATTCGTTGTTCAGTGTGTTGCCACTGAGTGAAAAATCATTACCGGCAAGAAGAATACCGGCCTGATTTGTCAATTGCCCGGCTGAAATATTGAAATTCTTCCCGGCTGATATCCTTGGTTGACTTCCTTCGACTGTAACAGCGACATCGCTTTGAGAAAGGAGAACTTTTTTAAATCTGGCCCGCTCATAAACACTAACGTTCCATACAACATCCCGATCAAACCCATCGCCATGCGGTGAACCGAGTGAATAATGATAACCCACTTCATTCGGTCCCATATCATCCAGAGAAATAACCCCTTGCAACCCTTTTACCCATGACGGCATTTCAGCCTGAACCACCTCTCCTCCGATGGCTTGCAACGACACATAACGGTTAGAGAAATTACCTGTATTGATAATAATATCCCCATTCTGCGTCTCAATATTCCCCGACGTGTTCACCACCTGGCTGTTCGCATTCCCCGCCGCATCCCGCTGCATCCACAGGTTATTTCCCGCCATGATGTCGCCGCGCCGGTTGGTGATG
>NZ_JBGORN010000016.1:0-55475 GCF_041679625.1 Enterobacter cloacae complex sp. ESBL7
ATCCGTAGTCCTGCGCCCATGTCGGTGACAACTGCGCCAGTTCGTCCAGCTGGTCGCGGGTACGTTCAGTCGCCATCCGTCCCTGCGCCTGCAGAGCGGCGGCGTTTTCTTCAATCATCGCTCCCTGTTCGGAGGCAGAGAGCACCACCGGCAGCGGTGAAAGTGAGGTGTCAATCAGCGTCTCCGGCAGGTTGTCGTGCCAGTGTTGCCAGCCCCAGGCGCTTAGTGCCGTGAGCAGCAACGAGGCGGCAACGCCCCCGGCAAATCCCGACCACACACCCCGACGATGGCGCTTCAGAATGGAGGTCTGCGTGATTCTCTGGGTGCCGTCATCCCGGACCACCAGCACCACCGGGTCACTGTCGCCATACGACGGCGCAGCGCTGCCCGGAAGCGGACTGGCGGTGTGCGGGTAAGTGGACTCAGCGGGAGCAGGTAGCGGCGCATCTTTCGCGTTTTCCAGCCGGACCACCGCCGCGTGCATCCAGTGCAGCAGTGCATCCATTTTACTGACCTGGCGCAATTCCAGGCGCTGTAACAGGTCGCACAGGTGGCGAAACTGCTGCTCCAGGCGATAGACCACCGGCAGGTCCTGGTGACCGAGCGTGAAGCGGCGCAGGCTCAGCATCAGGTGGTCACTGAGCCACACCAGAATCTCCTTACGAAACGGCATCTGCGGCGGCCACATTACGCTCCACTGGTGTGAAATCAGCGAATCGACAAGTTCCAGCCCTTCCGACAGCCCGGTGAGACCGGAACGCTGCAGGCGGGCACAGCAAAACCAGGATGCGGTCTGCAGGTCGGTGCCGTTATGGCGAAACAGGGTAACGCAGAGCTGCTCCACGTTGCGCCAGTCCACATCGGGACGTGCGGGGTGGGTCAGCTTGCTCAGTTCATCGCGCACCTGGGTGTACTCAGACCATGCGCGGGGATCCTGGCCCGCATGTACGGGCAGGTTTCGGGAAAACATATTCAGATGTCCTTAACTCAGGAGGGGAGTATGCGTTGTTGTTTCAGGTGGCGGAGCAGCACTTTACCTTCCGGCATAAACTCGGTGCCAAAGCGCACCAGTCCGCCGTCGTGAAGTTCCGCTTCAATGGCATAGCGCAGTTCACCGGGCCGGGTCTGCTCCAGTATCACCACGTTAATGTCCTGAATACGCGGCTCGTATTTCAGCAGCGTGGTCGCCAGCGTGGATTTGAGTTCATGGACGGTGCCGGGCATGCCCTGCAAAATCAGCGTCATATCCGGCAGACCGTAGTCCGGCAGGTGCGCCACGGAACCGGCCCGGGTACTGAGCACCCGCTGCAGGTTATCCAGCACCGACATAATGTGCTGGTTCTCTTCACTGACCTGGTGCAACTCAAGTTCACCTTCAAAATTTCCATACAGCATGTCGTGTAATGACACTGAACGATGACTCATTCTGATGACGACTCCGGTAAGGTAAAGACACTGCCCCGATCATCGCGTTTCAGCAGCGACCAGCAGGCACGGTGTTTCTGACCGTGAACATCCTCAAAGGCGGGCATTTTTTGTCCTTCACGGGTTTGAATATACTGCGTGGTGCCGTTAACAATCGAGGCCCACTGCCCGGCATGAGGGGCGATATCATCCGTCCAGCGGGTAATACGGACCGGCTCCAGTGACTGACCGTCATCGTCGCTGTCCAGCAGGGCACTGGCTTCATCAAAACGAGCAAACCAGGCCATGGAAGACTCTTCTTCAAACTGAAAGTTTTCGTATTCTGAGTAAAAATGCAGCCCGTTATGCCCGTCCTGCCGGATGGGTTTGATAATCTGATTCACTTTGACCAGCAGCGGCGGTAACGGTTCTGAATTGACCTCGCCAGGTGCGGGCGGTAATGCCCCGGCTTTCAACACAATGCCGCTGTTATAGGAAAGCAGTTCAATCTCCGGCGTTTTCGCCAGACGGCGGGTCAGTGTCTCCGTACCGCCCAGCTTGTCCAGCCACGGCGTCCCCAGAATGGTGTACCAGCAGGCTCCTTTTACTCCCTCGACCGCTTCTCCCCCCTCCAGTGTCCCCAGTGAATCGACCATCACGCCGGGAAAACGCTGCGCCAGCTGGTACTCATAGGGAAACATGCGTTCAAACGCGTAGGGCAGTACGAACGACAGCCCGGCATAGCCGCTTTCCACCGTAAAGGTGTTGCACAGCCACATCAGCCAGGACTGATAGCGCACTTTGCCCTCCGGCTCTTTCAGCAGCGACAGCGGAAACACCAGTTTGATAACCGAGCGATTATTCTCGTTATGGAAAATCCGTTTACCCATAATGAGTATTTCATAGTCAGGGGCATGATAATCGGTTTCGACACTGCCCAGATACCAGGAAATAATCTCTTCCGGGGATGAATCCAGGATTGTCTGTCGGTTTTTCTGGTAGTTTTTCTCCGTGATGCCCACCCATTTCGAGAGCATGGTCTTCTTCAGATGCGGCTTAAACTCACCGTAATAGCGGTCCACGCATTCGACCATCTTACGGCGCACCGCTGCCGTATGGCCGTCCTTAAAGAACACCGTGATAATCAGCCCGAGGTTGATCGCCGGGCTGCCGTCCCGGTATCTGACCGACGCGTCCGGCAACCACTTATCAAGATAGGTCAGTTCAAAATCTTTCAGTTCCATTATCGCTCCCTTATTCGGTTGCCAGCGTGCCGGACGCTCCGGCACCAAGAACGGCAGCCAGTGCGTCCCAGGCGCTGATTGCCAGACGCACGATGGTTAAAAAGGCGGCCAGTATTTCCGCCGGAACCCCCAGCGTGACCACCAGGGCCCCAATACCGACCGCAACGAGCACCACCCCCACCGTTTTCGCCACGCTGGTGATGATCTGAACCCATTCCACCTGTTTCAGTGTATCCAGCGTCATGTCCGTCGCCCGCTGAATGCTCACCCAGGCGGCCTGTAGCTGCGCATTACTCCAGACTGCCGCGCTGCGCCCGGTGCGGCTGAACCAGCGCCACGTCTGAGCCTCCTGGTAATAAAGCCACTCGCCTTTGTCGTTGAGCCAGCCCGCCCCCCGGCTCAGTTCCTGCTGCATCTCTTTCGACAAAGCATTCCAGCCTGCGGCCACGTGACCGACAACCCCCTCGCTGAGGTCAGCAACGGCCTGACCGGCATAGGTCCACGGCTCCACTTTCGAGGGGGTGGGGGTGGGCGTGGCCGGGGGCGTGGGGGTAAAGATAGGCGGGTAGAGAAACAGCGGCCAGTATTTCGCCCCGCTGGTTTTCCAGGCCTTCATCGTCACGTTGACCACCTGATCGCTCCACTGCTGCTCCTGTGAACGGCAGTCGTGGATCTCCAGTATCGTCATACGCCTGCGCTCTCCGCCAACAATCAGCATGTAATCTTCATACTGCCCTCGCTCAAGTTTATCCCCCGGAAACTTGACCTCCACCAGTCGCTCCAGGTTATCGCCGTGCCTCTGCCCTTCCGCATCGTCTCCCGCCAGCCCCGGCCAGCGATTATCTTTATCCTTCACTATAATGATATCGGGGCGGCGGTAGAGACCTTTTCCCGGCACCGGAAACGGGTTGATGGTATGGCGTCTGCCTGCCCCCTCATGCCGTAACGTACCGCTGAGAAACGGGCGGGGCGGAGTAGTCCGCATATCAAACGGAACCTCGGCCTTGTACCACCACTGGTAATTCGCCGCGATTTCGTCCACCCGGATCAATCCGCTCATCATCATCTGTTTCAGGCTCATCTGATAACACTTACCGTTCCGGCGGATTTCACCCGATAACCGGGGAAAGCGCATCGCGTATTCCACCTTGATATGCAGGTACTGACGGTTATCCGCTGTCGGCAGGCGTGACTGTTTCTCCACCATCTCAATGCCGGTGGTGGTGCAGTCCCACGGCTGATTGTTCGCACCGGCAGGCCTCTCTGCTGCCGGGATATCGGGTAAATCGGGTTGTTCCATTACGCCTCTCTGAATTCCATTGCCAGTTGATGTGTCTCCCCGTCCCCCGTAAAGCACAGTGGGGTATCCGGCGAGAGTTTCGGGTGAACCACATGCAGTTCAGCAGCCTCTTCTTCACGGGTATAAACCGGGGCCGAGTAACCATTGTCATCGGTATATCCGCTCGCTATCAGGCCAGAAGGCGTAGTAATGCGGTAAGGTGTCTTCACTCTGACGTTACCGTGCATGTCCAGTAGCCGGTACACCGCCGAGTACATACGGGAAAGTCCCGTCACAGGGATATCCACCGCCATTGGGGCGGCGGCCACATTCATCGTGGGTTTTACCCTGCGCTGATAGCTCTGCATCGTCCCGTATTCCACGACACCCTGCGCCAGTGTCAGATAGCTGCCGCCACCAATCAGAGTGATACGCTTCTTGCCGGTCAGGGTGATATCATCGCCAGCACTGAGGTTCAGCGGTTTCTGTGCCGACAACTGCATACATCCGTGCTGCGCCTGCACCACCACGGGTCCTTCTCCCGACTGCAGACGCATCGCCCCCCGGTGCGCAAACACCCCGATCTGCTCTCCGGCCATTGCCGTCATCGCCCCCGTCACCCCGAGGCTGATATCCGCGCCTGCGCTGAACGCCACATTGTCAGCCGCCGACAGCTGCAGGTGTTCCCCGCTGGTCAGCGCTATCCCCTCCGGGGCCGACAGATGCAGCATCCGGTCCAGGGTCTGCAGCCGCGTCGCCGACATCTGTACCTGAGCGGTGATATCCGCCTGCAGCGCCTGAGCCTGTTCAGCGGCAATATCCAGTTGCTGGCGCTGCTGCAGGCAGACGTCAATTTCACGCAGCGCATCAGCCTGGTCCAGCACCTCACCGACGGCTTTATTCTGCCCGTCGGCGGTCACCAGCAACCCTTTTGCCACCCGGATGACACCGTATTCGTCGGTGCGCAGCTCAAAGCCGGTCCCCCGGGGCTGGCGCTGTGCATCCGTCATCTTCCCCTGATTCAGCTGCGTCGCCCCATACGGGGTGGTCAGCGCAATATGCTCCTGCGCCTTCTGGTCTTCCATGCGCAGCTCGTTGCCACCGCCGGTACGCAGAATATTCTGGCTGCGGTTATCACGGGTTACGATGTCAGGGTGTTCAGAATCATGAAAAGCGTGCGCAATATAAGGGCGATCCGGGTTGCCGCCATGGAATGCCACCCCCACTTCCGTACCGTCCGTCAGGGGCATGTGCCAGCCATATGTATCTCCGGCAAAGGGCGAAGCCCGCCGCAGCCACGGATACGCGTAGCCCGGTTCGCCCTCATCCGGATGAAAATCCATCCGTACCCGGTAACGCCCGGTGGTATCAATATGCGCGTAGCGGTCATAGGGGGTAACGCTTTCCACCCGGCCCGGCAGCGTGCCGGTGATGTGAGGACGGGGACATTCCGCAGGCCGGAAGCCGTACGCCTCCCGGTACGGCATGCCCCACAGCGACACGTACAGCCGTGAGTCACGCGCCCCACGAAACGAGGTGAAGGTCACCAGTATGCCTTCATTCAGGTCATGCAGCCCCGCTCCCACGGGATTTACCACCTGCCCCGGACTCAGCCAGTAAGCGTTACTGAACAGATGAAGGTAAGCCAGGTTATTCAGCTCGCGCTCATGGCGGATGCGGGCATAAAATCCCCCGGTTTCAGGGGCGGGGGCGGTACCCTCTCCGGGGTGAAGATAAGACTCCCTGTCGCGGTAATGCCCGCCCGTCGTCACGCCCGCAGCACGCACAGAGGCAGTGGCATCCATGGGGGCACGTGCGGTACGAGGATTGTAATCACGAACCGGGACGTTCCCCGTCGCCACGTTGTGCCAGGTACGCAGCCCCCAGCAGCAGAGTTCAGCACCATCATACAGACCGGACGGTTCATGGTATGGCAGAGGCCGCTCAGGCCGGTACTGCTGCTGGCTGTCACCAAAGACCGTCACATCCAGTCCGGTCACATCATGCATCGTCTGGCGATACCAGATGCCGACCTCCGCCAGAATACGCTGCACAAACGCCAGGTCCGTCTCCTGCCACTGGGTGATGAGTTCGCGTTCCGGGTAGTCGCCGGTCAGCTGAAAATCAAAGTCGGAACCTTCCAGACCGTGCGAACGCAGTATCTGGGCCACCAGCTCCGGCACGGTGACATTCTGATAAATGGCGCAACGCCGGGAGCGCGACAGCAGCGCCAGACGGGACCCAAGAGTCACGGCATAGTGGGACTGGTCTGCGTTTGTGGAAAGCCATTCCAGTCCCGTGATAACCCCCTGCACCACTTTGTGATGGCGCAGACTGAAACTCGCTGACTTCAGCAGCACGGCTTGCGCATCCACCGTTCGGTGGGTGGTAAACTCAATGCGCCATGAAAACGGCCTGCTCAGCGCTTCTGTCCCGCGAAATCGCTGAACATCAGCCCTGACCGTGCTGTCGCTTATCACCAGTTGATACGGGTTCTGTTCGCGACCGGTATTCTTATCATCCACCCTGTTTCCCCTTCAACGGTACCAGGCTCAGACTGCCGTCACCCAGTTCAACGGTCCGGGCCTTGTCCGGATCCAGTTCGTCACGTCGCAGCACCAGCCGCCAGGTGTTGTGCTTCAGATCCGGCTGGCGAAACAGCGCCACCACCGCCACGTAAGCGGCATTTTCGTCCATCGGCATATTCAGCGTCACGTTGCCGCCGGGCATCACCAGCAGCGAACGGGAGGCCAGCATATCCTCTTTCAGGACAGGGCTGTCATCACGCAGCAACGTCTGATAATCAGCGGAGTCCAGGCTTTTCCGGTCCTTCAGCTGATACACCCTGACCATGGTCGCCAGCGGCGTCTGGGACTCATCCGCATTCAGCGCCGCACGCGGTGACAGGTCCAGGTGCAGCGTTTTGATTTTTTTGTAAAACAGCGAGGCTGCCATACTGCGCGTGCCGTCATGGACGCTCTGGGCCAGCCCGCACCCGCTCAGCAGAGTGCACAGCAGCGGGAGCAGGGCCCGCCAGTGATTCATAATGTTCATGGTGTTTCCTGGTCAAAGCGATACTGACCGTCGCTGGCCGGGTGCCGTGCAGCCATGCACAGACCCTCATAGCGGCCGGTATTGACGGTGATGTCACGGGGAGGGGGACTTTTGCTCTCCTGGCGCCCCAGCACGCCGGTCTGACCGAGACGGACCCGACGGGCGCGGTCAGGGTCAAGCCGGGGTTCCGGTAACAGGGACAGGGGCACACGAAGCTGCAGACGGACATCGCTGCGATACCCGAGGTACACCCGCAGCAGAACCAGCAGGTCAGCGTGAAGCGATCCCCCCGGCAGCCAGCCTGCCGCCTCTTCCCGGTCTGTGGTACTGAGCGTGACCCGCACACGACTGCAGCCTTCCGGAGCCGTCTGCCCCAGCACGGGACGTGCTGAAAGCATCACGCGGTTTGCCCGCACCAGACCGCTGCGCACGCTCACCGGCACACGTATCACCTCATAATCGCTTACCGCCGTCTGCGTCCGGGGAGCCAGCAGACTGACCAGTGCGCGGATCCCTTCGGCATTGCGGGTCGGCAGACGCATATTGCCCAGCAGGGCCAGAAAGCGGGACACCGGCGTGGCAATCCGTCCGGCGGTACCTGGGATCCCCAGACCAATCAGCCCCAGCAGGCACTGTGAGGTTACATCCGTTCCCCCCGCCTCAAACGTGGCCGGGTACGCATATTTGCGCCAGATCCGGTAATACTGCGTGGTAATACGGTGGCTGAACAGATCAAGAAAGGCGGTGACGGCTTCATACCCTTCACGCCGGGTGGCAATATCATCCAGATAGTGCGTCGGCAGCGGGGAGTCCACACCGTATACCCCGAGGAAAGTTGTCCGCACCGAGAGCGGTGCCTCCGGATCGTCCTCATTCTCCTCCACGGCCCGCAACTCGCTGACCGGAAATCCCATTCCCGGCCAGGGGCGAAAGCGAACCGGATCGTTGCCGGGGCGACTGGTACTGCCGAGCGGAGGCGCATCAGGAGCCGCCTGCTCCAGCAACCGGCAGAAACGATAGAAATTAACCCGCCAGATCTCGTCCCGCAGTTGCTCTGTCAGCCGGGTACGTGCTGACTGTGATTCTCGCACCATCGCAGTCGTTCTCCTGTGGGCTGCAGCAACAGCGTCAGCTGATTAAAAAGATGAATATCGGCATACAGGCTGAAGAAGCGGTGCAACAGCTCCCCGAAAAGATTCACATCCCCTTTACCGGCAAACAGCCCGGTGTCGAGGGTGATTTCAATATCGACGCCGCGCAGCATCACGCCGCGCTCAAAGCGGCGGATAAGGGTATGTCTCACCTCCACAATGGCTTCCAGACGGCGGCGGTTCATTTCATCATCGCTCCAGTCGTACAGCGCCAGAGTCCCCCGCAGCACCTCCGGGTTATCCATCATGCTGAGAAAGTTGGACCCCAGATGGCTCATGACCCGCCAGTGAAAACGATCGCGGGCAGGCGGATAGAGCGGCATCGTGGGTGCCGTCAGGTTCTGGATCTGCAGCGGAATTTTTCCGGCTTTCACCGGTCTGTCCAGCCGCGTGCTCCTCAGCGCCATACGGGGTAACTGACCGTTGGTCCCGGTCATTCTCATCGACAGCGCATCGGTTTTCCTCGCCAGCTGGTCAGCATCAAAGGAATCCCCACCGAGAATAAGCCAGGTGTCATACAGACCCGAGGGACCGCGTTTCACCCGGGTATGAAAGTAGCGCTCCGGTGCGCCATGGCGCATCATCCCGCCACGGTGACGAAAGCTGGTAAACGGCACATAGCGCTGTTGACCATTTTTCACCGTCCCGTGGATCTCATCCACACTGTAGATCTCGGTATGCCCGTCCTGGATCCGCAGGGGACGCAGCAGATATTCATTTACCAGCGGATCCAGAGGCATCGGATCCGCTTCCAGCGTGAACAGGTTGATGACCGGCGCACAGTGCAGACGAACGTTACCGGTGCCGAACGTTAACTCTGCAGGCCAGGCCTCGCTGAGCACGATATCCACCTCAAACCACGTACTCTCCGGTGCCAGTACAAGCTGCTCCAGCCCCCGGAGCCCGACAAACATGAATTTTTCCCGGAAGCTGAAATACTCCAGCAGCAGCTGATAGCCACTGAATGCGGACGTACCCTTCGGCCACAGACGATCGTCGTCATCAAAGCCCAGCGGTTTACACCAGCCGTCAAAGGGTTGTCGTTCCGCTGCCCCCGCATGGCGGACATACATCGCCTGAACCTGACGCGTCAGCGCCAGATGCAGGGCTGAACTGACCGGTGCATCCGCACAGAGGTACAGAACAACCTGCTCCATCTCCGCCTGTGTCAGATCAGCCCTGGCGGGGCATTCAAAGCGCAGCCGGATGGCAGAACGACCGTCGGTTTCCGTCTGCAGACGGGCTTGTGCCAGATGCAGGGGCTGAAGCGTCAGCGCCCGGGTGGTCCGGTACTGGCAGGCCGTCTGCCGTGGCCCCACCGGACGGGAGAGCACGGAAAACCCTTCAGGCAACCGTTCCGCCTGGCGCAGCTGTTGCCACGGTGGCGCAAACTCCACCACCGACAGGGAAGGGATGGTGCGCAGATAATGCGGCCACAGCAGACTCACCAGGCCTTCCGTCAGTTCGGGTAAATCGTCATCCAGCTTTTCGCGAAGACGCCCCATCAGAAACGCAAATCCCTCCAGCAGGCGCTCCACATACGGCTCAACGGCGCCGGGTTTATCAAGATGCAGCATCGCCGCCCTGTCCGGATGGGCGCGGGCAAACTCTTTTCCGGCCTCGCGCAGATAGCGCATCTCGGCCTCGTAATAACGCAGGGTTAAATCATCCATTCCTGTCTTCCTGATAGCCTGTCAAAAAAGGGTCAACTGCAGAGCACCATGGCCCGGGCAGGATCGAGGTTAACCAGCGAGGCCAGCAGGCTGTCCATCTCCGGAGCCAGCCGTGCACGCTCACTGTCGTGACGCCCCGCCCGCAGGCGAAGCAGCTTCAGACGCCGGGCAAGCACTTCAAACAGCAACCCCGGCTCCCAGTCCGCCAGCGTCAGCTGCGGTGCCTGCGCAGCCAGCTCGCCCAGCAGATGCATTGCCATGTCATTTCGGCCGTACTGCTCCGCCACGCGGGCCATCAGCAGGCGCACCAGCCACCGGCCCCGTGGAGTCTCAAACCCCGGACGGGTCTGCAGCCACGCCAGAGCGGCCTCCGGGCCGTCGCTGTCCCCCTTCGCGATCGCCTCCGCTTCCAGGGTCTGTATGTCCTCATCCACCGCAACCGTCGTCGCGGCAGGCTCATGGCCCGGATGCCCGGAGGAGGCATTCACGTGTTCCGCTATCCAGTGCAGAGTGACCTCATCAGCAAACGGACTGCCGTCATTCCAGGCCAGCGTCTCAATACCGGGCAGTCGTGTCAGAAACAGCCGTAAATCCGCCAGCACCGCCTCTGCAATGACCTCAGGTTGTTCCCCGGCCTTGCTCAGCCCCTGCCAGAGATACCACTGCAGATCGAGCCAGAAATGATTGACGCCTTCCGCAAAAAACTGATCGGCAAGGGTGACCAGCGCCGACCAGCTTTGCTGACGGTAAAGGCGGATCAACTGTGCCCGGTAATCGGCACGGGGGGGATTCAGCCGGGTTGTACCGTCCGCCGCCAGCGGAGGCAACTGCTCAACGGTGTCCCAACGGATGGTTTTCATCAGACGGTGTGCGGCCAGCCAGCCTGACGGCTGTTCGCCCAGCCAGCGTGACAGATGACGGGCCTGATCGAGGACTTCCCTCGCGGACAGTTTTCCCGGTACCGCGCCCCCGGAAAAGGGTTGAGGAGCAGGAGACACCACCTGATGACTGACATTCTGGGGCAGCATCGCACCCGCGCCGCCCGCACGTTCAAGCTGTACACGCAGGGCCTGGCATAACCCCGTAAAGACAGGTCGTTCCGCTTCCGGCCATTGACTCACCGACTGGTGTAACTGCACCAGGGCCGTCGCCACCGTGGCCGTGTCTTCCGCCACCACGCCCGGGAAACGCCCGAGACCGTCGATAATGCGCTCACTGTTGAGCCATTCCAGCGATGCCCGTCGGGCATTCGCCCGCTGAGGATGCAGCTGAACGCCGAAACGTGACACCAGTCCGGCAAGCAGCAACAGTCCTTCACTCAACCCCCGGAGCCCTTCATCCTGCAGGCGGGCCAGGGTATACCAGGTCGCCACGCGGATATCTTTGGCCGTATGGTAAAGGAACGATCCCGCCCGCAGACAAAGCTGCGGCAGATCCCCGCCCGAGGTTTTGTTTATCTCCTCGCGCATCCACAAAAAATCGTCCTCGTAGGCCGGATCTTCGCCCGCTGGCGCAACGTCGCCAAAAGGCTGCAGCCAGTCTTCCAGACCCGAGAGCGTCTCCTGCGCGACCTGCAGTAACCGCTGCTGTGTCTCTGCATCAGGTGCGCTCAGGTGAAGCAGGTGTTCAGGGGTATTCACTCGTCGTCCTCCCCGGATAAAAGGGACGCATCATGCTTATCGGATACCGCATCATGTTCTCCCGCAAAAATCGTTTCCGGCAGCCGAAAGTTCCTCAGTTTCAGTAATGCCAGGGGCCCACCGCCCAGTTCACTGCGCAGAACCATACTGAGCGGGTGACCGTCAGTCGTCAGCCAGAGAAGTTGAGTACGGCTGCTGTCCAGCGGCGTGGTTCTGGCCTTCTCCAGCAGGCGGATAAGACTCCATACGCCCTGCTGGCTGTCATACAGCTGAAGCCCCCCGTTATGGTTACTCTGCCAGCTCAGCGTCTCGCCCGGACTGTAGGTGTCACCCGGCCAGGCGAAGCTCTGCCAGCTCTCCATCTGGTTAAAGTAATCCAGTTGCTGTCCGTCCACCGTCAGCTGCATCCGGGCCACGTCTTTCGACGGCCGGGGCAGGAGTTCAAAATGAACCCCGGCGTCACCGCCCGCAAAGACGATGTCGGACAGCGCGGTCAGCTGGTTCACCGCCGAAAGAAACGCCGGGTTGATACGCATCCCCTGGCTTGCCGCAGGATCCACCACCCAGCGGTTGCCTTCCAGACGCAGCATGCCCCCCAGATTCGCGTGCAGGAAGGTGGAAATCCGCCCCGTGTCCGCCCGTAAAAACTGTGCCAGCATCGATAAAGAGGCATCACTGCCGGTGGCACTGAACGGATAGCGTCCGGTAAAGGCGGTATTCCAGGGCCTCACGATGGCGCTCTGCCAGCGGGCGTTCAGCCCGCCCGCCGCCGGAGCCAGTACCTGACGCCAGGCCAGATCCAGCGGCTGCACAAACAGGGCCTGCCCGAATCCGCCCCACGCCTGCCCGAGGCTCGCGGCCACCAGGCTTCCATAATCCCGGGTATCGGTCAGATCGCCGGATTTTCCCTGAAACACCGCCCGGGCCAGCCCCTGCGCCATCTCCTGCGGATCGGGTGCGCTGGTCACCTGCTGCAGTTTCAGCCGCAACTGCGTGACGCGGGTAAGCCATGTCCCAAAGCTGAGCGTGTCACCGCTGTCGACGCCCTCATGCCCCCCCATCAGTCCCAGCAGGGGACCAAACACGCCATCAAGAGGACCTTCCGGCCCCCGGGCCTGCGCGGCGAACTGCTCGCCGTCCGTCACTTTCCCCATCAGCTTTTTCGCTGAGTCCACCAGCGAGTCTGCCAGCGCACCGCCTTTCTGGCCGGTTTTTCCCTGGTAGCTGAGGGTGTTCATCAGCGCCACCAGGGGAGACTGCCGGGCATCGGACAGCAGGTTAAGCTGCCCCATCGCGCCGGACAGTGACGAGGCAGGATGCCAGCGAATGCTGTTGAGCATGCCGAGCCAGGAGTTACCAAAATCGGTAAAATAGCGTTCCGTCAGCCTGGCCTTTAACGCCTCCGGCGACACCTCACCGCCAGATTTGTGCGCCTTGTCGGTCAGCACCCAGTCAATCTCATCCCGGCGGGATTTCACGACATTATCAATGGCGCTCTGCACCTGTGACTCCCAGGCCTGACGGGTGAACATCCCCGGCACCACCTCGTCTGTGGAGAACAGGGAAGACGCATCCGTATCGCCGGTCATATCGGCCAGCGTCAGGTCCGGCCAGTTGCTGGCAATCTGTTTCAGCATCTGCTGGTACAACCCGGAGTCCGCATTGTGTTGACCGATTTGCTTAAGCAGGATCTGGCGCACCGTCCCCACCAGTTCGCGATTGGGGGTCACCGCCCATTCAGGATGGGCCGCCAGATTCTGTCCCCAGAACGCCGCCAGCGAGGGTGCCAGCGTCTGCCAGGTGCCCGCAGGCACGCCATCACGCTGCGGCCAGGCCGTCAGGATATATTTTGCCATCCAGGCAGCATCCGCTTTGTCCGGCCGCGACATCATCAGATAGTCTTTCAGCAGCCCGTAAGCCTGCTGCGCCTCCTTCGTCCGCGCATCGCTCGCAGGCGGCAAACGAACAAAGGCACGAAGACGGGCGATGAGCTGTTGTGCGGTGGCATCACGCATCAGCAGGGTATTATTGCGGGCATAAAGCGGCCACAGAGCCGCAAGCGTATCGTGGTCCTGATTGAGGCCAAAACGGGTGTACCACGGCGCTCCCCGGGCTTCCCGGTACTGAAGACGGGCAATAGCCTGCTGCAGCGCCATCTGGTGATGCAGTCGAACGGCCAGCGAACTGTGGGTATCCGCCGCCTGGCTGGCGGTCTTCTGCACCAGATAAATTTGTGTACGGTTCACGGCAAGCGACAGACCGGTGCCCGTGCCCCACAGCACGATGAGCGCCAGCAGGAGAGCTTTCCCCCGGGTTCTCCAGTCCGCCGTGATTTTTCGGGCACGAACCACCACGCTGTCCTGTGCAATGGTCTGCCATCCCGGCGAGGACATCGCACTGTGAGGAAGCGATGCGGTACGGGTCTGTGCCGGACTGAAGACGAGGCCACGCAGACGATAAGGTGCCGTTGCACCCAACACCCAGGTCACCAGCGTCTTAATATCGCTGCGTAAGGCATCCTGCAACCGGGACGACAGGCTCAACAACCCGTCGTGGCGCAGGTCATTCAGCACCGCCGTCATCCCCACCTGACGCAGACGGGGAACCAGCGCATCCACCTGTGACAGTAAGGCTTCCGGCGTGCATCCCGGTCCCGACAGAGCCGCAACCGCCTGGCTGGATCCTCCCTCAGGAAACCCCTGATGCGCCAGCGGCAGCCACAGCCAGACCGGAGCCTGCCAGCCCAGGAGCTGGTCGGCTTTCTGGCGGTAACGGATGCAGGCATCACGCGCCTGTTCATCGGGGAAAGCGTCCGTATGCACTATCTGGACAATCCCGGTCACCGGCTGGCGGGGACGAAGTTGTCTGAGCACGGATAAGACGTTTTCATCCGGCGGCAACTGCGCATCGCCACCGTAAACCAGCAGACACCCCTCCGCTTCCTGCCAGTGCTCACTGCTCAGCCTGGGGGCAGCGCTCTCCGTATCTTCCGGACTCCCCGTCACCAGGAAAATACGGACCTTCTTTTGCCAGCGAGGGCCGTAGCGGAGCTGAAGGTGATCGCGGATAGTTTCAACACAGAGACTTTTTTCACGACTTCCGACCTCGGGGAGGTCGGTTAATATAACCCCGACACCCTGCTTCCGGTTTGCGCCCCACTGATAATACAGACCGGATTTACCTGAAGCATTGAACATCTGTTCAGTCAGCCAGCCCACTAAAAACCAGATAGCAGCCATCAGCGAACAACAGGTGAAGATCCGCTGACCGTCCCAGGGACCAAGCCCCGTAGTGGACACCATTGTTTCCGGAAAGGCATAAAACAAAAAAACCACGATCACCGTCAGAAAAAACAGAACAGCAACAGTCGTGCCAATCAGTGTTTTCACTTTTACTTTAGACATTCCCTTGCCGTTCCTCGTGCATTTTTTCTTTAGTGATAACCATGACCCAAATCTCATCAATATCAGCTGCTGGCTGGGCGGCAATAAGCTGGGGTCCCCTTGTCTCACAAACTGCTTCCGCCAACCCTGCGGCAACCCACAGAGCCGCCTGACCGCAATACCCCAGGACAGGATCGAAGCAAACGTTGTTTTCTGACAGACTGTATGTCAGTCCATTTTCTTCACAGGCCGTATTCCAGCTCGCTCCCGTCTCCAGTAGTGGGCCACTACTCCACCCGCCCTGTAACGCGCAGGCATCAATTCCGGCCCACAGCAGGGCTCTGTTCAGGGTTTTCACGAGGGTAGTATTACGACCTTTTTCAGGTCTGTGGAGACGAGGGGCGTCAGGAAATGCCACCGATTTGCGGTTGCAGAGCACCATCATGGTCACAGCATCAGCCTCTCCCGCCCGGGGAATGGACGGAAGAGAAAATGTGACAGCAACAAGGATCCCCGGCACCTCATGACATTGATCCAGCCAGAAATCAAACGCAGCCGCCCCTCTTTCAGAGAGAAGATGAAAAGTGCTACCGGTCACCTGCAAAAATTTACTGATGAGAAGAGGCTTAACCTCAGACTCCAGGTCAGTGTCACAATCCAGCGCCAGCCAGCAGGCGATTCCCCGGGGAAGATGTTTTACCACTCCAGCCAGACTCGATGACAGTTTGTTCACTGCGTCATCCAGCGCTTTCGGCAAATCCTGTCGAAAATCAATCATAGCGGCATAATTGACCGGTGCGGAACTGCCCCGTGATGGTGACAGTTCCGCGACGGGGGCAGCTTTGCTGATGGCAGACAGTAACTGCCCTGGTTTATTTCCGGCAGCAAGCTGGATACGTGTGGCGAGGATCCAGGCGCAACGTTGCCCACGACGAACCTCCTGGTCAATAAGCGCTTCACGTGCCACATTTCGGGACTCAGCAGCAACCTGCTGAATTTTGTAACCCAAACGCCGGCCTGAAAAAATCAGGCCCCAGCAACAAAAAGGTAATCCCAGCGCGGTGAACCAGAAAACAAATCCTGTACGTTCTGACGTCCATCGCCAGAGCGTCAGTATAATTCCAGTCAGCATGACAAATGCGAGAAACAGCAGCCAACGCCGGGTGTCTGGACGCCGGACCTTCGCCGCTTTCTCTGGAATAGCATCCAGCCAGACAGGCATCTTCAGCCCACCTTAGCCGGAGAAAAGGAGCTAATCAGTGTACAACCACAGCCACATTTATGGCCGTGAAACGCCACGGGAACACCATGATCAAGATAATCAGGGTTACCCTCAATAATCGTGGTAGGACCATGACCGTTAACCGGGCAGGAAACTTTGTCACCTTTACGTGCTACACCAACCCCACCAAATTTCATTGTTTCTGAACCAGTGAGAACCGCACCACCGTGGGTGGTTTTATCACCCTTACGAATAATAGGTAACATGAGTAAATTCCTTATTAAAAAATCAAAAAAAATGCGAATAGATTTCATTGTCTCACCCTGTGCTTACCAGGTGTTTTTAAAATCGATTTGACTCAACAAGGTTGATTCAACCCAGCCCGTGATTGTACGCCCTGATTTTGTTTGATACGATACTTTGCTATACTCTCCTTCTATTCCTAAAAGATGAACATAATCTCCATTAATGATAAATGTTTTAGTTTGTCTCATATCTGAGTCTTTTTTATCAAAGAAATACACCCGTTCCTTACTTCTAACCCGATAAACAACATCACCTAAAAGACAGTATTTCTGAGCTTTCTCATATTCTCTATTATAAGTTAGTTTGATTGGTTTTTCTGGATCGATAGTCGTGTTAAGTAACTCGCCATTACTCTTATCAAACACTATCCACCCTATTGTTCCTGTACCATCAGTATCAACCTCTAGTTTCGCTCTAATGATTTCACTATCATCCTCATCAATTATTAAATTTACTTTTCGCGGCTTAACACCCCAGTCATTGAATGGATAATTACTACTTCTCACTAACTCAGTAAGTATGAATAACACTGTTCTGGAGTTGCTGAATATGACACAGACAAAGGAAGCAAGGAAAGCAATGGAATTATTATTTTGATATGATTTTTCATTTATCCTCTTTATTGATTTCATCGATAAATGGGTGCCTCATTTTAGAAATTGCAGTTCTATAATATTCTTGTACTGAAGGATCTCGTGAGTGCCAGCGCGCCCAATTACCACCATTTCTGTTTATATAATCAACTTTATACTCCATTGCAGCTAAAACTGATGGGAAAATTATATAACCTTTTTTCCTGCTTGTTACTTGCCGATTCCCACCATGACCACTTAACCCTTTATTTTCAAAAGCCCACAAAATTCCAATAGGCGTATATTCTGGATGTAATGAAAACAGTGACTCATTCCAACCATATCCTGGTGGTTGAGGATTTCTACCTGATACCTCCATGCCACCCGCACCACATCGTTTATACTGCGTCGATTGGAAGTGACCATTATCATTAAAAGATATTTCACATTGGGTTCCATTTTTTATTGAGTGAACTGTGGGCAAGTCGAAACTGTTGGCCATGCCATACATAGGCAAAAATGAAACTATCAAAGACACAGTTTTTCTCATGTTAACCTCTATATCCAGGGGAAAAGCATGAATTACATTTTTGTTAAACCATGCTTTTTCTTGCACCCTAAAGTCAGGTGATGTACAGGCTGCCAGGACTTCCTCTATGTAATATGCTTTAATACTATCAGTATTGTAACTCGTTAAAACCTAATCCATTAAAAGTTGTTTTCTTTATGAATGAGCGATTTCAATCGCTATGCTGTTTTAGCTTTTTTTCTGATGGTCCAATGCCGGTACCTGTTGGTGCCAACCGATTAGACTTCATCCACCCCTCTACGTCTTTGCCATCTTTTGTGAAATACATTATATATGTAAAGTTATTATAATCCGCATATCCGTTCACAAGATCACCAGGAATTATAAATAAGTTTTTGATTGCACATTTTTCATTCGGGGCCAAATAGAAATAAGCCCGCCCTTTCCCTGATACTTTATAACCAGAATCACTACTTGGGATTATAGCTCTTTCTATATCTGCCTTGGCAGATACGCTTGAACAAAAATCCTCGGCATTGGAAATTAATGGTACAAATGAGAGTAACAATACAATTAAAGCTTTCATTTTATAAGCCCCTGACTTTTCATAACACTAATCAATGAATTTGCATAATTTGGATCTGTAGCATATCCAGCCTTTTGTAAACCTTTAGCCCACTTAATGGGATCTGAACTATTAAACAAAAAATGATATCGAGGATTCTTTTTAAAGAAATCGGCTCTCCCTTTGATGCTGTCAGAATAAGAATCGTAAGCTTGAAATTTATCTATTATTCTAACTCGCTTCCCATTTTCCACTTCATGAGTATAGTCTTCAACATAATCTTGGTTACCATGAGCTTTAATTCCAAAGATGTTGTAGCTATATTTTTTAGACTTAATGTCAGTAGGGACCGATTTACCATAGCCTGTTTCTAAGATAGCCTGTGCTGTTGTTATTGCTGCGGGCACGCGCGACGTTTCTTCATTTTCTTTAGCCTCTGCAAATACATATTTAACAAAATCCTTCCCTGTGATTTTCCCGATGTGTTTGGCTCGCGGCATTAAGAAACCTAAAAACATTACTGGATGCATATGCCATAGTGATGGCCCAAGTTTTAATTTACTGGCATCCTGCATCCAGGCCATCTTGTCGATAAAAGCCTCACTATAAGCCTTCCACTCCGGTGCTTCTTTCTTTAACGGTTCCAGAAATGACTGCCATATTGCATCGCCTTTTTTGTGATACCAGTCGCTCGGATGCTTAACTATCGCTTTTTGCACAACATCCTGGTAGTCCGGTCGGTGAACCGCCCGCAGGTATTCACCAGAAGAGTAATACGGTTCCCCGCTGTCAATCTTATTCAGCAGGTACTGGTAACCGTGTTTTGCCATTGCATGGCTGGGACGCGGATCGTTTTTAGCCACTTCTAGAATCCATTCAATAATACGCCGCACCAGCCCCACTGGCTGGGTTTTACCATCAAGGTAATCAAAACTCGGAGGGTCTACAATTTCCGTTCTGAAACCCAGTTTCCCCAGGTCATACTGAGATAATAATTCCAGTTGAGCCAGACCTTTAGGGACATAGCCATTTTCAGGGGGCAGTTGCCAGTATTCCTCTTTTGTCGTGTCATCCGTCTCTGTTCTCAGGTCGCTCAGTTTCAGCAATCCGGACCGGCTGGTCACCCGACCATCTTCCGCAAACGTTCCGGCCCGGATATTTTTGCTGTACAGCTCCAGATCCGGCGAATACTTCAGCCACAGCGGATGTTCAGCACCGACCTTTTCCGGATTGTTGAGAAACTGCGGCAGGTTCTCATCCATACTGAAGCACTCAATATGCACCTGATAACGCGAAACATAACTACCATCTTTCGGCGACTGATAATATCCCAGATGCCCAACCGGATCACCCGCGTGGATAGCGAAAGGCTCCGGACATACGACCTGGTCAAATATCATGCTATCTTTCGCCGGTGGCATCAAGGAACGCCACCATGCAGGCAGCACCACAGAACCGGCCCCCGGAGCGATATTGTGGTTATCAACCAGCATCCAGTACTGCTGTCCGGCTTTAAGTGATGTTTTTACATTGTTTTTTTGTGCTTCTTCATTCAGCCCCTGGTAAGTCACCAGACCGTATTTGCGCTGGTTGAAGCCCATCACGTGCAGACTGTCGTCAGACTCATCCCATTCGACAATGGCACCTTTCGGGATCGTCCCAGCCCGGTAACTACTGTTTACTGAATCCGGGTTATGGCTTGCCGCAACCATGAGCCAGTCAGGGTGATAAACCGACAGTGCATTCTGAACTGTCCAGAGGGGTTTATCCTGCTGTTCGTCATAAGCTGAATAAGGAGCCAGATGCATATAGAGAGTATAAAAATGCAGGCCACTTTTTTCTGTCTCTCCCGGCTGAATATAGTGACGTACCAGCAAAAATGAGCCGGAAAACAATAGCGGCCCGGATTCCCATGGAATATCGAGATAATCCTGGCAGATCCGGTAGGCAACGACTTCTCCATCAGCCATACAACGCACAGCCTGCTCCCCTTTGTACGCCACAGGGAAGTCTGTGTGCTCTGATACCGCTTTGCCGCTAAGCGCACACCAGGGGGTCGTGACCTGCGTGATATGGATCCCTGGATGCCACATCCCACTACGCCCGACAAGAAAAAGTCCCGTCGACTCTCCGGCCAAATGCTCAAGAATAGCTTCCTTATTTTTAAACTCTCCTCCCCTACTGTTGGAGTGGATCGGCCATACAATACTTATATTTTTCTGTGCTACAACGCTTTGAGTTTCAGTAGTATTATCAGTGTAACGATAAAGTGTATATGCAATATTATTATCACGATATACCTGTGCAGGATAAAAACCTTTATCCTGAGCGAAATCAGAAATCCATTTAGAACCATCAAACATCGCCATGTGGCCATGAACATGGTTTGGTGCTGCCTGGATTACAACTACATCCCCAGCTTGTTGGCCTGAAATTGAGTAAACCCCACCGTTTTTAACGGTGGCAGGGTTTAATACAGGTTTGAAATTATTTTCAATGAGCCATGGGCCATAGTCTTTTGCTGAGTTTATCTCTGAATTGTCTGAGGACAAACCACCTTGTATCAAGGCTACTTTGACGTAATGAGCACACTGAGATCTTCCATACTTAAGATGAGAGTCCAATCCTCTTCGATAGCGGTCCGCATTACTTCTTGCAATAATTTCCGCGTTAGCATTAAGCACCGAAATGGCGTTTAATTTATTAAACATTTAACTCACCATTAATCCTGATTGCACGTTTCTGACTTTCTTGATTCAAATTTCACGGAATCTATAAGCCAACGTTCATCCTTTCGTTTTAATCTAATAATATAATTTGACTCACTATTATTAACACCGAGAGTGAGTTCGAGATTTGCAGAGTCGTCATTAATGTTTACTTTCTTAGTTTTTAAATTTTTGATCCAGTCAGTACAAATATCCTGTGCAGCTGTAAAATAGTCCCCACCAGTATCATCGGAGTCCCGTTCATTTTGCAAATGTCTGGATGTATATTTATCAATAGCATCTTGTGACTGCTCAATACTTGCACTGGCGTCTGAATTGTTAAATGCTCTCAGGTAATCAGTATAAAATGCAATTACAACACCTTCAGGAGACTTGAATGTTTCATCTGAGTTGCCTTCCCCTCCGAAAGAAACACGTAAACCCAGAAAAAATATAAAGAGTATCAAAAATAATTTCGTATAATTTTTCATGATATCACCCTAAAACCTTATTTTTAATAAATCACTAACATTCGCTCTGCATCAGCATTTTCTAATTTAAAATGAGATACGTTCTATCCTGCTGGTTTCCGGATTCTTTGTTGAGTCATGTTATCTATCCACGAAAAGATGGCGACAATCCTCCTCCGTCAGTCGTGAAATGACTTGCTGTCAATATGCTTCACTTCCGTCAGCGTGGATACGCCGAACTCTGAGGTATCTGCAGAAAGGCTTGCTCCCGAGCCAGGAACCAGATACTCCGCCACCTTCATGATCATCTTCCCTTCAGAGCCATGCTCAATGCCATTCTCACTCAGCTTCAGGTAAGAACCGCCACCGTTCAGCGTCAGCGTTTTCGGCGTACTGATGATGATTTCATCGTCGGTACTGGTGATGGTGACCTGCTTCTCCGCGCTGAGCGCCAGCTTATTGTGCTGGGCCTGGATGGCAATATCTCCCTGACCGGCAATCAGTTTCATGCCGTCTTTATGCGCAAAGAGCCCCAGAGACGCCTCTGCCGCCACCGAGACGTTGTTCATCGCCCCCAGATCAAGATGCTGACCGGCGTTGACCATCACGTTCTGGCTGGCCGTCAGTTGTACATGTTCACCCGAGGTGAAGGCCACGCCACGGGGGGCGCTTGCCAGCAGTACCGCTGACTGCAGCTGTTTGAGCCGTTCATCGAGCAGCGCTCTCTGGGCCCGGATATCACAGGTCAGCGCCTGAGCCGCCTGTGCCGCGTCATGCAGCGCCTGCATTTCGTTATTTGCCTGCGTTATCTGACCGACCGCCGCGCTCATCTCCAGCACCTGACCCTGCGCTTTTGGCTGCTCGTCAGCACTCAGAAACAGTCCCCGTGCCGCACGAAGGGCACCGTATTCGTCGGTGCGCAGCTCGAAGCCGGTTCCCCGGACCTGGAGCTCAGCGTTGACCAGATGCCCCATATTCAGCTGGCTCTTGCCATATTCCGTCGCCAGTTTGATATGCTCCTGCGCCTGCTGGTCCTCCAGACGCAGTTTGTTGTTGGACGGGGTACGCAGCACGTTACGGGTATGGTTGTCCTGCGTCACCGGGTCAGGGTGTTCTGAGTCATGCAGGGCGCTGGCAATGTAAGGCCGGTCCGGGTCGCCTGCATCAAAGGCAACCGCCACTTCCGTGCCGTCCAGCAGCGGGGCGTGCCAGCCGTATTCATATCCGGCGTACGGCTTCGCGAGCCGCAGCCAGAGGTACGCTTCTCCGGCACCGCTGTCGCTGCGGTCCACGTTGAGCCGGACGCGATAGCGCCCCTGCAGGTCCAGCCAGGCATAGCTGTCGCCCGTGGTTTCACTTTCCACACGCGCCACCAGCGTTCCGGCAACCACCGGGCGGGCGACCAGAGGAGGACGAAAACAGACCGTTTCACTGTAGGGAATGGCATCAAAATCCAGAATAAAGCTGCTGCGTCGGGAGCCACGACTGCGAATACGGGTGATGACCATCCCCTCTTTCAGGCTCTCCGGCAGGGAAACGTCGCTCTCCAGCACCTGGCCGGGTAACAGCTGCGGGCTGGTCGAACGCCCGGTGACCTGGTGCTGTGCGTTCAGAATCCGTTCATGGCGCAGCCGGGCATAAAACGCCCCGGCCTCCGGGGTTGCCGTATCGCCAGCCGACAGAAAAGGCTCCGCATAGTGGTAGACCTCTCCAGTCGTAATACCGTCGTCACCGCTGAGGCTTTCCGTGCTGTCCTGAGGTATCAGCGCCTGCCGGTAGTTGTAATCACGGGTGGTCACGCGGCTGCTTACCACCTGATGCGAGGTGCGGACAGCCCAGATGCTCGCCTGGCCGTTATCACTGGTCCCCGATGGAGAACGTAATGGTAGCCGGGTCCCGAACAGATACTGCGCCTGGGTATCCATGAATACCACAACATCCATCTGGCGTTTCTCATCCATCTCCGTACGCCAGAAAATCCCGACCTCAGCCAGAATGCGCTGCACAAACGCCAGGTCCGTCTCCTGCCACTGGGTGATAAGTTCGCGCACCGGGTAGTCCAGCGTCAGGCGAAACGCAAAGTCCGGGCCTTCCAGACCGTGAGAGCGCAGTATCTGCTCCACCAGCTCCGGCACGGTAACATTCTGGTAAATGGCGCTCTGGCGGGTGAACTGCAGCAGTGCAATACGCGGCACCAGGGTCAGCTGGTACGTCGTTTCATCCGCCGAGGTGGAAAGTCGTCTGAAAGACTTCACCACGCCGTGCAGGGTACGCAAGGGGGTGGCGGCCCTGCCGTTAAAATCCGGCACCTGAAACGTAAATGACGCAAATTTCAGCAACAGCGCATCGCAGGCAATATCCGCAGCCCCGCAGGTCACCCGGATATGATAATGCCAGGGCGCACTGAGGGATTCTTCTGCCCTGAACGACAGCACGTCCAGAAAATGCGGGCATTCATGCACGTCCAGGCGATAACGGGACTGGCTGATAAGCGTCTGAGCGGCCAGGTCTGCCAGACCGGTCAGTATCTCACTCATGGTTCACCTCTTTTTCCGGGGCCACAAACGCCATCACGATACCTTCCTCATCATGCCAGCCGAGCGTCAGGTGCTGCGGCTTCTGTCCGGCAGCAAGATGATGCAACAGTTGCTGGCTCAGCACCGGCAGTATCTGCTGGCTGAGCAGGCTGTCGATATTGCGCGCCCCGGTGTCCGGCAACAGGCAGGCTGCTGCCAGCGCGTCATAAAGGCTTTCGTCAAGGGTGGTGGTGATGCCGTAGTGACGGGCGAGCCGTTGGGTGACCTTCTCAAGCTTCATCGCCACGATGGTGCGCAGCGGCGCTTCGCCGAGCGGGCGATACAGCACCGTCTGAAAACGCGCCAGCAGCGCGGGCTGGAAGTGGTCGCGCAGAAGCGGTCTGACCAGCGTGTGCAGTTCGGCGTCCGTGGTCTGCGGATTTTCTGTAAGCTGCTGCATGATGTGGTCGCTGCCGAGGTTCGAGGTCATCAGGATAACGGTGTTGCGAAAATCGATTTCCCGGCCTTCGCCGTCGCGCATAAAGCCCCGGTCAAACACCTGGTAGAACAGGTTCATCACGTCCCGGTGGGCTTTTTCCACCTCGTCGAGCAGCACCACGCAGTAAGGGCGTTTGCGTACCGCTTCGGTCAGAATCCCGCCCAGGCCGTAGCCGACGTAGCCCGGCGGGGAGCCCTTGAGCTGCGAGACGGTGTGCGGCTCCTGGTATTCCGAGAGGTTGATGGTAATGAGCGATTTTTCACCGCCGTACAGCACGTCCGCCAGCGCGTGGGCAGTTTCGGTCTTGCCGGTGCCGCTGGGGCCTGCCAGCAGGAACACGCCCTGCGGGCCGTTCTCCGGCGTCAGCCCGGTTTTCGACGCCCGCAGACGCTGTGCGATGGCGGCGAGGGCAGCGGCCTGCCCCACCACACGTTCAGCCAGCAGGTTCTCCAGATGCAGCAACTCAGTCTGTTCGTCTTTCAGCAGCGAGGATAGAGGAACACCGGTCCAGTCAGCGATGACTTCCGCCACCATGCGTACATCGACGTCCGGACACAGCAGCGGGCTGTTCTCCTGCAGGGTGTGCAGTTGTTGTTGCAGCTCTGCGGTCTGCTGTTGTGATTCGGGAGCGTTGCGGCTTTCCAGCAGTTGCGTGACCAGCGCCTTCTCTTTCTGATGGCGAGCTTCCAGTGTCCGCTGTTCGGCGGTAAGCTGGCGGGTCTGCTGCGCAATCTCCGCTAACCGGGTATCTGATACTGACTGCCCCACCGCCTGGTCTTCCAGCAGGGCCTCCTCTTCCAGCACCAGGGCATTCTCCTGCGCTGCCAGCCGGGTGAGGGCTTCCGGGACCGTATCGAGGCTCATGCGTACGCGGGCGGCGGCGGTGTCCAGCAGGTCCACCGCCTTGTCCGGCAACTGGCGTCCGGTGAGGTAGCGCCGCGACAGCGTGACGGCAGCGCGAACCGCCTCATCGCTGATATGTACGCCGTGGTGCTCCGCGTAGCGGGACTTCAGCCCCCGCAGCATCAGGCAGGCGGTGTCGTCGTCCGGTTCGTCCACCTTAACCATCTGGAACCTGCGCTCCAGCGCGGCGTCGCGCTCGAAGTACTGTTTGTATTCGCTCCAGGTGGTGGCGGCGATGGTTCTGAGTTCCCCCCGGGCCAGCGCCGGTTTCAGCAGGTTGGCCGCATCCGCGCCGCCCGCCTGATTGCCCGCCCCGATGATGGTGTGAGCCTCGTCGATAAACAGCAGCACCGGTAACGGGGACTGTTGTACCGCATCGATGATGTTTTTGAGGCGCTGTTCGAACTCGCCTTTGACACCGGCCCCCGCCTGCAGCAGGCCGAGGTCAAGGGTGCGCAGGATAACCGGCTTGAGCGACTCCGGGACGTTACCTTCCGCAATGCGCAGCGCCAGCCCCTCCACCAGAGCGGTCTTTCCGACGCCCGGCTCGCCCACCAGAATCGGGTTGTTCTTGCGCCGACGGGAGAGAATATCTACCATCTGGCGGATTTCATTGTCACGGCCAAATACCGGGTCGATTTTACCGTCCCTGGCTTTTGCGGTGACGTCGGTGGTGAAACGGTCCAGAACTGCCAGTAATGCCGTGGTGGGTTTGCCTTCTTTTATTACGGGCGCATCTGCACCCACAGGACGCCCGACGAATTCCACATTACCGTTTCCGGTATCGCCGCCGTCACCCGCCATCAGCGCCGATTCTTTCTCCTGTTCTTCCGGACGTTCATCGGAGTGCACATCGAGCAGCGGTCGCAGCTGCGTTATCTGTCCGGCGGTCAGGGAGAGCAGCGGCCAGAGGCCGTCGCAGTGCAGCAGCGACGGATGGCTGCGGAACGCCATCAGCAGATGAATACTGCGTATCTGCGTTTCGCCCGCCAGCGAGGCGCACAGCCACGCCTGACGCAGCAGTTCATTAAACTGCGCGGACAGCTGCGGGCGGCTTTTCACCGACCGGGGCAGACGGTCCAGGTACGTCAGCAGGTCCTGCCAGACGGTGTCCATGTCCCACTCATAGCGGCGGGCCAGCACGGTGAGGTCGCCTTCGCCCTGCTCCAGCAGTTTGAGCAGCCAGTGCTCGGGGTGGATTTCCGCATGGGCGCGGGTCTGGCACAGGGTGGCCGCATCCTCCAGCGCCCGGGCGCAGAACGGGTTAAGGCGACGCAGCAGTACGGCAGGATTTTCCATATTTATTTACTCGCAGTCGGTGACCTTCGGGCACGCTACCGCCCCTCGCTGTGTCCTGGTGTTCAGGAGCCCGTAAGCGCATCAGGTCAGATTTTTGTGTTGTAGTTTTTTGCAGAGCGTCCGTGCGGACAGGCGTTCAGCAAAAAAAAAGCAGACAGGGATAACCCCGTCTGCCGGTGTGTTACGCGGTGGCGCGTTCGTTCCAGGAATCGGAATGAATGATGTTGCCGTCCTTGTAGGTCCAGGTGATTTTTTCGTAGCGCAGTTCAAGCTGCTCCAGGTGGTTGTGCTTCTCGTAGGTCGGGTCCTTGATGTCATGCATCACCGGATTGACCTTCACCACCTTCACGTTTTCCAGCAGGGTGTTGAAGTACTCCACTTCCTGACCGGCATCGTTGATTTTGTACCATCTGAACTCGGCTGATTTCAGGGTCTGGCCGGTGGTCACCGCCTTGTACAGGTACGGGCTGGAGGCGTCGATTTCCTTGGTGAATTTAAACGGGGTGTGGATACGGGTGCCGGTCAGCTTGCCGGTGTTGTTGTCGGTCGGGATGTACAGATTATGCTCCTGCGCCACCACCTCAATGCTGCCCTCGCGGTCCTTCACGTCAACGGAGCCCTTGATGTCCGCACCGCCATCGTCCTTCAGCCACAGATAAACCGGAATTGCCATGTTGTTGATTCCTTATTGATTACGTTGAGAAGCGCCACCACCCTGTGATGGCACCGGTTTTAAGCCCGGTATCCGGCAGGCATCGGCCTGCGGTACCAGACGGATTTCAACCCGACGGTTGGCCGCCCGGCCCGCCGTCGTGTCATTGGTCTGCAGGGGACGCGTTGCCCCGTAGCCCTGCACCGCAAAACAGCTTTCCGGCACGCCGCCGGTGTCGCGCATCCAGTCGCGCACGGCTTCAGCACGCTTCAGGGACAGCGTCTGGTTAAGTTGCTGGCTGCCGGTGTTGTCGGTATGCCCGCTGACCACAATCAGCCAGCCGGGCCTGGCCTTAATACCGACCAGCGCATTCACCAGCACCTTCGTGGAGCCGGATTTCAGGGAAGCCTCGCCCGGCGCAAACAGCGACAGGCTATCCAGGCGTATCGTTTGCGCTGGCGTGGCCGATGTCCGGGAAGGCACCTGCGCAACCTGTGGCGCAACAGGTACCACACCATCCGTCACCTGCTGCAGCGCCAGCAGCAGCGGCTCTCCGGCATACAGGCCCAGCCCGTAGCGAAGCGGTGCCCCCTGACGCTGCCAGCGCTCAAGCAGCAGCCTGCGCTGCGTCACAGCAGGTAACACCTGCGACCGGCTGGCTGGGGGTTGTACACGCCACCGGGTGAGCACATCCCGGGTGCTGTTAATCAACTGAGCGTTGTTAACGGTGGAAAATGCCAGAGCAGCCAGCAGGCAGCCCGTCAGAAAAGCCAGCGTATAACGCGCGGCAACTGAATGACCGACCGGTGACGATGCGCGGGCAAGCACCGGCAACAGCGCATCCACGAAGGTCATGGCTTCGCAGGCAGGTGCTGAAGTAACGTGGTAACGTACTGCCGCCGCACGTATCAGCCAGCGCTGCCAGAGCGAGGTGTCTTCAGCCTGTTGCGCGTTCAGACGAAGCACCACAGCAAGGGGAGAGACCACAGGAAAATAGTCATCAGGACGTGTCAGCTCACTGAGCAGAATATCCCGGCAAAACGCCATCGCCTGCGACAACACCGGGATGCAGGCCAGGTGATTATCCTGCTGCTGCCATTCACTGAAGGCATACACTTCACCATCATCTGCACAGGCATTCACCTCTGCCCCCTGAACCATAAACCAGGGCGTGTCGGGGCCAGCGAAGCGACACTGCAACACCACCGGCAGCAAAACCGTGTGCGCATCCTTTATCCGCTTAATCTGCTGGCGCAGGGTTTTCAACGACAGCCGGAGGGTCACCTCATCTTCCTGTCCGTCCGGCTGGCAGCAGTACACTACCGATAACCGCCCCGCCAGGGCTGGCGAGTGTCTGAGCAGGCGACTGACCTGAGCTGACAGTGTCCCCGGTGCCCCGGCCAGTAACCAGCACCCGGTGGATGTCCGGCGAAGCGACTGCCCGGCGAACATCGCTTCCACCCCGTCGCCGCAGACCAGTACCACCGGTCCGTGCACGTCAATACCCGCGAATTCATCATCAGGTACTGCCGCCTCCGCCGTCTGTCTGTGACGAAACGCCCATCCCATGCCCGCCATCATTGTCAGTACGGTTAACAGACTGCGACTCAGCACTGAAAGCGGCACAAATCCCCACAGCAACCACATCGCCGAGCAAAAGCAAAGTGCAGCAGACAGCGCCATCCGGGAAATCAGCAATACCGGCATCAGGAGGTGAACCCCGACAAATGCGTCGTCAGCAATGACTGCAGCCAGAGATGGCCGCCCCACCAGGCAAGCCCGGTCACCAGCAGCGCCATAACCAGCCAGAATCCGAAGGAACGAAGCCACCCGAAGCGATAACGGGCACGGTGATGCACCACCAGAGAAAGATCTGAGGGTAACGGGGGCACTCGGGCCGCCAGCGCCTTCAGCACCGCGTCCCGCTGAGACACATCCTCATCTTTACGGGTGTACAGTCCCTGAAACCCAAAGGCCAGCACGCGGTGATAGCAGGTCAGCACCGCCTCTACCGGGGCGGGCTGATGCAGCACTTCCGTGATACGCTGCCAGAGCGTGCCTCCGGCCCGCAGGGTGCTGAAATACCGGCTCTGCAGCGGCACCGCTTTCCATTCTTTCGGTACGGCCTCAGGGCGTGGTGACGCGTCACCGGAAATGTCATTATCACCCTGTATGCTCGCGTGATGCCTCAGCACCGCTTCATCCAGCAGCGCACACTGTGCGAATGAAATATGCTCAATGCTGGTCCTGTCGTACCCCGCTTTTTCCAGCACCTCTCGAACCCGCTCAATCT
The DNA here is from genome assembly GCF_041679625.1 of Enterobacter cloacae complex sp. ESBL7. Lineage (NCBI taxonomy): Bacteria > Pseudomonadati > Pseudomonadota > Gammaproteobacteria > Enterobacterales > Enterobacteriaceae > Enterobacter > Enterobacter cloacae complex sp. ESBL7. The sequence continues at coordinate 29,363 of NZ_JBGORN010000016.1, forward strand.
CTCCGCAGCAGCGCTGGTACAGGATTTTGCCTTCCGGGACCGCCGCACCATGACGCAGCATCGTGACAATCAGCCAGGTCCTGGTCATTACCTCGTCAATATCCACCCCACTCATGAACGCAGCACCGCAAACAGTTCAAGTTCCACATTGCCCAGCACCGCCGGGACGTAGAACAGACAAACGCCCTGCTCCAGCATGTCGCGGGCCATCGGGTTATCCATATCAAGGGCAAAATACTGATTTTCCATACGGACAGGCAGGGCCGCAGGCACCCGGGTAACCGGAACTAACGGGATCCCGTCGAGGGCCACACTGGATATCGTATTCACATCATCAGGGCTACCGGCCTTGCACAGATCGGGGAATTGTTCTGCCAGTTGCCAGAGCGGAATATCCGAGCGGACAGACAGCCAGAAATCCGCCTCTTCGCGCAGACGAATATCATGCAGCGTTGCCTTCCACGTATGGTCATCAGGCCGTGACATCTCCAGAACCACCACCCGTGACGGCAGGCTGGTTTCCAGTAACTCCGCAATCAGATCAAATAACGGTGGAAACGTTCGCGCCGGATCGTCGTGGTGATACTCCGGGATCACATCCGGATCGTGCTCCAGCGAGAACGTCAGCATGCTTCCGGCCAGGCGGGTCAGTTCAGCCCAGACCACCTCGGCCTGACGCTGTGGCTTCTGTTCATACCGGGTCAGCACGCGGGTATGAGAGTTCAGGGCATTGAGCAACCAGAACAGTGACACATCCGCTACCGCAAAATCAGCCAGACGGGCGTTACTTTCACGCCGCATGGACATCAGCCGGGCCCGTCGGGAGCGCAGTTGCCGGTTCAGTAATGACAGACGCTCACACATCGTCGCACTGGCAGAAAAAAGTGCGAGCGGCGGAATAAAATCCGGATCGCTGTGCCAGTGTCCCTGCTTATCCCGCACCAGTCGGGCTACCGGGCAGGTCTGCCATGCCGCATTGTCTTCATGCGCATACCGGATGGACAGATTTAAACGGGCGACCGCAATGGTTTCTTCTTCCTGACCAAACATATCCGGTACCGGGATCCACGCTTCACGAAAGCGCAACGGCTGACCGCTCATGGCCCCCTCTGTCTGCACGTTCACCCTCCCCGGCAGCATCAGGGGTAATCCCAGTAATACCGTTACCGAATCCCGCCCTGAAAGTGCCTGTTCGTCCAGTTCCCGGACATCCGGCCCCGGATCGATGTCCGGCACATCCACCAGCGTGCCATCCTGCAGCCAGAGACGCAGCGCAGTGAACTGAATACGCCCGAAAGAAAGCAGACGTTCATCCAGCTCAGCACGCTCAACGCCCCACGGGTACGGCGATGCCAGTGCTGACACACCCGCCCGAATAAAAGCGTCCATGGCCGACTGCTGCTGAAACTGCTGAGGGGACAGTAACACCCCCTCATTCCATAACGGACGAAAAATCTTCATGACATCAACCCGTTATGCTTTGGCTTTCGGCATCTTGCTGACGAGAGACAGATTGACGTCCATCCCCTCAACCTGGAAATGCGGGACCGCAAAGAGTTTCACGCGGAAGAAGCCCGGGTTGTCATCAATATCTTCCACCACCACTTTGCCTTCGCGCAGCGGGTGCGAAGCCTGCAGCGCATCGCCCGGATCGGTCATCTCGGTCACCAGGCCGCTCAGCCAGCGGTTCAGCTCCTGCTCCAGTACGCGACGATCTTTGGTGGTGCCGATGTTTTCGCGCTGGATCACCTTCAGGTAGTGCGCAATACGCGACATCAGGAAGATATACGGCAGGCGGGCGTTGATACGGCTGTTGGCCGTGGCGTCCGGGGTGTCATACAGCGCCGGTTTCTGCGTGGAGTTGGCAGAGAAGAAACAGGCGAAATCCTTGTTTTTATAGTAACTTAGTGGAATTAATCCCAGGTTTGAAAAATCAAACTCGCGGGTTTCGGAGATCATGATCTCAGACGGGATTTTTACCTGACTGCCGGTACCGAGATCGAACAGATGGATAGGCAGATCTTCCACGGCACCACCGGCCTGCGGGCCACGGATCTGCACACACCAGCCGTTGTTCGCGAAACTGCGGGCCATGTTGGCGGCAAAGGCGAAAGAGGCATTCGTCCACAGGTACTTGTCGTGGTCCGGGCCTTTGACTTCTTCCACGTAGTTGAAGCTGCGCACCGGGACGGTATCCGGACCGTACGGCAGGCGACCCAGCACGCGCGGCATCGTCAGGCCGATGTAGCGGGAATCATCGCTTTCCCTGAAGCTCTTCCATTTGATATACTCCGCACGATCGAAATAGTTGGTGACATCTTTTATCGCGGCCACTTCATCGATCGTATTTTTCATGAAGAACTTCGGACCCACCGAGCCAATGAACGGCATATGGGCGGCGGCGGCCACTTTGGAGATATTACGCAGCAGCGCGATATCCTGAGCACCGGCATCAAACTCGTACGCTGAAATCAGCGCCGCAATGGGCTCACCGCCGGGCTGGTCATATTCCGAGCAATACGCGTGCTGGTATAATCCGCTCTGGATGATTTCCGGCGCGTCCTCAAAATCTTCTCTTAATGATTCTTTAGATAAATCAAGTAATTCTACGCGAATATTTTTTCGGAAGTCAGTTTTAGCAACCAGGTGCTCCACGCCGCGCCAGAGACTTTCCACCTTCTGAAACTCCGGATGGTGCAGAATTTTGTCCAGGTCCTGGCTGAGCTGACGATCCAGTTCACCAATCATCTGATCCAGCAGGGCTTTATCCAGCTTATCGACTTTACGGGTACCGGACTGGCGCAGCTGCTCCAGAAAGACGCCCAGGGCAGCGGTCACGCGCTGATTCGCACCGGCCTCCGCCATATCGGCTTCATCTTTCCAGGCGCGGATATCGCTGAGCTGGTCCACAGGGGACAGGTTGATTTTTTTAAGTAATGACGCATAGACCCCGGCAGACGGTTCCTGCTCCAGGACTTCAGCCGCTGCGGCGGCGGTATTCTGTTCAACTGACATGATAGTGTTCTCGTGCAAATAGGGGGATCAGATGTCCTGTGGTGCCAGGGCGGCAATTTCAGCGCGCAGCTCGTCGCTCAGAGCGGGGTTGCGCAGGATGTCCAGCAGCTCACGGCGGAAGCCCGCGTCATCTAACAGATTGGCCCGTAAGTCTTTCAGCAGATTGCGCATCATCAGCATTGCCTGCAGCCTCGGCACCTGGCGGGCAACGTGCTCCGGGGTAAAATCCTTCATCTGGCGGAATGTCAGATTAATCTTCTCTTCCGTTTCTTCGCCGTCATGTGCATGCTTCACATCGAAGCTGACAGAAGGTGCGAACTCTGCCACCACCTGCTGAATATTCAGCTTATTGATATTGATCTTATTCCTTTCTGACAGCGGTGCCGTTTCCCGGCCATTGCTGAAGTCTCCGGCGACCACCATTTTCAGGGGGAGCTCAGACTGACGCTGCGCGGAACCAACGTGCAGGTCAAGCTTGAGATTAATTCGCGCTTTAGGTATTTCCGACTGATAGCTGCTCATGGCACATCCTTCGCGTTATTTGAGAATGATTAGAGAAGCGCGGATACTAGGAATGGGGGCGGGAGGAAATCAAATCGACAGGGAATTCCTCTGCTTTAAGCTATACGTGCGGAATATTATTTCACTTGGTTAATTTAGTGCATTTATTAACCGCCAGGAGGGGATTTATCTTGCTTCAACCAGCCTCCCGTTTGTTGTCGCTATGATTTTTTTGGTGAAATCAGAATAAAATCCAGGCAATTATGGCCCGTAATTAATCGTATTATCGTTTACGGCATCACGTTCTTTTTTTGCAACTAAATGTGAATTGCAGTTAATTGTGATCAGATTCAAATAAACCCAGACTTCCCGTGAGCACTTCCAGAACAGCAAATGCTCTCTTCACCTTACTTCTCTGCTGATCGTAACGGCACCTGAACAGGCGGCTCCAGCTGCTGTCGGAGCCTCACCGACATAATATCCGTACTGGTCAGATCGCCGATATCTCCGGCTACAGACTTATCACGCACCGCCCACAACTGTGCTTTTGCCATATCGCGTTGCATTTCGGCCCGCAGTAGCTGCTGACGTAACTGGAAATTTTTAACACGTAAGGATGCAAAACGCTTTTGAGCTTCCTGCAGATCACGGCGCAACGCAGCTTCAGCGGGTGAACATACAGTAGCAGCCGAGGACACTCCTGGAATGGCGCTATGCGGAGAACTGAAGGATAACGATGCGGCTGTCAGCAGCAACAGGCCACCACGAAGAGAAAGGTAAGGGACAGTGAAACTCATGAGCGCTCCCGGGAACTGGACGGCTTACAAGGGATATTGGCTTTTACCAGCGACTCACTATAAAAGAACATAGTTGCCACATCACCCGACGTGATGTGGCGATGACGAATCAGGCTTCCTGCCCTGCAGAAAACAGAACCTTGCCCAGCGTACCGCCAAGCAGGCCACCCACCAGCGGTGCCAGCCAGAACACCCACAACTGTGAAATGAACTCCCCACCCGCAAACAGCGCCACCGCCGTTGAACGAGCCGGGTTGACTGAGGTGTTGTCAACCGGGATAGAAATCAGGTGGATCAGCGTCAGACACAAACCAATCGCCAGTGGCGCAAAACCCGCAGGTGCACGTTGACGCGTGACGCCAGTAATGACCAGCACAAACATCCCCGTCAGCACCACTTCGATGAGAAGTACCGACATCAGCGGATAACCGCCAGGAGAATGCGGGCCAAAGCCATTGCTGGCAAATCCGGCATGAACATCAAAACCCGGGAGACCTGAAGCCACCAGATACAGCACACCCGCCCCCAGCAGACCACCAACCACCTGAGCAATCATGTACCCCGGCAGTTGCGATGCCGGAAAACGCCCGGCCGCCCACAGTCCCAGCGACACCGCCGGGTTAAAGTGTCCGCCGGAGATATGGCCGACGGCATACGCCATCGTCACCACCGTCAGACCAAAAGCCAGCGACACGCCCGCAAACCCAATCCCGAGGTCTGGTATGCCCGCCGCCAGCACCGCACTGCCACATCCTCCCAGTACCAGCCAGAAGGTGCCAAACACCTCGGACAGCGCCACTTTCATCATGTTATTGTTCATTTCCTTACGTTCCTTATATCTGACTGAGTTACGGTGATTTTTTCAATTATCCATAGCAGGATAATTAACATTCAGGAACGGGAGGCCCGTTTGTCAAATGACCAGTACGAATTTTTGACAGCGGATCCAGATACGACATTGATCTCTCCTCAGTGAATATCGCGTAACGACCCACATTCCGCTTCAGAAACCAGACCTGTCCACAATGAACATCACGAGAAAATAAATCACAGCAACGATGCCGATGGCCATCAGTATCTTTGAGAGCAGCATAACGTCCTCCAGAAAAATCGTGACGGGGTGCTTACCGGTCAGGTGTCCCAGCAACGTTGCGAAGCCGCCGCCCCCTGGCTAAGCCGACAAACGGGCGTTTACTCCACCGGCACAACCAGCCCTTTCAGGTAACGAAACCAGGGCAGTTCACGGGTAATCACACAGCCCGATGATGCGCTCAGTTCACCGGTATTCCCCTTCAGCGTAAAGCCCGGAGTCTGGCGCATCTGCGCATAGTGATTTGCCAGCGTCCAGGAATCTGCTCCCATGGCGAACAGGCGGGCCAGAAAATAGTCACGGCCCGTGGCGTTAAGTGCCCGTTGCTTCAGCCCCGGGTTGCTGTTCGCCAGTACCGGAATGTCGCTAAACTGCAGGCCTTCCATGTCCAGCCGATAATCCTGCCCGGCGGTGCCGCTGATGCTGCGGGAGCTGGCATACAGCATCGAGCCTGACTGGCTGCCGTTTCGCTCTGCAATCATTGGTTTGAGATATCCCATTTCTTCCGGCGTGGCGATGATATACACCGCATCCACACGACCCCGACGATAGCTTTCCGTCCCCTTGCGCGAAACAATAACCGGCGCCCCGGCCAGAGTGATACCGCGGTTCACACTGTTCTTCAGTGTCGCCAGTGAACCAAAACGCTGCTCCGGCACTGCACCACCGCCCTGTTTCTGCCACTCGTCAGCAAAAGCCCGGGCAACACGTTCGCTGATTTCGCTGCCGGGAAGCAGGAGCAGCGGAAAATGTTTCCCCTGCGCGCGGATATGCCGCGCCGCACTGCGGGCCTCATCTTCCGGCGAGAGCGCAAAATAGCAGATGTTATCCCGGCGGGCAGGATTTTCAGTCTGGTTCAGCGCCAGTACGTTCATCCTCGGGTTGCTGCTGAGCAGCTCCGCCACGTGATTTTTTAACAGCGGTCCCACAACCAGCGTGGCGCCGTCCTGCTGTGCCTGTGCCAGCAACTGTGGCACCGACATGGTTGTCGTGTCGTAGAGCAGAAGTTCTGAATTTATCCCTGACGCGGACGCTTTCCTTTCAGCCTCAAATCCCTGCTGAATCGCCCGACCAAAACGGGCCGCCGGACCACTCAGGGGGAGCATCAGGGCAATTTTACGCACCGATGCCGGACGAAAATTCATGTCGTTTACCAGTGCTGTGGGCAACTGTCTGGCCGCCGGATGCTGCGGCCAGCGAGTCTGCCAGGCGCTGACGGCGGCTTTCAGTCTGTCCGGCGTATCACGGTTATCAGACCAGGTATGGCGCAGTGCCAGCCAGCCCGGAAGTAATTTATCATCGTCAGCAGGCTGTACAGCATCAGCCTGCGCCGGCGTCATGGCAGTCAGCGCCTGCCAGGTCGCATCGATGTTTCGTTGCTTATCCTGTGTGGTGGTCAGCAGCGGAGCCTGTGTCATCAGCGCCCGCAGCAGTGCCAGGGAGGGGGTATCCTGCTGAGCGGTGACCATACTCCGCCAGTAACGCGCCAGCTGCGCCCTCTTAAGACCATCCGGACTGATTTTCGTCAGCCGCGTTTGTGCCCCCGTGAAATCTCCCTGAGCCAGTTTCAGCTCAACGGCAAGCAGTGACTGCTCCTGTTGCTGGGCATCATCCATTTCTGGCGGTAACTGACTGAAGAGGTCTGCGGCCTGCTGGTTTTTACCCTCCCTGAGGAAGGCGCGAATGGTGAGCAACTGCCAGCTGGTTTTACTGCTGCCCTGACTGTGCTGCATTCGCAGCTGCGCCTGTGCGGAGTCAGTCTGCACCGGACTTTCCAGAAGCGCAGCGCTCCGGTCTGCGGGACGAACGGCACAGCCGGTGAAAAACAGCGCCGCCGCAATCAGCGGAATACCATATAACGTTCTGGTACCATGAAAATCAGATAAACGCATCCCGGACTCCTCCCGGTTATTATTTCCATTCAACAGAATATCCGGACCATACGGGGCCGACTTATGCATCGTCGAACAGCGGCGCGAGAGCGGCCATCAGCAACTCGCGGGTCAGCACTTTCCCTTTGCCCGGCTTACGTTCGTCGCGGTGTATCGCCCAGTCGGCGGTGGATAACAGATGGCCGGGCATACAGAGCATGTATTTTTCGGTGCGGGGGTGACGACGGGGATTATCAACTACCAGAGAAACTTCACCTTTAAGCTGAATCCCCCCTTTCACGCTGTACAGCGCCTGCGGGGTGAAACCGGCCCAGTTGCGCCCACAGTGAAGGACGATAGCGGGGATGGTATATGCGCCCGCCGTCGCGGCTGGCACCCTTTCCCGCACGCTAATACTGACCTCATGTCCCTCCAGCCACGCCGTCAGGTTGTCTGCCAGGCGCTGCATCCGCTCACGAAACGTCCCGATATCCTGCAGCGTCTGCAACTGCCGTTGTTCACGGCTGGCACGCTGCCGCCTTCCGGTTACCGCGTTCATCTCATGCACTTTAGCTACCGCGCTTAATTCCGCCATTCTCAGCCCCCTTCTGCATCCTCACAGACAACCGCTCAGCTTTATACCTGGTGGAAGGCTTAACAACGGGGAAAAGTCACTGTCCAGACATATCAACAAACCGTAAATCAACCGGGTTGACGGCATAGGCCTCCCGTCAGGACACATACCGGATATCGGCACTGAATCAAGGGGAATTATCATGGCACCACGTTCACCGTTCGCTGAAGTCACCCGCATCGCTTTCGCCCTGCTGTTGCTGCTGTCCGGCTCCGTATCTGCCGCCAGCTTCAGCTGCAGCGGCGTCACCGCCCCCGATGAAAAGGCCATCTGCGCCGACCGGGAACTGGGGGAAAAGGATGTCAGAATGGCGACAACGTACGAGATGTTGAGAAAGGTCGTGCTGATGGGCGGACGCGGTGCGCTGCAGGATGAACAGACTGCCTGGCTGCAGAAACGTCAGCAGTGCGGCGACAATACCGTCTGCCTGTCGCATCTCTACGATGACCGCATTGATGAACTCAATGACCAGTATCAGCACATCACTGCATCACTCAATCGCTGAGGAAAGGATGAAGAAACCTGTAACAGAGCGGCGGGATTTACCGGTTCCGGAACATCACAGCTTTTTGTCGGGTCCGACATTGCGTGAACTCCGGGCTCGTCTGCAACGCGCATCCCAGTGCCATGGTCGCAGAAAATGACACCGCATCTGGACAAACCATCACTCCCGTGCCTATTGCTTATTTGTTAATACATTGTAATGCACTGATGAATAAGGATCCTGATTATGAAAAAACTGATGTTTGCCCTGCCGCTGCTGGCAGGTCTCGGTACCGTACATCCGGTGCTGGCGGCAATGGAGGGTAATGATATTATTTCTCTGGGCTATGCTCAGCAGCACAGTGACCGCGCGGGTACCCTGCACGGCTTTCGTCTGGGGGACAACCATTCCTTCGCGGATAACTGGGGGCTGAACACTTCGGCCTCATGGACCATGAAAGACGGCGGTGACAATGGTGAATCCAATCTTGTTTCCCTGCTGACCGGCCCGTCGTATCAGATTAGCGACATACTGGGTCTGTACGCTCAGGCGGGACCCGCATTCTTCCATGAAGATGAACTGGGTACCAAATGGGGTTACGGCTACGGTGCCGGATTCCAGATCACACCGCGCGAGGACATCAATATCACCGTGGGCTATGAAGGTTCAGATTTCAGCAGCGACCACACCAGCGGCAGTCTGGACACCAACGGCTGGAACCTCGGGGTTGGTTACCGTTTCTGACGGTGATGTCAGCGTGATGCCCGAAGCCGTCTGTCTCAATACGCAGGCTTCGGGCTGAACGGCACCACCGAATGCGAAACATTTGCAGAATATAAGAGCATCTCCCGAGGATTCATCAGCATACGACAGGACAGTGACCATGTTACACGACCTTTTTATTGCCGGTGTTGTTGGTTTATTTATTTTACTGATGGTGATATCTGTTTTCTTTTTGCTCATGAGTCTCGGCGAATAACAGGATTCCTGTCAGATATAGTCCTGACGGTTAGTTTAAAATATTCATCCATAACCCTTCCGGCGGAAATAATAATGAGTAATGACGACCTGACTAACGCGCTTAATGCAGTCAACTTTGCCCACCAGGTCTTTGCCTCTCCCTCCAGTCGGGAGGAGGAAGAACTTTGTCATTTATTAAGTGCAGTCCGGCAACGTCTTCAGGAGATGCATAGAGAGCGCAACGGGAGTTCTGCCCCGGAAAGTTGATGACTAATCTTCCCGGATAGTTACCTGTAAAATAATTTATTTGACGGACATCGCAGAATGATTATTTTATATTTTTATCTGCTGCCTTCCGTTCACAGACTCAGTCTGCGTTATTTCCTCATTAAGACTGAAATCATTCGCGTTGCCCGTATGGAGATATATGGGCTTTTTTATTTTTACCGGGAAATGCAATTTTTCGTTGTATTTAATGGTAATCACACAAGGTAACTAACGAATGGCATATCCACAAAATACACTCGGGTAATAAATTATCCTGTTGCGTGGAGAAAAGCCGACTGCAATAATCGCCAGTTCGCACCGTAGTCGATCATGATTTCGCGAATCGCTAATCGACGTTCCACGCGAAAACATGATAGAACAGAGCGGAATACGCATTAAAGCGCGCAGATGCCGTTGCGGAAGTCTGGGCCAAAGGTGCAAAAGTACCACGCAGCAATCTGACAACACAGGGGCCAGGCAAGAAATATCCCATTGCCAGTAACCAGACTGCCGAAGGTCGGGCCGAAAATCGCCGGGTTGCCATCGTCATTACCGAACCATAACACCGTATCTGCGGTCAGTGCTGATAACATGATTTCAGACCATCCATGGTTGTATTATTACCTGGTAATGCTCAGCATACTCAGGTGTTGCGGTGCCTGGTGCCTCCAGGTAAGCCGTTGGTCAGCCACCGCGGCTCGTGGTCTTTTAAGCAAATCCTTCGTTGAATTTACCGCTGTTTCACCCCGACGCTAGTGGGATCCACCGCAACATCCACACGCTCTCGCAGGCAGGTGGCATAAAGCAAGCACCAAAAAGTCACCCACCGACGGTAAGCCGATAAACCGGGATCCGGCGGGTCGTACCGGTGAGATTATCGGACGCCTCTGTTTCGGAGGTCGCGATCGCCATACCCGCTTTGCGAAGCCGCTGCACATCGGAGGCGATCCGCTGAATGCCGAACCAGAAGAGCCCGTCGAGTGCGGTGACCTGTAGCCCGCTCTCCAGCGCCAGCCTGAGCCGTTCGCGTGGTGCTTTCACGTCTTTCGCAATCTGCTGATAAGGTGAAGCAGTTTCGCCTGCGGGATCCAGACGCCGGATGCGGGTGACCATGCGGTACTGAAACTCGTCCGGTATTGCGCTGAGATCGGTTTGCAGGCTCCAGACGCAGCCAAAGCGCTTCCCGTTGAAAATCGCCTCTTTCTGATTAAGCTGCAGTTCATTGCGCAGGTCGGCGATCAACTGTGGCGTACGTATCAGCAGCAGCCGAAATGGCAGCTCAAAGCTGGTGACATAATCGACGTTCAGCAGGGCAATACGCAGACGTTCTGCCGCTCCGGCTTTCAGGTGTCGGCATTCTTCCAGCACATCCGCCCACTGCCGGGTCAGACGGGGCGTCTCGTCAGTACATGAGAACTGATATTTCTCGATCTGATAGTCAATTCGCCCCACGGTCATTTTCCCTTTGTGTCAACGTACGTTCACCCGCGATTCGGAGAGCGTTGCCGCAGCAAGCGCTTCAACCGAAGGCAGCAATGACAACAAACAGCAGCCAGCGTGTTGCTCCCGTATTGCATAACGCAGCGCCCGCGTATCAAGCGCATCGCCCACAACACGGGGATCACCAACGACGATAAATTCCACCGGCGCGGACTGCTTACCTTCTTCAGTAAAATGGCGCTGGAGTTCGGACTTTCTCACCAGTAGCGCGGATACGTCGGCGTATTCGGCATACAGCGACCCGGGCCCCCATTCCTCATCGGTAACCACCGCGTTCACCCAGCCCTGTGATCTGAGATATTCAATAGCATGGGTCAGACGGAATAAATCCGACTGCTGCGTCAGCGGCTCCGTGCAGGACTGGTGAAGGTATTCCAGCCGCTTTAACAATCCGGCGGCGGGACCTTTCTGGCGTCCGAGCCGAAGCAGGCTGTCGATATCCGGTGCCACTGAGCGTGGGAACCGACGTTGCTTTTGCGCATCAGCGAGCCAGCGTACTAAAAAGGTGTGAATGGTCAAAGACGACAGCGCCTGACCATCCTGCTGTACCAGCCGTAAGCCCACCAGCGCACACCATGCTAAATGGGCGAGATCGGCGAGGGATCCTTCGGGAGGTAATACGGTATGATTCTTTTTCATGCTGAAATTATAACGGGGTCACTGCTGGCGGCAAAGCAGGAACGTTGAGCATTCTGGCAGCAACCGCCGGGTAGTCTGGCTACCCGGCTTTTTATCAGTGAGTGGTTTTCCCCCAAACATCACCGTGGTTGAACGTAACAGAGCCCACAATGTATATCTCGCATGGCGGCATAATACGCTCAGTGCAAACGGGCACCGGGCAATAATCTTTCGTATCACACCGGCTACGGTATCGCGCATCATCCCGTATCGCTCACTCTCCTCACTCACCACCGCCAGTCGCTGCTTTTTCCAGGTCTGTGCAAAACGAGCCGCATTGCCCGCCGTGTAGTGTACGGTGTGGCGAATGTTACGATGCCCCAGGTAGTCCTGGATTAATCGCGTATCCATCCCCTGTTCGGCGAGTTCATAGCCACAGGCATGGCGCAGCATATGAGGGTGAACCCGCACCGCCAGTCCGGCCAGCAGCCCGTAATGCCGCAGTAGCTTGTACATATACTGACGGGTCAGATGTTTTCCCTTTGCGTTCGGGAAAAGCCACCCTTCGTTCGACAGCGGTCTGCGACTCATCCACTCACCCAGGAGCTGTCGCTCATCTGGCTGGAGTGGATGCACGGTACTGAAACCGTTCTTCAGCCGCCGGATAAAAATAGTCCCGCCCGCTAAATCGATATCCCGAACGGTAAGGCCAGGCAGTTCGCTGATCCGCAGTCCATGATAAAAACACATCAGGATCATGCACCGATCCCGCAAGCCGTTTTTTGTGCCTTCCGTCGCCTGTAGTATTAGCTCCGTTTCGTGCTGTGTCAGATAGAGCCTGCCTTTCACAATAATTTCCCACCGTTACCATTGTTTATTTTTCAGCCTTCGTTTAGGTAGTGTTTATTATTGTTAATTGAATGCAAATGCATAATGATTGCATAAATTACAGACCTACGGCTAACCGTGATATGCATCGCGGACTGATAAAAAAGATGAGGGATATGAAAAAACTGTGCTACCGCCAATGATGCTCTGCCTTATGCCCTCCCCGGGCAGATGTGTTGCATCCACACTTCTGCTCCATTTGACAATCGCCAGTCCCGTGCTGACGGTTAAAAAGCGACATTAAGACAATCGCATCCTGATGATTATTGCTTCAACTTTTCCCTTTGCCCGTATCCTGCGGGCATTTTTTATGTTGCTGTGACGGTCCCCAGGGGAGATACACCGTGATTTTGTCGTATCACCATGTCGGGTCTTTTCTGGATCCGCTGAGCTTTGACGGTAGTGCCGTGATTTGCCAGTATAACATCCCATGACAACAGGCTCTGGATCCCACCAGCGCGAGCAACTATCTGATGAAGGAACGTTTTCATTTGAGTCTGGCGCACAACAACACGATTTCGGAGGAACGACAAATGAAGACTCATATCCGACACGTATGTCAGGCTGGATCGGCCCTGATACGCCTCGAATCGCTGTTTGATACCTATATCAGGGATATCGCCGACGACTGCAGTATCGGTCCATTAACGGATGTCGATGCCGAATCTCCGCTTCAGCGCATCGCTTTCTGGCATGATTTCTTTACTCTGACCTGTGGTGATGCAGGAACGGACTGGACAACCTTGTTTCAGAGCGTCCATCAGCAGCTTCGTTCTCTGGGGGAAGGAACGGATGAAATCGTCATCTGGTCGGGGACGCATCCCGTCGAACAGCTGCTGCGCCGCCGTATTTACTGGTGGCTACGGGATGACACTGTCAAGGTGACTGAAGTGCTGGTCGGTTCTGGCGATCTGGAAAATCCCGAAGGGAGACACTACGTTGCGGTGGCACAAATCTCCACCGAACGACTTAAGTTGCTTTTTGCTGAGCGCCAGACCGCGCCCCCCGGTATTCGCCGCCAACTGGCTGATGAGTGGGGAAAACTACGTGACCAGGGGACAGGAATACTCATTATCGAAAATAACCGACTGGCAGAGCATCCCATCGAGTATTTCGACATCCGGCTGTTATCGATTGTCGGAGAGCAGCCAACCAGACTGGCCCACGCTATCGGACAGGCAATGTCGGAAACCGGCATGACCGACACATTCTGCAAATGGCGTTATGTCACGCTGATACAACGTGGTGAACTGGCGCTGATATCGGGCAATCTCCACGACGAATTCGACTCTGCGATAATTGGCAAACCTCGTGGGTAATGGAATAACAGCAACATACCTGGCAATTGATATCGCACCGCTCCCGGCAGGATGCTATCGACCGATCCCCATAAAGCAGGCAACGCTATGCGCCAGTTACCCACCATTTTGATAGCATCACTATTCTCAGCCACCGGACAGGGTGTCATGATGTTTTCGCCCCTACGGGGATTCACCGCAACAGTAAAACACACTGACGGCACACCGCCGGGTACTGGAGAACCCAGGGGATCTTTGTCAGCATGTTTTACTGTTGGCCTTCCGGTCGCTCCGGGTAACCCCTTCATCGCAGACCGGAAGGCAAAAACGGGAGCGGTCAGCGGGAATTAAACCCGCACTATTATTGAAGGCAAGGCTGACCGCTGAAGGTGCTACTGGACCTGATAACGGCGACTATTCGGCATTAGAGCCCAAATGAATTAGCATACGGAGGCTATCAATGGGAAATAAATATTTGCAACATCAAAAATATCATGTGACACATTTATTATCATGAAGTTACACAATTCGCACTCTATTAATAGTTACATCGAAACTATTTCCAGCGCCTGTAATGCCAACACGATAACCCTGTTTTAAACTTCATTCTGCTCTTGAAATCTGAACTCCAGCCCCAAGATCAAAAAAGATACAAATGAATAAGAAATGGAGAGAGGAATGTCCAGAGCGGAATTATTACGTGATATTGAAGCAATTGTATCAGGAGCGGGCTTTGAGTTGAATAACTCAGAAACCCCGATGACATTTAAGAAAAATGTCAGTTATTCAGGGTTGATTGCCGGTAAAAATGAAATAGCGCATTTTTTGTTATTCACTAACAGAGGAACGATTCAAATAACCGCCAAATGGCAGGAAGTGAACGGTACGGCAATAGAGAAATTAGGTCATACCGCCCTCGATGCACAGAACACACAACATCAACACTATTTTGTTGTCTGTGGTGGAGGTAAGCTGGTAACAAGGGCTATCGATTACTTAAATGACCGACAATCTTTAGCCCCACGCCTCAGGGCAATGCAGGTCAGAGAGTTGGAGTCTGCTCTCGAAGCTATTATTTAAAGCCCGAAGGGGCTTTTTTTGCCATGATGCATCGTCTTTTCTGAGCCGATTGTGCCTGGATTGATTATTAACCCGTAACCCCCGTCCTTGCTGTCGCGATAGGTGCCCGCATCGTCTGTACCTGTGCTCTTAACTGGTTAAAGGGCGTCGTGAAGGTTCCCCGGTCTGAGCGGTTCAGGATGATTGGCGTTATATTCGTTACGTCTTTACGATCTGCGCCAGTAACCATCAGCCATGCTTCCCTGAGCATTTCGCTTATCGCCTGTTGAGCGCTTTCATCGTGCCCTGTGTGACGACCAGCCCCCAGCGTATCGAAATTGAGCAGCAGCACCATCCTGCACTGTGGCGCACTGGCAGACTCCCATATCCAGCGTAACAGCGTTGGCGGTGAACTTCGGCGTGCCTGCTGGAGTTGCCACGCATATTCGCCAATCCGCTGCCAGACTTCGGTATGAAAACGCAGAATCAATGACCGGTAATCGGCCATACTTTCGCAGTACGGTAATCCCAGCGTAAAGCTGAATGCCGCCAGCCGGGGGTAATGATCAACAGCCTGTTGCAGAAAGGCGCGTGTATTTATCGTGTCTGCCAAATTGTCGGAAACGGTGGCGTGAGAATAAGGATTCATAAAGGCGCTCTCTTTGTTTCATGGATGAACACTATCGTGGCGTACAGGAGCGTGATGTCGCAGGTGTGCTGTTCATCATCGGTCCCATATCATTGCGTTCGCTCACCAGGACCGGGAACCTTCAGACCTTAATCAGGTTACAATCCAAATAATTTCAGACAGATATTATCTCCGTGAATCCCCCGCCTCCCTGACCGGTGCGCGGGGATTTTTTATTTTTCACGCTGAGAACCCTCTATGATTAAACCTCACGGCCTCCAGGCCCTGGAACAACCGCTGGCATCGCTTCCCGATACGCTTCGCCAGCTTATTCTTGAACGCATTCAGAACCTTACCCACTACGAGCCGGTGATTGGCATCATGGGGAAAAGTGGGGCAGGTAAGTCGTCACTCTGTAACGAACTCTTCCGGGGTGAGGTTTCCCCCGTCAGTGATGTGAACGCCTGTACCCGTGACGTACTGCGCTTCCGGCTGCGCAGCGGTCGGCACAGCCTGGTGATTGTTGATTTACCGGGTGTGGGAGAAAACGGACAGCGGGACCAGGAATACCGCGCCCTGTACCGGCGTATGCTGCCGGAGCTGGACCTGGTGCTGTGGGTCATTAAGGCCGACGACCGGGCGCTGTCGGTGGACGAGCAGTTCTGGCGCGGTGTGATGCAGCCTTACCAGCAGCAGGTGCTGTTCGTGCTGAACCAGGCCGACAAAATCGAACCCTGCCACGAATGGGATATCGTAACCAGCACGCCTTCAGTACAGCAACGGGCAAATCTTCAGGAAAAACAGGCCGCCATTACCGCAATATTTAAACCCTGTCATCCGGTCTGCGTGGTATCGGCTATGAGTGGCTGGGGAATTGAGGAGATGGTGGCAATCATGATGCGCTGTCTTCCGGACCGCGCTGCCAGCCCGGTGGCGACCCAACTGCACGGGAGGCTTTGCACGGAGCCGGTCAGGTCGCAGGCCCGTGACGGCTTCGGTGAGGCGGTGGGCCGGGTGTTCGATGCAGCTGAGTCATCGTCGTTCCTGCCCGCGCCGCTTAAAACGGTGATTCGCACCGTGCGTGATGCGGTGGTGTCGGTTGCGCGGACTGTATGGGACTGGATTTTCTTCTGAATGAGTAAAAGGTCGTCAGGTCTGTAGTGGATGACTCTGTTTATTCGCCGTCTGGCAGATGATTATTTCTCGGCAGACATAACCTGTCCTGACCAGAAAAAGATCCCACCAGTCATAAGCGCATCACCACTGCCGACAGTGCATCCACACGGCCTTTTCGCGCCAGACGCTTCGCTACGTATCACGGACACAACCTGTCAGTCTCATCCTTTACAGTAATACCTTCTTAATTAACCACTTACCGACACGGAGATAATACATGTCTCAGGCTGAGCGTCGTTATGACCGCCTGTCTGTCCGGCTGTCGCTGATTATCAGCCGTCTGCTCGCGGGTGAAACGCTGAATATGCGCAAACTGGCGGCGGAGTTTGGCGTCTCGGAGCGTACCCTGCATCGTGATTTCCGCGAGCGTCTGATTTATCTCGATCTCGAATATCAGGATGGCTGCTGCCGTCTGCTGACCGGGGGCCGTCAGGAGATCCGGGAGGAGGCAGCATTGCAGTTTGCCTTTCAGTCAGGCACTGGCGCGTTGTTTCCTGATATGGACCACCATCTGGTCAGTTCGTTGCTGAGTGGTCAGCGCGCCTCACCATGCCTTATCTGGCATCAGGGGGCATCCGTACCGTCTTCCCGCCCGGGCATCTTCACGCGACTGGTCAGGGCTGTGTCAGAACAGCGGAGGGTAACCCTGCTGGCTGACGGGTGCCGTTGCGACAGCCTTGCTCCCTACCGGCTGATTTTCAGCACTGGCGAGTGGTTTCTGGTGGGAGAACACCTCGGCCGGATGACCGTTTTTGCGCTGCACACCGTTCACTCTGTGACGTTTCACGCGGAAACCTTCACACCAGACGGGCATTTCACCCGCATTCTGTCACGCCCTGATTTTTTACAGGCGTTACCTCATTTCCGGTTCATTGGTGAAGTGCTGTCCGGCTTCGTCCCTGAACCACATCAACCCGCAACAGAAGGATAACATGATGAAAATAAGACGTATCACACCCCGCAACCCGACTTCCGGCAAACGCTGCCCGGACTGTGGCTCTCACGACACCATCCCCTGGGCTGATGGCTGGATGTGCCGGGACTGCGGGTGTGAATGGGGCAAAGACAACGGCTATCTGTAGAAGGTGGGGCAATGAGATTCTGGAAGACTGCCGGGAAACTTGCCGTTGAGGTGGCAAAAGACGCACTCAGCAGCGCACGTGAAGTGAAGGCGACACATGACCGCCTGGAAGACAAAAGTAGCGCTGAACTGAGAAAGATAACCACTGACGATGGTTTTTTCAGCAGCGCCACCACCACGGAAAAGTGTCTGGCACGCACCATTCTGCGTGACCGGGGCGACCGTTAATCACACCACAGGGCCGGAACAGGCCCTGTTTTTATTTCAGGAAACAAAAATGATGAAAAGGGTAAAACATTCCGTCAGTGCGAAATGGCTGGCGCTCGGCCTGCTTGTTGTGGTTAACAGCAGTTATGCTGCCTCCCGGGTGAAAACAGCGGCTCAGGCGATTCAGTGTCAGCCTGATACTCAGGAAAACGGCTACAACGGGACCTGTCCGTATCCTGCCGACCTTTACCGCGCCGACCCCGTCTGGAAAAAAGATATGGAATCGGCCTTACAGCAGGCGGGTATCCGCAATGTGCTGGGACCGGATGGCAGTCTGAACGGGCAGGAAGAGACGCTGGAGCCCGTCACCGTCGGTGGCAGGCAATGGCTTCAGGGTTCGCTGTGTGAGCAGGGAAACTGTGGCGACCATTACCTGCGCTTTTTGTATTCGCCGGGTACGCATCAGGTTCTTGGCTTCTACGTTGACGGTCAGGCTCGCTGGGTCGGGCAACCCTCTGCCGAAGAGGCGAAACTGCTGCGCGGCAATGCCGACGCCATCGCGGAGAAAACACCGTTACCGTCTGCCCTGCCCGCAGCACCTGCAGCGCCTGCGGACGGGGCACCGGCAGACACTATCTGGACCTTTAAGGGCGATGGCGGCAAATCGTTATGGCAGGTCTGTGGGGGTAAGAGCAGCAGTTGCACCATTATCGCCAACACGAAGTATTACGTTGCTGTGCTGAACCGTAAATCCGCGACGGGCTGTGCTTTCGGCGATTTTTATGTTGCCGCCCGCGATACCGCATCATGGCATCAGTACGATACCGGCACCTGCAGCCCGGATGCGTATATCCGCAAGGGCAGCATCAACAACGGTCAGTATCTGTCCGTCGATATCGGTATCAACGGGGTGCTGGTGAAGCAGTTCCCGATTGGTTACTGGTCAATGCGCAAGGAATTTTCCGGTAGCCGACGCCCGTCGTGGTCAAAGGTTAAGGAAAAAAATCAGCAGCACTGACCACCCGCGATAAAACCAGTCATCAGGCCATGTTCCTTCGGGAGCATGGCCTTTCTGTGTTATGCCATTCATCAGGAGTATTCACATGCCAGACGCTGACAATCTGCTGCTGTCCGACGGTCCCTTTACCCGCAGGCAGGCTGAAGCTATCGTGGCGGCGTACCAGAACATCACCATCGAAGACGACCAGGGTACGCATTTTCGTCTGGTCATTCGCGACAGCGAGGGAATGTTGATCTGGCGGGTATGGAATTTTGAATCCGACACCGGATTCTGGTTTAACCGCTACCTGCTCAGCCACGGTATTCCCAAAAGATAAATCATCACGGCCCCCCCCCTCATACCAGCCACAACCTCACAGGCCATGTTCCCCACAGGAGCATGGCTTTTTTGTTTATGCCGTAAAATCAACCAACGAAGGAAATTAACAATGCGACTCGCCAGCCGTTTTGGGCGGACAAACCAGATCCGCCGCGACCGACCGTTAACCCGCGAAGAACTGATACAGCATGTTCCCAGCGTTTTCAGCAAAGACAAACACGACTCCCGCTCTGAGCGCTATTGCTACATACCGACGATAACCCTGCTGGATAACCTGCAGCGCGAAGGATTTCACCCCTTTTTTGCCTGCCAGTCACGCGTTCGTGACCCTGAACGTCGGGAACACACTAAGCATCTGCTTCGCTTACGTCGGGCGGGCCAGATAAACGGTCAGCATGTACCTGAAATCATTATTCTTAACAGCCACGATGGGGCATCGAGTTTTCAGTTACTTCCAGGAATATTCCGCAGCGTATGTACAAACAGCCTTGTCTGCGGACAGTCGTTTGGCGAAATCAGAGTTCCGCATCGCGGCGATATTGTCGGGAAAGTGATTGAAGGTGCTTACGAAGTGCTCAGCGTCTTTGACCGGGTGGAAGAGAAGCGAGATGCCATGCAGTCGCTGCTGCTACCTCTATCAGCACAACACGCGCTGGCAAACGCCGCACTCCAGTACCGTTTTGGCGAAGAACACCAGCCGGTGACCGCCACACAGATCCTGACGCCGCGACGCAATGAAGATCGCCAGGACGACCTGTGGACCATTTATAACCGCATTCAGGAATCGTTGTTGAAAGGCGGCCTGCCCGGACGTACCGCACAGGGTAAACGTACCCATACCCGCGCTGTTAACGGGATTGACGGTGACGTAAAGCTCAACCGCGCGTTATGGGTGATGGCGGAGAACATGATGGATTTATTAAGCCAGTAGTCACCAGCACCACTCCACCAGCAATAAATTCTCACCCCGGTAGTTCCATTCAACATATTCATGCATAAGGAAAAACGCAAATGACCAACAATACATTGCCATTGTTCACACCATCAGAATCTGTTCCCATTGCTTATCAGCAGCAGATTACCGCCACACCGGTCGCCGATGAGCAGCGCATCGGCTTCTGGCCGCAGCACTTCGGCAGCATACCGCAGTGGATAATTCTTGAGCCGACTGTCTTCGCGTGGATGGACCGCTTCTGCGCGGACTACCGTGGTGGAATCTGGAATTTTTATACGCTCAGCAACGGCGGCGCATTTATGGTCCCGGAAGCGGACAGTAATGAGCCGTGGTCGCTGTTCAACACGATGAACGGTAACGGCGGTGAACTCAGCACCGAGGCCGTCGGAATTGCCGTCTGTCTGATAGCGTACAGCCACCACGCCATGCGCACCGAATGCGACGCCATGACGGAGCACTGCTACCGCCTGCGGGACTACGCACTTAACCACGCGGAATGCAACACCATCATGCGCATTATCGACTGAGCGTTCCGCCATGCCGTATGAACTGTCTCACCTTAATGCTCTGTGGGATGCGCTGGGGAAAACAATGGTCAGGGATGAGGACGGTGACCGTGTGACCGACGAACCCTTCCTGCATTTCCCGACAGGCACCTCTCTCTTCCATATCTGGTCATGGTTTGAATCCCTGCACGACGAGTTCGTCGTTGCCGTGAAACTGTACAACACATCCATCCCGGACGCGTCAACTGACAGGAAAAGCAAATGAATATCACCACTTGTCCCTCCGGCAGCGGGGAAATATCTCCCACTGCACAGCGCACCATCAGACGCGCACTGACCTTACTGGAACGCCAGTTACGCGAACCCGGCGCGTCATTTACCTCCAGTCATGCGGTCCGCGACTGGCTTCGTCTGCAGCTTGCCGCGCTGGAGCGCGAAGAATTTACCGCCCTCTTCCTCGATAACCAGCATCGCCTGATAGCCCACGAAACGCTCTTTACCGGCACCATCAATCATACGCAGGTCCATCCCCGCGAGGTCGTAAAAGCCGGTCTGAAACATAACTGCGCCGCTGTCATTGTGGCCCATTGCCACCCATCAGGACTCGCCGAACCCAGCAAGGCCGATCGTCAGGTCACCACGCGTATACAGCAGGCGCTGGACCTGGTGGATATTCGTCTTCTGGATCACCTGGTGGTCGGCGGCATGGAAATAGTTTCGTTTTCTGAGAGAGGCTGGCTTTAAGGAGAAAAATAGCGATGAAGATTATCAGTAAACGTCAGGCGATGGCGATATACCGTCAGCATCCGCAGTCCCGGCTGTTTCGCTTTTGCACCGGTAAATACACATGGTCCGGCAGCATCTGCCACTACGCCGGTCGGGAAGTGCAGGATATCAGCGGTGTACTGGCCGTCTTCGCAGAACGCAGTCAGGACCGCAACGGGCCGTATGTCATCCTGCGCAGCGTCACGCTAAACTGAGTAAGGAAAATACCCGTGAGCAAAATTATCTCCACCACCGTGTATACGCTGGATGAACTCTCTGCCACCGCCCGTGAAAAGGCGCGTACCTGGTATCGTGAGAAGGCGCTGAACGATGACTGGTATCAGAACGTGTTTGACGAGTTCACCGGCATCTGCAACATCCTGGGCGTGGATATTAAGCTGTACAGGATCCCTCTGCTGTCTGGCGGCAGCCGTCAGCACCACTGCATCTGGTTCAGCGGTTTTTGCCATCAGGGAAGCGGTGCTGCTTTCGAGGGGGATTACACCTGGCAGCCGCAGGCCGTATACCGGCTCAGGGAACGCTATCCGGGAGGCGCAGACCTTCACCAGATAGCCGATTCACTGCAGGCTATCCAGTTACACAACGACGGTCAGCTTCGCGCCAGTATACGCCATCATGGACGGTACTGCCATGAAAATGACATGACCATTACGGTCGAACGCCACAGCCCCTCCGGGCAGGACATGACCGCAGACAGTGAAGACGCCGTAACTGAAGCCATTCGGGAGCTGGCACGCTGGTTATATGACTGGCTGGAAAGCGATTACGAATGGCGGACTTCTGATGTCGTAACAGACCAGTCCATCCGTACCGCTCAATACACCTTCACCGAATCCGGCCAGCGCTTCGGCTGAACGACATCATCTTTAACCTTTCCTTAATCCATTTTTTAGCGAGGCTTAACCATGCCAGATATCCCTGCCACAAATGACAATATGGACGCGCCGCGCTGGGGTCTTCAGCGCAATATCACCCCCTGTTTTGGCGCCCGACTGGTGCAGGAAGGGAACCGGCTGCACTATCTTGCTGACCGCGCCAGTATCACCGGACAGTTCAGCGACGCGGATTTACGCCATCTGGATCAGGCGTTTCCGGTGCTGTTGAAACAACTGGAACTGATGCTGGTTTCCGGTGAACTCAATCCCTGCCATCAGCACTGTGTCACGCTCTACGCAAAAGGTCTGACCTGCGAGGCCGACAGCCTCGCTTCGCACGGGTACGTCTATATCACGATTTATCCGACACCAGCCACAACCGCATAAGCCTTCTTACGACTTACCCTCGTTCTTACCCATCAACAAAGAGATCCCACGATGAGAATTTATCCTGTATCCGCAAAACGGGCCGCTGAGATTGAGCGGTTAACCCATAAATCACCGATTTACGTGTGGCAGCGCCTCCTGACATATCTGCTGGAGCGTCACTACGGCCTTACGCTCAACGACACGCCATTTAGCGATGACGGTGCCATTCAGGAATGCATTGACGCCGGTGATGCTCTGGTTGACGCCCTGAACAAGGTCGTTGAAGACTTTGACCTGGAGCGCACTGATAATCGGGGAAAATCGCTCCTGTCCGGCTCGCCACTGCTCACGACAGCAGATATCCGGAATGCTCAAAACGCGATGGGTCTGGAAGGCAGCAACAACACCCTCATCATCAGCGGACAGTCGTCATCCGGCCGCTAACTCCCCCATAACACCTTCGTCAGGTACAGGCGATCCGCCACGCCAGTATCCGTTGTCGTAACGTCTGGCGATTCTTTATTAACCGGAGTAAACCTAATGCAAACCCAACCACTATCCTCAACGCAGGAGGCTACACCACACCCGTCACCGGTGGAGATCTGGCAACGGCTTCTGAGCCACCTGTTGGACCGTCACTACGGTCTGACGCTTAACGACACGCCGTTTGGCAACGACGGTGTGATTCAGGAGCATATCGACGCCGGTATATCACTGTGCGACGCCATGAATTTTATTGTGGAGAAGTACGATCTGGTGCGCATCGATCGTCACGGTTTCAGTACAGAAACACAGTCGCCGCTTCTCACCAGTATCGATATTCTCCGCGCCCGAAAAGCCATCGGACTGATGACCCGCAACGATTACAGAACGGTGACCGACATCACCACCGGTAAATACCGTGGGGGGCATCGATGAAGTTATCCCTGACCGTAGAAGCCGATACCATTAACGTACTGGCCCTGAATGCGGGCCGGATCGCTGTAGATATTGACGGTATTGAATTGGCCGACCTGATTAATGTGGTCTGCGACAACGGCTGCATGCTGCGGATCGCCGATGAACCGGGTAAGGCAATCGTTGAATCCCCCCTGCCGCCCTTTACGTCATTACCGGGGATATGCTGCAGCACCGCGCACATCACGGCGGAAGACAATGCGCTGCTGTATACACTGTCGCACCAGGATATTGATTTCGGCGAGTCTGAATGGATCCATTTTTCTGGCTCCGGCTATCTGATCCGCTTGGAGGCGTGGTCGTTTCCGGTCTTACGCCTCAAACGTCTCGGCCTGTCGAAAGCCTGCCGCCGCCTGGTGGTGACGCTCATGCGTCGCTACGCCATTGGTATTATTCACCTGGATGCCTTTGGTGAATTACTGCCAGGCTTTGCCACCTTCGACTGGTAGCCAACGAACAGTAGGACAAACAACATCATGATATTAACCACGACTATCCACGTACCCGCTATCAGCTCCGTGCCGCTGGCACCATCCGTATGCCTGCCGGGCATATGCTGCAGTACCGCGCATATTACCCTGGAAGACAGCAGGCGACTGGAACAGGCATCATCACCCGCCACTGAATGCGGTCACTGCGACTGGATACACGATACCGGCTACGGATATTTACTCCGGCTCAATGCCCGATATCACCCGGCGCTGCATCTGAAAGCGATTGGGCTCTCAGGAGCCTGCCGCCGTCTGGTCGTCACGCTGATGCAACGCTATGGCATCCACATCCTGCACCTGGATGCGGATGGAGACCCTGCCCGACTTTGCCACTTTTGACTGGTAATCCAGCCTCAACCACCACAAGGAGCTCTGATGCCAGAATTAACCACCGAAGCGGCTCTCAACATTCTGATTAGCTGGCTGCAGGACAACATCGATTGTGACAGCGAGATCATCTTCGACAACGACGAAGACAACACCGACTCAGCAGCACTGTTGCCCTGGATTGAACAGGCGCTCAAAGATGTTCGCGATCTCCGCCATCTGCAGCTTCTGCAACAGGCAAGAACAGATTAGCCCCGAGCCAGACTTATCACACGCACATAAGCGCCAGTCCTCACCGACTGGCGCTTTGCTTTATATAAGGACAGAAATGATGTCAGAACTGACTCTCACCGAACCCGAAGTACTAACCGACCATACCGACGTGATTTGCTCCACCAGCATTGAGCGCATCGTCACCGGACGTAATGCCGCGCTGGCGCAGATTGAAGTGCTCATGCAACAACTTAGCGATATTTCGACGCTGACCCGCAGTATCGGCGGAAAAACCGCGCTGGACTGGGCGATGAAGCAGGATTTCCGTTGCGGCTGCTGGCTGATGGAGAAACCAGAAGCGGCAATGAAAGCCATTACCCGCAATCTCGATCGCGGTATATGGCGTGATTTAATGAAAAAGTCGGGGATGCTTAGCCTGATGGATGCTCAGGCGCGTGACGAGTGGTACAACAGTCTGGAAAAGGAGGATATTCCGGCTGTCAGTGAAGCCAATATCCTGAGCACGTTCGAGCAATTACATCTGAATAAAGGCGAGGTGTTTGAGCGCGGAGTGATAAATGTGTTCAAAGGGCTGTCCTGGGATTTCAAGACAAACTCGCCCTGCAAGTTTGGTGCGAAAATTATCGTCACAGGGCTGGTCAAGTTCGACCGATGGGGATTTGGGCTTAACTGGGGCTGGCAGCGTGATCGCCTGGCAGACCTTGAGCGCATGCTGTATTTGCTGGATGGCAAGCCGGTTCCCGATAACCGCGCTGATGTTACTCGTCGTCTCAGTGACCATATCCATGCTAACCGGCACGATACCCGTTACGAGGACAAGATGTTTGCGATTAAATATTTTCAGAAGGGAACGGCGCACATCGTATTCAAGCGGCCCGAACTGGTCGATAAACTGAATGACATCATCGCCCGACACTATCCGGGAGCACTGGCAGCAAGATGAAAGGAGAGCGAGTTGTCCGATGCTTTCTCAGGTAAGCCAGCTCAAGCCGGAGGACAATGGCATACTGGATGGCATACCGAAAAATACAGATACAAAAAAGGCCATGCTAATCAATAGCATGGCCTCGAATAGTGGCGGAACGGACGGGACTCGAACCCGCGACCCCCTGCGTGACAGGCAGGTATTCTAACCGACTGAACTACCGCTCCACCGAAGACTGCTGTAACCACCGGATTTATGCACCGGCTTACTACTTA
>NZ_JBGORN010000017.1:0-42259 GCF_041679625.1 Enterobacter cloacae complex sp. ESBL7
TTTCTGGAAAATAACTACGGCACAATGCCCGTGGCAGAGCTTGCCACCATTCTGAAACGTACCCCGGGGGCGGTAGGACTGATGGCCGACAGACTGGGCTGTCGCGGCAAGAGAAGCCGCCCCTGGAACGAAGCGGAAATGGAGATTATCCGCCATCACTATTCGCAGGGGGTTGAGGCTGAAGAACTGACCCGGCTGTTGCCGGGCAGAAGCGTCAGCGCGATATTTTCACGGGCCATCATTTTAGGTGTGCAGAGCGGTCGCTTCTGGCGTGAAGATGAACTTCGTATTCTGAAAGCACAATACCCGGTGGTCGGCATTGAAGTCATGCGACAACTGCCAGGCAGAAATGAAGTCGCCGTCCGGCTGATGGCGAGGCGGCTCGGCCTGAAGAAATCCAGTAACAGTAAGGCTGGATTTCGCCCCTGGAGCGATGAGGACTGGGCGCTACTGGAGAAAAATATGCATCTGAGTGTTGCAGAACAGCAGGCCACATTGTTTCCTGACAGAAGCTGCAGAGGAGTGGAAAAAGCACGGGAGCGATTGCTCCGCAGAAAAAGAAATGCTACGACCAGCAAGTAAATGCAGCTACGACATATTCAGCCGGTTGCGTTATTTTTTTCAGTCGCTCATGGATATGAAATACATTGATTATTTCAGCCTGTCAATTGATGCGTGGCGTTGGGTAGGGAAGCACAGATCATCGAAAATGCGTGTCTGTATACGCACAGGCACAGTCTGTATATTCGCACAGTGAAGATCGCTAATTCGTCGTGAATCGCTGACCGACGTTCCATGCGAAAACACGATTGAATGGGTTGGAATACAAAAATAGACGAGATTTTATTAATGAAAATATTTATTACTTTGATAGTCGTATTTTGTTTTCCATTTAATTTTGCAATGGCAGAAAAAGATAACCCCCCCAGGAAAGAAAATATATTTCAATGGAAAGGAAACAGATTATAATCTCAGCGATTTTAATTTTTTCGGAAAAAGTGATGAACCATTCTGGGGTGGTGAAAGTGATGAGTATGAAGTGACGGTTGACCAGTGGATGGGGATTTATGCTGATTCGGATAACCCAACGCACTGGCAACGGGTTATTCCGGATGACTCATCTACCGTTCAGGGAGCACCATGGTGTACTTTGCAACTTATAGAGAAAGATGATGATACGATTATAGCTAAAGAAAACGCACAGATACGCTGTATTGGGATACTTGCTAGTTCAGCAAAAGCAGGGACCATTCCTGAAGGAATGAAAGGAACATTGCTGGACTATGGTGATCACTATGGATTTTCTCCGCAGATAAAGAATATCGTCCTCAACGGTAAATTTCCTGAAGCATCCCGAACTGATCTTACCATTAGAACTAAAGAGACGAATGCGCATTCTGTTACTGATTTGAAGATCATGTTAAATGAAATTTATGCTCGTTATGGTTATATCTTTACACCAGGCGGAGCGATGGACCAGTACTTCAGAAAACAGCCTTGGTATAACCCTCAATATAATAATGTTGATGCATTTATTACTGAAACTGAACATGGGAATATTAAGTTGCTAAAAAAGCTACTTACCACTGAATCACAAGAGAAAAAGAAATTATATATTGAGAACACGACATCATTCTGTCAGGCATTGTATAATAATGATATCAAATACGTGATGGATAATACATCAGTGAATCTAACAACTGGAGCAGATAATGTTATTGGTCATATCGGGTTGAAAAAAAACTGGAGCGAATACAGGAACATCATGATCAATGGCGTGGGAAATTGCAAGAGGAATATGGATAGTTACAAACACGCAATCTTTTTACGTCCTGAACCATTCGATATTTACCGCAATTCTTCTTTTGAATTTGACGAAAAAAAAGGAAAATATGTTTTATCTTATATCGAATTGGATTCCACTTGTAACAGGAATGATGATATTATCACCTTAGAGGGTGTTTTAATTAAAAGAAAACACTCAGTAAATGATGGCAAAAACAAACACTCAGAAGAGGATTTAGAACTAAAAACTATAGGTCTTCAATGTGTTGCTGGTGTTGACATGGACAAACCAGGGTGGGACCGATACGTTCAATTGCTTGTCCCATCAGAGAAGTACCAGTCTTATGAACATATGATAGGAAATAAACTCACCTTGCAGGGTAAAATAGTCACCGGCAAGACAATAGAAAATTTCACGCCAGTACAGTTAAGTGTTGTTAATTAACTTAAGCCAGTTAAGCAAGACAAAACCACTTTCATCATTGCTGACGACTAAAAATCATGATTAGCTTTGGTTTTTAGCTGTTAACTGAAAGAATACACTACAAAAAAAGAGTCTCAGTTATAAACACTCTCTGATATCAAAACAGAAAACATTTATCTTAATATAGGATTACTCCATTTACTAAACCAAAATACTAGGAAGAAGCAACCATGAAAAGAATAATGCCATTTATGACTCTAATTATGTCATTAATTACGACATTGGCTGTATTTGCAAATTCAGATGAAACTCACAAATTAGTATTAAAAGCAGGCCGTGGTGATGCAGAGGCTAATCTCGAACTGGCAAAACGTTTAGAAAGTGGTATTGGCATAGAAGAAAATCTGGGGCAGGCATTGTTTTATTACAGGCGTGCCATCGCTTTTGGCAAATCAGAAGAGGCCAGTAAGCGATTCGAGGTATTGCGTGGCCGTTATCATGAAATAGAAACACAAGCCAAATCAGGCGATGTCAAAGCAGAATATGATTTTGCGACAATACTTGATGCTGATTCTGCTTATGAAAACTCTTATCCACGCCGTAATGAACCCAAACATACAGAGTGGTATCAGCGAGCTGCAAGACAGGGATATCGGCCTGCTCAGAAAGCGCTGGCTGCGGTGTATGCCAGAGGTGAACGTGGTAATCCAGACACAGAAAAATCCCTGTATTGGTATTCCTCCTGGGCACAATCTGGTAGCGCCAGCGATCAACTTGAATTAGCAAAATTGCTGGATGAGTATCCTTTCATGTTATTAAAAAACAAAAACGAATTAAAGGAAAAGTGGCTGACAGCCTCCGCAAACAATGGTTCATCGGAGGGAATGCTTCAGCTTGGATATTTTCTGCGTGATAAACGAAAAAACGATACCGAGTCTTTTAACTGGTTTTTTAATTCAGCAAAAAAAGGTAACAAAGACGGACAATTTGCCGTTGGAATGGTCCTTCTTCACGAAGGAAAGAAAGATGAAGCGGTTAAATGGTTCGAAAAGTCGGCGAAAAATGGCAGCATGTGGGCACAAGAACGACTGGGGGAAATTTATGAGGAGATTGAGCCTGTAAATCCTGAGCGTGCATTATTCTGGTATCAGAAAGCTGCAAACCAGGGATACACCTACGCTGCCTATAGAGTATGCCATTATCTTCATAACGGTATTACGGTAAAAAAAGATGCGACTACCGCCTGGGCATGGTGTTCAATTGGTGCGGATGCAACACCTGATTCAAGTAATGAGCGAGACATTATCGCTAAAGAGCTTTCTTCTTCAGAACTGAAAAATGCTAAAAAAATGTATGAGGAAATGAAATCCACACTTAACAACTCATACTGTGTCTGTATAAACCATGCATGATTAATATTATAATGAAATAAAAAAATCCAACCAGGGCTGGAACCATAAAATGACGTTGTATGATATCAAACCTAAATTTCAGAATTTACTTCGCCCCACAGTCGCCAGGCTGCATGCCATAGGGGTGACCGCAAACCAGGTAACTCTGTTTGCAATGCTGGCCTCAATCCTACTTGGCGGCGTGCTGATGTGCTTCCCAGTCCCGCTGTTTTTTATCTCACTGTCGGTCTTCTTATTTTTCCGGATGGGGCTGAATGCTATTGATGGGATGCTGGCGCGAGAATTCAACCAGCAATCTCAGCTCGGTGCCATTCTCAACGAGGTTGGCGATATTATCGCTGACGCAGCACTCTATCTCGCGTTTGCTTTTGTGACCGGAGTTTCACCGTGGCTGGTTGTGCTGGTGGTAATGTTATCCTGGCTGACAGAGTTTTGTGGTGTTATTGCTCAGACGCTGACGGGGAGCCGAAATTATCGTGGTCCGATGGGAAAAAGTGACCGTGCCTTTGTGCTGGGGGCTTTAGGTTTATTTATCGCACTTTGGCCGCAGTACACAATTGTTGCCAATATCATCTTTGGTGCTTCAGTAGGGCCGCTGGCCTGGACCTCAATCAATCGTTGTCGCAGCGCTCTGGAGGCCAAAAATGCCTGATTCTCTGCACAAGTTGTATTACTGCCTCAGTGGGATCTTCAGCGTGTTAGTGCTGGCGAGCGTTATTATCTTCGTCTTAAAAAAATGCCGCCCACAGCGTGACTGGCTTGAGCTTCAGCAACGGATCAACAGTTGGTGGGTCATCGTTGGTTTGTTTTCGCTGGCGATGCTTTCACCCAAAGGGCTGGCACTCACCTTCTTCGGATTTCTCAGCTTCCTGTCACTGAAGGAATATCTGACGCTGGCTCCGACTCGCCGTTCCGACAGCGTGCCGTTGCTGTGGATGTATGCTGCTATCCCGCTGCAATATATCTGGGTTGGGATGTCGTGGTACGGCATGTTCATTATCTTCATTCCGATTTACGTTTTCTTATTCCTTCCCGCCCGCATGGTGCTCGCTGGCGATACAAAAGGATTCTTACACTCAGCATCCGTCATGCACTGGGGCATGATGACCACGGTCTTTGCTTTAAGCCACGTTGCGTTCCTGATGATGTTGCCAGGCGTGGATACCAAAGCTAGCGCGCTGTTGGTGATATTCCTGGTGGCAACCACAGAGCTTAATGATATTGCGCAGTATCTGTGGGGAAAATCACTGGGCAAAATCAAGGTCACGCCGAAGGTCAGTCCGAATAAAACGCTGGCCGGATTGCTGGGAGGCGTGCTGACCACCACGCTGCTGACGGCCATTTTCGGCCCGCTGCTGACGCCAATGAACGGGATCCACTCGCTGGGTGCCGGGGTGATTATCGGCCTGAGCGGGTTTTGCGGCGATGTGGTGATGTCGGCCATCAAGCGTGATTTTGGTGTGAAAGACTCCGGAAAATTGCTGCCGGGGCATGGTGGTATCCTTGACCGTCTGGATTCGCTGATTTACACCGCGCCGCTATTCTTCCACTTCTATTACTACTTCTACATATAAGGGGAGCAGATGAACCGTTTTCTGCGCTGGATCTTTACGTTATGCATCGCGTACCCCGTGGTCTGGATTTGGCTGGGCGTTCGCGTGTCAGGTCGTAAAAAGTTGCCAGTGGAAGGCCCGGCCATTATCGTGGCAAACCACAACAGCCATCTGGATGTGTTGACGCTGTTCACGCTGTTTCCGCTTTCAACGCTGGTGAACGTGCAGCCCGTGGCGGCAGCAGATTATTTCCTGCGTAACAAAGTGATTGGCTGGTTCGCACTGAAGGTCATTGGCATCATTCCCGTTTATCGCGGAGCCCATCAGGCAAATCCGCTACAGGCCTGCGTCGATGCGCTGGCAGCAAAGAAAATTGTGATTATTTTCCCTGAAGGCACGCGCGGCGAGCCGGGGAAATTTTCAGAGATAAAATCCGGCATCTGGCACCTAAGCCAGCAGTGCCAGGAGGTGCCGATCATCCCCGTCTACATGCACGGTCTGGACCGTTCGATGGGCAAAGGGCAGAAAATCCCCGTCCCTTTTTTTATCGACATATTCATCGATGAGCCATTGTTTTACGATGCGGGTAAAGCAACCTTTAAACAATCGTTATTCACTCGTTTTGTCACATTACAGCAGCAGGCGACATGGAAAATTACATGAGTTATGAAGCGAGTTTATTTCAGGAAAGCACAGTACCCTGCCGGTGATGATACCGCTGTCGCTGTTCCTGGTGGCTGATAATCGATATTCCCGGTGAAGGTATTATTCGAGTCACACCGGTCGATCCTGAACATGTGGCCTTTACGCTGCCCCCCGTTATTACTGGAGTTAAACATGATCCGACACATTCTGTTTATCACGCTCACTGACGATGCGTTGCCTGCTCAAATCGATGTGGTCAGGCTGGCCTTTTTGCGTATTCCGCAGCAGGTGGAGGGCGTCACTCGCGTGGAATGGGGTGTCAACGACAGCCCGGAAGGAAAAAACTCAGGCTATACGCACTGTGTGCTGATGACGTTCGCCGATGATGCGGCCCGTCAGCGCTACCTGCCGCATCCGGCTCATGATGCGCTGAAATCCATTTTTAGACCGGTACTGCAGAATATTGTTGTGCTGGATTTTACGCTTGCACCTGAAAACATGGCTGGCGGGTGAATGGTTACAGGTCTGACTATGAAAAATCTGTTACGGGATGCCATCAGGCAGAGGCCGTCCCGGCAATACGGTAAAAAGAAATATCTGTGGTGTGCCGGTGATAAGTGCAGTGGACTCTGGCTGATTAAATTCGGTGCCGTCAAAACGTTTTATCTTAACGCCAGCGGGGAAGAACAGATCACCGGCTTTTATCTGCCCGGTGAGTATATCGGCGTGGATGAGCTTTCCGGCGAATGCCACCGGGGGTATGCGCAGGTGACTGATGACTGTGCGGTGCACCACCTGCCATCGACACAGTTAAGCGAGTTTATGGATACCTGCGATGAACGCCGGTACATTTACCGGATGATGAGTGAGCACTTACGCCTGAACAAAGCCCGCTTCCGTCAACTGACCACGCCTAGTGCCGGTGAGAAACTGGCGGGGTTTATTTATGACCTTGCTGTCCGCTATGGCTTTCAGGGATGCATCGTGCGGGATTTTCGTCTACCAATGCTGCGCTGCGATATTGCGAACTACATTGGCGTCACGCCGGAAACGGTGACCAGGGAAATCATAAAGCTGGTTGATGCTGGCGCATTCCTGTTCAGTGGGCGACAAATCACAGGGCTACGACCGGCCATTATGGCGCAACGGGCAGGCGATATGCTGTCATGCCGGAACGATGAACCATTATCAACAAGAACACGGGGGGCCAGGTATGGTCAGTGATGCTATAGCTGAAAAGCTGGAGAACGCCGGGCTGTGGCGAAGGGCGGCAGCCCGTTGGCTGGCCGTGATGGACAGGTGTGATACGGACGCACAGCGCGAATGGGTCAGTCAGAAACGGCGTCAGTGTTATTCGACTCTTGCGCCGCCGCCGGAGGATGAGAAGCTGAATATCCGCGCCCTGAACCGGGCTGCTAATCAGGCGCAGGACAAAATGGGCATTCGTCAGCCCAGTGGCGCAGCATTCAGAATTAAACCACAGAAAAACAGGGATAAATGATCCCTGGTAAGCGGGTTACGGTTACCAGGATTGACTCTACGGCTCTCCCGGTCACATTTTCAACGGCGATATTCCCCCAACACACTGGAGATGTTGCCATGTCAAAGTTATCCGTTGTTCTTCTGAGCTCTACGCTGTCTCTCTTTGCGACAGGTTCATTCGCTGCTGTTTCGGCCTCTCAGATGAATCAGCCCGTTCAGCACGCACAGGCTGGTACGCTCAAACAGGATGCTACGAAGGCGTCGAAGAAACATGTTAAAAAGAAAGCAGTCCGTAAAGCAAAGAAAAAAGCGGTTCGTGCAGTAGTGAAATAAAACATCAGGGCGGTTTTCTTTTACTGAAAACCGTCCCTTGATAATGGACTACTATTAACCAAAGAAATCATATTTATAATTAATGTCATTAATACCTTCCATAATTCGTTTTTAACGATAAACATACAACCAATAACCCTTTCGGAATATTTCAGCATTACAGTCTCTGTATTTAAAAAAGGAAGTCTCATGCATACCCCTGCTGACGAATTTAATGCACGTTCAGGGGCTGCGAAAAAAAAGCACACTGGTCAGTCTTGTGGTGAATATCTTGCTGTCACTTTTTCAGATAACGGCGGGGCTGTTTTCCGGCTCACAGGGGCTGGTTGCTAATGGTATACATTCCCTCTCGGATTTAGTGGCCGATTTTGTTGTGCTGATCGCCAACATCAAAAGTCGTAAACCGTCGGACAGTGATCACCACTACGGACACTGGCGCTATGAGAATGGTGCATCGATGATACTGGGGGCGTTGTTATTTTTTGTCGGTATGGGCATGCTCTGGTCTGCCATCGGGAAAATATTACATCCCGAAACTATCCCGACGGTCCACATTGTCGCCCTCTGGGTTGCGCTGGGCGCACTCGCCGCCAAAGAACTGTTATTCCGCTATATGCTCGCTGTCGCGACACGGATTAAGTCTTCACTGTTAATTGCCAATGCCTGGCATGCCCGTTCAGACGCGGCGTCGTCGCTGGTGGTAGCGATCGGTATCATCGGGAATCTCATGGGGCATCCGTACTGCGATCCTATTGCAGCGTTGATTGTCGGCGTGCTGGTGGCCCGGATGGGGTATTCGTTCGCGTTTAACGCTTTGCATGACCTGATGGATCGTTCAGTGGATCCTGTTACAGAGCAGGCAATCAAAGAGACCCTTCTCTCCACACCGGGTGTTGCTGGCCTCCATGACCTGAAAACCCGCAAGTCTGGCGATCTCATTCTGGTGGATGTGCATATTGAGGTTCCTGGCGAACTGTCTGTTATTGCCGGGCACGATATTGCCGTCGATGCGCATAACCGGGTGATGGCCGACCACAATGTTCTCAACGTGATGATTCATATCGATCCACATGAACCTGGTGTAAGCCAGGTAGCAGCTTATAACAAACCGATGCGATAATCTGTCTGACGTTCATTAATTAATACCATAATCTGGAGTGCCGTTTGACAGTAACTCTTCCAAAACGCCCGACCGAAGAACTTGCGCACCTGGTCTGGTGCATCCTGGTAGCCGTTGGTTTTGCCAGACAGGAAGGTAAAGCACTTTCGGGCCTGCAGACGCACATGTTCATCATGCAGTGGTTACTGACGGCACAGAAACGCAAATTACTTCCCCGAACGTTAGCATCGGACATTATCTGGCTGCAGGAACAGGGGAAACGTTACTGACCATCAGCGCGGCTTTACAGCAAGGTGGAGTACATCTGGCTCGCCAGCGCTGGCAAGCTTACGCAGCAGAGCACGTTGTTCCGTTTTACGTATATGATCGACACGCTGCGGGCAATGGGCTGGGTAGACTAGCTGGTTTCAGCAAAGGAATGGGAAGAAAAAGCCAAACTGGCGGGTGATGTCTGTGCGATTTATACCCCGAAAGAAGAACTGCATCAGGTCTTCACCGACAAAGGCGAACTTATTAAGCCGATGGAGCTGCGGCTTACTGGCGATATCACCGGCATTCCTGCATTACTGGCGCAGTGTAATCTGCATGCTGAACGGTTGCCTGACGACGGCGGGTTCTCGGTGTTACGTTTGATTCCAGAACCTGGTGCTTGTATTGATTCAGATTTCAGTTAGCCACTTTCGATGCGCTGCTTTGTGCCAAAGGCGGAAGTAGCTAACAGCACTTAGTGTTGATTAACGGGGAATGGGTCAGCAGTTGTAGATCAACGGTGGTATTTATTATAAGCTTAGAGAGGCTATAAAAGCTTGACTCAAAATCGGTGTTAGTTATTCAACTTTGCGCAGAAGGATGTTATAAACATGGCTGAATCAAAGAAAGTTATATTCGTTGCCTTTGCTATTGAAGATGAAAGAATGAGAGATCTTTTAAAAGGTCAATCTCTTAATACAAAATGTGAGTTTGAATATATTGATATGTCTGTTAAAGAGGCATACGAAAGCGGTTGGAAAGATAAGGTCAGAACCAGGATTAAACGATCTGATGGTGTTATTGCATTGATTAGCTCAGATTCTTTAACATCAACTGGACAGAAGTGGGAGATAGAATGTGCTAAAGAGGAAGACAAACCTATTCTTCCTCTTTGGATTTATAAAGAAGATCGAACCAAGCCAGATGGATTATCTCCAGTAGTATGGACATGGGATGGGATTAAATCCTTTATCGATTCTTTATGAGGTAACTAAATGAGAAAGGCGTTAGTTATTGGTATTGATCATTACGATAAAATATCCCCTTTATTTGGGTGTGTTAATGATGCATACAGTGTAAAGAGTGTACTCGAACGACACTCTGATGGCTCAGTTAACTTTGCCGTTAAGTTGATGACGGCTACTGGTCCGACAAAGCCTATAATCAGAAAAGAAATAAAACAAGCAGCGGAGCAATTATTTGAAGGTGACAGTGATGTAGCCTTATTCTACTTCGCTGGTCATGGTTATATAGAAAGTGTTGGCGGTTTTCTTTGTGGTAGTGATTGTGAAACTGGTGATGATGGTTTTTCACTCCATGAGTTAATACACATAGCCAATAAATCCAGAGCGCGAAACAAAATAATAATTTTGGATAGTTGCCACTCAGGTGTTGCAGGTAGCAAAGATAGAAGTGATCCAACCGCAGAGCTTACCGAAGGGATGACTATCCTTACAGCATCAACTGAAGAGCAGTATTCGATGGAGGAAAATGGGTCTGGGATTTTCACTACATTGCTAGTTGATGCTTTAAACGGCTCTGCTGCAAATTTGATTGGTGATATTACTCCAGGCAGTGTTTATGCACACATTGATCAGTCTTTGGGAGCTTGGGATCAACGACCTTTATTCAAAACAAACGTCAAAAGCTTCGTTTCACTAAGAAGTGTGCAATCTCCATTAGATTTGGCCGATTTGAGGAAGTTAGTAGATTACTTCCCACAGCCCGGCTTTAAATTTCAATTAGATCCATCTTACGAACCGAAAAGTGATTGTCCTGATCCAGATAAAACGGAGGTTTTTGCAATTCTCCAGCAATTTAATCGCGTCAATCTTCTCGTTCCTGAGGATGCGCCTCATATGTACTTTGCTGCGATGGAAAACAAGTCCTGTAGGCTTACAGTATTAGGCGAGCATTACCGACGGCTCATTGAAAAAGGGTTAATTTAATCCTCTTTTTTCGTGGGAAAACAAAAAATTTCCCTTTTTATTCAAGGTATGAGCCAGCGGAGGAAACTTTTTTAATCCGAAGCGCGGTGAGGCTTTTGCACAACTTCATAAGCTTAACCGCCATAGCTTTTTTTAGCCAGTTGAAGCCATGCATATGTATTTCGCTGCATTTCACTCAACTGGCTTCCGCCTTACAGTACTTGGTGCTTATTATCGTGAACTAGTAGCTAAAGGACGTTTCTAATGACAGTTTTTATCAGTTATCGCCACACTGATCGAGCACAGGCCATGACGATCAATAACAGACTTACAAGAGAAGGTATCTCTACATATCTTGATGTTCTTGATGTTGAGTCGCAATCCACCGATGATATAACTAGTGTAATAACTCGGCGAATTAGTGAAAGCACGCACCTCATTGCGGTAGTTTCTAGTCAAACGGCACAGTCCTGGTGGGTTCCATTCGAAATAGGTGAGGCCACAATCACTCATCGCAGGATTTGCTCGTACAGAACGACAGTTAGTGAACTGCCTGAGTATCTGAGTAAATGGCCGCAGATGACAAAGCCTGCTGATATTGAATTGTTCATTCAATCTTACAGGAATGAAATAAGCGGGAAGCGTCAGATTACCCTTGAGTCTCTCAATGGAAGCGAGGCAATGCGTCATATAGATAAAATAAATGCAGACACATTCCACTCCGATCTTAAGCAAAAAATCCGGAGAGGCTACTAATTTCACCCAATAAGCTCAAAGTTTGCTACCTGTTACATGGTTATCCATAGGATGGCACTGGATATGTAGTAGTGCGTTTCATAATTATGTAGGTTTTAATTCAAAGCACTTGGCTCTGAGCTAAAATCTGACTCTATTCAGAAATAGAATTTCCGTGTGATTTTGGGGGTGGGGCATGAACTTCCGCTGTTTGCTCATTGTCGACATTAAATAACAATGACATTGAGCGGCGGATGACTCAGCAGTCAATGTGAAAATTTTCGTTCCCATCTATAGACTCTGAAATTGTGGCGTTCTTTTGTACACTAAAAAGGAAATAACGATAAAAGGATGCCCGGCCATGAAGGCTGAGCGTCCTTTTTTTTATTTATGGTGTAATGATATAATATTTGATAAGTTATTCTGGCAGAGAACACGCCAGATCCTTAGCTGAAATACTGTTGGTGAGTAGCTCCATTAATGCTCAACCAATTAATTTTTCATACCGCAGAGTAGGGATGGTTTCTTATTCTGTTGGGGCTACCAGAATTGTCAGGGCAGTGGCTAAAGCTCTTAACAACAAGCTATTCAGCAAAATTTCGTAAGCTGGTATTCTCCAAGAATAAAAAATCTTGCGGTAGTTAAATTTGTTTTTCTATCCAGCTGATGCAGAGGTCTGAGAGAATCCGGCGTATGCTTACTAATCTCTCTGCTGCACAAATGAACCTTACATCATCACTTAATATCACCCGACGTTGTTCTTTGTCACAGAATAATCCTGGATTGGTTATTGCCTCAACTAATCAGATAGAGTGGGCAACGAAGTGTTTTATAAACTACTGGAGTTATCTGAGTAATAAACGAATGGCTACGAATCAATTTTTCTCCTGGGAGCAGTAGCGACCTGGTTCGGGTATTGATATAACATCAAAAAAGGCCAGGGCTTGCCTGTGCCTTGATTCACCTGATTTTTCTGAACAGTAAAATGTTACTTTCAATGTAAGCCCCCCGGCTACAGTGGCTACGCGTAGCCACTGTAGCCGGGGGGAATGTGAGAATATGCAATTATTTTCCACTTCCTTGTGTTTTTCCTGTCTGTATTTTTCTTTCTTCATCCAGAATTGTCAGGGCTCCATATATCAATTCCCAGTGTTTTTTGTTAACTGAAAGAATCATATTCCTTATTTCCTCCCCCGGACAGCGAAGATGTTTTATTAAACTCTCCAGGTCCCGTACGCACGCCAAAAGCGGACAGTTAATCAGTATGCCAATAAGGCTATTATTCAGTTCGCCTCGAGTCAGAACTTTTTTATTTTTCAGGATGAAAGCTAAATCCTGGCTGGAAGTGATTTTTTCAAAAGAGATAATCTTGAGTATCTTACCCAGGATAGTGTCAACTTTATCCAGAAGCCCGTAAACAGACTCAGGATAAATGCCTTCCAGCTCAAGGTCATTCCAGTCACTTATTCTCCTGACCATGTTATTATACATCCTTACCGAACGCATGATGGTCAGATTGTTGGCATCTGATAAAATGGATTCAGAAAAGAGAGTACTTTTCATCACAGAACCGTCACTGTGGGTTTCTGTATAAGCCTGACTGACGGGGATATAGTCAGCATAAATCCCCTGATTTTCAAGAATAGTTGTTACAGATGATGAGAAAACACCTTTTTTAACGGTTTTCCTCTCGAACTTTATGCGTAATGCAATATGGATAACTAAAAAAGCGGATGTCAGATATCCTACAGGTAAAACATCCAGAGAAATAATTTTGACTTTCTCATAGGCTTCCTCTGTTTCCCCTTTACTGATTAAATCTATAAGTTTCCAGAGTTCAAAATACGGTTGAACAACCTGTTTATGGGGTTCTTTTTTTAATTTTACAGCAATGTCAGTTAACTGTGCTTCGGAGATAATGGTTTTATCATTGAAGTTGAAAACGATGTTTTTTAATGCGCTGATGCTCTGTAAACATTCCTCGTTTATATTCAGGGAGATCGGTTTTATTGCTCTCTTATGATAATAATTCGCAATTGAGTTAATCATGGTATCATGATGGATAAAATCTTGGGGTTCTGGTTCATACAGTAGTCTGCATAACATTTCTGATATATTGCCGGGTTTTATTCCATTGTTTACATAGTTTCTGTAGTACCGTGAGATGATATTAATGACAGGGAGTTTTCGTTCGACATTAAGGAGTACGGTAAGGGAGTAATGGGCTTTTTTTATATTATCAAGGTTGATTCTGATGCTGTTCAGTGTCTCATCGTCGACAATACCAGAATACGCATCAAGACATTCTATAATTGATGTATCCAGCGCACCTTTTTTCTGTGTGTTACCAGGGCGGATGTTTTCAATTACTTTAAAAAGAGGTGTCAGATTTTCTTTATGAGAGAATTCTTGTTCTCTTATTGAGTTCTTCAGATACTGCCGAACGGCAGAAAAAGCCCCTTTCTTTTTCTCCTGCCAGCATGGGCAATAATCTTTTTGCAAGAAAATGTGTATGTGGTGATAGAAGCTATTTTTGTTTTCAGCGTTGTAAGTTTTATAGATATCAAGTGCGATGAGCCTGGGGAGTATATACTGGGCATAGCGGGTTTGTATTTGTTTACGACAGAGTTCGGTAAAAACCGGCCGGGTCATCAGAGCATTATAAAGTTGCTCATATTTTTGAAAAATCTCCCTTCTTTGCTCCGTACTGAACACCCCCTCTTCATCAAGGTGTCTGATGATTTCATTATAGCGTTTCTCTTCCTTTAGCTCTTCGTCATCATTGTTATCGAAAAAACACTGGTGGCCTGAAAAGTTAGCGAATCCACGTATGTCTGCCTGGCGAGTCCCTTTCTGGAACAGGCCGAAGGACTCGTAAACGTTGTACATCAGGTTTGCAAAAGTATGCACAGTGACTCCCTGCAGTTGGTTTCGTTTCTTTTACGGGGACACTATCCCAGATCCTGTGCAAAAGTGCGACCACAGCCAGAGACATCCAACAGGAGAATCAAAAATGTCATCTGTTTACACCAGGCAACCAGAGCCACAGCAGCGCATTCTGCGCATGAGAGAACTGACGAAGATAGTTGGTCTGTCCCGGTCAACTATCTATGAAAAGCTAAATCCCGAATCCAGGTATTACGACGAGACGTTTCCAAAACCCGTGAGACTTGGTGCTGCTTCCGTTGGATGGCGTTCCACTTCCGTTGATGAGTGGATCGCTTCCAGAAGCGTTTAATTTTTTCTCAAAAGAGACTATGCAATGAAACTTACCCATAAAAAAACTGAAAATCATCATGTTAATCTGAACTCCAGAGCAATTTTGACTTTTTTTCAACAAATCATTTCTTTCATTTATGGCAAAACCAGCGCGGCGGTTGAGCTTATCTTTGCAACCCTCCAGGGGAGCATGGCTCTGGCCTGCCAGGATATGTATGATGTTGAAATTGATGATGGCATTATCGTTCCCATATCGCATTTTCACATAATACTGGCAAGGTCCGGAAGCAAAAAAACGACAGTATACAGGCTCATCATGGCGAAAATTCATCAGACTGAACGTGAGTTAGCTGAGGTGTTTTCAGTCATGCTGAAGGAGTATGAACGGCAATACGTGCTATGGGATGAAGAATGTAAGAGCCTTAAGAAATCGCTTCAGAAAGCAGTGCGCCAGAAAGAGGGAGTGGAGACGGCCAGATATGAACTGGATGAATGTCTCAGAAATGAACCGGTTAAGCCTGTAAGGGTGCATCTGACGGTAACGGATCCCACGCCGGAAGCCCTTCTGAAAGAGTTGGGGCAATACTCCAGTCTGGGTATTACCTCTGACGAGGGAAGTGCTCTGTATGAAAGCATCATGCGCCGTAAGATCGCAATTTATAATACGCTATGGTGCGGTGACGATTATCGGGTCAGTCGTGCGTCAACGGGGAGTCAGGATATTAAAGATCCCCGGCTTGGCATGCTGTTGATGACACAGCCGGAGCCACATGACTGCACACTGAAATCACTGGGTAACGCAATACGAGCTACTGGAATTTATGCGCGTACGTTAACTATGGATCTCACGTTACTCACCAGACAGATTGATATTGATGAGCTGGTTTCTGGCGATGAGTCCGATCTGGAAAAGTTTTATGCCATTCAGAAAAAACATTTACTTGCCGGGATAGAACGCAGAAAAAAAAATCAACCCCGAATCTGTATGACTTTTGCTCCTGACGCAAAGCAGCGGTTGCGTGATGTTGGCAGGCACGTTAAGCATCTGATGCTGCCGGGGGGAAAACTGTACCATCATAACGACTGGGCTGCACGGTACTGCGAACATACCGCGAGGAGTGCTGCTGTGATGCAGTTGTTTATCACCCCTGACTCAACCGTTATTACGCGGGAAACACTGGAAGCTGCGTTGTTAATATCGGAATGGCACCTTAATCATTTTATTGTAAAAATGGATGTTGTCAGGGGGCCTTCCCATTCTGAAAGAGTGCTCAGGTGGCTTGAAAATCACCTTGTTAAAAATGGGTCTTATGATTTTTTAAGGCGTGACATGATGCAGGATATACATCGTTCGCTCAGAAAAAAAGCTGATCTTGAGCCTGTTCTGGAACAACTTGCTGATGAAGGGAAAGTCCAGTTGTGGGAAGACGCAAGCGGAACGCATTATGTCAAATACCTGGCTTTCGAAATGGCACCTTCAGAACTGGATACAGAACACAAAGCTTTGAAAGGTATACCAGAATATCATGGGGGAGGTAGTGCTATCAGTAGCGTCCCGCTGAGAGAATAACTTCAGAGTGATTTTTAAGATTTATCAGGTGGTTATGCATCTCATAACCCTTCGTGTGCTGCGGGTTTCGTTGTTGTGAGTGGAGTTATTATCCGTATTGATTATTCGGTATATGTATTATATCTGTCTAGTTGGTAGGTATTATATTTATCGT
This sequence comes from Enterobacter cloacae complex sp. ESBL7, assembly GCF_041679625.1. Classification (NCBI taxonomy): domain Bacteria; kingdom Pseudomonadati; phylum Pseudomonadota; class Gammaproteobacteria; order Enterobacterales; family Enterobacteriaceae; genus Enterobacter; species Enterobacter cloacae complex sp. ESBL7. Next base: position 16,610 of record NZ_JBGORN010000017.1, read on the forward strand.
TGTTAGTAGGTACTCTTACGTCAATACACTAAACATCGGTATATGCCAACATAATAATCAAACCTGTATATCAGCAGAGATAATACATCCCCGTGGGGGAACCTGTGCGCTTAATTGGGTAGCAAGCTGCTACCCATTATATAATGAATTTTGCTAAAAGATATTATTATGAAATCACCTTATGATTTAACTGAGAGAGAGTTTGAATTCCTGCGGAAGGAAGCTGAAGATAAATATGATTCGAGAATATCAGGCCATATGCTTCGTCGATCGCTTACTGTAATATCTAATTATCTGGAAAACTATAACCGGATATTCGCATTACGCGCTGACCTGAGGTTTGCTAAGTCCCATGTGCCAGGAGAGCCGGACTTGCCGATATGCTTTCAGAAGGATGATGAGAAAGCCATTACACGAGCCCTGGAATCCCTTAAAAGTCAGTTAAGGGAAGAGTACAAGCGTTCCGGCAGGCCTGGTGAGCCTGTGCCACTCGGCTATATCTGGGCCAGAGAGCGTGTTACCGGGGAACATCCTCACTACCATCTGCTTCTGCTGTTTGACAGAGAGGCCTATGCCTATCTGGGAGATTATACAAAGCCTGACGCTGATAATATGGGGACCCGGATACAGAAAGCCTGGTGCAGCGCCATTGGGCTTGATTATCCTGAATATGCTTATCTCCCGCACTTTCCGAAGAATCATAGCGCGTGGTTCACTCGGGATGATGCGTTAACGTTAAGTGCTGATTATTATGACTTTCTGCTACGGGTAGCCTATCTGAGCAAAGAATACAGTAAAGACTTCCATGACGGTTATCGCAACTTTGGTACGAGCCAGTTAATACAGCGGCCCTTGAGCGACAAATAGAACTTCAGTTGCAGACTTGCCAATAAAAGTGCAGGTCTGCATTGTTCATCCTCACCCGACAAGCTGGCGATAATCGCATTCCATCTCATCAATAAAATCATTACCGATTGTCGGATATCCATAGGTTAAGAGTTCTCTCCCTTGTATTTTAAATAAATTATAGAGATAGCTGTCCTTTCGGTGAGCGACGTGAACAGGCACAAAAGGCCTGTTTTTTACGATAGCTTCGTTTAGTTCGCTGGTGCTAATGATATTGTATTGATCCCCTGTGATATCAATAACGTAATCACCCACTTCCAGCCAGAAGTGAGTAATCGCATCATTTTTACCGGTGACTCCTGAGACGCCCTTCAATTCCAGATCAGGCCATAATTGCAGAAAGTGGAAGAGAGTAGCATTGAGCAAAGCTTGCAGCTCATGACAGGAAATCCGTGAGGGACGAGGTAAGTTTTCGATGGATCACATTTTTCGAGTAGTTCTCGAAATCTATTCGCCTCTTCACGTGCAGCTTCAATGGTAAACAAAAATGCCTCCAGGTCTATTATATGAGTGGGTTGAAAGTTTCTGCAGATGGGAAAATGGCTTTCTCAGGTCGTAGAGACCGCAGACATAACGTAATCTGCCCATGCCTGCATCATCGGCCGTCGTTCATTCAACAGGTCCGTTCGATGGTAGGCTGCTTCAGATTTGTTCCTGATAGTATGAGCCAGTGCTCGTTCAGCCAAATCATGCGGATAGCGTTGTTCACTGCACCAGTCACGGAAGCTGGAACGAAATCCATGCGCAACAGCAAACCGTCCCTGGGTATCGCTGATAGCCTTGGTTTTACGCAAAAATGATGTCAAAACCATATCCGAGAGAACAGTCTGTTTTCTGGGGGAAGGGAATACCAGTGTCTCATGTAATCCTCTCATTTGTTCAAGTATCCCAATAGCCTGCTGAGTCAGCGGCACTCTGTGCTGGACGCCGCCTTTCATTCGACCTGGCGGGATGGTCCAAATCTTGCGTTTAAAATCAATTTCGCACCATTCCATCGCACGAGCTTCACCCGAACGACATGCTGTCAGTATGACAAACAATAGTAATCCTCTGGTAACGTTGTAACGATCTTCAGTGTAAACGCGGCTGGCGATGTATAACGGTATAACTTTCCAGGGCATAGCAGGCTGATGTTCAGTACGTATACTGACGCTGACCTGCTGGGGAAGTAGGTGGTCGACGACATCGACGGGATTGGCTGAACAGAATCCATGAGCCCATGCCCATTGCATAACTTTATGGATACGTTGCTTTACCCGTCCGGAGGTTTCGGGGATAGTCATCCACGAAGGACGCAAAACATCTGCAACATTGGCAGGGGTTATTGCATCAAGAGAAACGGTCCCCAACGTTGGAAATACATGCTGTTCGAGCGTGGATATCCACTGCTTGCCATGTTTTTTGTTACGCCATCCCGGCAGCAACTCGGCATGAACTTTTCGTGCAGCTTCTTCAAAAGTTGGAATTACGACTTTTGTCGTTTCCGCCTTTTTGAGTTCAAGGGGGTCATTTCCCGCCGATAACTGTTCTCGCATGGTTTGAGCGAGTTTAGCTGCTTCCGCAATGCTGATCTCGGGGTAAGAGCCCAGACCGGCATTTCGTCGTTTCTGAGTGACAGGGCTGACGTAGCGTAGCACCCATTTCCCTCGCCCTTTAGTGGAAGAGGGATGTAGTGTTAGGCCAGTGACACCACCATGAGAAATCGGTTTGTCATTGGGTTTGATATGACGGGCTTTGGTATCAGTGAGTAAGGCCATAAGTGGTGGCTTCCTTTAAATCTGAGTATACCTTCAGTATGCCATCTGGTATGCCATTAATTGAAGCTTTCTTTGGATTGGGCTAACATGCATCGGACGGGTAATAGCGTGATTTACTGTATTTATGCGGGTTTAGTTGACGGTGTCGTACCAAATCGGATTTATATCAAGCGGACGTCCGTTCCGCCACTTATTAAAAGCCCTGAGCTCACGCTCAGGGCTTTTTTCTTATCTGACGTTTAATTATTGCGAAATTAGCAAAAATCCTCTGCGTTTTGCGATCTTTTTCTCTATAACAACGCCAGCGATAATCTTCCTCAGTTTACGAACATAATGATTGAGGAATAGTATGACTCTCCCTGCATTTGGTCTGGGCACTTTCCGCCTGAAAGACGACGTTGTTATCGCATCGGTTAAAACCGCACTCGAACTGGGCTATCGTGCAGTTGATACGGCACAGATCTATGAAAACGAAGCTGCCGTTGGACAAGCTCTCGAAGAGAGTGGTGTACCGCGTAATGAACTGTTTATCACCACGAAAATCTGGATTGAGAATCTCAGCAAAGATAAGCTGATCCCAAGCCTGAAAGAGAGCCTGAAAAAACTGCGTACTGACTACGTAGATCTGACGCTGATCCACTGGCCATCACCGAATGATACCGTCTCAGTAGAAGAATTCATGCAGGCATTGCTGGAAGCGAAAAAGCAGGGCTTAACCCGCGAAATCGGGATCTCCAACTTCACCATTCCGCTGATGGAAAAAGCCATTGCTGCTGTTGGCGCAGAAAATATTGCGACTAACCAGATTGAGCTGTCGCCATACCTGCAAAACCGCAAAGTCGTGGACTGGGCAAAACAGCACGAGATCCACATCACCTCCTACATGACGCTGGCCTACGGTAAGGCGCTGAAAGATGAGGTAATTACGCGTATCGCAGAGAAACATAACGCGACTGCTGCGCAGGTGATTCTGGCATGGGCAATGGGTGAAGGTTATGCAGTGATCCCATCATCAACTAAGCGTGAAAACCTGGCCAGCAACCTTTTAGCAGCGGATCTTCATCTGGATGCAGACGATAAAAAAGCGATCGCAGCGCTGGAGTGCAACGATCGCCTGGTAAGCCCGGAAGGTTTAGCTCCTGACTGGGATTAAGTTTGACCCGCCCTCTGTAACCTGAACCCTCATACAGCTCCTCCGGGAGCTGTTTTTATATGTTCACTCAGGAAGTCAATAAAGGCACGAATGCGCGTACTCACCGCTCTGTCACTGTAATACACCGCGCTAAAAGGCATTTCGACCGGCAGGCGTTTATCGGCCATTAGCTCCACCAGTTCACCCCGGGCTATCTCCTTGTCAATCATATAGTCTGACAAGCAGGCGATACCATTTCCTTCGAGACACAGCTGCTTCAGCGTTTCCCCGCTGTTTGAGGATAATCCGCAGGTAATTTCATGAAGTTGACCATCATGACAGGCGACAGGCCAGGTGTTCAGCGACACCGGCTCCGTAAAGCCAAGGCACAGATGCTGCTTCAATTCTTCAACCGTCTCCGGTTTCCCATGTTTGGCAATATACTCTGGCGATGCGATAATTTTGCGGTAGCTGGCAAACAGAGGGCGGGCACGCAAGCTTGAATCTGTCAGGGTTCCCGCCCGGATAGCCACATCCACTTTCCGCTCGATGAGGTTGATAAACGTCTCTGAGGAGACCAGAGAAAGCGTCATCTCCGGATAGCGTTCGCGGAAAGGTTTGATCAGCGGCATCAGAAAATGGAGCACAACCGGCGTGGCCGCATCAATGCGCAGCAACCCACGCGGCGTGCTGCGGGTCTCCATAATCTCCGTCTCCGCTGCAGCCATCTCCTGCAATACCGACTGCACGCGGCGGAAGTAACGCTCTCCCTCTTCCGTCAGGCTCAGCTGCCGCGTCGTTCGGTTAAGCAGACTCACCCCAAGCTTCATCTCCAGTTTTTTTACCGAACGGCTGATGGCTGAGTTAGCCTGACCCAGCTGTTCGGCCGCGCGGCTAAAGCTGCCGCTTTCAACGACGGCGACAAAGATTGTCAGCTCTTCCGATGTTGCTTTCATTTTTGCACCACCTGCAAAATTCTATTGAGATTTTGACCATTTTTGTTATTTAAGCACTGGCGCATACTGCCTGTCATCTTAATCCTGATGATACGGAGTATTTTATGCCACTGGCGCTACTTGCCCTGACGATCAGTGCCTTCGCAATTGGCACGACCGAATTTGTTATCGTGGGCCTGGTTCCCACTATTGCTAACCAGCTTGCGATCTCGTTGCCTTCCGCCGGATTGCTGGTGTCTATCTACGCCCTGGGCGTCGCCGTCGGTGCGCCAGTGCTGACGGCCCTGACCGGACGTTTTCCGCGTAAGCAGCTGTTAGTCGCGCTGATGGTGCTGTTCACCGCTGGCAACATTCTGGCCTGGCAGGCGCCGGACTACACCACGCTGGTGATTGCGCGTCTGTTAACCGGCCTTGCACACGGCGTGTTCTTCTCGATTGGTTCCACCATTGCAACCAGCCTGGTGCCCAAAGAGAAAGCGGCTTCAGCGATTGCGATCATGTTTGGTGGACTGACCGTTGCACTCGTTACGGGCGTACCGCTGGGAACGTTTATCGGACAACACTTCGGCTGGCGTGAAACGTTCCTTGCCGTCTCCTTACTGGGTGCCATCGCCCTGGTGACCAGCCTGCTGCTGGTACCGTCGAATATCCCAGGCCGGGCGAGCGCCAGCCTGCGCGATCAGCTGAAGGTGCTCACGCATCCGCGTTTGCTGATTATCTACGCGGTAACTGCATTGGGCTATGGCGGCGTATTCACGGCTTTCACCTTCCTGGCGCCGATGATGCAGGACCTGGCAGGCTTTTCACCTAATGCCGTGAGCTGGATTTTGCTGGGATACGGTATTTCCGTTGCCGTTGGCAATATCTGGGGCGGCAAGCTTGCGGATAAGCATGGTGCGGTACCGGCGCTGAAATTCATCTTCGCCGCCCTGGTGGTTCTGCTGATGATTTTCCAGTTCACGGCTTCGGTACACTACGCCGCGCTGGTCACTGTGCTGGTCATGGGGATCTTTGCCTTTGGTAATGTCCCCGGGCTTCAGGTTTACGTTGTCCAGAAAGCCGAGCTCTATACGCCAAATGCGGTGGATGTGGCGTCCGGTCTGAACATTGCCGCATTTAATATCGGCATTGCGCTGGGCTCCATCATTGGCGGACAAACCGTAGCGCATATTGGATTAGCCCAGACTCCGTGGATTGGCGCGGTGATTGTCCTGGTCGCCTTCCTGCTGATTGGACTGAGTGGACGTCTCGATAAGCCAGCCAGGGTCGCGCTGGGTTAACATCAGTAAGTGCTTGCTTACAAAACTGGAAAGCGGTTTCTCAGAAATTGCGTTGAAAGTATGACCTAAAGTCCCTATAACATTAGAACCAGTCCGTTTTCCGGGCTGGTTCATGTTACAGAGGCTGTTTCCAAAAGTGCGAAAAAATACCTATGCCATGCGTTATGTTGCCGGAATGCCCGCGGAGAGGATCTTGCCTCCGGGGTCATTTGCGAGCATAAGCCAGGCATTACCCGCCGGCACACCGTTAAGCAGCGATGAGAAAATCCGTGTACTGGTGTGGAATATCTTTAAGCAGCAGCGTGCCGAATGGTTATCGGTGCTCAAGAATTTTGGAAAAGATGCCCATCTGGTTCTGCTTCAGGAGGCGCAAACTACTCCCGAGCTGGTACGGTTTGCCACCACGAACTATCTTGCCGCCGACCAGGTGCCTGCGTTTGTCCTGCCGCAACACCCCTCAGGTGTGATGACGCTTTCAGCAGCACATCCGGTCTATTGCTGCCCGCTGCGCGAACGTGAACCTATCCTGCGTCTGGCAAAATCGGCGCTGGTGACGGTCTATCCGCTGCCGGATACCCGAATGCTGATGGTCGTGAATATCCACGCGGTAAACTTCAGCCTGGGCGTGGATGTCTACAGTAAGCAGTTACTTCCGATCGGCGATCAGATTGCCCATCACAGCGGTCCCATCATTATGGCTGGCGATTTCAATGCCTGGAGTCGTCCGCGCATGAATGCGCTGTATCGCTTTGCGCGCGAAATGTCGCTGCGTGAAGTTCGTTTTAGCGATGACCAGCGCAAAAAAGCCTTTGGTCGTCCTCTCGATTTTGTCTTCTATCGTGGTTTGAGCGTGCACGATGCCTCGGTTCTGGTGACGCGCGCCTCGGATCATAACCCTCTACTAGTCGAATTCAGTCCCGGCAAACCTGATAAATAATGGTGTGTCAGGTCTGCCGTGGGGCAGGCCTGTGCGGGTGCTGCCCTTTATTTTTCACTCACAAAGGACAGTACGATGACAACAACACGCTCCCATCATGACAACGTAGAAAAACAGTTTGGTTCTCAGGCAAGTGCCTATCTGAGCAGCGCCGTGCATGCTTCTGGCCGCGATCTGGTGCGTCTCGGTGAACGTCTGGCGGCGTTCCCGCAGGCGCACGTGCTGGATTTAGGCTGTGGGGCAGGGCATGCCAGCTTTACGGCTGCGCAGCGGGTCGCTCACGTTACCGCGTATGACTTATCCAGCCAGATGCTGGACGTCGTTGCCGGGGCGGCAAAAGCGAAAGGGCTGAACAACATCGATACGCGCCAGGGCTATGCCGAATCCTTACCGTTCGATGATGCATCGTTTGAGGTGGTGATCAGCCGTTATTCCGCGCACCACTGGCACGATGTCGGCCAGGCATTGCGCGAGGTCAAACGTGTTCTGAAGCCGGGCGGCACCTTCATCATTATGGATGTGATGTCTCCCGGACACCCGGTGCGCAATATCTGGCTGCAGACGGTAGAAGCGCTGCGCGATACCTCGCACGTGCAAAATTACGCCAGCGGAGAGTGGTTGTCGCTTATCACTGAAGCGGGGCTGATCGCGCGCGCGTTGATTACCGATCGTTTACCGCTGGAGTTCAGCTCCTGGATCGCGCGTATGCGCACCCCGGAAGCATTGAGCCAGGCGATCAGACTGTATCAGGAGAGTGCGTCCGCGGAGGTAAAGGCGTACTTTGAACTGCAGGACGATGGCTCGTTTACCAGCGATACCATCATGGCTGAAGCGCAAAAAGCGGAATAAACAAAAAAGGCACCGAGGGGAATCGGTGCCTTTTTATCTTTCGATCGTGCTATCAGGAGTCTGGCGTCGCGCTGTTCTTCACAAACAGCGTCAGCTGGTCGCCAGGTTTCAGATTGTCAGTATCATTGTTCCAGCGCATCACATCCTTGATGTTTACGCCGTGTCGTCTTGCGATACTGGACAGTGAATCACCCTTGCGCACGCGATAGGTAATGCTATCGCTGTTGCTGGCGAGACGCTGTGCGCTGCTACCTGCACCTACCGTCAGAGTCTGACCCACTTTCAGGCCGGAGCTGCGCAGGTTATTCCACTGCTGCAGATCTTTCGCATTCACGCCAAGACGTGACGCAATGCCCGAAAGCGTGTCACCTGAACGAACCTTATAGCTGCGGCTGTTAACTGATGATGCATCCGCGATCAGCGTTGACTGAACGGCGGCGATTTCACCAGAAGCTAAAGACTCACGTAACTGCTCGGCATGTTTCTGCGGAACCATTACATACTGCGGGCCACTTGCCCCCAGAGTTGAGCCTTTAACGCCAGCATTAAAGGTTTTCAATTTACTTACCGACATACCCGTCATATCAGCAACCTGTTGAATATCAACCGGATTGCTGAGGCGAACACGCGCCAGTGCACGACTTTCGTCTGGTGTTGGCAGTTGTACACCGTAACGCTTGCTGTTCTTGAGAATATCGCTCAATGCCAGCATTTTCGGTACGTAAATCTTTGTTTCCTGTGGCAGTGAGAGCGACCAAAAATCGGTGGATTTACCCCGTGCTTTATTCGCTTTCATTGCCTTCAGTACACGACCTTCGCCACTATTATACGCTGCGACCGTTAACAGCCAGTCGCCGTCAAACATCTTGTTCAGACGTTGCATCATGTCGAGAGCGGCTGTCGTTGAAGCGACAACATCGCGACGCGCATCATAGTTGCGGGTCTGTTTCAGACCATAGTTTCGCCCGGTGCTCGGAATGATCTGCCAAATGCCTGCGGCATTGGCGCCAGACGTCGCGTGTGGGTCAAAAGCGCTCTCCACTATGGGTAGGAGTACCAGCTCCATAGGCATGTTACGTTTCTTAACTTGCCCGGCTATCCAGTACATATACGGCTCTGCCCGTAACGTTACATCGTGGAGATAGCTCTTATTACTTAAATACTTCTGTTTCTGTTCGCGAATCCGGGGATTTTCCGGAATTCCCATCTTTAGCTCGTCGCCAATAGAGGTCCACAAGTCTTGATCCTGCGCGTAAGATGTTCCATCGTCCATCCAGCGCGCCGAACTTGCAAACTTCCCTGCTTTCCCTTGACCAGCTGCAGAAAGGCTCTGTGCGTGCTGTTGTACGTTGCTGCCGTTTTGCGACTGGCAACCTACAAGCAGGACAGAGGCGAGTAATATCGCTTTTGCCTTCATGTGTGTGTCAATAGTTGCTTAAAAGACGAGCGATGATAACGGCGAAATTTTGAAAAGGCAACCCGCAATTATCTGAAGTTATCTTTCTTTGACCTTAACCATGCAAATCGCTGTTCTGGTTGTTGCAAATTTGTTTCTTGGTTAATTTTATTAATTAAATCAATATCATCTGTGCGTAAAAATAAATTAATTTGGCGCTCATTTTTCAGAATTACGGGGAGTGTTTTTTGGTTTTTTGCACGTAACTCCTTCACTTTGTGATAATAATCCTGAATCGCTCGATCCTCGGGTAAGAGGCTCACGGCAAACTTCATATTTCCTAATGTATACTCATGGGCGCAACAAATGAGCGTCTCATCGGGTAGCGCGTTAATCTTCTGTAAAGACTGATACATTTGAGCTGGCGTGCCTTCAAATAGTCTTCCGCAGCCTCCAGAGAACAGCGTATCGCCGCAAAAAAGATAAGGCTTACTGTAGAAACACAGATGTCCCAAAGTGTGACCCGGTGTAGCAAATACGGAAAACTCCCACTCGCGTATGAGGATATTTTCGCCTTCTTCGACTACATGCGTGATTCCCTTATCTTGTGCCTCTGCCGGTCCGTAAACCACAAGATGCGGAAAATGAGCGCGCAGTTCAGGCACGCCGCCAGTGTGATCGTTATGATGATGCGTCAACAGAATGGCTTCTGGCTGCCAGCCGTTCTCTTTTATGGCGTGCAGTACAGGGGCGGATTCTCCGGGATCGACAATGATGCAGCGGCGATCGTCGTCAACCAAAACCCAGATGTAATTGTCCTGAAACGCTGGAATACTGATAAGATTCATACATTACCTCTTAGAGCGTGGCGGGTGTTTTGATGAAACCGGCAAGGATACCTCAGACTGTCGCAGCACCGGAACGTTGGGCGGAATTGCCCTGGGGTGAATACTATCGCGAAGCGTTAGAACAGCAGCTGAAGCCCTGGCTCGCGAAAATGTATGGCTTTCACCTGCTTAAGATTGGCAATCTCAGCGCGGAAATCAATACCGAAAGCTGCGCTATCTCGCATCAGGTTAACGTCTCTCTCGGCGGATCGCCGGTTCAGGTGAAAGCAGACCCGTTGCATCTGCCGTTTGCGGAAAAATCCGTCGATGCGTGTTTGCTCGCACATACGCTACCCTGGTGCAGCGATCCGCATCGTCTGCTTCGTGAAGCCGATCGCGTGCTGATTGATGACGGCTGGCTGGTACTTAGCGGATTCAATCCGCTAAGCCTGATGGGCCTGCGTAAGCTGGTACCGGTGCTACGCCGGACTCCACCTTACAACAGCCGGATGTTCACCATGATGCGTCAGCTCGACTGGCTTTCATTGCTGAACTTTGAAGTGCTTTGCTACGGCGGTTTTCAGGTGCTGCCCTGGGCGAGGCAGGGGGGCGTGGTACTGAGCACCCATCTCCCCGCGTTGGGCTGTTTGCAGTTTATCGTTGCGCGTAAGCGAACCATTCCCCTTACGCTTAACCCCATGAAGCAGAGCAAGTCGAAAACGCCCATCCGCCAGACCGTGGGCGCCACGCGGCAGTACAAAAAAACCGATTAGACGTCGGGCTGATAGCCCGCATCTTCATGTGCGGGATTGGATGCCGCAGCACGCGCCAGTTCGTCGCAGCGTTCGTTTTCCGGGTGGCCTGCGTGGCCTTTAACCCACTCCCACTTAATCTGGTGCTGGCCTAGCGCAGCATCAAGACGTTTCCAGAGATCGACGTTCTTGACCGGCTTCTTATCGGCGGTTTTCCAGCCGCGTTTTTTCCAGTTATGGATCCACTGGGTGATCCCCTGACGCACGTACTGACTGTCGGTGCTTAGCACCACGTCACAATGTTCTTTTAACGCCTCCAGCGCCACGATGGCCGCCATCAACTCCATCCGGTTGTTGGTGGTCAGAAAATAGCCTTCGCTAAAGGTTTTTTCGTGCTGGCGATAGCGCATAATCGCGCCGTAGCCGCCGGGTCCTGGGTTACCGAGACAAGATCCATCGGTGAAAATTTCTACCTGTTTACGCATCTCTGGTAGACTTCCTGTATTCGAAACGTTCAGTTAAACGATAAGTCTGACATAAATGACCGCTATGAGCACTGCAATTACTCGCCAGATTGTCCTCGATACCGAAACCACCGGTATGAACCAGATCGGCGCGCACTACGAAGGGCATAAGATCATCGAGATCGGCGCCGTTGAAGTGGTGAACCGTCGTCTTACGGGGAACAACTTCCACGTCTACCTCAAACCCGATCGGCTGGTTGATCCGGAAGCGTTCGGCGTTCACGGGATTGCCGATGAGTTCTTGCTGGATAAGCCGACTTTTGCGGATGTCGCTGACGAGTTCCTGGAATATATCAAGGGCGCCGAGCTTGTCATCCATAACGCATCGTTCGATATCGGCTTTATGGATTATGAATTCAGCAAGCTTAATCGTGATATTCCGAAGACGAACACCTTCTGTAAGGTGACGGACAGCCTGGCGCTGGCAAGGAAGATGTTCCCCGGCAAGCGTAACAGCCTGGATGCACTCTGCTCGCGCTACGAGATAGACAATACCAAGCGAACGCTCCACGGGGCGTTGCTCGATGCCCAGATCCTGGCCGATGTCTATTTGACGATGACCGGCGGGCAGACGTCAATGAAGTTCAGTATGGAAAATGAATCCCAGCAGATGCAAGGCGAAGCGGGCATTCAGCGTGTTGTCCGTCAGGCCAGTCGGTTGCGGGTTATTTTAGCCAGTGACGAAGAGCTTCTTAACCACGAATCCCGGCTTGATCTGGTCCAGAAGAAGGGCGGCAGCTGTTTGTGGCGCGCCTGAAAAAACGCCTTAATGCCTGTAAAATCATCGTTTGGGCGATTTTTGCAGCAAACGATTCAAAACGTGAGAAAAAGCGTTGACGAGATCGGAGGCGCACCGTAATATGCGCCTCGTTCCCCAAACGGGAACAGTGGAGCGGTAGTTCAGTCGGTTAGAATACCTGCCTGTCACGCAGGGGGTCGCGGGTTCGAGTCCCGTCCGTTCCGCCACTATTCAGGGCCATGTTATTGATTAACATGGCCTTTTTTCTTTTCTGATTTTTCGGTATGCCATCCAGTATGCCATTGTCATCCGGCTTGCGCTGGCTCACCTGATATAGCATCGGACAACTCACTCTCTTCTCATCTCGCTGCCAGCGCTCCCGGATAGTGGCGGGCGATGATGTCATTCAGCTTATCGATCAGTTCCGGTCGCTTAAAAGTGATATGTGCCGTACCCTTCTGGAAATATTTAATCGTAAACATCTCATCCTCGTAGCGGGTGCTGTGCCGATTAGCATGGATATGGTCTCCCAGGCGACGGGTAACATCAGCGCCATTGTCGGGACAGGCTTAACATCCAGGATCATCACCATACGCTCAAGGTCTGCTAACCGGTCACGCTGCCAGCCCCAGTTAAGGCCAAATCCCCACCGGTCATATTTAACCAGTCCCGTCACGATGATTTTCGTGCCAAATTTGCAGGGCGAATTCGTCCGATAGTCCCATGATAAGCCTTTGAACACATTTATCACTCCGCGCTCAAATACCTCGCCTTTATTCAGATGCAGTTGCTCGAACGTGCTCAGGATATTTTCTTCACTGACCGCCGGAATATCGTCCTTCTCCAGACTGTTGTACCACTGGTCACGCGCCTGAGCATCCATGATGGAAAGCATCCCTGACCTTTTCATCAGGTCGCGCCATATACCGCGATCGAGATTTCGGGTGATGGCTTTCATCGCTGCTTCTCTTTTTTCCATGAGCCAGCAGCCACAGCGGAAGTCCTGCTTCATCGCCAGTCCAGCGCCGTTTTACCGCCGATGCTGCGGGTCAGCGCCGATACGTCGTCCAGTTGCTGAATGAGGGATTCAATCTGCGTAAGCGCAGCGTTACGTCCCGTCACGATACGTTCAATACTGGTAGAACAAATCACGTCTGTATGGCCGGTTAATACTTCGGGTTCGGTGAGGGTAAGGTCTGACATGGTGGTTTTCCTTTATATAAAGTAAAACGCCAGCCGGTGAGGGCTGGCGTTGATACGAGTGTGGTGGGGGGAGTTCGGTGGCTAATCCGTTCTGGCCAGTCGTTCAGGATCTGAAATGCAGTTTCAGTGGTTAATTCCGGCATGTGAAAACATTGTGGCAATCCAGACGGGGCTACCAGTCAAAGGTCGCGAGGCCGGGCAGCACTTCGCCAAAGGCATCCAGATGAATAATGTCTGTGGAGTAATGACGGATAAGTGTTACCACTAACCGACGGCAGGCTTTCGACAGGCCGAGACGTTTGAGGCGTAATACCGGAAATGACCATGCGCCCAGGTGGAGCAGATAGCCCGACCCGGTGTAGAGGATCCATTCGCAGTCACCAAAATCTTCATGCTGGTGCGAAAGGGTATACAGCAGGGTGTTGTCGGCTTCGGTGATATGCGCAGTGCTACACTGGATGCCGTTAACGCGGGCGACGGGTGGGAGCGGATCTTCAACAATCAGCGTCCCCGGCCTGTCAGCAACGCGAAGCGAATAACCGTTCTGGTTTACCACATTGATCAGATCGGTCAGTTCAATACCTTCGATGTCCACGGCGATACGACCCCTGTTGAGGGCCAGAACGTTAATGGCATCGGCTTCCACGGTCAGGGATAATTTCATGTATGTTGCTCCTGAACTACGTTACCTGCGATGAGATGAGTGATCCTTTTATACCCGTTGCGTTGCATCAGTCCCGTTGCCCGTCTGGCCCGGAGAATATCAATCACTCCGATAAAAGGGGACTGATGATGAATGGAGAAGCCGGGGCGATCAATTCGCACCAGTTCTGATTTTTCCACGAGAAAATTGAGTGTATCTGCCAGTGAAATTCCGGCGTCAATTTGTTGTGTAATAACCTGCTCATCGGCAAATTGTGTGTCGTTAAGCGAGAGGCCGTAATGCCTTTCCAGCAGATACGAGAGAAGTTGCTGCCAGATTTCAACGGGTGACAGGCGTGGTGTAGCCTCCTGCGTAGAGGATCCCGATTGGGTTTGCATTGGTTTACTCCGTTAATATAGAAACGCCAGTGGTTACAGCAACGGACACTGGCGCAGCGGGTCGCCTGTACCAGGCGACGGTGTTTTGGGCGCTCAGGATATCTGCAGGCGTGAGCAATGACGGGCTCAACAGCAGTGATTTGCCCAGGTTATCAGTACGTTCCAGATTGTTGTCTTCCACTACCTCGTTCAGAGCGTCGAGCAGGGGATCACCGGCATCAATGCATTCCTGAATGGCATCGTCATCGCCAAACGGCAACGGGTGACACATGTGTTAACCGCTCAATCTCAGCGGCTCGTTTTGCGGATACAGGATAAATTTTCATCGTGGGAACTCTTTGTTGATGGGTAAAAACGAGGGTAAGCAGGAAGAAGGTTTACGCGGTTGTTACAGGTGTCGGGTAAATCGCGAGATAGATGTACCCGTGCGAGCCGAGGCTATCGGCCTCACACACCAGTCCTTTAGCATAAAGGGTCACACTGTGCTGATGACGGGGAGTGAGTTCACCAGAACGCAGCATCATTTCCATTTGCTTTAACAGGACGGGAAACGCCTGATCCAGATGACGTAAATCTGCATCGCTGAAGGTCCCGGTGATGCTGGCGCGGTCAGCGAGGTAATGCAGCCGGTTGCCCTCCTGCACCAGACGGGCGCCAAAACAGGGTGTGATATTGCGTTTGAGCCCCCACCAGGGTTCCGTGATATCGTGGTTTACAGGCGGTATGTTATTCGACAATTTTAGCGTTCCTTAAATTAACGTTAATTGAGCGTGACGCTGCGCAGGATGACATAGGGGCCGTTGCGGTCCTGACGGCGTTCCGCGAAGACGGCGAGTACACCGCGGATATCCTGCACCTCCCGCCCGGCATAGTGACAAACGCTGCCGGACCACTGGTACTTACCTGTGCAGAAGCGAAACAACCGGGACTGCGGATGCTGGCGGTATATCGCCATTGCCTGGCGCTTGCTGATAATTTTCATCGGGTGACTTTCCTGTTGTGCTACAGCCAGCCTCGCTCTGCAAACGAGATGGTCTCCATCCCGCCCACCACCAGATGGTCCAGCAGACGAATATCAACCAGGTCCAGTGCCTGCTGAAGACGCGTAGTGACCTGACGGTCAGCATTGCTGGGTTCGGCAACCCCGGACGGGTGGCAGTGCGCCACAATGACGGCGGCACAGTTATGCTTCAGCCCCGCTTTCACCACCTCCCGGGGATGGACCTGCGTATGGTTGATGGTGCCGGTGAAGAGCGTTTCGTGGGCTATCAGGCGGTGCTGGTTATCGAGGAAGAGTGCGGTAAATTCTTCGCGCTCCAGTGAGGCGAGCTGCAGGCGCAGCCAGTCGCGGACGGCATGGCTGGACGTAAATGACGCCCCGGGTTCCCGTAGCTGGCATTCCAGCAGGGTTAACGCTTTCCTGACCGTTTGCTGGTCGGCAGGGGCTAATTCACGGGCAAACAGCGGTAACTGTTGTTTCATAGCGGCTTCCCTCAGTCGATGATGTGCATGATGGCGCTGCATTCCGCATGATTGAGCGCATAGTCCCGAAGGCGGTAATAGTGCTCCGTCATGGCATCGCATTCGGTGCGCATGGCGTGGTGGCTGTAAGTCATCAGACAGACGGCAATCCCGGCGGCTTCAGCACTGAGCTCACCGCCGTTACCGTTCATGGTGTTGAACAGGGACCATTGTTCATCAGTATTGTCGTCAGCTTCCGGGGCCATAAACGCACCGCCATTGCTCAGCGTATAAAAGTTCCAGATGCCGCCGCTGTAGTCCGCGCAGAAGCGGTCCATCCACGCGAAGACGGTCGGTTCGAGGATTATCCACTGCGGTATGCGCCCGAAGTGCTCAGGCCAGAACGCCACGCGCTGTTCGTCCTGTACGAGGGTGGCGGTCAGCGCGGGTGCAGAATCGGTACCGGCAGGTTGTGGCTGTAACGGGAGGGTATCGTTAAGGTTGATAATGTCGGTCATAGTGTTTTTCCTTGTTTATTTATCGTGCCGGGGATGATGGTTTAGCTGGAGTGACGGGCAGGACAGCGCATAGCCATCCTCATCACAGCGTGAGGGCCAGAGGCCTTCAGGAAGACTTAAACGGCACAGGCTGAGCTCACCGGGTCGGTAGAGAAGATGTGCACACCAGGCGCACAGGTCGTCATCAGAGACGGAGCGGCAACCTGTCCGGTGGGTCAGTGAAAGCGGATATGGCGCCACCTGAATCACGCCTTCGGGGATGTGCGGCATTACTTCAGCGTCTCCAGCAGACTTTCCGCCATCACCCAGAGGGCCCTGTTGAGTTTCACGTCGCCATCGATACCATTAACCGCACGGGTGTGACTGCGTTTACCCTTCGCGGTACGTCCGGGCAGGCCGCCTTTCAGCAGGTTCTCCTGTAGCCTCTGGTAGGTTGTCCACAGGTCGTCCTGGCGGTCCTCATATCGTCGTGGCGTCAGTATCTGCGTTGCGGTGACTGGCTGGTGTTCCTCGCCAAAGCGGTATGTCAGTGCCGCTCTGGCAAACGCCTGCTGTGCCGGGGGCGGGAGTAACAGGGTTTCCATGGCCTCTCGTTTCTCTTCCACCTGGTCAAAGACACCGACTACTTCGTAAGCACCTTCAATCACCTTCCCGACGATATCGCCCCGGTGCGGAACTCTGATTTCGCCAAACGACTGGCCGCAGACGAGCGAGTTGGTACACACGCTTCTGAAAATTCCTGGTAAAAGCTGAAAACTTGACGCGCCATCGTGCGAATTCAGAATGATGATTTCAGGCACATGTTGACCGTTTATCTGACCAGCACGACGCAGGCGTAGCAGGTGCTTTGTGTGCTCACGACGGTCAGGATCGCGCACGCGTGACTGACAGGCAAAGAAGGGCTGGAACCCTTCGCGCTGCAGGTTTTCGAGCAAGGTGATAGTCGGTATATAGCTGTAGCGTTCTGAGCGGGAGGCGTGTTTGTCCTCGCCAAAAACGCTGGGTACATGTTGGTGTAATTCTTCGTGGGTCAGTGGACGGTCACGGCGGATCTGATTTATTCGCCCAAAACGGCTGGCTAGTCTCATGGTTAATTCCTTATGGTTGATTTAGCGGCATAAACAAAAAAGCCATGCTCCCCGAAGGGAGCATGGCTTGATGGTGTGGCGGGTCTCCGGGTGAGGCCCGTGGTGCGTCAGTCCCGGGGTATACCGTGACTGACCAGATAGCGGTTAAGCCCTTCCCCTGCACTGGCTTCAAAATTCCACGCACGCCAGATCAACTGCCCCTCGCTGTCGCGGATCACCAGCCGAAAGTGCGTACCCTGGTCGTCTTCAATGGTGACGTTGGTGTAAAGCGCCACTACGGCTTCAGCCTGTCGGCGGGTGAACGGACCGGGTGGTAATGGCATATTGTCTGTGACTTGCATATTCAGTTCTTGTGAAAGAAAAAGAAAAACACCCTGCTCAATGAGCAGGGCGTGGAGTGGTGTTGGCTAAAGAGCAGCTAAGTATTGCGGGGTAGTGTTGTTGCTGAGTGGCAGGAGATATTACGGCACGTCGAATTTAGCCACGCAGCCTTTATCGCCGAAGGCCGGTATTAACGCGGCGGCACCCTTCAGCGTGAACACCACCTGTTTTGCACCTGAGCCGGAAACGAGCACGCGTTTACCGGTACGCAGCTTGTTCCACGCCCACATCAGGTTGTTTTCCCCCACGTGAGAATCGCTTTCGCTGATATCGGCCTCTTCGTCGTTATCGATTTTCATCGTCAGGGTCTGACCGCTGTCCATGCTGACCTGATGGCCGTTCGCGTCGGTGAAGATGATGGTGGCGGCCTGTGAGCCGGAGCTGTCGCAGGCGAGGTACAGCTGTGACTGCCCCTTGCCGAGGATGGTGTATTCCGCTGTACCCTGTGTGAAGCCACGGGTCCAGGTATCGTGGTTACCGAACGCCAGCGCCTGGCCGGAGAAGCAAAGCGCCAGGGCCAGAGGGACTATCGATTTGAATGACATAGTACTTTTCCTTTAATAAGCAATGAGAAATTTGGGGAGATTAGAGGTCTATGTTAAAAGCGGTTTATTCGGTCACCGTGAAGGTGCCCTGGTCGGTGAATACTCTGGCTTCAAGGAAGCTGCAGACCACGCCCGCCGGGGGCTGAAGGTAGGTATGGCCAAAATGCCAGGTCAGACCATCAGCAAAGTGCATGGTGGTAGGGGTGAAGGTCGCCCCCTGCGCCACCCAGCCCTCAAGCCTTTTGCCCTGGTATGTGATGGTTCCCTTCGTCAGCAACGGGCATTTGCCCCGGTTGACGTCAATATTCTTAATCACGACAGTGTCAGTTTTAGCCGTCACGGCGACATTGATACCCTGTATGTTCTTCTGAATATCGACCTTAATGATGTCATTTTCAGCCGCACCGGCAGTTGAGGACAGGGCTGCCAGCAGCATCATGGCGGCAGTAGCGGTATAATATTTAGTCATATAAGTTCCTTAAGACGTGACAATCCCTGCGAGTCATCGCATTGATTTTTAATGAGTAAATAACGTAATGACACAAATCCCCGTGGATTATGTCGCTGCGGGACTTATCAGGTACAGCAATGAATATCGATCTGTTCGATCGACGAAATTGATCGTGATAAAGCAAAAACGCTTATCGACAGTGATGACGATGTTTATCTAACTGAAGAAAAATCCCCACAGGGAGCGTGCCGCGCGGGCGACGGTGTGGGTGACAGCATGCAGCGCCGAACGGGCCACCTGCGGCAGCGGGGCCAGATCAATAACCTTATCGATGACGTCCACCACGGCATCACCGAAGCTGCTGCTGGCGGTGCTGATGATGGCTTCGGTGCGATACCCGTTCTGCAGGTGCGGCACAAGCGGGCTACGGGCCTGCTTTGGGAGCCGGGTAATCATGGCCTCCACCAGACGTGACAGACGGTAACGCCCCCGGACCGAAACCGGCAGAATATCTATTTCTGCTATCTGCAACTGCCGGGCCACCGCCTGCTGTTTCTGCGCAATACGCTCAGCCTGTAACACTGAGGGCTGCGCCGACAGCCATAGCCACTGCTCGGCGGGTTCGGTTTTGTCCACCTGGTTGAGTACCCACAATACCGGCGGCAACGCTCCGCTGAATTGCGTAAATACGTCCTGATAAAACTGCTCTTCCACCGCATAAGCGCGGTCATCGGCCTTGAGCACCCACAGCACCATATCGAGCTGTGGCAATTGCTCCTGGTAAAGCTTGCGGTATTCACCGTCGCGGGCCTGGCTTTCACCTACGCCGGGTAAATCGACTAGTGTCAGGAAATGATTACCAAAGCGCAGCCGGACATGCTGTGGCTGACGGGTACAGGCTTCCACGGCATTCACTGCGCAGACTTCACTTCGGAACAACGCATTACACAAACTACTCTTCCCGACGCCAGTCTTTCCCATGATGCCAATGACGGGTTCGTACGTGACGAGACGATTAAGCTCCTGGATAAGATGCTGGCGCAACGCGTGCGGATAACGCCGCAGATGGCGACGAATAAGGGTATAGCCCGAAGGATGTTTCATGCTGGCCTCTGAATGAAAAAAGGCCATCCGGAGAGGATGGCCTGCTGGAGTAAAACGGGAGGGAATTCACTGAGGTGATATATAACTGAGTTTTATTTAAAAAATAACACATGCTTTATATTAACTGGCAGGGTATAGCAAGACCGGTATTATCCGTCTGTTTTTTTCTGATAAAGAAAGTACCGATAAATATAAATTTCCGGAAGTTACTACTTAACTAATTTAGTCCAATACTGTCAGAACGGACTAAACATTAGCGTGTTATGTTGACTTGCTACATGGTTTGCTACTTATAATTCACCCGAAAGTTAATAACCAATAGGTGATTTATGAATGATTTCCCATTAAGCGCTATTCCGACATTCTTACGCGAGGCTATTAAAGATGTTAATAAGTTTACACAGGCATCTATTCCACTTATTGTATCATCAGCAATAAGCGCGATGTCACTGGCTTGTCAGAGCCTGATTGATGTCAGGGTAAATGAAAATGTGACTTCACCTGTATCACTGTTTCTGCTGGTCATTGCAAACTCAGGCGAGCGGAAAACATCAGTAGACAGAAAAATTCTTAAACCATTTTATCAACATGATGCGGACAACCTGCATCAGGCCAGACTAAAAGAAAAAGAACATGATGTTAATCAGATTGTTTGGCATGAAAAACGAAAGGGTATTTTAAGTCAGATAAGAAAGGCTGCCGTAAAAGGGCAATGTACTAAAGTACTGGAACAACGACTACATGAATTAAACAATGATATGCCCGCGGAACCTAAAATCAGTCGAATGATTTACAGTAACGTTACCCCTGAGGCTTTACAGTTAGCGATGTATAACCACTCATCAAATGTGGGGTTGATTGCAGATGAGGGCGCTAATGTCCTGGACAGACAGGTCATGAAAGATCTGAGTTTTATTAATTCACTGTGGGATGGTGTCAGTTTCCACGTGGAGCGTAAAACGACGAAGAGCTTCACAATAGAGGACGGGAATATCACACTATCCGTGATGGCACAAAAAAAGGTATTTGATTCCTATTTCAAAAGGCATGGTGAAAAAGCTCGCGGTAGTGGTTTTTTTGCTCGTTGCCTGGTAGTTCATATCGATGAAGGTCTTTCTACGCAAGGTGAGCGTTTTATTCGCCCTCATTATCATGATTCATATTCTCTGGATATCTTTCATCAGCGTATAGTCGATTTGTTAGAAGAGTCCCGGGCAAATGAAGGTTCAAAGGTAAAAAAACATTCTGTTTTTGAACCTGCCGCCCAGTATGAGTGGGACTGCATTTATAATCATATTGAAAGCCTGATTCGGCCTGATAAAGCGTATGGAAGCATGAATGACTTTGCTTCCAAACTGTCCAATAATGTTGCGCGATTATCCGCTCTGTTCGCCTATTTTATAGACGGCTCCACTACGATTAAAAAAGAATACGTTGAAAGTGCCTGGATATTATGCGAGTGGTATATGCAACAGGCCATGAACTTGTTTGGATATGAGGAAGGGTATTATGAGGCATTATTATTGTCGTGGTTGCATCGTAAAATGGATTCCACAGGAAAACGTTCTCTGAGGTTTAACAACATCAGGCGTTATGGTCCCAATGTCCTGCGAAAAGGTACGTTACTGGAAACCGTCATGAGTAACCTTGAAAAAGCAAAGGTGATAGATATTGATTATAGTCGCTACGGGGCCAGGATGGTGTTCAAAGGCCATCATTTTGATGATAATGCCTATACCAAAAACCCCGTTTTTTCATTCTATTGAGCTGCTACAGTTGCGACTGTAGCAGGTTGTCACGGGGTAAAATGAGTGAAACAGTGAAAAATTAATATCAGAGTAAAATTATTATCTGACTAATTATTCTTCGTGGGGTTTACTCAGGCGGAGGGGCTTGTTGTTATATTCCCACTGATGAAATTACTGTCGGTATAGTAATATATGTTTATTAGTATATGTTTATTAGTAATATATGCTTACTGGTAATATTAAACTTGTTAGTAATACATCTGCTCTCTACTCAGATTGATTATTATTAACATACTAATATACTATACCTTACAGCCAGTTAATTATAACGCAATACATATTTATTATGTAACACCATACGGTTAATGCTTACCACATCAATAATGTTCATGTACATATCTGCATGTAATATTACCATGATGATTAATCGTATGGTTACTTACTCTTACTCATCTCAGTATTGATTATTGAGCAGATTATTTATTCAGGTGTTAACATGCAACATAATTCCTTGAATGCTGATTACCAGCAAGCATTTTACAATGTTATTAGCAATGCAACAGAAGAGTTTCCACGTACGTTAGCATTACGTGTTGATTTACGTTTTCCGGGAGATTACCGGTACGGATTATCGAGTAAAGACATTACTCGTTTTATTGAATCTCTTAAAGCTAAGTTGCTGGTCGATTGTCAACGTAAAAACAAACGCTGGGGGCGTAACTGGCATAATCGATTACGGTATGTATGGGTACGTGAAGTCGGTGAGCGTAATCACCGTAAGCATTACCATGTTCTGCTGTTACTGAATAAAGACTTCTACCGTGGCGCAGGAAGTTATAAAGCCGATGACAGTTTATACGCATTAATCCAGCAGGCATGGTGTAGTGCGTTAGGTCTGGATTCAGAGCAATATTCAGGTTTAGCCAATATGGCTGAGAACGGATGTTATTATTTAAACAGAAAATCCCCTAATTATATGCAACAGGTTACCGAATTACTGAAGCGTATGGAGTACCTGGCGAAAGACCATACCAAGTGTTATGAAGATGGTTATAGGTCCATTGGGATGAGCCGTGGGTAGTACGACCATGAGTGATTGCTACGGGCAGTTAATGGAGATCATGGTACTGGTGATTTAATGGAGTATTCCCTGAGTGAGGTATCGTGGTGGGGTAATAATGGCTTTAACGTTGACGTATGGGGAATGGTTGCGGATATCCGGGTTATTCCCCTGCCCTTTCTATCACCGATGCATCCTGACAACGTTAACCCGTTCCTCCCGGTATCGCCAGTCTGAATGATCAGACGTATCAGGTATCCGTAATATTCAATGGTTCCTTGAATAACGTAAGTGCCAATTTAGTTATTCGACCCGTTGTATGCGTATTCCGGCCCAAACCGACCATTGATCCCGATGTAATCCGATCCACTCAAGGTAGCGTTGATGTCGCGTGGCTCGTGAGTTAGCGCATTGGGGTGGAGGTGCCGTGGTCATATTGGTTCTGTGCTGGTGGGGTATCGCTGAATTCAGACGGATCGGCATGCAACCAGTCATCAGTCGCATTATTCCAGTCACAGGACAGCACGTTACCGTTTTCTGAACAATCGGCCAGTGGTCCTGCCGCTGGTTTCAGGCCCGCCAGAGTGCGAACCTGTTTAACGGGATCGGACGTACATCCACTCAACACCAGTACGCTGATAAGTAAAACTCGGTAGTTCGCCATCGGGTAACTTCCTGATTGATGCTTATGTTATGAACAATGCTTCGGGTAAGTCAGTGACCCACGCCAGAGCGCGGAGCAGCAGGCCTGCGAGCTATACCACCATGTTGAGTGGTATTGGGATATCGTGATTAACGTGTAATGCACTTTTGCTGCTGACCGTTTTACAGGTTATATCCCGGGCGGCTTTTTTGAGGGCTGCGTTGAAACCAATCAGGGAGATGGGGCTGACCGACGCTTTAATGCGCGGTGAATGGCTCTGAAATAAAAAAACATCATTGGGATATCGCTTGCGACGCTGAGCGATGATCACGCGCTCGGTCGGGTTAAGGGGGATTCGCTTCTCTTCAAAGATGCTATACGCCGGTAATACCAGTTCTCCCTCCTGCAGATCCTGGTAGCGGCAGCGCAGAAGATGCGTCACTCTGGCCTGCGTCAGGTTGAGCAGAAACCAGAGTTCGGCCCACGTATCGGAACGATATTCCAGATTTTTGCGTATCCTGGCGAATTCCACCTGCGTTAACCAACCGTCCATTGAATGCTCCCCTTGCCATGACCAACTATAAAGAGCATCAGCACGGGAGGGGGCTATTTAAACCGGTTTGATAATCATTGTGCTGGGGACTGTTTACCCGGCAGTGGAAATAGCGTTTGCCGGGCAATGACGAGGGGGCAGTTTCTGACCAGGATGAGATGCAGACCAAAACCCGTGAACAGGACGCCTGCAATCTTGTTTATTTTACCGGCAAATTTCTGGTAACCCTGTTTGACGCGGGGAAGCGAGAAAATGGTTGCCACCAGGCTGAACCAGAGAAACGAAATCGTAATCATCATCACCAGCAGGACCCACCTGGCCTGAGGTGGAATACCATCGCCCACAAACAGGGTGAAAATGGAACCAAAATAGACGAAGACTTTTGGATTCGACAGATTGGTGAGCAGGCCACGAATAAAAATTCGCCGGACGCTGGTGCCATCCTGTTTTGTGAAGGTCGCTGACGCATCGGTTTGTTTACCCGACGCTCTCAGCATCTGAATACCCATCCAGTACAAATACGCACCGCCGCAGATCTGAATTGCCTTCTGCAGCCATGTCATGTTGTGCAATAACACCGTGAGTCCCGTCAGCGCGATAAAGGCCCATATCGCCACACCGGCGGTGATCCCCAGCACGCTTGTCAGCGCGGCTTTACGGCTTTTGCCCGCAGAGGTCGCTGAAACATAAAGAAAATCAGGACCCGGCATCATGGATGCCAGCAGATGAACCCCGGCGACAGTAAGAAAAAGTGTGAGCATTGAACCTCCTGTATGAGTATAAATCACACACTACTGTACTAGCTTAATGGTTCAATTGAAATAATTGCTTTCGGGGTCACGGGGTCAACGAAACGCTGTTCACGCGTCACATCAGGCCTCATTCCCACTTCACCTCTTCACAAACACACAGATATTTCACCTCGTAAAAACGGATCGGCACTCATGGCGTACGGGTTAACTGTCTGCAAATAAGAGAATTATTTATGAATCCTTATCTACCCACTACAGCTGTCGGTGACGCGGCGGACGTGATGAATATACGCGCGTTCCTGCAACAGGCGGTTGACCATTACCCACGGCTTGTAGCGTTCAGCTTTACGCTGGTATTGCCGTACCGTGAGACGATGGCCGATCACCGGTCATTGATTCTGCGCTTTCATACCGAAGTCTGGCAGCGAATGGGGGACTACTCACAGGCGCGCCATCAGGAACGTAAGAATTCACCGCCGACGTTGTTACGCTGGATATGGACGGCGGCCAGCGCACCAGAATGCAAAATGGTGCTGCTGATGAACGGTGATACCCTGAACGCAGGGCAAAACACGCAACTGACCGACAGTACGCTACAGGCGCTGACCACCATTCTCTCTGACGCATGGCAGGCGGTCACCGGTACTGCCTGCGCTGGCATAACGACTGTCACGCCGCTCGTTATCAGTCGTACTGGCCGGGACGCTTTCACTGCGCCATTTAACCAGCTTACCACGCAGGTTAAGGCAATGACGGTACCCATCACTCTCGCCCGGACGGGCGTTATTCGCACCTGAGTATTCAGTCTGGTGATGAGAAAAGATGCTATACCCTTGCACCGGCGTTATACCCTAGGCTTTCCGGTCTTTTCCGTGCTACGTGCTGCCGATATAATCCCCGCCATGAATAAAACGAATCATACTGCATTACCTCCCGAAGAATCACTGGATGACCTGGCGCATTTTGCCTGGTGTGCGCTGGTGGGATTACGGCTGGCTCAGCAGGACGGCCAGGCACGTTCACCGCTGGCCATTCACACTTTTCTGG
>NZ_JBGORN010000018.1:0-37726 GCF_041679625.1 Enterobacter cloacae complex sp. ESBL7
ACGGCGCAGCGCTGCCCGGAAGCGGACTGGCGGTGTGCGGGTAAGTGGACTCAGCGGGAGCAGGTAGCGGCGCATCTTTCGCGTTTTCCAGCCGGACCACCGCCGCGTGCATCCAGTGCAGCAGTGCGTCCATTTTACTGACCTGGCGCAGTTCCAGGCGCTGTAACAGGTCGCACAGGTGGCGAAACTGCTGCTCCAGACGATAGACCACCGTCAGGTCCTGGTGACCGAGCGTAAAGCGGCGCAGGCTCAGCATCAGGTGGTCGCTGAGCCACACCAGAATCTCCTTACGAAATGGCATCTGCGGCGGCCACATCACGCTCCACTGGTGCGAAATCAGCGAATCGATGAGTTCCAGCCCTTCCGACAGCCCGGCGAGGCCGGAACGCTGCAGGCGGGCACAGCAGAACCAGGCGGCGGTCTGCAGGTCAGTGCCGTTATGGCGAAACAGGGTCACGCAAAGCTGTTCCACGTTGCGCCAGTCCACATCGGGACGTGCGGGGTGGGTCAGCTTGCTCAGTTCATCGCGCACCTGGGTGTATTCAGACCATGCGCGGGGATCCTGGCCCGCATGCACGGGCAGGTTTCGGGAAAACATATTCAGACGTCCTTAATTCAGGATGAAGATGACTGTTTCTGATATCTGCCGGTCAGCTTCGGCTGCCGGAGGGGAGTATGCGTTGTTGTTTCAGGTGGCGGAGCAGCACTTTACCTTCCGGCATAAACTCGGTGCCAAAACGCACCAGCCCGCCGTCGTGCAGCTCTGCTTCAATGGCGTAGCGCAGTTCACCGGGCCGGGTCTGCTCCAGTATCACCACGTTAATGTCCTGAATACGCGGCTCGTATTTCAGCAACATTTTTGCCAGCGTGGTTTTGAGTTCATGGACGGTACCGGGCATGCCCTGCAAAATCAGCGTCATATCCGGCAGACCATAGTCCGGCAGATGCGCCACGGAACCGGCCCGGGTACTGAGCACCCGCTGCAGGTTATCCAGCACCGACATAATGTACTGATTTTCTTCGCTCACCTGCTCAAGGGGAAGACCACCGGCAAAATGACCGAGAAGTCTTTCGTACAGTGACGGATGGCGCATGTTATTTCTCCTTCACGGGCAGAAGCCGCAGCCGGTTATCACCCGCTTCAATCAGACGCGCCTTATCAGGATCCAGATCCTTACGGGGAATGACCACCCGCCAGGTATTGCGGGTCTGGTCCGGGGCAAGGAACATGGCGGCGACCGCCACGTACTGTGCCGTTTCCTCCATCGGCATATCAATCTGTACGGCCTCGCCGGGTTTCAGGCGAATATCCTTTTCGGCCAGCAGGTCGGCTTTCACCACCGGGCTGTCAGCCGTAAACAGCGCCGGATAATCCGCACCATCAAACGCCTTACGGTCTTTCAGCTGGTAGAGGCGCAGCACCGTGGGCAGGGGGATGCCGTCGTCATTGACATTCAGCGCCGCGCGGGCCCGGATATCCAGATGTAACGTTCTGACCTGTTTGTAAAATATGGCGGTGGTCATGGCCTTCGTGCCCTCTGATACTTTCTGCGTCAGGCCGCAGCCACTGAGTGATACGGTGGTCGCCAGCGCAGCACATACGGTAATGACCTTACCAGTGGTAATCGCCATCTTCATCGGTCTCCTTGCGGTTAACGTATTCCCTGACGCACTGCCAGCGCCCCAGAGGGATAGTGAGTATCCGGTCATTGCCGGATGTCTGAGAACACAGCGAGCGCAACACGGCGGTTCGCCCCAGTTGCACACCACCCTGTTCAGGATGGCAATGTGCCTGCGCATCCGGCAGCAGGGTACGGTTCACGCGCAGCTGCAGACGCACGTCCAGCGCACTGCCCAGGTAAACATGCAGCAGGGCAAGCAGGTCGGTATGCAGCTGCCCGCCGGGTAACCAGCCCTGTACCTCCTCCGGGTTACCGGTGGTGAGCTGCAGCAGCACCTGGCTGTTCACATCGGTCCCGTGGTCCCCCATCACCGGACGCGCCTTCAGGCTGACGGGATGGCGGGTACTCATGGTGACCGGGGCACTCAGCGGGACGCGGCAGCGGTCGTGATGCCAGACTGTGGCGCGGGTGTCCGGTGCCAGCAGCGTGACCAGCGAGGCCAGGCCTTCGGCGGTACGCCCCGGCAGCAGCATCACCGGCAACAACGCCAGAAAACGCGAGACCGGGGTGGCGATATTCTGCGCACAGCCCGGTATCCCCACTCCCGCCAGCCCCAGCAGATACTGTGAGGTCCGGTCCCGTCCACCCGGTTCAAAAGTGGCCGGGTACGAATACTTGCGCCAGATACGGTAATACTGGGTAATCAGCCGGTGGTTGAAGATATCGAGAAAATCACAGACGGCTTCATAGCCTTCCTGGTGCTGCGTGATATCGTCGGTATAAATTGTGGGCAGCGGCGATTCCACGCCATACAGCCCCATAAACGTCACCCGCACCGTGGGTGGCAGATGTGGCTGTTCCGGGATGTCAGCCCCTTTAATTTCGCCAACCGGGAAGCCCATCCCCGGATGCGGGCGAAAACGCACCGGCTCCTGACGTACCTGCCAGCTGCTGCCCGCCACCGGCGCATCCGGGTGGCGTTTCTCCACAATCTGGCACAGCCGGTAAAAGTTGGTGCGGGGAAGCGTCTCCTGAAGCTGCGTTATCAGCCGGGCAGTCGCGGACTGTGATTCTCTTTCCACCGGATGCATTTTCCTTCTGGCTGAACGATAAGGGAGAGCTGGTTAAACTGGTTCATGTCGGCGTAGAGGGACAGGAAGCGGTTGAGCATTTCGCCAAACAGGTGGATATCCCCTTCACCGGTAAAGCCGTTGCTGTCGAGGGTGACCTCAATATCCAGCCCGCGCAGCAAAAAACCGTCCTCAAAGCGCTGAATACGGTGATGCTGCACATCCTGAATGGCCGACAGCCGTCGGTTATTGAGGTCATCACCGGTCCAGTTGTAGAGCTTCAGCGTGCCGCTCAGCACCTCCGGGCTGCTCATCATGTTCAGAAAGCGGGTCCCGAGATGGCTCATGATGCGCCAGTGGAAGCTGTCCTCATCCGGCGGGTACACTGGCAGCGTCGGTTTGCACAGATTACGCAGGGTCACCGGGGTCTTGACCCGCTGCTCGCAGCGCTCCAGCAGGGTGCTCTGCAGCGCCTGGCGCGGGAGCTGACCGTTGGTGCCGGTGATCCCGAGCGACAGGGTATCCTGTACCGGCGCGTTCTGCTCACCGCCCAGGATTATCCAGGTGTCATACATGCCGGTGACGCTGCGTTTCACGCGTGTATGGAAATAGCGCTCCGGGGCCTGACGGCGCAGCATACCGCCCTGATGGCGAAAGCTGCTGAACGGCACATATGTGGTCCCGGTACCGGTCACTTCATCGACCGAATAGATTTCGGTATGACCGTCCTGAACCAGCTTCGGACGCAGCAGGTACTCGCTTTCCAGACCGTTCACCCTCAGCGGATCTGCGTCCATCGAGAAGAGGTTTATCACCGGCACGCAGTGCAGCCGCAGGGCATCGGCGGCCACCGGCAGGTCGGACGGCCACACCCGGCTGAACACCGCCTCAATATCGAAATGCGTGATACCCGTCGGGAGCGTGATGCCCTCCAGCCCGTTGAGGTGCACAAACATAAACTTTTCGCGGAAGGTGAAATACTCCAGCAGCAGCTGATAGCCGCTGAAGGCGCTGTCGCCCTTCGGCCACAGGCGGTCCTCATCGGTAAAACCACCAGGTGAGAACCAGGCATCCAGCCGGATACGCTCCCCGGAGCCGGGCAGGCGCAGATACAGCGCCTCCAGCCG
Organism: Enterobacter cloacae complex sp. ESBL7; assembly: GCF_041679625.1. Taxonomy (NCBI): domain Bacteria; kingdom Pseudomonadati; phylum Pseudomonadota; class Gammaproteobacteria; order Enterobacterales; family Enterobacteriaceae; genus Enterobacter; species Enterobacter cloacae complex sp. ESBL7. The sequence goes on from NZ_JBGORN010000018.1 coordinate 3,820, forward strand.
TTTCGTGAGCCACAAATGTAGCGAACTGCTGACCGGCGCATCGTCGGCCAGATACAGGCAGAGCCGTTTGAGGTCAGTCTGCGCCCAGTCGGCCTGGGGGGCGCAGGCAAACCGGGTAATGAGTGTAGAGCGCCCGTCCGGCTCAGCGGTCAGGGTGACGTTCTGTACCGTGAGCGGATTCAGCATCATGGGCCGGGTGGTACGATAACGGCAGACGGTGTTCCTGGCACCCACCGGACGGGAGTACACCTCCAGTCCGGCGGGGACATCCTCGGCTATCTTCATCTCCAGCAGTTCCGGCGTGAAGCCCACCACCGACAGAGACGGAATGGTTCGCATATAGTGCGGCCAGAGCATGCTGACCAGCCCTTCCGTCAGCTCCGGCAGATCGTCGTCAATTTTTTGCCGCAGGCGTCCCATGGAAAAGGCAAAGCCTTCAAACAGGCGCTCAACGTAAGGGTCCGGCGTGCCGGCCTTATCAAGATCCAGCATCATCGCCCGATCCGGGTGAGTCCGGGCGAACTCTTTCGCGGCCTCGCGCAGATAGCGCATTTCGGCGTCAAAATAGCGCAGGGTTAAATCTTCCATTTATTTGTCATGTCTCTTCAGTATTAACCGCACAGCACGGCGGCTCTGGCAGGATCCAGCGCCACCAGCCCGGCCAGTAACAAATCCATCTCCGGCTGCAGCCGCGTTTTATCAGCTTCACTGCGCCCGGCCTGCAGACGTAACAGTTTGAGTTTTCGCGCCTTCACCTCAAACAGCAGCTCCGGCTCCCACTGTTGCAACGTCAGGTTGCCCGCCTGCGTATTCAGCTCCCCCAGCAGATGCAGGGCCAGCGTGTTTTTACCGTACTGTTCGGCGAGTCGGGCCATCAGCAGCTGCATCAGCCAGCGCTCGCGGGGTGTGACCACGCCGGGACGCTGTTGTAACCAGGTCAGAGCCACCTCCACACCGTCGCTGTCGGCTTTTTCCTGGGCTTCCGCTTCCAGCGCCAGAATATCGTTTTCGGTGGTGCTGGCCGTGGTGAGGGAGGGCTCCTGCCAGTCTGTCGCATCATTCATCACCTGCTGGCGTATCCAGTTCAGCGTCACGTCGTCAGCAAAGGGAGAGCCGTCATTAAAGGCCTGCGCTTCCAGGCCGGGCAGACGATGGAGCAGCCCCTTCAGGTCATCCTGGATAATGGCGGCTTCCGTTTCGCGCCCCTGCTTCTGCAGCGCCTGGTGGATATACCACTGGAGGTCCAGCCACAGGTGACCGGCTGCGCGTGAGAACAGGCTGTCCGCCTGCTCGCGGAGTTCGTTCCAGCGCTGTTGCTGGTACAGGCGTTTCAGCTGCACACGGGCATCCGCTTTGGGGGGCTCGATGCGCGTGCGCCCATCGCCCTCAGACGGCGGCGGCAGTTGCAGCGTGTCATGACGCAGCGTCTTCATCAGCCGGTGTGCGGCAAGCCAGCCTTCCGGCTGCTCATTCAGCCAGGCCGTCATTTGTCGGGCCTGGTCCAGCAAGTCACGACCTGAGGCAATGGTCGTACCGGAGGTATACGGTGCGGTACGCACAGAGGGAGCGGGTCTGACCGGCTCGCTGTCGGCTGAGTTCTGCGGCACCACGGCGTCGGGGCCCCCGGCCTTCATCAGCCGGGACTCCAGCGCCGCATACAGCGCTCCGGCCTGTATCAGGGGTTCTCCGTCCTCCGTCGAGGTCGTCTGCTCCAGCAGCATCAGGGCACCGGCAATACGCCGTGAATCTTCCACCGAGGCTTCCGGGTACATCGCCAGACTGTCCAGCATTCGTGTACCGGCCAGCCAGTCCAGCGCCGCCGTACGGGGGCGCTCACGCTGCGGGTGAAGCTCAGGGCTAAAGCGCTGCTGCAGTGCCGCCAGCAGCTCCAGTCCGTCAGCCAGCCCGGCTTCCCCGTCCATGGTCAGTCTCGCCCAGGTGTACCAGGCGGCCACACGAATATCTTTGGCGACGGTGGTCAGCAGTTTTTCGCACAGATGACAAATCTGCTCCGGGTCGATACCGGACAGTCTGTCCATCTCCTCGCGCAGTTGCTGAAAATCATCGTCGTAGCCGGGGTCTTCGCCACAGGGGGCCTCCTCAGACACCGGCCGCAGCCAGCTATCCCACAGTGCCAGGCGCTGTTGCGTCTGTTTCAGCAGTGGCTCCCGTTCCGCCTGGCAGGCCGTCAGCAGGGCGTTCAGTGTCGTCATCAGTCCGTGTCCTCCGTCGGCTCGTCTGCCACCGTATTGTCAGCATGAGTGCCTTTCACCCGGAATATCGTCTCCGGCAGGGTAAGGTGCCGGAGTTTCAGCAGCACCAGCGGGCCTTCTGCATCCTGGGTGCGCAGGGTATAGTTCAGAGCACGGCCATCCGGGGCATTCCAGCGCAGGCGGTAGCTGCTGTTGAGACCGGGATACCCCTGCACCTGCGCTTTATCCAGCAGACGAATCAGTCCCCATTCCCCGGGCAGTTCCGCATACGAGCGGGTCCCGGCCGCCACGCTCATCCAGCTCAGCGAGGCTCCCGGTGAGGTTGTATCGCCCGGCCAGGTAAAATGCTGCCAGACCGGCATCTGATTGGCATAACTGAGCGTCTGGCCGTCGGTACGGAAAGTTGTCTCCATCACCCCGGCAGCGGTGCCCGGACGCAGGTCAAACTGCAGACGGGCTGCATCGGTGGTGAACGCCACATCAGAGATATGGCTCAGGGTGTTAATGGCGTTCAGAAACGCGGGGTTAAAGGTCAGCCCCAGGCTGTTGAGCGAGTCCGGCACCCAGCGGCTGCCCTCCTGTCGAAGAACGCCATTCAGGCTGGTTTTCAGAAACTCAGTGAGTCGTCCGTTTGTGTTCAGGTATTTTGCCAACAGCGTCAGCGATGCCTCGCTGTCGGTGTCCTCGAACGGGTAGCGACCACCAAACGAGCGGTTCCAGTCACTGACCACATCGGTCTGCCACTGTGCGTTAAGGCTTTCGGCGGCAGGGGTCAGTACCTGCTGCCAGGCCCCGGCAAGCGGGCGGACAAAGACAGTCTGCCCGAAGCTGCGCCACTCCTGCCCCAGCTCAGCGGCCACCAGATTGCCGTAATTCTTCGTGTCGGTTAAATCCACACCTTTCCCCTGAAACACCGTCTGTGCCAGCGCCTGGGTCATGGCCTGCGGGTCCGTGGCGTCAGTGACCTGCTGCAGATGCAGGCGCACCTGGGTCACCCGGGTGAGGAAGGTCTGCAGACTCAGTTGTGAATCGCTGTTGCCATCAGGCTGCTTCCCCGTTAAAGCCAGCACCGGGCCGAACGTGTCATCCAGTGGGCCGTGCGTGGTCGCACTCTGGTCGATGGCCGGGGCGTTATCACGGGAGAGCAGATGCTTCGCGGACTTCACCAGCGAATCGGTGATAGCCTCTCCCGTCTCACCAGTATGCCCCTGCACGTTCAGGGTGTTCATCAGCGCAATCAGCGGTGACTGGCGCACGTCCGCCATCAGGGTCAGCTGGTCGATAACATCAGAGAGCGTCGGCGTCGGCTGCAGGCGGATACTGTTGAGAAACGACAGCCAGGCCCCGCTGAAATCGGCGAAGTAGCGGTCGGTCAGCTGCTTTTTCAGCGCCTCCGGGGAGACCTGTTGTGAGACGGGCGTCTGGCTGTCGCTCAGCACCCAGTCCATCTCGTCACGACGCGCTTTCACCACCTTATCAATCGCAGGCTGTACGGCATTCTCCCAGGCCTGACGGGTGAACATCCCCGGCACCACGGCTTTTGTGGTGTAGAGCCGGGCAATATCCGTCTCACCGGCCATGTCCTCCAGGCGCATATCGGCGTAGAGATGTGACACCTGCGCCAGCACCTTCTGGTACAGGCCCGATTCGCTGTTGCGCATCCCGATAAGACGAACCAGCAGCCCGCGGGTGGCGCTGACCAGTTCGTCATCGTTGTTCAGCCGCCACTGTGGATGCGAAGGTAAGGCGGCGGCATAAAACGCCAGCAACGCCGGGCCGTCCCCCTGCCACTCCCCCGGCTTAACGCCCGGCCGCGTCGGCCAGTCCTGCATCAGCGTGTCGCGAAACCAGACCGGGTCCATTCTGTCGGGACGGTTCAGCATCAGCCAGAGCTTCAGCTGGTTGTAGCTGGCTTTTGCCAGGCGAGTCCGCTGCAGGCTGTCCGGCGGCAACTGTACAAACGCCTGAAGCTGCGAACGCAGGTGTTCAGCTGCCGCATCCCGAATCAGCGGCAGTGCGCTCTGCGCGTAGCGGGGAAACGCCGCGTCAAGCAACGCGTTATTCTGGTTAAGACCGGCATGCAGATACCAGGGGGCACCGTGCGCCTCGCGGTACTCCAGTTGGGCTAACCTTTTCTGCAGGGCCATCAGTGCCTGCAGCCGGTTCGTCAGGGTGCGGTGCGTGTCCAGCGCCGCCTGCACCTGCTGCTGTGTCCCGGAGACCAGCGTGCGGTTAACCATAAAGGAGACCGCCATCGCCGTGCCGCACAATGCCATCAGTACAGCGGCAGACACGGCCAACAGCGGCATCCTGTTGCCGCCGGGACTGACAGGTCGCAGTCCTGACGGTAACTCGCGTACACGCTCCGGCAGCGCATCCCAGCGATTATCCCTGGCCCAGTGGTGCTTCACGCTGCGCTCAGCGCCGAAGGACGGCGGACTGAACATCACCCCCGCCAGCGGCAGGGGACGGTGCGAATTCAGCCACGGGGCCAGAGGTTTAGAGACAGATTCAGGGCGGGCCGACAGTCGGTCCGCCAGCGTCAGCAGAAAATGGTGGGCCGTATCGAGGCATATCTGCTGAACACCCATACGGATAAGTTCAGGAACCAGCGCCTGCAGGTGACCATTCAGCGCTTCCGGGCGACAACCGGCGGGCAGCAGGCAGCCCACCGGCTGGGTGGTACGACCGGCCTGTGCACCGCCTTCGGCATCCAGATGCCAGACGTACACCGGCAGACGCCGCGCGAGCTGGCTGTAAATCTCGCGGAATGCACGTCCCAGCAGGTCCATCGCGTCTTCGTCAGCGGAGTCCAGCGAGGCCGTCACCCACACCAGCCCGTCAGCCGGAGTGCGTCGCAACTGACGCAGCGCCCGCAGCCAGACAGTATCCAGTGGCTGAGCGGGGTCACCGCCCCACAGCAGTAACGTGCCACGGTCTTCCTGCCAGTATTGCGCCGTCAGCCCGGGGGTCAGCAACTCCACGTCTGCAGGCGTACCGGTGACCAGAAAAATACGGACCTTACGGGACCAGAAGCGTCCGTAATGGTTACGCATGGTTTCGCGGATTTCGCTGACAGTAATGTTGCGGGGAGGCATTTGAGCAACTCTGGCACCAGAACCCGGCAACCAGTTTCCTTCTTCGCCCTGGCTGTGGTGGTACTTCTCCCTGAGGCTGCGGACGACGAGAGGAGAAAAGCGCAGGAGCACCAGCGCACAACAGACGACGATCAGCGCCAGCATTTGTGCTCCAGATCCTTCAAGACCAATCATCGGGCCATAATGGACGATCAGCCACCAGAGTACTGCAATCCCGATCAGGATAAGCGCCACCCTGAGAAAATTAACGAAGCGATTACCCGATATTTGCATTTTCACTTCCAGGTGCGATGGTACTGACAAACTGCTCCGTACCGGATGACAATAACGTCAGCAGGGAAAGGTTACCGGACATGACTATCTCCGCCCCAAGGGCGGTCAGGATCCACGGGGCTGATGCGCCAGGTATTCCGCAGAGTTTTTCCAGCATCATCGTGTCGGCAGATTTCCAGTCAGCGCCATGCCTTCCACCGACAGACGCCAGTGAGGCGGATACGGTATGCCAGCAAAGCGCATCTTCCAGAATGCGGGCGGTACGACAGGCCACCGTCTGGGTTTCCAGAAACAGGGTGAGGTCTTTTTCAACGGCAGTTAAATCCAGCGACATGGGGCGTAATAAACGGGCCGGATAAGACAGCCGGTATTTTTGTGCCACATCATCACTGGTCAACAACAGTGCCGCCATGGCGTCGGAATACGCATCGCCGCCGTTCAGCTGTACAACGATGATCAAATCCACCGTCAGAACCGGCTGTTCGAGACGGGCTTCAACCCATGAGAAGGAATGCGCTTGTGTCATCGTGAGATCGACGGGTAAAGCACGTTCAGGAAACAAGGTTCCCCATGCTGGGGTAAAGGCACCGGAGAGCGCGTCCTGAGAGACATCACTCACCAGGGTTACTCTGAGCGGCAGGTCACGGGGTAAAGCCTGAAGTGACTCCTGAATGCCCCCCAGACATAACACTACGGCATCCGCTAACGACGTCGTGGGCAGACGACAGACGCGCATACTTTGTGAGGGGAAACTCCCCTCATCGCTCTTCCATAGCGTGTCCGCCGTGACATTGTTGGGTAGCAGAACGCTGCTTCCGAGGACAGCCAGATGTCGTTCAGCCCATGCTTCCCACTGCGCCTGCGCATATCGCGCTTCTTTTTCCAGAAACTGATGCTCATCGATCTCCTGACCCCGAAACCATCCCCAGATACAGAGCAACAAAAACCAGACACCTGACGGAGCCAGTGATACCGTCCAGACATTCATCGATGACAATACCTTTACGGCCCCGGAGGAATGGAGCACAAAGAGTATGACGCCAGCAATAACCGCCAGCGTCCCTGTAAATAACCACAGGAAAAGAGAAGGCGGTGCAGACAATACGGTCGTCGGGGATTTATTTCGAAGCCAGGCCATGCATTACCCTACCGTGTTGTTTGTCGTGCTGGCGATGACGTGACAGCCACACTGGCAGCGGCAACCATCAACCACAACGGCCCGACCGCCTACCGTCCGGTGCGGATGTCCCTCCACTATGGGATTAACACCGTGGCCGTCAAGCGGACAATTCACTAAGTCATCAACCAGTGCGACCTGTTTGCCGTTTACCGAATAATGGGCAGAGGCGGAAATGACCTCACCGCCACTGTTTGTTTTATCGCCAAGAACAACAACATTTTTAGACATTAATAATAACCCTTTCAATATCAATAAAATTAACCATGGAGTATCCATTCCAATTTTAAAAATATTACACACCCATTGATATTCATCCTGTGATATTTTATATTCACTCCCCGTTAACTAAAGACTTCATTTTATCCACTTTATCAAAGTCAGGGAAAAGAGCATCATCAGGAGCAATACTCCCATCTGGGTATATTATTTTTGGAGATGCACCATCTATTTTTTTTTCTATCCCAATCCACCTTGTTATTTTACGCTCATCGAGTACCGGCTCGAAAGTAATATGTTGAGGCGTGAATACTCTGATTGATATAAAGCTTTTCCTTCCTAATAATGTGAGTTCTTTTCTCTTCTTATCCATATTCCATTCACGTATGTAAGGATAATATTTTGGTGTTAGATTGACATCACCTATTACAGGTTTGAATTGCCCATTCTGGGATGCAAGATCGTCAAAAGCAATAGTCGCGCCAACAGCCGTACCCGGCACTAAATCTTTACCCAGATGTGTCGCGTCTATATATTCGATACCCATATCAAACTCACTCAGTTTCCAGTCACAGGAACCGCCACCGTTCATCGCCACTCTGGCTTTCCAGATATTACTGTTTCCCTGTTGTTGCAGCGGAATGGTCACCGGACTGTGTCCCACAGTTTCTCTCCGTGTGCCATCACCCATGTCGAGATAATGATGCTTACAGGTATTCGAAATATAGGTCACTTCCAGTGGAAAAGGTCGTGTCCAGGGAGACGGGTTTTTGACCTCCACATTCACCCATTGAGTGTCAGAAGGTGGTGACAGGGTTCGGTCTATTGATTCAGCACAACCGGTGTTCAGAATACCGACCAGGAAACACAAGAGTATTTTTAATGTATGCTTCATTATTCAATGATCTCCTCTGCTTTGATGCAAAAACGCTCCAGTGCAGCAGGTCCATTCGCCATCGTCTTCGTTGCGGTGAGTGATAAGTAAAGCATTGACTCCAGGGTCAAAAATATTTCATTTCGCTGGAGTTCATCCTCTGGTATTTCATCCTTCTCTCTGTCCATCTGAGTTTTAAATTTTTCAATATTTTCCTGATGTTCAGTAAAATGCTTGTCGCCACTTAAATTAGCAGCATCGATTAACTCAAGTAATTTGTTATTGATATACGGCATATAGGATGTCATAAAGTGATTTACTGGATTAACGGCCATCCCCCTGTCAGGATTGCCACCGGGAGGAATTAATTTATCAACATCCTCTCTTGTTAGCTTTTCAATAAAAGCCTTTTGTTTTTCTCCTGCCTCCTGTACATCAGATAACATCAGTTCAGGCACAAGATAAAGTTTGGCTTTTATAGGCAGTGCATTTTTTATCGTTATGCATCCCGACGGTTCAGGTAGCGTTCTTTTACACTCACGGTACATTCTACTCTGGGTTGCGGTAAGAAATATAACCGGATTACCGTGGTGCCAGTAACAATCGCCCCATTTAATAGCCTGGTAGGCTGATAATTCTACTGTTGACCATAATCCCCCCAGCGTGGTACCAACAGGCCCCCATAAATCATAAAAAGCATTATCAACATTAGCTTCTGGCGGAACGCCAGGTACAGGGTCGGTATCATTAACATGCCGAAAATGGGTAATACTCGCCAGTTGAAGCACCGCATCCCGCGTGAAGGTTCGCGGCATGCCATAGGTGTAAAGCAAAGGATTGTTGCTCTTTAATTCGGTTGCATGAATTAAAGCTAACGCGCCACCCAAACTATGTCCTGCAATAAAAACATTCAACTTTTCCATCAGCGACTTCAATACTTCCATATCCTGAGAGAATTTCTTTTTCAGAAGGTTGTAAGCCTCCCAAAAACCTTCATGCACCTTTCCTGCAGGCAGTAAATTTGTGCATTGTATTTTCGTATCACAGCTTTCACTTTCAACCGGGCGGAAGGTTCCGTCAGTCAGGGCATCCGTACCACTTGATGTTCCTCTCCAGGAGACAATAACAGACTGCGGATTGTAAACATAAAAAAGCCGAGTATCTCCTTCAGGCTCAGAAGCGCTACTGGTATCCATGAACACGGGGACATGATATCGCTGACTAAAGGGCACATCGTGAACAAGCGAATTATTCTTATAATTGCCTTTGTAAAAAATAGGTGATGCAGATAAATCCTGACACTGATTAATAAAAAACTGGGGGATTGATTTTATATCTTTCGTATTATTATCAGCATACGCTAAGCATGCTGAGCCACCCAGGTTTATCGCGTTCGCAATCGAGTAGTCATTCTGATGATGTAAGACCAGTTCCCACGCCCTGAACGGACAAATCTCAATCACATGACGTTTTTCAAGATCGTGCGTCTGGAAATCAATCCCTTTCAGCGCGGTCTCTGCCGGAAAATGGAACGGCGGCGGAAAAGGTTCACCATCCCGCTTCTCGATATTCGGATAATCATCACAGAGTTCGCCAATCACGGCATAATGCCACACATAACCCGCGTCTTCGGCGGGTTGACGAACAAAGGAGTGCTCCTGTGCGTTCCGGCCCGGGCGCAGGGCACGTTTCTCCATCTCATCTGCCAGCGGCTGAGCCGCTAATTTCAGTCGGAGAGGCAGTCCATGCGGCATGTCCACCCGGATAAGCCCGGTACTGTCACTGATACCGGTATGCGTAAACTCTTCAATATGCCCGTCATGCGGATGGTGACTTTCCAGCGTCCAGGGGATCCCGGCGACAGCAACATTGGCCTCATCAACAAGCTGCACTTCAACCCAGAAGGGAAGTTGCTTACCCGCTGGGGCGTTTGGCGATCGGCGCTTAACGGCAGTAAATGATTGTGTCATGACGGTTCTTTATCCTCATCAGGGGTATCTGTCCGGGGGTATTCGATGCTTACCGACGACGGCATGGCGGTATACACAGGTGCGGTTTTTCCGTCCCGCCCGGATATGCCCTCATACACATCGCCTTCACGCGTGGAGATCCGATAAGATGTGAAGGGTTTTATCTCGCCCGTCTGCGTGTCGGTCGTTACAAAATTCTCGCTGTAGGCTTTCGGAAGGGTGACGGGCGGTGCTTTCAGGGCTGCGGGAGAAGGCTGGTCTACGTTGGTGGCTTTCAGTGTAATATTGCCGGGACAGCCTATCTCAATATTTTGTCCGTCAAGTTTAATGTACGCACCGCCGCTGTTTCTCAGCGTGACCACACTCCCGGCGTTCACCGTCACATTACCTTCAGCACTGGTTACGGTAACATCCTGCAGTGCAGAAACATCCAGTCCGTTACTGAGCGCCTTAATATTCACCTTTCCCTGTGCAGCCAGCAGACTCATACTGCCCCGATCGGCGAATAAACTGACCGCATCACTGGCAGCGACCGTAAATGACTGCCCTGTGCTGATATCGGTATTTTTCCCGGCCATCAGACCAATACTTTCTCCACCAGATGCCAGACGTACCGCTTCCGGGCTAAGGATCCCCACGCCAGCCGGGGCATGTACCAGAATCCCCTCTCTTTTCAGATGATCCAGCGACTCATTAAGGATCTTCTGGCTGTCAATATCCCCCGAAGATGCGCCGACATTTTTGACGGCAACCTGCAGACTCCGGGCAAGCGTGAGAGCCTGCTCAAGCTGAGCAATGATCGGATCCATCTCCAGCATCTGACCATCAGCCGCAGGTTGTCTGTCAGCAGAAATAAGTATCCCCGCCCCTCCACGGATGCTGACCCAGTCATCGGTCCGCAGTTCAGCCCCTTCACCGCGCAAATTGCGTTTTGCATCAACGTTGTGTCCGAGGTTCAGCTGCGTCCTGCCGCCATACACGGTGCTGAGTTTGATGTGCTCTTCACCGCGCTTATCCTCCATCCGCAGCTTGTTCAGCCCGGCGGTACGGATGACGTTGCGGGTGCCGTTCTTGTCGGTCACGTGGTCGCGCGAACGGGAGTTATGCATCACATGGGCGATGTAGGGGCGGTCCGGATCCCCTTCATGAAACCCAATCGCCACTTCCGTACCCTGAATCAGCGGGAAGTGGAAGCCGTACATATCCCCGCCATAGGGCTTCGCCAGGCGCACCGGCATACTCTCAAGCCCCGCGTCCTTGTCATCCATGTCAGCATCAAACTTCACCCGGTAGAGGCCGGAGGCATCCTGCCAGCCGTAGATATCATGGGGTTTCGCGCTGGTCACCCAGGCGGTCATCGTGCCGGTGACCTGCGGGCGGGGCAGCAGTGCCGGACGCCAGCAGACCGTGTCGCTGTAGGGCACAGCATGCAGACTCACCAGCAGGGCTTCTTTCCGGCTGGCGTGGTATTCCGTGTTGGTCAGCAGGATTTCACCCTGCAGTATTTCAGGGAGCGTGTTGTGGCTGTCGCCGGTAAGGGTGACCACCTGTCCCGGCGAGAGCAACGCATCGGTGCTGGTCCCGGTGATCTGCGTCTGGTTTGCCAGAAAACGCTCATGGTCCAAACGGGCATAGAAGTTAGCGCTTTCGGTTTCGGCGTTAATGCGCTCCCCCAGCACCATATGACGCGGTTTATAGTGATAGACCTCGCCGTACGTCACCCCCTCGCCATCACCGCGCGTCATGTCCGCCAGTGCAGACTCCAGGCGGAACTGCGCTTCACGGTGGTTATAATCTTTGGTGGAGACTGAGGCTTCCACCACGTTGTGGGTAATACCAAGCTCCCATACCGAATCTCTGGCGTTATCATTCATGCCGGACGGGCTGTTCAGCATCAACGTGTGACGGGCCGTCAGCGCGTACTGCGTGTCGCCCACGTTGACCACTTCCGTCTGCGTGTCCGGCTGCAGGGTGAACCAGTAGAAGAGGCCCACCTCGGCCAGCAGACGCTGAATAAACTGCAGGTCGTTTTCCTGGTACTGGTTGATTTGCTCACGCTTCGGGTACGTGCGTCTGAGCGAAAATTCATACTCCCAGTTCTTCAGGCCATGCTCCTGCAGCACCTGCCTGACCACCTCCGGCACCGATTTATTGATAAAAAAGCGGTGGGTACGAAACTGTCGCTCCAGCAGCACCAGCTTTGGCTCCAGCGTAATGCGGTACTCCGCCTGGTCAGCGGAGCAGGTCAGACGCTCAAACTGCGTGATGACGCCATGTACCCGCTTTTGCTCCGTCAGTTGCTTCAGCATGCCCCCCGCCATGGTCAGGCTGGCGGGTTTGCGTAACATCTGGTCTGCCGGGATATCCTTGTCCGGGCTGGTAAAATGGATGGTGTAGCGGTACGTCCCGCTCAGCTTCTCTTCGCCGGTAAAATCTTCCACATCCAGCGAGGACGGGCAGCTGCCTATATTCAGCCGGTAGCGGTTCAGGGTGTCAGTCAGACTCATGTGTGTTTCCTGTCAGATTCAGTGCCACCGCATGTGGCAGAGTGGGTGCGCGTAAACGCTCAGTGCCGGAACAGCCGGAGAAGGGCATACGCCAACACCCCACTTAGCAGCGCCTTTACCAGCAGAACGGTGACGTCCAGTTGGTTCATCGCCATTTCACCCTCGCCGTACAGCGCGATGCCGTGTTTCACCAGCACCACAATCCAGCCTTCCGGCAGCAGGAAAACACTGCCCAGGACAATGACCAGAAATAAAATGATGTGCATGTTCGGCTCTCCGACGGGGGCTCACGCCTTATGGTCCGGCATGGCGTTAAATTCCATCACGATACCGTCATCCTCATGCCAGCCGAGCGTCAGGTGATTCAGCGTCACGCCAGCGGCCAGGTGGTGCAGCAGTTGCTGGCTCAGCACCGGCAGTATCTGCTGGTTAAGCAGGCTGTCGATGTTGCGGGCCCCGGTGTCCGGCAGCAGACAGGCAGCGGCCAGTGCGTCGTACAGGCTTTCACTGAGGGTGGTGGTGATGCCGTAGTGACGGCTCAGACGCCGAGTGACCTTCTCAAGCTTCATCGCCACGATGGTGCGCAGCGGCGCTGCACCGAGCGGGCGGTACAGCACCGTCTGAAAACGCGCCAGCAGCGCAGGCTGGAAGTGGTCGCGCAGCAGCGGACGCACCTGTTCGTGCAGCTCGCTGTCAGTAGTCTCCGGGTTTTCCGCGAGCATCTGCATGATGTGGTCGCTGCCGAGGTTTGAGGTCATCAGGATGACCGTGTTGCGAAAATCGATTTCGCGGCCTTCGCCATCGCGCATAAAGCCCCGGTCAAAGACCTGGTAGAACAGGTTCATCACATCCCGGTGGGCTTTTTCCACCTCGTCGAGCAGCACCACACTGTAAGGGCGTTTTCTGACCGCTTCGGTGAGTATGCCGCCCTGACCGTAGCCAACGTAGCCCGGCGGAGAGCCCTTGAGCTGAGAGACGGTGTGCGGCTCCTGGTATTCGGAGAGGTTGATAGTAATCAGCGACTTTTCGCCGCCGTACAGCGCATCCGCCAGCGCATGAGCGGTTTCGGTCTTGCCGGTACCGCTGGGGCCTGCCAGCAGGAACACGCCCTGCGGGCCGTTCTCCGGCGTCAGACCGGTTTTCGACGCCCTCAGACGCTGCGCAATGGCGGTCAGCGCAGTGTCCTGTCCCACCACGCGTTCAGCCAGCAGGTTTTCCAGATGCAGCAGCTCCGTCTGTTCATCCTTCATTAATGACGAGAGCGGCACGCCGGTCCAGTCGGCGATGACCTCCGCCACCATCCGCACATCCACGTCAGGGCACAGCAGCGGGCTGCCCTGCTGCAGGGCGTGCAGCCGTTGCTGCAGTTCTGCGGTCTGCCGCTGTGATTCGGGTGCGTGGCGGCTTTCCAGCAGCTGCGTGACCAGACGTTTCTCCTCCTGATAACGGGTTTCGAGCAGCTGCTGTTCGGCGGTGAGCTGGCGGGTCTGCTGTGCAATCTCCGTCAGGCGGGTACCGTGAACGTGCTGGCCCACCGCCTGGTCTTCCAGCAGGGCCTCTTCTTCCAGCACCAGCGCGTTTTCCTGCGCCGCCAGGCGGGTGAGCGCTTCCGGGACCGTATCCAGACTCATGCGCACGCGGGCCGCAGCGGTGTCGAGCAGGTCCACCGCCTTGTCCGGCAACTGGCGTCCGGTGAGATAGCGGCGCGAGAGGGTGACCGCCGCACGGACCGCCTCGTCGGCGATATGCACGCCGTGATGCTCCGCGTAGCGGGACTTGAGGCCCCGGAGCATCAGACAGGCGGTGTCATCGTCCGGCTCATCGACTTTGACCATCTGGAAGCGGCGTTCCAGCGCCGCGTCGCGCTCAAAATACTGCTTGTATTCGCTCCAGGTGGTGGCGGCAATGGTGCGCAGCTCGCCCCGGGCCAGCGCCGGTTTCAGCAGGTTGGCCGCATCCGCGCCGCCCGCCTGATTGCCTGCGCCAATAATGGTGTGGGCTTCGTCGATAAACAGCAGCACCGGCAGCGGGGACTGCTGCACCGCGTCGATGATGTTTTTGAGGCGCTGCTCGAACTCGCCTTTGACACCGGCGCCTGCCTGCAGCAGACCGAGGTCCAGGGTGCGCAGGATAACGGGTTTGAGGGAGTCAGGAACGTTACCTTCGGCTATGCGCAGCGCCAGACCTTCCACCAGCGCCGTCTTGCCGACGCCCGGTTCGCCCACCAGAATCGGGTTGTTCTTGCGCCGACGGGAGAGAATATCCACCATCTGGCGGATTTCATTGTCACGACCAAATACCGGGTCGATTTTCCCGTCACGGGCTTTTGCGGTGACGTCGGTGGTGAAACGGTCCAGAACTGCCAGTAATGCCGTGGTGGGTTTGCCTTCTTTTATTACGGGCGCATCTGCACCCACAGGACGCCCGACGAATTCCACATTACCTTTTCCGGTATCGCCGCCGTCACCCGCCATCAGCATGGATTCCTGTGCCTGCACTTCCGGGAGCTCGTCCGACTGCGCATCCAGCAGCGTGCGCAGTTGCGTCAGCTGTCCGGTAGTCAGGGAGAGCAGCGGCCACAGACCGTCACAGAGCAGCAGTGACGAATGGCTGCGTAACGCCATCAGCAGGTGAAGACTGCGTATCTGCTCTTCCCCCGCCATCGACGCACACAGCCAGGCCTGACGCAGCAGTTCGTTGAACTGCGCAGACAGCTGCGGACGGCTTCTGACTGACCGGGGCAGCCGGTCCAGGTATGCCAGCAAATCCTGCCAGACCGTATCCATATCCCACTCATAGCGGCGGGCCAGTACGGTAAGGTCGCCTTCGCCCTGTTCCAGCAGTTTGAGCAGCCAGTGTTCAGGATGGATTTCCGCGTGGGCGCGGGTCTGGCACAGCGTGGCCGCATCCTCCAGCGCCCGGGCGCAGAACGGGTTGAGACGACGCAACAGTACGGCAGGATTTTCCATATCATTTTTCTCATCGTGGGTGACCGTCAGGCACGCTACCGCCCCTCACTGTTTCCTGGGAATAAGGAGCCTGTAAGCGCATCAGGTCAGATTTTCGTGTTGTAGTGTTTTTTGCTCAGCACCCGCGAAAGCAGACGTTCAGCAAAAAAAAGCAGACAGGGATAACCCCGTCTGCTGATGTGTTACGCCGTGGCGCGTTCGTTCCAGGCATCGGAATGAATGATGTTGCCGTCCTTGTACGTCCAGGTGATTTTTTCGTAGCGCAGTTCAAGCTGCTCCAGGTGGTTGTGCTTCTCGTAGGTCGGGTCCTTGATGTCATGCATCACCGGATTGACTTTCACCACCTTCACGTTTTCCAGCAGGGTGTTGAAGTACTCCACTTCCTGACCGGCATCGTTGATTTTGTACCATCTGAACTCGGCTGATTTCAGGGTCTGGCCGGTGGTCACCGCCTTGTACAGGTACGGGCTGGAGGCGTCGATTTCCTTGGTGAATTTAAACGGGGTGTGGATACGGGTGCCGGTCAGCTTGCCGGTGTTGTTGTCGGTCGGAATGTACAGATTATGCTCCTGTGCCACCACTTCAATGCTGCCCTCGCGGTCCTTCACGTCCACGGAGCCTTTAATGTCCGCACCACCGTCGTCCTTCAGCCACAGATAAACCGGAATTGCCATGTTATTGATTCCTTATTGATTACGTTGAGAAGCGCCACCATCCTGCGATGGCACCGGTTTTATGCCCGGTACCCGGCAGGCATCGGCCTGCGGGACCAGACGGATTTCAACCCGACGGTTGGCCGCGCGGCCCGTCGTCGTGTTATTGGTCTGCAGGGGGCGGGTGGCCCCGTAGCCCTGCACCGCAAAACAGCTTTCCGGCACGCCGCCGGTGTCGCGCATCCAGTCGCGCACCGCTTCCGCCCGTTTCAGGGAGAGCGCCTGGTTAAGCGACGGGCTGCCGGTATTATCGGTGTGCCCGCTGACCACAATCAGCCAGCCAGGCTTTGCCTTAATACCCACCAGCGCATTCACCAGCACCTTCGTGGAGCCGGATTTCAGGGAAGCCTCGCCCGGCGCAAACAGCGACAGGCTGTCGAGCCGCACAATTTGTGGCGCAGCGCTGACGACGGGCTGTTTCGCCGAAGGGGCTTCCGGCCTCCAGCCATTCACCGCCGCATTCAGCGGTGCTATCAGGCGCTGGCCCTGATACAGCCCCAGCCCGAAACGCTGCGGAACATCCCGACGCTGCATGTCATCCAGTCGCAACAGGTCACCACGCAGGATGGCCTGCGCCTGCAGGCGTGGACCGGCAGGTTGTTCACCCGGGCGGGCGTACAGGGTAAGATGGTCGCTGATGCTGCGGACAAGTCGCTGGTTATTCACAAAAGAACACGTCATCGCCAGCAGCAGAAACACACCGCTTATCAGCCCGATGAGACGCCAGTGCTGCATCCGGCGGCTGACGCCACGGTGACGGGAAAGTGAGCTGAGCAGCACATCCGGCAGCGGTAACAGCGACGCTTCCGGTATGGCGGCAGGTGTCATTGTGGTCAGTGCGGCCGTCTGCTGCTGCCAGAGATTATCGTGCTCCCCGTGAACTGACGTCAGGCAGTACCCCAGCCCGCCGGGTCGCAGCGCATTCTGGTCGCCCGTGGTCGCCAGCAACGCCGGGGCCACCACGCGCTGATACCACGCCTGCAGCGTATCCAGCCAGAGGCTCTGACTGACGCGGGAAAGTCGGCTCTCCGGTGCGGCCTCCCGCTGCCAGTCCGCCAGCGTCAGGATGCCTTCGCCAGGAAGATGCACACGCAGCGAGGAGTGACCAGGCGTGACGGTAAACCAGCGGGTATCTGCGGATGCAGAGCCCTCCGGCGGGGAGAGCCAGACCGCACTCAGTAAGGCGGGCGGACCCGGCAGCCACTCATGGCACTGTGTAATGGCCCGCTGCCAGCTGCGCAGCGTCTGCTGAAAAGTCTCTTCACGGGTATGCTGCTCAGGGATAACCGCCAGCAGCACCGCCACGCGGGGCAACAGCGACGGGCGTGTTTCGGCAAGCAGTTTCGCGAGACGAGGGAGCTGTTCCGGGGTTCCGGCCCGCAGATACCAGCCCTGAGCTGTTTCACGAAAACCGTATTCCGCTGAAAACAGGGATGCGGTGTCTCCGGCGACCAGGATCACTACCCCGGTAAAGGTGTCCGGCGGCAGAATACCATCAGCCAGTGGAGTACGGGCCTCACCCCCAGACGGATGCCGTTGCCACTGATGCCATAACAGCCCGCCAGCGGCGAGCAGGATCAACAGGCTGAGCATCAGCCGGGTAATGAATGAAACCGGTAAAAAGCCGTTGACCAGCCACAGGGACAGGGTAAGAGCCAGCAGCGTCAGCGCATAACGGAACAGATAACGCATTATGGTCACCCCGATCCGAGGAGCTGTGCCACCTGACCGTCAAGCAGCGCGGAGAACACAAACCACATCGCGGCCAGCGCCGCGATTCCTGCGCCCCATGACAGCCAGTACCACCTCCGCCCGCCGCGCAGCACGGAAGGTCTCACCACCACCGGGCTTTCCTGGCTCAGGGTAAACGGCGGCACGCGTTCCGCCAGCGCACGCACCACATCCTCACGACGCTCATGGCCCTGCTCACGGTACTGCCCGACAAAGCCGAGCTGCAGGGTTCGGTACAGGCAGCTCATGACCGCCATATCCGGAGCCGGAGATTTCAGCAGCGTGCGGATGTCTTCCCAGAGCGCTTCACCGGCATCCATGCGGGAGAAGAAGTGCGCCTGCAGCGGATTTTGCTGCCAGATCCGGTAAACGTCATCGTCCTTTCCCCGGTTAAGCACGCTCTCATCCAGCAGGGCGCACAGGGCAAACAGCATCTGTTCACGGGAGGACTCGCTGAAACCTGCCTCGTCTAACTGGCGGCGCATCTGTGGAACCCGCTGGCAGGCGAGACGATACAACGCCTCACCGTCCTCAATGGCCTGTTCATTACGCAACTGACAGGTCATCAGCCAGCCCGGGGATAATATCTGTTCGGCTTTCACCACCGTTGACTGACTCATGTCCGCAGCACCGCAAACAGCTCCAGCTGCACGTCACCCAGCGCGGCCGGTGTATAGAATGAGCAGTTACCCGCCGCCAGCATGGCGCGACCGGCATCGGAATTCAGATCGAGCGCGAAATACAGATTATCCAGACGCACCGGGATCGCAGCAGGCACGTGGCTGACCGGCGTGATTGCCATGCCGCTCATCGCCACATTCACCACCTCCGACACATCATCGAAGCTGCCCGCCTTGCACAGCTGCGGAAAACGCGCCTGCAGTTCGTGGGTGGGCATGGATGAACGTACCGACAGCCAGAAATCAGCCCCTTCGCGCAGACGGGCATCGTGCAGATCCCCTTTCCACATTGCACCGTTCTGTTTCAGCACAACCGGCACGACACGGGAAGGCAGGCTCGCTTCGAGCAGTTGATCGAGTAACGAGAGCAGCGGACCAAACACCTGCTCCGGCGTCTCATGACGGTACGCCGGGATAGCCTTAAGATCGTGCTCCAGCGAAAAGGTCATGAGGCTGCCCGTCAGACGGACCAGTTCCCTGAACACCAGTTCAGGATGGAGAGCCGGACTCTCCAGCAGGTCGCTCAGCACCGGGGCCGCACCGTTCAGGGCATTGAGCAGCCAGAACAGCGAGACGTCCGCCACGGCAAAATCCGCCATCCGTTCGTTGGCTTCCCGGCGCATGGCCATCAGACGCAGACGACGGGCCTGCAGGCGATGCAGCAGATCCCGAAGCCGTGCCAGCAGCGACGGGCTGCCGGACAGCGCCAGCATGGGGGGAATAA
The DNA here is from genome assembly GCF_041679625.1 of Enterobacter cloacae complex sp. ESBL7. NCBI lineage: Bacteria > Pseudomonadati > Pseudomonadota > Gammaproteobacteria > Enterobacterales > Enterobacteriaceae > Enterobacter > Enterobacter cloacae complex sp. ESBL7. The sequence continues at coordinate 22,968 of NZ_JBGORN010000018.1, forward strand.
ACGCGGGATCACGGACCCACTGCCCCTGGGCATTACGTACCAGCCGGGCCACAGGGCAGGTCAGCCAGGCGGTATTTTCCTGATGGGCAAGACGCAGCGTCAGGGCATGGCGCAGCACCGGGATGTCGGTCTGTTCATGACCCGTCAGCTCCTGCACGCTTACCCGCTCCTGCTTCCAGCGGCGGGGACGCTCGCTGTCCCTGCCATCGTCCAGATTACCGCCGTTGGCGCTCAGCAGAGGCAGGGCCAGCACCACCCCGACGGAATCGGCCGTGATACCGTTGAGATCGCACACGGGGGGCAGGTTATCACTGAGATCGGTGTCCACCAGCGTGCCGTCCGGGAAACGGACCACCAGGCGGGTGGCATTCAGACGGGAGAGGGCCAGCGCCCCGTCATCAAACTCTGCCGTGACCACGCCCCACGGGTTCGCCAGTGCCATACGGGCCACCGTCTGTGCCATATGGGCATCCCACAGGGCCTGCTGCTGAAACTGCTGCGGGGTCAGAAACGCCCCGTCTTCCCATAACGGACGATAAATCTTCATGACACCATCCCGTTATGCTTTGGCTTTCGGCATCTTGCTGACCAGAGACAGATTGACGTCCATCCCCTCGACCTGGAAATGCGGGACCGCAAAGAGTTTCACGCGGAAGAAACCCGGGTTATCCTCAATGTCTTCCACCACCACTTTGCCTTCGCGCAGCGGATGAGACGCCTGCAGCGCATCGCCCGGATCGGTCATCTCGGTCACCAGACCGCTCAGCCAGCGGTTCAGCTCCTGCTCCAGTACGCGACGGTCTTTGGTGGTACCAATGTTCTCGCGCTGAATAACCTTCAGGTAATGGGCGATACGCGACATCAGGAAGATATACGGCAGGCGGGCGTTGATGCGGCTGTTGGCCGTGGCGTCCGGGGTGTCATACAGTGCCGGTTTCTGGGTGGAGTTGGCAGAAAAAAAGCAGGCAAAATCTTTGTTTTTATAATAGCTTAGCGGAATTAATCCCAGGTTTGAAAAATCAAACTCGCGGGTTTCGGAGATCATGATCTCAGACGGGATTTTGACCTGACTGCCGGTACCGAGATCGAACAGATGGATAGGCAGATCTTCCACGGCACCACCGGCCTGCGGGCCACGGATCTGCACACACCAGCCGTTGTTCGCGAAACTGCGGGCCATGTTGGCGGCAAAGGCGAAAGAGGCATTCGTCCACAGGTACTTGTCGTGGTCCGGACCTTTGACTTCTTCCACGTAGTTGAAGCTGCGTACCGGGACGGTATCCGGGCCATACGGCAGGCGACCCAGCACGCGCGGCATCGTCAGGCCGATGTAGCGGGAATCATCGCTTTCCCTGAAGCTCTTCCATTTGATATACTCCGCGCGATCGAAATAGTTGTTAATGTCCTTAATGGCCGCTACCTCTTCGATCGTATTTTTCATGAAGAACTTTGGACCCACCGAGCCAATAAACGGCATATGGGCGGCGGCGGCCACTTTGGAGATATTACGCAACAGCGCGATATCCTGAGCACCGGCATCAAACTCGTACGCTGAAATCAGCGCCGCAATGGGTTCACCGCCGGGCTGGTCATATTCCGAACAATAAGCGTGCTGGTATAATCCGCTCTGGATGATTTCCGGCGCATCCTCAAAATCCGCCCGCAAATCCTCCTTGGACAAATCAAGAAGCTCTACGCGAATATTTTTTCTGAAATCCGATTTATCGACCAGGTGCTCCACGCCGCGCCAGAGACTTTCCACCTTCTGAAATTCCGGGTGATGAAGAATTTTGTCCAGGTCCTGGCTGAGCTGACGATCCAGTTCACCGATCATCTGATCCAGCAGCGCCTTATCCAGCTTATCGACTTTACGGGTACCGGACTGGCGCAACTGCTCCAGAAAGACGCCCAGGGCAGCGGTCACGCGCTGATTCGCACCTGCTTCCGCCATATCGGCTTCATCCTTCCAGGCGCGGATATCGCTGAGCTGGTCCACGGGAGACAGGTTGATTTTTTTAAGCAATGACGCATAGATCCCGGCAGACGGTTCCTGCTCCAGGACTTCTGCCGTTGCGGCGGCGGTATTGTGTTCTGCTGACATGGTATTCATCTCGTGCAAATAGGGGGATCAGATGTCCTGAGGGGCCAGGGCGGCAATTTCAGCGCGAAGCTCATCGCTCAGGTCGGGGTTACGCAGGATGTCCAGTAATTCACGGCGGAAACTGGCATCATCAAGGAGGTTGGCCCGCAAATCCCGTAACAGGTTGCGCATGGTCAGCATCGCCTGCAGGCGAGGCACCTGGCGGGCAATGTGCTCCGGAGAAAAATCCTTCATATGGCGGAACGTCAGATTAATCTTCTCTTCCGTTTCTTCGTCGCCGTGGGTATGCTTCACATCAAAACTGGTTGAAGGTGCGAACTCTGCCAGCACCTGCTGGATGTTCAGCTTATTGATATTGACCTTATTCCTTTCTGACAGCGGTGCCGTTTCCCGGCCATTGCTGAAGTCGCCCGATACGACCAGTTTCATTGGGAGTTCCGTCTGCTTCTGCGCTCCTCCCGTGTGCAAATCCAGTTTTAGATTAATTCGCGCTTTGGGAATTTCTGACTGATAGCTACTCATGGTCCATCTTTCGCCTTTATCTGAGAATAATGAGAGAAGCGCGAAGAATAGGAACGAGAGAAGTTAAAAGCAAATCGGCAGATATTTAATGCTTCTTACAGTAAATTGCCGATATTTTGTATTGAAATGTAATAATCGCTATTTTTAAGATTATTATTGCAGACCAGGAATTGACTGATGGCAATTGTCGTTGCTATAGAAGCGCAATTAAAATCGAACAATAACTAGGCAATTACGCCCCGTAATTAATCGTATTATCATTCGTGGTGTTTTTTAAAGACTTTGCAACAGAATGGGGGATGCGGATGTTTTCCTGGACGGTTTTATTGCGCAATGCCGAGTTGCCGACGGTACATTTCCGGGCTGAGTGCTCCCAGTGACAGCTTGATACGATGTTCGTTATACCATCTTATATAGGCATCTACATGCTGCATAAAGTGCTCAGGTGTCACGCCTGACCACTCATGGCCATAGTACATTTCCGTTTTCAGGCGACCAAAGAACCCTTCACAAGCCGCATTATCCGGTGAACAGCCTTTACGGGACATCGAACGGATAAGACTGGCAGCATTCACACGCTCAAGCCAGCCTGGCCAGCGGTAATGCCCGCCTCGATCGCTATGGATTATTGGTCGTTCGCCTGTGGTTAATGTGCTGATTGCACCTTCCAGCATGGTATTCGCCAGTTCTGCATCCGGGCGTGTGCCCAACGACCAGCTCACCACTTTACCATCGAAGCAGTCGATTACAGGTGACAACCATACTTTGCCTGACGGCAGTTGGAACTCCGTGATATCTGTAAGCCATTTTTGATTGGACTGTTCCGCGTTAAAGTCTCTTGCGAGAAGATTGTCAGGTGCCGGACCGATTTCTCCGCAGTACGAGCTGTAGCGGCGCCGGCGGTTTCGACTGATCACAAGCTGTTCCTCCACCATAAGCCTGCGTACAACCTTCTCAGAGAGTCGCTGGCCTTTGTGCCGTAACATTGCGTGTAGACGGCGATAGCCATAACAACGATAGTTATCGTTGAAGATCTCTGTAATTTCGATACGTACGGTCGCGTATTTATCTCCCGAGCGCAGTGCTACCCGGTGGTAAAAAAAGCTGCTCCGTGCAAGTACAAGGACTCGCAGCAGCTCTGCCAACGGATACGAGCCTCTCAGGACATCAGCGATCTGTGTCTTTTCCCTGTTTGTCAGAGCGCTGACGCTGATGCCCGGATCTTTTTTTATGATTTCCTCCGCTTTTTTCAGGATATCAAGCTCCATTTGTTGCCGACGTATCTCCTGATTAAGTCGGTTAACTTCCTCGCGCAGCGCATCGCGCTCCTCCGTAAGAGACGGCTTTTCATGTTTGCGCATGGACCGGTAAGCCTCATCGCCGATGATTTCATCTTTCCATTTGTACAATACCGTGCGACTGATGCCAATGTTCCTGGCGATTTCTCTGGCAGGTACATGCCGTGTACAAAGCGCCATGACAGCCTGACGTTTCACCTCAGGTTCAAAAGGTGCGTTTTGATTGATCGTACTGGTGAAATAAGCCGTCTGTCGGGATGATGTTCATTAACCCAGCGAGCCAGTACATCACTGCAGGGATAACCAAGAGTCCTGCTGGTAAACGCCAGGCAGCAGCCGTGGTTAAGATAATGTTCAACAGCAGCCTGCTTTTGCACATCAGAGTAACGAGGCTTACGGCGTATGGCTTTTGTAGCACCGTCACTAGCTTCCCATAAACGGATCCAGCGTCGCAGATTTCTTTTAGAGGGGTAACCCAGTTCACGAACCACGGGAGCCAGTTTTCTGCCGTATTTAAAGTAAAGTTCAATTGCGCGGAGCCGTTCTGCTTCGGTAAACATTTTTTATCTCCTGAGAGTCCAGGAAATCGTCCGCACCCCCATTAACCGTCTTATATCATTGGCGCTAACACTTTGGCGTACAAAGATAAAATTTGGTTATCCATTCCGGTGATACGGGTCTGGTTCTTCTTTACCAACTGGGGTTCAAAGGAGCCATCACGATCGCGCGGTGTACGCAGTTCCAGAGGACCATCGCCAGTGATAACCGTCTTTTGGGTGTAGCCGTTGCGGGTGTTGGTCGCCGGTTTGGGCTGATTTTTATCGTAGCCGAGGTGATGGGTCATTTCGGCGTTGAGCGCCGCTTCGACACTAATTTTTTTCAGCAGGCGATCGAACTGGTTGAGATCGTCAGGGGTTTTGAGATTTTTAGCCAGTTCGTTAGCCAGAGCCTGCAACTGTTTTTCGTCCATAAATTAACCTGCTTTTTATGTTGGATTGAACATATCAAAATCAGGCAATTACACAAATCTATGTACAGGCTCGCCTGGAGAGCACCTCCAGGTTTTCGATTATTCTCAATTGGTTCCAATCGATAATGCCCCGCATCGAGTCATCTACATGTTTATATTCACTCAGATGATAGCATTCAAATTTCAATGCCCCAAAAAACTCTCAAAACACAGCACTATGAGGAGTATGTCAACAGTGGAGCATGCTCTGGCTGATGTTACTAACCTCTATCCAGTTTTACCATCCCTGTATCCGGTGTTACCAGCCTTGAGCGCTGTGTAATAATAAACAACCACCACTTCAAATGCACTTTTAGATCATGAGTGTGCATGATGCTCACCATGAATGGTAAGGACTAATAACAAGGTTGTAAGCAATGATTTCACTATTATAAAGATCCATGATGAGGATAAGTACCTGAGTACACAGTCTAAAACATCGTGCAAAGATAACCCAACCAGTAATATTGGCCGCCATTTTTCATGGCATTCGCTTGAAATGTTACCAATACAAGATAGTTGTTATTTTTTTGTTGACACTTTGTTTTCCACGTTCATATGTTTAAATCCTAATGTAACAAATACTTATAGCTCTTAAGATGTTACGTGATTCCACATCACTTATAATCATACATTAAGGATTTAATTATTATGAATTTAAAAGGCTATCTCTTTCTTAAGTCTGAAAATACTCGCTTTGATGCGAAAAAAAACAAAGCTGATGTTAGTTATCCGCAATCCATAGCTAAGGACTGGCAGGGTTTACCGACTGAGTTTCAGAGTGATTTAGATGATGTTATTAACTTAGATGATATGCTCGTATTCTTTAAAGGTAATAATTACCTCAAGTTCGACGTTAAAAAAGAAAAAGTCATTGAAGGGCCAAAAAATATTTTACAAGGATGGCCTGGATTACAGGGAACTGGTTTTGAAACAGGAATAGATGCTGCCACTGAATGGGCAGTCTGGGGAAGCGAGGCTTCTGAACCTAATGCGGAGTCCGTATTATTATTTAAAGGTGACCAGTGTGTTATCTATAATTTAAAATCCCACACTGCAGAAAAAAAACTCGTTACCGATAAATTTCCAGAGTTAAAAAACAGCAATTATAGTCATTTTGCTGGCAATCTTGACACTGTATTACTTTGGAATAATAAGAAAGCGTATTTTTTCAAAGGAAATGATTATATCCGATATGATCTAGAGAAAGAGCATTTTGATCAATCCTCTAATTCTATCCAGACATACTGGTATGGTGTATCTCAACTTCAAATACAAGCCTCCGTCCTTTTCGATATTTCGCTTTTGGGTACCCAACCTGTTGCTACCGAAACGAAGGGAACAACGGATCCCGTGCCCGTTCCAGCACTTCCTGCAAATACCCAATTAACAGTGACATTAATCAATAATGAAGAGTGGGTGAGAACTGCTATTCTCAATATTGATGGTAAAGATACTTCAATGGAGGTTGCAGGGAATAAAGCAATTTCTAAAGCCTTTACCACAAAAACAGGAAAAGTAACTTTTGCACTAATTGACAGTCAGAAAGGTGCTATGATGCTGCCATCAGATATTAGCACCACGACTATTGGAGCTACAGGTAAAACAATGGGGTTTGGTGCTGAAAAACCGAACGATGAAAAACGCCCTGGTTTTATGGATGTATATGTACATATTGACTGGGATACCGTTATCATTAACTGACTGGATACTTAACAGTATCAACTTGTGATACGCCCTTACATTCAATTCAGCCTTTCTTTAAAGAAGGGCTTTTTTTAAAAAAAACCTACTCTCCATACTATTTTACTTTGCATTCCACCAGAAAGCACTTTACAACTTTAAATAACAACCATTGAATATGCATGAATGTGGAATTATATTATGCAGGCATGCCCCCTCCCCTTAATATTAAATAATCTCCTCGGCGATATTTCTCACCGATGTTAACTAAATAACCGACTGTTTTTTTGCTTGCTAGTCCGTCTTCGTAATATCTGTGGCCATATTCGTAAAAAATCGGCTCCTGTAGCGTAGTAACTTATCCGCCTGAGTTTTCTACTTCATCCACAGCACCTTTTGTCGGGTTGATAAGCTTTTCAGAGCATCCTGGGACATCGCGCTGGAAAGGGACCGTGGAATACCTCAAAAATGTAGACGCACTAATTTTTAGTAGTCTGTCAGATACACAGATTGGTCAACTTCCTGGTAACGGTGAGGTGAACTCATATTGATGCATTTTTTTAGTGTGCATCAGCAGTGGCGTATGCGAATGAGCACAGCCAGGCGATAGGGTTTTGTTGCATTACATTACGCCTTGGCGATCGCCAGGGTGGCAGGTACTGACGTCAGACGCCAGAGTACTGAGTTGGGTGATCGCATCAGGTCGCGAAGTACTGACAAAGGTAGCCACTTCTATCAGTCTGACTACCTTTCCTGGCTTTCTCATAGCGTTTGTAACTCCTCAGACTAACCAGCTGCCCGTTCCTGATCCCAGCTCATTCCTCGTCTCCATATATGCAGTTCAAACCCGCTCATAAAATCCCTAAAAAGTAAGGTCACTTCCTCAACCGGTAAAACCGCCGGGCCAAAAATGTCCGTGTGTCAAAAATCATGGATAACGCCACTCACGTGGCTATTCTCTTTGGCTTTTACCTCAAAAATCCCCGATCGCCATGAGCCACCTGCAGCACTATGCCGAATGATGTGTTTCAGCGGACTGAAACCTGGGATGCGACTGGCAGAGCTGCTTGCCAGCCATGTGCAGCTGGCGCAGATGAATATTTGCAGGTAGGACCGTGCGCAGGAAAGATCCGCCCTGCGCACGAGAAACGATGACAAAAAGACTAAAAATCAAAATGTCAATGAATGTTGAATAATTGATTGGTGGTAAATAACACCAGAACCGCGCCAGTTCAGCATGATGGCGGCATTTTGTGGTTAAGTTTCATCCGATTTTTTGGTTTTAATTCCTGTCAATGGACAATCTGTTGGTATGGCTAATATTAGTTAACCACTACACAACTTATTGAATACACGGCCTAAAATCCGTTTATATGATATCAGAACTGGCTGATAACTTTAAAAAAGCAAACACAAAAAACATGAGTGTTGTATATCTTAGTGAGTCAGATTGTATTCCTGAAATATAGCTGTTACCCATCCATGCTAAAAACCAATCACCACCAATGACAAAGAAAAACAACCCATAAATAATGCATGCCAGCATACAGGAAAAATAAACAAATAACTTACTTTTTTCGAAGTTTGAATTTGATTTAAACAAATTCTTCAACATATTTATCACACCAACGAAAGCAAGAATTCCAACGGTAAATTCACAAAAAAACATGATTGTATAACAATAAGCACCTAAAAAAGACGGGAGTTTCCTCCAGTGATTTTCTGAAACCCCTTGCATAGTTATCAGTGGAATTGCAATGTTTTTGACATTTTTTGTAAATGGATAAATATTATTAAGCAATGCGAACACCCCAGCAAACATAGGGATGGTGGCTATTATAATTTGCAATACCCGACTAACGACATAATCATTAATTTTTTTCATATTTTTCCTTAAGTTTTTTATTTCAAAACAGTTAGTTTATTTGGCTCTGTCGCATTAAGAAACCAATGAAAACCAGAATTAGAATTATCTATATTTTAGTCAGTAATAAGATGAAATTGTTCTGTCGGGGATAACCCACCCATGAGTGTATGCTGGTATTTCCCCTTGCGTATCATATGTATCAATTCTAACCCTGCCATATAATGTCAGCGTATAATACAACCATCCATAATACGACCATCAGCGGCTTTATGAGCAATCATCACCGATGTGCTGTTATCACCGGGGCCTGGCATACGTAAAACAAGCCATGCTATCCCCCCTGGGCCACCACGACCAACAAATTCTGAACGTCCAGGACGGTATTGGGCATTACGGGAGCAGCCAGGAACATCCCCTTGAGGAGCCTGGGCCGGCGGCATAGGGCCACCATCCCAGGCTTCCTGCGGGTTCCAGGAAGTACTCCCGGTGAACGAGCGGCAATGCTTTACTCGCAAATCAAAATTTGTTGTCTGAATAGACTGGTTCGTGAACCTCGCTGCTTGATGAATACTGTCATATCGCTGTGTGACTACACACTTCGCTCCCGGAACATGCTTTGTCTGCACTGTGCTCGTCAAAACGACTCAGGCGATCCACTTAGACTATTTATGGGAGAATGCGCTTACCTGTTTCGATGCATCCCACTATGTATTCAGGGCCGAAAAATTAACAAAAGTCGCAACTCACGGTGACTTACGCAAGACTAATGGAGATGCACTCTACACTGCGGCATAATCAGGCCCACGCGTTTCCCTCCGCGCAGGCGTTATCATTCAAGCTCTTGATTGCATCAAGCGATGGCTATATCAGCCAAGCGGCCAGTTAAGGATCACAATAGCATCATTAAAGTCATTGTCAGATCCATCCTCAGCTGCTAGTACTGCAAGCTGCGGATAGTATTCTTTATCGAAAATATGATAAGCATACTTCGTTTGTTTCACTGGTTTACCATTAGCGAGTATTTCAACTCTGATTTTCCCCGTGTTTCCGGATTTGCAAATCCCTGAGTACGTTTTATTAGATACTCCCGTGCCGTCAACAGTATAAATCAGTGAACCAGGTGTATCTTCGGCATAAATATTAACTGTTATTGGATTCCCTGTATTAATGAGGGTTGTAACACCGAAGTTTTGACCTGGTAACAGATCATAAGTATAACTACCGACATTCTGTATACCTTTTACTTCATGTGAAGTAGTATTCCCAGAATTATTTGAATCATTTTCTTTAAGTACCTTAACATTAAAGAAACCTGTGTTATCAGAAAAATCGCCCTTACGATCGTTAAACAGGAAAAGCAACTCACCGTCAACGGGAACAACCCAGTGAAGTAATCCATTTAATACCGAAATTTGCTGATCACCGATTATTGCAACAAGTGTAACCAATGATTGGTCAGGATCATTCATTTCACCTGGAATAGCACCTTGTGGTGCCGCATAACGATTACCGTCATAACATATCCATCCTTCAGATAAGATTGATATAACATCACCTTTTTTTAAACTCAAACCCGTGGAGGTAGCCTTTTCAGATTTCCCTTCAACTTGACCAGACCAGGAATATGTTGCCATTAATTACACCTTACATTATGTGATTGTAAAACTTATGGACTAAAAACCCACACATCTAATTTAAGAACGGTAAACTCTATTTTACAAAATTTATTCCCAGGGACGTGACGTTCATCTCAATTACACAAATATCCCTTAGGATGAATTTAGTCCTGAAGACTTAATGCCATTTAACCAGGTGATCTGATGAATTATACTACTGAAGCTACACTACCAGGCTTCCTACTCCCCCGTCAGGATCACTTTGCGTGAGGTTATCTCGTGAGACAATGTATTCCAGTTCTTATTTTTCTGGAATGATCAGCGTCTGCCCTGGATAAATCCTGTCAGGATGTTTAAGCATAGGTTTATTCGCTTCAAAAATCATCATGTAGTCACCGGCCGAACCATAGATTTCTTTCGAGATTGAACTCAGGGTATCACCCGACTTAACGACGAAAAAACGACTTTCCGGCCCGTGCTTCATTACAGTAATGCTATCATTGACCTGACCAATCCCGCACACGTTACCTACCGCCACCAGGATTTTCTCTTTGTTTTCCAGGGTGCCAAGAGCGCCTGCAACTGTCGCTATACCATCTTCCTCAACAGTGAAATCGACCTTTTCGGCACCCGGTATATTAAGGCTATTAATATGTGCTTTTAACTTATCAGCATGATTATTCTTGCTGCTACCCGATACGGCATCCCAGACTTTCTCGCCCGCATCTTTCACAAAACTAAATAACCCCATTTTTATATACCTCCACTCTTATTTCACGACCGTTTCTTAACAAGTACTGCCAAATTGAAATTGATGTCTGCTAAAACTTGTTATTGACGCGACTGGCATCTGAATATTGAGGCCAGTATTGTATGGTGATCACTCAGCTTTTTTTTCTTTGTGCAACATAAGTATCACTATTGCCAGCATATTAGGCGCAGCATATAACAAGGCCCCCAACTGAGTGGCCAGTGGATTTTCTTTCGCCTGCCACGCCATAAACCAGTCACCCGCGACCACCATAAAACCAATGCCCCAAACCAGAATGGCGCAACACGCCCCCAGCATTGCCCAGGATTTACCGACAGTAAATCGGGAATACGGCCTGGTTATACTTGTCAGCATTTTGATAATCCCCACGCAGGCGAAAAGGCCGGCCAGTGTCTCCATTGTTGTGATACAGGCAAGCCCGATAACGGACGCCTGCGGCAGGGTAATGGCGCGCCACATCATCCCCGGAACATGATATGTATCCTGCATGGATAACAGAGGGGCAACTGCATTTGCGGCAGTTCCCTCAAAGTCAGCAAGATTATTTATCAAACTGAAAATACCCCACATGGCAGGAAACAGTGCCATAACGATACAAGCCAGTCTGGATATTACTGATTCATTCATAAATGTTACCTTCTTAATTTAACAAGTCTGTGCTCTTCTTGTCAGATGTGTTTTTGATTAAAATAAACCTCCAGGTATGGGTCTGACTGAGGATACCCATTCCTTTCAAAAACATTACCACTTCCTTAACATAAACCCGGGAGTAACCGTTTGATAAAGAGATAACATCTCGCCTGCTCACATGAAACATCCTGATACTGACAATCTCTGGCCGACTAATAAAAAGAACAGTGTTCATCGTTTTTTCGATTGTAAAGACAATGCAGAGGACAACCTCCACCGCTGGTATCATCAGATGAAACATCGCGCTCCCACAAACCGTCATCTCCTCTAATTCATTCAACGCACTAACAACTGCAACTGTTTTTTTTGCACCACCAAAAATGAATCATTAAATATTAACCTGACTCTCTTGATGGTTGACATTAGTACCTCTGCTAACAAATAAATGAAACCGTCAACTTTCCTACTCATACAGACTCACAACGTTTAAAAATTAATGTCAACCTACCCTTGTTTTTATTTGTAACCAGCAGAGACGCCCAGTTTTGGGGAAATACAGAATAAGCTGCTAAAATGGTCGATTGTCCTGGGTGTGCAGTATCGCTTTGCCCTGAAGTCGACTGACCGGACAACGCAGTACAGCCTGCATCAGGCACAGGATAATCGTCACCCGACATAACATTTTCGGTTGCAACAAAAAAACTCCCGTTAGGGTAATGAATCCATCCCATCTGAAAGAAATTACCAGGTCACTGTTATGTTCCATTACCTACTTTATGAACTTCCGGGTGACATCCTCACTCTCCATGCTTCAGTTGTTGATGAAAATCCAGGGCTTGTATTACTGGCGTACTGCATCATTGTTTTGTGGCTTATTCTGTTATTTTCCCGTCACTAAGTGCTTCTTCAGACATGGCAGCATATTGCGGCTTTTTAGTATGCCTTTTTCATCCGTAAACCTCTGGCACGCTGACTGGCGACATGTTGGCGTTATTATTCTGGAGAGTATTATTTTCGTTGCTGCATGTTGTTCCTCTACACCCCATGACAGGAGGACCAGTAAGGGGGGGGGTAAATACCGGCTAATCCCACAAAGTAATACACCACAAGTAATAGCAGGATGTTCTGTACTCTGCCCCACGGGCACATAAGCCAGTAGACAATAAAAAAAATCCAGAAAGCCATTAAAAATTCTGGTGAAAATAAAGTGGCCACAAACAAAAAACCTCACAACAAACAATTTGTAATATTTGTACTGACTGCAGAATCAAATAAATACCCCCCCCCCGGAACTCACTGGCGGTTACGGCAGTACTCCTGTCTTTACTTTTTCCGCCAGTCACCGGTCGGCCAGCTCTTTTCCGGCGCAAGAGGATCCGGCATCGTCAGTTGATGACTCTCCGAGAGTTGCTCCGCATGCACCGCGCCACTCATCAGCACCAGCACCTGAGCCTCACGCTGCAAAAATCCCGTATACGCCGGAGAGGCATCTTCATTCACGGGTCCGGTAGCCAGCATCAGGCGGTCCACCTCACAGGCCCGGGCGACATCCTCACCGGGAATGCAGACCAGCAGGTGCTCATCGGTTCCATTGTCCAGTAACTCCCCCAGATACCGGTGCAGCTGCCCCAGCCTCATATCCGCCCCTCCGGTTTGTTCTCAGCGGAGCCGGAAGTCTCTGACGGCGGCACGCCTTCGGAAAGCACCTCTTTTTTCTTCTCCTTCGGTAAGTCCTTCAGATACGCGTCCATGGCCAGCACGTCCCGGCGGCTGACACCCTCCACCCTGTCTTTTCCCTGCCCCTTCGGGACCTGACCCGGCTCGGGCAGGCAGGACTGCCCAATGAACACCCCTCCGCGCTCCACCGACAGTTCTCCCGTGAACACATCCCCCTCTATCCGGCCCTGCCCCAGCAGGGAGACCGCATCCGCATAGCAGCGTCCGGTCACCAGCCCGTTGATGATAATGTGTGCAGCACGGATATCTCCCGTCACCACCCCACCGGTATCCACCCGCACCTGATGGGTCGCGGTGATATTGCCCTCGACACTGCCCTCGGTAACGATATTGCCCTCCGCCTCAAGCTGGCCGGACAGGTGTGAACCCTGAGCAATAAACACATCCCTGCGGACAGCCGTGACCACCACATCCCGCAGTGCGCCGGAGGCAGATGCGTGGTCAGAAAGAACCGCTGGTGGTGTAACGCCAGCCGTCTCCGCATCCGGTGTTTTCTTTTTCAGTAACTGCATGTCATCTTTTCCTCTTCGTAAAATCACTGTCAGTAGCCCGCATCCTGCAAGCCACAGGACGAGGGCAATGCCGGTGGCCTCTGCGTGGCGATACAGTCCGCCACTGCCCTCACTCACCCACAGCACCAGAGCCAGCCCCCAGGTGAACCATAAACACCACAGTGCATGATGTGGCTTACCAGACCGGAGAGTTTCGGATTGTGTCCCTGCCGGCAGGCCGCCATTGTCCTGGCGGTCAGGTGCATGATGAGCATGGATACCGGCATCCGGCTCCCGGTCGCTCTCTTTGTCAGAAGCCACGGATGAGCACCCCCAGAGTCAGCAAAATGCACAGCAGCCAAAGACGGACACCATTGAGGTTCACCGGCCCCAGCAGCGGAAACGCCACCACCCGACGCCGGGAGACCATGACCAGCGCGCACCAGCGCAGGCGACGGCGCAGACGGGTATGACGGTACATCCACTGCGTGACGTTTGCATGCAGCTGTGCTCCGGCCTGCCGGCACTGACGGGTCAGATACCAGAGGCACCACCGGAGCCTGAGAAACAGGTAATGCAGCCGCTGTGATGTTGATTTCGCGGTGACTTTTCGCTGCCGCGCTGCAGCCTGACTGACTGCTGTAGCGTCCGGCCCTGCCGGGGTATCCTTATCTCCCTCCATGGGGTCGCTCCTTTTGTGTTTATGTCCCGGTACAGAGCAGCAACATCACGCACCGGACCGTGAACACCCCGGTACTGAGCAGCAGCAGGGTGACCAGTATCACCACACCGGCACAGGCAATGCCCTCGGGGTGCGACTTTCGCGCCGCATTCAGCAGGGCCACCGCCAGCAGCAGGCACCACAGCCCCACAACCAGCTCCAGCCACGGCCCCACCGGAAGCAGTCCCGCCACGCAGACCCACCACAGACCGGCCGCCGCCAGCGGACCGCCCGTCAGCAGGGTGCACAACACGGAATACTCTCCCCGCAGCCAGCGCAGGGGGCCCGCCTGGTTGCGGCGAAAAATACAGC
>NZ_JBGORN010000019.1:0-32935 GCF_041679625.1 Enterobacter cloacae complex sp. ESBL7
CCCGGTAACACAGCCCAAAGCGGCAACCTACGGAGTCCCCAATGAAACAACATATCGCTGCAATTATTCGCGAATACAACACCCCTACAATAACCGTCGAAGTAGCCAATACAGACCGCTACGATAGCGAGCAAATCGAGATCCGCCAGGTTGTGGATGGTCGCCTTGTCTGGCGAGCGTGGGACTATGAGACAGGTTTTGAAAATGACCTGCATCGCGAGCTGGCCTATTGCCATATCCCGGCCTGATTGAGCTATAAACACCCCGCCCGGTGAAAGCCGGGCAATACAGCCCAAAGCGGCACTTATCAGGAGTAAACCTAATGACACAAGTCACAACACCGTCCCAGCTGAAAGCAGAGCTGGAGAGCCAGAAAACCTACCTTCTCGAAGCCTGCCTGATGGCCTTCAATCAGTTACCTAACCAGCGAACAAAAGGCGCGTTCCCGTCAACATACGCGCTTGCAGCAAAGATTGATTACCTGTTGCAGCAGGAAAAAAAATAAGCCTTCCGACAACGACAAAGCCCGGTATTAACCGGGCTTTTCTGTATTGCACAATACACTAAAGGTTAAGCGCGTTTGCGTCCTGCGCCAGCCAGCATTGGTATGTTTCCTTTTGAAACTCCCCGCCGCAGCCGCCACCGGATTTTGATTTTCCGCAGTGCTGGCATGTACCCAGCGCGGCTTTTTCTTTCTCCCACTGTTGCCAGTTGCGGATCAGCAGCAGCTGGAAAAACTCATTTGGTGAATAGGGTTGTTTACCCATCCGGCGTACCTGCCGTAGTTCTTCCAGCTGCGCGGCTTCATCGTGCGTTAGCGTGACTGTCACGCTAACACCTTCAGCGCGTAACCGTTCGCGGCGGCGGGCTTGCCGCCGTCTGGCTAACATCCTCTCGCGTTCTGTTTTGTCCATATTTATCACCGTGACTGTCACGATTGAGAAAAGAGAAAAGGCCGGGAGTCCGGCCTTGTGGTTACTTCAGGATCAGTAAGGTCAGAGCCGCGCCAATGGCCGCGCCGACGATGGAACAAACAGCCGTCATGATCACGACGCGGTTAACGATGGTGCTGGCGTTGTTGTGCTGGAGTGATTGCCAGCGCGTCAGGAAGTCTGACCGCGCTTTGTTTTCCTCCTTCATCGCTGCCTGTATGTCTCTCAGGCTGCCGATGATTTCCGCTCTCGAATCGTCTGCCGTCAATTCAAGTGCGCTTTTGAGTTCGCCCAGCTGCTGAAGCATGTCGGCTTGTTCAACCTTCACTTGCTTCATGGCTTCTACAATTTCCTTCGCGTCTCCCAAAAACCAGTCCATCAATACGTCTAATTTATCGGGCTGCTTATCCATGCTTAATCTCCGATTAACAGGGAGAATGTTTTATCCAGGTTACTTTTAACCGGAATAGCCTGTTTCATGTAAGTATAACGACGCGCCATTTTGCGGCGTTCGTCTGCGTCAGCTGATGCTTTAGCGCGGGCTTTAAATTCTTCCGCATCTTCAGCGGTCAGCGTTTCAAACGAAATTTTATGGTGTGCAAGATATTCGTACACCTCACTATTATAGATCGCAGAGTTTTTATTAATGCGGCCTACTTTAGTTTGCTTCACGAAGTCGAAAATCGGGCTGAAAACATTTTCAACATCATCACCCGGATTAACGCGGTTTGGAACAAAGATAATCTTTTTGTTATCCACGCCAGCCTTGCTTAACGTGTGCGCCGTTTTCATACTTTCTTTGATGGCTTTATCTTCCGGTGTTACCGGAATGAAATACATATCAAATTCATTTGCGCCGCCATCGAAGCGGGACATTGCCATTAAAAACGGTTCCACGTTTGACGCGCCAATATCAATAATCGCTGCATCTTCAAAAACCACATCCTCAATCAGACGGGAAAAATCATCACCTTTAAAACTGGTGACGTTTTCAATCCCTAAATCAGACGCAGACTGGTTAATGGTTTCGACCGCGAAAAATTTCGCATCTTTCAGGCGCGGGGCGAGAAGGTAAGTTGAAACTAAAGTTTTGCCAACGCTGCCACTGTAATTAATAACCGCTACTTTCATTGCACACCTCAATATTTTTTGATGAACTCATTAGGATCGAACTCGGCTCTTGCCTCGTCAAAAAATTCCTTTCCGATGATACCCGGTGACTGTTTCGTTTCGTCTCCCTCGGTCGCACTTTGTGTATTGTGCAATACATCTTTTTTCACCTGCTCAGACTTCGCGGGTTTTTCTGTATTGTGCAATACAGGTTTCTTTTGTTGCTCACTGGCTCCGGCTGATTCTGTATTGTGCAATACAGAATCAGGGGCGGTATGTTTCGCCCGGTTTTGCCTGGCCCGATACAGGGCAGTATCAAAACTTCGGACGTTCACATTCTCCAGGCCGAAGCGTTCAGATACCGCCTTGAAAACCTCCTCTCTGGAGACTCCCAGCGACAGCATTTCTTCTACTTCCGGCAACATCATCTGAATTGCTGCCCTGATGCTTTTGGGCTTCATAGTACCCTCATGTAGAATGATGTATTTTTGATGTAATAGTGATGTATTTGTGTCGCATCAACTATCCCATGACGTAAGAGTGATGTAATTGTGGTGTAATGTCAACCATGAATTGACGTAATAGTGGTGTATTTGTGGTGTATGGGTATTCATGCAAGCATGAATACCGGGGTATTGAACGCTTTTTCACCAAAATACCCCTTAACCTCCGTAGATCGCTCCCACCAAACTGATTATTTTTTAGCCCTTAACCTGCTATACACCTAACGCAGTGCGATAAATCGCACTAACTAACTGATTTAAAAAACAAAAAATGCAATATTGAGGATTTCGGGTATTAAAAAGGTATTAAAAAAACAGCATAAGAGCATGGTTTATATGGAAATGTAGGTATTACTTTGTTAATACTTACCTCATGCGGTTAAACTACCGCCAGATTGAACACGAAAAATCACCAGTTGAGGACATGATGCCGATCATCACATGCAAGGTAACGGACGAAGAAAAAGAGCTTATCGACAGGCTGGCCGGAACGAACAGATCGGACTATATGCGCCGTTGTTTGTTGGCCGGATCAGGTGGCCGGATAGGTGGATTGAGTCAGGTTACGGAACAGATAAACGAAGTAAATCGACGCCTCGATATTCTGTTTGACCAGGTATCAGAGACAGACATGAGCGCGTTTTCCTCGGAGCTGAAAGGTCTGGTCAAGCAGCTGTCACAACTCAAGTTGCCGCCTCCAGGTCAGATGATGCTGCACGAATCCCTGGCAATCGAGACGGTGATCCTGCTGCGTTCGATGGCGACCCCGGCCAATATGAAATCCGCCTGGGGAGAGCTGGAACGTAACGGATACAAGGTATGGGAAAGTAAACAAGAGAGGAAGGAATAATGACAGAACAAGAAAGAGGACTTATATTTTTATGCTCGCTGCTGGGACCGATACCCTTTGTGTGGTTTATTACTGCAAAGTTTGTTTATGGTATTAATAGCGAAACGGCTCACTACCTTGTCCCCTATTTGCTAAAAAACACGTTCAACCTGTGGCCGTTATGGGTGGCGATTATTGCAGGTGCAGTTATAGGTTTGTGTGGCTTTATAGGATTCATTATTTACGATAAGGGTCGGGTGTATAAAGGACCACGTTTTAAACGCGTACTCCGTGGCACTAAATTAGTAAGAGCTTCATCTTTAGCCGAGAAAACAAAAGAGCGTGGTCATAAGCAATTAACGGTTGCAGGTGTTCCTGTGCCTACTGAATATGAGACTCTTCATTTTTCAATCGGCGGGGCTACTGGTACAGGTAAATCAACGATTATCAAGGAAGCTATATATTCAAGCCTGAAAAGAGGCACGGATAAGCGTATTGTTCTTGATCCAAATGGCGAATATGTTGAGACGTTTTATCGTCCCGGTGATGTGATTCTTAGCCCCTATGATAAACGTTCTCCCGGCTGGTCAATGTTCAACGAGATACGCGATGACTTTGACTATGATCTCTATGCTGTATCTATTATTCAGGAAAGTAAGGAGCGTTCAGCAGAGGAATGGTATAGATATGGTCGTCTTATTTATCGTGAGGTATCAAAGAAGTTACTCACGCTTAAACGTAGCCCAACAATGGAAGAAGTCATGCACTGGTGTACCATTGTTGAGAATGAAAAATTAAAAGAGTTTGTGAAAGGTACACCTGCGGAAGCCCTGTTTATCAAAGGCGCTGAAAGGGCCACCGGGAGCGCCCGTTTTGTCCTGGGTGACAAATTAGCCCCACACCTGAAGATGCCCGCAGGCGATTTCTCGCTGCGTGACTGGCTGGAAGATGATAAACCCGGCACGTTGTTTATCACCTGGCAGGAGCAGATGAAAAAGAGCCTCAATCCGCTGATCTCATGCTGGCTGGATATTATGTTTTCAAGCCTGCTGGGTATGGGTAAGCGCGACCAACGCACGTTGTTTTTTATCGACGAGCTGGAATCACTGGAATATCTGCCAAACCTACAGGATTTACTGACTAAGGGCCGCAAAAGCGGCGCGTCTGTATGGGCGGGCTACCAGACGTACTCTCAGCTGATTGAGCGCTACGGCATCAACATAGCGGAAACACTGCTGGGAAGTATGCGTTCCGGCATCGTCATGGGTAGCAGTCGATTAGGTAAAGAAACCCTTGAGCAAATGTCCCGCGCATTGGGCGAGATTGAGGGCGAAGTGGAACATAAACAAGGCAACCCATTCCAGGCGGGCATTGGTAACAGGCCACGCATCGAAACGCGCACCGTCAGAGCCGTTACTCCTACGGAAATATCAGAGCTGAAAAACCTCACTGGATACGTCTATTTCCCTGGTGATCTGCCTGTCGGCAAGTTCAAGACTAAACATGTGCAATACACGCGTAAGAACCCGGTTCCGGGCATCATCATGAGGTAGCGCCATGCTTGATATTACGACTATCACCCGTATCGATATTGCGTCAGTTGTAGGCTACTACGCTGATGCAAAAGACGATTACTACAGCAAAGACAGCAGCTTTACCGCGTGGCATGGTCAGGGTGCTGAAGCGCTGGGCCTTTCCGGCGAGGTCAGTTCCCAGCGCTTCAAAGAACTGCTTGTCGGGGAGATTGACCCTTTTACACAGATGAAGCGCTCCAGCGGTGACGCGACGAAAGAACGGCTGGGATACGACCTCACATTTTCCGCGCCTAAAGGCGTATCGATGCAGGCGCTGATCCACGGCGATAAGGCTATTATCGCCGCCCATGAAAAAGCGGTTGCCGCTGCCGTCCAGGAAGCGGAAAAGCTGGCTCAGGCCCGCACGACCCACGCAGGGAAAACCATTACGCAGAATACCGGTAATCTGGTTGTTGCTTCCTTCCGGCATGAAACATCACGCGCCCTTGACCCGGAGCTGCATACCCACGCCTTTGTCATGAACATGACACAGCGCGGGGATGGTCAATGGCGGGCACTTAAAAACGATGAACTGATGCGGGCCAAGATGCACCTGGGGGATGTCTATAAGCAAGAGCTGGCGCTGGAGCTGACAAAGGCCGGGTATGAGCTGCGCTATAACAACAAAAATAATACCTTTGATATGGCGCACTTTACGGATGAACAAATCCGTGGATTCTCGCGGCGTTCTACTCAGATAGAAGAAGGGCTGGCGGCTATGGGGCTGACCCGCGAAACCGCAGACGCACAGACCAAAAGCCGGGTATCGATGGCGACCCGCGACAAAAAAACAGACGACTATTCGCGTGAAGATATTCATAAAGAGTGGGTTAATCGGGCTAACGAGCTGGGGATAGACTTCAATGATCTGTCCTGGTCTGGCAAAGGCAAGGACGGCCCGCAAACTTCAATGAATACCGTTCCTAACTTCACCAGCCCGGAGGTAAAAGCCGACCGGGCGATCCAGTTTGCGCTTAAATCTCTTTCAGAGCGCGATGCGTCTTTTGACCAGTCCCGATTGCTGGCCGTGGCAAATAAAAAGGCTATCGGCCAGGCATCAAAGCAGGATATTGAAGCCGCCTATTATCGCGCTGTGGCAAAGGGGGCCATTATCGAAGGTGAAGCGCGATACACCACCACGACTGACCAGAGAAGCAAAGACGCGCCACCGCTACCAGCCATGACGAAAGCGGAATGGCAGGCGCAGCTGACCGACAAAAAAGGGATGAACAACAACCAGGCGAAGTCATTAGTTGCTGAAGGCATCAAGTCTGGCCGTCTGAAAAAGACCAGCCATCGGGTAACGACCGTTGAAGGTATCCGGGTAGAGAAAGCGGTGCTGAATATTGAGGCTCGCGGTCGGGGCAAGGTGATCGCCGCGCTGACAAGCGAGCAAGTTACCGCGCAGCTGGTCGGCAAAACCCTGAAGGCCGAGCAGCAGAAAAGCGTCGTAGATATTTGCACCACGACAGATCGCTTTGTGGCGGCCCACGGCTTCGCCGGAACCGGGAAAAGCTATATGACCATGAGCGCGAAGGCCGTTCTGGAGTCGCAGGGCTTTAACGTCACCGCACTGGCTCCCTATGGTACGCAGAAAAAATCCCTGGAAGATGAAGGTATGCCCGCCCGTACCGTTGCCGCTTTCGTGAAGGCAAAGGACAAAAAGATAGACGAGAAAAGCGTGGTCTTTATCGATGAAGCGGGCGTGATTCCGGCCAGACAGATGAAGGTGCTGATGGAAACCATCGAGAAGGCCGGGGCCAGAGCGGTATTCCTGGGCGACACCTCACAGACAAAAGCCGTAGAGGCGGGCAAGCCATTTGAACAGCTGATCAGCGCCGGAATGCAGACCAGCTACATGAAGGATATTCAGCGCCAGAAAAATGACGTGTTGCTTGAGGCGGTGAAGCTGGCCGCAGAGGGCCACATATCCGGCTCGCTGGCCCGACTCAGCAATATTAGCGCAGAGAAGGACCAGGATAAGCGACTGGAGGCTGTAGCTAATCGCTGGCTGTCATTCTCCCCGGAGCAGCGCGAAGGTACGCTGATTATTTCCGGCACAAACGAATCAAGGGTAATCCTCAACAGCCAGATTCGGGAGGCTTTGCAACTGCAAGGAAAGGGCGTGGAGGTGAATTTTCTGGAGCGTGTTGACTCCACGCAGGCCGAACGCCGGGACAGTAAATACTACCAGGCAGGGCAAATTATTATCCCCGAAAAAGACTATAAAAACGGGCTTCAGCGGGGCGAGTCTTACCGGGTACTGGATACTGGTCCGGGGAACCTGCTGACCGTGGCCGGGAGCGACGGCCAGAAAATCAGCTTCAGCCCACGTACCCATAAAAATTTGTCTGTTTATACCAGCGTGGCCGCCGAGCTGGCCGTGGGCGATAAAGTGATGGTGACGCGTAACGATAAGACGCTGGATGTGGCGAACGGCGACCGCTTCACCGTGACCGGAACCACCGAGAAAGGCACGTTTACGCTGACCAACGCGAAGGGCCGGGAAATCGAGCTGGACCGGAAGCAAGCCGCCTATCTTTCGTATGCCTATGCAACGACCGTCCATAAAGCGCAGGGGCTTACCTGCGACCGTGTGTTGTTTAACATCGATACCCGTTCGCTGACGACTTCCAAAGACGTCTTTTACGTTGGGATCTCCCGCGCCCGTCATGAAGTCGAGATTTTCACCGATGATAAAGGCCGTTTGTTGAGCAGCGCCAGCCGCAACAGTCCTAAGACCACGGCCAGCGAAATAGACCGCTTTTTGGGGATGGAGGAACGCTACAAAGACGTAAACCGGAGCTATGGCCATGACGATGGCCAACAGACAAAAAGCTATGGCCATGATGCTGGCCAACAAACCGGAGAGAAGGAAAACACCATGAAAAATGCGACAGAAGCCGCGCATGATGGTCCTGATACTTCAGGTACTGAAAGCACGTCTCAGGATTTGCGCCAGCGTGAGCAGGAGGAAGTCAACGCAGCTATCCGGTACGAGCAGAGGCAAGAAGCCACACCGGAAATGGAGGCGAACCCCTATCACGACTATGAACGGTATGCTGATGAAGGCCCGGACTATGGCGACATGCAGGACTACAGCACGTATGAAGAATATGAACGTGCGCGTGATGTGGAACTACCGCAGCATGAGCACGAAAATCATCAACATGACCACGACAAGGAGGGCTACGGCCTGTGATGTTCTGGAACCGAAATAAGAAAGAAAAAGCCGCTGCCGGCAATGAAAAAAATCGCTTCGATCACCTGCTTTCGGTGGCCGAAAAATTACCCGTTAAGGCGCTGCCTGATCTCCTTCGCGCTATCGTGCGGCCAGTACAGAGTGATTTCCTGCTGGCGGTGGCCGAAGAAGGGACTGATGCCCGCCCGGATATGACCCCGCAGGAGTTCTTCTTTGAGGGGCTTATCCAGGTGCAATCTTACGAGAAGATGAAAGAGGGCGAGCTGGACGGCGCTGATTATCCGTTGTCGCTGGCAAGTGACATGGTGCTGCCGTGGCCCTGGAGCCTGCCACGCTATATCGATAACGTTTCACGCATTGGAACCCATAAGGGCAGGCCGTGGAAGCAGGATAAAATTAACCACTATGTTGACCTGTGGTTGCCCTGGCGCATTGGCTTTGTGCGCGGCGGCAACCATTCCATAACGGCGGGCATTCTGGCCGGGGAAGGGACGCTGATCCCGGAGCACGTTTACGATATGTCCTGGCTGTTTGAGCTGGTCCGAACGGACGGTAATCACTGGTTTGTTGACGGCCAGAAAGCCGAAGCGGTGAAGTCGGGGAGGTCAGCGGCGGTGTTTGAGATAGGGCGGCTATTAGTGGAAGGATCTAAAGATCGTTGATCGATCCTCTGAAGATCCTGTACTCTCTTGCTCAGAAACGAAAAAACCACCCGGCAAGGTGGTTTCTTCGGGTGATACAGAGTTGGTGCTCTTATCACCTGGTAACTGGTTCTTAGGGGAACACAGTCACCGAGATTCAAACGTAGTGTAGCAGTCGTCATGGCTGAAATTCAAGACCCATTCCCCTAATTGAACCACGTTACCGCACAGGCTGTTACCAATGGCGGCGATTTGTCGCGCCTGACGAACTGGAAATCGTGTGTTTGTCATAGTCAGGCGTAACGGCAGCGGGAGACGGGGAGTCTGGTTAAAACCCGCAGCGTTGGAGCGAACTGTCTAAGTCGAGCCGAGAACCCTACAGCGTGAGCTATGAGAAAGCGCCACGTTGCCCGAATGGGCTAAAGGCGGTCAGGTTTCGGTAAACGATATGACAGGAACACAGGACGTAACCAGGGGGAGCGATGCCAACGAAAGGCGGCTGATCTCTAAGCTGTGTCGGGTTTCGCCTACTTCTGACTTGTAGCTTTTTTTTGAAGCTCGTCAGGAGGGGCGGAGCCTTTGGAAAAAGGCGACTTTCGCCGCCTTGTCGTTATGGCTGGTAATCCTTCCCGCGCTGCCAGCGGTCCTGCCAGTGCTCAAGATAAGGTTTTGCCAGCTGGGGCATGTTCCAGATCACCACCGCGTTTTCCGAGTTTTTTGATTCTGCTGCTTTGGTGTAGTTGAAGCTGCCCGTCTGAACTGACCGTTCATCAATAATCATCACCTTGTCGTGCTGGATAGGAAAGTCGCTATCCACCCGCAGCGGGATCTCGTTTTTCGCAATGTACTTCATCGCCCGGTGGCTTACGTCATTACGATTGCCGCGTTCGTCGATAACGATTTTCACATCGACACCGCGATTTTTAGCTTTGACAAGAGCCTGCATTATATCCATTGCAGTGAAGCTATAAGCCATCATTCGGATCGAGGATTGCGCGGAGTCGATAGCGCCAATTACCAGCGTTTGAGCGCTACCTTCAGGAGAAAACCCTACCTGTACCGATGGCGAATCGGCGGCCATCGAGGGCAGGGAGGAAAGGGCCAGAAGGCCCGTCAGGAATATGACTGCTCCTTTTCTCACTTTATCCCTCCATTCATGCACTCATACTTATATTCTGGCGAATAGTAGATTTCGCGAATCTTCCTTTTCGCCATGAAAACGACCACATCAATAGTGGAGTGCAGCAGGCGCATAATGTCAGAAATATCCAGCATACGGCCCACTTCGGTAGCTTTAACCATCAACCCTATACGGGTGAAGGCATCCATCGCCGAGTTAGCATGTGTGGAGGTTAAGCCGCCAGGGTGTCCGGTATTTAACGCCTGAAGGTAATCCCATGCAGCATCATCCCTCAGCTCTGTCATGAAGATACGATCTGGTGTCAGGCGCATACAGGCTTTAAGGCACTGCGTCGGCGTAGCCAGACCGGGTTTATCTTTACCGCCATATTTCATATAAACGGCTTCCTCCAGGTGGGTAGCTTCAACCTCGTGAGCATCCTCCATGATTATCACGCGTTCCTGTGGGCTAATGGCTTTGAGCAGGGCGCGGGTGAGTACCGTTTTCCCTGATCCGGTTTCTCCCACAACGACAACGGTTCGCTTTTTCCGTACCGCAGTAAGTAAAAATTCTTCCCGGCGTTTAGCCCGGTATAACTCTTTCAGTAGGAGATCGTCGTCGTCCAGCTCGCGCTTATGGCTGTCAATTTCCCGGCAAAACTCAAAGATACCTTCCTGGCTTAACGTCGCCAGGTCTTTATCCAGCGCGATATTTTTACGAAAAGCGATAGCGGCAGTGTTATCGATCACCGCAGGCGGTAAACAGATAATTCCCCTGGAGCCATCCGGTAACACCACATCATTAATCATCTGGCGCTTAACGTCATTGGCGCTGGTTAATGCTGCGGTCAGATTGTCGATAAACGCGCCGGTAATGCTGTCGTTCTGGATAATTTTGCGGCCTTCGAATGTGTCACAGACCACTTCGTTATAACGGTTGATACGGATTTCAAATACGCCCGGATCTTCGAAATACTCCCGCAGCGGCCCCAGTTGGTAATAAGCCGATGATTGGTTCATGTACGTTGTCTCCTGCTACAAAGAACAGTGGGCCTTCCGGCCCACGTTGATTAGTTGTCTGCCAGTGAGTAAATATCACTGAAATCGAGGTCACGAACGACGTAGATACTGATTGCGTCGCCCTGCTGGTCGTAGAGTGTTGGCGGGATGTTAATCGTGGCTCTCAGTGCTTCAGAGGCCAGTTCCTGCGAGTTGTTTTGTGTATTACTAAACTGGATATTATTGCCGTTTTGAGCTGCGGCCACGCCAGCCTGGAGCGTATCAGACAGAACGGAAATGAACACTGCCCCTTCAAAGCGATCCCAAAAGTGGGAATCAACCTGTCCGGGAACGCCAGAACTACCGAGAGAGTTGGTCCCGGCGCTATCCAGATTAACGAATGTGCCATCCGGGTTTACCACTCGTTCCCACAGCACAAAGACGCGGGCCTGACCATTTTTGAGACCACCGTTCATCTGGCCCGTAACAAATGCGCCTTTATCGATCAGTTTCACCAACCCATCGAGGGAGTACACATCACGCGTCACACGACAGGACACCATGCCGGGAACGGTCGTATCCAGCTCTGTAGACGTGCCACACGGTATCATTGTCCCTTTCGCAATGGTCATGCTCATGTTCTGCATTACGCCCGCTCTGCTGCCTTTCAGACGGGCAGGTGTAAGCTCTTTTGCTAACGCGCTGCTGCCATCGCTGCCTTCGTCGCTTTGCTGCTCTTTTTTGGCCGGAGTCTGGCTACCGCCCTGCTCGCCGGAAAGATCGCCATCAAGACGGCGCTGCATGGCGACTTCTTCCGGTGTCAGCTGCTTCTTCCCGTTACTGGCCCGGCCCGCGTTGCTATGGCTGGCTTCATATTCCGCTCTGGCTTTATCCTGCATAGCCTTCTGATTAGCGTCAGGGGCCGCAGCCCCGCCAACGTTCGGGTTAGTGTTGAACTGGTAGTTAGGCAGGCTGCTAACCCCATCATTTTTATTACCGCTGTCAGCTTTGGCCGTGTCCGGCGCTTTGCGTGTGTGCGTGTAAATAGTGACGCCAACGAAGCACATGGCGAGGATAGCCAGAACAGCAATAAAGGCTTTTAGACCTGGAGCGGTGCGGCGTTTCTGTGCGGGCATTCCCCCACGTTCATCGTTGAAGCTGTTGTTGTTATCCAGCTCGCTATCAATATCGACTTTACGGGCCATTAGTTATCCCCTCCTTTTTGCACCCTTCTTACATCCGGGGAGGCTGTGCCAGTAGAAATTGCGCCAGCTGATGGCACGTAGTTGATATTTTTAATACCAACAACTTTTGTCCAGCCAAGCCTTACACGCCATTCTTTCGCTACGTTCTGGCATTCCAGTATGTTGTTATGTTCACCAACCGGACGGCAGTTAGGGAGCGTCTCTTTGCCGCTGGACGATATGTAATAAACCTGCGGTAAATCGGCGTTTTCCGGGAACTCAAAGCGCGTGAAACGGTAGTTATCCCAAACATGGATCGGCTGAATATCTGCCATTTCCGGCTCGTCGCTCATTTCGTACTGGTAGTTTTTAGGGCCAGCGAAAGCAGACTCCCGTAGCTTCTCCGTCAGGCGCTTTTTCTCGGCCACACTGGAGGCTTTTTTCTGCTCGTCAAACGGATACTCATAAGTCAGCTGAAGCGTGGCCTGCTTCATTGACCACGGCGTTTTGATAAACGATTTTGTCTCTGTGCCGTCAGCGTTCTTTGTTGTCGTCTCGCCGATATAGTGCAGCACGATGTTATAAGACCGCTTATCAGTAACGATGGTCAGGTTGGTATCACTCATTTCGGTCTTAGGTTTCACGAAATAGTGATTAAGTTTATGTGAGAAAATCCAGCCAGCAGAATCACCGAAAGCGTGAGTGATATAGCTTTCATCCGGGGAAACGACGATATGCGTAAACAGGCCCGCTACCGCATCAATTCGCACCACATCGACCGGGTTATAAACTACCGTTTTGATACGGAAGTCATACGGTGAACTTTTCGGCGCTTGAAGCGCCGCTGCGTTGAATGTGGTCCCGGCCAGCGCCATTGCGATCACTGCGGATAAGACTACTTTTTTCATAGTACAGTCCTCAGTTCGACTCAGGGTTAACGCGGTAACTGGTGACGCGGAAGCCGAGCGGGTTGATGTAGCGCTGCGAGGCGTTCATAGCCAGCGATTTGTACTCGTAGCCCAGGATGGCAATCCAGCGCTTCGGTGGATCGTCAAAATTATTGCTACGAGAGCGGCGAACGGTCGTAAAGCGAATGGTCGCCACGCCATGCTCTCTATCGAGAATGGTTGAGTTGATGCTTACCCGCGTTGTCTCGCTGTCACCCAGGACCTTATCAATCCCCTGCTTGCCCTTGAACCGGGAAAGGTAGGCTTCCGCCACGTTCGGCGTGGACATTAAACCTACTGCGTCATAGTCCACTTGCAGGGAATAAAAATCGTAGGATTCACGGTGGATAACGTATTGAGTAAGGAAATACTTATCAATTTCGTCGCCATAGGTGGCATCGTCACGCGTCAGCTTAACCTGTGATACCTCGTGATTGCTGGGGTTCAGCGTCAACAGGAACGGCGGTATTGGCTGGCTATAACGGTAATTCACAAAAGTAGCATTACCGATTGCGACGACAGCCACAACGGATGCGACCGCAGCGACTATCCACGCCGTGCGGCGTGAAGATAACACTTCGTTCATGACGTCCACTTCCAGCCCTTTACGGCTTTCGTTGAACTCTTTGATGGCCTCTTTGGTCAGCCCTTTCTTTTTCTCTCTCATAACAACCACCTTATCCCTGTGTATCTACTGGAAGCGTTTTATTGACTGGTACGGTGTGGCTCCAGTCCGGCTCCGGCGGTGGCTTGAAACTGCTGGAACATGCCCCTAACAACAACACCCCTAAAAGTACGATTGCGCGCATAGTTTCGACCTCATTTGTCCATTGCGTTCTATTATCTTATATCCGTGAAATTGCAATTTCAACGACTTTTGTTTATTTATGCTGCTTTTCCCCGGCTACCACGCGCCTTTCCTGTCAGACCGGAACCGCTATTACTGGAGTTTGCTGTAGGATTGGCCCCACTGCCCCCTCCCGGACTACCGGACTTCCCACCAATACCGTTAGCGAGGATGTTGCTCATTCTCCCCATCGTGCTTCCCGACATCATCGCGGCCCTGGCTGCGTCCCCTATATGTGCATGTATGCCAGCCCCGAAGCTGGAAGCGACTTGCGGCACCTGGAACAAAACCAATACGGCAACTACGGTCAGCAGACACATGCCCAACACCGTACTTAATGCGTCAAAGACCCCATCACCATTAATAAACCCAGAAATCATGTTGGCGAATAAAGTCATTAACAACCCAAATACAAGGGCTAGAATTACAATAACCAAGCTGTAATTTATGACATTCCCGACCCATCTAGAGAAAACACCTGCGGTTGGCTTCCACAGCAAACAGAAAATTGCTAGAGGCCCTAAACTCAAGACAACATAAAGCAATACTTTTGCCATCAATACGAATCCAGCCCCAAGCCCTGTTATCGCGATGGTTGCGATAAGAAGAATTATCCCTATTACCAAACTCATTAATCCATTGGCCGATATACCCGCGCCATCGAATTGTGTTTTAATCGCTTCAATACAATTTGTAGTTGCACCATCGATTAATCCAGCAATACCAGTATAAGGGGTGGAGTTAAGCCCCTGAAGTTTGGTAGCAAGGGTATCGGGTAACGTCTGAATTAACCCCAATATATCGGATTGATATAACCCACCCGCAGTTGCAAAACTAAGGATGATGGCTATTGTGACGTACTGCCTTATTAACTCTGATAAAGGTTCCCCACCTCCGGGGTTAAGTGCAGAGTAAACACCCCTAACCATAAGCGATATGGTCAGGAAAATAGCCACTACAGGAGTGGCTTCCGATATAAGAGTTGATACATTAGATGCCACCGCTGAATCTAATACTTTATCAATGGTGTCAAATAATGTAGTTACGACTGTGAAGCCACTCATTATTCCCCCTTACTGAACCTTTAACAGTTCAGCTGGATCTTTGGTTTTACCTTCACGCCCATAAAGGTTTATTTCAACTTTTGCATCCATTGCATTTTTACAGTCTGCATCCTGATTTTGTTCGGCTTGTTTTTTGCACTCCGCAACCTTTTCGGTTCGCTCCTTGTCATGAGATTTGTACCAATCTTTATCGTGCTCAGGCTTACAGCCAGAAAGTAATGTGGCCGAAATTAAAAACAGAGCTGAATATGTATATTTTTTCATTTTATAATTCCTTAGTTCATAGGAGCTGGGTTTATTTCATTGTTAATGCCGTAGTTATTACGTCTAACGGCTCTTTCTCTTTGCTGCTCATATATTTTATCTTGAGCATCTTGCAGCATAGACATCAGATTTAATTTGGCCTGCTCGCCCTGGATTGCGCCTTGCGCGGTTTGAATGCGAGCCTGAAGATCAGCAACTTCCTTTACATCTTTAGTTGTGGAAATCTGATCAGTTAGTGCTTGCATATCACTTAATTCTTGCATCTGATTGTTATAGGCTTTTTCAGCTACAACACGGTCGTAAGCACCTTTCTCTGATAGGCGTTGATTCATCAGTTTCAGCGCATCAGCAGGGCTTAAATCGTCAATTTCATTGTTTACTTTGTTCATCATTGAATTGACTGATCCAGTCACAGACGATGATGAGTTCATGGCATCGCTATAAACTTTCTGCCAGTCGTCAGGAAGGTTATTAGCCAGGCTGCTTGTTGATGTATCCAGCAAATCCCCAATATTGGTTGTCTTTGCCAGGCTCTCATATGTCGCTTTTTGGGTTGCCAGCTGCTGCTTCAGTTGGTCGAGCTGGTTTGCCATTTCCTCAAGCGTTTTAGCAAGGCTGGTCGGATCGTAGACCACAACACCATTACCGATAGCGGCAGCGGTTCCGATGGTTCCCGCGCCTAACAGCCCAGCCAGTGCAATAGCAATTAACTTCGCTTTCATAACATCATCCTCTAATTAATGACGGCAAAGACGCCAATATTCTTCGATCCAGTTTTCCGGTTCTGGACCATATTTACCTATCAATTCCTCGGCCAACTCGGCATTTTGCGGCTCACCGGAAAGGATGCTGATAATGTTGTCCATTTCCATTTCATCGCGTTCTGGCGTATCGCTGTTATGAATCTTGAGATTGAACGTAGCAAGAGCTGACTGTGACCCCTGCTTAACGAGGAACTGGCGCGAATGCTCAGGAATTTTGAGCAACACATCAAACTCCGCATCGGTCAGGAAGGAGTAGTCCTTACGACTGGCATCAGGATCGCGCAGGCAGATTTTTGATGGCGTTTGCGACATCACCGTTTTACCAATGCTGCTTGCGAGCGCGTCATTTGGCTCTTGCGTGGAAAACAAATAAATCGCATCTTTCTTACGGTCTGTTTTAATGCCGCGTTTTATTTCCAGCTTTAAAACAGGATCGTCAAGATAAGCGTGAAATTCATCGAAGCACTGAATAACGCGGCGCTTCCCGTCAATCGAATTACGGATACGGTAAAGCAAGTACATTAACAATGGCGTTCTGGCCGGGCTGGGAATCTCACCTTCCGCAGCAATGAACTCTGTCAGGTCGAAGCCGAAAATATCATGAGCATCGAGATCTAACGCATCTTCACCATTATCAAAAAGCCAGCCATACTGGCCTTCATTGGTCCAGTCTTTGATAAGGTCTTTAAGGTATGGGTGATTGATGTATCCGTTAAGGCGAGTAATATCGCGAGCTTCAGGAGGAACCAATGAATGCTCACCCATCACAGCATCTACTGCCTTATTGAGTTCCATCCCCATATCTTTATCTAACGGGCCGTTATTTGTAATTTCAGCACAGACACGCATAATATTTTTAGTGGTCGCAATATTACGCGGTGTGCCTTTCTGTTTGAGCGGTGAGAAGTTAGTTTTTACTCCCTGCTGTAAAACTTTATAGTAGCCGCCGACACTGCGAATAAACGGCTCCATTCCCCGGTCACGGTCATAGCAGAACATACGCGGATTAAACTTCATGCACTGGCATAACAGGAAATCCAGCAGCGTAGTTTTACCTTCACCAGACGTACCTGTAAGCAACATATGCCCCAGCGGGCGCTTTCCGATTGAGCGTTCTTCCAGTGGGGTGACGTGGAAGTTAAAATACAGCGGTGTACCGTTCGCGGTGCGGAACATCGTCACAGCCGGACCCCACGGATTATTGTCCGGTTTGCCGCGCATAAAATTATGGTACGGGGAGAAATGGAAGAAATTCCATGAGTTGATCGGCGTCGGGCGTGGCGCCCATTTCTGATTACCCGGAATCTTCGCAAAGTAAGCTGCTTCAGAGGCCAGCCCTACGCCGCCCCCCACGAAGCCACACTGACTTAGCATGACTTTAGCTTTACGGGCCTTGCGCTGCACTGCTCGCTGATCGGTATCGAAAACGTGAATAGTGGCATGGTGATAGCCCATCACAATTTCTTTAGAAAGCAGCATATCCAGCGCTGTATTCAACTGTTCAAGCTGGGACTGGCTTCTGTCGCCAGTTTCCATCATGGACTTCTCCTGGCGCTCCAGAAGCGTTTTAGCTGAAGCCTCGGATATGCAAGAAAACGTTTGAGTCAGCAGATATTCAAAATCAGCTTCTTTCAGCAAATTAAACTGACCCGGTTCCGTGTTTTTTTCGTAATCACGGATTTCGATAGCTGTAGTATAAAAATTGCTGTCCAGCGTTCTGACCTGAACAATATCCCCCCATACAGAACTGACAACACGGTTTTCCATGATGTAAGAACCGATACGGTCACGGCAAACAGGAACAATGGACCATTCCAGATTTACCAGGAAATAAAGAAACTCCAGCGCTTTAGAATAAGCGTGAGCAGTCGGCGGGACGGTATCAGCGACGTTGAGCATTACCGGTTCGTCGAAAATATCTGCTTCGTCTACTTCAAGCAGAGACTGTTTTTCTTCAGCGTCAGTTAGCGCTATTTCCTCACCGTTTTTATCCCGGTAATAAATACCCAGGCGTTTGATGCCATAGCCCTTCATTCCCTCCATGATCTGCTCACAGACTTCTTCCATTCCGGTGAAGGCTTCAGCCTGCATTTGAGCCAGCTCGTCAGCTGACGGTCGCTCAAACTTAGCCAGGAACTTCTGCGTCTTATCGCCTATCTGGCGATAGAGCACCGTCAGGTACAGGTCATTAACCATCTGGTTAGACCCCGTTTGCAGACGGCGGTTGTATTCATCCAGGTAGCGCGGGAAGAATTGGGTAAACTCAGAGTCAGGATACTCTTTAGACTGGTGATGATACTCATGTGACCAGACTTCTACGTGGTCAGTCCCGAAGGACTTAATCAACGTATTAAGATCATCGTTCCATGTAATCAGCTCACGGTCAGAGGCACAATCATGTGTCCGGCCATCGACTTTAAAGAAAGCAAGCAGGTCGCCATTACGCATCGAGATAATATAATCATCAAGGTGCTGGCTATGCTGCAAATACTTTTCATTAACGCTCGGCTCGTCTCTGAACGTTTTAGGTTTAAGCAATGCCACCATTTATTTCAGCTCCTTTTTCTTGTAATCCACAGGGGAATAACTTGAACCACTCCATTGTTTAAATGGCGTGTCGTGTGCATTACGAAACTTAGTCTGTAGCCATAATGAAAGGATGCGAAACATACGGTCGTCGTATTTAGTTAGCGCTGCTGCAATTGACCACAGAACCGCAAATACAAGGAGTGACCATAAATGTAACGTCATAAACAGCGTGGCCGAGATCATGAAGAT
Organism: Enterobacter cloacae complex sp. ESBL7; assembly: GCF_041679625.1. NCBI lineage: Bacteria > Pseudomonadati > Pseudomonadota > Gammaproteobacteria > Enterobacterales > Enterobacteriaceae > Enterobacter > Enterobacter cloacae complex sp. ESBL7. Next base: position 18,758 of record NZ_JBGORN010000019.1, read on the forward strand.
AACCAGCGCCACAGTACGCGGAACGCCAGCAAGCCGGGGGACGCGTGTTGCACCTTTAAATAATGGCCGTTGTCCATTTTCAAACATAAAACCTCACTTAATGGGGGATGTACTCCCCCCCATTAATCAGCTGCCGATACCAGTCAGGGATACCAGATATGATGCGGAGCCAATGCCAACCATTGCGATTGCGAGACGGAACATAAAACCAGCGGAAATAAGATGGAACAGCCAAACGAGGAACGACACGATCACGCCGATAGTACAGGCGATAGGAATCCAGGTATCCAGCCATGACTTGATGTTGTTACCTGTACTGGCCCCGGTGTCTGCCCCGCCAGCTGCGAGGGCCAGTTCTGGCGCTGCGATACATAACAGCGCAACCAGCAGCGCAAACCCGTTATTTTTGAAAAAAGTAACCATATATACCTCTACCTTTCCTTTGTTGATTTCAATATCAATCGGCACTCGCCGACATTGCACTTATCCAGAAGAAACTCCGTCAGGAGTCTCAGGTCTGCCCATGTGCGAAGTTCGTGATCTTTATTCAACCGAATGGAGCAACGAACCTCACCCAAATTTTCATCCTTTACGTCAAATATGGGATACCACTGCTTTAGTGAAATCCTTTCAATTACAACCTCCTGTATTTTTCCGGCTTCGCATAAATCAATTATTTGAGACTGCAACAGGAGATAGATTTTTGTCATTCATAACCTCACTCCCTTTTTGCTCTGCTTTGGTCAGAAACGCGTCAGTGTTATCCTGCGAAAACACATCACCACCACTATCACTTTCACCCGTAAACGCATCGTGCTCACCCTCAAAGGTTGCGCCCTTCGCACTCACAGGCTGGCTCTCCGCTTCCTCGTTCTGCCCATCAGGTAGCAACGTAGGGATCTTTAAATCAGACTGTTTAGCCACGTTAATTACTTTCGTGACATACCCGTTTGAAATCCCCCGCACTTGCGACCCGGTGTTGTAGCAGGACAGCGCGTGTCTTAATGCTATCTGGCCGGGCGGGTTGGATTTCAGGGCCGTACTATAACAGTCTTTTAAAATGGTCTGACTGGCGCGGAGATTGATGCAGGGTTTAAATACCTGCTCAACCGTGATACCTAACGAACTCAAATTGTTAGAATTAATCATCGCAAGCCCCATATCGATGCTTTCATCTTTCTTGAGGTTTTTGATTAGCCGGTTGGCAACTTCTACCGCTTCAGCTTCGGTTTGCGGTTGGCGTTTCAGGTTTGCGCCACGGTTAACGTTAATAAAATACGGGTTGTTCCCGGATTCATGGCCGACGATATAGGCCATTGTCAGCGGTGAAACGTCTGGTGCGCATCGGGCAGCAAGGCTGGCGATCGTATCCGAGGCAGAAGCCGCGTGAGCGACCCCCTGAAAAGAAAGGCCGGAGATACATACCGCTATCAAGCACCATGATTTTTTCATTTTTGTATGTCCGTGTAATTGTAATTTTGACGACTTTTATTTATCATAAGGGCCAATAGAATCGTGTCAAGAGAAAAAGACGTTAAAGGGAAGAAACCTATGCTTGTTCCTTTGCAGTCGGAGAAGCGACCAAAAGGGACGCCTGTATACCGTGACCCGGAGAATCCATTTAACACCTGGAGCGGGTACGGAAAGCGCCCTGTCTGGTTACAGGAACGATTGAGTGATGGGTATCTTCTGGATGAAATGAAGCTGCCTGGTGCAGTGGTGGATCGGGATACCAAATCCCCTCGATACCGTGACCCGGCTAACCCGGCTAATACGTGGACTGGCGTTGGCCGTCGTCCTAAATGGTTAGTTGAGCTGCTGGAAAAAGGTGTGGATTTGGACGATCTGAAGATTCGAGAAAGGGAGTGAACGATGGGCAATGTGATTGAGTTTAAGAGGCCGAAAGGCGAAAGAAACCAAAAAGACAAAATGCCTAAAAGGGGGGTACTGCTGTGGTTCAAAAAGACTGCCCTGTCCCTCAAAAACAACCTCTTTACCTACTCTAAGTCATGTTGCTGTATTTGTTTGTTTTTTGTAAGCGCTGCGTCAAGAAAGCTATTGAAGTTGATCGCCACACTATCAATCGTGCTGTTTCTTGTCGAGTGGTTTATGGGCCGTTTGGGAGCGCCAGAGTTTTATAACCTGTTGTTCCTAATGGGATTGCTGTTGGTTATCAATGTGATTTCAACAAGCTGTATCAAATGGATAAGAGGGAACGTATGAGTAAGCTAAGAACCGTTGCAAAAATATTATTGATGTACTGCATCTTCAGTAGCGCCAGCGCCTTTGCGGAGGGAAATACTAAGGGTGATCCGTGTCTCGCGTTCACCTGTATGGCCGGAAAGTTACAAGGTAACGAGGCAACATCAGGGCCTGACTGTGTAATGGGCCGCCAGAGCTTCTTTGAGATACGAATTTACACCCCCTACTACAACCCCGGCGCGACAGCTGCGGCTCGTAAAGTATTTCTAAGCACTTGCCCTATGACCACTATTTCAGAAAACAAAAACACACTGGAGCTGATTATTCAGCGATACGGACGTTCATTTCAGGAGTAACACATGAAGAAACTAATCCCAGCTATCATTGCCGCCGCCCTGCTCTCCGGGTGCGCCACTCAGAACGACGCGGTAGCACTCTCAAATCGAATCAGCGATCAGCAGAAGCAAATCAACGCGCTTTCCGTTCGCCTCCAGTCTGCCGAGCATCGCTTGAGTCAGCAGGAGTCAGCTTTTCGCTCAGAACAAACGCAGAACAGCAGCTACTGCTACCTGAACGGCGTCAAATACTCTCAGGGATCGGTGTTCGCTGGCCGTATCTGTGATGGCAGTTCCGGCAGTGTAGCCTGGCGTCTTTACTCCCACCGCTAATAAGCAAGGCTTCCGGGCTTGCCCCGGAAGCGCTTCCTCCAGACATGGATATTGAGCTGCACAATCCATGTTTATCACAATAATCATATTGTTAAAGAGCATAAAAAAGTCGCCATGAAGGCGACTTAAATGAGCTTGAATCGTGCATATTTTATTTTTGTAAGTGCCCTGGTGCTGTATTTAGGGTGAATTTTTGCACTATATAGGCACTATCTGCAACCACTTTAATCTATCTGACAGCCACATACACTGCTTGCACCTGTAACTGTGTGGAAACGGATGTAATGGCCGAACCCTATTTAAAAAATCGCCGACGCTTCACCTCGTCCCTTGATAATCAACTTGTCCCATTGTTTGACGCGCTAGCGGCCAAAACGCGGATACCTAAAAGCCGCCTGCTCGATGAAGCTATAGAGGATTTGCTGGTCAAACACGGCGTTCCTGGTAAAAAGGTCGATAGCCAGAATTAACTTTTGCTCACCCGCGTAACCGTCCGTTCCGATACGCCAGCGAGTCTGGCCGTCTCGCTGATAGATTTCCCCTGGTGCCGCAAAGAACGGATCAGGTCATGCTTATTCTGGTCGGGCATCCGGCCACGATAAACCCCCTTCTGTTTGGCTTTCTTTACGCCTTCCTGCTGGCGACGGCGGCGATCTGTATAGTCTTTTCGGGCGATGGCCGCGAGCATATCAAGCATCATGCTATTGATGGCCGTCAGCATACTCCGTGTAAATTCATCGCTACCGTGGGGCATTAACGCCGCGTAGCTGGTTGGCAGGTCCAGACTGATAATCGCCAGGTTCTTTTCCTGCATCATTCGCTTCAGCTGCTGCCAGCCTTCATCATCCAGGCGTGAAAGGCGGTCTACCTGCTCAATCAGGATAAGATCGCCCTTCTCAGCATCACTTAGCAGGCGCATAAGCTCAGGGCGTTGCAGGGACGCGCCAGACGCATTCTCAACGTACCATCCGGCTACCCGGTGATTATGCTCAAGCGCAAAGGCTTTAAGCCTCTGCTGGGCGCGTGACGCATCCTGATCGTGCGCAGAAGCCCGGAGGTATCCAAATATGTACATGACCGCCTCTTATGTCATTAGGGTTATGTCACTATAACCTATGTCATTAGAGTTATGCCATTAAGGCGCGAGGGGAAGGATTCAGAGGGTGACAGAAGGGTATACTTAAAAGACATAAGCCGCCTTATTGACGGCGGCGCAGCTCGGCTTTGATTGCCTCCAGTTGGCGGGTATTAACGCTAATCCACTCACGGCTTGTCATGCCTCCGCGTGAAAAGACTCGCTCTCGCCATTCGTCGCTTTCCCATTTAGCGACCCGCTGCACGTTCTCTATGCCGAAATACGACAGCGGGAAAACGCGGAAATAGCGATCCCATATCATATAGGCAACGGGAACGCCCACGATGATCAAGACGATTAGGATTTCCATTAGCTATCTCTGTGACTTTTATGGATGTACCAGCTTTCACCAGCATTCTTAAAAGCCCACACCCAGGCAAAGGCGCAAGCGATGCTTAAACACGCCATATTCCATAACTGCGGCTGCGTATACCCATCACTATGAAAAACGAGTCCAGCTCCAGCAGACAGGCTTAAAACCATGAATATCACGCCGCAGGTTGCGTTAAAAATGACTCCAAACATATTAACCCCAATCAAACTTAATCGTGACAGTCACGCTTGCTTTGAATGCTAATCCAGTAAGCAGGCTCAACAACCCAAATTCCACAATCGTAGGCTATCGCTTTATGACGGCGGTTAACCAGCCATATCGTCCAGGCAAGTAAGCGACTATTTCCACGATAAAGGGTTTTGCCTCCCTTGATCATGACAACATAACGAGGCTTCTTACTCATATCTTCTCCTCACCGCTTGTTCCGTTATTCGATCCCAATATTATAGTTAGCGGCATTAAAAGTAAATAATAGTCACCTTTGTTTTTACTGGTAATTACTAAATCACCGTGCTAGTGTTTTCTCAGCGTTACATTACTACGGAAAATTGCAATGGCAGAGGAAAGCAAACAGCTAACCAAACGGCAACAAAAAGCCATTGATACAGCGGCGTTAATCCGGCAGGAGCCGCCGCAGGGTGAAGATATGGCATTCACCCACTCCATTCTGTGCCAGGTCGGTTTGCCCCGTTCTAAGGTGGCAGGGCGTGAGTTTATGCGCCGTTCTGGTGATGCCTGGCTCGTCGTACAGGCAGGCTGGATTGATGAAGGCAGTGGCCCGGTAGAGCAGCCTTTACCCTATGGCGCTATGCCGCGACTCACGTTCGCCTGGATTTCATCGTATGCACTGCGCAACAAAACGCGAGAAATCGCCATCGGCCATAGTGCTAATGAGTTTCTTCACCTTATGGGGATGGACTCACAGGGAACCCGTCATAAAACGCTGCGTACACAAATGCAGGCGCTGGCCGCGTGTCGTTTGCAGCTGGGCTTTAAGGGCCGGACCTATAACGGCCAGCCTGTCGAACAGTTTGACGCCTGGATCAAAGATGGTGACGCGAAGCAGCTCACGCTATGGCCGGGAACACTCACCCTGTCCGAAGGCTATTATAACGGCCTGATAGACAGCGCCGTTCCGCTCGACAACAGAGCGTTACATGTGCTGAAAGGTTCCGCGCTGGCGCTCGATATATACGCGTGGCTTGCTCACCGTCTCCACCGCATCGAGGGCCGCCCGGTCATGCTGTACTGGATGAAGCTGCGGGAGCAGTTCGCCCAGGAGTACAGCGGGAAGAATGCCGACAAGGATTTTAAACGAGCATTCATGCCAGCGCTGAAACAGGTGCTTTCAGTGTATCCGGCGGCAAAGGTCGAACAGGTTAAGGGTGGCCTGCTGCTGTATTGTTCCCCTCCCCCAATTCCATATAAACAGTCTTGAACTCACACATTCACCCCGGTTGATACCGGGGTTTTTTATCCACATATCCCGACCTACCCCGTCCCCAGCTGAATAACCACAACATACCCACAGACGGGATTTGCAATCTATCCACAAAAACACTTTTCTGTTAATAACCCTGTTTATTCAGCAAGTTATCCACGTTAAATTACCCCCCCTCAACTGCGTTAAATTACCCCCCTGGCTACGTTAAATCGCCCCCCTCAACTACGTTAAATCACCCCCCCTAGCCCACGTTAGATTACCCCCCCCCTAAACCTGTAAGGTGATCCTTTATGTTTTTCCTTTAATTTCTACCTGTACATATATCCTGTAATTAACAAAGCCTATCTGTGAGTAAGGCGCGTCCGGTGTACGACTTAGCAACAGTGGAAATTACGCTTCCTCGACCTGACAGACTCGCCGCGCTGCGGCTCCCTAATCAGGTCTTGCGGCGAGCGTTGCGGACTCTCTTTTAAAAGCGATAACTTTCGCTATAATCCAGAGCTATCAGCATTTCCTTCGCTGATTCACCCGGAGGCCAGTTGCTGCCGCGACGGCCTCCCCCTCTCCTTCTCATTAGTTCAATAGAGTAAAATCATTATTTACTAACATTGACCGTTAGCGGTGGCCGCTATATCATGGGCTTAATCGTTATCAATCAGGAATGACTATGGCCCGCAAACAGACCCGCAGCATGACGCAGGAAGAATGGGATCGCCTCTTACCCGCAATGCAGACGTTTACCCACTTATCGACCGAAATCGGTCATTCAGTGTTGGTTAAAGGGGAAAGCAATAAAGACGTGGCCGAACGTGTCGGACGGACCAAGCAGAACGTGGGTTCCACGGTGAAGCGCATTTGGGATCTGTACCAGTCGTTAGCCGTCGATATTGAGGGCGAAAAGCTACGCAAGGTTGACGTGTGGATACCTGAAAAATTAGCCCTGAAGGTGCTGAAGGAAGCAGAGAAGTACGCCATCAATCAGAGCAAAGTTGAACAATCCGAATAAGAAATAATAGTAAATATATAGTTTACTTAGATTGACTATAGCCCTTCAAATTGCGATAATTATTTCTCCGGGAAGCTCACAGCTTCCCATTATCAGGAGGATAAATTATGGCTTCACGCGGTGTTAACAAAGTAATTCTCGTTGGCAATTTAGGCCAGGACCCCGAAATGCGCTACATGCCTAATGGCGGCGCGGTCGCTAACCTGCGCCTTGCCACATCCGAATCATGGCGAGATAAAGCCACTGGCGAGCAGAAAGAAGTCACGGAATGGCATACGGTAGTCATCTTCGGCAAGTTGGCCGAGGTTGCAGGCGAATACCTCCGCAAAGGCTCGCAGGTGTACATTGAAGGCCAGCTGCGTACCCGCAAATGGCAGGATAAGGACCAGCAGGATCGCTACTCAACGGAAGTAGTGGTTAGCATGAACGGCGTTATGCAAATGCTGGGCGGTCGCCAGGGTGGCGGCGCTCCCGCTGGTCAGGGTGGACAGCAACAGTTTAGCGGAGGCGGTGCGCCAGCTGCTGCACCGGGAACGCAAGGGCAGCAACCACAACAGGGCGCGATGCCGGACTTTGAAGATGATATTCCATTCGCCCCAGTTACACTCCCCTTCCCTAACCATGCGATCCACGCGCTGTAATGAAAATAAAGCCCCGTCAGGGGCTTTTCTTATGAGGGCTGAAGTTCGGCCTTCTCGCAATGCTCCCCGCCGCAGAACACGACCAGACCCGGCTTACCCCACAGATTCACATGACACACAGGGCAGGTGTATTTTGCGCGGTTGGACTTGTTTACCGGGGTTTCTGGCGGCGGTGAAACAAACTTCATTGCCTCGATGATTTCATCATCCAGTTCGCCGGGTTCGTCGGTGTAGTCGTCCTGCGGGTATTCCCCATCATCATCTTCATCATCGATGTAACCTTTTCCGCTGGGTGACTGCGGCGCTCCGGGCTTCGGCTGGTACGGAGGAAAGCGGTCCATCCAGGACAGCTGAAAATTGCGCGTTAACAGTTCATCACACGCCCGATCAAAAGCGCCGCCGGTGATGATGTAGTGCGTCATGCTTTGGCCTACTTTTCGCCCTCCGGGTTGCCCGGTATCCGATGGCATTAACCCTACCCGCTCCATTAGCGCGGCCCATTCTTTATTGTGATAGCCACGTCTCCCGGCCTTGCCAAAATGAAACTGCCACTGGTGAACCATTTCATGCACCAGGGTAGATAACGTCGCCTTGATGGTGCGTATGGAGAAATACACCGGATTCATGGCTATTTCATCGACCATTTCCCCGTTCTCACGGCCCGCGAAGCGCTGAAACGAGCAATAGCCGTAAGTACGCTTTTCACGTTGCAGGGTGATCAGGCATGGCGGCAGCTCGTTATTAAAAAGCCGTTCATCAAAAAAATCGTAAGCGTGCTGGAGTTCTTCGTAAGTTTCGGGTGTTGGCAATGTCATGTGGCCTTCCTTCTGTATTGCGCAATACAGAAAATATACTGCTGACAGAGAGTAAAGTCTAACAAAATTTGTATTTACTAATATTGACTTTGTGGGCGAAAAGAACGATACTAATTTCATCGGGAGGCAATACCGCCACCGATAACACAGCCCAAAGCGGCAACCTCGGAGTAAACATCATGGCTAATACCGTCACCGCAAAAATCTATGGCCCCGCTCAGAAAATGCGTTTCCTTCCTTACGCGTTCGCGGAATTTTATCTTCAGGCAGAAAACTACGTTTGCAGCTTTATGAAAAAATACGCAGTTGGCTATGATGGCGGCTGCTGGGAGTACATCACCTATGAAAACGGTGCGTGTGCGTTCATCGCGCCGGATGGCTACCAGCTCACGCTTCCTAACTATTTTGATGAACCTGTTAGCGCGAAAGAAGCCGGGATTATCGTTGCGCTGTATGCCTACAGCCACTTTTGCTGCGTGGCGTTTGAGCGTGGCTGGCAGCGCGTGAATGAGACGATGGCCGAACGCTATCACACGCTGCGGGACTTTACCGAAACGCTCCCGCCGGAGTCACAGAGCCGTATTTTTCGGGCAATAGATTAACCAGGAGCGGCGGGCATTTGCCCGCCTTACTCGTTCAGGAAGAAATGCTGATGGTTACGACAGATGAAGTCTGGTTTCGGTATCACGACTATTCGGGCCAGCCAAAGGCGGTCCGGGTGGCATCCGTGCGGTTCTGGCCGGACATTCAGGAAACGATATTCCCCCCTTTCCAGGTGCCGGAAGGCAAGCGCCGCGTTGTGCGCTGCCGCTGCGGGAGTAATGACTGGAATGAGGATGGCCGCTGGCTGGGTGAATACTGCTGCGCCAGCTGCGGGCAATACATACAGGTATTTGAGAAAAAGGACTGACATATGGCTTTCGACTTCAAAAAAGAGGATGCGGCCAAGTATGGCCGCGAGGTTTACCGGGCGTTTCGTAGTAAGGGCAATCACCGCTGGGATACGTGCGTTTTCGTGAATGAATCCGGGGCTTACTCTGCCGTGTTCCGGCACTCGTTCCGCAAAAAGATTATCGAGGATGGCAAAGAGATCCGGCGCAATGTCATTGATGATGAAATCGTGGTGGCTGCGCCGGACGCGGGCAGTTTTACCAGGGCAAAATTCCCACAACTGGCCGACGCAAAAGAGCTGAAGCAATCCGGCTTTTTCGCCCGCTTACGGTTTCTTACTGAAGCAGCTGCTTACCGTGAAGCGTGGCCGGGGCATGATGGCGGCGTGGTACTGATATGGGAAGGGAAAGCCTATGGCTGGAAAAATTGCCTGCGTGATGCCGGGTGTGAGCGCCCTGGCGCGATAGCGATCGACACTGACGGCCATGTTTTTATTGCTGAAGGTGGAAACGAGTATGATGGTGCAAAATGCTGGGTTGCGATGATTGACAGGGAGAATGAAAAGAATGGTTAGTTTGTTTTATGCCGCAAGGGGATTATGGCGCATTGTTGCAAACTTTATTCGTGAAGCCGTCCGTAGTTCGCTACTTGCCGTTATGCACATGGTTAGTGTCCATATCCCCGTACTCATTTTTTTAGCTGTGTTCGTGTTGGCATTCAGTGGTTTTGGGCTTCTGGTGATCAAAGTATTAGCTATCGTGTTGCACCCTGTAACGCAGGGGCCAATAGTGGGAAGTATTGCAAACGTGCTAGATGCTCTGAATCAGGCTCTTTCGCCAATGGTATATTTTAAAATTGCCGTACCTGTCTTTTTTGTGGTGGTCCTTGCATCACTGTTTGGCTCGGTTAGAGTCAACTGGAAAAAGATAGCGACCAGGTGGCAGAGGCTGGTTGAAGTCGGGAAAGATAAGCGTTGATTTGTTAAAGGGCGGGGAGTGGTCCCCCCACCCTTACTTACGTTTCCGATCAGTCAAAAAACTGTCGAATCAGTTCCAGAACAGCTATCACAGCGTTAGACACCGCAACAACCGCTCGCAGAACGACGATTAACACGTTAATCATCCGTTTGCTCCATACAGAGCCGGAACGTCGCTGATTGCCCTTACATTGCCTGTCACAGCGACTACCCAACGTCAATTGTTTGGTCGTTCCCGCTCCAGCCTGGGCATTGAAACAGCACCACCTGTTTTTCAACCAGGGCTTTAATCCGTTCATGCCGCATAAGCGGGGAGCTGGAGCGAGGACGTCAACAGATTGACCCGCGCAGTATACCCTATTCCGCGTCGTTTGCATTTACGCTACCCATGACGTAATATTTCGTTGTCAATTGTTTGGTCGTTCCCGCCTCAGTCTGGGGCAAAACATTAAAGCCCGATCTCACCAGTCGGGTTTTTTTGTGCCTGTCGTTTACCTTTCCGCGCTGGGCGTCGCCCTCCGGGCCGCTACGTTGTGCTGCGCATCGAGCCAGCCTTGCTGTCTCGCCCCTTCGGGCTTCCATCGCTGACGCATCAAAAATACTGAATGCCTGTTTTCCCTGCCTGCTGTCGCTAACTCACTGAAATAACGTAAAACCAGAAATGGGCGCCCGCCAGCTGCAGCTGCTTCTCAGCTGCTGCCGGCTACGAGTGTCGTTCAGCAAATTTGATCGTATCGGCCAACGTCGCCAGCGGCGCTGTAAGCCCGTTTACAGCCCATCCGGGCGCGTCAGCTGCGCTGACCCACCACGGACCCGGAAATCACGCCCAGCGCGTCGCAGAGCGCCGCACAGGCCGCTCACCGGGACAGGGCTTATGTGTGGCCGTGGAGTGGCGGCGGGAGCGGTGGAAAGGATGGCTTTGCAGGAAGGGGGATTATTACGGCTAAAGCCGTAACGCTTTTTAAGTCCTCGCGCTTTGCGCTGCGGGGCTTCCGGCGCGTTGCGCCTCCCATGCGCTCCGCGCATCTTTTTAACTGCGTAGCTTCATGAAATATAAGTAATAAATGTATTTACTAATATTGACTTTGAGGGCAAAAAGAGCGATACTTAATTCATCGGGAGGCAATACCGCCACCCGGTGACACAGCCCAAAGCGGCGATTATCAGGAGTAACATCATGACTACTTTAACTGTCGGCCAGTGCCTCACCTCTTTTAAAAACGAGTATGTAGTAAGCGCGGTTAATCTGGCTGACGACAAAATCAGCTATACCATCCTCGGCCTGAATGCCCCGACCTGCGCCCCGCTGCTGGAAACCTCCCTGCGTTTTTATCAGGTGATCGACAAGACCCTTTCACTCGATGAACTCCGCGCCCGCCGTCAGGTTGTGCAGAGTGTGACCGACCAGCGCGAAGCGAGACACCAGGCGAAAGAAGATGCCCGCCAGCTGGCGAACGAACGCGCCAGCGCTGACCCGGAAAACGCCGGATTACTGACCACGGCCACCGAAAGCAACACCACCAAGCTAGCCGCTAAAAACATCCGTATTCTGCTGAAAAAGCATTTCCCCGGTGTGAAGTTTTCTGTCCGTATGCGTGACTATAACGCGCTCTATGTTTCGTGGACGGATGGCCCAACCAAAGAGGCTGTAGAAGCGATTACAGACAAGTTTGAGGAAGGTAGCGTTAACTCAATGGAGGACATTTACGAATACAACATTACGGGCTTCCACCGTGTTTATGGGGGCGTGAAATACCTGTTTTGCTCACGCGACCTGACCGACGCTCTGATCGCTGAATCTATCGAACTGCTGCGCAAAGAATACGGCGAAACCACCATCCCGGCTGATGTAACGCTTGAGGCGTACAAATCCGGGGCGCTGGCGGGGCGAGGGCATGACTGCTTTACCTGGGGGCTTGCAGCGCAAATCCGCATCAATGCGGGAAAGGTGGATAAATCCAGCCGCTGAAATTAGCGCCCTTCGGGGCGCTTTATGTTGGTAGAAGTGAATGAAATATATGTAATAAATGTATTTACTAATATTGACTTTGAGGGCAAAAAAGGCGATACTTATTTCATCGGGAGGCAATACCGCCGCCCGATAACACAGCCCAAAGTGGCATCTAAGGAGTTATCTATGAACTATCTGATCATCATCCCAATCGCGTTTATTCTCGCCGCCGCCGCGCTGGCTCTTCCGTGGTTTATGGTTCGCCAGGGCTACCGCGAACAAGTCCAGCTGGGCGGTGCGTGTACTACCGTGCTGGGGCTGGCCGCATCAACAGGCGTGTTTAGCTATGCCGATAACGTGCCGCTGGCGCTGCTGTACGGCTCTGCGTCGGTCGTTTCATTCCTGTATGCGCTTGATTGCTTCCTGCCGCTTTACCTGTCACGTAAATCTCACTAACCCACAGGCGGGGGGAAACCCCCGCCAGCCTGGAGAAAAAAATGGAAAAAGGAAAACTCGCCCAGCAACAGGGTTTTGACCTGGAGTTGCAGATCCTGAAAAGCCAGCGCGGTTTTTACATCGGTACGGCCACCAATGAGGGCTACCCGGTATCAAGGGAATCCGCTGAATACTTCCCGGATAGCAGCACCGCGCAGCAGGCTTTGACGGATAACCGCTGGACACAGCGGGAGGATTATTAATTAAATTGCAGGGCGGCTAATCGCCGCCCTGCATAACGAAAAGGAGGCCGGACGATGGCTGATCATGACGACGCACCGGAAAAAATTAAGTGCCTGGAGTGCGGGAAGGAGTTTTCTTTCCTGGCCCCTCATTTGAGTAAAGCCCACCAGATGAACGCCAGACAGTACCGGGAACGCTGGGGCATACCACTACACAGGCCGCTTGCCAGTGCCGAGCATTCCCGCCAGTGTCGGGAAAATGTTTTGCGCCGTATCCGGCGGGGCGAAATTCGCCCCGCTGACCAGCTCGCGCTCATGGCCGAAGGCCGGAAGAATGCTCCTGAACGTGCGACCAGCACCAGGTTGCATAAAGTGGCGGCGGCGAACGTCGCGCGGGTACATCAGATATGGAAGCATTCTCCGGTGGTGAAGGTCGTTCCTGATACGCTCAGGGATGAAGCCGTGCAGAGAATGACGGCCAGAAAGGTGACTGGTGAGAAAGTTAAGGATATTGCTGCCGATCTGAATCTGTCGGTTGGGTGTCTGTACAAATGGGTGGCGAGCGCTAAATAGGGCGTCTCCCTGCGGGCCGCTACGTCGTGCTGCGCATCGAGCCAGCCTTGCTGTCTCGCCCCTTCGGGCTTCCATCGCTGACGCTTGTGATAAACATGGATTGTGCAGCTCAACGGGTATCAGTTCGTCAAGCCCGGCGCTTGCAGCGGCCAAAGGCCGCGCCGCGCCAACCGCCCCGCAACGGGGCTATAAGGCATCAAAAATACTGAATGCCTGTTTTTCCTGCCTGCTGTCGCTAACTCACTGAAATAACGCAAAACCCAAAATGGGCGCCCGCCAGCTGCAGCTGCTTCTCAGCTGCTGCCGGCTACGAGTGTCGTTCAGCAAATTTGATCGTACCGGCCAACGTCGCCAGCGGCGCTGTAAGCCCGTTTACAGCCCATCCGGGCGCGTCAGCTGCGCTGACCCACCACGGACCCGGAAATCACGCCCAGCGCGTCGCAGAGCGCCGCACAGGCCGCTCACCGGGACAGGGCTTATGTGTGGCCGTGGCGTGGCGGCGGGAGCGGTGGAAAGGATGGCTTTGCAGGAAGGGGGATTATTACGGCTAAAGCCGTAACGCTTTTTAAGTCCTCGCGCTTTGCGCTGCGGGGCTTCCGGCGCGTTGCGCCTCCCATACGCTCCGCGCATCTTTTTAACTGCGTAGCTTCATGAAATATAAGTAATAAATGTATTTACTAATATTGACTTTGAGGGCAAAAAGAGCGATACTTAATTCATCGGGAGGCAATACCGCCACCCGGTAACACAGCCCAAAGCGGCAACCTACGGAGTCCCCAATGAAACAACATATCGCTGCAATTATTCGCGAATACAACACCCCTACAATAACCGTCGAAGTAGCCAATACAGACCGCTACGATAG
>NZ_JBGORN010000020.1:0-15445 GCF_041679625.1 Enterobacter cloacae complex sp. ESBL7
CCACTTCCTTGTGGACCGCAACCGCATCTGACCGGTCGCACATGATGTAGGTCATCACGTCCGCCGCACGGCGCGGAGCCACCGAGAAGGCCTGAGAAATCTCTTCACGGGTCACGGCGCGCCCCTGTCGCAGCGCCCAGAGGGCAACCGCCTGCCAGAGAGGCGCCCCCTCTTCCCCCTCCATGCCCGGCGGCAGTCGCCAGACGCCGTGGTTGCTCTGGCGTCCGGTCTGGAGTTTGCCGCGCGCAGTACGCTTCATATCAGAATGTGTCTGTGAAAAATCAGTCAGTGACGCCTGGTGTTCGTTATCGAATGTTGCCATTGCCAGCTCCTTATCACATTGACCCGGTCAGTTCCGGGCGCTTCAGTTTGCCGCCAGCCAGTCCGGCGGCTTATGACGCCCGGGCGACCGCATTCACTCAGGCCGGTCCGGGCGAAAACAATTCATCAATTTCTTCGTTTACCTGTAACTTCAGTACGTTAACCACCACCACCGATTCACCCGCACCGGATCCGGGCGTGCAGAAACCCGCCAGCGCCGCAGCACCGGTTTTACCCGTGATGAATCAGTGGTGTTTTTTGGTCAGTTCAGCGTCAGTCAGTGCTGACACGGAGGCCCTCAGTCCACCCCCGCGGTACCGTGGGGGTTATCACCACGCACGTCGCGATTGTCATGACATTGCGCCCCCTCCGCTGACCACACGCCCCCGGGAGACCGGGTGCGCAAAGCGCCCGCACAGCAGTGCATGTCGTCCTGCCACCCGCAGCCGGCGAAGGGTGGCGTATCGCTGGCTGTACAGTGTTTTCATGTCAGCTCCCCTCGCGGGTTTACCTGTCACCTCGTCCAGACCGGCAATCATGCCCCCCAGTACATCAAGGTGCTGAGGTGACAGCGGGAGCCGGTACCTGCCCACACCGGGTAGCGGGCTCTTCCAGCGCAGGGCGGTAAGCAGCAGGTCACGCACCCGTGCTGCACTCAGGCCCGACGGGATAATCCGTATATCACCGGACATCCCGGACGGGATGCCGGCAAGCGTGAGCAGGGCAAGCGCACAGCAGGGAGACATGTCGGTGACCAGCGCCACCGGCACCGGCATCACCGACAGAAGGGCGGCCAGGGACCGGAGCTGGCGCATCAGGTCTGACAGGGTTCCCCCGAGACCAAGTACCACGCCACCGACACAGCGCGTCCGGCCTGCCGGGACATCCTCCAGACAACTGACACCCGTCACACCGCCAGACCAGGCGTTCAGGCAGTGGCATATCGCCAGACGCCTGAACGAGCAGGTATCCACCACCAGGATGTCCTGACCGGCCTGCAGTAAGTTATCCTCATGTCGCATGCTTATCTCCTCCAGTGTCAGACCCGCTCAGCGCCCCTTAAAGGCAACTGACCGAATGAACCTGCCCGATGACGCCCGGTACGAAAACACTCACGCCCACATCAGTTAGCGCGACCACCCTCGACGTCCCTGACCACAATGTCGAAGATGAGTGTGGCGCCGCCAGGAATGGCAGGCGGCATACCGGCATCCCCGTACCCCTTGCCAGGCGGAACTACTACCGTGAGCTCCCCCCCCACTCCCACCTTCTGCAGCCCGATGGCAACAGCCGGGAGCATAGCCCCCACCTTGACCGTTTTCTCCTGCCCATCTCGCCCACTGGCATCGAATACCGTGCCATCGGGCAGGGTGCCGGTAATCTGCAGGACCGCCATATCAGACGGTCGTAAATGAGGCCCCTTTCCTTTGTTCCCTATCCGGTACCAGGCCCCGGCGTCGCTGAAGGCACCTTTTTGTTTACTGAAGGAAATGCGGTAGGCCTTACCTTCCGTTTCCTGGTGCGTGCGTACATCAGCCGCGCGCTCGGTGTAAACGCGGTTCAGGTCATTGATGGCATCGCTGATATCACTGGCACTCATTTTGAGTCCATGCCCCGCAAACGCATCGCGCACGCCCGCCATGACATAGTTCGGATCCAGCTCAATACCCATGCTGCGCTGGGATGCCAGCGAGTTACCGATATCCTGCCAGACCCCAACCCCACTGGCGTAGGCCTGTCGCTGAATGTCCGTCGACGGCACCAGACTGGTATTGTCAGGCGACTGAGCCACCGGAGTGGTCGCTGGCGCCGGAGCAGAGACCCGTGGTGCGGAAATGGCAGATTCGGGTTGCTGCGCAGTCTGCGGCAACGGCAGGGATGGTGCCGGTGATACGGCCGCCGTACCGGCAGGTGTCGCGGGCACATGAGCAGATGCGGAAGGCGCCCCCACGCTTCCGACGGGCAACGGATTTCCTGAGGCGGATCCCGCCTCTCCAGCGCCTGGTGAGCCACTGACAGGCGACATATCGCCGGCATGTTCAGTCCCCTGCCCGGGAGATGCGACGGTGTCATGCGGCGTTGCCGGTGGCTGCTCTTCTGACGCGTGTGATGCATTCGCGGACAACCCCTGCAGTCGCGCCTGAAGTGCATTAATTTGCTGCTGGAGCTCTTCCACTTGTTGCGATGACGTGTCCGTGGCAGTCAGGCGTGCAGCCCCCGCCTCACCGGGCGCCTGAGCCGGAGGCGGCTCACTAACGGCGGCGGCCGCCAGGGGAAGAGTGTCGGCCCTAACCGCACCTGAGCCACACAGGGTAGTGATAACCAGTAGTCCACAACAACTGAGTCGACGTCGCCCACCGATGGGATTTAACAGTCTTGTTTGGTTCATATTTTTTCCTCTGCGCGCGATTCCAATTAGAAAAATTTATCATGCCGGGCGAGTGATTTACGCCGTCGGCCAGCGTCACTGTATGGTCGTCGTAAATCGCACGGTTACTTTCTTGTCGCCATAAGATGTCGACCAGTTACTCCCCGACAAGAAGACTTTTGGCGTCAGGGTGACTGGATTTGTAGCTATCGTTGTCGTTGCGGGCAGCGACCACGCCCATAAGGGTACAGGGGCGCTTATCGTGCCGAACGTAAGTGCTTTTCCTGCGGTTTGCCCGTCGCCGGGTATTACACCGGAGGGCCAGGAGTCAGGAGCGATGAGGGACAGGTACAGTCCTGGGTCAGAGAATGCCAACTTGCTTGAGTCGGAGTTTACCGGGGTTGCTCCAGTTCCTCCGTAGACCGTCGCAAGAGCTCCGACAGGGTATGACGATGCGCCGGTACACGACAGGCTAAATTGATTCGTTTTCGATGTTGGTATAGATATTTCCGTGCCGCCACCGCCGACAGGCCTGGTCACAGACCCCAGGTTCATAGCCTTGTTGGTTACGTTCAACGAGGTACAGTTGGGCAGGTTGCCGATGACAAATGTTTCGTTAGAATCAGACCCATCAATATTAATCGGCAGCACTGCGCCATAAGAATTAGACGAACTAGTATGGTAGTCGGACAACACGATCAGGCCCTGCCGCAATGTCACTCGGTAAGTATTACCCGCAGCCTGTTTGGGGTATGTGGCCTTAATACCACTGATTGAGCACCCCGAACCAATGCTCCGTATGCCGACGTCCGCGGTAGGCGAGTACCAAGTGTACCCAGAAGAATCAACTGTCGGAATGCTCGAGAACCTCCAGGGTGGACCGTCGCCGGCAGGAACGTTTCCAGATTTGTACCGCCCTGAAGGGACTGAATCTTTACGAAACCATGGTCCGTTAGATGAATCAAGCGATGGCGTGTAGGTTCCGGCGAGTGGATACGTAACTGTACCAACAACTTGTCCGTATTCCATCGTACACGTGCCGGAAGTCGTGATTTCCACAGATGTCGCGGATAGCACATCCGAGTTCGGGCCGGCCCCTGTGATCGTCCATGGCAATTTCAGCATGGCATCTGAAAAATTAGCGAACCAAGAACCCCCGCCTCCAGGCCCTGCCACAGGACTCGTCCAGGTTGATGCCGTCGCGGAATTGTTGGATATAGTTTGGTCAGGCGCGAACGCCGACGGAAACACCCGCGTGGCAAATTTTAGTGTCGAGCCCGCGAAGACCGACTGACTTCCCCCGAGAATCAGGATAGCCATAGCCCATATTTTCCACCGCCTGCGGTAAGCCGACATCCGCATACGCCCCTCTGCCGGGCGCCTGCTGAACCGCTCATAAAGCCGCCGTAACCGTTCGCGGTGGCTGACCTTCGCGCGCTGCGCGATGCCCTCCACACCGTGCTCACCCATCTGTGCGCCCATCCAGTCAAATCCTCTTGTCGTTCTGCCAATAAATGTCTTGTCCGGGTGCTGCTCGACATCCCCGGCGTTAAAAAACTGATTCAGTGCCCTGACATACCGGCGTAGCTGCCAGCGCGTCTTTGCCAGTATCACCACATCGTCCATGTAGCGGGCGTAATACATGCCCGACTGTTCGCTGAAGTACGTGTCCATCTGTGCGAGGTAAAGCGCCCCCATCAACGGGCTCAGGGAGCAACCCCGCGCAATGCCCTTCTCCGGCGTGTGAAACTCCCCGCCATACTCCACGGTGTAGTGGACGTACTGCGTTATCAGGTCCCGCAGTACCGGCTGCTGTATCTGGCGAAACACACACGCCAGTAAATTTTGTTTGTTTATACTCCCGTAGTAACCCCGAACATCCGTGCGGCACACCCAGCCCCAACGGTGCTCTACCAGTGAACGGGTCATCCGGGCCACAGACGACGGACCACCACCGTGGCCTTTCACGTGCTCGCAGCGGGCCGGGATAGCCAGTTGCGGCGCGATGATGAGCGCCACCCACTTCAGAACCAGGGCGTCGCGCGCAGACCACAATGCCTGCGCCTCTTTTTTTTTGCGTCCCCGTCCCGTTATAAGCATCGGAGTCAGCCGGTACTCACCACTCACCAACTGCGCAATCAGTGCATCCCTCGTCTGCGCCCAGCGATGGCGCAGAGCCCAGATGTCAGCATGGTCCGGTGCATTTTCCCGGCTGCGGCACAGCCATGACCACGCCTCATCAAGCGTGTCGGCAGCAACCTGAAAAGGCAGCCTACCGGCGTCTGCCTGACATGAAGTGAATGTCGGGGTAACAGTATTCATATGCTCCTCACTGACTGTTCATCTGAACCGCGCCCGCCACGCCCGGGCCGGTCGCGCCGACTGGCGCATCTGTGGGTGAAAAACGGGCATCCCGGGGAAAAGTCTTTGCTGCACCAGACAGCACTTCCTCTGCCTTCCGACTCTGACCGGTTGCCCTGAGATGACTGATGAGCATCGCGGTAAAATCCGGGTCCGCATGACGCCTGAGATACTGCTCCTCCCAGCCAATCACCGGCAGCAGGAGTGACATATCCCCCGTTTGTTGTGCACGAACGGCCTGCGCGACGGCCTCAACGCGCCAGGCGCGCTCAGACATCACCCAGGGATTCCAGGCTCGCGCGTTATGGAGGGCCTGCATCCGGGCCGGGCTCACCCCCTGCGTTTCAGCAAGCGTGAGCTGCATTCCCACGCCCATGGCGGTGACCATCCACGCGACAATGCACAGAGCGCTGCAGAACATCAGAAGACGGAGTGAAAAAAGGGTGACCCGGGTGCGGCCGGAAGTGGTTGTACCGGCAGCAGCCTGAGCCTGATGCTTCAGGGCAATATCAGCAAACGCCAGCAGCATCAGCACGATGGCATAATGCAGTGAAGACAGATAAATCGGGTATTCAAGCTGGGTATGGATAAGCACCGGAAACGCGCAGCACATGAGACCATACGCCTCACTGCCCGGGGCACCATAACCTCCCGCATCCGCTGCCTGTCGCCATGCACGCCAGAGCAGTAACCCGCCAGCCACCAGGATTAACAGAACACCCAGACCGGCGACCACGCCCCCCTCTGAAATCCAGTAGAGCAGTTCGTTATGCGGGTGCACGAGAACGGTGCTTTCCAGCCCCCTGTTGCCGGTACTCTGGCTGGCTGTAATATAGGCCATCTCAAAATGACCATACCCCCAGCCAGCCAGCGGACGCTGCCCAATCAGCCACAGGGTATTCATTAATATTGCTTTCCGGGAAAAGCGCGAACCGGAATGGTCAACCATTGCGCCATGAAGATGATGGTATAGTCCCATCCCGAGCCCCACCCCGATGACAGCAGTCAGTAACCACATCAGCGCATAGCGCCGGGAGAATTTCAGGGCAGATAAAACCATCGCAACAACCAGCACCGCAAGACAGACCCACCCGGTAATGCTCTGCGTCAGGGGAAGACATGCGGCCATCAGCAATGTCGCCGGGAGCAGGCCTGCAAGCGCCAGGCGTGAACGCCCCGTGACTGTCAGGTGACAGGCCAGCGCCAGGCCAGTCACCAGAAAGCTCGCCATTACATTAGGCTGGAAAAATATCCCACCTACCCGGTTTTCTTTCGTCACCCCAGCCACGCCGGCTAAAGACACATCAGGAAAAATAAGCTGTACAAGGCATAACACAGCCTCAACGACACATCCGAGCATCAACAGAATCAGGGCATGGTTTCGCGCCGCTTGCGTCAAAAATAAAGACCGACAGGCGAACATCAAAAGAACGCCCCCCGCAAGCCCCGCCATGCGCATATCTGCCAGATAGCGCCACGTGACGGGCGAGTACAGCCAGGGCAGAGAAAGTAGCACCAGACCGGTGAGCAGAGTCAGCATGAAGGATTCATTACGCCAGCCGAATACGCGCAATGGTCGGCAGGACGCCAGCAACACCATCAGCCCGACAAGCCCCCACAGTAAAATATTCTGAGGCAGGGACATCCCCGTCCCGGGGCTGTGCGCAAGATTCACATGCATCAGGAAGAGCATATGAATGGCCAGCATAAGGCAGGCGCCCCACGCCACCAGGCGATCGGCCAGCACGTACCCCGGGGTCATCACGTGTGAATGACGCTCCGGGAATACACCCGTTTCTGTCACCTGCATTTCTACATTATTCATCGCGCTGAAGCTCCTGATGTTCCGGGAATCACTGGCAGTTCATATCCAGAGTTTTAAGGGGGTGCCAGGTCTTATCTGAACGGTCACGCACCACCGGTTTGTCCAGACGGAATGGCACCTGACACTGAGCATCTGCCGAACGCCCCCACTTCACCTGCAACGTCCCTTTCTCCGGCATACCGGTCAGATACACCTGACCGTTATCCCCCACTATCGCCGACTGAACCGCGTCGGTATCTCCCTTCAGCACCGCAATAGCGCCAAACGGCACAGGCTTGTCGCGATAGCGCAGGTTCATCAGTAGCTGCTGGCCCATACGGATTTTATAATCCGCCACGACGACAGCACCGGAGGTCGGGTAGAACGCCTGACTTCCCGAAGGCGGCGTCGCGCCCTCCGGCAGGCTGGTCGGATCAATGTTAATGTTGTTCCGGTTGTAGGTCTGTGCAGACGAAACAATCGCATTCCCCCAGTAATCCGTGACCGCATCACTGTTCATCACCCTGACGCCGGATAATCCCGGCGTGTGAACCAGAATGGCCGCATCGCCGATACTCTGGGCGAGGGTGACACCGTGCTGATGCACAACAAGACCGCCGCTAGCTCCATAGGTTATGCCGCGACCACCATTGTTGTCGTAGTTGTACCCAAGGTTCATTTGGCCGTACCCGCCGTTGTACCCCAGAGCTGCGGAACCGCTGTTGCCCTGCCCCTGATTGCCCTGGCTTTGCGAGGCGCTCCAGTACATGCTGCCATCAGAGAGCATGGAGCCCCCGGTACTGACCTGATTGCTGGTGCGACCTGAATTGTCGTGCGACGTGCTGTAGTTGATGGAGCTGCCGGCAAGCGCCGAGGCCGAACCAAACAGACTCATCGGCACATTAAGGTTGAGCGACCACTGACGGTTTTCCGGCCAGTCGCCGTTACCACGCATACGGTCAACACTGTAGTTGATGCTCCAGCCAATCCGGTAAAGTGCACCGCTCAGCCCCGCAGAGACTGTTGTGTTTGTTTTATCGCTGCCCCAGTAGTTATCACGATGCCCGCTCACCCAGAGCTGATACCGGTCCCACAATTGCTGGCTCATGCGCACCTCGAAACTGCTGCGACGGCGGTAATTCAGCCATACCGGCAGACCGCTACCGGTGTCATATCCACGGGAATTGGCGTCATTAAAGCTCAGATAGTTGCGCGTAGAATAACGATAAGCAGTCAGGTCAACCGTGGTGCCGGTGGTCAGCATGCTCTTTGAGAAGCGGGCGCGGTAAGACTCACCATGGAGGGTGTCGCTGTCACCCGAAAGCTTCGCACGTGAATGCGTGGCATCAAGCGACATCGCCCCCAGCCTCCAGAGGGAGAACCCTGCCCCCAGAGCAACAGACTGATAGTTCTGTGCCCCGATACTGCCGCCGTAGAAGGTAATGTTGCCAGGCAGGCCATAAATAGCGGAAGCCATAGCAAAGCCCGGGGTTCCGGTGCTCCCCGTGCTGCCGTGGCCTGCATAATACTGACCAGCGGCCACTTCATAACGTAACTGGCCGGTTCGCTGCATCACAGGCAGGCTGGAATAAGGCTGACGAAAGCCGTGCTTTGTACCATCAGCCTCGGTGATGGTCACCACCAGGTCTCCTCCGGTACCACTCCCCGAAACATCAGTAAAACGAAAGGGTCCCGGAGCCACGTTCGCCTGATATATCAGATTGCCGTTCTGAGTGACGGAAACCTGTGCATTACTTTGGGCAATACCGCTGATCACCGGGGCGAATCCACTCATGCTGCCAGGTATCATGGCGTCACTGCTCATCAACCCCACACCACGGTAGGAGAAGCCATCCAGAACCTGGCTGCCCACGCTGCCGGTGGAGGTCTCCCCGATTGTTAACTGACTGCGAAGCGCCACGACATCCCGCTGCAGATTTGTCTGCTGCACGGCCCATTTTTGCTGCGACTGCACCACGCGACTTTTGGCCGAACTCAGTGAGTCGTACTGGTCATAGCGCTGCTGGTTGTAGCTGTATGTGGAGCTGTTACGAAGACGCCATGCCCCCAGATTAAGACGCGACTGGAATGAACCAAACAATCCTTGCGAATCAGATCGGTTACCCTCTGACTTGTACTGACTGGTGTTACCACTCAGGTTATAGTTGAGGATGAACGCTGGCATACCGCTTTGCCATAATGACGGATCCGCCACCTGATCACGGTTAGGTTTCATACTGACCTGCGGCACACTGACATTGAGCCGCATCTGTGAAAAGTCAAGCTTCGTGAAAGCCTGAGGTATATAGGCTGAAAGCGGTTTTTTAAGCGGACTGCTTGCCGGCTCCGCGCTCAGCAATGACGAGCTTTTCAGGTTAACGCCCATCGCATCCAGATCGGAGGGCGACAGCACGGGATGGAGTTGTCCGTCATCGCTTCGCGTAAAGGTGATATTCTCGGTACGGAAATACTCACCGTTAGTGTAAACATCAACACGGTACGTCCCCGCGGCCTGACCACCGGCACTTTCAAACTGGCTCAAATCAACCTGCTGCGCCCCCTGCGAACCAAACATAAGAAGCGACGGGTCAAAGTAATCACCCGCCACAGCAGACATGCTCCACACGCCGGACAAAGCCAGGAGAACCTGAATACAGACAGGTGACAGATGACGGACTGAAAAGTGCGGACGCTGGA
Organism: Enterobacter cloacae complex sp. ESBL7; assembly: GCF_041679625.1. NCBI lineage: Bacteria > Pseudomonadati > Pseudomonadota > Gammaproteobacteria > Enterobacterales > Enterobacteriaceae > Enterobacter > Enterobacter cloacae complex sp. ESBL7. The sequence continues at coordinate 9,552 of NZ_JBGORN010000020.1, forward strand.
GGTTCAGTTTATTGTTCACGAAGATTACCTTTTGTTTCTGTCACGGATGGCAGCCTCACCGCGTTAGCAGTCATAATGTCTGTATCAAATCCGGTTTCTGTTATTGCTCGCCACGCCACACTGACTGCGCCACTCCCTTTTAGCCCCCCAGGCACTGTCCAGACCTGCTGTCCAAACGGCGGCAGCATCTGCGCCAGTGAATTTCCGGGCAGGGCAATACCCTCCACCGACAACGTGCGAAACGTTATCCAGTAAGGTGTCGGATTACTCAGCACGAGCGAATCACCACGAATGACAGCCTTAATTTTTGCGGCAGCCTCACGAATGGCACCGGCTTTATTCAATGCTTCAGGTCGATAAAAAACCTTAATAGCCAGAGCAGACAGAAATTTTATTTTACTGTTTTTATCTTCCTGCTCTGGCGCGTTTTCCGAAGGGATCAGATTCACGGTCAGATAAAAAAGTGATTCTCGGTTCGTCGGAAAATCCCCCCCGATACGCAAAACACGAAACGCCTGCTTCGCATGAGCCTCCAGACGGTTGAGTGGCGGCGTCACAATAAAACTGTTTATTCTGGCGCCCGGCATACCGCTATCTGGCGCCGAATCTGACAAATAGGCCTGAACAAGATACGTATTATTTCCATTGTTATTCAGAACAATGCTTTTCCCCTGACGATCCTCATCAGAATAAATGACACGTGTATTTTCAAAATACGTTCCCGCCAGCGGTTCGCCGTACGCAAATGCTAAAGAGGAGTACCCCCCCACAGACAGGATAAGGAGAAAAACCATGAAGTATCGGCAACGGCGAATTATGCCAGTGCTTTTCTCACATGCGTCATCATTGTTATATGAAAACAAAATAACACTCCCCTTCCTCCGTTCTGGAGAAAAATAATTATCAGACCCCGTTCAACTGACGGCGAACACTATAAAACGGCATGAAATGCATCAGGCGGACCACGCCAGAAATTTGCATCACGTAAAATAAAGAATGTCTTTCATGCTGCACCTGAAATACGACCATGGCACATTCACTGACAATTCATTTCTTTTCACAATATTTTATATTGCGTGTTCCTCGTTATTCTCAATTCAGGAATGACATCTCATGCCGACAATATCAATACATAAAAATGCATTAATGAATAAGGGCATGATAGTCATCACTGACACCACCATAATCATTAATGAAAGACCAGGTCGCCTGCTCCCCTTTTCGCCCGGGTGATGCATACCGGGATTCTGAAAATGGCGCCAGCATAGAAGCGTCACCTTCCATCTCCACCTTCTCGCGCCCGAGCAATAAAGTGGCAAATGTCAGATAATAGGGGGTCGGGTTTTTTACCACGACATCATGCTCTTCACGTGTAAACGTAATTGACCTGTAAGCCTCAACGGGTTTCATTTTCAGCCCCTCAGGTCGATAAAAAAGCTTAATCCCCATACCAAGAGAAATCGCCAGCTGCGTGCCATTCTCTGACGGCGCACTTATTTCCCCGGGACGCCCCGGTATCGCATTGACGCGAAAACGAAAAATGGACTCCCGGTCTTGCGGCAGGTCCCCCCCGGTCCGCACCACCCTGATAACATTCTCACCATTACCCTCCAGTCTGAATAACGGGGGTAACACAGAAAATGCGGAGACGGGTTTGTTGCTCACCCAGTCAGTTACAGCGGCCTCCACCAGGTAAAATGTCGCCTCCGTATTTCGCATAGTAACGCTTTGCGATGATGCCCCCTGCGGATAAACAAGTCTTGTTTGTCCCAGCGCAATGCCGGCCTGAGCTAAGCTGGCATTCAGCCCGATAACAGCCAACACCAGCAGCTGATACATTCTTAACCGTTTTCTTATCATGTCTCGTTTTTCCTGGAGCCAGTCTCGTCGTAAGCGACACTTCAGTTATACGTAAAATCAAAATGCAGGGCCGCCGTCAGCGCGCCTGATGTTACCTGTGCTGCCGAAAAACTATCCCGCGATACCTGAACAAAAAAATCAACGGTTTTACCATCAGGCAATGTCGTCCCGTTAGCACCAGGGACATTCACTTTGGTCGGGTTAGCCTGAGTACCTGCCGTTAATGGTGTACCGTCCCCCGTCTTATCGTTTGTCAGAACAAACCCCACACCTTTAGCCTGTGAGGTGGCCCCTCTGTAGAGGGTTGTACTGGTCCCGACATTATCACGATCCCCCCAGACTTTAATTGCCGGCACCTGACTTCCCCCCACCCCGGCGCAATTTTTCAGGTTAAGAGTAATAGCCTTCCCTGAACTTTTGGCTGGTGTGACGCTTGAAGAAAATGCGGCAAGAGGGACATTATTCAGCGTTAGCGTTGCTCCATTAGTGTCTTTTCGTTCTATCTCGCAGGTGGGTGCTACCGTCGTTATCGTATAGGTGACGTCCACTGCTGGCGGATTTGCAGAGTGTGCCCCACGAGACATCGCCAGCAATGTCAACAGCATCACGCTCCATGCTAAGGAAAATGAGTTATTTTTTATTAGTCTCGCTGTTATTTTTAACATCTCTTCATTCCCGGTAGCGTTATTTGCATAATATTTTCCGCCTGACAGTAACTGGCCGAAAAACACATTCCACAATTTTAAAAGCAACACTCTGCTTATTGCCATGTGAAGTAAAACTGGACTGTTGCAGTTAATGTACCAGCAATACCTTTGCCATTGACAGTAGACGAATTACCGCTCGACACAGCGACAGCGACTGGAATATCTGTATTTCTCCAGTTGCTTCCATTTAACGGCGCCCCCTGGAAATTTTTACCATTTTGAATATTCGCTTCTGCCGAACCCGTCCATGTTACCTTCTGACCGCCGACAAAAAAAACAAACCCAAGACCACTTGCTGTACTGCCTGTATCGCGAAAAAGATATAAATCATTTGAAGCGGTGCCAGCCGAGGTGCCCTTTACTGTCAGCGTGGGTTTTGATACGCCGTAGTCACCATCACACCCTGTAAATTTAATATTAAATAGCTTTGAGCTCGACACTTTTCCGCTTGTACTCAACCCACTGGAGTCGATTTTTCCAAAATCCACTGTTCCTGCTACCATATCCCCCCCCTCGAGCGACACAGTACAGACAGCAGGAGTAATAGCCGTATTTACGCTCACATCAAGCTGGTTTGCATTTACCTTAGCAGATATAATCAGGCACAGGGGAAAGCCAGTTATACTGGCTGCAATAAACCGGAATGCTTTTAAAAAATCTTTTTTTATTCTTTGCATACGCATTACCTTAAGATTAATTGCCAGTATGTTTTATTATTCCGGGCAATATCTCCCGGATATGCCTGTGACTGCCTTCATTGATAATCGAAGGAAAAGGTCAGTCTGGCAGCCACCTTTCCGGTTTCTTTGCAGTTTACGTAGGTCTGCCCTGAAACAGGTATGCACCACATTGTAAATCGCACAGGGACAACGCTACCTGTGTCATCCAACGAAAAAGTCCCTTGATTGCTCATGTAGTCAATGGTGTCCCAACTTGAGATATCACTACTCTTGCGAAGCTGCACACGAATACCCAGTGAAGGCGTCGTATCATCCCCGGCTCCGGGAGTACGAAACATGGTTTTATTAGCAGAGCTCGCGTCGCCATTCAACGTCAGCGTCGGCATTAAGCTTGCGGACGGCAAGCCTGCACACGTTAATTTCAGAGCCTGCGGCGCGTCATCACTGGACAGCAGAGGTTTTGTAATAACTGCTGCGTCAGTTAATTTCGATGTGTCATAGATACCCAGAGAAATGCTGTCCTTTCCACTATCAAGAGCCACACTGCATGTAGCAGGGGTTATCTCGGCCTTGAAAACCCCCTGATTTCCGGCTGCCACATCTGAAGCCTGCGAGGCAAGCAATAAACCTAACCATGTAAGCGTTACTTTTCTCAAACGACGACATTTGTGCCGGGAGTCATTCAGCCCCCCTTTGCCGCCCATCACTTTATCTCTCCATTGCCAGTGACCACCCCACCCAGGTCGTTTGCAGCAGTCCATGTTGCACGCCCACTCTGACTCAGAGGATACGTACCCTGAACAATGTAAGTTGCCTTGCTGAAAGGGGGGATCATTTCCTGCTGATGTTCATTGAACTTGACATCACGACCGTTAAGCCTCAGTGAAAGCATGCTGACATAATACGGAGACGCGTTATTAGCTACTATTCCTTCAGGTGTACGGGAAAATGCCAGGTGCTTTGCTGCATCTTCCGCTGACGCGACAAGCCCCTCCGGGCGATAAAACATCTTAATGGTGTTACCGACAGAGTAGACTATCCCCCCGGACACAAACCCGCTGTCATTATCTCGCGACAACGGATTGCTTTTAGGAATACCGGAAACATTTAAATAAAACAGACTTTCGCGATCTTTGGGTAACTGACTGGCATCACCAACAATACGTAACAAACTCGAAGAGTGCCCCTCCATTCTCAACACAGGTGGTGAGATAAAAAAAGGTGTATTCCCTTTACCGTCGACAAAACGAGACATTCGTGAAGTAATAAGCCACGGAGAGTCGGATGTGTTATTCACATTCACCGTTACCTGCCCTGAGTTAGCCATAAAAACAAGTCTGGTTTTGTTAAGATTAATTCCTCCGGAGTCAGCATGGGCTGATAGTGCGACACCGCAAAGCATCATAAAAGCAGCCAATTCCAATAAATGCTTACGTCGACTTATAAAATTTTTTAGTTTCATGATATTGTTTTGCCTGATACCCGGAGCAAATGCAATTAGTGAATAATTTTTGCCCGGGCATATCCCCCCCGGGCAATTAAATCCAGATACTGCTATTTAGTTATACGCAATTGAGAAATTGAGTGGCGCTTCGATATGCTGTGGTGCAGGGTTTGCCGATGTGCTAGCCATGTAAGTGGTAAAGGTAACGAATTTACCGTCTCCATTTGCCGAAGTATCACCTGATACAAATTTATAAACAGGAACAGCAGTGCCATTTGTAATCAGCGCGTCTTCATTCGGCTTAGTCAAATCGAGAGGAGCAGCAAGAGACGCTCCCGCAGTTCCGACAGTGGCTTTTACCCCCCCGCTGTAAACCCCGTCAGCACCAGCGATAGGTGTCCCTGTTACCATCAGAGATACAACGCCATCTTTAGCTGCAGTACCTGTACAACCTGAAAGCCCTACAGAGAAAGTTTTCTTTGTGTCAGCAACGTAATGCAACTGGGAGTAAATCCCAGCACCCGCGGCAAACTGAGAGGCTGCACGGTTACCCAGCGATACCGAATTCTGTGATGCAGAAGCATTCACCGTACAACTTACTGCAGATACATCCCCAGTGATAGTTACCTGTGGCTGATCACCTGCATGTGCTGCAGAAACACCTGTCATAACCATTGCTGCGACCATACCCATCTTAATTAATTTGTTTTGCATTTTTTTATTCCAAAAAAGTTTTGATTACCCTGAACAAAGTTCAGCGCTTGTTGGCTCCAGACAATGGCACCTTACTGGCGTAAAGGGTTACATTTAGGACCATTTTGACAACCATTTTCCGCAGGTGGAGTTTTAAGCCTTAAAAGGAGAAAGGGCCGGATGGTTTAACCAACATTCAGGAACGAAACAGGAAAATGGACTTTCCTTTTCGAAAGAAGAGATAAATGTGAGAGGGACTGGAGAGAAAAAAGCAAATTTCGAAGAGAGTGAAACAGGAATAACCTTATTAAATACAGATAATTACATCCAAAAGCACATCAAACCTTTCCCTTTATTTACAACTACTTACAAATAGCATCGAGCTTTATCATCTTTTCGTTATGGAAAAATAACGGCGCTGAACTAACATAGTTAACAGTTTGGTCCTAAATGAACCCTTTTTTTCTTGTTTTTCAACCGCCACACCCCCTCAAATCTTTCCGCATTACT
>NZ_JBGORN010000021.1:0-8387 GCF_041679625.1 Enterobacter cloacae complex sp. ESBL7
TTTCGAAAAGGAAAGTCCATTTTCCTGTTTCGTTCCTGAATGTTGGTTAAACCATCCGGCCCTTTCTCCTTTTAAGGCTTAAAACTCCACCTGCGGAAAATGGTTGTCAAAATGGTCCTAAATGTAAACCTTTTAGCCATTTTTTTTACCGGCGAACCCGAGGAGTCCTGAGTGATTAATACGCGTCAGTTGATGTTTTCTGCATCCCTGTTTTTAAGTGGCCTGTGCCTGAGTGGTGCCGTCCAGGCTGGCGGGATTGCTTTGGGAGGGACCCGTCTGATTTTTGATGGTTCCAATGATGCCGCCACCCTGTCGGTGAACAATGGCTCCACGGGAACCTGGCTGATGCGTTTCTGGGTGTCACCTTATGGCGATAAGGGAAATGAGGCGGGAGCTGACGGGAAAGGCGGGGCGGCTGCCAGTCTACCTTTTGTGGTCACGCCGCCACTGTATCGCCTTGATCCACAGGGCGCTGTGGAATTGCGTGTGAACCGCGTCAGCGACACCCTGCCGGCAGACAGGGAGTCTGTGTACTACCTGAACTCTCTGGCCATTCCTCCGAAGAAAGGTGACAAAGGGTATTCAAAGGCGGTGACCAGCGGCCTGCAGTTTGCCGTCAACACCCGTATCAAGCTGATTTATCGCCCGGCGGCGCTGAAGGATGCGGCCGTGGTGAAGGCCCTGCCCGGTAAGCTGACGGTCAGTGCAGATGGTAAAACCCTGACGGTTAAAAACCCGACGCCATACTACATCACGATGGTGTCACTGGCGGTGGACGGCAAGGCAGTGGCCGCAGATAAGGACACCATGGTGGCGCCGTTCGGCACTCTGTCGGTACCGTCTTCGGTCGCACACGGCAAGTTGACGTATTTCACCGTGGATGATCGTGGTGCGCGCACACCCGTGACGGAAAAAACCTTCTGATACACCTGCCCGAGAAAGGCATTGCTGAGCGAAACACGTTATGAGAAAGCAATGGTCTGAAGTCTCCGCGAGGAGAGGTACGGCGGTGTTGCACCCTGCGGGCGGGAGGCTTTCTCTGTGTGCCCTGGCGGTGATGATGTCAGTTGCCAGTGCGCAGGGAGCGGCGGTTGATGCTGTTTCTGCCGCAGCGCCGGCCGCGTCAGGTGGAGGAGGAGACCAGGCGCTCACCTTTGACGATGACTTTATGTCCATGGCTGACGGCGGAAAGGGGAAAGGAAAGGGTCACGTTGACCTGAGCTACTTTGCCCACCGTGGCGGAATGATGCCGGGTGATTACCCGGTGCAGGTCAAGGTGAACGATAAAATGGTCGATGATGGCCGGATGCTGACGTTTCGCTCCTGGCCTGACCAGCCCGGAAAGCTCTATGCCTGTGTGACGCGAGACATGCTGACGGAGTGGGGGGTGAAGTCTGAGGAGCCAAAGGCGGTTGCCCCGGGAAAAACACCGCCGGCGACTGACGCCTCTGCGGTGGCAATACCTGCGGCAAAGGGAGCAGCAGGGAGTGCTGACTGTCCGGTCGGGGGGGTGGTGTCGATGGTCCCCTGGTCATCAGAGAAGTTTGATTACAACAAAAAATTACTGGCGATTACGGTTCCTCAGGCGTCGCTGGGGGCCGCGTCCGAGATGCGCACCCCTCCGTCACGATGGGATGAGGGTATTCCCGCTCTGCTGATGAATTACAACTACAGCGGCAGTCAGCAGAGTAATCAGGGTGAGCGTAATGGCAGTGATTTTCTCAGTCTTAACGGACAGCTGAATGTTCTGGGCTGGCGGGTGCGCAGTGGATTAGCCTGGCACCGTTCAGACAGGGGCGGCAGCGACTGGAATACGCAGGATGTGTATGCCCAGCACGATTACAGTTTTATGCGCGGCGGACAGTTTTCGGTCGGTCGTCTGACGTCAGATGGCAGCGTGGTGGACTCGGTCCCCTTCACCGGCGTCACGATGGCGTCGGATACGGGGATGCTGAATCCCTCGGCAACAGGATATAAGCCCGCTATCACCGGGATTGCGAATTCGCCTGCGACCGTAACGGTACGACAGTTCGGGAAGGTTATCTACCAGCAAAACGTGCCCCAGGGGCCGTTTGCCCTGACGGACTTTAACCGCAGCGGTAACGGTGATGTTGAGGTTGAAATTCGTGAGGCGGACGGCAGCGTGCGGCGTTTCACGATGTCTTCGGCGGTGGCACCCATGCTGATGAATGCCGGCGAAATGGGTTACAGCATGTCGGCGGGGCAGGCACAAAATACGGGCAGTGGTAACAGTCGTCTCTCCACATCGTTTGCACAGGGGAACCTGTCATACGGAACGGGCGGAAATACCAGTCTGCTGGCGGGGATGCTGTTGTCGCAGGACTATCAGCAGATATCGGCAGGCGGCGGGTGGTACTCGGGACTGCTGGGTGCTTTCTCGCTGACTTCCTCACTGTCTGCCATGCGGCTTTCGTCGTTTCCGGGCGAGCACGGGCAACTGACCGGGGTGTCCTCACAGTTCACCTGGTCGCGGAACATTGGTGGAGCCACGGTAGGTATGGCTGCCACCCGCTACGGCTCAAAGAATTTCCACACCTACAGCGATGCCCTGGGGATGACCCCGGATACGCTGAGGAGCGGAAACGGACAGAAGGCCAGTTATCAGGTGTCGCTGTCCCGCTCGCTGGGCGTGTTCGGCAGTCTGACGCTGACCGGGAATCAGACGCAGTACTGGGGAGGCGAAGCCACCCAGAGAGGGTACACCGTCAGCTACAGCACCACGGTGAAGGATGTCGGTATTTCTCTGGCTGCCGGGCTGAATACCACGGCGGGGACGTCCGGGAGTGGGCAGGGTGGCTTCAGTCAGGGGCCACGAAACGACCGCAGCATGACGCTGAACATTTCCCTGCCGCTCGCGAAATGGTTGGGTGGCAGCAGTACGATGTCCGGCAACTACATGTACTCCCGGTATAACGGCCGGGCGAATCAGCAGGCCGGCGTGAGCGGGTCGGCGCTGGACAGCAAGGTTAACTACAGTGCGTCCACGGGCTGGGGTGATTCTGACAGCAGCAGTACCAGTGTGGGCTACAGCGGGAAATATGCCGCCATGAGCGCCGGATACAACATGTCGGGCAGTGATAATCATGGCTGGAGTTACGGCATGAGTGGCGCGGTGCTGGTGCATCCGCAGGGGATAACGCTGGCCAAATCGCTCTCCCTGGATGGGGCGAATGCCCTGATTGAGTTACCGGGCGTCGGTGGTGTGCGCATTGCAGGCGTGGAAACGGACTGGCGGGGCTATGCCGTGGTGTCGGGGCTGACACCGTACGATCTGAATAAGCTCAGTGTGAATATGACCAACCTGCCGGGGAACGTTGAGGTGGACAGCAGCAGTAAGGCGACAGTGCCCACCCGCGGTTCGGTGGTCAGGGTGCGCTTCACGGGCTCCCAGGGGTACAGGGTGCTCTTTACCCTGGCGCGAGCGGCAGGGGGTGACATTCCGTTTGGTGCGGTGGTGTCACTGAAGAAACAGGATAAGCAGGCCCCGGAGCACACCGGCATTGTCGGTGACGGCGGTCAGGCCTATATGTCCGGCCTGCCAGACAAAGGGAAGCTTCTGGTGACCTGGGCGGACGGAAGTGATGGTCGCTGTACGGCGGATTACAGTCTGCCGCAGGGGACGGATGAGAAGCGTCTGAGTCAGGTGACGGCGACCTGTCGCTGAGGAGAGAACGGTGAAGAAACGCAAGAGCACGGCGGGCGTTGTGATGCGCCTCTGGCTGGCCGGCGGGCTGCTGGCAGGGATAAGCCCCGTATACAGCCAGGCCGCGGAAGATACCCTGACAGCACAGAAGACCCCGCCGGTGGCGGTGGTGTTTGGTGTGCGCTCCCTGGCCCCGGAGACACCCGTGAGTAACCAGCAGGCATTTGTGTCGCAGGAAGTGACGTTACCGGATGTGGCCTGTGCGGCCTGCGAGGCCAGCAGTACCCACTGGGAAAGTGCCTGGGTGGTCTCGGGGGCGGACGCAATGAAAACGGAGTCACGCCCGGAAACCGGCTGGTATGTGTTCTCGAGTGGCCTGAAAGGTATCGGGGTCGGGATTCAGACCAGTCTTAAGGATAAGGCGCGGCGCAGAAGTACCGGTAACGGAAATCACCTGGAAAATCCGGGTGACATGACGGTGGGGCTGCTCAGGCTTGAGCAGAACACCGGCGCAGGTCTGGTCGCACTGCCGCCGGCACAGTTTAAGCGCATCACGACGTTTTATGATGCGGCAGGGCGTGAGGTTTACGCTCAGGAAGATACCGTGCAGGTCTCGGCAGACCTGACGGTGCCGACCTGCACCAGCACATCGGAAAGCCTGAGTTTCCGGATGCCGGACATCTCGCAGGTGTGGCTGAAGCGCAATGTGCAGGCGGGACATTACACGGACACGCTGATGTCACCGCCACAACTGGTGGTGGCCAACTGCTCGGAGAACACCCAGACCCTGCGTATTCGCTTCATTCCGCAGGGCAGCGTAACGGACTCCATGGACGGGCACGACACCATTCTGGTCGGCCGGGATGATGTGTCGGGTCAGGATACAGGGACGGGCTACCTGATGAAGTACGACGCGCAGGCCTTTGGTCAGCGCAGGGTGGGGGTCGTGCAGTGGAGCCGGCAGTCGCCGTTAGTGCTGACAAACCCTCATCCGTCAGCGACAGGAGATGAACTGACCCAGGGGATAACCGTCTCGCTGCAGGCGTACTATGCCCGGGCGCAGAATAATCTGGACGTGACGGCCGGCAACATCACGGCCAAGGGCATATATCAGGTGTCCTATGACTGATGACAGGCCGGGGCTGATACCCAAAAACAGGTCAGACAGTCACAACGGTATAACGGGTTCAGAGGGCGAGGGTGAGGAGTCAGTATACTGATGAAACAGATAATGCGGTTTACCGGCACGCTGCGTGAAGTGCTCGCAGGCGGGCTTCCGGGGTTACTGCTCTGTGTGCTGGTTATGGTCATTGCCCGCACCCAGGATGCACCGGCGGCAGAAACCTGGCTGCCGGCACGGGATATCACCATTACCGGCCGGGTGATTGCCCCTTCGTGTCAGGCTAAGCTGGATACGGATACGCTGACCTTCGGCTCAAAAAAAACAGATGGCAGCCGGTCATCTGCATCGCGCGGTGATGACAGCCGACAGACGCTGACGTTGCAGCTGAGTGAGTGCGAATTTAACGGCCTGGGACTGAAGTTTAAGGCGGATGCCCAGGGTGAGCACCCTGAACGGGGTATACTGCGCCGGCAGGAAGACAGTGCGGTGAGTCAGTGGATGTATTTTACGCTGGGGCCTCAGAAGGTGACCACTCGGGCGGATAATCTTCTGCAGACCCTGTCGCCGGATTCGGCGGCCCTGGTAAAGGATGCTCAGGGTGATACGTACTTCCGTCTCAATCAGGACGAGTACTGGTTCGACATGAACACCACTCTGAAGGACGGCGAAGTGATGAACATCCCTCTGGTGGTGCAGGTTCACCGCAGTGATGACAGCCCGCAAAAGGAAGGCCCTGGCAGGCAACGAAATACAGAAGGTGATTTGAGTGCGAATTTTACCCTGCAATTGTCATGGCGGTAATAACGGTGAAATACCGATATCGACATTGTTGCGTGTCGCCGTAATTAAGTGATTAACCCGTGAGGCTTTGAACTGGTTTTATCTGTGCGCGGGAAATAATGCAGTATTTGAATCTCGAATATGTCGGTGCGTGATTTTATTAATTACCTAGGGTCGGGTGTCGGTGTTTCTGCAGGTGTAATGCCAGAATAATAACACCCTTCAACTGGAGAGGTGTAAAAGAAGTAAATAATGCTCACTCTCTTGTTGAGTATATGCGGGCTCTTTATTTGGTGGCGTTATGCGTGTCAATGTAAAGAGGTGGTGTCAATGTCATACGCTAATCATTTTTGCACGGTAGGTTTTTTTTGTGAGGTATCTCGTCTGAGATTTTACATAACTCTGTTGTCGTGCTTTTTAATATGGGGGGTATGTTGCTGGTTTCGGATTGGCTTTTTTCTCTAGAAACTAGTGTTTATGGTTGTATTGGTTTTTTTGAGTGAGTGCCACTTATCAGTTGCACATAATGGTAGGCAAGGAAAGTGGTTGGTAATTGAGTTTTAGTCTAATAAATTAAATTGAGGTGAAATATGAGTGCTGGATTAAAAAAGAAGCTGTCGATATTTGCATTGTCGGTTGTGGGTTCTGTTAGCATGCAACAAGCTATTGCTGATGGTATCTCTCCAGTATTTACTACAACAGTAAGTGTTCACTCGTCGAATGAATGTGGGATTGCTGTAACCTCACCTGGTGATACGGATTTTAGTGCAGCATGGACATACTCTGCAGCCAGCGGTTCATCAATTTCGAATACCAGTAAATTGACGGACCCACGCGAGATTCTTGTGTCCGCCACTGGTGGTGGAACCTGCAAAATCACGAAGCTGTCTCTGTCAACTGAGTGGGGTAATGAAGGTGTAGTTAGCGGTGGCACTTACAGGGCACAGGCGCTTGTTCCTTTTGGTTCCTCGGGGGGGTTCTGGGCTACATCTATCCAGTTAGCTAGTATTAAAGCATTCAGTGATGCAAATGCAAGTACACAATTAGCAACACCTGTAACCTTTACAAGATCCGATGGAGCGGATTTAGACCTCGCTACATCTGCAACAGGTTTTGGGTCGAGGAAGGTAGCGGCCGGAAGCACCGTTTCTAATGGTGCTGCATATCCTATCCCAATGCTTGCTCTAACCGATATGTACTTGAACGCCGTTCACGCAGCTTTAGGGGGGGTAGTTGAGTTTACTTCAGAAACAGATTCGGTTAAGGCTGTGAAGTTGGGAATCGGCTCGATGGTTGCGAAAGACCCACAGAATTCCCTCGGCACCGCAGCCCCACTTGTAGCCGAAAGTGGTGATGAGGTGAAACTACCAGTGACAGTGAATGTCAGCCTGGCATAAATCTTAATTTGTTAATAGTCATGTTTTGTGAGGGCCTTTTATAATGAACATGGAGGTTCATTATAACTTATCCTCCTGTCTCATTGAGCATGAGAGCGTAGCCTTTTTATTAATCTGTCGCTTCTTTTGAAAAGTAGCAGTTAAATTACTATTTTTAACAGCCGGGTTACTGTAGTGAGCTTATTCGTGAGTGGCTATGGTGTGTGTTCGGGTGGTTGGCATTTTGTTATTATGTGATGCAGATAGATGGTTAGTTAATATCAATGGTGAACTGAAGGTAAAGCAGGTCTTTGTCGATGCTTGAATGGTATTTTTGAATGTCGGTACGAAGCGCCTGCAGGAGACGAGTTTTTTCTCGTTGCCAGTGAGAACGCAGGTCACACACGTCAGCGTTCGCCGGGTGATTTTTTCGGGAGGCGCACAGCCAGGAATATGACGTATCCAGTATTTCCGGGATGAATGATACCAGGGGCAGGGTTATTTTCATCCGGATGATATTCACGACGGGAAACCGGCGGCGTCATTATATTGCTGGGTCTTGCTGGATGTATTTCTGAGTGTTTTTTCAGTTTTCAGTTTTCAGTTTTTTATTTTTCTGCATTTTTATTTTGCTTTATGAAGGTTTTTTTAGCGTGTTGTGTGCGTGTGTCATATTTTTGTCTGGGTTTTTATGCCGGACTTAAATAACTTTTTTGACGTTATTCGATAAATAACCAGAGGAATGGTCATGTCGGGAAGTCAGTCGCTCAGTGATACCGTAATGGCGGGTGAGAATAATACGGATTTCCGCGTGAAGGCGGTTATCGTGATATTCGCCGCGGTGTCCTGTCTGCTCATTAACCTGCCCTGGCACTCACTGCTGCCTGCGGACACGGTGATGCCGGAGTATGCCGGCTGGGTGCTGCCGGGATTGCTGTTTCTGGTCATGGCCATCAGCGGACGGATGGTTTTTTCCCGCGCACCGTTGCTGCTCCTGTCTTTTCTCATTCTTACGCTACCCCTGCTGTGGATGTCCCCCGGGAGCGACGCCTGGCGTGCCGTGACCCGCGTGCTCATGATGTGGTGTGGCGGTGTTTTTCTGCTGTGGCTTGCGGCCTCCCGGGTGTCTGAGGCGCTTTCGGCACACGCGGCAGATGCGCTGATTGTTACAGGTCTGGTGTGCGCGGTGTCCGTTCTGCTTTGTGTGCTCTGGCCTGCGGGCTATGCACACTGGCTGCCCCTGCAGGAAGGCCTGCGTCCTTCAGGCGGGTTTCGCCAGATAAACGTGATGGCGAGTTTTCTGGCCACGATGCTGGCACTGAGCCTGCACCGGTGGCTGTTCTGCGGGCAGGTGCGGTATCTGGGCTGTCTTGTCATCTTTATGGTCTCCCTGGTTATGGCGCAGAGCACCATCGGGTTGCTGGGGGCGACCGTGGTGGCCCTG
>NZ_JBGORN010000022.1:0-5917 GCF_041679625.1 Enterobacter cloacae complex sp. ESBL7
TTCAGCTGCGCGTTGCCGAGCAGCGTGCCGCTGTTGTTCAGCTGGCCGTAGTTAACCGTCAGCTGTCCCGCCTGGGTGGTGCCCTGGCTGGCAAAGGTGGTGCCGGTCAGCGTGGCCCGGTCGGCCACCCACGTGCCGCCGTTAGTGGCGTTTGCCGCATTGAGTATCAGGTCGGTGGCCTGCAGCCAGCCGGTGCCGGTGAACTGCGGCGTGCCGAGCGTCAGGCGCGCGCCGGAGAGCAGCCTGCCGTCGTTACGCGCCTGCGAGGAGGCGGTCACGCGCGTCTCGCCGCCGCCCTGAATCAGGCCGTAGTTAAACAGCGCGGGCGTGGTCAGCGTCAGGCCATCGCGGCTGACGATTTCGCCCCCGCTGCTGTTGGTCAGCGTGCCGCTGAGGGCCAGCGTCGCGCCGTTATCGCCCTGCAGACGTCCGCCGTTGGTGAGCGCCCCGGTGGTGATGCCGAGCGTGCTCCCCTGCATTTTGCCGTCGCTGGTGACGGAGGCCGCCGTGACGTTCAGCGCCCCGCCGGAGAGCAGGGTCCCGGTCGACTGCTGGCTGACCGCGCCGGTCTGGCTGAGGGTCAGGCCATTCACCCCGCTGATGGCGCCGCTGTTGCTGAGCGTGCCGCCGGTCAGCGTCAGGTTTTTCGCCGCCCACTGCCCCTGGTTCGCCAGCGTCGCGGCCTGCAGCGTTGCCGCACCCAGCGCGGTAATCTTACTGCCCGTGGTTCCGGTGAGCGTGTCGCCCAGCGTCATCTGCAGCCCGTCGGCGCTCTGCACCGTGCCGCTGTTGCTGAGCGACTGCGCGTTAAGCAGGATGTTCTGCGCCTGCCAGCTGCCGGCGTTGGTCACCGCCCCGGAGGCAATGGTCAGCGCGCCCTGAGCGAGAAGCCTGCCGCCAGCGCCGTTAATCAGCGCCTGCTGCGGCGCGGCCATCGCCATGCGCGCCATCAGCCGCTGCTGCCCCTGAACGGTCAGGCTCTGCAGGCCGGTCAGGGTGCCCTGGTTGTTAATGCTGTCCTGGCGCAGCGCGAGGGTGTTCCCCTGCACGGTGCCGCTGTTTTTAAGGGTGCTGCCGCCGAGCGTCACGTCTCCTTCGCTGAGGAGCTGCCCGCGGTTATCCAGCGTCTGTGCGGTGATATCCGCCCGCCCCTGGCTCATCAGCGAGCCGGACGAGGTCAGCGTGCCGCCGGTCGCGGCCGTCAGCGCCCCCTGGCTGAGCAGGGACCCGCCGTGCGTCCAGTCGCCGGTGGCGCGGATGTCCGCGCCGTTCCCCTGCAGCGTGCCCTGCGTGGCCAGCTGGCCTGCGTCCAGCGTCAGCATGCCGCCGGAGAGGGTGCGCGAGGCCGCGCCCGTGGTCAGCGCGGTGCCGGTGAGCGCCAGACCGTTCGTTCCCTGCATCAGCCCGTCGTTGTTCATCTCGCGGGCGGTCAGGGAGAGCGTGCCGCCGGTGATGCGCCCCGGGTTCGCCAGGGTGTCCGCGGTGAAGGTGGTTGCGCCGCCGCTCTGCAGCAGCCCGGTATTGGTTAACGCCCCGCCGAGCGTGCCGCTGAGCCCCGCCAGCCCGTTCACCGTGCCGCTGCTGGTCAGGGTGGTGCCGGTCATGTCCAGCGTCGCGCCCTGCAGCGTGCCGGCGTTCGTCAGCTGCCCGCCCGTCAGCGTGAAGCCGCCGCCGGAGAGCCATTTGCCGTTCAGCGCGTTGATAAAGCGGTCAGCGGCGGCGTTAACCGCGCTGCTGCCCTGCATCAGGCCGCTGTTGCGCAGCTCCGTCGCGCCTGCGGTCAGCGTTCTGCCCGCCACCGTGCCGCTGCTGGTCAGCGTCGTCGCGTGAAGCGCGGCATCGCCGGTGGCCACGATGTTCCCGGTATTGCTCAGGGCGTTGCCCAGCCCCAAATCCAGGTCCTGCGCCTGAATATCGCCCCGGTTGGTCAGGTCGCTGCCCCGGAGGGTGAGCCCGCCGTTCACCAGCAGCAGACCGGCGTTATCGAGCGTGTCCAGGGACAGTTTCAGGCCGCTTCCGCTCACCAGCTGCCCGGTGGCGCCGTTGCTCAGCGTGCGGGTGGTCAGCGCCAGCGTGTCGTTGCCCTGCAGCATGCCGGTGTTGGTCAGCTGCGCGGCGCTCACCGTCAGCGCTTTCCCCGCCAGCCGGCCGTCGTTAAACAGCTGCGCCGCCGTCAGCGTGAACAGGTTCTGGCTGAGCAGGGCGCCCGTGTTGTCCAGCCTGCCGGTCGCGGCAAGCGTCAGGGCGTCCAGCGCCTGAACGCTGCCCTGGTTATTCAGGCCTGCGGCATCCAGCGTCGCGCTGCGCCCCTGCAGGCTGCCCGCATTGCTGAGCGTGTGTCCGCTCAGGGTGAGGGTCTCACCGCCCGTCACCTGCCCCTGAGTCTGGTTCGCGAAGGTGTTGCCGGACCAGGCCAGCGTGCTGCTGCCCTGAAGCAGGCCGCTGTTCTGCAGGTCGCCCCGCAGGGTCAGCACTTTCGCCAGCAGCTGGCCCCGGTTACCGGTATTGCCGGCCTGAACGTCCAGCGCCTGCTGGCTGAGCACCTTACCGCTGTTGGTCAGCGTGCCGGTCACCGCCGCCGTCACGCCCGCTTCCCCCAGCGCGTTACCGGTGTTCATCCACTCGCCGGTGGCCAGGTTCAGGGTGTTGCCCTGCATGAGCCCGGCGTTGTTAAGGGTGGTGTGGTGCAGGCCGAGCGCGCCACCGGAGAGCAGCATGCCCGCCTGCAGGTTGCTGAGCTGTGCCCCCGTCGCCGTCAGGGAATGAGTCCCCTGCAGCGTGCCGCCGTTGGTCACCGACGCGCTGTTAAACTGCGCGTCGGCACCGGCCATCAGCCCGCTGTTGGTCAGGCTGGCGGCGGTCAGCGTCAGGCCGTCCCGGGCAATCACCCGGCCGCCCGCCTCGTTGCTGACCTGGCGGGTCAGGTTCAGCAGCAGCGCGGTGGCGCTGAGCTCGCCGCTGCTGGTAAGGGTGTCGCCGCTGAGCGTCAGCGTTCCGCCGCTGCGCAGCGCGCCGCGGTTAGTGAGGTCTGCCACGCCGAGCGTCAGGGCCGCGTCCCCCTCGACGGTGCCCTGGTTCTCCAGGCTGTCCGCCGTGATGTGCAGGTCGCCGGCGGCAATACTGCCCGCGTTAACCAGAGTAGTGCCGTTCAGGGTGAGCCGGTCGTCCGCCAGCAGGCGTCCGCTGCTGGTCAGGCTGAGGTAGTCGCTGCTCAGGCTGACGCCGTTGATTTCGCCCTGGTTGGTCAGCGTGTCGCCTTTAATGCGCAGCGTGCCGTCGGTGGTGATAAGCCCGCCGTTGGTCAGCACCGGAACGTTCAGCGTTAAATCCTGCGCGCTGTAGACCGACCCGCCCGCGAGGTTCGCGAGTGACCCGGTCTTCAGGCCGAGCAGGGTGGTCCCCTGCAGCAGCCCGCCGTTCTCCACCGAGGCAGCGTCCAGGGAGAGGGTACCGGCAATCAGCGAACCGCTGCTGGTGATGCGCCCGGGGGCCGTCAGGGTCATGCGGTCCGCTTTTGCGGCGCCGGACTGGAGGATGTTCTGTCCGCTGAGCGTGAGGGTGCCGGCGGTGAGCTCCCCGCCGCTGGTCAGGTCGCCGGTCGCGTTAAAGCTCAGCGCGTCACCGGTGGATTTCCCGGCGTGCGCAATCGTGCCCGCCGTCACCGACAGGGCGCCTTTCGCCGCCTGGGTGCCGTTCAGCGCGGCGTTCTGCGCCTGCAGGGTGAGCCCCTGCCCGCTCTGCAGGTGCGCGTCCCGGCCGGTGGTCAGGTCGCCGGCGCTGACGGTGACCGCCCCCGCCGCGTCCGTCTGCCCGTTCAGGCTGGCGCTGCGGGTCGCGGTAATCTGTATATTGCCCTGGCTGGTCGTGCGGGACGCCTGACCGCTGGTCAGGGTGCCGGCCTGCGCCGTCAGCGCCGTCGCGCCGGACAGGGTGCCGTTCTGCTCAAGCACGCCTGCGGTCACGTTCATCGCGCCGTCAGCCAGCAGGCTGCCGTCGTTACGCAGGGCCTGCTGCGCCGTGACGTCCGCATTGCCCTTCGCGCTCAGCGTGCCCCGCTGCGCCAGGGTTCCGGCGCTTAACGCCAGGCTGCCGGCGCTCTGCAGGGTGCCGCTGTTGGTCACCGTCTGTCCCTGCAGGGTGACGTCGCTGCCCTGCGCCGTGCCGCCGTTCGTCAGCTCTCCGGCGTTCACGTCCAGACGGCCTTTCGCCGCCAGCAGGCCGCTGCTGGACACCCTGTCGCCGGAGAGCGCAATGTCGCGCCCCGCATTCACCTGCCCCTGGTTACTGACGGTGCTGCCCGTCAGGCGGATATCGGCCGCGGCATCGGCCCGGCTCTGGCCGTCCAGCACCAGCTGCCCGCCGCTCAGCGCCAGGCTCTCCCCTGCCGAGACCGCACTGCCCGTGGATGACAGCGTGCCGCCGCTGCTGAGGGTCGCGCGGGTATCGCTTCCGCTGCGGGTATTCGTCAGGGTGATATCCTTCCCGGCCGCCACGCTGAGCGCGCCCCTGCCGGTGACGCTGCCGCCGCGCTGCGTCAGGCTGCCGCCGGTGGACAGCGTGGTGTCGGCCTGGCCCGTCAGCGTTGCATCCGAAAGTGCCATCCCCTGCCCGCCCGCGACGGTCAGCGCCCCGCCCTGTGCCGACACGCCGCCGCCGCTGACGGTAAGGGTGTCCTGACTGTCCAGCGTCGCCGCGCCGCGGGAGATAAGGGAGGTATTGCTGAGCGTCATCGCCTGCCCGCTGCTGACCGCCAGCGCGCCCGCGCTGTTTGTCCCGCCGCCCGTCATCTGCACTTTCCCCGCCGCGGAAAGGCGCATGTCGCCCTGGCTGGCGAGCGTGCTGTTACTGAGTTCCACATCCTGCGAGCTGGCCACGTTCAGCGCGCCACCGGCCTGATGGCTGCCGCTGAGGGCCACCCCCGCGCCCTTCGCGCGAATCGAGCCGCTGGCGAGGCTGTTCCTGACCGTCAGTTTCCCGCCCGCATCCAGCTGAATGTCGCCCTGGCGCGCGGTGAGGTTGCCGAGGTTCACCCCGACGCCCGCCTCGCTGGAGACCAGGCGGATACGGCTGGCATACATCCCGCCGAGCGCGCCGGTATCCACCGCCACCACGGGCGCGGCGCCCTCGCCGGCAACCGGCCTGACGCTGCCGTCTGCACCCACGCGGTTCGCCCCTGCGGTCACCGTCAGGTCGTTCGCGTGTATCGCGGCGTTCACCTCCGTTGCGCGCGCAATAATCGACAGCGCGTCGCTCTTGCTGGCGTCCAGCCCCTGGCCTTCAACCGTGATGGCCCCTTTCGTCACCTCCAGCGCCAGCAGGTTACCGCTGGCGTCAAACTGCGGCTTGCCGGTGGTCAGGGTGACGTTCGGGGTGTTGATAAATCCGCACCCGTTACAGGTAATGCCGTACGGGTTGGCCACCATGACGTTTGCGGCCCTGCCGGCGACTTCCGTGTAGCCCTGCAGCTGCGAGCGGCTGGCGCCCGTGACTTCGTTGATGATGCCTTTCGCTTCCCGCCCGGCCTGCAGGTTGGGGTTGTTCTGGATAAGCCCGCCCAGCTGGGTCCGGGTTAAACGGTCCGTGCCGTTGTTGAGGATAAGCCCCTCGCTGCCGACGTTATACTCGCCGAACTGGTTATGCGAGATACCCGCCCCGTTCGGGGTGGCGATGTTGACGACCGGCACCCCGTTCCCGGCCCGGTCGACCGTGGTCTGCCCGGCCGGCGTAAGCGCCGCCGCGACGGCGGGTGCCACCGGCTGCCAGACCATCAGGCCGCAGACAATCCAGCTGATCAGACGCTGCGAGAAACGAACGGGTGGGTGACGGGTATCCATAGTCGTAGAGTCTCTTAAAGCATGAAGGCAATGCGCCAGTTAACGCTCACATGATCCGGGCCGAGCCAGTCGGGGTAGCGCAG
>NZ_JBGORN010000023.1:0-2820 GCF_041679625.1 Enterobacter cloacae complex sp. ESBL7
GAAGTGAAACATCTTCGGGTTGTGAGGTTAAGCGACTAAGCGTACACGGTGGATGCCCTGGCAGTCAGAGGCGATGAAGGACGTGCTAATCTGCGAAAAGCGCCGGCGAGGTGATATGAACCTTTGACCCGGCGATGTCCGAATGGGGAAACCCAGTGCAATTCGTTGCACTATCGTTAACTGAATACATAGGTTAACGAGGCGAACCGGGGGAACTGAAACATCTAAGTACCCCGAGGAAAAGAAATCAACCGAGATTCCCCCAGTAGCGGCGAGCGAACGGGGAGCAGCCCAGAGTCTGAATCAGCTTGTGTGTTAGTGGAAGCGTCTGGAAAGTCGCACGGTACAGGGTGACAGTCCCGTACACGAAAGCACACAGGTTGTGAACTCGAAGAGTAGGGCGGGACACGTGGTATCCTGTCTGAATATGGGGGGACCATCCTCCAAGGCTAAATACTCCTGACTGACCGATAGTGAACCAGTACCGTGAGGGAAAGGCGAAAAGAACCCCGGCGAGGGGAGTGAAAAAGAACCTGAAACCGTGTACGTACAAGCAGTGGGAGCACCTTCGTGGTGTGACTGCGTACCTTTTGTATAATGGGTCAGCGACTTATATTCTGTAGCAAGGTTAACCGTATAGGGGAGCCGAAGGGAAACCGAGTCTTAACTGGGCGTTAAGTTGCAGGGTATAGACCCGAAACCCGGTGATCTAGCCATGGGCAGGTTGAAGGTTGGGTAACACTAACTGGAGGACCGAACCGACTAATGTTGAAAAATTAGCGGATGACTTGTGGCTGGGGGTGAAAGGCCAATCAAACCGGGAGATAGCTGGTTCTCCCCGAAAGCTATTTAGGTAGCGCCTCGTGAACTCATCTTCGGGGGTAGAGCACTGTTTCGGCTAGGGGGCCATCCCGGCTTACCAACCCGATGCAAACTACGAATACCGAAGAATGTTATCACGGGAGACACACGGCGGGTGCTAACGTCCGTCGTGAAGAGGGAAACAACCCAGACCGCCAGCTAAGGTCCCAAAGTCATGGTTAAGTGGGAAACGATGTGGGAAGGCACAGACAGCCAGGATGTTGGCTTAGAAGCAGCCATCATTTAAAGAAAGCGTAATAGCTCACTGGTCGAGTCGGCCTGCGCGGAAGATGTAACGGGGCTAAACCATGCACCGAAGCTGCGGCAGCGACGCTTATGCGTTGTTGGGTAGGGGAGCGTTCTGTAAGCCGTTGAAGGTGTGCTGTGAGGCATGCTGGAGGTATCAGAAGTGCGAATGCTGACATAAGTAACGATAAAGCGGGTGAAAAGCCCGCTCGCCGGAAGACCAAGGGTTCCTGTCCAACGTTAATCGGGGCAGGGTGAGTCGACCCCTAAGGCGAGGCCGAAAGGCGTAGTCGATGGGAAACAGGTTAATATTCCTGTACTTGGTGTTACTGCGAAGGGGGGACGGAGAAGGCTATGTTAGCCGGGCGACGGTTGTCCCGGTTTAAGCATGTAGGCGGAGGTTCCAGGTAAATCCGGTACCTTTTTAACGCTGAGGTGTGATGACGAGGCACTACGGTGCTGAAGTAACAAATGCCCTGCTTCCAGGAAAAGCCTCTAAGCATCAGGTAACATCAAATCGTACCCCAAACCGACACAGGTGGTCAGGTAGAGAATACCAAGGCGCTTGAGAGAACTCGGGTGAAGGAACTAGGCAAAATGGTGCCGTAACTTCGGGAGAAGGCACGCTGATATGTAGGTGAAGCCCCTGCGGGTGGAGCTGAAATCAGTCGAAGATACCAGCTGGCTGCAACTGTTTATTAAAAACACAGCACTGTGCAAACACGAAAGTGGACGTATACGGTGTGACGCCTGCCCGGTGCCGGAAGGTTAATTGATGGGGTTAGCGGCAACGCGAAGCTCTTGATCGAAGCCCCGGTAAACGGCGGCCGTAACTATAACGGTCCTAAGGTAGCGAAATTCCTTGTCGGGTAAGTTCCGACCT
Source organism: Enterobacter cloacae complex sp. ESBL7 (assembly GCF_041679625.1). Lineage (NCBI taxonomy): Bacteria > Pseudomonadati > Pseudomonadota > Gammaproteobacteria > Enterobacterales > Enterobacteriaceae > Enterobacter > Enterobacter cloacae complex sp. ESBL7. The sequence goes on from NZ_JBGORN010000023.1 coordinate 1,991, forward strand.
GCACGAATGGCGTAATGATGGCCAGGCTGTCTCCACCCGAGACTCAGTGAAATTGAACTCGCTGTGAAGATGCAGTGTACCCGCGGCAAGACGGAAAGACCCCGTGAACCTTTACTATAGCTTGACACTGAACACTGGTCCTTGATGTGTAGGATAGGTGGGAGGCTTTGAAGCGTGGACGCCAGTCTGCGTGGAGCCAACCTTGAAATACCACCCTTTAATGGCTGGTGTTCTAACGTAGACCCGTGATCCGGGTTGCGGACAGTGTCTGGTGGGTAGTTTGACTGGGGCGGTCTCCTCCCAAAGAGTAACGGAGGAGCACGAAGGTTAGCTAATCCTGGTCGGACATCAGGAGGTTAGTGCAATGGCATAAGCTAGCTTGACTGCGAGAGTGACGGCTCGAGCAGGTGCGAAAGCAGGTCATAGTGATCCGGTGGTTCTGAATGGAAGGGCCATCGCTCAACGGATAAAAGGTACTCCGGGGATAACAGGCTGATACCGCCCAAGAGTTCATATCGACGGCGGTGTTTGGCACCTCGATGTCGGCTCATCACATCCTGGGGCTGAAGTAGGTCCCAAGGGTATGGCTGTTCGCCATTTAAAGTGGTACGCGAGCTGGGTTTAGAACGTCGTGAGACAGTTCGGTCCCTATCTGCCGTGGGCGCTGGAGAATTGAGGGGGGCTGCTCCTAGTACGAGAGGACCGGAGTGGACGCATCACTGGTGTTCGGGTTGTCATGCCAATGGCACTGCCCGGTAGCTAAATGCGGAAAAGATAAGTGCTGAAAGCATCTAAGCACGAAACTTGCCCCGAGATGAGTTCTCCCTGAC
>NZ_JBGORN010000024.1:0-1660 GCF_041679625.1 Enterobacter cloacae complex sp. ESBL7
TTGCTGTAATTTACATGGCTGTACCGATTTCCCGGAACTCTCATCGGGCTGATGAATCCCGGTCCACCATTCCCATAATGACGCTGATACAGGCTTCGAAGTTGGCCTGAAAGAAAATCAGCAGCTGTATGTGAGTCACCAATGACAATAATGTGGGTTGTTTCAGTATTACTTCGTTTTAGTTTTTCTGACAAGTCAGTAAGTTGTTTTTCACCATAGTTGATCATCCGTCCATTTGTCCCTGTTTCGAAAGAGGTGACCCGGCGGTCAGGATTGCCTGTACTCTGGCAGGAGGTGATTACCGTGGCTGCCACACATAATGCAAGCAGGCAGGGAATAAAAATACGTTTATCTTTCATCAGTTGACAGACCTTCTTGCTGTTCAAAATGAATGTGGGAAACAATAGCTTGTGCAATCAGATTCTCTCCGGCAGGGGTATAATGAATACCATCATCAGCCCGTACCCGTGTCATTTTTCCACGAAGTAAAATATCAGGAGCGTAAATATCAGGGCTATAATTAAATATGTCATTCACATCAACGAGGAGACCACCATATTTTTGAACTTCAGAAGAATACAAAGTGTTCAGATATTTCATGCCATGACTCAGTTTTGACTTCCTCATTGAAGGAGGCATAACCCAGATCACCGGAATATGATATGCCTTCGTCAAATCCAGGATCTGATCTATACGACCACGGTAAACCCGCTCCCAGTCATCACTTTCAAATTTAAGAAAAGGTTTTCCTTTTCCGGCAGGCATATCCCAGGGATCATTAGGACCAAGGAAAACGACCAGTAGACCAATCGATGGGGTCTGACGCAGTGTTTCTGCGGTCGTTGCAGGCCAGTTATAGAAGCCTGGGTATGCAAGACCAGTACTACGACGACTCAGGTTGATCCCGGTGACCTGATGTTTCTCCCGTATAATTTTCAGCACTCTCGGCGCAACACCTTCCATCATGGAATCACCAATCAGCAGTACTTTTTCGGAGCTGCCCAGAATAGCTTTATGCATTCCGTCAGTGCCACTTTCATAAAGAGGTCCTTCAACCCCAACTGTCTCTCCTCTGTCTGGCGAGGTGGATGCCGGAATTCCGGCCAGTATGTATGACTGATTATTCGAATCGTGTGCTCCGGTGACTCGTCGGCTCAGTTGCAGTAGTCCAGACGGTTCCTGAGAAAGGGGGAACGATAATGTATCCCTGGAGCTATGCTCTGCGGGAACCACAGATAAATCATTCTCTGATACTGAGGTATCCTGCTCCTTGTTGTTGTTTTGTCCCTGATTTTCATTGTGCAGGGCGCTGATAAACGTATGCTCAGAAAGCGTGGCAGCATTCATTAGTACTGCCCCCTCGCGCCAGTAACCTGTGGTGACTGTGTCCCATGGGGCATCCTGATGAAAATGAAGTGTCCAGTACTGACTGAGGTTTTGCTGATATAACCAACACAAACTGATAAAAGTTACACTCACGACGATAATAATCTGCAACGAACGGCTCAGTATATTTTGATAATCAGAAGCTTGCATAAATAAATCCGGGAATACCTGAAGGAGAAATAAAAAAAGTTATAGCCAGTACTGGCACAATGATCAGTGGTAGTGCATACCAGGGTAACCCGCCAATAATGATCCCAGTCTGTTTTCTCACATT
>NZ_JBGORN010000025.1:0-1554 GCF_041679625.1 Enterobacter cloacae complex sp. ESBL7
TCTTTTGCCTGATTGTTAGATAAGGCCACAAACGTTCTTACATCCGCTCCTTTGATAATATTCCCGTCTGCAGTAAAGACAACTTTATTATCGGTATAGTAAGGATGCTTTAATGATCTGAAGGTATCTTTATTGACTGGAAAACTCATTTCCTTGCAGTTAACCCATGATTTACCCTCGGTCAGTAAAAATAAATTATCAAAGTGAGCGTTGTCAGGATCGAATGATGCCGGAAGTCGGGTAGCATTACAGAAATAGTGTCCGCCGGACTGAATGACATGGGTATAATCACCACTGTAAATAACATTAAAGCTGTCTGTTTTTGCCCCCTCCAGTTTTTCCGGTTCCGCATTACTGTCCAGTTGATAAGTCAGTATATTGTTAATGGCTTTATACGGATACGAAATGGCATGAGCCTGTAGGGCAAATATCATAGAAAAAAATATAAAAGTAGTTGAAAATACTCTTTTGGAAAAAGCATAAATACATCCTGTTAAAATATTAATAAACACCTGATAATTATGTTCAAGAAGCAAACAAAAATTGATCATTCATTATCTGATGAAGGATCAATAACATTGAAATTTTTACATAATTACTGCATCGTTTTTTCAAGATCCTGCCAAAGCGCACTCGCCGTTTCCTGGTATCCGTCAGAAGTTAAATGAACCAGGTCAGGCCGCGCTTTCCCCTTGTCAGCCCAGCGCTCTATAGAACAATCTCCTCCCATAAAGGCAAACCAGTCCCAGAACAGCGTATGTTCGGACGCAGCCACTTTTTTCTGAACCTCAATGATCGTCTTTAACACCGGCGACTGACGGGCTGAACAACCTGATGCACTTTTGTTCATGATGCTGCTTCCTGGTCCTACAAGCAGTATCGCCGCATCTGGAACAGCCTGACGAATTTTTCTGATCTGCCTGAGCAGCGTTTGCTGATATTCCTCTGCTGACATTGAAATATTAAATGCTTCGTTAGTACCGAAGGCGAGAATAACCAGATCAGGCGTCAGATTGCTTAGCGTTCCGGGCCAGTCTGAGGCCCATTTATCAAGCATCGAGATCTGAGCCCCATTGATACCAAGCGCACTGACAATCACACCGCCTGAATGACGGGATGTCAGCCAGAATCCAGCCAGTTGAGTGCCATTTCCTTTCATTGAAACTGCAAATGCATCGGCAACCGGCACCGCACGGGATAACGTCCATCTCCCCTGGGTACCGGACAGGGTTACTGTCTCTCCCCCCAGTTGCAACATTGCATCTCCCGTTGAACGGTACAGTGCCCGGGCCTGAAGCTCCGTTTCTCCGTCAGAAATGGTGATACGTTCTGAGTTGTTTACCGATGTCGGCGTTGCAATGTTTCCTCCGAGCGTAAATGCCGGATCTTTTGTTTTTCGACTGGTTTCCAGTTGCCAGCCACTTGCTTTGCTGTAATTTACATGGCTGTACCGATTTCCCGGAACTCTCATCGGGCTGATGAATCCCGGTCCACCATTCCCATAATGACGCTGATACAGGCTTCGAAGTTGGCCTGAAAGAAAATCAGCAGCTG
>NZ_JBGORN010000026.1:0-1530 GCF_041679625.1 Enterobacter cloacae complex sp. ESBL7
CAGGGGCGCGCCGTGACCCGTGAAGAGATTTCTCAGGCCTTCTCGGTGGCTCCGCGCCGTGCGGCGGACGTGATGACCTACATCATGTGCGACCGGTCAGATGCGGTTGCGGTCCACAAGGAAGTGGTCCGGGTGGCCAGCGGTCACCGGGTGGCGATGTTCCTGGTGACCTCCGTCACCACCCGCCCGGGTGTGCCGGTCGCATCGGTCTGCGGGCGCAAACCCCGTACCGAGGTTTCTGAGGCTGCCCGCCTGCGCGAGCAGGAGGCGCTGGCGCAGGCGGCGAAGTCGTTTCTGTTTCAGCGCCGGGGCTCGCCGGGCTTGTCCTGATGTCTGTTGGCGTGATGGGGGTGGCTTTTTACCTGGTGCAGCGTCTGCATGACGTTCCGCTTCTCTGGTTACTGGTGCTGCCGGTGGTGGCCCTGGTGGTGCCGGGGCCCCCGTTCTGGCGTCTGCTCCGTCGACGCCTGCGCCACGCCGGAGGGCGGGATGTTCTGCGTCAGTCCGCACGGCTCTGGGGGCCACCGATACTGCTGATGGGGTGCGGTGTGGGACTGGTGATGTACCCCGGCAGCGACAGGTCTGTCAGCGGGTCCGGTACCGGGTTGAATGTGCCGGATACCCGTTGTGAGCGTCCCGAGAGAAGCGGGGTGCTGCTGGCGGTGGCCTGCCCGGATGCGGGGCAGGGGATAAAGGGCCGTCAGGCGGATACCCCGGATAACGATAATGACGAGTAATGAAGGGCAACTGACCCCGCCGGCTCCGGCTGACGATGTGGTGCTGCTCATACTGCGGACGATACCGCATGTTACCGGCTGCGCCGCGTAACAGCCGCAGGGATGGTCGGGCAGGGGCTCATTCAGTCACGAATAACACACAGCAAAAGGCAGGACAGGATGATGATGAAAAAACTGATGGCAGAAGCGACCGGCACGTTCTGGCTGGTCCTGGGGGGATGTGGCAGCGCAGTGCTGGCCACGGGTTTTCCGGATGTGGGGATTGGTTTTCTCGGGGTGTCGCTGGCCTTTGGTCTGACGGTACTTACCGGGGCGTATGCGTTCGGGGCCCTGTCCGGGGCGCACTTTAATCCGGCGGTCTCGTTAGGCCTGTGGGCGGGCGGGCGCTTCCCGGGCTCCCTGCTGGCACCCTATATGGTTGCCCAGGTGCTGGGCGGATTGCTCGGGGCCGGGGTGCTGTACCTGATTGCCAGCGGCAGTGGCGGATTTGATGTCCACGCAGGATTCGCCAGTAACGGCTACGGTACCCTGTCCCAGGGGGAGTTTCCGCTCCTGAGCGTGGCCCTGACGGAGTGGGTGCTGACGGCGATGTTTGTGCTGGTGATTGCCCGGGTGACCGGTGCGGATGCACCGACAGGCTTTGCGCCGCTGGCCATTGGTCTGTGCCTGACGCTTATCCACCTGATTTCCATTCCGGTGGACAACACCTCGGTGAACCCGGCCCGCAGTCTGGCGGTGGCGGTGTTTGCCGGCGGTGAGTGGCTGAAGCAGGTCTGGCTGTTCTGGGTGGCCC
>NZ_JBGORN010000027.1:0-1314 GCF_041679625.1 Enterobacter cloacae complex sp. ESBL7
GAGCCTGTCAGTAATTCTGTGTAACTGCCACTGTGTTAAAGGTGATCGCTCAGGCGGTCACCGAACTCGATAATAAAACGACTCATTGCCAGCCGCCAGTTCTGGATCGGCATACTCCATTTTTTTGACGCATCCTTGATCGCCAGATAAATAACTTTTCGTACTGAGTCATCCGTCGGGAACACCTTGCGTTTCTTAATCGCGGCACGGATCACGCTGTTCAGGGATTCGATTGCGTTTGTTGTGTAGATGGCCTTGCGGATATCCGGCGGATAACTGAAGAGCGTATTGAGGTTTTCCCAGTGCGCACGCCAGCTTTTGCTGATTTGCGGATATTTATCGTCCCAGACTTCCGCGAACGCATCCAGCGCCATCAGCGCCGCCTCTTCGGTCGGGGCCTGATAAACCGTCTTCAGGCCACTGGTGACGGCTTTGTAGTCCTTCCACGACACGTATTTCAGGCTGTTACGCACCATATGGATGATGCACAGCTGGATATGGGTCTGTGGGTAGACGCTGTTTATTGCATCCGGGAAGCCTTTCAGACCGTCCACGCAGGCAATCAGGATGTCCTGAAGACCGCGATTTTTCAGCTCTGTCAGCACACTCAGCCAGAACTTTGCACCTTCATTTTCGGCCAGCCACATGCCCAGTAATTCTTTCTGGCCTTCGGTGTTAATGCCCAGTGCGAGGAAGACGGCCTTGTTGATTACGCTGCCATTCTGACGGACTTTGACGACAATGCAGTCCATATAAACAATGGGATACAGCGCATCCAACTGCCGGTTTTGCCACTCCGTGACCTGCTCTTTTACAGCGTCGGTTACTTTAGATATCAGCGTGGGCGACACATCGGCGTCGTACATCTCTTTGAAGGTGGCGACGATTTCGCGGGTAGTCATGCCTTTGGCGTAGAGGGATAAAATCTGGCTGTCCATCTGCGTAATGCGCGTCTGGTGCTTCTTAATCAGCTGCGGTTCGAAGGTGTTTTCACGGTCACGCGGCGTGTTCAGCTCTATCTCGCCGTCATCGCACAACACCGTTTTTGACGAGTAGCCATTGCGGGTGTTTGAGCCTGTTTTGGGCGCATTTTTCTCATGCCCGAGGTGGTCAGTCAGCTCTGCATTAAGCGCCGTTTCGACGGTAAGCTTCGTCAACATGCGGGAAAAAGCATTAAGATCGGCTTCGGTTTTAAGGCCTTTAGCCAGTTCAGCCGCAAGGGCTTTGAGTTTCTTTTCGTCCATAATTGCCTGTCTCCGTTGTTGGAGTGAACATATCAAAATCAGGCAATTACACAATTTTAATTACAGGCTC
>NZ_JBGORN010000028.1:0-1188 GCF_041679625.1 Enterobacter cloacae complex sp. ESBL7
CCACCGGAAGCTGGTCCAGGGTGCTGAGGCCGGCATACCCGGTGCCGAAATCATCCAGTGCCACCCGGACACCGGCGGCACGCAGTGCCGGGAGCAGGTCCGGCAGACGAACGGAGGGCTCAAAGCGCTCCCGCTCGGTAATCTCAGCCACCAGAATGACGCCCGGCAGCGCGGCCTGCAGCGCCCGACAGGTCTGAAGCAGGGTGCGGTCGCCCGCATGGGCAGCACTCAGGTTAAAGGCGAGATGAAATGCAGGCGGGAGTACCTGCCGGCGCGCACCGAGTTCACGCGCCACCTGCATCAGTAAACTGCGGGTCAGGGGGACTATCAGCCCGCTGCGCTCGGCCAGGGGAATAAAACGGTCGGGGGGCATCACCTCACCTCCCGGCGTGTGCCAGCGGGCCAGCACCTCGCAGCCCGCCGGCTCACCGGTACGGCTGTCCACCACCGGCTGATACCAGGGGCGGATGTCCCCGGCCTTAATGGCCCGCCGCAGGCGGATATCCTCGCGGCTTCGCCGGTGCAGCCATACATGACAGAGCCATGTGGCTGCCGCCGTCGCCAGCAGGCACAGCACTGTCCACGGCAGGGCGTCACGCAGCAGGCTGCGGTCCCGCACCGGGCTGCGGGGGTCGGTCACCAGCGTAAACGCATACTGACCGGAGGCAGGAGGGCTGTCAGCAACACCTTCCGGTGCGTGATGCACCACCCCGTCCGCCCCCATCTCCACCCCGCCGGCCCGAAACAGCAGGCCAGGGAGGTCAGGCGTGGCCCGCAACGCCTGACGCAGAAAGAGACCGTTCAGGCTCACAGCCACACTCCCTTCCGGATACTGCTGCACCATCACCAGCAGCGAGGCTGCCGGCGTGAGCGCGTCGCCGGGGGTCAGCAACAGAGCCGGTCGCACCCTGGACGCTGCCGGCAGGGCTGGCAGGTCCGGTGCCCCACCCAGGGAGGCGCAGACGGTGGCGTTATTCTGCAGCAGCCTGACATCCCGCACATGCGGACTCAGGGCCGCCGAACGGCCGAGCTGGCGGGCCAGCTGCGGCGTGCAGGGCTGACCCAGGAAAGCCCGGTTCATGGACATCACCTGCTCAGCCTCCGTCAGCATACTGTCAATGTTCCGGGTGGCCCGGCGTATCGCCAGGTCCTCATCCTGCTGCACCTGGCGTCCGGTCACCAGCACCG
>NZ_JBGORN010000029.1:0-1181 GCF_041679625.1 Enterobacter cloacae complex sp. ESBL7
ACGATTAAAAACAACGCTTTTTTATAATGAAGGATATGCCGTTTTTGATTTTCCAGTTGAGGGAATAACTGTACGGCACGGTTAACCGGACCTGCGGTAAATGTCGGTAAAAAACTCATGTAGAGCAGGATGTCCATCCCACGAATATTCCTGAGTTCACCACGAACCACAGACATGACCAGCGATATGGAGTTAAATAAATAGAATGACAACCCCACAGGCATCAGTATAGTCAGAACAGGGAGAGGGAAATACTTTTGCCAGCCTCCAGTTGCAGTCTGTATCCATTCACTTACAGGTGAATAATACTTGAAGGCAATAAAAAAACTTAACACAACAAAAAGCAGAAGCGGGACTGCAAACTTTCTTGATTTTTGCCCATGAGCCATACCAGTCATAAATAAAACAAGCACACTATAAATAATCAGAATAATAAAAGATCTGACATTTATCGATGCAATAAATCCGTAACCAGCCACCAGTAACAATACATTCTGGATTTTACTCCATGGCTGGCATAACCAGTATGCCGCAAAAAAAACAATAAAACAGAATAAAAACTCCGGAGAGAAAAATACTGACATAGAAATCCTTAAGTCGGTTCTGGCTGACACCTTCCGACTCATTTAAACCATATTGGGTGATATTCACGGAACTGTGTTGTTGACAGTATTCCTGATAAATGCGTAACGAAATATAAGCTGATTCAGATGCTGTGCAGCCTGCTGTTCCGTCGCCGTCTGACTGCCGTCGTTATTTTTTTGCTGTGACAGCTGGCGCAACTGCTCCTCCAGCGGCACGTTCTGGCTCAGGGTTTGCGTGATGGCAAACACCGACGATTTCAGCTCTGAGACCGTGATGTATTTTCCCCGCTGCATATCGGTGCTGTTGAGCCGGTTCGTCAGCGACTGCAGCTGTACCATGGCCTGATGCCAGCCCTGCAGACGGGCTTCCGGCAGGGCATTCGCCTCCATCTGCTGTTGCCACTGTTTTGCCAGCGCAGCGGTTTCCGGCTGATGCGGCCACAGGCGCTGCGTCTGTGCCACCAGCGCAAATCCGTAGTCCTGCGCCCATGTCGGTGACAACTGCGCCAGTTCGTCCAGCTGGTCGCGGGTACGTTCAGTCGCCATCCGTCCCTGCGCCTGCAGAGCGGCGGCGTTTTCTTCAATCATCGCTCCCTG
>NZ_JBGORN010000030.1:0-1094 GCF_041679625.1 Enterobacter cloacae complex sp. ESBL7
CTATCGTAGCGGTCTGTATTGGCTACTTCGACGGTTATTGTAGGGGTGTTGTATTCGCGAATAATTGCAGCGATATGTTGTTTCATTGGGGACTCCGTAGGTTGCCGCTTTGGGCTGTGTTACCGGGCGGCGGTATTGCCTCCCGATAAAATCAGTATCGCTTTTTTTGCCCCAAAAGTCAATATTAGTAAATACGATAATTACATATATTTCATTCAGTTCTACCAACAAAAAGCGCCCCGGAAGGCGCGTTGAATGGTGGCCGGATTATGCCGCACGGGCGGCGGCAAGTGCTGGCGCTCCGGTTAGCAGGGCATCACGCAGGGCCGCCAGAATAAGCAGGGGCTGCGCGTTCTCTGCCCGTATCATGTGATAGATCTCTGTGAACTCTTCCGGGCTTAAAACGCCCATTCTAAAAGCGTGGTCTGCGTTGTGTTCCGCCAGCCAGATAACATCCTGCGCTTTGTACTTCTCTACATGCTTCTCCTGGCTCGCCAGGGCGCGGGTCATGCTGCGGGCAACGTAGGCGCGAGTTACGCGCTTCTCTGCGTATGGCTTGCCTTCTTCCGCTTCAATAGGTTCATGCAATGTGTACACGGTGTAATCGTCCAGGCTTGCCGCCGGAATATGTTCCGGGGCTGGTTCTGCGGTGGCTTCGCGCACTGCTGCGGCCTTCTCCGCTTCAACTGCCATATAGCCTTTCAGGCCCGTTTTCGCTGCTTTGTATGCCGCTTTGAAACAAGCCACTTCGGAAATGTCGATCCAGTAACCACAACCAAAGCCGTCCTCATAGCAAGGGCAGCTGTCATTTTCCCAGCCTGCCAGCGTCAGGATCTCGTCCATCGCTTCCAGCTCTGCCGCCGTGGCGCTCTCGATGATGAAATGATGTTTGCGGCCGCGTAAATCCGGGTTTGCTGCTGTGGTTGCTTCGCGAGTCAGTTTCATTTTTTGTTCCTTGAATTTAATCGCCGCTTTGGGCTGTGTTACCGGGTGGCGGTATTGCCTCCCGATGAATTAAGTATCGCTCTTTTTGCCCTCAAAGTCAATATTAGTAAATACATTTATTACTTATATTTCATGAAGCTACGCAGTTA
>NZ_JBGORN010000031.1:0-1070 GCF_041679625.1 Enterobacter cloacae complex sp. ESBL7
TCCAGAGATGGATTGGTGCCTTCGGGAACTCTGAGACAGGTGCTGCATGGCTGTCGTCAGCTCGTGTTGTGAAATGTTGGGTTAAGTCCCGCAACGAGCGCAACCCTTATCCTTTGTTGCCAGCGGTCCGGCCGGGAACTCAAAGGAGACTGCCAGTGATAAACTGGAGGAAGGTGGGGATGACGTCAAGTCATCATGGCCCTTACGAGTAGGGCTACACACGTGCTACAATGGCGCATACAAAGAGAAGCGACCTCGCGAGAGCAAGCGGACCTCATAAAGTGCGTCGTAGTCCGGATTGGAGTCTGCAACTCGACTCCATGAAGTCGGAATCGCTAGTAATCGTAGATCAGAATGCTACGGTGAATACGTTCCCGGGCCTTGTACACACCGCCCGTCACACCATGGGAGTGGGTTGCAAAAGAAGTAGGTAGCTTAACCTTCGGGAGGGCGCTTACCACTTTGTGATTCATGACTGGGGTGAAGTCGTAACAAGGTAACCGTAGGGGAACCTGCGGTTGGATCACCTCCTTACCTTAAAGAACCTGCCTTTGCAGTGCTCACACAGATTGTCTGATGAAAAACAGCAGTAAAAATCTCTGCAGGCTTGTAGCTCAGGTGGTTAGAGCGCACCCCTGATAAGGGTGAGGTCGGTGGTTCAAGTCCACTCAGGCCTACCAAACTCCTTTTAAAGGATGAGCGGTACAGAGATTATAAACGATGGGGCTATAGCTCAGCTGGGAGAGCGCCTGCTTTGCACGCAGGAGGTCTGCGGTTCGATCCCGCATAGCTCCACCATCTTTTACTGCGAACACAAGAAAACTTCAGAGTGAACCTGAAAAGGTGCACTGCGAAGTTTTGCTCTTTAAAAATCTGGATCAAGCTGAAAATTGAAACGACACACATGTTATGTGTGTTCGAGTCTCTCAAATTTTCGCAATCAGAAGTGAAACATCTTCGGGTTGTGAGGTTAAGCGACTAAGCGTACACGGTGGATGCCCTGGCAGTCAGAGGCGATGAAGGACGTGCTAATCTGCGAAAAGCGCCGGCGAGGTGATATGAACCTTTGA
>NZ_JBGORN010000032.1:0-989 GCF_041679625.1 Enterobacter cloacae complex sp. ESBL7
TCATCTTTATGGTCTCCCTGGTTATGGCGCAGAGCACCATCGGGTTGCTGGGGGCGACCGTGGTGGCCCTGCTGATGACGGTGGCGGGCCGCCGGGCGGTTCGCGGGAGGCTGTCCGTCGCGCTGGCAGTGCTGGCTGTCAGCTGGGCCGGCACGCGGACTGGCATGACGCTGATGTCCCTGCAGGCGCCCGTTGACCATACGTTCGGGCAACTGGGGCGTATTCAGATGTGGCGGGCCTGTGCGGAGTTAATTGCATCCTATCCATGGCGCGGTGTCGGCTACGGAATGTTTGAGGGGCGTTACCCGGACGGCGTGGCGCTGCTGCAGGAAGTTCAGCGTGACCCGAGCATTGTGGTGCATCCGCATAATGAGCTGGTGTACCAGGTGACGGAAGGCGGTCTGGTGGCGGTCGTGGGGCTGGCATTTCTGCTGGTCTGGGGCGTGCGGGTGGCCCTGCGTCTGTGGGCGCAGGCCTCTGCAGCCGGCGGATACGGAAAACCGGGCAGTGATGCCCTGGGTCCCGGGCTGTGTGCGCTGCCGGTGTTACTGCACACACAGGTGGAGTACCCGTGGTATCTGTCAGGCGTGCATTTTGTTCTGTTCCTCTTTCTTTCCGGTCTTGCGCTTTCCCGCATGGTACCGGCACTCCCTGCTGCGGTACTCCCTTCACGCATTCATTTTGCATCCCGTGCCCTGCTGGCGATAGCCGGCGTGTTTCTGGTCTGGTTTTCACTGACCGGCACCCTGATTCGGGTGGGTATTGATGCCGCAAAACAGACCATGGCGACCGATACCTCACTCTTTGAGCGGGTCCGGTGGCTGAACCCGTGGTTTATGCCGGACCAGCAGGCGTTTGTGGCGAGCCTGCATGACATGCAGCTGTTTAATCAGGATGGTGACCCGGCAAGGCCCGGACGGGCGGAGCAGTTTTACCGGGACTATCTTCTGCGCCACCCGGACCCGAATGTGTACGCCATGTATCTCCAG
>NZ_JBGORN010000033.1:0-940 GCF_041679625.1 Enterobacter cloacae complex sp. ESBL7
ATACCTTCAGATCATTAAAGCATCCTTACTATACCGATAATAAAGTTGTCTTTACTGCAGACGGGAATATTATCAAAGGAGCGGATGTAAGAACGTTTGTGGCCTTATCTAACAATCAGGCAAAAGATAAATTAAACTATTATTTCTCAGCGATGGATGATGTAATAATCCCATACCATAAAAGTGTTCAGACATGTACAAGCAGTTACGGATGGGCAAAAATTGATGGTAAGTGGTATTATGAAGGGAAAAAGAGACCCGAAGTGGAACCGAACTCCTTCAGATGTTTATCTTTTCCACTTGCTGTAGATAATAATGGGTTTTACACATCAGGGAAACTCAGTTATCTGTTTACAAAAAAGATAAAGGTAGCATCACTCCACTTTCTTTCTGAAAATGTATTAACGGACGGACACAATGTCTGGTTTTCTCGTGCTGGCATAATGAAACTGGATAGTCTGGATCCAAAGACAATATCGGTTTCAGGCATGGGTAATATTACGGTAACGGATGGCAATGTGTCATGGTTTTGTCCATCAGGGCATCAGACAGGCCAACCTATTTGTCAGAGAACCGAAGAGTAGTAATTGTTAAACCAGAACGTGCCGCTGGAGGAGCAGTTGCGCCAGCTGTCACAGCAAAAAAATAACGACGGCAGTCAGACTGTGACGGTGCTACGGCCGCGCAGCATCTGCGCCAGTTGCAGAACCGTTACGCACTGACCGTACAGGCAGGAAAGTTAACCCCATGACACACGACGATAAAACACAACCCGATAATCATTTCTTACTGTGGACGGTGAAGGATTTATCCTTTCTGGAAAATAACTACGGCACAATGCCCGTGGCAGAGCTTGCCACCATTCTGAAACGTACCCCGGGGGCGGTAGGACTGATGGCCGACAGACTGGGCTGTCGCGGCAAGAGAAGCCGCCCCTGGA
>NZ_JBGORN010000034.1:0-936 GCF_041679625.1 Enterobacter cloacae complex sp. ESBL7
TGCTCTACATGAGTTTTTTACCGACATTTACCGCAGGTCCGGTTAACCGTGCCGTACAGTTATTCCCTCAACTGGAAAATCAAAAACGGCATATCCTTCATTATAAAAAAGCGTTGTTTTTAATCGTCCTTGCCATCATCAAACTGTTTCTTTTTAGTTCATGGCTAAACGATAATCTGGTCACGGATGTTTTTAATAATCCTGATGCAGCAAGTGGCTGGGATTGTCTGTTGGGGGTATTTGGCTGGGCATGGGAAATATATTTTAATTTTTCTGGTTATACAGATCTGGTTACAGGTATGGCATTGTTACTCGGTTACCGGCTGGGCGAAAATTTTAACCACCCATATCGAGCCAGTAATTTGCAGGAATTCTGGCGACTCTGGCACATCAGTTTATCAACATTTATCCGTGATTATATTTATATTCCCCTTGGTGGAAACAGAAAAGGCTGGTTGCGTGCGCAGGTGAACATTTTTGTAGCAATGGTGCTGTCCGGTGTCTGGCATGGTGCCGGGTTGACGTTTATTATCTGGGGGGCGTTGCATGGTTCTGGTATGGTAGTGAATAACCTCTGGCGGCGCTACGTTTCAGAAAGAACTGGTTTTATGCTCCCAGCAGCTCTCGCACGCCTGATGACCTTTCTTTTTGTCTGTCTGGCGTGGGTATTTTTCAGGGCATCATCCATAAACGATGCGTTACTTATCTGTGACAACATTCTGTCGGCATGGCATACGATGCCGACTACCAGCACATTGTCAGCACTTCTGGCATTTGTCTCGCTCATTATTTTTTATCCAGTCCTGGTTAATGTGAGAAAACAGACTGGGATCATTATTGGCGGGTTACCCTGGTATGCACTACCACTGATCATTGTGCCAGTACTGGCTATAACTTTTTTTATTTCTCCTTCAGGTATTCCCGGATTTATTTATG
>NZ_JBGORN010000035.1:0-750 GCF_041679625.1 Enterobacter cloacae complex sp. ESBL7
AAGAACAGCAATGAATTCATTAACGCGTTATTGCGGACACCCTGATGTCGCCGGTAAGGCCGTGCGCGCGGGGTCAGGACACCCGGGAGGCGTGATGGTTCGCCTGCTGGTGTGTGCGGCGCTGGCTGCACCCGTTCTGTCCGTACAGGCAGCGCCTGCTGTGACGGGCGCGGATGCCGCGACCCCGGCGCAGGACACGGCCGAAGTACAGGCCCTGCGTCAGGAGCTGGCGAGACAGGATGCGCTCCTGCAAAAGCTGATGTCGCAGCAGACTGACCTGTTATCTCAGCACAAACTGCCTTCTGGTGGCGATGTGACACCGGTGCATCCTTCAGGTGGTACGGGTGATGCAGTCACAGGTGCTGCTGTCAGTGCGCCTGTCGGGGCGCATCCTTCTGCGCCCCCGACGGGCGCCGAAGCGCTGCCCCTGACGGCGGCGACAGTGACTCCGCCCCCGGCCGTACCACAGCCGTCAGCGGGCATTGCGGCTGAGCCAGGCGCAGTCCCTGCAGCATCGCCTGCGACTGCATCCTCCCCGCCTGCCACGACGCAGGCATCAGGAGCTGCCCCTTCCCCGGCGCCTGCATCAGTCGCACCGGACTCACCTTCCACGTCCGGCGCGGCTCCTGCTCCTGGCGCACAGTCGCTCTCCCTGCAGGATGATAATGCCCGCCGGGCGTATGCCAGCGGCGTGTCACTGGCCTACGAGATGCAGCAGTCCCTGGCGGTGCAGAAGTCGCTGGGTATCAG
>NZ_JBGORN010000037.1:0-618 GCF_041679625.1 Enterobacter cloacae complex sp. ESBL7
GCATATCCCCGGATTTATTTTCGTCGGTTTCGGCATTGAACCACGGCATGCCGTGGCTCCAGGTCGGGTTGAAGGTCGCCACGCCGCCCAGCATTTTTTGCGTGTGGGTAATTCCCAGGACCAGGCTGGAGAGGTTGCGCGTGCTGCTCTTAAGCGGCGCGTCGTTCAGCCAGTTGCGGCTGGAGCGCTGAACCACGCCCGCCGCAATGCCGGTTTTGACATCCCCGTTGCGAAAAACCACCCAGGACGCGTTAAGGCGGTGGGTTTTCGTATCGCCCGTGGAGAGCCAGTTGAAGCCCTGGTTACTGATGGTGGTCCGGTAGTTACTCCAGGCGTAGCTGTAGTCCAGCAGGCCGTAGCCGGACGGCACGCTGACGCCCGCCTGGAAATTCTGCGCATCGTACGCGCTGGCAAAATCACTGCTGCGCCCGCCGCTGACAAACCATTTATCCGCCAGCCCCAGCATATTATTGGCGGTGAGCACGCCGCTCAGCTGGTTTTCACCGGTGCTCTTCTGCCCGCTATTATCCAGGCTCACGGATGCACTTAACGGAAATTCCGGCTTGCCCGTGAGATTAACGATGGAATATCCGGCCTGCGTTCCCGGCAGAATTTCAA
>NZ_JBGORN010000038.1:0-598 GCF_041679625.1 Enterobacter cloacae complex sp. ESBL7
CAGTTCCGGGCGCTTCAGTTTGCCGCCAGCCAGTCCGGCGGCTTATGACGCCCGGGCGACCGCATTCACTCAGGCCGGTCCGGGCGAAAACAATTCATCAATTTCTTCGTTTACCTGTAACTTCAGTGCGTTAACCGCAACCACTGACTCACCTGCACCGGATCCGGGCGTGCAGAAACCCGCCAGCGCCGCAGCACCGGATTGACCCGTGATGAATCAGGGATGTTTTTTTGTTCAGTTCAGCGCGGTAACATCCGCCAGTAAGAGAGCGGGAGGGCGCTGTAGCCATTTTTCAGCCATTCGGGAGAAGGCATCACCCCTCCCCCTTCAGGGGGTCAGCCTGACTCATTCACCCCTTTGACGGTGATGTCAAAGATGAGCGTCGCGCCACCCGGAACCGTCGGCGGCAGACCCATGTCGCCGTACCCCTTCTCAGGCGGCACCACCACTGTCAGGTGCCCGCCAGCACCAACCTTCTGCAGACCGATGGCAATGGCAGGCAGCATGGCCCCCACCTTCACCTTGCGGGCCTGACCGGCTTCACCGCTGCCATCAAATATCGTCCCGTCCGGCAGGCGCCCGGTGACCAGCAGGGTGG
>NZ_JBGORN010000039.1:0-573 GCF_041679625.1 Enterobacter cloacae complex sp. ESBL7
AAAACTCATGTATATCAGACAGTAGTCCCGCTCCGGATTCCGCGACTGCTTCGCGGCCTCCAGCAGGCTTTCCACTTCGTTTTGTGTCAGATATTTACGTCTCGCCATTGCGGCATGTCTCCCGGAGTTATTGACTGATTTTTTATTGCCTCCTCCCGCCAGCGAAGCGCGGATAAGAAGGAGCCGAATACTATCACAGGCGCAATCTCATCGGACCAGGCTGACTCTGATTTATCCCGCAGGCTTTCATGCCGGCGCGACACGACGGGGACAGTAGCGGGTCACGCCGGCAGAAGCCGTGCTCTGGTGAACTGTGCCCGGGTATCGCCGGACCGGGAGGGACAGAGAGGAGTGAGTGCAAGGGCGCTAATACTTTTCAGGGTGTTGCGGTGCCTGGTGCCTCCAGGTAAGCCGTTGGTCAGCCACCGTGGCTCGTGGTCTTTTAAGCAAATTCCTCGTTGAATTTACCGCTGTTTCACCCCGACGCTAGTGGGATACACCGCAACATTCACACGCTCTCGCAGACAGGAGGTATAACGCAAGTACCTAAAAGTCACTTACCAACAGAAAGCC
>NZ_JBGORN010000040.1:0-518 GCF_041679625.1 Enterobacter cloacae complex sp. ESBL7
AGCTGCGTATTGAGCTGGTCAAGACCGGGGTGATAAAGGCGGGCGTGCTGCGTGTGCTGCAGGGCCTGCCGGAATACCGGCTGTGGCGTAACCGCCCGGGCGGACGACAGGTGCTGCTGCGTGAGCGCCTGGTGATGGACAGGCCGCTGACGGTGGCCGTGGTGACCGGCAGTCCGGCAGATGACCCGGTGACGGCCGGCGGGGAGGCGGGGTGAGGGGCAGCCGGGTGGCCATGTTGTTCACGCAGCTCGCGCTGGTGATGTCACTGGCATCGTATTCAGCAACCTCCGCCAGTGCGCCTTATCCCTTTCCTGCGCCGGGTGTGCAGTGCCGCAGTGACCTGGCGTGGCTCAGGCTCGCCATGCCGGAGGTGCTGATATCCCTTCATCCAGGGCCGGGTGCACGTGACGGGGAGGTGTTCACACCGTCCATGCCGGAGACCCTTCCACCGGTCCTGCAGGACTGGCAGCAGCTTCAGCAGGCCAGGTACTGTGAGCCTGCCCGGGCACTGCGACACC
>NZ_JBGORN010000041.1:0-516 GCF_041679625.1 Enterobacter cloacae complex sp. ESBL7
GCTCACGCAGCAGCACCTGTCGTCCGCCCGGGCGGTTACGCCACAGCCGGTATTCCGGCAGGCCCTGCAGCACACGCAGCACGCCCGCCTTTATCACCCCGGTCTTGACCAGCTCAATACGCAGCTCTCCCTGGCGCCACTCGCCGCCGCGGGAGGCTTCGGGCACGATGCGGACCATCACCCCCTCCAGCGCGGTTCTGACCGTAAGCCACGACACCGCCGGCCCGCGGGCACCCCACAGACCGGCAGACACGCCCCGGTCACGGGTGAACAGCACATCCTCTGAGGGCAGCACGGCCGCCGCAATCACCGTCCCGACCGGCAGCGAGTCCGGCACGCTGAGCCGGTCACTGCCAAAATGCCAGGCCGTACTCACCAGTCGCGTCGGCCCGCCATCAGCAGGACGGGCGGTCTGTCCGGACGCTTCTGCAATAAAGAGGAGCAGAAGCCCGAGCAGCGCCACCGCCCTGACCACCTGAATACCTTTCATTCTTCCCCCTTATGTTTGAGTCCGGC
>NZ_JBGORN010000042.1:0-466 GCF_041679625.1 Enterobacter cloacae complex sp. ESBL7
GCTTAGTCGCTTAACCTCACAACCCGAAGATGTTTCACTTCTGATTGCGAAAATTTGAGAGACTCGAACACACATAACATGTGTGTCGTTTCAATTTTCAGCTTGATCCAGATTTTTAAAGAGCAAATATCTCAAACGTCACCCGAAGATGAGTTTTGAGATATGACGGCAGGTGACTTTCACTCACGAACCAGCAAGTGGCGTCCCCTAGGGGATTCGAACCCCTGTTACCGCCGTGAAAGGGCGGTGTCCTGGGCCTCTAGACGAAGGGGACGTGTAAGTCTCAATCGCAAGACGCCTTGCTATTTACTTTTCATCAGACAATCTGTGTGAGCACTGCAAAGGCAGGTTCTTTAAGGTAAGGAGGTGATCCAACCGCAGGTTCCCCTACGGTTACCTTGTTACGACTTCACCCCAGTCATGAATCACAAAGTGGTAAGCGCCCTCCCGAAGGTTAAGCTACCTA
>NZ_JBGORN010000043.1:0-458 GCF_041679625.1 Enterobacter cloacae complex sp. ESBL7
CATTTATAAAAGACTGCAGATTTTCAGAATGCCAGTGATAGCGCCGCGCCGTTTTGGTCAGCGGATTCATGCCTTGCTGGATTACTGCCCACTGGCCCTGGTTGTCAACGATAAAATTATGCTGGTAAAGTTGGAAACCATCCTGAATCGCAGTGTTATCGACCTTAGCGGTAAGTTTGCTGCAATTCGAAAGCAGATTGCCGTCAAGACCTGTCCGTTGTCCAACGTTTAATAATTCAGCCGGCGTTTGCATTGAATGCTTTCCTTTTCCTCCGCAAATATAAATGCCCAATTCTTTTGAATGCGGATTCACCGACTTTTTCAAAGCGCCCAATACTGAAGTCGTAATTCCCGACGAATGCCAGTCCATACCCATCACCGCGCCAAAACTTTGGAACCAAAACGGATTACTGAGTTTGGAAATAACTTCGGAAGTTGAAAATTCCATTGCAATGGTT
>NZ_JBGORN010000044.1:0-440 GCF_041679625.1 Enterobacter cloacae complex sp. ESBL7
TGACACCAACCTGTTCCCCGGCGGCTGGAACAACCTGACCCCGCAGATGTTGCCGCTGGCTGTGCAGGCAGCGATGGCGGCGATTGAAAAGATCTGCCCCGAGGCGCGCAACCTGCTGGTCGTGCCCGAGAACCACACCCGCAACAGCTTTTACCTGTCGAACGTGCTGCAGCTCAAGCGCATCTTCCACCAGGCCGGGCTGAATGTGCGCTTTGGCTCGCTCAACCCCGACATCAAGGAGCCCACGACGCTCGATTTGCCAACCGGCGAAAGCATCGTGCTGGAACCGCTGATCCGCACCGAACACCGCCTGGGCCTGAAGGATTTTGACCCCTGCACCATCCTGCTGAACAACGATTTGTCGGCCGGCATCCCCGGGATTGTTGAAGACCTGAACGAGCAGTACCTGCTGCCGCCGCTGCACGGCAGCTGGGCTATCC
>NZ_JBGORN010000045.1:0-426 GCF_041679625.1 Enterobacter cloacae complex sp. ESBL7
TGCTGGTGCCGCCGCCGGTGGTGATTTGTCCGTTGTTGCTGAGCTGCCCGCCCGCGCTGAGGTTAACCGCCTGCCCCTGCAGCACGCTGCGGTTATCGATGTCGCCGCCGCTGCTGATGGTCAGGGTTCGGCCTGCCGCCACGGCGGTCCGGCTGGTAAACGCGTTCGTCAGCTGCAGCGTTAAGTCCCCCAGAGAGACCAGCTGGCCGGTCAGGTCCAGCCCCCGGCTCTGCAGCCACAGGTTGCCGCCGCTCAGCAGCCTGCCGCCCGCGCTCTGGGTCACCTGGTCCGCGTCGATGTTCAGCTGCGCGTTGCCGAGCAGCGTGCCGCTGTTGTTCAGCTGGCCGTAGTTAACCGTCAGCTGTCCCGCCTGGGTGGTGCCCTGGCTGGCAAAGGTGGTGCCGGTCAGCGTGGCCCGGTCGGCCA
>NZ_JBGORN010000046.1:0-404 GCF_041679625.1 Enterobacter cloacae complex sp. ESBL7
TCAAAGGTTCATATCACCTCGCCGGCGCTTTTCGCAGATTAGCACGTCCTTCATCGCCTCTGACTGCCAGGGCATCCACCGTGTACGCTTAGTCGCTTAACCTCACAACCCGAAGATGTTTCACTTCATGATTGCGAAAATTTGAGAGACTCGAACACACCATTTAAGATGTGTCGTTTCAATTTTCAGCTTGATCCAGATTTTTAAAGAGCAAAACTTCTTAATGCACTCAAAAGTACATTCAGAAGTTCATCATTCATCAGACAATCTGTGTGGACACTACAAAGGCAGGTTCTTTAAGGTAAGGAGGTGATCCAACCGCAGGTTCCCCTACGGTTACCTTGTTACGACTTCACCCCAGTCATGAATCACAAAGTGGTAAGCGCCCTCCCGAAGGTTAAGCT
>NZ_JBGORN010000047.1:0-381 GCF_041679625.1 Enterobacter cloacae complex sp. ESBL7
CCCCATTCTGCGTCTCAATATTCCCCGACGTGTTCACCACCTGGCTGTTCGCATTCCCCGCCGCATCCCGCTGCATCCACAGGTTATTTCCCGCCATGATGTCGCCGCGCCGGTTGGTGATGCTGTCAGCAAACAGCGCCAGGTTATTCGCCGCGTACAGCAGCGCGGTGTTGACGATGGACCCCGGCGCGCTCAGGGTCAGCGAGCCGCGCGTGCCGGTGAAGCCGTCGACGGTAATGTTGCTCCGGCTGGCGACGGTGATGTCGCCCCCGCCCTGCACCGCGCCCGCGGCATTGAGCGCCACGCTGCTGCCGGAGAGCGTGCTGGTGCCGCCGCCGGTGGTGATTTGTCCGTTGTTGCTGAGCTGCCCGCCCGCGCTGA
>NZ_JBGORN010000048.1:0-359 GCF_041679625.1 Enterobacter cloacae complex sp. ESBL7
CCTGGCGCACAGTCGCTCTCCCTGCAGGATGATAATGCCCGCCGGGCGTATGCCAGCGGCGTGTCACTGGCCTACGAGATGCAGCAGTCCCTGGCGGTGCAGAAGTCGCTGGGTATCAGTCTTCCCCGGGATGTGCTGATGGCGGGGCTGCAGGATGCGCTGTCAAATCATCCGCTTCGGATGCAGGACCGCGATATCCAGTCCACGCTCGCCTCGCTGAATGCGGACTTTGCGAGCCGGATGCAGAGCCGTCGTGCCGATGAAGTGGCCCGCGGACGTGAATTCCGGGCTGATTTTCGCCGGAAAAAAGGGGTGGTCAGTGATGCGGGCTCACTGTATCTGATTGAGGCCAGAGGCTC
>NZ_JBGORN010000049.1:0-358 GCF_041679625.1 Enterobacter cloacae complex sp. ESBL7
CCAGGCCTTATCAGCAGATAGCCAAAGACGTGAAAGTACCACGCGAGCGGCTCAGACTGGCGCTGGAAAGTGGGCTACAGGTAACCGCACTCGACGGGCTATTCTGGTTCGGCATTCAGCGAATTGCCGCCGACGTGCAGCGGTTACGCAAATCGGGTATGGCAATCACCACCTCCGAAACAGAGGCGTCTGATAATCTCACCGGGACGACCCGTCGGATGCCGGTTTATCGGCTTTCTGTTGGTAAGTGACTTTTAGGTACTTGCGTTATACCTCCTGTCTGCGAGAGCGTGTGAATGTTGCGGTGTATCCCACTAGCGTCGGGGTGAAACAGCGGTAAATTCAACGAGGAATTTGC
>NZ_JBGORN010000050.1:0-358 GCF_041679625.1 Enterobacter cloacae complex sp. ESBL7
GCAAATTCCTCGTTGAATTTACCGCTGTTTCACCCCGACGCTAGTGGGATACACCGCAACATTCACACGCTCTCGCAGACAGGAGGTATAACGCAAGTACCTAAAAGTCACTTACCAACAGAAAGCCTATAAACCGGCATCCGACGGGTCGTCCCGGTGAGATTATCAGACGCCTCTGTTTCGGAGGTGGTGATTGCCATACCCGATTTGCGTAACCGCTGCACGTCGGCAGCAATTCGCTGAATGCCGAACCAGAATAGCCCGTCGAGTGCGGTTACCTGTAGCCCACTTTCCAGCGCCAGTCTGAGCCGCTCGCGTGGTACTTTCACGTCTTTGGCTATCTGCTGATAAGGCCTGG
>NZ_JBGORN010000051.1:0-324 GCF_041679625.1 Enterobacter cloacae complex sp. ESBL7
CAATGGCAACATTCGATAACGAACACCAGGCGTCACTGACTGATTTTTCACAGACACATTCTGATATGAAGCGTACTGCGCGCGGCAAACTCCAGACCGGACGCCAGAGCAACCACGGCGTCTGGCGGCTACCGCCGGGCATGGAGGGGGAAGAGGGGGTGCCTCTCTGGCAGGCGGTTGCCCTCTGGGCGCTGCGTCAGGGGCGCGCCGTGACCCGTGAAGAGATTTCTCAGGCCTTCTCGGTGGCTCCGCGCCGTGCGGCGGACGTGATGACCTACATCATGTGCGACCGGTCAGATGCGGTTGCGGTCCACAAGGAAGTGG
>NZ_JBGORN010000052.1:0-301 GCF_041679625.1 Enterobacter cloacae complex sp. ESBL7
AACATTGCATCTCCCGTTGAACGGTACAGTGCCCGGGCCTGAAGCTCCGTTTCTCCGTCAGAAATGGTGATACGTTCTGAGTTGTTTACCGATGTCGGCGTTGCAATGTTTCCTCCGAGCGTAAATGTCGGATCTTTTGTTTTTCGACTGGTTTCCAGTTGCCAGCCTCTCGCCTTGCTGTAATTTACATGGCTGTACCGATTTCCCGGAACTCTCATCGGGCTGATGAATCCCGGTCCACCATTCCCATAATGACGCTGATACAGGCTTCGAAGTTGGCCTGAAAGAAAATCAGCAGCTG
>NZ_JBGORN010000053.1:0-297 GCF_041679625.1 Enterobacter cloacae complex sp. ESBL7
TAACATTAAAGCTGTCTGTTTTTGCCCCCTCCAGTTTTTCCGGTTCCGCATTACTGTCCAGTTGATAAGTCAGTATATTGTTAATGGCTTTATACGGATACGAAATGGCATGAGCCTGTAGGGCAAACATCATAGAAAAAAATATAAAAGTAGTTGAAAATATTCTTTTGGGAAAAAGCATAAATACATCCTGTTAAAATATTAATAAACACCTGATAATTATGTTCAAGAAGCAAACAAAAATTGATCATTCATTATCTGATGAAGGATCAATAACATTGAAATTTTTACATAATT
>NZ_JBGORN010000054.1:0-291 GCF_041679625.1 Enterobacter cloacae complex sp. ESBL7
CCCTCCCGGTGATTGGCGCGGTAAGCGCAACGGTCGCCGTTGACGGCGGCTGGCTGGAAAAAGACCGTCAGGACCGCTTTGCCTCCGGCACGCTGTGGGGCGGTTCGGTGGGGCTGAGCAGCGCAGGGCGCGGGTACAGCAGCCAGATTTCGGTCGGCACGCCCCTGCGCTACCCCGACTGGCTCGGCCCGGATCATGTGAGCGTTAACTGGCGCATTGCCTTCATGCTTTAAGAGACTCTACGACTATGGATACCCGTCACCCACCCGTTCGTTTCTCGCAGCGTCTGAT
>NZ_JBGORN010000055.1:0-282 GCF_041679625.1 Enterobacter cloacae complex sp. ESBL7
GCGGTTGAAAAACAAGAAAAAAAGGGTTCATTTAGGACCAAACTGTTAACTATGTTAGTTCAGCGCCGTTATTTTTCCATAACGAAAAGATGATAAAGTTCGATGCTATTTGTAAGTAGTTGTAAATAAAGGGAAAGATTTGATGTGCTTTTGGGTGTAATTATCTGTATTTAATAAGGTTATTCCTGTTTCACTCTCTTCGAAATTTGCTTTTTTCTCTCCAGTCCCTCTCACATTTATCTCTTCTTTCGAAAAGGAAAGTCCATTTTCCTGTTTCGTTCC
>NZ_JBGORN010000056.1:0-280 GCF_041679625.1 Enterobacter cloacae complex sp. ESBL7
TGAGTGAGGCCCGCTACCTGAGACTGTCAGATATCGATTTAAAGCAGGGGAGCCTGTACATCCACCGTCTGAAGCAGGGGTTCAGTACCAGTCACCCGTTGCTGAGGGAGGAAATTCGCGTTATCCGGGCCTAGCTGAAGGTGAGAAACACATTGGACGGAGCGGAAAGTGACTGGCTATTCCTGGCCCGTCACGGCGGAGCGCTGAGCCGGCAGCGCATCTATAACCTGCTGCAGCAGCTCGGAGAAAAGGCGGGACTTTCGTTATGTTCGCATCCGCA
>NZ_JBGORN010000057.1:0-277 GCF_041679625.1 Enterobacter cloacae complex sp. ESBL7
CATCCGACTTGACAGACCGCCTGCGTGCGCTTTACGCCCAGTAATTCCGATTAACGCTTGCACCCTCCGTATTACCGCGGCTGCTGGCACGGAGTTAGCCGGTGCTTCTTCTGCGGGTAACGTCAATTGCTGAGGTTATTAACCTCAACACCTTCCTCCCCGCTGAAAGTACTTTACAACCCGAAGGCCTTCTTCATACACGCGGCATGGCTGCATCAGGCTTGCGCCCATTGTGCAATATTCCCCACTGCTGCCTCCCGTAGGAGTCTGGACCGTG
>NZ_JBGORN010000058.1:0-264 GCF_041679625.1 Enterobacter cloacae complex sp. ESBL7
GGGCGGTGAACCGTCACGGCACACAGCACACCCTGAGCACGCCGACCCGACCGGAAACGGTACCGGGTAATCAACACACGGGTGGTGAGGTGGCGGAGTGCTGCAGCTCCGTGCCGGCACCGGCCTGCACTCTCTTGTAAGGAGGTCAGATGGTCCCGATTGATACGTTACCGGAGTTTCCGGTGCTTTGTCTCTGGATGCTTGGTGCGGTAGTGCTGTCGGCCGGGGTCTGGGGAGTGGTGGTGGTCCTGCCGGGGCGGCGTG
>NZ_JBGORN010000059.1:0-263 GCF_041679625.1 Enterobacter cloacae complex sp. ESBL7
CGGAGTGGACGCATCACTGGTGTTCGGGTTGTCATGCCAATGGCACTGCCCGGTAGCTAAATGCGGAAAAGATAAGTGCTGAAAGCATCTAAGCACGAAACTTGCCCCGAGATGAGTTCTCCCTGACTCCTTGAGAGTCCTGAAGGAACGTTGAAGACTACGACGTTGATAGGTCGGGTGTGTAAGCGCAGCGATGCGTTGAGCTAACCGATACTAATGAACCGTGAGGCTTAACCTTACAACGCCGAAGCTGTTTCGGCGAA
>NZ_JBGORN010000060.1:0-263 GCF_041679625.1 Enterobacter cloacae complex sp. ESBL7
TCGATCCCGCATAGCTCCACCATCTTTTACTGCGAACACAAGAAAACTTCAGAGTGAACCTGAAAAGGTGCACTGCGAAGTTTTGCTCTTTAAAAATCTGGATCAAGCTGAAAATTGAAACGACACATCTTTAATGGTGTGTTCGAGTCTCTCAAATTTTCGCAATCAGAAGTGAAACATCTTCGGGTTGTGAGGTTAAGCGACTAAGCGTACACGGTGGATGCCCTGGCAGTCAGAGGCGATGAAGGACGTGCTAATCTGCG
>NZ_JBGORN010000061.1:0-263 GCF_041679625.1 Enterobacter cloacae complex sp. ESBL7
TGCCGGGGGCGTTGCCGCCTCGTTGCTGCTCACGGCACTAAGCGCCTGGGGCTGGCAACACTGGCACGACAACCTGCCGGAGACGCTGATTGACACCTCACTTTCACCGCTGCCGGTGGTGCTCTCTTCCTCCGAGCAGGGAGCGATGATTGAAGAAAACGCCGCCGCTCTGCAGGCGCAGGGACGGATGGCGACTGAACGTACCCGCGACCAGCTGGACGAACTGGCGCAGTTGTCACCGACATGGGCGCAGGACTACGGAT
>NZ_JBGORN010000062.1:0-261 GCF_041679625.1 Enterobacter cloacae complex sp. ESBL7
TGAAGGAACGTTGAAGACTACGACGTTGATAGGTCGGGTGTGTAAGCGCAGCGATGCGTTGAGCTAACCGATACTAATGAACCGTGAGGCTTAACCTTACAACGCCGAAGCTGTTTCGGCGAAGAGAGAGACAGGATTTTCAGCCTGATACAGATTAACAGAATTTGCCTGGCGGCTTTAGCGCGGTGGTCCCACCTGACCCCATGCCGAACTCAGAAGTGAAACGCCGTAGCGCCGATGGTAGTGTGGGGTCTCCCCATG
>NZ_JBGORN010000063.1:0-261 GCF_041679625.1 Enterobacter cloacae complex sp. ESBL7
TTAGGCCTGCCGCCAGCGTTCAATCTGAGCCATGATCAAACTCTTCAATTTAAGTTTGATGCTCGTGAATTAAACTTCGTAATGAATTACGTATGTTCACTCAGAGACTTGGTATTCATTTTTCGTCTTGCGACGTTAAGAATCCATGTCACTTTGAGTGCCCACACAGATTGTCTGATAAATTGTTAAAGAGCAGTGCAACGCGGCTTTCGCTCACCGTTGCGAGGTGGCGTATATTACGCTTTCCTCTTTCAGAGTCAA
>NZ_JBGORN010000064.1:0-258 GCF_041679625.1 Enterobacter cloacae complex sp. ESBL7
TCCTGGGAATTACCCACACGCAAAAAATGCTGGGCGGCGTGGCGACCTTCAACCCGACCTGGAGCCACGGCATGCCGTGGTTCAATGCCGAAACCGACGAAAATAAATCCGGGGATATGCCGCGGGCAGAGTTCCGTAAATGGAGCCTGAACGCCAGCTTCCAGCGTCCTGTTGCCCGTAACGCGTGGTGGCTGACCAGCGCCTACGGCCAGTGGTCGCCCGACCGGCTGTACGGCGCCGAGCGCCTGACGCTCGGCG
>NZ_JBGORN010000065.1:0-255 GCF_041679625.1 Enterobacter cloacae complex sp. ESBL7
TCCAGAGATGGATTGGTGCCTTCGGGAACTCTGAGACAGGTGCTGCATGGCTGTCGTCAGCTCGTGTTGTGAAATGTTGGGTTAAGTCCCGCAACGAGCGCAACCCTTATCCTTTGTTGCCAGCGGTTCGGCCGGGAACTCAAAGGAGACTGCCAGTGATAAACTGGAGGAAGGTGGGGATGACGTCAAGTCATCATGGCCCTTACGAGTAGGGCTACACACGTGCTACAATGGCGCATACAAAGAGAAGCGACC
>NZ_JBGORN010000066.1:0-255 GCF_041679625.1 Enterobacter cloacae complex sp. ESBL7
GGAACGTTGAAGACTACGACGTTGATAGGTCGGGTGTGTAAGCGCAGCGATGCGTTGAGCTAACCGATACTAATGAACCGTGAGGCTTAACCTTACAACGCCGAAGCTGTTTCGGCGAAGAGACAGACACGATTTTCAGCCTGATACAGATTAACAGAATTTGCCTGGCGGCTTTAGCGCGGTGGTCCCACCTGACCCCATGCCGAACTCAGAAGTGAAACGCCGTAGCGCCGATGGTAGTGTGGGGTCTCCCCA
>NZ_JBGORN010000067.1:0-255 GCF_041679625.1 Enterobacter cloacae complex sp. ESBL7
TTTCTGTAATGCTACCCGACTTCCGGCATCATTCGATCCTGACAACGCTCACTTTGATAATTTATTTTTACTGACCGAGGGTAAATCATGGGTTAACTGCAAGGAAATGAGTTTTCCAGTCAATAAAAATACCTTCAGATCATTAAAGCATCCTTACTATACCGATAATAAAGTTGTCTTTACTGCAGACGGGAATATTATCAAAGGAGCGGATGTAAGAACGTTTGTGGCCTTATCTAACAATCAGGCAAAAGA
>NZ_JBGORN010000068.1:0-255 GCF_041679625.1 Enterobacter cloacae complex sp. ESBL7
TTTTTGTAGCAAGGGTGCTGTCCGGTGTCTGGCATGGTGCCGGGTTGACGTTTATTATCTGGGGGGCGTTGCATGGTTCTGGTATGGTAGTGAATAACCTCTGGCGGCGCTACGTTTCAGAAAGAACTGGTTTTATGCTCCCAGCAGCTCTCGCACGCCTGATGACCTTTCTTTTTGTCTGTCTGGCGTGGGTATTTTTCAGGGCATCATCCATAAACGATGCGTTACTTATCTGTGACAACATTCTGTCGGCAT
>NZ_JBGORN010000069.1:0-255 GCF_041679625.1 Enterobacter cloacae complex sp. ESBL7
CATCCATAAACGATGCGTTACTTATCTGTGACAACATTCTGTCGGCATGGCATACGATGCCGACTACCAGCACATTGTCAGCACTTCTGGCATTTGTCTCGCTCATTATTTTTTATCCAGTCCTGGTGAATGTGAGAAAACAGACTGGGATCATTATTGGCGGGTTACCCTGGTATGCACTACCACTGATCATTGTGCCAGTACTGGCTATAACTTTTTTTATTTCTCCTTCAGGTATTCCCGGATTTATTTATG
>NZ_JBGORN010000070.1:0-255 GCF_041679625.1 Enterobacter cloacae complex sp. ESBL7
TGCTCTACATGAGTTTTTTACCGACATTTACCGCAGGTCCGGTTAACCGTGCCGTACAGTTATTCCCTCAACTGGAAAATCAAAAACGGCATATCCTTCATTATAAAAAAGCGTTGTTTTTAATCGTTCTTGCCATCATCAAACTGTTTCTTTTTAGTTCATGGCTAAACGATAATCTGGTCACGGATGTTTTTAATAATCCTGATGCAGCAAGTGGCTGGGATTGTCTGTTGGGGGTATTTGGCTGGGCATGGG
>NZ_JBGORN010000071.1:0-255 GCF_041679625.1 Enterobacter cloacae complex sp. ESBL7
CCTTCACCGTCCACAGTAAGAAATGATTATCGGGTTGTGTTTTATCGTCGTGTGTCATGGGGTTAACTTTCCTGCCTGTACGGTCAGTGCGTAACGGTTCTGCAACTGGCGCAGATGCTGCGCGGCCTGTAGCACCGTCACAGTCTGACTGCCGTCGTTATTTTTTTGCTGTGACAGCTGGCGCAACTGCTCCTCCAGCGGCACGTTCTGGTTTAACAATTACTACTCTTCGGTTCTCTGACAAATAGGTTGGCC
>NZ_JBGORN010000072.1:0-255 GCF_041679625.1 Enterobacter cloacae complex sp. ESBL7
TGCCAGAGGTATTGCAGCCGCTGCTGTAAATCCGCAGCAGGACCTTTCATTCGCCCCAGACGCAACAGGCTGTCGATGTCGGGCGCAACAGAGCGCGGAAACCGACGTTGTTTCTGCACATCCGCCAGCCAGCGGACCAGAAAAGTGTGAATGGCCAGCGGTGAACGTGCCTGGCCGTCCTGCTGAGCCAGCCGTAATCCCACCAGCGCACACCAGGCAAAATGCGCCAGGTCATCCAGTGATTCTTCGGGAGGT
>NZ_JBGORN010000073.1:0-254 GCF_041679625.1 Enterobacter cloacae complex sp. ESBL7
TTTCGCCTAACTAAACGCTGAGTATTCAAATGGTTAAAGTTTTTCTCCGCCGCCTGCAACACTGTAACGAGGTGGCTACCAGCATAAGCAATGCCTCCCCGACACAGCTGCAACAGCTAAAGACTGAATTTCCAGCGCCGGCGTGAAGGCAGCGATCCGCGCAGGCGTCTACCCGAAACGTTTCCCCAGTGAATCATTACAAAAATCACTGCAACGTGAGCTGATGAGTGCCGTGAACAACGCATCGGCCTTTG
>NZ_JBGORN010000074.1:0-233 GCF_041679625.1 Enterobacter cloacae complex sp. ESBL7
ATTGTCTGATAAATTGTTAAAGAGCAGTGCAACGCGGCTTTCGCTCACCGTTGCGAGGTGGCGTATATTACGCTTTCCTCTTTCAGAGTCAACCCGTTATTTCAGAATTTTTCTCTTCAACCGAACCGGCTGTTGTGTGAAGTGATTCACATCCGCCGTGTCGATGGAGGCGCATTATAGGGAGTTCTCAGCAGGCCGCAACCGCTAAATGTCAGAAAAATGACTGACTGCTG
>NZ_JBGORN010000075.1:0-219 GCF_041679625.1 Enterobacter cloacae complex sp. ESBL7
TGCGCTGCCGGCTCAGCGCTCCGCCGTGACGGGCCAGGAATAGCCAGTCACTTTCCGCTCCGTCCATTGTGTTTCTCACCTTCAGCCAGGCACGGATAACGCGAATTTCCTCCCTCAGCAACGGGTGACTGGTACTGAACCCCTGCTTCAGACGGTGGATGTACAGGCTCCCCTGCTTTAAATCGATATCTGACAGTCTCAGGTAGCGGGCCTCACTCA
>NZ_JBGORN010000076.1:0-214 GCF_041679625.1 Enterobacter cloacae complex sp. ESBL7
GTGTTGATTACCCGGTACCGTTTCCGGTGGGGTCGGCGTGCTCAGGGTGTGCTGTGTGCCGTGACGGGTCACCGCCCTGCGGACAGCCCCTCTGCAGCCAGTCCAGAAAATCTGTTAACGGCAGGGGGCGGGAGTAAAGGTATCCCTGCAGCCACTTCACGCCAGGTGATTTCAGCCAGTCGCGCTGCGCGGAGGTGTCCACCCCTTCAGCCAC